>NZ_SRPF01000051.1 GCF_004785685.1 Marinobacter confluentis | reverse complement strand
AACGCTTCCCGGACCGGTATTTCGATGTCGCCATTGCCGAACAGCATTCCGATACCCTGGCGGCCGGGTTGGCCTGCGACGGCGCCAAGCCGGTAGTCGCAATCTATTCCACCTTCCTGCAGCGGGCCTACGACCAGCTGATTCACGACGTTGCCATCCAGAACCTCGATGTGCTCTTTGCAATTGACCGGGCCGCACTGGTTGGGGAAGACGGCCCCACTCACGCAGGTGCTTTCGATATCAGCTATCTGCGCTGTGTGCCGAACATGGTTGTGATGACGCCCTCGGACGAGAATGAGACCCGGCAGCTAC
>NZ_SRPF01000050.1 GCF_004785685.1 Marinobacter confluentis | reverse complement strand
AGCAGGGCGTAGACACCGTTTTCCGGAAATTGGGGTTCCAGGCCTTCGTCGGTGAGCAGTTGGCGGCGTCGATCATCCAGGGCTTCGCGGGAAAGGGAGGTTACCAGGGATTCGATGCCCACGATCTCAAAGGGAGGCTCGGAATCGACCGCGTCGAAAATCATATCCACCAGCACTTCATCCGGGTCCATGCCGCCCACGTAAACTGTCTGGTCCGGAAGGTCCTGATGAAGTTCATGGACAATTTCGATTAATGGAACGCCCTGTTCCTCCAGATAGAGCAGGTCGAAATCGCCCAGGTCACCGTCGTCC
>NZ_SRPF01000049.1 GCF_004785685.1 Marinobacter confluentis | reverse complement strand
GCTCTGCCAGGTTGTCCGAATCCGTGGTTTTCGGATTGCAAGTATGGCCGTTGACAGCCTGGACGAGCATCTGGATATCCACCTGACCCTCGAGGGTACGCGGCCGATTGCCATGCTGCAGGCGCAGTTGGAGAAGTTGCATACGGTGGTGGGGGTGGGCCTGGTCGGGAAGGTTCCCCTGGCCCGGTCTCAATCCGCTTGAGCCGGGCCATAATCCAACCTACGACTTACCAGGCCTTGTAAGGCAGGAATTTACCATTCATGGTGACCACCACGCGGTCACCTTTGGGGTTCTCTTCCTTTTCAATGTCCA
>NZ_SRPF01000048.1 GCF_004785685.1 Marinobacter confluentis | reverse complement strand
CGGGCCAGTCTTGAAACCGGCGATGTTCCCACCCTGCTGGATAACCTGATTGCCGATATGGGGGTGCATTCCTGGCACCTGCTGTTTCCAGACGCCGCTGATCAGTCACTGTTGCACCAGGAAACAGAACTGCACCGGATTGGCTGCCAGTTCCACTGGAATAATAGAAGCTACCAGGACTTCGAGGATTTTCTGACTGCCCTGACCTCTCGCAAACGCAATGCTATCCGCAAAGAGCGCCGGCAGGTGGCAGAACAGGGAATCAGCTTCAGCCGTTTCCATGGCCGTGACATCTCCGACCGGGTGCTGTCGAC
>NZ_SRPF01000047.1 GCF_004785685.1 Marinobacter confluentis | reverse complement strand
GGCCTGGGCCTTTCGTTCGTTAACGTGGTGGTTGAAAAGCACCGGGGCAGCATCTCGGTGGACTCCCGGCTTTGGGTGGGCTCATCATTTCAGCTGAAGCTGCCGATGATGCTGCCTCCACGTTGAAAAGCCAAAAAAAACCACCGGCGCTGCCAGTGGCTGTAAACGTTCTCGTTCTGCCTGTGCTCAACTCTGAAACTCAATTCTGAAACTCACCTCTGAAAAGTTTTACTCACCAGATCAGATGGTGGGCTCATCAGGCCGTTATCGTCTTCCGCCTGAACGCTGAAGTACCACGTGCCCTCAGAAAGACC
>NZ_SRPF01000046.1 GCF_004785685.1 Marinobacter confluentis | reverse complement strand
CCAGGACCAACTGGGCGATTTGGTTTTTGTGGGCGTTCCCGAGGTGGGTGTGACGGTCAATGGTGGCGAGGAAGCTGGCGTTGCCGAGTCGGTGAAATCCGCGTCGGATGTGTTCAGCCCAGTCACAGGGGAAGTCATCGAGGTGAACGAGGCTCTGGAAGAAGAGCCGGAGCTGGTCAATGAAGATCCCTATGGTGATGGCTGGCTGTTCAGGGTCAGACTAAAAGATCAAGGTGAGCTTGACGGGCTTATGGATGCCAGCGCCTATGCGGCTCATGTTGCAGACGCGGAGTAGCATCGGCCGCCAGGGCTGC
>NZ_SRPF01000045.1 GCF_004785685.1 Marinobacter confluentis | reverse complement strand
AAACGTCACGGCCGTCGGGGGTACCTGGCTGACACCGGGCGGTCTGGTCGCTGCTGGCGACTGGGACGGGATTTCAGAGATTGTTCGGGGGAGGCTGGCTGACCTCTGAGATATCTGCTAGGTCTAAACAGAGGCTGCGGGGCGGGGCTTCCCAAAATGTGCGGAGCCAGGGATGGCGGAGCCCAAGCGCCCACGGATGGGCTTGCAGCGTTTTTGGGAGGCCCCGCCCCGAAGCCTCAAGGCACTACACCCGCAGGCTACGCAACGGAGGGCAACTCCCGAACTCAGCAGGCTACCGAATATCCGTACCAACC
>NZ_SRPF01000044.1 GCF_004785685.1 Marinobacter confluentis | reverse complement strand
TTGGGCGCCGCCCTCGTAATGCCAGATTTCCTTGCTGCCGTCGACGTAGCTGACGGTGCAGGTGTGATTCTCGTCATCCCATTCAAACCGGGTATCCACCTGGGCACTATCGCCCCATTGCTGCACGCAACGCCCGCTTGGTGAGGCTTCGTCCCATTCAAGATAAAAGCTGTATCCACCGGCAAGCTGTCGGCTGGTCAGCATATGGTTGTCGTAGCCGTAGCGTTCGATGCCACCACCCGCATCTTCAGCGGCGATCAGGTCGTTGTGGCTGTCGTATTCAAAGCGGCGTTCGGTTCGCAGGGGCTGCCACTGG
>NZ_SRPF01000043.1 GCF_004785685.1 Marinobacter confluentis | reverse complement strand
GAACTCCAAACCAGAATAATGTGGCGGCAGTATAACGCTACCGGGCTTGCAACTCAGCCCTCCCCGGCAGGTCTTTCTGGCCCGACCAGGGTAGTTCTGTGGCGGGGCGGTCGCTATACTTCGGGGCTGATTTCCAGTTTCTGACAAGCAGTTTCCAGCGCTAACGGACCACAAGGCAGGATAAATGACGGCAGACACCATCACCGCAGCAGATATCCGGATCAACGCCCGCTGGCTGATCCCGATTGAACCCGCCAATATCGTGCTTGAACATCACGCGGTGCTGGTTCAGGGCGACCGAATAGCCGCCATCCTG
>NZ_SRPF01000009.1 GCF_004785685.1 Marinobacter confluentis | reverse complement strand
GGAACTTCCGTTCCCTGATCAAGGCCGCGTATTCTACAGCGAATCGCGACCTTGTCAACCGCTTTGAGAAGAAATTCGATGACCGGAATCTCTAATAAATTCAAACGGTTGTCTTTCGATTTCTGACCCGCCTCAGCGGCGTGCCCCTCGAAAGAGATGCGTATTCTACAGCCCTGCCGGTCGGTGTCAACGGTTCGTGAGCAAGTTTTTGCCATTGGCGACAAATAACCGTCAGAAAACGGCGATTACCTTGCCTGCGGCCGTTACCGCTTTCTCACGCGCATCCTCTATTGTGTCGCCTTTTGCCAGAGCAACACCCATTCGCCGCTTCCCTTTCAGTTCAGGTTTGCCAAAGAGCCTTAAATAAACGTCTGGCTCAGCGAGTGCATTTTCAAGTCCGGTGTAGGCAACCTCAGCCGACTCACCCTCTGGCAGTATCACCGCCGATGCACAGGGACCCAGCTGTCTGATCGCTGGTATCGGCAGACCCAGTATTGCCCTGGCATGAAGAGCGAACTCGGAAAGATCCTGCGACACAAGGGTAACCAGCCCGGTGTCATGTGGCCGAGGCGAAACCTCTGAAAACCAGACCTGATCTCCTTTGACAAACAGTTCGACGCCATAGAGACCCAAACCACCAAGATTATCGACCACAGCTTCGGCAATTTCCCGCGAGCGCGAGAGAGCTTCCCGGCTCATGGCCTGTGGCTGCCAGGACTCCCGATAGTCGCCGTCTTCCTGACGGTGACCAATCGGATCACAGAAGGAAATTCCATCCCGATGCTTTACGGTCAATAACGTAATTTCATAATCGAAATCCACAAACCCTTCGACAATGACCCGGCCCTTACCGGCACGACCACCAGACTGCGCGTACTCCCAGGCCCGCTCAACATCGGCCTCGGTTTTTACCGTACTCTGACCTTTGCCGGAGGAGCTCATGACCGGTTTCACGACCAGAGGCAAACCGATCTCGCTCACCGCTGCGAGGTAGTCTTCCCGGGTTTCTGCAAAACGGTATGGTGACGTGGCCAGGCCAAGGTCTTCTGCGGCGAGGCGTCGAATGCCCTCACGGTTCATGGTGAGGTTGACGGCTCTTGCGGTCGGGATAACCCGGTAACCCTCTTGCTCAAGCTTGACCAGTTCCGGCGTGGCTATCGCTTCTATTTCCGGGACGATCAGGTGCGGCTTTTCCGCTTCGATCACAAACCGCAGCGCGTCCCCGTCGAGCATGTCAATCACGTGGCTGCGGTGGGCCACCTGCATGGCCGGCGCATTTGCATAGCGGTCAACCGCTATTACCTCGACTCCCAGCCGCTGCAGCTCAATCACCACCTCTTTGCCAAGCTCGCCGGACCCGCAGAAAAGCACACGGAACGCGTTGTCTTTGAGGGGTGTTCCAATTGTTACCGAATCCGGCAAAGAGGTGTGGGGCATCGTCTGTTTCCTGTCTTTTTTTTAAAGTCACTCAGGGTCTGCCGATGAAACTCAGAGACCCACCTTTTCTTCCCGCTTGGCCACCTGCTCCAGAACTTTACGGCGCTGATCATCGTCCAACCTTGGCCAGCTCATGATTTCGTCGCTGGTTCGATGACAGCCAATGCAAAGATCGTTTTCGTCTAGAGCGCAGATACTGACGCAGGGCGACTGCACCCGATCCTGTCTTCGCATGTCAGCCCCCTGAGCCCTGGGGATCGCAGGGCTTCAGGCATTCCACATAGTTTGCCGCGTTCTTGACGTAGTGTGCCGCACTCATTTCCAGCATTTTCTTCTGGTTGTCTGTCAGCTCGCGCTTGATCTTGCCTGGCGACCCTACGACCATAGAGCCATCGGGCACTTCCATGCCTTCCGGAATCAGCGTGTTTGCACCGATCAGGCAATGCTTACCAATTTTTGCGCCATTCAGCACCACCGCATTGATTCCAATCAGTGAATAATCACCGATGTCACACCCGTGCAGCATGACCTTGTGGCCGACCGTCACTCCCTTACCCAAGTTCAGTGCAAGCCCCGGATCCGTATGGAGAACCGAGCCATCCTGAACGTTGGTTTCCGGACCGATCGTGATCCACTCGTTATCACCCCGGATGACCACGTTAAACCAGACACTGGATTTCTCCATCAGCCGGACGCTGCCGATCACCGATGCGTTATCGGCCACAAACTGGCCGTCTCCGTTAAGCTCAGGTTTTCTATCACCTAGTTGGTAAAACATATCAGCCTCCTTTCACCGGCTCGAGCAGGTCAATGCCGGCGTCATACACTGCGTTCAGGAAATCCACTAAAACCACGGCAGACAGCCCCCAGATCTGGTACCGCTCCCAACGGTAGCAGGGCACGTGAAACGTGTTATTCATAAAGCTGAGCGCATCCGTACGCTCGCGCCGGTCTTCCAGAAAAAAACTGACGGGTACGCGAAAAATGCTTTCTATCTCGGCAGGGTTTGCAGTCAGCGGATGATCGCCAGGGATCACACCAACGTACGGAGTAACCAGAATCTGATGCAAAGACATCACCTGGCTAAGCGGCGCGATCAGCTCTACCTGCTCCGGCGGCAGCCCGATTTCTTCATGGGTTTCACGCAGCGCAGTAGCCGCAAGGGAGTCATCCTCCAGGTCACGCCGGCCGCCGGGAAACGATACCTGTCCACGATGAGTGCTCAGGTTTGCGGACCTGAGCGTAAAAACAATTTCAGGATTGTTTCGATCCTCGGTGACAGGAACCAGAACGCCCGCTTCGGGATAGTCCAGCGTTAATAATCTGGGCACATAACCTGAGAGACGCTCGTGAAGTAGATCGCGCAAATTCTGGCTCCGTTTTTACATCAGACTCTTGAATGAGACACCCGCACCGCGGATAGTTACGTTCACAAACGCACACTTGCCCACTCACGGTGAAACGAATGAAATACTGCAGCACCTGCGGCGACCAGGTCGAACAAAAAATACCACAGGGCGACAATCGTCACCGTTATGTATGTGTCAGCTGCGAAACCATACATTACCAGAATCCGCGAATTGTGGCTGGCACCGTGCCGGTTCTGGACGGCCAGGTACTGCTCTGCCGCCGGGCCATTGAGCCCCGCTATGGCTACTGGACCCTGCCAGCGGGCTTTATGGAAAACTCCGAAACCACGCTGGAAGCGGCGGCCCGCGAAACCCTGGAAGAAGCCCTGGCAACAGTAACCATGGAAGATCTGTATACCGTCATTCATGTCCCCCACATCGATCAGGTGCACATGTTCTATCGGGCAACCCTGAACAGCACGGACTTCGGCGCTGGTGAAGAGTCGCTTGAGACCCGGCTTTTTCCCCTGAATGACATTCCCTGGGATGAGCTCTCTTTCCCTACCGTTCGAAGAACGCTGGAGCTCTTTCTGGAAGACCACGGCAACAACCACTACCCGGTTCACGTAGAAGACATCCGCTACCGGATGGGCAAAAAATAGCCAGACCAGTGGTTACAGGTCTTCCATGTGAAACACTTCATAAGCCGGCTCTTCGTAGGGGTGCGCCAGCTTCAGCGCTGCGACGGCAGCCCTGATCAGATTGTCTTCACAGACCAGTTCCACACGGTACTCGCTAACCGTTTCAAGCTGCCCTGACTGACCCAGAAATGGCTGACTGCCCTCCAGCGGCCTGAACTGCCCCTGACCCTGAACCTGCCAGGCGCAGGAATCGTAATCTCCGACCCGCCCTGCCCCTGCTTCGAAAAGCGCGTTCTTGGTTTCTTCGAGGTGACTCTCAGGAACGAAATAACAAAGCTTATACATCGAAAACACCTCCTGATCCGGATGCCGAAAACCCAATATTCTGATCAGATTAAGCAGTTAGCAACTTACCCACAGAATCTGTGGATAACTCTGGGGAAAGATTTTGGGAACCCTCGTCTATCCCCCGCGATTGCTGCACTTCTGTTAAATTGGCGACAAATTACCCTATCTTATTAACTCTATACTTTTCAATAACTTAATATTGTCCAGAAAAAAATGAATCCGGAACCAGCGCTTTGTTCAGACAGTAACCAGCGGGTGCCCGAGAATGTGCATAAAACAGGAACGTCAAGTCCAAATACCGGATTTTATATAAAAAAACCGGCCTGAATTGCGTCACCTTTATGGTGCATTCAGACCGGCTCTGTGACCACCCGACTTCTTGCCGTGGTTTGCTGGAAATCTATCCGTACCAGCGGCGCGCGTTCCTGAACATTCGTATCCAGGGCGCATCTTCGTTCCAGTGGTCCGGGTGCCAGGAATGCTGGGAAGTGCGGAACACCCGTTCCGGATGAGGCATCATGATTGTGACCCGCCCATCCCGTGTTGTTACGCCGGTAATGCCATTTTCCGAGCCATTTGGATTGTACGGGTACCGTTCGGTTACCTGGCCCCGGTTATCCACATAACGCAGCGCCACCAGTTCGCTCTCTTCCAGCTGCTCGGCGGACGACCCGCCGGAAAGCTCAACCCGGCCTTCACCATGGGCCACCGCAATGGGCATTCTGGAGCCGGCCATACCGTCCATGAAGGCAGAAGGCGATGGCACGACTTCTGCCATGACCAGCCTTGCTTCGAACTGTTCCGACTGGTTTCTGACAAAACGCGGCCAACCTTCGCTGCCCGGAATCAGTTCATGCAGGTTGGACAACATCTGACAGCCATTGCAGACCCCGAGGGCCAGCGTGTCCTGACGATTGAAGAATGCGGCAAACTGGTCTCTCACCCGATCGCTGAACAGAATCGACTTTGCCCAGCCTTCACCAGCGCCCAGAACATCACCAAAGGAGAATCCTCCGCAGGCCACTAGGGTCTTGAAGTCTTCCAGAGAAACCCTGCCAGAAAGCAGGTCGCTCATGTGGACGTCCACCGACTCGAATCCGGCGCGGTCAAACGCTGCGGCCATCTCTACCTGACCGTTAACGCCCTGCTCACGTAGCACTGCAACCCTGGGTTTCGCGCCGGTATGAATAAACGGTGCTGCAATGTTGTCGTTCAGATCAAAGGTCAGCTCCGCGTGCAGTCCGGGATCTTCGGCATCCTGCAGGTTATCAAACTCCTCCTGGGCGCAATCAGCGTTGTCACGCAGGGACTGAATCTGATAACTGGTTTCTGCCCAAAGGCTCTGGAGCTCAACTCTGGATCGGGAAATAACGGGCTGCCCTTCAAACGCGAAGCGAAGCTGGTCCTCCTCATTCAGGGTGCCAACTACCGACGTGTGGTCGCCAAGACCTGCTGCCGAGAACTGCTGGAGCACAAAGGGAGTATCCTCTCGGCGCACCTGAATCACAGCACCAAGCTCTTCATTGAACAGCTCTCTGGGAATCTGAGTTGCATTCTCCGCAAGGCCGTCCAGCTTGATATCAATACCAGTGTGGCCAGCAAAAGCCATTTCTACGAGGGTAACAAACAGACCACCGTCGGAACGGTCATGGTAAGCCAGAAGCTTGTTGTCACCATTGAGCCCCTGAACCACCGCAAAGAACGCCTTGATATCCTCAGGGTCGTCAAGGTCGGGCGCAACAGCACCAACCTGCCCATAGACCTGTGCCAATGCCGAACCGCCCAAACGATTCTGACCTGCCGCCAGATCCACGAGAATAAGGTCGGTATCGCCCGCATCGGTCATCAGTTGCGGAGTCAACGTTCTGTCGACATCCACAACGGGCGCGAATCCGCTGACAATCAGTGATAGGGGTGACGTCACACTTTTCTGCTCGCCGCCATCTTCTTCCCAGACGGTTTTCATGGACATGGAGTCCTTGCCGACCGGGATGGCAATGCCAAGCGCCGGACAAAGCTCCATGCCAACCGCCTTGACGGTCTCGTACAGATTTTCGTCTTCACCGGGATGACCCGCGGCAGCCATCCAGTTTGCAGACAGTCGGATATCAGACAGGGCTGCAATGGGCGCTGCCGCCATGTTGGTGATCACTTCACCCACCGCCATGCGGCCGGACGCCGGGGCATCAATAACCGCAACTGGCGTGCGCTCGCCCATCGCCATGGCTTCACCGGCCTTTACGTCAAACGAGGTCGAAGTCACCGCTACATCGCTGACTGGCACCTGCCAGGGACCGACCATCTGGTCCCGGGCCACCAGGCCGGTAATCGTGCGGTCACCAATGGTAATCAGGAAGCTCTTTGAGCCGACACTTGGCAGGCGCAGCAGGCGGTCCACCGCGTCATTGACATCTATCTTGCCGGAATCAAAAATCGGCTTGGTGAAGGAAGAACGGGTTACACTGCGGTGCATCCGCGGGGGCTTGCCGAACAGTACGTCCATCGGCAGATCCACGGGCTTATCATCAAAATACGAGTCTGACAGCTGCAGGTGATGCTCTTCAGTGGCGTCGCCAATGACCGCATAGGGGCATCGTTCCCGGCGACACAGGGCGTCGAAACGCTCAAGATTCTCCGGCGCCACCGCCATTACATAGCGTTCCTGGGATTCATTGCACCAGATTTCCAACGGTGACATGCCCGGTTCATCGCTGGGGATATCACGAAGCTCGAACCGACCACCACGGCCACCATCCTTGACCAGTTCCGGCATGGCGTTCGACAGGCCGCCGGCCCCTACGTCGTGAATAAAGCAGATGGGGTTGTCGTCGCCCATCTGCCAGCAGCGGTCTATAACCTCCTGACAGCGGCGTTCCATTTCCGGGTTGTCGCGCTGAACAGACGCAAAATCCAGGTTTTCATTACTGGAGCCGGAATCCATGGAAGACGCAGCACCGCCGCCAAGACCAATCAGCATCGAAGGTCCGCCCAGAACAATCAGCTTGGCTCCGACCGGGATATGGCCTTTCTCCACGTGGTCGGCGCGAATATTGCCCAGACCACCCGCGATCATGATCGGTTTGTGATAACCGCGGATTTCTTCGCCATTGGCCCCAGGCACACAGCTTTCGAAGGTGCGAAAATAACCGGCCAGGTTGGGCCGCCCGAATTCGTTGTTGAATGCGGCGCCGCCAATCGGCCCCTCGATCATGATGTCCAGGGGCGAAGCAATGCGCTCAGGCTTGCCATAACCGATTTCCCAGGGCTGGCTGTCACCGGGAATATTCAGGTTGGACACGGTAAACCCGGTCAGCCCGGCCTTCGGCTTTGAGCCCCGACCGGTTGCGCCCTCGTCCCGGATTTCACCGCCAGAACCGGTTGCCGCACCAGCGGCCGGGGCGATGGCTGTGGGGTGGTTGTGGGTTTCCACCTTCATGAGGATATGAATGTCTTCCTCGTGATAGCGATAGGTGCCGGTTTCCGCATCGGGGAAGAAACGCCCGCCCCTGCTGCCCTTGATGACCGACGCGTTGTCCTTGTATGCGGAAAGCACGCCGTCGCCGTTCATCTCGTGAGTGTTGCGAATCATGGCGAACAGAGACTTCTGCTGCCCTTCGCCATCGATGTCCCAGGAGGCGTTAAAAATCTTGTGGCGGCAGTGCTCGGAGTTCGCCTGGGCGAACATCATCAGCTCGACGTCTGTAGGGTCACGCTCAAGATGGGTAAAGGACTTCACCAGATAGTCGATTTCGTCTTCGGCAAGCGCCAGCCCCAGTGACTGGTTTGCCTCCACCAGCGCCCGACGACCGCCGGACAGGACCGGCACCCGCTTTACCAGGCGAGGCTCTTCGGTGTGGAACAGCAACTCTGCGCCGCCCATCTCATGAAAAACTTTCTGGGTCATGCGGTCGTGCAAAAGGGCGGCAATTTTTTCCCGCTGCTCGAGGCTCAGCTTCCGGCTGGATTTGACGTAATAGGCCGTACCGCGCTCGATACGCCGGATCTGCCGCAAGCCACAGTTTCGCGCAATTTCTGTGGCCTTGCTGGACCAGGGTGACAGGGTTCCCGGGCGCGGGACTACAAGAAAAAGGACACCATCCGGCTCTTCCACCGCCACACTTGGGCCGTAGGTCAGCAACCTGTCCAGTACCGCCTGGTCGCACTCCGTCAGATCAGATTCCAGGTCGGTAAAGTGCATGAACTCCGCATAAACATGAGCGACCTCAGGCACTATTTCCTGAATGCGGGAATGCAGTTTACGGGAGCGGAAGGGCGAGAGCGCTGGAGCGCCACGAAGTTCGAGCATGATCAAAACCTGTGTGCGAAACGGGTTCGTCGGGGGCTGGCCGACTGAAAGGCCGCCATGATACTCGAAAGCGAGGCGGGGATACAGCGTCCTGAGACCTTCGGACCCTGTCTGAATTTACATCATTTTGCACAGATAATGAGCAATTAATTTGACCACGTGAAAGAGACCATAGATTATACAGGTTAGCCAGGGAGGCTTGAAATGGGCTTTTACGTTCAGGTGATCGAAACAGCACGCACACCGTATGACCCATCGACTTATTGCGAGGGAGTTCAGAACTTGCCAAACGATGTTCAGCATTGGCTGATGGCCTCTTACAAACAGGCACTGGTGATCTGTATCGCCCTGCTGGTGGTCGGTTGCTCACGCCCCAGCACCCTTCAGGAAATCCGCGCGGAAGGCGTTCTGCACGTCATTACTCGCACTGCACCCTCTATCTATTTCGAAGGGCGTGACGGCAAGACTGGCTATGACTATGAGCTGGCCCGAATGTTCGCCGAAGAGCTTGGGGTTGAACTCAGGCTTCGAGTAGCCGAAGACAATTCCGAAATACTCTCGGTTCTTGACCGGAACTACGCCCATATAGGCCTATCTGGGCTGCCCTCGGGGCCTGACCTCGGTTCCCGCTTTCATTCCGTTGCCAACGGCATCCAGGCCAAATCAGTCGTGGTTTATAACCGCGACGTCGAGCGCCCGGAATCCCTCGTGGACCTGCACCAGAAAACTCTGCACCTGGTTGCAGACAGCAATCATCGCGGACACCTGGCCATTGGCGATGATGAAGCCCCAGCCATTAACTGGAGGCCGCACCAGGGGCTGGACGCAGCGGGCATTCTGGCAAGGGTCGAGTCCGGTGAATTTCCCTACGCCGTTGTTGCGTCTAACGAGCTCGATCTCAACCACGTATTTTTTCCTCAGGTTAAACGTGCGTTCAGCCTCAGTGACGCCAACGATATTCTGTGGTTGTTCCCGGCAGAGCAGGACCAGAGTCTGGTCAAAGCAGCGCGCAAGTTCCTTACAAAAGTTGAAAACAACGGCACGCTGGCGCAACTGGCCGAACGCTTCTACGGCCACCTGGATCGGCTGAACTACGTGGGTGCCCGCACCTTCGTTCATCATGTTGAGAACCGGCTCCCCAAATACGACGAGCTGTTTCAGGCCTATGCTGAATCCTACGAGCTCGACTGGCGCCTTCTGGCCGCCATTGGCTATCAGGAATCCCACTGGCGTCCAAACGCCGTGTCTCCGACCGGAGTTCGCGGCCTGATGATGCTTACCCGCAACACTGCCAGCCATATTGGCGTCAGCAACCGTCTGGACGTAGAAGAGAGCATCAGGGGCGGCGCGAAATACTTCACCATGGTGCACCGCAAGGTGCCCGAACGCATACCGGAACCTGACCGCACCTGGTTTGCACTTGCCTCCTACAACGTTGGCTGGGGGCATGTCGAAGACGCAAGGCGCCTGACCCAGGGCGCTGGGAAAGACCCTGATCGCTGGATGGATGTAAAAGAGTTCCTGCCCCTGCTTGCGCAGAAAGAGTGGTACAGCAAGACCCGGTTCGGCTACGCCCGTGGCCATGAGCCGGTGGTTTACGTGCAGAACATCCGCCGCTACTACGACGTTCTGGCATGGATGACCGAACCTTCGGACATTGCCGATGCGCGCAAGAAACCCTGGTTCAGTGAACTCGAGGGCATGGAGCCCGTTATCGCCCCCGGGCCTGAGGAAACCACGGCAGACATCAGAAAACCCCTGCCAGAAGAACTCAGCTACCTGCCGCCAACACTCTGATCTTCCAGATCATCCAGAGTGGCTTCAAGGGCAGCCTCTATGTGGTCTCCAGCGTAACCACGTCGGGCAAGAAAGCGCCCCTGGCGCCCCTTTTCATCCCAGTCATCGCGAATATCCACCAATCCAAAACGCCGGTCGCGAACCCGAATAGCGCTGTCAGCCCACTCCCTGTCGGTCATTGCAGACAGCCATGCGGGTAGTGCCTGAATGCCGCGCTGTTGCAGCTCTGCGGCAATTTTCAGGGGGCCATAGCCAAGGTCGAATCGTTGGCGGGCAAACACATCGGCGAATCGCTCATTATTGAGCCAGTCATTCGCTTCGTATTCATCCAGCACCTTTTCAATCACCGGCGCTTCAATCTTGCGCTGGCGCAGTTTCAGGTCTAGTTCCAGCCGGCTGTGCTCACGTCGGGCAAGCAACCGCAATGCCGCAGCCCTGGCCTTATATTCCGGATCTTCCTGTTTTGCCATAACAAGTCTTCCCGCCCTCGCCTTCAAAACGCTAGACTAGCGCCCATATTTTTCAAAGGATACCTCCATGGCCGCGTTCATCCAGAAACTTTTTGGCCGCAAACAGGCGCCCGCACCCAAGGCTGCGGAACCCTCAGGGCCAACCGCCAATCAACAAGAAAAATCCGACCGTCAGGACAATCTCAGACAGCAACAGTTAACCCAGTTGTCTGGGTCACCGTCACAGGCTGAGCTGGAAAATCTTGCCACCCAGGGAGCGACGGCGGAAATCCGTCTGTCCGCGGCAAAATTACTGACCGCCAAAGATAGTCTGCAGCGGGTCCAGAAACGGGCAAAAGGCAAAGACAAAGGCGTTTACCAGTGTGTCCGGCAGGCCCTGCAGACGATTCGCGCCGCCGAGGACGAGCAGCAGCAACGCGAGCAAGCGATTTCAACATTGATACAGAATGCCCGCGACCAGGCCCGTAGCGACGACACCAAGCTATTCGAGCCGCGTCTTGAAGCACTTCTAAAGCGCTGGGCAGAGCTTGAAACCCATGCCAGCCAGGACCAGGCCAGCGAATTCCTGCAGGCCGTACATGAGTGCCGGGCCAGGCTTGAGGTAATGAACACGGAAAAAGCCCGCGAGGCCCAGGCCCGGGAGCAGAAAAACCAACGCGCCGAGACGCTTGCCCTGCTGGAGGAAACGCTGGAGAACCTCAAACAGCCCGCCCCAGACTCGGAGCCCTCAGTGGCCAGCCTGGATGCCCTGCAGAAAACCCAGGAGAACCGCTGGCTGGAAGCCACGCGGGACACACCGGTAGAAAAACAGGAACAGAAGACCTACGAGTCCCTGATGCTGCCGCTGCGCAACTACATCGGCGCGCTCCGCCGATTCGGCCAGAGTCGTGAGGCCATCCAGGCTCTGCTGGATCCACAGACAGACAATTCGGCTGACGGGCTGGCGCAAACCGCCAAAGATCTGTTGGCCGATGTGGACTGGCCGGCGGACTTCCCTGTGCCGACTCTCCTGCAGAAACTGGCGAAGGACGCCGGCGAGAAATCCCGCCCGGAATCAGGGACACGCCCAGCCGCTGCGGACTCCGAAGCCCAGAAAACTCTGGCGGAAACGGTGACCCAAACGCTGGCGCGGCTGGAACAGGCCCTGGAAGCTCGACAATTGAAGGAATCGAGACAACTGTTCAAAACCGCGCAGCAGCAGTTCAAACAGCTGGACCGCAAACACAGCCAGCCGCTGCAGGCACGGATGCAACTTCTGGGTGGCCAGCTGCGCGAACTGGGCGACTGGCAGGGCTTTGCCACGCGACCAAAACAGATCGCACTGTGCGAACAGATGGAATACCTCGCCGAACAGCCCATGGAACCCGAGGCAAAGGCAGAGCGCATCAAGGAGCTTCAGAACGAATGGCGCGAACTTGGTGGCTCGTCCGACCGGGAACTGTGGGCCCGCTTCAAGCAGGCATCAGATCTGGCCTACGAACCTTGCAAAGCCTATTTTTCGGCCAAATCCGGACTCAAGCAGGCCAACCTCGAAACCCGGAAAACCATTATCTCGCAGTTGAAAACCTTCATCGAAAACGCCGATTGGCAGGCCATTGACTGGAAAGCCGCCGAGCGCATTCATCAGAAGGCCCGTGAGGAATGGAAAGCAGCGTGGCCGGTTGAGTTCCGGGACAACCGGTCTGTTCAGAAGGATTTTGACGCTCTGCTCAAGCAGCTTGAAGAGCCGCTGAACCAGGAGCGGAAAAACAACGAAGCCATCAAACAGACCATTGTCGAAAATGCGGAAGCCCTGATTAAGCACGAGCCATTATCGGATGCGATGAACCAGGCAAAAGCCTTACAGAACGAATGGCAGCAGGTCGGCATCACCCGCCACAGGGAAGACCGAAAGCTATGGCAGGCATTCCGCAATGCCTGCGACCAGATCTTTGCCCGGCGGGATGCCGAGAAAAACGAGCAGCAGGAGCAGACCCGTGCAGCCGATGAAAGCGCCGCCCCAATTCTGGATAAAGCGCGCCAAATGGTTGATAACCAGGCGACTGAAGACCTGACCGCTTGCCTTACAGAGCTTGAAGGCCTGGCAAGCGAGCCCCTGTCCAACGGGGTCCAGAATAAGGTAAAGCAGGAACAGGCACGGCTGACATCCCTGATTGAGCAGATTCGCAGCCGCCAGAAACTCGACCAGTGGCGCCAGCACATCCGGGCAAGAGTCGATGGACCATCAGCCGAATCGGACCTGCCGCAACACTGGCAGACGCTGGCTTCAGACCTGGCGGATGGAACTGCGGCTGAGCTGGTGATCCGGGCAGAAATCCTTGCCGAAACCGCATCACCCGTAGAAGAGCAAACCCGAAGAATGGAAATCCAGGTTCAGCGCTTGGCCGAAGGTATGGGTGGAAATGGCAACGAACAGGGCCGGCTGCCGCAAATGGAGAGCCTGGTCGCTGGCTGGTGCCTGCGACCAGAAGACGAGACAGTCAATCAGAGCCGAGCCGATCGCCTGATTGCCGCCCTGCAGGCCGTTCTCGCCGAGCAAGCCTGAACCGGCTAAAGCTCCCGTTTATGACCCTGCACAAAATCCCTGGCGTCTTTCACGGCGCCCAGGGAATCCTCTTTCATGGCTTTCATTTCCCCCTCGGCCATGTAGAACACCATATCCACGCTGTGCCGATAATACTTTGACGGCAAGCGATTCAGCGCAACACACATGACATCCGTCAGAAAATCCTCATCGTCATCCGGTTGCCGTGTTTCATCGATGGCATCCGCCACCAGCTTTTCATAAAGGTTATCGATGGCGTCTATCAGTGACATGGCTCTGCTCCCGCAGGATTGAATAGTTCTGTTAACACCATAGATCCCGCTGGAACAAAAGTCATGAGCACAATTCACTGCATGAGCAATTTCGCCAATGTAATTGGCACTGCCCGCCATTACCCCTCTGGCCTCCCAGCCGCTATGGTTGTCTACTGACGAGGCACCAACCGAAACCATGCCTGAACAAGATCAACCAGACGAGGACACAGAATGACCACCGAAGCCTATATCTTCGATGCGGTCCGCACGCCCAGAGGGCGCGGCAAGAAAGACGGAGCATTGCACAGCGTCAAACCGGTCACCCTGATGACGCAGATTCTGAAGGCTCTGGAAGAACGCAACCGTCTGGACACCTCGCAGGTCGACGACATCGTGCTTGGCTGCGTCACTGCCGTCGGTGACCAGGGAGCGGATATCGCCAAAACCGCTGCCCTGGCAGCAGACTGGCATGAGGTGGTTGCCGGTGTCACTCTCAACCGGTTCTGCGCATCCGGGCTGGAAGCCGTCAACCTGGCGGCCATGAAAGTGCGTTCCGGTTGGGAGGACCTGGTGGTCGCCGGCGGCGTTGAAGCCATGTCCCGCGTGCCCATGGGCTCGGACGGCGGCGCCTGGGCGACCGATCCGGCCACCAACCTGCACACCGGTTTCATGCCCCAGGGCATAGGCGCCGACCTGATCGCCACCCTGGAAGGCTTCAGCCGCGAAGACGTGGACGGGTTTGCGGTCAAATCCCAGCAAAAAGCCGCCAACGCTTGGGAAAAAGGCTATTTCTCGAAATCCATTATCCCGGTCACCGACCAGAACGGCGTCGTCATTCTGGACCGGGACGAACACGTTCGCGGCTCCACGTCTATCGAATCCCTGTCTGGCCTCAAGCCATCGTTCCAGATGATGGGCGAAATGGGCTTTGACGGCGTGGCCCGGGAGAAATACCACTACGTGGAAAAAATCAACCACGTGCACCACGCTGGCAACTCCTCCGGCATCGTCGATGGCGCAACCGCCATGCTGATCGGCAGCGAAGCCAAGGGCAAGGCTCTGGGTCTGAAGCCCCGCGCGCGCATTCTGGCGACAGCGGTCACCAGCACCGACCCAACCATCATGCTCACCGGCCCTGCCCCGGCGGCCAGGAAGGCACTGGAAAAAGCCGGTATGACGGCGGACCAGATTGATCTGTTCGAAGTGAATGAAGCCTTCGCCTCGGTTGTCATGCGGTTCCAGCGGGAACTGCAGGTGCCGGATGACAAGGTCAACGTCAACGGCGGCGCCATCGCCATGGGCCATCCCCTGGGCGCCACCGGCGCCATGATTCTGGGCACCCTGCTGGACGAACTGGAGCGGCGGGAACTTCGCTATGGGCTGGCCACCCTGTGTGTGGGCGGCGGCATGGGCATTGCCACCATTATCGAGCGCATCTGAGCCGACGACCGACTTCGAGGAGATTGAAAACATGAGTGCCATTCAGTACGACCTGGGTTCAGACAAGATTCTGACCCTCACCATCGATATGCCCGGCCAGTCCGCCAACACCATGAATGCGGAGTTCCGGACAGCCCTGTCCGACACCGTTAACCAGGTTAAAAAAGATCTGGAAGGAATCGCGGGCATTATCATCACCTCCGGCAAGAAAACCTTTTTCGCCGGCGGCGATCTGAAAGAGCTCTACAAGGTGACTCGCGAAGACGCGGAAGCCTTCGAAAACATGGTCAACGGCCTGAAAGCCGAAATGCGCGCCCTGGAAACCAGCGGCAAGCCCGTGGTCGCCGCCATCAACGGCTCAGCCCTGGGCGGTGGCCTGGAAATCTGCCTGGCCTGCGATCACCGGGTGGTGTTGGACGACGACAAAATCCAGCTGGGTCTGCCGGAAGTCACCCTTGGCCTGCTACCCGGCGGAGGCGGCACCCAGCGCCTGCCACGGATGATTGGCCTGGAAGCCGCCTTCCCGTTTCTGATGGAAGGCAAAAAGGTCAACCCGAAAGCCGCGCTCAAAGCCGGTATCGTGGATGAACTGGCCAGTTCCCGGGACGACATGCTGACCAAAGCCCGGGCGTTTATCGAAGCCAACCCCAAATGCCAGCAGCCGTGGGATCAGAAAGGCTTCAAGATTCCGGGCGGTGCACCCCATCATCCCTCCATGGCTCAGAAACTGGCTATTGCCCCGGCCATGCTGAAGCAGAAAACCAAAGGCTGCTACCCTGCGCCGGAGCGCATTCTGTCCGCCGCAGTGGAAGGCGCCCAGGTCGACTTTGACAATGGCAGCCTGATCGAGACCCGCTATTTTGCGGAACTGACCATCGGCCAGGTCGCCAAGAACATGACCGGCACCTTCTGGTTCCAGCTCAACGCCGTCAATGCCGGCGAAAGCCGCCCCAAAGGCGTGGACAAAGAAACCTTCCGAAAAGTCGGCGTACTGGGCGCAGGCATGATGGGCGCAGGCATTGCCTATTCCACCGCCACCCGCGGCCTGGAAGTGGTGCTCAAGGACGTATCCACGGAAAACGCCGAGAAAGGCAAAGCCTACTCCGAAAAACTGCTTGCCAAAAAAGTCAGCCGTGGGCGCATGACCGAGGAGCAGAAAGCCGAGGTGCTGGGCCGCATCAAGGCCACCGGTTCTGCTGAAGATCTGGACGGCTGCGACCTGGTGATCGAGGCGGTGTTTGAAGACAGTGACCTGAAAGCCAAAGTCACCCAGGAGGCGGAAGCAAAGCTGGTCCAGAACGGCATCTTTGCCTCCAACACCTCAACCATCCCGATTACCCAACTGGCGGAGGCGTCCACCAAGCCGGAAAACTTTATCGGCCTGCACTTCTTTTCCCCGGTGGACAAGATGCAGCTGGTAGAAATCATCGTGGGCGCCAAAACTTCCGAAGACACCCTGGCCCGCGCCTTCGACTATGTCCAGCAGATCGGCAAGATTCCGATTGTGGTCAACGACAGCCGCGGCTTCTTTACCTCCCGCGTCTTTGGCACCTTCGTCAACGAAGGTATTGCCATGCTGGGCGAAGGCATTCATCCGTCCAGCATTGAAAACGCAGGCGTGCTGTCCGGCATGCCCGTGGGACCACTGGCGATTTCCGACGAAGTCAGCATGACCCTGATGCAGCACATCCGCGACCAGAGCAGAAAGGATACGGAAGCAGCGGGCAAAACCTGGAACGCCCACCCGGCGGAAACGGTGATTGACCAGATGGTTGGCACCCACAACCGCAAGGGCAAGGCGGCAGGCGCAGGCTTCTACGAGTACCCCGAATCCGGCAAGAAGTACCTCTGGCCGGAACTGGAGTCGCTCTATGTGGATCAGGCCAAGGCCCGCTCGACGGAACTTCAGGACCTGAAAGACCGCATTCTGTTCATTCAGGCTATTGAAACCGTACGCTGTCTGGAAGAAGGGGTGCTGAGAACCGTGGAAGACGCCAATATCGGCAGCATCTTCGGCATTGGCTTCGCCCCCTGGACCGGCGGTGCCATACAGTTCATCAACCAGTATGGCGTTCGCGCTTTCAGCGAACGCGCGAAAGACCTGGCTGAGCGGTTCGGGGAGCGTTTCAACCCGCCGGCCATGTTGCTGGAAAAAGCGGAAACCAACGCGTTGTTCGCTTAATATCAGGCCTGTTTGCATCGGGCTGCCCTTGACCAACGGTCAGCGGCCCGGTGCAGATACAAACCTGCCCACTTCATGGACAGATTGTCACGAAGCGAAACCCTTCCCCTATGGCAACGCCCTCTGCCCTTGCCTACAATGAAAGCAATGAGTCAATCCGGCATTGCACCTGAATCGTATTTCCTCCCGCCAGATACGGCGTCAGCGGTACGCCGTTGGACACGTAATGCCAAACACCGTCAGGTAACCATTCTATGAGCATCGCGGAACGCATTATGACCCGTCACAGCGAACTGGATAACCCCCTGAAGCATCTGTTCAGGGCAGTGTCTATCGGATTGGTTCTGACCCTGTCAGCTCAGGCGTCTGCGACCGCCGAATCAACCGACACCGCCTATGAACCCGTGGCACCGACGGTGGACCAGGCTCGCGCCAATATCCTGATTGCCCGGCAACTCCAGTTCACCCATTTTCGCGACATGGGCATCAATGATGACCTCTCCAGCGATGTATTCGATGCCTACCTGGACTATCTGGATGGCCAGCACATCTATCTGACCCAGGAAGACATCAATCAGTTCAGCGCAGTCAGGGACAGCCTGGGCTCGGCGTTGAAAACCGGTCAGCTTCAGCCTGGTTTCGATATCTACAACCTGGTCCAGCAGCGCATCATCGAAAGACTGAACTTCGCTATCAACGTGATCGAAAGCGGCATCGACAAACTGGATTTCGAAACTGACGAGCAGATTCTGGTGGATCGCTCGGAAGCGGACTGGGAAGCAGATGCGGCGGCCCTCGACAATCTCTGGATCAAGCGAATCAAGAACGCCGTTCTGGCTCAACGCCTCAACGGCAGTGACGATGAAGAAATCACCAAGGCCCTGCTGCGCCGTTACGAAGGCCAGCTCAAGCGCACTCGCCAGGCCCGCAGCGAGGATGCTTTCCAGGCTTACATGAATGCCTTTGCAGGCATGTGGGACCCACACACCTCCTACTTTTCGCCGCGCACCTCGGAAAATTTCAACATCAATATGAGCCTGTCGCTGGAAGGCATTGGTGCGGTACTTCAGTCCGACAACGAATATACCAAGGTGGTTCGCCTGGTGCCCGGCGGCCCGGCTTCCAAGCAGGGCCAGTTGCAACCCGCTGACCGCATTGTCTCGGTACGCCAGGAAGACAAGGAAGAAGCCGTCAATGTCATAGGCTGGCGCCTTGACGAGGTTGTGGACCTTATCCGTGGCCCGAAACAGTCCACCGTCACGCTGGAAGTCATTCCATCGGATGCGGCCGACGAAACCGTCACCAAAACCATCGCCATCAAGCGTGATGAAGTAAAACTGGAAGAGCAGAGCGCCAGCAGCGATGTCATTGAACTGGACCGCAGCGGCAAAACTTTCCGAATCGGCGTTATCACCATTCCGACCTTCTATGCCGACTTTAAAGCCATGCAGGACGGTGACCCCAACTACAAGAGCACCACGCGGGATGTCCGTAATCTGATCAATGACCTGAAACAGGAAGGCATCGACGGCATCGTCATGGACGTTCGCAATAATGGCGGCGGTGCCCTGCACGAGGCCAATGACCTGGTCGGGCTGTTCATCGAAGAAGGCCCTACCGTGCAGATTCGTAACTCCAACAACGATGTCAAAGTGCTGGAAGACCAGGACCCGTCAGTGACCTACGATGGCCCGTTGGTGGTTCTGGTCAACCGGATGAGCGCCTCGGCGTCGGAAATCTTTGCCGGCGCTATCCAGGATTACGGTCGCGGCCTGGTGGTGGGCTCGCAAACCTTTGGCAAAGGCACGGTGCAGGCGGTTCGACCGCTCAACCACGGCCAGTTGAAGATTACCCAGAGCAAGTTCTATCGCGTATCCGGTGGTTCAACCCAGCACAAGGGTGTGATTCCGGATATTGAAATCCCCTCACGCGTGGACAAGACACGTATCGGTGAGGATGCGCTGGATCATGCCCTGCCCTGGGATCAGATTGAAGCCGTGCCCCACGAACGCTACTTCGATTTCAGTGGCGTGATCGACGAGCTTCGCGTCCGCCACGACGAGCGTTTCGCAGAGCACCCGGAATTCCGCCTGCTTCAGAAAGAAATCGATTTCCTGAAACAGCAGCGCGAGAAAACTACCGTCAGCCTCAACCTGGTTGAACGCGAAGCCTATCAGTCGCAGGTTGAGCGGGCCCGGCTAACCATTGCCAACGCCCGCCGGGAGATCCGCGGCGAAGAGCCGTTCGATACGCTGGAACAGCTTGACGACTGGCAGGATATGCAAGCGGCCGATGTTGATAGTACCGATGACGATCTGGATTTCATCATCGAGGAAGGCGGGAACATCATGGCTGATATGCTGGAGCTTGATCAGCGCATGGCGTCCATCCTGACCCCGAAACAGATTACCGCGCAGGCCCGTTCACACTAAGCAGCAGCCACGGAAAACCGCAATGGCAAACAGGGATGGCGATCACAAAAAGGCAAAAGTGCTGGAAGCCATGCTGATGGACGCCATGCATGCCATGCGCTCCATGGAGGAAGTGCAGGAAGCGGGAGGCCCGATTGATCCGGGCGGAGAGCGGGCTGCAGGCGACGAGCCCGAAGCCGAATCCCTGGTTGAGCGAATTGCCGGCTTCACCGGCTCGGCCTTGCGTTTCGCTGCCCGGTCCACCGACACTTCGCTCAAAATCGGCCGTGCCCTGATGAATTCCCAGGATCAGCTACGAATGATGCTGGTGGCGGGCAACTCTCTTCGGGACATCCGCGAAGTCGCAGGGCTGACCCTGTCCGAGATGAGCGAAGCCCTGAACCTGAAAGACAAGTCCGTTCTGGAGGCCATCGAGAATGGCACCAGCACTCTGTCTTTCGAGCTGATTCTTCGCCTGGCGGCGCTGATCGCCCGTAACGACCCGATTCCCTTTATTCTGCGCACTACCCGCAACTATAACCCTGAAGTCTGGCGAATTCTCGACGGCTGGGGTGTCGGGCGCCTGCCCCTCCAGTTTGAACGGGAGCGACAGTTCATCAATATTTTCCGCGCCCACGATGATGCCCGCACCCTCTCGGACGAAGGCTTTCAGAAAGTCCTGGAATTCACCCGGCAGAGCTTTGAAATGTCCCTGCACTTTGTTGAACAGCAGGAAAAAGAGCTGGCACAGGCCCGGGAAAATCTCAGCAAGGCCCAGGCTGCAGCGCCGGGCTCAAAAAAAGACCGCTCCTAACCAAAAAGCCGTTTCATCCCCTGGGTATCCGGGCGACTTACCACACCTTTCTCGGTCACGATGGCATCAATTAGACCCGCCGGCGTAACATCGAAAACCGGATTGAACACGGCGACGGATGCCGGCGCCATGGGCACAGTTCGCACCTGGCGCAGCTCTGTTCCATCGCGCTCTTCGATCGGGATTTCTGCTCCGGATTCAAGCGCCATGTCCACCGTGCTGGACGGCGCAACCACCATAAAGCCAACGCCATGAAAACGGGCAAGCACCGCCAGGCTGTAGGTACCGATCTTGTTCGCCACATCGCCGTTGGCGGTAATCCGGTCAGCGCCCACAATTACCCAGCTCACCTTGCCGGACGCGAGAATGGCCGCCGCAGCGCTGTCCGCATTCAGGGTGACCGGTATGCCGTCCCGTGCCAGCTCCCACACCGTCAGCCGGCTGCCCTGCAACCACGGCCGGGTTTCGTCGGCAAAGGCGTTTACCAGCAGTCCGGTTTCATGCAGCCGCCGAATCACTCCCAGAGCTGTGCCGTATCCCCCAGTCGCCAGCGCACCGGTATTGCAGTGGGTCAGAACCGAGATGGGCTTTTGGGCGTTCATGTGGCCCAGGGCATGGTCCGCCATGGCAAGATTGGCGGCCAGATCGTCCTCGTGAATCTCGACGGCGGCGGCTACAAGCTGCTCGATGGCGTCTTCCCTAGTGGCACACTCTGCCAGTCGGCCTTGCATGCGCTCGAGCGCCCAGAAAAGATTCACCGCCGTCGGGCGTGATTCAGCCAGCAGCCGGACCGCGGCCTCCACTTGCTCCCGCCAGTCAGCGCCAGCGGATGATTGGGCGGCCAAGACAACCCCGTAGGCCGCGCTTATCCCGATGGCCGGGGCACCGCGAACCACCATATCCCTGATGGCGTCCGCTACCCCCGGGGCGCTGTCCAGGCTCAGCCAGATTTCCTGGTCAGGGAGCAGGCGCTGATCCAGCAACTCCAGGCTTGTGCCACGCCAGCGCATGGCGACCGTGCCGATTAAACGTTGACCAGGACTTGCCGGGGCCTGACTCATACCGAACTCCAAACCAGAATAATGTGGCGGCAGTATAACGCTACCGGGCTTGCAACTCAGCCCTCCCCGGCAGGTCTTTCTGGCCCGACCAGGGTAGTTCTGTGGCGGGTCGGTCGCTATACTTCGGGGCTGATTTCCAGTTTCTGACAAGCAGTTTCCAGCGCTAACGGACCACAAGGCAGGATAAATGACGGCAGACACCATCAACGCAGCAGATATCCGGATCAACGCCCGCTGGCTGATCCCGATTGAACCCGCCAATATCGTGCTTGAACATCACGCGGTGCTGGTTCAGGGCGACCGAATAGCCGCCATCCTGCCGCAGAAAGACGCCGACTCGAGTTACCGTGCCAAGGAAGTGATCGACCTGCCCTGCCATGTTGTCCTTCCCGGCCTGATCAACACCCATGGCCACGCCGCCATGTCGCTGTTCCGCGGCATGGCCGATGACCTGCCGCTGATGACCTGGCTGAATGACCACATCTGGCCCGCCGAAGGCGAGTTTATCAGCGAAGCTTTCATCGGCGACGGCACCCAGCTGGCGATGGCGGAAATGCTGCGTACCGGCACCACCACCTTTTCCGACATGTACTTTTTCCCGGAAGTTGTGGCCCAGCTTGCCCATGACGTGGGCATGCGCGCCCAGATCTGCTTTCCGCTACTGGACTTTCCCACGCCCTGGGGCTCAGGCCCTGACGAATACCTGAGCAAGGGTCGCGCTTTCATCGAGCAGTGGCAGGGCAACGCGTTCGTATCGCCTGCTATTGGCCCCCACGCACCCTATACCGTGTCTGATCAGCCCCTGACCCGCGCCATAGCGCTGTCCGAGGAAACCGGTGCGGCCATCCAGATGCACCTGCACGAGACCGGGTTTGAGGTCGCCGATGCCCTTGAGAAAACCGGCGTCCGGCCAACAGCGCGAATGGCTGGCCTGGGGCTGTTGGGGCCCAATACTCAATGTGTCCACATGACCCAGATCGACGAGTCTGATCTGGCCCTACTGCAACAGACCGGCGCCCACGTGATTCACTGCCCCGAGTCGAATCTGAAACTGGCCAGCGGACTCTGCCCCGTCCATAAACTGCAGGAAGCGGGCGTTAATGTGGCGATAGGCACCGATGGGGCAGCCAGCAACAACGACCTGGATCTGTTTGGAGAACTGAGCACGGCGGCCATGCTGGCCAAGGCGGTTGCCGATGATGCCTCTGCGCTTTCCGCCCACAGGGCCCTCGCCATGGCCACCATTGCCGGCGCACGGGCTATCGGCCGGGACAGCGAACTGGGCTCGCTGGTGCCTGGCAAGCTGGCTGATCTGATCGCGGTTGATCTGAGCGATCCTTTCCTTCAGCCCGTATATGATCCTGCGTCCCATCTGGTCTACAGCCGCCATGGGCGACAGGTCAGCCACAGCTGGATCGGCGGTGTGCCCCAGGTACAGAACGGCGAGCTGACCCGTATTGATGTGCCGGATCTGATGCTGAGAGTCCAGAGCTGGTCGGACAGAATTCGCGAGCAGCAATCCCGCTGACACGCCACTTTTCCAGGATTAGGCAGTTTGCTATGAGTAAACAGAACGTAGATCAGAGTGAGATCGCAAAATTCGAGGCCCTCGCCAGCCGCTGGTGGGACCCCACCAGCGAATTCAGGCCGTTGCACGACATCAACCCGCTGCGGCTGAACTATATCGAAGAGCGCTGCCCCCTGGCCGGCAAAAAAGCCATTGATATTGGCTGCGGCGGCGGACTCCTGTCTGAGGGCATGGCCCAGCGCGGAGCCCACGTGACCGGTATCGACATGGGCGAAGCGCCGCTCGCCGTTGCCAGGCTCCATGGCATGGAAAGCGGGATCAACGTCGACTACCAACAGACCACTGTGGAAGAGCTGGCCAGTGACCCAGAGCACGCCGGCCAATACGACCTGGTCACCTGCCTCGAGATGCTGGAACACGTTCCCGACCCCGCCTCCGTTGTCAAGGCCTGTGCCGCGCTTCTCAAGCCTGGCGGTCACCTGTTTGTTTCAACCATCAACCGCAATCCGAAGTCATTCCTGTTTGCGATTGTCGGCGCCGAATACGTGCTACGGCTGCTGCCAAGGGGCACCCACGAATGGCAGAAATTCATCCGGCCGTCGGAAATGTCTGATTATCTTCGCCACGCGGGCCTGGAGGTGAGCGAACTCACTGGCATGACCTATAACCCCATCACCAAAGTCTATCGACTGGGTCGAGATGTCGACGTCAACTACCTGATGCACGCCATCGACTCGCGAGGAGAGCAGTCATCGTCGTGAACCACAAGCCCTCGGCCGTTCTGTTTGACCTGGACGGCACGCTGATCGATACCGCCCCGGATTTTATCCGGTGCCTGAACCAGCTGCGGCAAACCCGCAGTCTCGACCCGCTCCCGCCCGAGTTTATCCGGCAGTCAGTGTCTGACGGAGCGCGGGCCATGGTCCGTATCGGTTTCGGCATCGAACAGCACCAGCCCGGCTATGCCGAACTGCGCGCCGAATTTCTGGACCTGTATGAAATCGGCGTTGCGGTTGAAACAACCCTGTTCGACGGCATGGACGAAATTCTTCTGTCACTGGAAGCGCGGCAGATTCCCTGGGGCATAGTCACCAACAAACCAGTGCGTTTTGCGGCGCCGCTGATTCAGGCCCTGGGGCTCGGAAAGCGCTGCTCGACCCTGATCTGCCCTGATCACGTGGCCAACACCAAACCTGACCCCGAGGCCCTGTTCCTGGCCTGCAATGAAACGCAGGCAACCCCTGAAACCGCCATTTACGTGGGCGATCACAAGCGCGATATCGACGCCGGTCGCAATGCCGGAATGAAGACCATTGCCGTCCGTTACGGCTATATCGAACAACCGGAAACCGTCGATTCATGGCAGGCGGATCACATCGCCGATACGGTCAACGACCTCGCAAAACTGTTACAATAGGGCTTTTCTCAGGGAGAAACACC
Source organism: Marinobacter confluentis (assembly GCF_004785685.1). Lineage (GTDB taxonomy): Bacteria > Pseudomonadota > Gammaproteobacteria > Pseudomonadales > Oleiphilaceae > Marinobacter > Marinobacter confluentis. The sequence continues at coordinate 17,329 of NZ_SRPF01000009.1, read as the reverse complement.
ATGCAGGACTACCAGGCCCCGGCAGATCTACTGAAAGACCGAATCATCATGGTGACGGGCGCTGGCAGCGGCATTGGCAGAACAGCGGCAAAGACCTATGCCGCACACGGTGCCACCGTAATCCTGGTCGGCCGGACCGTGGCAAAGCTGGAAGCTGTCTACGATGAAATCGAATCCGCCGGTCACCCCAAGCCCGCCATCGTGCCTCTGAACCTAGAAGGCGCAGCTGTCAAGGAGTATGAAGAGCTGGCCATGACCATCGAAGACAACTTCGACCGCCTGGACGGCCTGCTTCACAACGCAGCCATTTTGGGAAACCGCAGCCCTGTGGAACTTTATGACCCTGAGATCTGGTCAAAAGTCATGCACGTAAATGCCACTGCGCCGTTCCTGCTGAGCCGGGCAATGATTCCGCTATTGCGCAAATCTGACGATGCTTCGGTGATCTTCACCTCTTCCGGAGTGGGTCGCAAAGCCAAGGCCTACTGGGGCGCTTACGCAGTGTCCAAATTCGCACTGGAAGGCCTGAGCCAGCTGCTGTCCGAAGAACTGGACGACGACCGGCATAATGTACGCGTGAACAGCCTTAACCCCGGTGCCACCCGGACCAACATGAGGGCAACGGCCTACCCGGCAGAGAACCCTCAGAAGAACCCGACGCCGGAGGAGTTGATGCCGGTGTATCTGTACCTGATGGGCCGCGACAGCCAGGCCATCAACGGCCAGCAGATAGACGCGCAGCCCAAGCAGAAGTAATCGAAAGCAATGGAACTGATTTTCTACACAACGTCCCAGTGTCACCTGTGCGAAGTAGCAGAGGCCCTGCTGGTGAATACGCCCATGCCGGAGCCGATACCGGTAGACGCTGTGGACATTGCCCAGTCCGAAAAACTGGTGGAGCGCTATGGCACGCGCATTCCGGTACTGCACCGCACGGACACCGGCGAGGAGCTGGACTGGCCATTTACCAGGGACCAGTTAATGAACTTTCTTCGATGAGGAACACCCGACATGTTGATGGTTATTTCCCCTGCTAAAACGCTGGATTATGAAAGTCCTCTGGCAACCACAAAAAACAGCCAGCCGGAATTTCTGGACGATTCCTGCGAACTGGTCGATCAGCTTAAAACGCTGGAGCCCCACGACATCAGCAACCTGATGAGCGTCAGCGAAAAACTGGGCCAGCTTAACGCCGAACGTTTTCGCACCTGGCACACGCCGTTCACCCAGGATAACGCGCGACAGGCCGTGCTGGCGTTCAAGGGCGATGTATACACCGGCCTGGACGCCGAAAGCTTCAGCGATAAAGAGTTCGAGATTGCCCAAAAGCGCCTGCGCATTCTTTCCGGCCTGTACGGCGTTCTAAGGCCGCTTGACCTGATGCAGCCCTACCGTCTGGAAATGGGCACCAAGTTTGAGAACAACCGTGGCAAAGACCTTTACGCTTTCTGGGGTAGCAAAATTACCGATGAACTCAACCGCCTGCTGAAAGCAGATGACGGTGTGCTGGTAAACCTGGCGTCCAACGAATACTTCAAAAGTGTTCGCCAAAATGACCTGGACGCCAGGCTGATCACCCCCCAATTCAAGGACTGGAAGAACGGCCAGTACAAAATGATCAGCTTTTACGCTAAAAAGGCCCGCGGCCTGATGTGCCGCTATGCCATCCAGAACAACATCACCCAGGCTGATGATCTGAAAGGGTTCGACCTTGAGGGCTACCGCTTCAGTGATGAGCAATCGGATGCCGATAACTGGGTATTCCTCCGCGACGAACAGTCATGAGTGAAGCGGTTTTTTCCCAACTCGCAATGCTGGTACTGCTGACCGGTCTGATCGTTTGGATGGGTTTTATCGTCTGGGACCTGGCTAAAAAGTCCCAGGCGGGTCGGTTCGGTACCATTGCCCTGTTCACCATTCTAGGCGCCGGGGTGGTCGGTTTTATTGTTAAAACGGTGTTAGTCGAAATCATGCAGATTTGATGTATCATCCCTTCCCTCTTGATAGACCTTGATCAACTGCGAATCTGTTCGACAACCCCCAGATATTAACAAGGACCCGGACCATGTGGTTTCGTAATGCCCGCGTTTTCCGTTTTACCAAGCCCTTTGAAATCACCGCCGAAGCTCTGGAAGAGCAACTGCAGGCCGAAGCCTTCAAGCCTTGCGCCCCCCAGGAAACGTCACGCCAGGGCTGGGTTCCGCCTATGGGCAAACACAGCGACATGCTGGTTCATAGCGCCGGCGGCTGCTTCCTGATTGCCCTGCGCAAGGAAGAGAAGCTACTGCCCTCGTCAGTAGTGAAAGAGCTGGTAGACGAGAAAGCGGAAGCCATCGAAATAGAACAGGGCCGTAAAGTCCGCCGCAAGGAAAAAGACGAAATAAAAGAAGAAGTCACCCTGGAAATGCTGCCCAGGGCGTTTTCCAAGAACCGCCGGTGCTACGCCTATCTGGCACCAGCCGACGGCGTTCTGGTGGTAGATGCCGGATCTGCCAAACAGGCAGAAGATCTGGCCTCCGCCCTTCGCAAAAGCGTGGGTTCTCTGCCCGTGCGCCCGCCAGCCGTTGAACAGGCTCCGTCTTTCACCTTCACCGGCTGGCTGAACGAAACCATCGACCTGCCCGCAGCCATTGAGCTGGGCACCGAGTGCGAACTGAAAGACCCATCTGAAGACGGCGGCGTAGTTCGCTGCAAGGGACTTGATCTGCAGGGCGACGACATTCGCACCCATCTGGACGCCGGCATGCTGGTGACCAAACTGTCCGTCACCTGGGACGACAACGTGTCTTTCGTGCTGGATGAAGAGCTGGGCATCAAGCGCCTGAAGTTCGGTGAAACGCTTCAGGAAAAACTGGATGACGTAGACGCTGATGACGCCGCCGCTCGCTTTGACGCGGCTTTCTCGCTGATGACGCTGGAGATGTCCCGGCTGATCCCAGGGCTGCTGGAAGCCCTGGGCGGTGAGGATCGCTCAGCAATTGTAGAAGAGTAAAGCCGGAAAACCGGAAAGACTGGCACGCCTAGTGAGAGCCCTGATCCAGCCGCTCACGCTGCCAGTCTTTCTCCGGCTCGTTCAGGATCAGCAGCAGATCAATCACGTCTTCTTCAGCGTTGTAACGGGTTTCAAACCCCAGATGCTCCGCCAGCCGTAGCATAGGCACGTTGTCTGGCAATACATTGCCCACCATTTCCACCGTGCCTTTAGCCCGACAGTAGTCGATCATTTTCTGCATCAATGCGACACCCAGGCCTTCGCCCTTCATATTATCGTGCACCATCACCGCGAATTCGCAGCGTAGATTGTCCGCATCGGTCCAGGTTCTGACGGTGCCCAGGGTTTCCTCGCCCTCGGCATCCTCCCGGGGGGCATTGGCGATAAATACCATTTCACGGTCGTAATCGATCTGCACCATCTGGGCGACGTCTTCCCGGGAAAAGTGCTTGCGGTACTGAAAAAACCGGTAACGGATGGATTCCGGTGACTGCAGTTCATGGAAGGCCCGATGGGCAGGTTCGTCTTCCGCCAGCACCGGCCGGATAATGACCCGGCGCCCGGATTTTGGCAGCACAATCCATTCTTCCAGCTCTCGTGGGTAGGCCTGGATAATGGGCTTACCCGGCTTGTCTGACAGATCGATGGCCACATTGACGGCCACGGCGCCGTCATCGTTAAACAGCAAAGGCAAGATTTCCAGGCCACGGATTTCGGGGATGTCGATCACAATCTGGGACAGCGTAACCAGTGTCTCCGCCACCGCCCGGATATCCTCCTCCGGCTTCAAGCTGTGCTCGTTCAACAGCTTGTACATATAGGTGCGACGCAGCAGTTCCCGCGCCAGCACCATATTCAGTGGTGGCAGGGCTATCTGCCGGTCGGACAGCACATTGATCTGGGCACCGGCTGCCCCACAGACAACCAGCGGGCCGAACAGCTCATCCCGGGTAATACCCACGCTAAACTCAATACCGCCCACGTGCTGGTAAGAACGCTGGATGGCAAAACCCAGGAAGCCGCTGTCCGGATAATGTTTCTGGTACTCCTCCATCAGAAAACGGCAGGAATCGATAATCGCGCCTTCGCTGTTCAGCTTCTGTACCGTGCCTTTGTACCGGCGCTGGCCGGGGCTGAGTGCAACAAGGGGAACGCAGGACTGCTCGTGTATCAGGGTGATATCAATCGGCCTGCGCTCAACCGCAAAGGCTTCAAGCACTTCCTCAACATCATCACAGTAGATGGTGTCGATGGTGTTAATACCGTATTCGCGGATGACCTCCCGGGATTCCTGGTTGGTCAGGCAGTAACGCCTGTCTCGCAGCGCCTCGGTCACCAGCCGCCGGGTGTGGGACCGATCAGCCAGATGATCGGTGAAGGATTCGGGGGTTTCTGTTAGCAGGCGCTGCACCCGTTGATGCCGAACATGCTGCATAAAGGCAGTAACTGCTTTTTCCGGGTTGAAAAAAGACGGCACACCAGCACGATAGAACTCGTCACGGGCATCCATAACGGTACTCTGGCCCAGCCAGCAGGTGAAAACATTCAGCCGTGTGCCCCGGGCGGCCTGAACCACCGCGTCTGCAATCTGAAGGCTGTCCTCCGTCAGCGTCGGGGCATACATCACCAGCAGGTTGGTGATCTGGGTATCTTTCGCAAGAATCTTTACCGCCCGCGCGTAGAGCTCAGGCGAGGCGTCATAGCCAAGGTCCACCGGATTCTTGCGAGTCCAATAGCGGGGCAGATGGTCTGCCAGTTCGGTTATTGTGTCTTCCGAAAATTGCGACAGCTCCCCCTCCAGCGCGGCCAGGCGGTCCACCGCAAGCACTCCGGGGCCAACGCCGTTGGCAATAATCGCCAGGCCTTCCTTTCGCAGGGTGCGCATTCGGGTCAGTGTTTCCAGCGCATCAAACATCTGGCCCAGGCCATCTACTCTCAGTACCCCGGCCCGTTGCAGCATGGCATCGTAAATTGGGTCACTCTGGGTCAGGCCTACAGGCAGCACATGGGGCATCCATTCCGATTCCGGAACCCGGCCACTTTTCACGGCAATCACCGGCTTGGTGCGGGAGGCAACACGAACAGCAGACATGAACCGTCGGGGGTTGGGAATATGCTCGAGGTGCAGCAGAATGGCACGGGTACTGGAATCCTGGGCCAGGTAGTCGATCAGATCGTCATGGTCGATGTCCATGCCATCGCCCAGCGTCAGAAAATAGGAGAAGCCCACGCCCCGGGCAAACGCCCAGTCCAGAATCGAACTGGCAATGGTGCCGGACTGCCCGATAAACGCGACCTTGCCGGGAATAGCCCCCATGTGGGCATAGGTGGCGTTGAGTTTCCGCGCCGGCACCATCAGACCGATGGTATTGGGCCCTAGCACCCGTATGCCACTGTCCCGTGCCGCCTTGCGAACCGAATACATCAGTGGCTGGCCGGTTTTGCTGTGGCTTCGGGACATGCCACCGGTCATCACGATAGCGGTGCGTACCCCGGCCTCGCCCAGCTTGCGCACCATTTTCGGCACGGTTTCCGGCGGGGTGCAGACAATCGCCAGGTCCGTCTTCTCAGGCATCTGCGACACTTTGCGAACACAGGGCACACCATGAACATTGTCGTATTGGTTGCGGTTGATCACCAGAAGCCGCCCCGCGTAACCACCACCAAGCAGGTTTCGCAGCACCATACCGCCCAGATTATCCGAACGCTCGGACGCGCCAATCACCACAATTGAATCGGGGTTGAACAGGCTTTCCAGATAACGGGTGCTCACGCGGGTCTCCTTGCTGCTGTGATTCCTGAGATCCTATCTTAGGCTGTTGGGCCTCAATGCGAAACGTACCCGCAACCCTACGACCAAAGAACTCGGGAAAACACGGGTAATCCCTGATAACCTTGAACAAATAAAATACAACACGGGGTGTCGGTGCCAAAATGACAACCGGATTCTTTTCCCACGACGACTTTGCCCGCCACGTAATGGGCCCTGAACACCCGGAGTGTCCGGAACGCCTGTCGTCCATCATCAGCTATCTCGGCCAGACCGGCCTTGACCAGACCCTGGACTGGGTCAAACCCGAAGAGATCACCCGCGACCAGCTGTTACTGGCCCACCCCGAGGGCTATCTGCATCAGCTTGAACTGATGCAACCCACCAAGGGCCGGGTATACACAGACCCGGACACCGCCATGATGCCCCATACCCTGCGGGCAGCACGGCTGGCAGCCGGCGCCAACATTCAGGCGGTGGATATGGTGCTGAGCAGCCAGTTGACCAACGCCTTCATTTGCGCCCGCCCGCCGGGGCATCATGCCGAACGTAGCAAATCCATGGGGTTCTGTTTCTACAATAACGTGGCTCTCGCGGCCAAGCGGGCGCTGAATTTCCATCACCTCGAGCGCGTTGCCATCGTCGATTTTGATGTGCACCAGGGCAATGGCACAGTCGATATTGTCGGAGGTGACGAACGCATCCTGATGTGCTCAAGCTTCCAGCATCCGTTCTATCCCCACTCCCACGTGCACCGTCAGGCGGAGAATATTATTAACACTCCCATTGAAGCGGGTGAGTCGGCGCTGGGTTACCGGAAAATCGTGGAGGAAGCCTGGTTGAAAAAACTGCAGGATTTCCGGCCGCAGATAGTATTGATCTCCGCCGGATTTGATGGCCACAGGCTGGACCCGCTGGCCGAACTGAACCTGGAAGCTGAAGACTACGCCTGGCTGACAGAGATGCTGGCCAGCGTGGCCCACGACCATGCCAATGACCGCATCATTTCAACCCTGGAAGGCGGATATCACCTGAAAGCACTGGCCGAAAGCGTGAATGCCCATCTGGAAGTGCTCACCCGCATCCACTGACCTGTAAATGGCCGTTGATTAGCTGCTGGGTGTGGCTGGTCCGTAGCTCTGGGCCTGTTGCAGCTCTGGACGTTCCCCTTCGCGCTGCAGCCGTATGGTGGTGCGGCGGTTATCCGCCGCCCGGTTCGAGGCAGGATACTGGTCTGCATGAGCTCTAACGATGATCAGATCTTCCGGCAGGCCTTCCCCGATCAGATAGTCCGCGACGGCATTGGCCCGTTCTTCTGAAAGGGCGCGGTTGTTGATCCGGCTGCCACTGCTATCGGTGTGACCATCCACAAATACCCGTTCGACCGTGGAATCAGCCAGCACGTAGGTCACAATGTTATCAAGCAGTCGGCGGTCAGCTGCGGAAAGACTGGTGCTGCCCGGTCCGAAAGGCACCCGCGAGCGTTTGATCTGGTCATAATTGACGGGCAGCAGGCCAGCGGTGCAGGAGCGATAGGCCGGAAACTGCCGGGAAAAATTGATATTGGATACCCGAACCCGGATCGGGCTGCGGTCATACCAGGATTCGCGGGTGACCGTCGGGCTCATGCCATCCATCAGGCCCTGGATCAGAATCATCGACTGGCGGGAATCCAGTTCCACCTGCCTGGGGCCGTCTGACACCGTAACATTACCCATCGGCCGGGGTTTTACACCCGGACGCCAGGCCGGGGCCTCCACGACCATGCGGCCGTTACCGGGGCGCATCAGTGCCAGTTCAGATTCGAGGAAGAACGACAGGGTCTCGCCCGCGCGATGCTTGAACACCGCACGACCGTACCCCGGCACCTCGTGCACCAGGGTACATTCAAAGACCGACTGGGACAGATACCACTGACTGTTCTCAATACCGGCTCCATAGGTGCCAGCCTGCACACCAGGGGCAATGGCCGCGCCTGCAAGCACCGTGGCCGCCAGGAGCCCCCGGAAACCTTGTGGAAATCTGGCCATACGTCCGGTCCATTCGCTGAGTTGGTTCTTCTGGGCTTTACGGCCGTCCGCCGGAAATCTTTAGGCCACGCCCGGAAACAATCGGAAACCGGTTCTGATATAATCCCGCAGAATTTTGCCAAGCCCGGAACCCAGACATGACACATCAGATCACCATCACCCGCCCTGACGACTGGCACCTGCACGTCCGCGACGGCGCCGTTCTGAACGACGTGGTTCCGGCAACAGCCCGCCATTTTGGCCGCGCCATCATCATGCCAAACCTGACACCGCCGGTGACCGATGCAGCCATGGCCCTGGCCTATCGGGAGCGGATTATGGCCGCGGCGCCGGGAACCGGCTTTGAACCGCTCATGACACTTTACCTTACCGAAGCCACCACACCGACTGATATCACCACGGCGAAAAAAGCCGGCGTGGTTGCCGCCAAACTTTATCCAGCCGGAGCGACCACCAATTCCGAGTCTGGAGTGACAGACATTCGCAGAATTTACCCGGTGCTCCAGGCCATGAGTGACTGCGGCATGCTGCTACTGGTGCACGGTGAGGTAACCGATGCCGACATTGATATTTTTGACCGGGAGAAAGTCTTCCTGGACCGAGTGCTGGCCCCTACTCTGGATGCGTTTCCGGCGTTAAAGGTGGTGCTCGAACACATTACCACCGCAGATTCCGTGGATTTTGTGCACGGTCATCAGGGCGGCCAGCTTGCTGCCACCATCACCCCCCAGCATCTGTTGTACAACCGCAACCACCTGCTGGTGGGTGGAATCCGGCCCCACCTTTACTGCCTGCCAGTGCTCAAGCGGAACCGACACCAGCAGGCTCTGCGCGATGCAGTGGCCAGCGGTGATACCCGTTTTTTCCTGGGCACGGACTCCGCGCCCCACGCCCGGGACCGTAAAGAAACCGCCTGTGGCTGTGCCGGCTGTTATTCCGCCTACAGTGCCCTATCGCTTTATGCAGAGGTGTTTGAGGAACTGGGCGTGCTGGACAGGCTGGAAGCCTTTGCCAGCTTCAATGGGGCGGATTTTTACGGCCTGCCCCGGAACCAGGACACCATCACACTGATCAAGACCCCGTGGCAGATGCCAGAGTCGCTACCCCTGGCAGACGGCGATATAGTCCCTCTGAAAGCCGGTGAAAAATTACAGTGGCAAGTCGCCTAACCACACTATTCTGGAGTTCCAGTGACTGAAGAAAACAAACCGCCACATCCGATGTCGCGCCGCTTTCGCGGATTTCTGCCGGTTGTCGTCGACGTTGAAACCGGTGGTTTCAATCCCGAAACCGATGCACTCCTGGAAATAGCCGCCGTCATTCTGACCATGGACGAGGACGGCTGGTTGCGCCGGTCCGAAACCCACGTGCAACAGATTGACCCGTTCGAAGGTGCTAACCTGGAACAGTCTGCCCTGGACTTCACCGGTATTGACCCCTGGAGCCTGGAGCGCGAAGCCGTGCCGGAGCGTGAGGGTTTGAGCGAAATTTTCAGCCCCATACGCAAGGCCGTCAAAGCCCACGACTGCAAGCGGGCTGTGCTGGTTGGCCACAACGCTACCTTTGACCATAACTTTGTATTTGCCGCCGCCCTCCGCGCCGACATCCGCCGCAACCCGTTTCACCCCTTCTCCACATTCGACACCGCTACCCTGGCCGGCCTTGCCTATGGTCACACAGTACTGGCCCAGGCCTGCAAGCTGGCGGGCATTCCGTTCAGCAACAAGGACGCGCATTCCGCCGCCTATGACGCCGAGAAAACGGCCGATCTGTTCTGCGGCATTGTGAACCGCTGGCGTGAGATTGGCGGCTTTCCACCACCGCCGCCGGAACCACCGGAAGAGAACTGACGCCCATAAAAAAACCCGCCGAAGCGGGTTTTTTCTTGCCGGACAAACTTACCAGTAAATACCGCGCATAATGGACGCGAATGCGACCTGCTCGGTGGATACCTTCGGCTTCTGGCCGGACTTGCTGCCGGCTGCCGCCGGGGAATCCGGGAACATCCGGTAACCGGTGTTCATCACGATCTCACCCATCTTCGGCGCCACCGCGTGCAGTACCTGGGCAAAGGTGCCCAGACGCGTGGCAATCCGCTTGGGACGATAGATGATTGCGTTGGCCACCATGTCTGCGGCTTCATCCGGCGACAGTGTCGGTACCGAATCGTAAATCTTGGTGGGCGCGATCATCGGTGTTTTCACCAGCGGCATATTGATGGTGGTGAAAGTCACATTTCGGTCGGACCACTCTGAAGCGGCGCAACGGCTGAACGCATCCAGAGCCGACTTCGACGCTACGTATGCGGAGAAGCGCGGAGCATTGGTCAGCACACCAATGGAGGAAATGTTCACGATATGGCCGCGACGCTGCTCCAGCATTTTCGGTGCGAAGCCCATGATCAGGCGCACGGAACCGAAATAGTTCAGGGACATGGTGCGCTCGAAGTCGTGGAAACGGTCGAAGGACAGGTCCAGTGAGCGACGGATTGAACGGCCGGCGTTGTTAACCAGCACATCCACCTTGCCGTGGTTATCCAGCACGGTCTTCACGAATTCATCGCAGGCTTCCATATCGGAGAAGTCGCACGGATAGGCATGGACACTTGCCCCCCGCGATTCGAGCTCCTCGGCCACTTCCTTCAGGCGCTCAAGTTTACGGGCACCAATGACCAGAATGGCACCGGCATCCGCCAGCTTCTGGGCGGTGGCCAGGCCGATACCGGAGGTAGCGCCGGTAACCACGCAAACGCGGCCTTGAACCGTACCCTTGAGCGTGCGGTCCTTGAACAGGTCCGGATCCAGATGGCGCTCCCAGTAGTCCCAGATCACCGGTGCGTAATCTTCCAGCCTGGGCACTTCGATACCGGTGCCTTTCAGAACCCGTTCGGTTTCACGGGCGTCGAACTTGGTCGGGTAATTGATGAACGACAGCACCGACCGGGGAATGCCCATATCATCCAGCACAGCAGTCGTCAGACGCTTGACCGGCGGCAGGTTTTTAAGGCTTTGACGGATAAAAGGCGGAATGAAGCCGAACATCCGCGAATCAATTCGCATGGCCATACGCGGCGCGTGGCCAGCTTCGGCAAAGATGTTCAGAATTTCACCAACCTTGTTGGGGTCGGAATCCACCAGGTGGAAACAGTTGCCGTCTTCGCCGTCAAGATGGGCAATGTGGTCAAGTGCGTTCACCACGAAATCCACCGGCACGATGTTCAGGCGGCCGCCTTCAACACCAATGGTGGGCACCCACTGGGGCAGCGCGTGGCGGATTTTCTGGATCATCTTGAAGAAGTAGTAAGGGCCATCAACCTTATCCATCTCGCCGGTTCTGGAATGGCCGATGACCATGCCCGGGCGGTAGATGCGGAAAGGCACCTTGCAGCTTTCACGAACCACTTTCTCGGATTCGTGCTTGGTCTTGAGGTACGGATGGTCCAGCTTTTCCGCTTCTTCGAACATGTCTTCGCGGAAAGTCCCCTTGAACAGGCCTGCAGCGGCAATGGAAGAGACATGGTGGAAGCATTTTGCGTCCATGGCCTCAGCCGCGTTGACCGCGCTGCGGGTACCCTCAATGTTGGTTGCCTGCTGGGCCTCTTCATCGGCGCCCATGTCATAAACGGCGGCAAGGTGGAAGAAATGATCAATGTTGCCCTTCAGCGACTTCATCGTCTTGGCGTCGATACCCAGGTTCGGGCTGGTGAGATCGCCCACCACGGCCTTGACGCGTTTTTCGTCGGCGCCCCATCGCTCACGGAGCACATCCAGCTTGCCCTGCGACTGTTCGCGAACCAGCACGTAGACGGTGCCGCCACGAGCCAGCAGTTTGTCAACGAGGAAACGGCCGATGAAACCGGTGCCACCCGTCAGAAAGTAGTTCATTGATTATCCACCCTGCTTAAAAATATTGTTGTCTGTCCTTGTTCTCTCCAATGAGTCAGGCCGGAGCCAGGACTATCGGTGAACGCCGGCATTGTACTCAAATGCATTCCTCATGTATTGGACTTTTTTAGAGCAAATACTCATTTAAGCCATTGTTTTAGCTAGAGCTTCTACTCTATTTAAGGGAACTCTACCCTGCCCTGGACTGTCCATACATCAGGCACGCTGAATCTGAGCCTAGCACATGGTGTTCAGCCTGCCTGTAAATCCGTGCTATTACGCCAATGAAATGAAACCGGCCATCAGCAATGACATAATCAGACGCTGTTTTTTAAACCCGGACATCCACCCTTTTTGACCTGGTGAACGTACTATGAAAACCGATGACCCAAACGCCGACCGCTACATCACCATCGCCCGGGCCTGCCTGAAAGCCATCAACGATACCGCGGCCGATGCGGGCACCCGGGAAGAAAAAATCCAGGCGGTGTACCAGGCCATTGATAAAGCCTTCAAGGCGGAGTTTGCAGACTATCGCCGAGAGCACCAGCAGTACCAACAGTCGATTGCCGTGATGGCAACCGTACTGGAACGGATTGCCAGCGGCCAGCTCGATGCGCAGGCGGCGGCTGGCCTGGCCCAGAAGACCCTGGACCAGCAGCCCAAAACCACCGGCAACGGCCAGATACACTAACAGGCAGCCACCATACACAGGCAGACATTATGACCCGGAACGCATTTCATCTTTCACCCGCCAGACTGGCCGTGAGATTCACCGGACTGGCGCTGATGCTGTTACTGATCACCAGCCAGGCCCTGGCGGCAACCTCGCCGATCAAAAGTCCCAACGACGACAACGCCTATCGTTACCTGAATCTGGAAAACGACCTGCGGGTGCTGCTGATAAGCTCGCCGGAATCTGACAAGGCAGCGGCGTCAATGAATGTGGCGGTTGGCAGTGGCGACGACCCCGCAGACCGCGAAGGCCTGTCGCATTTTCTGGAGCACATGCTGTTTCTGGGCACCGAGAAATATCCGGACCCCGGCGAATACCAGCAATTCATCAAGAGCCACGGTGGCAGCCACAACGCTTTCACCGCCTTCCGTGACACCAACTATTTTTTCGACATTCAGGCCGAGCATCTGGATGCCGCGCTGGACCGGTTTGCGGAACAGTTTGCAGCTCCGCTGTTCACCCCTGAGCTGGTGGACCGTGAACGCAACGCCGTGCATTCGGAATTCAGCGCCAAACAGAAAGAAGATGGCCGCCGTTTTTACTCGGTCAAGAAAGCGATCAGCAATCCGGACCACCCGTTCAGCCAGTTCGCAGTAGGCAACCTGACCACCCTCGAGAACACCGAAGAGCGTCCGCTGCGGCCGGATCTCATCGACTTCTGGAAGACACACTACTCGTCAAACCTGATGACCCTGGCGGTGTACGGCCCACAGACGCTGGACGAGCTGGAGGCCATGGTCGAGTCCCGGTTCAACCGAATTGAAAACCGCCAGCTTGAAGCCCGAACCTATGAAGAGCCACTACTGGCTCCAGGCACCCTGCCCGCCAAGCTCCGGGCCGATGCCCTGAAAGACATCCGCTCACTGTCGCTGTCTTTCCCCATTCCATCCCAACAGCCGTATTACCGCAACAAACCGGTCAGTTATGTGGCCAACCTTCTGGGCCATGAAGGCCCGGGCAGCCTGTTCGACCAGCTCAAACAGGCCGGCCTGGTAGAAAGCCTCTCAGCCGGCAGCGGCATGGATACCGGGACAGAAGAAACCGTGGAAATCAGCATGTCCCTGACACCGGCAGGACTGGAAAGCCAGGACCGGATTCTGGGGCTGACCTTCGCCTACATTGACAAGGTTCGTGAGCAGGGCATTTCCGAAAGACGCTTCCAGGAAATGAAGCAACTGGCCCAGATCGACTTCCGGTTCCGCGAAAACCAGGCACCCATCAGCAAGGTGACCAGACTGTCCATGCAGATGCCCCACGTCGCCCCGGAAGACGTTCTGCAGGCACCCTGGATGATGGAAAACTTTGCGCCCGACCAGTATCGGGCGATTCTGGCCAGGCTGACACCCGACAACGTGCTGGTGTCCATCCAGGAACCCGACCCGGGGTTTGAATCCCCCCGGAAAACCCGCTGGTACGATGCGGAATACGCTCTGGAGCCACTGGATACTGAGTCCATTACCCGTATCGACGACAGCCGCACGAAAAACCTGGCCCTGCCTATGGCCAACCCGTTCATTCCGGAAGACCTGGGCATGATTGCCGGTTCCACCATGGCTGAACCCGTATCCCTGGGCCAGATCAAGGGTATGGATGTCTGGTACGCCAGGGATACCCGCTTCGAAACCCCCAAAGCCAACGTCTTCCTCGGCTTGCGAACCGAAGCCACTCGCGCCTCTGCCCGCAGCAACGTGCTGTCATCCCTGCTGCTGGATGCCATCAGAACCAACCTTAACGCCTGGGCCTACCCGGCCCAGCTGGCCGGGCTGGATTACAGCATCTATCCGCACCTGCGCGGCGTTACCATTCGGGTGGGCGGCTACAACGACAAACTGCACACTCTGATGACCCGAATTCTGACGCAGATTGCCGACCCCACTCTGAAGGAGCAGCGTTTTGACATAGCCCGGAAACAGATGATCGACGGCCTGCTGAACAAGGCGAAAAACCGCCCGGTTGAGCAAACCTCGGAATTCATCCAGACCGCGCTTATCGAAGGCACCTGGAGCACGGAAGACAAACTGGCCGCGGCCCGCTCCGTCACTTTTGAAGAACTGCAATCCTTCGCAGAAGCATTCCTTGCTCAGGTGGACCCGGTGCTGCTGGCCCACGGAAACATGACCCAGGCCTCCGCCCTGAACCTTGCCCAGCAGATCAACGCCCTAGTGCTGCGGCAGAACGAACTGACAGAGGTCGCCCGTAGCCAGGTCCGGCCACTGCCTGCCGAAGAAACCGTCACCGGTATCGACGTAGACCACCCTGACATCGGCTATACCCTCTACGCCCAGGGTGACAACACCAGCTTCGGGGAACGCGCTACCTACCGCCTGCTGGCACAGATAGTTGCCAGCCCGTTCTACGAAGAAATCCGCACCAATCAGCAGCTTGGCTATATCGTTTACGCCATGCCCTATGAAATTCTGGAAATGCCTGCGCTTGGATTCGTGGTGCAATCCCCTGGCGCCAGCGCCAATGAGATAGACGCTGCCGTTCAGGGTTTCTCGAAAACCTTTATGAACACCCTGTCCGACATGAAGCCGGCGGATATCCAGCGCGAGAAAGAGGCCGTTATCAGCAAACTGCTGGAAAGAGACCGGCAATTGGGGGAAATCTCCCAGCGCTACTGGCAGGAAATCGACCGTGGTGAAACCGGCTTTGATTCCCGCGAACGGCTTGCAGACGCAATCAGGAAAGTATCGCGGCAGGACCTGATGGAAGCCTTCCAGGCCCGAGTGGTGGAACGCTCACACGCATTCCGGGTATTCAGCCGGAATGCAACCGGGGCTGAACAGGGCCAGGGTCAGGCAGGCGAACGGTAAGCGGGGAACTCACGGGTAAAGCGCTGCCAGTCACCTGGTTCATCCACGTCCCAGCGGGGCGGCAACTGCTCGCAGGAGAGGCCAACGGCTTCCAGCCGGCGCAACGTATCGGCCAGGGCACGATCGGTGCCCCAGCTCACATCAGCTAGCATGCCGGCAAGATGGGTTCGGGCGCCGATCAGCACGTAGCCGCCATCGTCTGACGGGCCGAGCACAACATCGGCCCGGTCCAGCGCTTCTAACGCCTGATGCACATAGCCCGCGTCCACCGATGGGCAGTCACTGCCCACAATCAATGCTTTGGGGAACTCCGCCAGCCCCTGTGCAAGGGCGGTCTCCATACGCTCACCCAGGACCTTGCCGCGCTGAATACCCTGTTTCAAGCCCAGCGCTTCAATCCGCTCGATAATCGGGGAGGCCGCCAAGGGCGCGGCGGGCAGATCACGATCCCAGAAAAAACGCACCTCGCAATCGCTGGCAGACAGCTGGTTCAACACCGCCAGGCTCAGGATTATATGCGCCTCAAGCGCACCCTGCTCGCCCAGTTCCGGCATCAGCCGGGTCTTCACCCGCCCAGCTTCCGGCCACTTGGCAAACTGCATCACCACTGCCAAATTCGCTGACCTAGTCTGCATTGCGTACATCCGCCCGATAGAGTTTTGCCAGTGCCTCTGGCGACTCGCCGCGCCAGTACCGCCAGCGAATCCGCCACATCAGAAACACGGTACGCCAGGGGCCGTGCTTCTGCCAACGGCGGCTGTCTGTGATTACCGGGTCTGAAATACAGAAAGGCCGGGACACGGGTTTCAGCCGGCCACAGATTTCCACATCCTCCATCAGCGGAATCCGCGCGAAACCACCCAGCGCCTCGAAAACCGACCGGCGAATGAACATCCCCTGGTCCCCGGTCGCAATCCCGGTCAACCGGGAACGTCGGTTCATGAACCAGGCAATAACCCGAAACAACCGCCGATTGCCAGTCAGGCGAACATCAAAACGCCCCCAGGCTGCCGGGGATACGGCAAAATCAGCAAGGCGGTCCAGCGCAGAAGCAGGCAACCGCGTATCGGCATGGAGAAACAGCAGCACATCGCCGGAAGCCACCGCCGCGCCGGCGTTCATCTGAACCGCCCGACCCGGCTCGGAAACAATCACCCGGTCGCAAAAAGGCCGGGCCTGGCTGGCGGTGCCGTCATCACTGCCGCCGTCCACCACGATTATCTCGTGGCGCTGCTCGTCCCCGCTGGACAGCAGCGCCTGCAAACTGGCAAGCGTTGCCTCAATGGTTTCAGCTTCACGCCAGACCGGAACGATGACACTTAACGAAAAGCGCTGCGGCAAAACGCCCCCTACCCAAAAACGAACCCAGTCGCCGCAACCAAAGCTACAAACACCAACGCACCTTGAGCCACGGCCCTTCGGCCGCTATCATACCGCCCTTCTCGCGTTAATGCCCCAGTAGCTCATCTGGATAGAGCGTCCCCCTCCTAAGGGGAAGGTAGCAGGTTCGAGTCCTGCCTGGGGTACCAATTACCCTTCCGCATCGATCCATACCCAATACCAAACAACTGTTTTACAGGCCTTTTTTCGAAAAACAGCGTCCTTATCGATCCACAATATTCCGCCCCAATCCACATATTCTGGGGGTACATCTGGGGTGCAAACTGAAATGCACCCCGCTATAGTAGATTTTGTACCTCCAAAACGAGCTTAAGCGCCGCCATGTTCAGGCCCATAAACCTCCTGACCGACAAAAAGGTCCAATCCGCCAAGTTCGAAAAATTCGGCAAGCGAACCAAGCTTACCGATGGCGCCGGACTTTATCTGGATATACAGCCGTCCGGGAAGTACTGGAGGATGAAGTACCGATTTGACGGCAAGGAAAAAACACTAGCACTCGGCGTTTACCCCGATGTCTCGCTGAAACTAGCGCGGGAGCGTCGAACGGAGGCCCGGGAGCTGATTGCCGACGGCATTGACCTGTAAACATCCCTGTTTTAGTTGCACCGCTGATTAGAGCTTTCCGCCTGTTGGTATTTCGCCAGATATTCCCATGGCGTCAGGTCTTCCAATGAATCGTGGGGACGTTCATCGTTGTATT
>NZ_SRPF01000042.1 GCF_004785685.1 Marinobacter confluentis | reverse complement strand
GATTCCGAATACGACATTGAGGCCTACGAAGCGCCAGAGGGCGATGACATAGGGCTGGACGAAGATGAATCACCAGAGCGGGCTCTGGATTCAGACGCGGAAGATAGCGAAAGCCTGACGCCGGCCAGGGCCTCCGATGATGATCGTGACGATCCCATTGAGTTCGATCTGTCGGACCTTGAGGATACCGACGAAAAAGGTTCAGAATCCGAAGAGCCGTTTGATTTCTCGCTGGAAGAGGGCGATCTGCCCGAAGGCGATAAAGACGATGAGGATGACCTGAGCCTGGACTTCGAAACCTCCGATCTTGAGCTTGA
>NZ_SRPF01000041.1 GCF_004785685.1 Marinobacter confluentis | reverse complement strand
AGGGCGGTTGAGCGTGATGCTGAAACGGATCAATGCGTACCGGCGTTCGAGAATGTGGATCGCACCGTTGGTTTCTGGTCGACCTACATTGACCCTGACAGTTCGGTCTACCTGATCGGCGACGTTCGAATCCTCTGCCTGTCCATCTGCCATATCTGCGATGTGGTGATAGTTGATTTCCGGGCGGCGCAGCAGTTCCGCCAGAGACTGGTCACGGGTCATGAGCTGGCGCAGGAAGCTGTTGGCGGTCTCGCCAGCAGCGGTACCCGGATGAATCCGGGTGGTTTCCAGGCGGTTGCGCTCTGCGGCAATGGCTT
>NZ_SRPF01000040.1 GCF_004785685.1 Marinobacter confluentis | reverse complement strand
GGGGGCAACGCAATTTGCAGTAATACCCCGGTTCGACATTTCCTTGGCAAGGCTTCGGGTAAACCCTTCGACACCGGCCTTGGCCGCGCAGTAATTCGCCTGGCCCGGGCTCCCCATGCCGGCAACCACCGAGCTCACGTTAATAATGCGTCCCCAGCGCGCCTTGGCCATACCCCGAAGCACTGCCTTGCTGGTCCGGTAGACACTGGACAGATTGGTCTCCCTCACCGAAGACCAGTCCTCATCTTTCAGTCGCATCAACCGGTTATCGCGGGTAATACCCGCATTGTTAACCAGAATCGCCGGCGCGCCCGCCT
>NZ_SRPF01000039.1 GCF_004785685.1 Marinobacter confluentis | reverse complement strand
GGCAGAGACAACTAAACCGGCTATACTTTTATAGTGGGCCCGAATAAAGCAGAACCGGCTAGCACCGGTGAAGGAAGAGGTAAGTTATGAATGGTTTACAGGCATACCAACGGGTAAACACTCAGACCAGCATCACTGATGCGGATCCGCACAAGCTCATTCACCTTCTTTACAGTGGTGCTTTGGAGCGGATCAATATGGCAAAGGCCCGCATGCAGGCCAAAGATTACGAGGGCAAGGGCAAGCTGATCTCGATAGCCATCGAAATCATCGGCGGCCTTCGCAGCTTCCTGGATTTCGAAAAAGGCGGGGACCTGG
>NZ_SRPF01000038.1 GCF_004785685.1 Marinobacter confluentis | reverse complement strand
GAGTGCTCTGCCGGAGGCAGATTTCAATGCAAGTGAGGGGCGTTGCTACTCGATGACGCCCTTACTCGAGACTTTACCTCAAGGCTCCCAGATAGGGAGGCTGGTGGAGGTCGAAAGAGGTTGCACGTTTAACCGGGTTTGGGCCACCTATGCGGAAGATGAATCTCCCAACAGCCCGTACTTTTATATTTCCGCTAATGTATTGGATGGACAGTCCCGGTTCGTGCGCGACTTTACCTTGGATGGAACCGCTGAGATTTCCGGCCCGATTTTTCCAAAAGAAGCTTACACCTCGGAAGGCAACAGTGCGGTCGCAAGT
>NZ_SRPF01000037.1 GCF_004785685.1 Marinobacter confluentis | reverse complement strand
CGGCGGCCTGATTATCGGCTTTGGCCTGGGCATCTTTTTTGGCCTGCTGAGCATCAACAAGAACTGGTTCCTGCGCTGGCCTGCCACGGCCTACAACGAAATATTCCGTGGCACGCCTATTCTCGTGCAGGTGCTGTTCATCTTCTACGGCTTACCGGATTTGATTGGCGCTCCCATTGAGCCGCTAACCGCCGGTATTGCCGCCATTGCCCTGAACTCCGGCGCCTACGTTTCGGAAGTGGTTCGCGGTGGCGTGCAATCCATCGACAAGGGCCAGACCGAAGCCGGGCTCTCGCTTGGGCTGTCCCGCAATCAGACT
>NZ_SRPF01000036.1 GCF_004785685.1 Marinobacter confluentis | reverse complement strand
GCCAGCCGCGCGGCCTCTACGGCCAGGGACAAATCGTCCATCTTTTAAAGACGCTCGAGATAGACAGTGGTGCCCGGGTCTTCCTGGCTTCCCGGCGTTGGCGCATAGAGTGCGCGTACCAGTCTGGTGGCATTTTCGTTGTCCGAGGTTTTCAGTGTCGGATCATAAAGGCAGGTTGCGATCTGCCCGATCATTTCGCGGATGCTGTCGACCTGGATCGGGCATTGTTCCAGCAGGCGCCAGACTTCGTCGACGAGGCTGTCCAGAAGGTTGGCATAACCGAGATGGTTCACCAGATACTGGTAAAGCGACTGAACAAT
>NZ_SRPF01000035.1 GCF_004785685.1 Marinobacter confluentis | reverse complement strand
CGAGATCGACTATCTGGGCGCCACCTTCGATGACATGGCCCAGCGGATTGCCAGCCAGATTGATTTGCTCAGGGAAAAAGACGCTCAGCGGCGACAACTGGTCGCACAGGTGTCCCATGATCTGCGGACACCGCTTGCGTCCATGCAGGGCTACATCGAGACGCTCAAGCTGCGCCGTGACCGGTTAAGCGCTGAGGAACAGGCGAGGTTCCTTCAGATTGCCCTGCAGGAAGGCCAGCGGCTCAGCCGCCTGGTGGATGAACTTTTCGAGCTGGCGGCCCTCGAAGCCAGGGAGAAACAACCGGTGCTCGAACCTTTCCC
>NZ_SRPF01000008.1 GCF_004785685.1 Marinobacter confluentis | reverse complement strand
TTCAGGATCTTGACGATCTGGGACTCGCTGTACCGTGACTTTTTCATGTCGCTCTCCGTTTGTCTCATTGTAGGCCGGAGAACTCTAATTACGCATGCACCGATTTTAGGGGATGGTTACACCATACCCTTATGGCGTCTGTCGTTCCCGCTATGAATAAACTGCTATCAGGCGCAACGGGCAATCAAGAAAGTAAGTGATTGCCCGTAATATTAAATTTAAACAGGAACAGGTTAGTGTCAAGAACAACGCATATTTGTTCTAAAATTTATGCCGTTTATTTGAATTAATAAAAAAATCCACAGATCAAACATAAATTATTGTTATTAAATGTTTTTTTGATATAAGTTTTAAATGGGATTGGTCTAAAAATAAGTAATACCACTTAGTTTTCTAAGTATTAAAATACGTAGATTTACAATTCATTTGGTTATTAATTCGGATTGCCAAGGCTGCCCGCCGTCAAACACTCTTTTAATGGTAGGAGCACATCCATTGACAACAAAAAGGGTTAAAACTAGATGAAAATCTCAGAGCTGAGAAAATCGATCAGAATATCAAGTGTGGCCGTGATCGTCGGTCTGTCCTTTCCTGTTTCAGCGGTTGAAATTAATGCGGGAGATGTCGAAGCAAGTATTTACGGTTTTGCGCGCCTGAATGTGAGTTACGATCTGGACGATAACCGGGCAGTGTCAACTCGCGCCGGAACGTTCTCACCCGCTGATCAGGACATCACCGGTCACTTTGGCGCCGATGTTCAGCAGAGCAGGTTAGGCGTCAGAGTAAATCACGCCAGCGGTTTGAAGGTAGTTGTTGAAGGTGATTTCAGAGGCTCTGGAAATAGTGCCGGAAGTCTGCGGATGAGGCACGCTTATGGCGTCTACGAGGGCGTCATGATTGGCAGAAATTGGTCAAACTTTAATAGTTTTGTGGGATGGACTCCTACCCTGGATTTCGACAGCCTGGCCGGGAACGCGGGCAGCTTCAATCGCAGCGAGCAGGTTCGATACACGACTGGGCCGGTTTCTGTTGCTCTTGAGAATCCGAGTGCAACTATTATCGGTGGAAACGCAAAAACCGGCACACCAGCTTTGACTGCCCGAGTCGAAAGCGCTTCTGGAAGTCTCAAGTACTCTTTCGCTGGTTTGGTGAATCAATTGAGTTCCGACGACGGAACGACCGATGAATCGCAGCTGGCTTACGGTTTCTTTGGTGCGGCCGGTTTCAGTGTCACTGATTCTGTCTCTATCCAGGGTGCGTTTACTTATACTGATGGTGCCAGCAGTTACCTCTGGCGTTCTGGCAGCAATTACTATGGCGCAAGCGCGTACATGAACGGCGACTCTCTGGAGACAATTTCAGGGTACGGCAGTCAGGTTGGTGTCAGTATCGATGTAGGCGGGGGTTCCAGCGTCAAACTGGGCTACGGTCTTGCTCGCCTGGATTTGGACGATGCTGTAAGCGATGGTGCTCTGACAGGCGCAGATGCCGAAACGAACCAAAATGCGTTTGTAAATTACACCTGGACACCGGTCGAAAGCGTAATGTTGGGCGTCGAATACGGCTTCTTTGACCAAGAAACGCAGGCCGGCGACTCAAGTGACGCGAGAAGGCTTCTGTTTGCAGCTCAGTACAACTTTTAACCATCCGGTAGTCCATTAACAAAGAGCTTTCAGGTTTGTTGCTGGCGTATGTGGCGTCTCCTTGCCTCGACTAAAGTCGGGGCCTTTTTGCTCTGGATTACTCCAGGACCCGACACCCTGTACATTTTAGCAAGAACAATATCTCAGGGGCGTCTGGCTGGGCTGCTGTCGGTCTTCGGCGTGAGTGCTGGAGTCCTGGCGCACACAATATTCGCAGCTATTGGGCTTTCGGCGATACTGGCTAGTTCGGCTCTGGCGTTTACGGTTGTTAAATTTATCGGCGCTGCATATCTGGTTTATCTTGGTATTCAGGCCTTACGCAGTAACCGAAAGCTGTCCACTTCCTTCGGCGCGGCGGCTCAAAACCGTTCACAGATTTTCGTTCAGGGGTTCATCACTAACTTATTAAATCCGAAAATTGCTATTTTCTTTTTGGCATTTCTTCCGCAATTTTTGGCTCCTGGCAGCAACTCCAGTATTTTTTTCCTTTTAGGCGGTGTTTTTGTACTAGGGGGCACAATTTGGTGTCTTTTACTGGTCGCATTCGCCGCCAGTGTCACAGGAGCGATTCGAACACATACTCGTATTTCCGAGATCGTGGGTAAAATCACAGGGCTTGTGTATATCGGTCTTGGCCTGAATCTGCTTCGGGCGAAACTGTAGTGGCATTTATCAGGTTTTTTCGACAAAGCAATCAAGTAGGTTCCGGCGCTGGCGTTCGTCTGGTGTAACGGTCACATTCAGCATGGCGGCGGCGAACGCCTTGAATCAATGGACACCGTAGACACAGTTTGGACACAGAAAATAAAAAAGGACCTGCGATCTCTCGCAAGTCCTTCATCAATATGGCGCGCCCGAGAGGATTCGAACCTCTGACCTCTGCCTCCGGAGGGCAGCGCTCTATCCAGCTGAGCTACGGGCGCATTCGAGATTGGCGTATCGCGCAATTTCGAGGTCGCTATGGTACGTGCGAGCAGGGGGCCTGTCCAGCCCCGGTGCGGCTTTTCAGGGGTCGTCGATTCTTTGGTCTATGTGGTGTTGTGCCAGCCTTCGCACTAAAGTGTTGCCCTTGGTTCTTCGAGGGTGTGTATGGAGATTCTCCGTGGTTTTCTGATTCTGATCGGCTTTTTCCTGGCCGGTGAGCTTACTCGTCTGGGGCTGGGGTTGCCTTTCAGTGGCGGCGTGCTCGGGATGCTGGGGCTGGTGCTCTTTCTGATGGCACGGGGCCGGGCTTCCGAGGGTCTGGCTGCTGCCAGTCAATCCATTATTTCCGTGCTGGTGCTGCTGATCATGCCCGGTGTGGTGGGCATCTTTTTCAATGTTCAGGCGTTCAACGGTTACTGGATCGCGATTCTATCGGCGCTGATTCTGGGCACCCTGCTCAGTGTCGTCAGCACGCTTTTGCTGATGCAATGGGCGGCTGGCGGTGACAGTGGGAAGGTTGGGCAGTGACCGGGTTTGTCGAGGGTTTTTCTGTGCTTGCCGACAGCCCCATGCTTGCTGTGGGGCTCACGCTGGCGGCTTTTGTGGTGGGGCAGGCGGTGTTCGTCCGGCTTGGCAAGCCGGTATGGCTGCCGGCGGTGCTGGTGTCAGCGGTGTTTCTGTCACTGGCTATCGTGGCCCTGCCGCTGGATTATCCGGTGTATCGTCAGGGCGCGGCCTGGCTGACTGCGCTGCTGGGCCCGGCTACCGTCGCCCTTGGTATTCCGCTGTTCCAGCAGATTCACCATATCCGGCAGATGCTCTGGCCTATCCTGATTACGCTGCCGGTGGGGGCGATGCTGGCGGTGGTTTATACCCTGGTGATTGCCTGGGCTCTGGGGGCGACGCCGGAAGTGCTGGCCTCACTTGCGCCTAAATCCGTCACTGCGCCTATTGCCATAGGCATTACGGAAGAACTGGGTGGCTCTATTTCGCTGATGATGGGCGCGCTTCTATTGACCGGTGTGATCGCGACCATCAGCGTGGATATGCTGGCGGCACGGCTCAAGGTTGGGGATGAGCGGATTCTGGGCTTTGCGCTGGGCCTGAATGGTCATGCCATTGGCACGGTCAGGGCATTTGAAATCAGCCCGACGGCGGGTGCGTTTGCTTCCCTGGGCATGAGCCTGACGGGTCTGTTTACCGCGTTGCTACTGCCGCTTCTGTTTCCCTTCTAGCAGTGTTTCCGGCGTGATGGTGATGCGGTCAGATTCATTACCAATGCCCACTTCGCCATCCTGAACGGTAAATTGCAGGCTCATATTCCGGTCTGCCAGTTTGGCCATGGCAGCGGCGGCATCCTGCGGCAGATCAACAATGGTCAGATTTTCAAAGCGATCAATTTTGCTTTGTACCTTTTCCCACCAGAGGGGCACTGCGCGGCCACCGTAGGTGTACAGAATCACCTGTTTTGCCTTGCCGCAGGCTTTTCGAAGCCGGCTTTCATCCGGCAGGCCCAGTTCAATCCACAGTTCTATCTCATCGCTCAGGCTTTTCTGCCACAGATCCGGCTCGTCATCGGTGCTGATGCCTTTGGTGAAAGCGAGGGTGTCGCTGGCATTCAGGGCAAAGGCAAGCAGTCGGATCATCAGCCGCTCATCGTTTTCCGACGGGTGGCGGGCCAGCGTCAATTGGTGGTCGGCGTAGTAATGCCTGTCCATGTCGGCGATGTTCAGGGTTGCTTTAAAGATGGTTGCTTTGAGCGCCACGGTGGCTCCTGAGTGGTAGAAATATCGATCGCATTTAGAGGCCTGCATTGTAAATCAAAGCTGGTGTGCTTGCCGGAAACATTAAATTGCAGAAAATATGAGCAGAAACCTTGAAAAGCTAACTGCAAATAGCAATAATTCTCAGTAGCTTTCAATCCGACAAGAGATTTTGTTATGTACGTTTGCCTTTGCCATGGCGTCACTGATCGGGAAATCCGCGAAGCCGCTGACAGCGGGGTTCGCTCCATGCGCCAGTTGGGCAAAGAGCTTGGTGTCGGCACCCAGTGCGGCCGCTGTGCCTGCACCGCCCGGGAGATTCTGCGCGAGAGCCGCACGCCGGACTACATGGCATTGGCGGACATGCTGGCCCAGCCGGCCTGACCCGCTGCAGCGCCTTTCATCTGCACTGGCTTACCATTTAAGATTTTTTCTCCTGTCCTAAACCGCTATTCTCTTGTTGAATCAATCCGGCATGGAGCGTTCCAATGAAAGGCGACAAGAAAGTTATCCAGTTCCTCAATAAGGTCCTCGGCAATGAGCTGACCGCAATTAACCAGTATTTCCTGCATTCGCGGATGTACAAGGATTGGGGTATTACCAAGCTCGCGGCCAAGGAATACGAAGAATCCATCGACGAAATGAAGCACGCCGACATGCTGATCGAGCGGATTCTTTTCCTGGAAGGCCTGCCGAACCTGCAGGATCTGAACAAACTACTGATCGGTGAGAACGTTGAGGAAATGATTTCCTGCGACCTGAAGCTGGAAATGATTGCCCATCAGGATCTCAAGGATGCCGTTATCTATTGTGAACAGGTAAACGATTACACCAGTCGGGAGCTGTTCCGTCATATTCTGGACAGCGAAGAAGAACACATTGACTGGCTGGAAACCCAGTTGGAAATGATCAGCCAGATGGGGATACAGAACTATATTCAGCTTCAGTCCTCGGCGGCGGAGTAAATCAGAGTGACAATGGATCTGTCCTGTTTCAAAGCCTATGACCTGCGCGGGCGAGTGCCCGATCAACTGAACCCGAAACTGGCCGAGCTCATTGGCCGAGCCTATGTGGAAATCACCGGCGCCAAGCGAGTCATCGTGGGATATGACATTCGCCTGTCGAGCCCGGACATTGCCGATGCGCTGAGCTCCGGCCTCATGGCTGCTGGTGCGGATGTGTTCGATATCGGGCTCTGCGGCACCGAGAACGTCTACTTTGCCACCAGCCATTACAAGATGGACGGTGGCATCATGGTCACCGCCAGCCATAACCCGAAAGACCACAACGGCATGAAAATGGTTGGCCCCGATTCCCGGCCCATCAGCTCCGACAATGGTCTGAACGAAATCCGCGACCGGGTGCTGGAACCCTTCACCGACGCTCCGAAGCAGGGTGTGATCGAACCCCTGGAAACCACCACGGCCTACATTGATCACCTTTTGGGCTATGTCGATGCTTCATCCCTGTACCCCAGAACTTTTGTGGTGAACGCCGGCAACGGTGGCGCAGGCCTGGTGATCGACGAGCTGGAACAGCACCTGCCGTTTGATTTCGTGAAAATTCACCATGAAGCCGACGGTAACTTCCCTAACGGCGTGCCCAACCCGATCCTGGAAGAAAATCGCCAGGCTACCGCCGACGCCGTCATCGAACACGGCGCTGCCATGGGCATCGCCTGGGACGGGGACTTTGACCGCTGCTTCTTCTTCGATGAAAACGGCCGGTTTATCGAGGGCTACTACATCGTCGGTTTGCTGGCAGACCAGTTCCTGCGCAAAACCGGTGGCGGCAAAGTCATCCACGACCCACGCCTGACCTGGAATACCCTGGACCTGGTCAAAAAGGCCGGCGGCGAAGCCATCGAAAGCAAAACCGGCCACGCGTTCATAAAACAGAGAATGCGTGACGAAGACGCGGTCTATGGCGGCGAAATGAGCGCCCACCACTACTTCCGCGACTTTGCCTACTGCGACAGCGGCATGATCCCCTGGCTGCTCATCGCCGAACGCCTCTGCCAGTCCGGCCAGACGTTATCTTCCCTGATAGACGCGAGAATAGAAGCCTACCCGGCCAGCGGCGAAATCAACCGCACCATCACCGATCCACCCAAGGTGATCGCAGCGATTGAGGCGAAATATGGCGCAGAGGCCAAACAGGTCTCCCATGTTGACGGCGTAAGCATCGAATTCGACGAATGGCGGTTTAACCTGAGGATGTCCAACACCGAACCGGTGGTTCGCCTGAACGTGGAATCGAGGGCGGATATTCCGTTGATGAAAGCCAAGACGGAAGAGCTGCTGGCAGAAATGGAGCAGTTGAACTCAGGAGGCTAGCTCCCAGTTGCGGGGCCGCTCTGGCGGCTACCCGGTTCTGAAAATGTGCGGAGCCATGGATGGCGGAGCCCAAGCGTACAGGGACGTATTCAAAGCGTTTTTCAGAACCGGGTAGCCGTCAGAGTGGTCTTGTTCTTAAGTTAAAGAATCAAAGCCAATCGTTCAGCATAATCCCGATACCAATCCGCTGAACCCGCTCATTGTAGTCAATCAGACTCTCACCGTACCCATTGAAATACTGTATGTAACCCTTGACCGTATCGCCCATCGGAAAACTGTACCCCAGCTCAAACGACGTCCTGTTATTATCCGACCGCAGATTGTTCTGAAGGGTCAGCGACAGCGTCCGATCCTCGCTCCATTTATAGATCGCCATATAGTCAGCGTGCCCCAGATAACGCTCAATATCCTCGTTGTCATCCTCACTGCTGTCCTCCGGCAGACGGTACCAGGGCTGAGCCATGAACAGCCAGCGGCCATAACTGTAGGCGACATTGGCGGTAATCCGGTTCCAGCTCCGTGAGCGGGGTTCCGACTGGCCATTGGACTCATGATTTATCCCGATGGAAAGTCCATTCAGGGTGCCCGGGCCAATATCGTAATCGGCCGCATACCGCAGAAAAATCTCCGGCTCGTAGTTGGTCTCCCGAAAGGGGGCCGAGTCATCCGTGTTGTACACCTGCCAGAAAGATTTCTGGGTGTACCCGAACCAGAGGGTTGTGCGGTCCTCAAGCCAGCCGGTAAGCAAGGGTACCTTGAAGCTGATCTGATACTTCGCTTCCTGGTTGTCGATCTCGTAATCGTAATTCGTCGCGCCCAGCCTGGGACTGCTGGGCTCGCGGTTGGCGCCTCTTTGATAGCTGAAGGGCAGAATGTACATGGGGCGATGGCCCACAAAACTGCCGGAGAATGAGAATATGGCTTTCTCCGCCTCCATGTAGCGGCCAAGCAGGGCAGACATAACACCTGAATCATCGTCGCCCGCCTGTGATTCAATGTCTTCCAGGGCCTGGTCGCCCTCTTCCGCATTGGCCAGCTCTTCGTACTGCAGTGCCTCTATCGACCGGTCTATGGTCTCAAGCTTCTTTTCAGACGCCTGCTCCCTGGCCTCATCAGGTTGGTTCAGGGCATCGTAACAGGCCAGGCGCTGAACACCGTCTTCGATCAGCGCGCATTCTTCAAGGGAGACTTCCTCGAAATCCGGGCCGGATGGCGGGTTTTCCTGTCCGATGGCGGGCGATGACACGATAATTCCCAGGAAAAGGAATCGGCGAAATCCCCGCCGGTCGGATAAGCTCAAATTTGACGGCATTGCCCCATCCCTATGCATTGGAAAGACTGACCCAGGTGTTGGCAATGCCAAAGGCCCAGACGCCCAGAAGCGTGATCACCAGTAATGAAAACACGATTTTGTGACGAACTTGCCGTTCTGCGGCTGCTGCTACAATCCAGCGCAGGTACATCAGGCCAATAAAGCTTACGAAGACCGCAAGGCTTGCCGCCGCCGGAACCAGCAGCCAGGCCGGGTTGAGCGGTTCACCGCTTTCCGCCAGGCTGGAAAACCAGGCCATGGACGCCAGCAGGATCGCAAGTGCAGAAAACTCGACAATCAGCAGGGGCGTTCTCCAGCGCTGAATTGGGCTTTGGTCGGTCATAACATTCAATCCTATAAATCGGTTTGCAGCGTTTGCCACCGCCGGCACATGGTACCTGTATTTTCGCTTCATTTTGCCATTTGGTTTTTTTGCCCGTCCGCAATCGCTATAATGCGGGCAACGATTTTAATAACACCCAATATTAAGGTGATTTGTGATGATGAAGAGAGCCCTGGCTGTTGTACTGCTTGGCTTTGGCCTGGCGGCAAGTGCCGTAATGGCAAGCGTTGAAGACGAAATCCGTGCGCGTATAGCGCCGGTGGGCACCGTGTGTGTGCAGGGCGAAGAGGAGTGCGGTTCTTCCTCTGCGCCTGCCCAGGCTGCAAGTTCCGGCCCCCGTTCCGCGGGTGAGGTATACAGCGCTGCTTGTGCAGCCTGTCACGATACGGGCGCAGCCGGTGCTCCGAAAAAGGGTGACGCCGGTGCCTGGAGCTCGCGAATTGATAAGGGTATGGAAACGCTGGTGACCCACGCGATCAACGGTTTCAATGCAATGCCGGCGAAAGGTGGCTGTTCCAGCTGCTCGGACGAAGAAATCCAGCTCGCTGTTGAGTTGATGGTCGAAGAGAGCCAGTAATCAGGCCTGAGCCATTTGATCAATCAGAAAACCCCCGCCACATCCGTGGCGGGGGTTTTTTGTGTCCGCCCTGGACGTCTTGACCCGGGTCTCCCGGTCCCGGGAATCGCCGTTGTTTTCGTCGGCGTTACCCAGCAGTTTTTCACAGACGAGGCCCAGGCGACAGCGACGGGTCAGGAGTCAGAAAAGTTGCAGCAATTTTGAAAAATGTGGAATTCAGTTGCCGAGGTCGCCAAGCAGGGCGCTCAGCGTGGCTTTGCCTTTTTTCTGGTTGGCTTCAAGATCGAGGTCACCGGTGCCTTCCCAGCGCAGGTCGTCCTCCGGGAGTTCGTCCAGAAAGCGGCTGGGGATGGTCTCCAGTTTTTCACCGTACTGTTTGCGCTGGGCGGCGTAGGTCAGGGTCAGGGTTTCCCGGGC
Organism: Marinobacter confluentis; assembly: GCF_004785685.1. Taxonomy (GTDB): domain Bacteria; phylum Pseudomonadota; class Gammaproteobacteria; order Pseudomonadales; family Oleiphilaceae; genus Marinobacter; species Marinobacter confluentis. The sequence continues at coordinate 50,152 of NZ_SRPF01000008.1, read as the reverse complement.
ACGGGTGATGCCTACGTACATCAACCGGCGCTCTTCCTCTATGTTGCCTTCCTCTATACTGGAGCGGTGCGGAAGAATCTCCTCCTCCAGGCCCATAATGAACACGTGGGGGAACTCCAGGCCTTTGGAGGCATGAAGGGTCATCAGCTGGACCTTGTCGCTGTCGTCCTCTTCCTCCCGCTGTTCCATCATGTCCCGAAGGATCAGTTTGCTGATGGCGTCTTCAATGCCGATTTCATCGGCGGTACCTTTGCCGTCGTCCAGCATGCGCTGAATCGATTCCACCAGATACCAGATGTTCTCCATCCGTTTTTCCGCCTGCTTGGGCGAGCCGGAGTGCAGGTGCAGCCATTCCTCGTATTCAATATCGGTGAACAGCTGCTTGATGACCGGTATCGGGTTTTCGCTGTGCAGTCGCGTACAGGTGCTATCGACCCAGTGGGCGAACCGCCGCAGTCGGTCCAGGCCCTTCTCGGTGACGTGGGTTTCGGCGCCCATGTCACCCAGGGCCTTGAACAGGCTGATGTTGCGTGAGCGGGAATAGTGACTGAGCTGCTCCAGCGTACGCGGGCCGATTTCCCGCCGCGGCACGTTTACCACCCGAAGAAAGGCGGCATCGTCGTCCGGATTGACCAGCAGTCGCAGGTAACCCATCGCGTCTTTGATTTCATTCTTCGAGAAAAACGACTGACCGCCAGAGATGCGATAGGGCACCTGGTAGGCCTGAAGTTTCATTTCCAGCAGGCGAGACTGGTGGTTGCCCCGGTAGAGCACCGCGAAGTCCAGGAACTTCAGGCCGCGCTTGAGTTTTGCGTCGATGATTTCGGTGGCAATACGCTCGGCCTCGGCGTCCTCATTGCGGCAGCGCACAATTCTCAGCTCGTCGCCGGTGGTGTGGTCACTCCACAGGGCTTTTTCGAAGACGTGGGGGTTGTTGGCAATGACCGTGTTGGCGCAGCGCAGAATTCGCACTGTGGAACGGTAGTTCTGTTCCAGTTTAACGATTTTCAGGCTGGGGAAGTCTTCTTTCAGCTGCGCCAGGTTTTCTGGCCGGGCCCCACGCCAGGCGTAGATGGATTGGTCATCGTCACCTACCACGGTAAAGGCGGCACGTTCGGCCACTAACAGTTTTACCAGCTCGTACTGGCACAGGTTGGTGTCCTGGTACTCGTCCACCAGCATATAGCGGATTTTCCGGCGCCATTTGGCCAGCACGTCCGGGTTGTTGCGAAACAGTTGCACCGGCAGCAGGATCAGGTCGTCGAAATCCACCGCGTTGTAGGCTTTCAGGTAGTCGGCATAATGGCGGTAAATAATGGCGATGCGCTGTTCCCGTTCGTCTGCAGCCCGGCTCCAGGCATCCGCCGGGCTGCGCATGGCGTTCTTCCATGACGAAATCGTCATCTGTACATCGGAAAGCTCATCGCCGGCGTCGGCACTGGCTTCCCGCATCATCAGGTCCTGTAGCAGCGCTTTGGCGTCATCCGCATCGAAAATCGAGAAACCAGGGTAGTAGCCCAGATGGGTGTGTTCTTCGCGGATGATGTTCAGGCCCAGATTGTGAAAGGTGGACACAATCAGCCCGCGGGTAAGTTTGCGGTCGACGAGACGGCTGACACGCTCTTTCATTTCCCGCGCGGCTTTATTGGTAAAGGTAACCGCCGCAATGTGCCGACCGGGAATGCCCAGGTGCTCGATGAGGTAGGCGATCTTGCGGGTGATCACGCTGGTTTTGCCACTGCCCGCCCCTGCCAGCACCAGCATGGGGCCGTCTGCGTAGCGTACCGCTTCACTTTGTCGGGGGTTGAGCTTGTTCACAATAGGGGCGCGCCAGCTGGGATATTTCAGAGCCGTATCAGGCGCTCCATTCTACACCAGTGCAGCGCACTCTACCTTTCTCTATTTGATACATGATCAAACCACTGTATCTTCCTGATCTATAGGCTATGCTTGTCAGAACGGACATGACAGAACCTGAAGATCAGGATGCTTCTTGATGACTCTGGCCCCCTCAGAGGCAAATACCAGCCAGGTTAAACTACTTGTGCTGACCCCCGAATATGCTGACTTGCTTTGGCTGGGCGCGCTTTTGTCTGGCGATGCCGAAATGAAAGCCGACCTGACCTGGTGCCCCGACCTTGTTGATTGTGATGACCTTATCCGCAATACCAGCTTTGATGTGATTGTCTGGGACTGTGTTTTTCACGGCGGGTCGGAATCCGCATTCCTTCAGTATCTCACCGCATCCGGCGGCGAGAAGCCGATTCTTGCCCTAAGTGCCGAACCCTGCGGAGAACGGGCAGCCGAGCTGTGTCGCATGGGCGCATCGGACTATCTATGCCGACAGACCCTGGACGCCTGGTCGCTTTGCCGGGCCGTGCGCTGCCTCTGGTATCGCCAGCAGCTGTCCGAGTCGGCGCACGGCCATCTTGGCCGGGATGTTGCCAGCGGCTTCATCAACCGCGATCTGTTTTTTGACCGGCTCCAGAATGCCCTTATCCGGGCCAAGAGCGCTTCCCAACGGCTGGCGCTGCTGCACATCAATCTGGATGATTTTCGCAGTTTTAACGAATCCTTTGGTTACCGCCAGAGTGATCAGCTGATGCTGAAGCTGGCGGAGCGCATGCGGTCGGAGCTGCGCAGGGCGGATTCATTGATGCGGATCGGCGGCGATGAGTTCGCGATCATTATCGAAAAAGTGGACGACGGCCCCGATCTGGCCCATGTCATCCGCAAGGTTGTGGCGGCCCTGGGTGAACCGGTGAACATCGACAGCCAGTCGGTCGTGGTCAGCGCCAGCCTGGGGGTGGCCACCTACCCGGAAGCCGGTGACAGCCCGGAAAATCTGCTGCGCCGGGCCAACCGCGCCATGTTTGAAGCCAAACGGGACCCGGGCACCAGTTACCGCTATTACGACCGTGAACTGCACATCACCGCTGGCCACCAGTTGCGCCTGGAAGCTGATCTGCGCAATGCGCTTCGGGGCAACGAGCTGGAGGTCTATTACCAGCCGCGTATCGATCTGGCCACGGAGGAGGTGCGGGGCGTTGAGTGCCTGCTGCGCTGGAACCATCCTCAGCGGGGGCTGGTGGGGCCAGATGAATTCATTCCGGTGGCGGAGCGCAGCGGTCTGATCGTACCCATTGGTTACTGGGTGATCGAGCAGGCCTGCAAACGGCTGAAGGAAGCAGATGGGCTGGGGTACCCGGGGCTGGTATTTGCGGTCAACCTGTCGTTCCGGCAGTTCCACGACCGCAAGATGACCGAGACCATTTTCCGCATCATCTTCAATGCCAATATCGACACCAGCCTGCTGGAGCTTGAACTGACCGAAAGCGCAATGATGCACGATCCTGAGTACGCCCAGCGTTGCCTGCGAGAGTTGAACCAGCTAGGGATCAGCTTTGCTCTGGATGATTTCGGTACCGGGTTCTCGTCGCTCAGCAATCTTCAGCACCTGCCTATTTCGCTGGTGAAAATTGATAAATCCTTCGTTCAGGAACTGGGCCATTCTGCCGATGCCGAGCATATTATCCGCGCTATCATCAGCCTGGCCCACAGCCTACAGATTAGCGTGGTGGCGGAAGGGGTAGAAACCGAAGGCCAGCTGGAATTCCTGCGCCAGCAGCACTGCGATGAAATTCAGGGCTATTATTACGCCCGACCCATGCCCTGGGAGCGCCTTGTTGAATTCCTGAACAACCAGGGCAAGGCCGCTTGCCTGTAGCTATAAGCCGCTGTACCTTTGCGCTTTGATCAGATGCAACGGACGGGTTGAATGACAAGCGGCATGAAAGACGGAATGAAGAGCATTGCCAGGCGCATTGCCGAGGAACTGGGGGTTCGCGAAGAACAGGTTAACGCCACGGTAGGGATGCTGGACGAGGGCGCAACGGTTCCCTTTATCGCACGCTATCGCAAAGAGGTGACCGGCTCGCTGGACGATAACCAGCTGCGAAATCTGGAAGACCGCCTGCGCTATCTGCGTGATCTGGAAGACCGCCGTTCAACCATCCTTAACAGTATTGAAGAGCAGGGCAAGCTGACCGACGAGCTGCGCAAGAGCATCAATGCAGCCGACACCAAGAACCGCCTGGAAGACCTTTACCTTCCCTACAAGCCCAAGCGCCGCACCAAGGCCCAGATTGCCCGTGAAGCCGGCCTGGAGCCTCTGGCAGACACGCTCTACGGTGACCCCACGCAGGACCCGGAACAGACCGCCCAGGCCTATCTGAATGCAGAGGCTGGCATCACCGATACCAAGTCAGCTCTGGAAGGTGCCCGCGCGATTCTGATGGAGCGCTTCGCCGAGGATGCGGAACTGCTTGGGGACCTGCGAAGCTTTATCTGGCAGCAGGGCCAGCTCAAGGTCACGGTGATTGAAGGTAAGGAAACCGAAGGCGCCAAGTTCCGGGATTATTTTGACCACGTTGAACCCCTCAAAAAAGTGCCGTCCCACCGGGCGCTGGCCATTCTGCGGGGCCGTAACGAAGGCATTCTGACCTACACTCTGGTTGTCGGGGATTCCGAGGATGACCGTCGGCAACCGCACCCTGCCGAGAGCAGAATTGCGGCCCGCTGGAACATCCGCGACCAGGGCCGTGCCGCCGACCGCTGGCTGTCCGAAGTGGTGCGCTGGACCTGGCGAGTAAAACTGTCCACCCAGATTGAAACCGATCTGATGGCCCAGGTGCGCGAAGCCGCCGAGTCCGAAGCCATCAACGTATTTGCCGCCAACCTGAAAGATCTCCTGCTGCTGGCCCCGGCCGGTCCAAGGCCCACGATCGGCCTGGATCCGGGTCTGCGCACCGGCGTAAAAGTCGCGATCATCGACGGCACCGGCCAGGTGGTCGGCCACGGCGGCATCTTTCCCCATGCCCCCCGTAACCAGTGGGACCAGTCCATCGAACAACTGGCCAGATGGTGCCGCGAATACAAGATTGAACTGATCGCGATTGGTAATGGTACCGCCTCCCGCGAAACCGAAAAGCTGGTGGCCGATCTGTGCAAGCGCTACCCGGACCTGAAGCTGGCCCGCATCGTGGTCAGTGAGTCTGGCGCGTCTATTTATTCCGCCTCCGAATTCGCTTCCAGGGAATTGCCCGATCTGGATGTGACCATTCGCGGGGCCGTTTCCATCGCACGTCGCCTGCAGGATCCGCTGGCGGAGATGGTGAAGATCGAACCCAAATCCATTGGCGTGGGACAGTACCAGCACGATGTATCCCAGGTGCAGCTTTCCCGCAGTCTGGATGCGGTGGTGGAAGACTGTGTAAATGGCGTTGGCGTTGACCTGAATACCGCCTCGATACCATTGCTTTCCCGGGTTGCCGGCCTGAGTCAGACCATTGCCACCAACATCGTGGAGTTCCGCAGCCAGAACGGCATGTTCCGCAACCGCAAGCAGCTGCTGAAAGTGGCCCGGCTGGGTGAGCGCACTTTCGAACAGGCGGCCGGCTTCCTGCGTATTGCCAGCAGCGATAACCCGCTGGACCGCTCCTCCGTGCACCCGGAAGCCTATGGCGTGGTGGAGGCCATTGCCACGAAGAACAACCGCAAGATCGAGGGCATCATCGGCGATGCCGCCTTTCTGCGCTCCCTGAATCCACAGGACTACGTGACCGAACAGTTCGGCCTGCCCACCATCAAGGACATTCTGATGGAGCTCGAAAAGCCGGGGCGGGACCCGCGGCCGGAATTCCGGTTTGCCAGCTTCGAAGAAGGCGTTGAAACCCTCAACGATCTCAAGCCCGGGATGGTACTGGAAGGGTCGGTGACCAACGTCACGAACTTCGGGGCTTTTGTGGATATTGGTGTGCACCAGGACGGACTGGTTCATATCTCGGCACTGTCTAATACTTTCGTAAAAGATCCCCGGGAAGTGGTAAAGGCCGGTGATATTGTGAAGGTCAAAGTCATGGATGTGGACATTCCCCGTAAGCGGATTGCCCTGACCATGCGCATGGATGACCAGCCCGGTGAGAAGTCCGAAAAACGCCCGCCAGCGAATAATCAGCGGCGCGAGACAGCAGGCCAGTCATCGGGGCGCAACCAGAAAGCTAGTCCAAAAGCTGACCAGCAGGGCGCAATGGCGGGTGCTCTGGCACAGGCGCTGGCGTCGGCCCGAAAAGATGGCCGCTAAAAGCTGCTTATAAATACTATACTGATTGTGCCGGGTGCACCGGCTCTATCCTTGCAGGAGTGATTCATGGGGGCATCCCGCCATCATCTGTTTCGTCAGTTCTCGTCCAGTGAGTGGACCGGTTTCCGAAAAGGCGTTGAAAAAGAGGGCCTGAGGGTCGACCGCAACGGCTTCATCGCACAGACACCCCACCCCAGGGCACTGGGCTCGGCGCTGACTCACCCGCGGATCACCACCGATTACTCGGAATCCCTGCTGGAGCTGATTACCCCGGTTTTTGACAACACCACCGACATGCTGGCGTCACTGCGGGATATTCACCGGTTTGTTCAGATGAACCTGGGTGACGAACTGTTCTGGCCCGCCAGCATGCCCTGTGAGCTGGACGGCGACGCCAGTATTCCCATCGCCGAATATGGCACATCGAATATCGGCCAGCTCAAGCATGTTTACCGCCAGGGCCTGGCGGTTCGATACGGCCGCATGATGCAGAGCATTGCGGGCGCCCATTACAACCTTTCCCTACCGGATGAGTTCTGGGCACTCTGGCATCAGCGTCTGGAAAGCCAGCAGAGCCTGAAGGATTTCAAATCAGATCAATATTTCTGGCTGATCCGCAATTTCCGCCGCCGCAGCTGGCTGCTGATGCTGCTATTCGGGGCATCACCCGCGCTGGATGCCAGCTTCGTTAAAGGTATTGATCATGAGCTCAGCCGGTTCAGTGCCGATACCTGGTACGGCCCCAACGCGACGTCACTGCGGATGGGTGATCTGGGTTATCACAACAACGCCCAGTCCTCTGTGAATATCTGCTTCAACGAACTTGAGACCTACACCCAGACGCTGGACCGGGCCATCCACACAACCTGGCCTGAATACGAAGCCATTGGAACCCGCCGGGGTGACCAGTTCATCCAGATCAACACCAGCGTGCTTCAGATAGAGAACGAGTATTACAGTGCCGTACGCCCAAAACGCACCACCGAACGGGAAGAAAAACCTATCGAGGCGCTGGAATCCCGGGGCGTGGAATACATTGAGGTGCGCTGCCTGGATCTGGACCCGTTTTCGCCCACCGGCGTGAGCCAGGCCCAGGTGGACTTTCTGGATCTGTTCCTGCTCGACTGCCTGCTGACCGACAGCCCCAGGATCGATGATTCCGAATGCGACCGGCTGGACGACAACTATCAGGACGTGATCGCCCGCGGCCGGGATCCGGAACTGACGCTCTGCCGCTCCGGCGAGAGAGTCAGCGTTGGCTCTGCTGCCAGGGTTCTGCTGGACGACCTGGAGCCACTCGCGGAACAGCTGGACGGCCTGACGGGTGGGGAGACCTATCGCCAGGCCCTGAAGGCTCAACGCGAGAAACTGGCCGATACCTCACTGATTCCCTCGGCCAGAGTACTGGCTGATATGACCGCCCGGGGTGCGGGGCACCGGGAATGGGGGCTGGAAATGGCTCGTCAGCATCAGCAGACCCTTCGCGATGAGAGTCTTAATGACGGAATTTTTGCGGACTTCGAAAAAATGAGTGCGGACTCACTGGCGGAGCAGGCAAGCATGGAAGCGGGCGAAAATCAGCCTTTTGCCGAGTTTCTGGAACATTACCTCAACTCATGAACCGGGGCGATAATCGCTGATGCCGACAAAGGTTCTACCCTGATCTGGACTTGCTGCACAGATTCGACATAAAGCATTTGTCTCCCCTGACTGGCGCTGTTAGCTTCAATCCAAAGCGATTCAGGGAGAAAAGCATGGCCAGAGATATCAAGCTTGGATGGGACGTTGAGTCCCTGAATAAAGCCTATCGGCAGGGATACATGGCCGCGAATATGGGCATGGCCCGCGAGAGCTGTCCCTACCGGGGTGAAGTCGTTATCGCGGCCTGGGAGGCAGGTTGGGCTGACGCTGAGCCGCTGGTTCAGAAAGTCGGGCCTGGCCTCGACGAGTTTCTGTCGCGGATTGCCTGAATCGCCTCTGGTTTCTATTCAGCGCGGCCTAGCGTTGCACCACAAACTCTGTAAACAGCACATCGGCCACGGTTTCGCCGGTCTGCTGTTCTTCAAGCACCGCATTGATTCGTTTCATGGCTTCCTGCCTCAGCGCGTTCTGACCGGCATTACCTGCAAGATGGTCGACGTCAGTCTGCTCACCGAACAGCATGACCAGCTCATGCCGAAGCCTCGGCATATGAACTTCCAGCACCGGACGGGTGGTTGCGCTTGAGGCGCGGAGGGTCACGGCTGCCTTGAGGTAAACCAGTGACTGGCCGGGTTCGCCGACATGGGTGACAAAGGGCGGATTCATGGCAATGTAATCCGTGACGGCCGGTTCGGCTTCTTCTTCTTCCTGCGCTTGTGCTGTCTCATCCTCGGCGTCTTCGTCCTGGGCAAAGCCCGTCTGGGCCATAGGCAGAGTCATGGCGATAACCAGCAAAAAACGTTTCAGATCAGGAATCATAGGCTTGAAGTTCATCCGGGTTTACGGTTAAGTACCTAAGCCGTTGTAAACGGCATTGTCCGGAGAATAGCAGGCTCCTCGCCCGCTTGCAGCCTGAATCCCAACCTAAGGGGGTCTCTTGAGTTCCAGACTGGTTTTCTTTCTGGTGTTCCTGTTATGTGCCGGTCTTCTGGGAGTGGCATTCTACATGGAGCACGTCATGGGGCTCGAACCCTGCCCACTGTGCTGGCTCCAGCGTTTTGGTTTCATGGCGGCAGGTATCGTCAGCCTGCTGGCGGCGCTTCACGGGCCTGGTGCCGTGGGTACGCGCATCTACGGTTTCCTGATGGTGGTCGGTGCCGGCGCTGGCCTGGCTGTGGCCGGGCGCCAGCTATGGTTGCAGAGCCTTCCCGCCGACCAGGTGCCTGCCTGCGGCCCATCGGTGGACTATATGCTGGATGTACTGCCCTGGATGGAAGTGCTGACAACGGCTCTGCGCGGCACCGGAGACTGCGCTGAAGTGACCTGGCGCTTTCTGGGCCTGAGCATTCCGGGGTGGACCGCCGTGTTTTTCACGCTGGTGATTGTCATCGGCCTGATACTGATGTTGCGCACTCCCAGATCAAAGGACTGGATAAGCAGCTGAAACGGTTGCGGCAGGTCACGGCCTTGGGGTAACTTGAGGGTTTAACGGCCGATAAAAAAACAGAAGCAGACCGGTGATCGGAGAAGACCTTATGTTGGAAAATTGCCAGAATGCCAGGGAGCGTTGGGGTGGCGTCAGTGAGCTGATTGATCGATGGCTCAAGGAACGGCAGGAACTGCTGGTCCACTACTGTGACCTTTCCGGCACCACGGACTTTTCCCAGACCGACGTGCTCTATCAGAAATTTGTGCGTCTTTGTGAAGTGCTGGTGGATTACGTATCCGCTGGCCACTTCGAGATCTACGAGCAGCTTATTCAGGAGGCGCGGGAGTTTGATGACGGCGGGATTGAACTGGCAGCGAAGGTTTATCCGCGGATCGAGAAGACCACCGAGACAGCCCTGAATTTCAATGACCAGCTGAACGGCCAGTCGGTGACCGAAGATCAGGCCCGGGCGTTATTCCAGCAGTTGTCTGAGCTTGGCGAGACTCTTGAAACCCGGTTCGAAATGGAAGATTTCCTGATCGAGCATCTTCACAATGCCCACGCTGAAAAGGTCATGTCCTCAGCCTGATCAGAACATGATCATCCCGGCAATGGCAGCCACTGCCGGGATGTGATTCTGCAGCCTACTCTGGATTGATTTCCAGCAGCTCCACATCAAACACCAGGGTTTCATTGGGTCCGATGCGCTGGTTGCCGCCGGGCCCGTAGGCCAGTTCCGCCGGAATATACAGTTTGGCGCGGCTGCCTTCCTTCATCAGTTGCAGCCCTTCAGTCCAGCCCGGGATAACCTGGTTCAGGCCGAAAGTCACTGGCTCGCCGCGCTCGCGGGAGCTGTCAAACACTTCCCCTGAGATCAGCTCGCCGGTGTAGTGCACTCTGACCTGGTCTTCGGCGCTGGGAGTTTCACCTTCGCCTTCTTCGATAATCTCGTACTGAAGACCTGAATCCGTGGTCTCAACGCCATCACGCTCGGCGTTTTCAGCCAGGAATGTTTCCCCTGCCTCGAGGTTCTTCTGGGCCAGTTCCTGCTGCTTGGCACCGGCCTGTTCCTGCATTTCGGCCTGATAGGCCATCAGGGCTTGCTGGATTTCTTCCCGTGACATGCGGGTCTGTTCTTCGTCACCGGCATGGCCGTGCTGGATGCCCTGCAGGAACTGATCCATCTGCAGATCAGGCAGGTCGTTACCCATGCGTTCACCCATTACCAGGCCCATGCCATAGCTGACTTTCTGGTCGTTGGTGTCCAGTTTCGGCTCCGGCGGGGTCTCCTGGGATGAGGAGCAGCCTGCCAGTGCGCCCGCGACGGTTAATGCGATCAGGGTTTTCTTCATTACCGGTTCCTTTGTTGTGTTTGCAATTGAATGTTTCGAAACCCCGAACCGTAACCGGTTACCGGCGAGGATGCCACTGAACATGTGTTAAGGATCGGGACGGGTAGGCCGGGTGTCTCAGCTGCCGTTGTTCACCGGGCCTGAGTTCATGGAAAACGGTGCGGAGTAGGGCGATTGCCAGTCCGATACCGGGTCGCTGTTACCGCTTGGGCCATTGGGCTGGTCTGCGCGCTCGATGGCCAGAGCATTCCAGTGACCCGTTTCCGGGGGCGAGTCGGCGTAGTGCCAGCCGCCATCGCTGTCCTGCCACTTGAACACGATTTCCGGACCCTCGGTCGGGATGGGTGAGGGTACCAGGCCTTCGAAGGCGGGGATCTCTTCTGCGTCTGCGCTATCCTGCGCTGCAGGCGTGGTTTCGGTAGGGTCGCCGAGACCGAAAAAAATCAGCATGACCAGAACGCCGAGCGCGGGAAAAGCTAGCCGGATCAGCCACTTCATTACCATGTGCGCTGCTCCTCTTCGGCGAAAATCTGTAGTTCCGTGGTCAGAGTGTCCAGCAAGCTGCCGGTCTCGTTGTCCATGGCCTTCTCCGGTGCGGCCGCCTGAAGATTCTCCAGCGCCAGTGTCTTTACTGCGTGTTCTGATAACGAATCAGACGAACGATTGTCCCGGTTAAGAGCCCTGTACGCCAGTGCCAGCTCCACCTTTTCTGCTTCCAGTTCGCCTTGTGCGATACAATTCCTTGCCCGGTCTGTTACCGGATTGTTCTTGCTGATTGCCTTGCGTGCCTGTCTCAGGGGCTCGGTGACCCTCGAGCGCCAGGCTGTGACGGCAACGCTGTCTGTGCCGGAAAAGTGACAGCCCTGTAATGCCAGCCACAGGCCACAGAGAATATCGGTAACGCTCCAGCCTCTGGTCTGTAGAGCCAGGGCCGCAGTCTGAGCTCCGGAACGCGACCAATAGCGGCCGGCAAAGTGCCAGAGCGGGCTGTCCAGGCAGAGGTCGGGCGGAATCTTAAGCTCGCTGGACTCGCTGTCCGATTTCATTAAACCGATTCCCTGATACCATTACGACATGCTAACGATAACCGATCTCAGTTTACAACGGGGTGGCGTCTGGTTGCTAGAATCCGTCAACCTCACCATCCAGCCCGGTCAGCGTGTGGCCATTGTTGGCGCCAACGGCGCCGGCAAGTCCAGCCTGTTCCAGTTACTGCTGGGGCAGCTTGCCCCGGAGCAGGGCAGTGCCGCCCTGCCCGGTGGAACCCGCATCGCCCACATGGCCCAGGAAGTCATGGCGTCCGGTCGCAGTGCCCGGGATTTTGTCCTGGATGGCGATCTGGATCTGCGCAGGCTTGAGACGGAACTGGCGGCAGCCGAATCCCGGGGTGACGATAACGCGATTGCCCGCCTGCATGGTGAGCTGGACGTCCACGAAGCCTGGTCTGCCCCGCGCCGTGCGGAATCTCTGATTCGAGGCCTGGGCTTTACCGATGCAGACGCAGACCGCCCGGTGTCGGCCTTCTCTGGTGGCTGGCGAATTCGACTGAACCTGGCGCAGGCGCTGATGCGGCCGTCCGATCTGCTGCTGCTCGACGAGCCTACCAACCACCTCGATCTGGACGCCTGCCTTTGGCTGGAGAACTGGCTGCGCCGCTACGAGGGCACCCTGCTGTTCATCTCCCACGACCGGGATTTCATGGACCGGGTAGCCACCCATCTGGTGCATTTTGACCAGCGCAGGCTGGATCTCTATACGGGTAATTACTCAGCCTTTGAGGGCCAGCGCAGCGAGCGGCTGGCTCAACAGCAGGCCGGGTTCGAGCGTCAGCAGGCCAGGATTGCCGAAATCCAGCGGTTTATTGACCGGTTCAAGGCCAAGGCCACCAAGGCCAAGCAGGCCCAGAGCAGGGTCAAGGCGCTTGAGCGTATGGAGAAAATCGCGCCCGCCCATGTGGACTCCCCGTTCAACTTTGAATTTCCGGTGGCGGATAAGGTATCCAGCCCGCTGCTGTCGATAAGGCGTGGTGCTGCCGGTTATGGCGATGCGGTCATCCTCAGGGACATTGACCTGACCCTGCTTCCCGGCAGTCGGATTGGCCTGTTGGGACCCAATGGCGCGGGCAAGTCGACGCTTATGGATGCCCTGAGGCAATCCGATCATCTGCTGGAAGGCCAGCGCACCTGTGGTGAGCACCTTGCGGTTGGTTACTTTGCCCAGCATCAGTTGGAATCCCTTGACCTGGACGCCAGCCCTTTCCTGCATTTGCAGCGGTTGTCGCCGAAAGCGTCGGAACAGAGCATCCGGAATTTCCTGGGAGGTTTTGACTTTCGCGGTGATGAGGCACTGAGCGTCATTCGTTCGTTTTCCGGCGGCGAGAAAGCCCGTGTCGCTCTCGCGGTAATCGCCTGGCAGAAACCCAACCTGCTGCTGCTGGATGAGCCCACCAACCATCTGGATCTGGAAATGCGCCAGGCGCTGACCATGGCCCTGCAGAACTTTGAGGGCGCCATCGTGGTGGTGTCTCACGATCGCCATCTGTTGCGAAACACGGTGGACGACTTCTGGCTGGTCAGCGAAGGCCGGGTGACCGAATACAAGGGCGACCTTGAGGATTACGAACGCTGGCTGGCAGATCGCCGCAAGGACGACACTGAAGCGCCCCGGCGTGAAGAGGCGGTTGGATCAAAAGCTGGGAACCGTCAGTCAGAAATTTCCATTGGTGAGAGCGCAGACGACCGCAAGGCGCGAAAGCGCGCAGAGGCCGCCCTGCGCCAGAAACTGAGCCCTTATCGGAAGCAGCAAACTGCGCTGGAGAAAGAAATGGACCAGTTGCAGGCACGACTTCTGGGCCTGGAGCAGGAGCTGTCAGACCCGGAGCTCTATTCCGAGCAGGGCCGCGACCGCCTGAAAACCATGCTGGCGGATCAGGGCAGTGCCAAGAGCAGGTTGGCAGAGGTTGAGGCCCGGTGGCTGGAGGTCAGTGAAGAGGTCGAAAACCTGGAGTCCGAGCTGGCGGCGGAGGATTAAGCGCCAGGGATTGGAATTCAGGCATTTACGGTCAGTTCGAAATTCTGCTTGGCCAGATAATCCTGCTCGTTCTGAAGATCGGCCATGGTCAGCGGCCGGTCATCCAGCCATCCGGCGGGGAAGGTCAGTGTCAGGCCGTTGCTGGCGGGCGTGAGGGTAATGTCCGGGGGCTGTTCGTGATTTCTGGGGTGCTGCAACAACACCGCCAGCCGCACCAGAATACAGAGATAACGCAGCCTTGGCAGGTCATCCGGTTCCAGTTCCTCGAAAATCGACGAGGAGAATTTGCGCCGGTGACCGCGCACCAGGGTGGCCAGTTCCCGCTGGAACTGCTGGCTGAAACCGGGCAGGTCAGAATACCGAAGCAGATAGGCGCCGTGCTTGTGATACTGGCTGTGGGAGATAGTCAGGCCGATCTCGTGAAGGCGGCAGCCCCAGCGCAGTACCTCCTCGTCAACAGGGGTATCGATATTCCAGGCTTCGGCCACCTGTTGCCAGGCCGCAATGGCGGTTGCCTCGACGGCGCCGCCGTGATGCTGGTCCACGTGGTAGCGTTCCTGCAGCGCCTGGATAGTCCGCTCGCGGACGTCTTCATGCTGGATGCGGCCGGCTATGTCGTAAAGCAGGCCTTCGCGCAGGGCACCGTCGGCAAACGTCATGTCCGAGATTCTCAGTGAATTGAAAGCGCCCATAAGGATGGCAAAGCCCGCCGGGAATATGCTCTGGCGGTCCTGGCGAACGCCCAGATCCCCCAGTTTCTCGGTCTTTCCCATGGCTACCAGGCGTTTGCGCAGCTCGGTCATGGCGTCCATGGTGATGGTGCCGTCCGTCAGTTTCAGGCTGGCCAGAACGCCCGCTATTGCCTTGATGGTGCCGGATGAGCCAACGGCGCTCTGCCAGCCACGTTTCACGTAATGCTGGCGGATGTTCAGCAGTTCCTGCTCGGCATGGGTGATGGCGCGATCCATCTGCTTTCGGGTGATCTTGCCGTCCGGAAAGTACTGGTTGCGGAAAGATACGCACCCCATATGCAGGCTTTCCATATCCTGGGGTTCAAACCGTTCGCCAATAATGAATTCGGTACTACCGCCGCCAATATCGACGACCAGACGGCGGCCAGTATCATCGGAAAGCGTGTGGGAAACCCCGAGATAGATCAGGCGTGCTTCTTCACGCCCGGCGATAATTTCTACCGGATAGCCCAGCACTTTTTCCGCCCTGGCCATGAAATGCCGGGCATTGCGGGCCACCCGCAGCGCATTGGTACCCACTACCTGAACAGCTTCCGGGGGCATGCCGGACAGCCGCTGGGCAAACCGACCAAGGCAGGCCAGGCCGCGCTGCATGGCTTCTTCGGTCAGGCGGTTATTGCTATCCAGACCGGCCCCGAGCTGTACTTTTTCGCCCATTTTTTCAAGCGTGCGGATTTCGCCATGAACCAGGCGGGCAACAACCATATGGAAACTGTTGGAGCCCATGTCGATAGCGGCCAGCAGCTCAGGCGCGGGCGCCGGTTTGGAGCGGAGCGGCTGGGTACGAGATCTGCCGGTGGCGGAAGAGAAGGCCGTCACGTGTCTTGAAATCCTTCTGCCAGGCCCAATTTACAGAGTAAAGAGAAGTAGCGGGCCGGAGTGCCATCCTGCCTTCAGGCAGGGCCTTTGCGGTGATTCTGCGCCGCTTTATTAAGCGGTAACTATAAGGCATATGATCTGTAACGCAATCACCGGAACCGCCGGATGTCAGGGAAATCCGAGGGTAGAACCAGCGCCGATAAGCTTCACATTTAGCGGAGCAATCGCGTAAAGTAGCGGATTCTAACGCCGATTTAATGACGGCGCCCGAGCATCGGCGCCGGTCCTGAAATTGAGTCAACACCGCTGGAATCCGGGCGTTTCGAGCCGGCCAGCGCAACAACCGGGAAGATAAAATGAGCGGAAATATTGTAAACGTAACCGACGCATCCTTTGAACAGGACGTGCTTCAGTCCGACGTGCCTGTACTTGTGGATTATTGGGCAGAGTGGTGCGGCCCCTGCAAGATGATCGCACCGGTTCTGGAAGAAATGGCGGACGAATACGCGGGCAAGCTGAAAGTCTGCAAACTGAACATTGATGAAAACGAACAGACGCCACCCAAATTCAACATCCGTGGCATTCCAACCCTTATGCTGTTCAAGAACGGCAACGTGGATGCGACCAAAGTAGGCGCGCTGTCCAAGTCACAACTGGCGGCCTTCCTCGACAGCAACCTCTGATTGCTGGCGCTGTTGGCACTACCCCCGGGAACGGCCTCGAGCCCGGGACAGATCCGGGGTGGTGCTACCAGGATTCTGACCGCTCCAGGTCAGACGTTTTCTGCTCCACCCAGTGTTCTCCCTCCTGATTGATTTCCTTTTTCCAGAACGGCGCTGATGTTTTCAGGGCATCCATAATGAATTCACAGGCTGCAAACGCATCGCCCCTGTGACGGCTTGCGATACCGACAAACACAATCTGATCGCCCAGCGGTAGCGGTCCTATCCGGTGAATGACTCGGGCGGTGAGTATATTCCAGCGTTCCGAAGCCTGATCGATCAGTTGCTGGATCACGGCCTCCGTCATGCCCGGGTAATGCTCCAGGAACAATCCGGTGACCCCGGAATGGTCGCCACTGATCCGGACCAAGCCCGTGAAAGTCGCGATGGCGCCGGTGTCTGGCCCACTTTGGCGCAAAGCCTGATATTCAGCGTTAGGGTCAAAATCATCAGCCTGAATCGAAATCACATCAGCCCCCTGTGACCGGCGGAAAAAACGCCAGCTCATCACCAGCATTCACGGCCGTGGCTTCTTTGGCCATGGCCTGGTTGACCGCAATCATCACCGGCTGGCCGTTCTTGAGTTGCGACCAGGGGCCACCCCGGCTGGCCAGCTGCTCCAGAACCCTGCCGGTGGTCAGACCTGGTTCAGCTTTCAGGGTCATTTCCTCGACGCCTAGCTCCTCACGCAAACGAGCAAAAAATCGCACGGTGAAAGTGTCTGAAAGTGCTTCCGTCATTGTTACCTCAACAGTTCTTCAAACGATAAATAGGTGACCAGATCGCCCGGTTCAAGGGTGGTATTCTCGGGCACAACCGCAAGGCCGTCTGCCCAGCAGGCTGAACTGAGTAGGCCAGAACCCTGATTGGGGTGGGCCTCCAGAACGGGCCTTTCTTCCACTTTGGCACGGCGTACCCGCAGAAATTCCCGGCGTATCGACGTTTTTTCAACCGGAAAATTGACCGCCACGCGGTCACCGGTGATATTCGGGTCGTTTCGCCCCTGCAGGTGTCTGATCAGCGGCATACCTACCATCAGGAAAGTGGCCAGAACAGATCCCGGGTTGCCGGGGAGCCCCAGCACGGGAGTGCCGCTGATTTTACCAAATGCCAGCGGCTTGCCTGGTTTAATGGCCAGTCGCCAGAGCGACAGCGAACCCATTTCTTCCATAACAGCCCGAACGTGGTCTTCTTCACCGACTGAAACGCCACCGGTGGTGATCATCAGATCAGCGCCACTGGCTGCGCGTTGAAGCGCGTCGCGGGTGGATTCCCGAACATCCTTGAGGGTGTCGCTGGTAACCAGTTCGCAGCCGGCTTCGGCAAGCAGGCCGGCCAGCATGAATCGGTTGCTGTTGTAGATCTGGCCCGGCCCCAGAGCCTGGCCCGGACTGACCAGCTCATCACCGGTGCTGAAGAACGCGACTTTCAGTCGTGGCCGAACGCTGAGGTGCGCATGACCGATAGAAGCCAGCAGTCCCATTTCCTGGGGGCGGATTCGAGTGCCTGCCGGCAGGGCCAGGGCGCCCTGGGCCAGGTCCTGGCCCCTGCGTCGGATGTTCTGTCCAAGGGTCACGGCGCTGGTCACTGAGAGGCTGCCGTTTTCCAGCTGGGTGTTTTCCTGCATCACGACGGAGTCGGCACCTTCGGGGATTTCCGAGCCGGTAAAGATCCGGGCTGCAGTGCCCGGGGTCAGGGCAGAGGGTGCCGCGCCCGCCGGTATCCGGTTGGAAATCGCGATAGGTGTGCCGTCAGCGAGGTCAGCCAGGCGCAGCGCGTAGCCATCCACGGCGCTGTTATCGGCAGGCGGAACATCCGCCGGCACCCGGTAATCCTCGGCCAGCACCCGGCCGAGGGAGTCTGCCAGGTCTATGGTTTCCGAAGCATCGGGTACCGGAACCTGTCCCAGTATCTGTTCGAGTGCATCTTCCAGGCGGGTCAGCGGTTTATCAGCCATGGGCGCCTATCCTCTGGTGCAGCCGCTCCAACGGCTTGTCGGGCTTACCCAACACCAGTGCCGAGAAGTTACAGGGCTGGTGGCGGCTGTCCAGCTGATCGCGCAGGATGCCGTTCCATCCTGTACGGCAGGCGCCGGTCGAGCCGGGCAGGCAGAAAATCACCGTGTGGTTCGCAAGTCCGCCAAACGCCCGGGACTGAACCGTTGAAGACCGGATCTCCAGGGCGGACTGACGGCGGAACTCTTCGCCGAAACCTTCGATAGCCTTGTCCAGAAGCGGCATGATCGCTTCCGGTGTGCTGTCGCGTTCATGGAAACCTGTGCCACCGGTGATCAGCACGACGTGAACCTGGGGGTCGGCGGTCCAGCCGGCGACCAGCGCGCGGATCAGGTAAACGTCGTCGGGCAGTATCCGGCGGGCAACCAGCTTGTGCCCGGCTTCAATAACGCTGTTCTCAAGGAACAGTCCGGAGGTATCTTCTGCCTCGCCGCGACTGTCCGATACGGTCAGCAGCGCAATGTTCAGGGGCTTGAGATCAACGGTGGCGTCACTACTCATGGTTGTACTCCAGAAACAGCATCAGGGTCAGGACAATTATAGGGGTAGTATCGTGTTCGCTGTCGGCAAATGGAAGGGGAGTAACCCTTCGGAGGGACACAGTCGGATAGCATTAAACCGCAAATTGGTCCAAAAGTGCGCAACTTCACTTGACATTGATGCTGAAGGTGGCTGATGATCCTCCTTGCCCGGCGAACGGTTGTTCTTCCTGTCTCTGGCTTCAGTACTTTCCGGATTCTATCTCCACCGGTTGCTCCATCTGGCCAGCACCTAGTTCAAACGTGTACCCGAACAATATGCTCGCGGGCATTCCTGTCATTCCAATGATCGCTTACTTCCATTCCTGAAAATCTAATAACCTATGAATCTTACTGAACTCAAGCAGAATTCCATGCCCGAATTGCTCGAAATTGCGCAAGAGATGGGCCTCGATAACCTGGCTCGTTCGCGCAAGCAGGATGTGATCTTCACCATTCTGAAGAAGCATGCCAAGAGCGGTGAAGACATCTACGGTGACGGCGTACTGGAAATTCTGCAGGACGGCTTCGGCTTTCTGCGTTCCGCCGACGCGTCATACCTGGCCGGGCCGGACGACATATACGTCTCCCCCAGCCAGATCCGCCGGTTCAACCTTCGCACCGGTGACACAGTTGCTGGCAAGATCCGGCCGCCAAAAGACGGCGAGCGCTATTTTGCGCTGCTGAAGGTTAACGAGATCAACTTCGACAAACCGGATAACGCCCGCAACAAGATCCTGTTTGAGAACCTGACACCTCTGTTCCCGGACGAGCGCCTGATGCTCGAAGCCGGTAACGGCAGTACCGAAGATCTTTCTTCAAGGGTGTTGGACCTGGTCGCGCCCATCGGCAAGGGCCAGCGTGGTCTGATCGTTTCCCCACCCAAGGCCGGTAAGACGCTGCTGATGCAGAGCATCGCCCAGTCCATTACCCGCAACAATCCGGAGTGCCATGTGATGGTGCTGCTGATTGACGAGCGCCCGGAAGAAGTCACCGAGATGCAGCGGACCGTTCGCGGTGAGGTCATTGCCTCGACCTTCGACGAGCCGCCGGCCCGTCACGTTCAGGTCGCGGAAATGGTCATCGAGAAGGCCAAGCGTCTGGTCGAGCACAAGAAAGACGTGGTAATCCTGCTGGATTCCATCACCCGTCTGGCCCGTGCCTACAACACCGTTATCCCCTCATCCGGCAAGGTGCTGACCGGTGGTGTGGACGCCCACGCCCTGGAAAAGCCAAAGCGTTTCTTTGGTGCTGCCCGTAACGTGGAAGAGGGCGGAAGCCTGACTATCCTGGCGACAGCGCTGGTGAACACCGGGTCCAAGATGGACGAGGTGATCTACGAAGAATTCAAGGGCACCGGCAACATGGAGATCCACCTGGATCGCAAGATTGCCGAGAAGCGTGTCTATCCGGCCCTGAACATCCGCAGCTCCGGCACGCGTCGAGAAGATCTGCTGATGAGCGAGGCGGATATCCAGCGCATCTGGATTCTGCGCAAGCTGTTGCACTCCATGGAAGACGACACGGCGTCCATTGAGTTTCTGCTGGACAAGCTCCGGGAAACCAAGACCAACGACGAATTCTTCCAGTCTATGAAGCGTCGTTAGGTCTCAGCACTGGGTGTGAGCCTCCATTGCGCATCGGGTTCAGGGAGTAGGGCAAAGCCGGGGAGAGCATCCCCGGACACGCCGTAAACCCATCCATGGGGGCTCGGCATTGCCATCCCTGGCAATGCACGGTCCGGGGATGCTCTCCCCGGCTTCGCCAATCTGAATTCTTTCGCGCATCTTAATATTTCAAAGCCTGTTGTCTGATTTCGGATTCGTCCGGGTGAATCTGTTAGGTTAAGCAATATATTCTGCTGATCCGATTCTCCGGGCGCATCGTTATTGTCGGTTCAAGCGTTCTTTGCGCTTTTTCTGTTTGCAGCAGACTCGTGGCTGGTGAACGGGGTGGTGGCTGCCTTTTCCCAGACCGTGCATTGCCATGGATGGCAATGCCGAGCCCCCATGGATGGGTTCACGGCGTGTCTGGGAAAAGGCAGCCACCATCCTGTTCCTGCACCGAAGTTATCCTGCAACCAGGTTAAACAAACCGGAGCCAGAGATGAAATACAACGACCTGAGAGACTTCATAGACCAGCTTGAAAAGCTGGGCGAACTGAAGCGGATTTCAGTGGAAGTTGATCCCCATCTGGAAATGACCGAAATCTGCGACCGCACTCTGCGGGCAGGTGGGCCTGCGTTGTTGTTTGAGAATCCCAAAGGTTACGACATGCCCGTGCTGGCCAACCTGTTTGGCACCCCCAAGCGGGTCGCCATGGGCATGGGGCATGATAACGTGACTGCGCTGCGGGACATTGGCAAGCTGTTGGCGTTTCTGAAAGAGCCGGATCCGCCCAAGGGCTTCAAGGACGCCATCGAGAAATTCCCGATCTTCCGCAAGGTCATGAAAATGAGCCCCAAGGTGCTGCGTTCAGCCCCTTGCCAGGAAGTGGTTTACAACAAAGACCAGGTGGATCTGTACAAGATTCCCGTCCAGCACTGCTGGCCGGGGGACGCCGGGCCATTGGTGACCTGGCCACTGGTGATCACCCGTGGGCCTCATAAAGAGCGGCAGAATTTAGGTATCTATCGGCAGCAGTTGATCGGTCGCAACCGGCTGATCATGCGCTGGCTCAGCCACCGTGGTGGCGCGCTGGATTTTCAGGAGTTCCAGCGACAGAACCCTGGCCAGCCCTATCCCGTCGCTGTGGCCCTGGGCGCCGACCCTGCGACGATTCTGGGTGCGGTGACGCCGGTGCCGGACACCCTGTCTGAATATGCTTTTGCGGGCCTGCTTCGCGGCAGTCGCACCGAACTGGTCCAGTGCGAGTTGAGTGATCTGCAGGTGCCTGCCAGTGCCGAAATCGTGCTGGAAGGGTTTATCTATCCGGACGACATGGCGCCGGAAGGGCCCTTTGGGGATCACACGGGTTACTACAACGAAGTGGACCATTTCCCGGTGTTCACCGTGGAACGGGTCACCCATCGTCGCAACCCCATCTACCACAGCACCTATACTGGCCGTCCACCGGATGAGCCGGCGATTCTGGGCGTGGCGCTGAACGAAGTCTTTATCCCGATCCTGCAGAAGCAGTTTCCGGAGATTGTCGATTTCTACCTGCCGCCAGAGGGCTGTTCCTACCGCATGGCAGTGGTCACCATGAAGAAGCAGTATCCGGGCCATGCCAAGCGTGTGATGATGGGCGTATGGTCCTTCCTGCGGCAGTTCATGTACACCAAGTTTGTGATCGTGACCGACGACGATGTGGATGCCCGTAACTGGGAAGATGTGATCTGGGCCATGACCACACGGATGGACCCAAGCCGGGATACCACGCTGGTGGAAAACACGCCTATCGATTACCTGGATTTTGCCTCGCCGGTGTCTGGCCTGGGTTCGAAAATGGGCATGGACGCCACCAGCAAGTGGCCCGGCGAAACCGACCGGGAGTGGGGCACCGCCATTGCCATGTCTGAAGACGTAAAGCACCGGGTGGATGAAATGTGGCACCGATTGGGCCTTGATCTTTCGCCCGGGCGCCCCGAGTGATATGTCGGGTGATGCGTTACGTATCACCATCGCCCCGGCAGGGCTTTCCTGTATCGTAGCAGGGCAGGAAACGCTGCTGAGCGCTGCAACCCGTGCTGGAATTGCGGTTCCGGCCGCCTGCCGCAACGGGGTTTGCGAGCTTTGCGAAGCGCGCCTGCTCAGCGGTCGGGCATTGAATACCCGCAATCAACAAAACATTCCCGTCACCGGGCGCCTGATGATGTGCCGCACCATCGCGCTCAGTGACCTTGAACTGGAGACAGAGGCCGTTATGGCATCCGGACAGAATCAGCCCCGTAAGTTCCAGGCGAAAGTGGTGGACGTTCGCTCCATCAGCCACGATGTCTATCGGGTAGAGCTGCAACTGCCCCGTCGCCGGGAGCTGTCATTCCATGCCGGGCAATACCTTTCGGTCAACCTTCCGGACACCGACCCCTGTTATTTTTCCATTGCCAGCGGCCCCTCGGAGGAGCTGATCGAGCTGCACATTCAGGCCACCCCGGAATGGGTATCGGCACAGAAAGTGATTGATGCGCTTACCTCCGGCGGCGAGGTAACTGTGGAAATGCCTCACGGCCGGGCCTGCCTGGCGTCAGTGCCGGAAAAGCCGCTGCTGTTGGTGGCTGCCGGTACCGGTTTCGCCCAGATGAAAAGCCTGGTGGATTATCTTCAGGAAACCACCTACGACAAGCCTGTTCGCCTGTACTGGGGCGTGCGTCGTCATGAGGATATGTACCTGAAATCCCTGGCCCAGCAGTGGCAGGACGAATGGGCTCCGTTCACCTTCAAGCAGGTGGTGGGCGACGACGAAGACAACGACTGGTCCGGCCACCACGATCAGTTGGTGCGCACGGTGCTGATGTCGGGAACCGACTGGAAGAACGTGGAAGTACACGCCAGCGGGTCGCCCACCATGGTCTACACCCTGATGGACGCGCTGATCGAAGCTGGATTGCCCCAGGAAGCTTTCTTTTCGGATGTACTGGAATACGCGCCCAGGGACTAGGCCTTGGGCATCGGCAGATCCGGCAAGCCACTGTCCTTGACCAGGCCCTGCATCAACAGCTTCACACTGTTCTCACCCTCGCCCATATGGGCATTCAGGCGGCTCAGCTCGGCCATGGTCTCGCGGCTGCGGCGCAGCTTGAGGCTGGTTTCAAAGTATTCCCGGGCCTTGCCCCAGAGTTCATTCCGCAGGCTCAACCGACCCAGAGCCAGCAGCAATTCAGCGTTGTTGGGCCGGTCTTTCAGCCATTGTTCAGCCAATAGCAATTGCTCGTCCGGCTTTGGCCCCTTGACCCGGCCATAGAGATTGACCAGCTCATCGCTCCAGTGGTTACGCAACACCTTGCGAAGCAGTGTTTCGGACTGCTCCTCGTCACCCAGTTCGGCCAGCAGGCGCGCATATTCGCGGATGGTGTGCTCATCACGGCGCAGGAATCCCGGCAGTTCGTCCCACAGGCGGGTCAGGGGTTCCAGGCTGGGTGTCGGGGAATCCGCCTGGCGGCGGCAGTCTTCTGCGGCGCGCTGCAGCAGGTTCTGCCAGACCAGCCGTTCCAGGTTGCCCTGCTCGTCGGAATCGATCAGGTTGCGCTTGCGGATTTCTGGCAGCAGGCGGGAAAGCTCTCGCCAATCCTCAAGCTTTACATAGGCATTTTTCAGCAGCTTGAGCACGAACGGATGGTGGGGCGCCTGCTTGCGGAGCCGCAGCAGCGTTGCCAGAGCCTGCTCCTGGCGGTTACCCGCCAGTTGCAGTTGCGCCTGGGTAATCCCCACGGCCATATCAGAGCCCGGCGTGCTCTCGTAGGCTCGGCGCAGCAAATCGTCCACGGCTTCATGGTCGCCGGTTTCAAAGGACGCCTGGGCCGCCGCCAGATAGTTGATCAGGGGCGTGTCCGCATGGCCAGCAGAGGATTCCAGCAGCTTGCGGGCCCGGGGCCAGTTGCCCTCGGCCAACGCCAGCAGGCCCTGGGTTGTGCGGCGCCGGGCACGTTTTTCGTTGCCCCTTGCGAGCCAGCCGGCCACCATGCCAGAACCCTGCTGCAACCGGCGGAACAGGCCCAAGGTAATCATCAGCACCGCAATAAACAGAATCAGTATAGCCAGACCGATCCAGAAGTTGGTCTCGATCAGGGTACTGCCCAGACTGATGCGGATGTAGCCAAGATCGTATTGCAGCCCCAGCGCCAGGCCAGTGCCAATCAGCAGGGCAACAAGAATGATCAGCAACAGGCGGATCATGCGTCATCTCCCCGGTTGTCGTCGGGTTCCTCGCCGTCACTGTTCAGGCGGCCTGCAAGCCTGGCCTTGAGCAACTGCAGCGAACGGCTGATGTCAGGCAACTCGGGATCGATATTCTGTTCTGCCATTTCCTTGAGTGTTTCCGAGAGCGCAATGATCTTCGGGTTGGTGCTGTCATACCAGGTGTCGATAGCCTGGCTGGCCTTGGTCAGCGAACGGGAATACAGCTCCTGGTGCCCCTGCAGCACGGCGAGCTCTGCTTCTTCCAGCATCAGTTGCAGGTTGAGACGGGCGTAGGCGCTCTGCTCGGGTGACAGCAGTGGCTTTACCGGTTCATCCAGGCGGCGAACCACCACGACCTGGGAAAGCGTGGACCTGGTGTTATTCCAGGCCTCTTCCCACCAGTTGCTGAGCCCGGTGGCTTCCGTGTCGGCATTATCATCCCGGGACTGCGCCAGGGTGCTTTCCATCCGGTCGCTGGCCAGAGCGTTGTCGGTCAGTTGCTGAATGTTTTCAATGGCCGCTTCCAGGGTCAGGTAAAGGCCGGTGCGGTCCACGTCAGTCAGACTCTTCAGGGTCAGTATCTCCCTGGCCAGTTGCTGGCGAACCGGATAAACGCCGATGTCGTCGGATTCGTTCAGAACCTCATCGGCGGACTCAAGGGCGGCCAGGGCACCGCGGATGTCCTTTTCAATCAGCAGGCGCTGGTTGGCAATACGAAGCAGGTATTCAGCTTCGGCCAGCAGCCAGTCGGTCCGGGTGCGGTTGCCGGCTTCCAGCAGTTCCCGGGCATTGTGGTCAATCTGCCTTTGCTGGGTGGCAATCAGTTCCCGTTGGTCTGCCAGCTTGTCTTCCAGTGCCTGCAGTCGCTGGCTGCGCTGGTTGCCGGTGTCGCTGTAGAGTCTGTCCAGCTGCGCAGTTTCCTGTTTCAGGTTGTTCAGGGCCTGTTGCATGGCCAGGGTGTTGTGCCACTGCTGCCAGCTCCATAAACCCAGGGCGACGGCGGCCAGAAAGGCAAGTGCCGCCAGTATCCAGAGTGGCCACAGGCGCTGGCGGGTAGCAGGCTTGTGATTGATGGTGGCAGGCAGTTGGGCATTTGATTCAGTCACGGGCATCCTTACTTGGTATTTCCGGAGCTTACGTCAGGGCGGGCCAGCTGCTGGGCAACGGCCGCCACGATGGCGCTGTCGGCAAGGCTTTCTGGAACGCAGGTCCGCTTTATGCCGGCCTTGTGGGCCTGGTCGGCAATACGCTCAACCGGCACCACCATTAAACAATGTTCAAGATTATGGCCGGTATTGTTACTGAGTGAAATGAGATTGTTCAATGTTTCTCCTGACAGTGTGACCACAACCTCAGGGTCAAAGCCGCTGATGGCGCCTTCAAGGGTTGCTTGATCATGATCCGGGGCGAAACGGCGGTAAAGCGGCAGCAGGGTAACGTTTGCACCCCTGTCGGTCAGGGTTTCTGGCAACAGGTCCCGGCCCTGCTCACCTCTTACAATCAGCACTTTTTCGTGGTTCAGCTGGGCCAGCTCTGGCAGCGCCAGCAATGCTTCGCTGGTGTGCCCGTCAATCGGCTGGCGGGTGTTCAGTCCATAGGCCGACAGCACGGCGGCGGTTCCTGCACCTACCCCATACCAGAGAATGCCGCTGGGCGTCTGGGGCCACCAGGTGTCCAGCCAGTCAACGAGCAGGCCTGCGGCATAAGGGCTGACGGCAATCACATGACTGAACTGGTCGATATCCAGAATCCGGGTGCGGATGGACGGGTCATCGGTGATGGGTTCCCGTTCCAGCATGGGCAGTACGCGAACCTCCGCCCCGGCGTTTCTGAACGCTTCAGCCAGTCGTTCGGCTTCGGGGCGTGGACGACAGATCAATACCCGTCGGCGTTCCAATGATTCAAGTGGGGGTGTGGCCATAGATCTCGGCAAGCACTTTGTCTGCGCCCATGGCAAGCAGGTCTTCGGCGAGTTTCCGGCCCAGTTGCTCCCCTTCCTTGCGGTGGGCACGACCTTCTACCCGGAACACCTGGCTGCCGTCGACCGCACCGACCAGACCCCTCAGCCAGAGCATGTCGTTCTCTTCCAGTAGCGCGTAGGCGGCGATAGGTACCTGGCATCCGCCTTCCAGGCGACGATTCAGCGCCCGTTCGGCCTTGACCCGATCAGAAGAGTCGACGTGGTCCAGTTGTGCCAGCATGGCGATCAGTTCCTCGTCATTCAGGCGGCACTCGATGCCCAGTGCGCCCTGGCCAACTGCGGGCAGGGAAATGGTGTCCGGCATGCTGTAGCGGATACGGTCATGGAAGCCGAGGCGTTTAAGCCCGGAACTTGCCAGTACGATGGCCTGATAGTCGCCGTTATCCAGCTTCGCCAGGCGGGTGTTAACGTTGCCACGCAGGGTGCGGATTTCCAGATCCGGCCGGTAGGCCCGAAGCTGGGCCTCCCGGCGCAGACTGGCGGTGCCGACAATGGCGCCGTGGGGCAGGGCGTCGACGTTATCGAAATCGTTGCTGACGAAAGCGTCGGTGGGGTCTTCGCGCTCACAGATGGCCACCAGGCCCAGACCCTCGGGAAACTCCATCGGCACATCCTTCATTGAGTGCACCGCCAGGTCGGCGCGGCCGTCCATCATGGCTTCTTCAAGTTCTTTGACGAACAGTCCCTTGCCGCCGATCTTGGACAGGGGAACATCCAGAATCTTGTCGCCCTGGGTCTTGATCTTGATCAGCTCAACAGTAACGCCGTCATTGAGGCGTTCCAGCTCGGCTTTGATGAATTCTGCCTGCCACAGGGCCAGTGCACTGCTGCGGGTTGCTATGCGAAGGGTTCTGTTTGCCATGTTGCCGATTGCCGCGTTTTGAAAAATGTCTGCCAAGGGTACTCTTTGTCACGCCGTTTGTGGAGTCGGCGCCAAATACTTCAGGGCCCGCCTGCCTGTTCTTCCAGCCATTGCCGGACCTGACTTGTATGTCGGCGGCTGACTGGAAGCTGGCGGTTGCCCCCGCTCAGTTCAACCGCATGCTGGCCGTCCCGCTGACGAATCAGCCCGCGGATGTAGCGGGTGCCCACAAGGCTCTGTCGATGGATTCGCAGGAAATGTCGTGGGTAGGTATTTTCAAGCTCTTTCAGGGTGTAGTCGGTGACCGTTTCACCGCCAGTATGGTGCAGGGTGACGTATTTGTGGTCGGCCTCGCAGTGCACGATGGCGCTCAGGTCAATCAGCTCGGTGCCGCGATGGGTGCGCACGGCAAGCTGCTCGCCATTCTGGTCCCCGAGCTGGTTCAGGCTCTGTAACTGAACCCGGTTGACGCGCCCCGCCCGGTTCAGGGCATCGGCGAGCGCTTCGCGTCTGACCGGCTTGAGCAGATAGGCGATGGCATGGACATCGAACGCCTGCATGGCGTAGTGATCGTAGGCGGTGCAGAAAATCAGCGCAGGTGGCGCAGCCAGCCGGGCCATGCGCTCTGCCACTTCCATGCCGTCCATGCCCGGCATGCGGATGTCCAGCAACAACAGGTCCGGGCTCAGTTCTGCTATCTGGGTCAGTACCTGGTTACCGTCGGCTGCTTCGCCGCAAACGTGGTAACCGGGCAGGGCCTCCACCAGGCGCCTGATGCGTTCCCTTGCCAGGGGTTCGTCGTCCGCAATCATTACACTGCGGCTGTCTGTTTCCGGCATAAGCCGATTTACCTTCTGCCAGCGGGGTTTCTTCGGTCGCCTGTTTTCTGCCAGGGCAGGCGCATGGTGACAGTATAGATATCATTCTGCTGGCTGTGTTTCAGTACCGCCGGTTCGCCGAACAGGGCCTGAAGGCGTGACTGGATATTGGCCAGGGCCATACGGTTGCCTTCGTGGGTGCGCTGGTCCTGGGCCGGGCGGGGATTTTGCACCAACAGGTACACGAAACTGTTTTTGCGATAGACCTCGATTCGCACGGTGCCGCCATCCGGGCGCGGCTGAATGCCGTGGTAGATGGCATTTTCAACCAGTGGCTGAAGCGTGAGCGGCGGAATCGCCTGTTGCTCTAGCCCCTCTTCAATCTGCCATTCCAGAGCCAGCCTTTGCCCGAGGCGCAATTGTTCGATCGCGAGGTAGCGGCGGCACAGGTCCACCTCGGTGGACAGGGGGATAAGCCGATCATCGTCACGGAGGCTGGCGCGGAACAGTTCGGACAGATCCAGAACCGCATCCTCTGCGCGTTCAGGATTGACGCTGATCAGGCTGGCAATGGTGTTCATGCTGTTGAACAGGAAGTGGGGGTGAATCCGCGCCTGCAGAGCGGTCAGCCGGGCCTGCATTTCGGCCTCCTGCTGCTGCTGCCACTGAAACTGAAGATAGAAATAGCGCAATACCATCAGCGTGATCAGAAGGGATAACAGCAGATTCTTGGCCACCGCCTGCCACGGCCTTTCCCCCTGGGTCGGGTTGATCACGCTGTCGGCGAACAGACTGAAGGCGAGCACATCCAGCAGAACGATGATAACCACGGCGCCGGTTGCCATCGCTATTGTCTGGCGGGCAAGCCAGCCTCGCAGCAGACAGATAGCGGCGGCGCTGGTCAGCAGCGTCCATTGAACAAATAGCGATAGCAGGCCGAAATAATTCCATTCGATCCAGCGCTCGTCGGCCTGGACCACCGCCAGAACCAGCGCCAGCAGTTCGCCGGTGACCACCAGCATGAACACGGCACGCACCCGGCACAGGTCCGGTATGTAAAAATCGTTCCCGCGCAATGCTATAATCCCCGCTCGTTTCATTGATGACCTCTTATCACCATTTATTACCCCCGACCACCCCGGCAGAATGATGCCGGGCTGTCAGCAGGAAAGATAGACCATGACCGATCAGAGCATTACCGATCAGAACACCAGCGCCGAAAAGCCCTGGGGAGGCCGATTCACGGAACCCACCGATGCCTTTGTCGAGCGTTTTACCGCGTCCGTGGGTTTTGATCAGCGCCTCTACCATCATGACATCACCGGCTCCATTGCCCATGCCACCATGCTGGCGGAGGTGGGCGTGCTGACAGCGCAAGAGCGGGACACCATCATTGAAGGCCTCAAGGGTGTGAAAGCAGACATCGAGGCTGGGCGGTTTGAATGGTCTGTCAGCCTGGAAGACGTTCACATGAATATCGAGGCCAAGCTGACCGAGCGCATTGGTATCACCGGCAAGAAGCTTCACACTGGCCGCAGCCGTAACGATCAGGTCGCAACGGATATTCGCCTTTACCTGCGCGATGAAATCGACGTGATTGCCGCCGAACTGAACCGCCTGCAAAGCGGCCTGCTGGATCTGGCAGAGCGCGAAGCCGCCACCATCATGCCCGGCTTTACCCACCTTCAGACCGCCCAGCCAGTAACCTTCGGGCATCATCTGCTGGCCTGGTACGAAATGCTGGTGCGCGATGCGGATCGCCTGCAGGACTGCCGCAAGCGGGTGAACGTCATGCCCCTGGGCGCGGCCGCACTGGCCGGTACCACCTATCCCATTGATCGCAGCATCACTGCAAAGCTGCTGGGCTTTGACCGCCCCAGCGAAAACTCCCTGGACTCGGTGAGCGACCGGGACTTTGCCATCGAGTTCTGCGGCTTTGCCGCCCTGCTGATGACTCATCTGTCCCGCTTCAGCGAGGAACTGGTGCTCTGGACCTCGGCGCAGTTTGATTTTATCGACCTGCCGGACCGTTTCTGCACCGGTTCGTCGATCATGCCGCAGAAGAAGAATCCGGATGTGCCCGAGCTGGTGCGTGGCAAGACCGGCCGGGTGAATGGCCACCTGATCAGCCTGTTGACCCTGATGAAAAGCCAGCCGCTGGCCTACAACAAGGACAATCAGGAAGACAAGGAACCGCTGTTTGATACCGTGGATACGGTCAAGGGCTGTCTGAAGGCCTATGCCGACATGATTCCGGCGATCGAGGCGAAAGCGGACAACATGCGGGTGGCGGCCAAGCGCGGCTTCTCCACTGCCACTGATCTGGCCGACTACCTGGTCAAGAAAGGCGTCGCCTTCCGTGATGCCCACGAAATAGTCGGCAAGGCCGTGGGCTTTGGTGTGGCCGAGGGCCGCGACCTCTCCGAAATGACCACGGAAGAGCTGGCCAGGTTCTCGGATGTCATTGGTGAGGACGTGTTTGACGTGCTGACCCTGGATGGCTCAGTGCAGGCGCGGGACCACCTGGGCGGCACCGCGCCAAATCAGGTCCGTGCCGCCGTGGCCCGCGCCCGCAAGGGGCGCTAGCCGCCTATGTTGCCCGTGCTCAGCTGAACTTCAGCCGGCTTCAGCTCGTCCAGCGGGCGGGGCCGGCTCAGTCGGAAGCCCTGGCCGTAGTGAACGCCAAGGGTTCTGACTTTCCTCAGCGCATCGTCGCTCTCGATAAAGGTGGCCACGGTGGTCTTGCCGGCGGCCTCGGCAATCCTGTGCAGGGCCTCCACCATCACCTGCTGCACCGGGTCGTCGTTCAGGTGCTCCATGATTTTTTGGTCAAGCTTGATGATGTCCACCGGCAGGCGGGCCGCAAGACCATAGCTCTCAACGGACGCCCCAGCGCCCTCAAGAGCGACTCGGCAGCCGACTCCGTGAAGAGTGTCGCACAGCACGGCTACTTCGTCCGGGTACTGGGTGGCGTGGGCCTCACGAATCTCGAAGCAGAAGACATCCGGTGCGTAGGCGGATTCCCTCAGAGTGGCGGCGACGAAATCTGCGAACCGGTCGTCCAGCACGCTGGCCAGTGACAGATTGAACCCGCAGTATTTTAGCCGTGGTTCCAGGAGCCGCTGGCGACCGAGCCAGGCCAGGGTCTGGCGTATCACATGGCGGTCGAGGCGTTTGGACAGGTCAAAGCGTTCGGCAATCGGCAGGAACTGGTCTGGTTGCAGTGCCGGTTCGCCTTCCGTTTCACCCGGTAGTCGCGCCAGAATTTCAATGTGGTCGCCCCAGGTCACGCTGGCAACCGGTTTCATGGTCTGGTACTCCAGAATCAGTGCGTTCTGGTCGAGCGCATAGTGAATGCGTTCAAGCAGGCGGTTGGTGGTGCTTTCATCCATATCCTGCTTTAACGCCGGGGCGGCATGAATCCGGTTTCTTCCGGAGGTTTTGGCGGTGTGGCACAGGTCGGCGGCCTGGGTCAGCAGCTGTTCCGGGTCTGATGGGGTGTTGCCGCCCATGAACAGCAGGCCGCCACTGGCAGTGGTCTGCAGCTGGCGGTCCTGCCAGCTGAATATGAAATTGCGGATCAGCTCCAGAATTTCATCGGCAATCTTGCGGGCCCGGGCTTCCGGGCAGTTTTCGATCAACAGGGCGAAGGTATTGCCTGACAGCCGGGCGAGGGCGTCCCGCTGGCGTACTTTCACGCCCAGATTGCTGGCCAGTTCGCGCAGGTAACGATCCGCCACGCCGTGCCCGGCGATATCATTGAAGCTCTCAAAGCTGTCCAGGTCGAGATACAGCAGGCTGTCCGCCCCATCGCGGCGGGCTTTCTGCTGAAGGGATCGTCTGAGCCTTGAAAGAAAAGTCTTGCGGTTGATCAGCCCGGTTGTGGGGTCATGCTGCAGGCGGTGGTCACCGCTGCTTGCATTGTGGACCCGGTGGCTGATGTCCCGGGCAACCTGAACCGCGCCAGTGACCTCGCCGTTGGCGCCGATCAGTCGTTGGTAGTGGATTTCATACAGCGGCAGACGCTCTTCTTTTTCCGTCAGCGGCAGTTCGACAACATAGCTGTCGCGCTCGAAAGCTCTCTGCCACAGGCGCTCGCTCAGCCTGCGTTCGTTGGGGAAATCCGCGAGCAGTACGCTGAGGTTGTCACCGGGTTTCGGCGTCTTTTGGAAGATCTTTTCAAAGGCTTTCTCAAACGGCTGGTTGAAGCGCAGGAAGTTCAGGTTTTTATCCACGGCAACAATCAGGTCTTCGGTCGCGCTCATGGTAGCCGACAACAATTTTTCCGCCTGCTGGCGGTCCAGCACCCTGTGGTATTCGTGGGTCTGATCGACCATGGTGCCGACTAGCCGCTGGATGCGGTCGCCGGACTTCAGGGCGCGGCCTGTCAGCTTCACCTGGCGGACATTCTGGCGTGCCGTGGTCAGGGTGACCGGAATCGAGAATGACTGGGCGGTGCGGATACAGCGCCGGGTCAGGGCGCGAATCCGGCTCTGGCTTTCCTGGCAATAAAACATGGCCTGATCCGGGGTGATCTGGCTTCCAGGGCGCAGTTCCAGCAGTTGATACATGCCGTCAGACCAGGTCACATCGTTGCTGGCGATATCCAGCTCCCAGGTGCCAAACCCGGCGGAGTTCTCGGCCAGGCGCATTAGCCGGAGGTCAATTGGTGCGTTGCCGCGCTGTGAGATCCGCGCTTCGTTCAATGAATCGGCATCGTTGGTCTGGGTGCTCAGACCCAGTGCCGCGGTGAAGAAGAAGCCCTCCTTGTGCCGGAAAGTGATGAGCACGGACTCGCCGTTTTCCAGTTTCTGGCGATGGGTCGGCGCAAAAGGGTCATCCTGCCGCGCTGCCAGAATCCGGTGTACCGTCTCGCCTTCCAGTTCACTGCTATCGTAGCCCAGTACGCTGTCGCAGTGACTGTCGACGGCAAGGATTTCGCCATCATCGTTTACCCGAATCAGGGTGCACCGCTCGCTGCCCGGTCGATGGTCGGAGGGGGTGCGACGGATAAAAAACTCTTTCACGGTAGAAATGCCTCAGCCAGGTCTGCCACGGGACAGGTGGGGTATGTCACCTGCGTGCCGCTTTTATTTTTTTGTCGGTTTTGCCACGATTCGGTCATCATACTCATAATAACAAACGAAAGAACCGCCCCAAGAACCTCTCCGCCGGAGCCAAAGTGACCGCCCAGACTGCCCCGATAGCCCTGGATTTTGATGAAGGGATCGATCGCAAGACGCTTCGCAGGTTGCGGGACCGGTTCATGGGTGTGAATCGCCAGCGCTGGGAGCGGGCCCGTTCCGCGCTCACCTATCGGCAGCAGATGGTACTGGAAATCCTGCCGCTGGTTTTTCATATCAATCACCCGTCTCTCCCCGGATATACCGATGCCAGCTGCCCCTACGGACTGAGTCATTACCGGCCAACGGATGAGGTGCTCAATACCGCCCGCCGACTGGCCAGAACCTTTGCGTTGAAGGACGAAGGCCGTCGCCGGCCGGACCTGGAGGCGCTGTTCCTGATGGGTAGCCCGGGTACTCTGGGCCACTCGGTGGCCAGCGATCTTGATATCTGGCTCTGCCACCGGCCCGATCTGAATGACAGTGGCGTCGCCTGCCTGGAGCGCAAAGCTACCCGGCTGGGCGAGTGGGCCCGAAGCCTGGGAGTAGAGCTTCATGTATTTGTCTTCAGCGCTGACGAGTTCCGTGAGGGGCGCCAGCGTGCGGAAGTAACCGGTGAGAACTGTGGCAGCGCCCAACACTTTCTGCTGCTTGATGAATTCTACCGCACGGGTATTCATCTCGGTGGCCGTTATCCTTTGTGGTGGCTGATCCCGGCGGAGGAAGAAAGCCGCTATCAGCAGCGGGTCCAGCAACTGGTCGATTGCCGGTTTATCCGTGCCGACGAGTACATTGATTTTGGTGCTGTCACCTCAATTCCCCGGGCGGAATTCCTCGGGGCAGGGGTGTGGCAGCTATACAAGGGCATTGATGCGCCCTGGAAAACCATTCTCAAACTGCTGCTGGTCGAATGTTATGCACTGGGCGAAGACCGGCCTTTGCTGTCAAAAGTCTTCAAGCAGGCGGTGTTTTCCGGCGTCACCGATGCCAATCGTCTTGATCCCTATCTGCTGCTGTATGAGCGGCTGGAACAGTGGTTGACCGAGAACCAGGCGAGTGAACGGCTGAG
This sequence comes from Marinobacter confluentis, assembly GCF_004785685.1. Classification (GTDB taxonomy): domain Bacteria; phylum Pseudomonadota; class Gammaproteobacteria; order Pseudomonadales; family Oleiphilaceae; genus Marinobacter; species Marinobacter confluentis. The sequence continues at coordinate 16,041 of NZ_SRPF01000008.1, read as the reverse complement.
CCTGGTGCGCCAGAGCCTGTACCTGAAATCAGGGCTGCCCCTGACCCGTATGGACGCTGGCAGTGGTGACTGGCGGGTCACTTTACTGACCTCACTTGTCGCCCAGTGGCAATGGCCCCTGGACGATATGCGCAGCCTGGATGATCGGGCGGCCTGGCGGGCCGAGAACGTGATATCGCTGCGCCGCCAGGTTGTGTCCGAACTGACCCACAGTTACCGCCTGCTGTCTCAGTTGGCCCGGGAAGAGGGCATCAAGGCGTCGATCAGCCATCACGACATGAACCTGTTGGGGCGGAAGCTCTATGCTGCGTTTCAGCGAAAGGCCGGGAAGATCGAACTGATCAATCCTGGGTTGGCGCCATCACTGGCGGAAGAGAATCTGTCATTTCACCATCAATCGGAGCAGGGCGACGGTTCCGCACTGGACGGCTGGCTGCTGTTCCGCGACCTTGAAGACCCGTCCGACGCATTCTGGCAGCCGGTCATCAGGCGCTCCGGTAACCTGACCGAATTGATGGTGTGGTGCTACTGTAACGGCCTGCTGACCCGGAGTACGCGGCTCAACGTGCGCGGTGGCAGCAGCAATGCCTCTGTGGCCGAGCTTCGCGACATGCTGGATGCCCTGGCGCTCTGTCTGCCGATGCCGGTTGCACCGGTTTCCAGGGAGGCCCTGTCCCAGGGGGTCCGGCCCCTGAGCCACCTGCTGTTTGTGAACGTCGGCATCGATCCCCAGGCTCACCTGACCGAGCGCGGGCTGCACAAGCTCAGTGCCCGGCACGACTCCCTGGGGTTCAGTGGCGGCCGGGAAAACCTGGTGATTACCATTGATCAGGTTACCTACAACAGTTGGCATGAAGTCAGTCTTCAGCACTACGCCGCCGGTGATACGCTGATCCAGTGCCTTAAAAACATCCTGGCCTCGGCGGCGGCCGCGCCGGGTCAGTTGCCGGATATTCAGGTGCACTGCCACAGTTCGGGCCATGGTGCGGCCATTGCCCGGCGGGTTCAGGAGCTGTTCAGCGATGTGATGCGTGCCTTCTTCGCCGGCGACAACGGCCCTCATCCGCTTCGCTACGTGATTGAAATGGACCGGCGGTATTTTCTGCTCAGCTTCAACGGTACCGAGCCCGGGTTCATTGCCGCGGACAGCAAGGCGGCGCTGCTGGACTGCCTGGCCCGACCGCTGGAAGGGTATCTGCCAGTGTTGTTCGATCAATACGCCATGACCGACGATCCCCAGCTTAAAGCGGTTTGTCATGCCACCGAACCCGGCAGTGTCCAGGTGTTCTACCGCATCAACGGCAAAACCGCACAGGTCTGGGCGGTGGATGAGCTGGGCGGGGTCTTCTCGTGGCAGCAACCCTTCAGCTCGAGGCGCTACCTGCTGGTGCCGCTGCTGCGATTCCTCGAGAACCTGCTGGAGCGAAAACAGCTCAGGCAACTGGAAGCCTTTGCCGGGCCTACCGCGACCCGATGCTATGAGCTGGTTCTGATCGACGGCCAGTGGCGCGCCGAAGCCCGGCCTGATGCCACTCGACAGGGCGTATCCCTGGCCGGGCTGGAAGTTCAGGCGGTGGGTGTGCAGGAAGGTGATGTGCGGGTGCGGTTCGATATTTTCTGCGCCGACCAGGAGTTCACGGTGCAGGAATACGGCGACCAGCTGATCCCCGCTGTCGCCCACTATATCCGGTCGATGAGGGCGGGCCAGGATGCTTACCCCGTGTACCTGACCGATGTGCATCTTCCCCATGACCTGGACCCGCAGGTCTACCAGCAGGATATCCAGACCATCCAGTACCTGTATTATCGGACTGTGCTCGAGGAATCCCTTAATCGCTACCTGGCGGATTGAACCGTCAGGGCGTCTCGCCGGGCGGCGCCTCACTCAGGTATAATCGTGACAAAGAGTTGAACCGGGGCTGCGGGCATGAAAGCTGCACTGATTACCACGTTTTTTCTGCTGCTGGCGGCGGCAGGTCTGGCAGGCTGCGGACAGAAAGGGCCGCTATACCAGGATGAGGGTGAGAATACCGCCTCAGACTTGCAGGGGTCAGCCGACAGCAAGGTCAGTCGCGATAGCACTGATGATCGCTGATCAGTATCCGCTTCCGCATACAGAATAGCCCGTTAACAGAGTAGAGAATTCCATGGATCATTTTAATTACCGCGATGGCCAGCTATATGCCGAAGACGTGCCCGTTGCGGACATCGCCGAGCGGTTTGGCACCCCGGCCTATGTGTATTCCCGTGCCACGCTGGAGCGCCATTACCGGGCCTATGATGATGCCCTGGCGGGCCGACCGCACCTTGTCTGTTATGCGGTCAAGGCCAATAGCAACCTCGCGGTGCTGAATGTGCTGGCGCGTCTGGGTGCCGGCTTCGATATTGTGTCTGCCGGTGAGCTGGAGCGGGTAATCCGCGCAGGCGGCGACCCGTCCAGAGTGGTGTTTTCCGGTGTTGGCAAGCAGCGTTGGGAAATGCGGCGGGCTCTGGAAGCCGGCGTGCGCTGTTTCAATGTGGAATCGGATACCGAGCTGGACCGCCTCAATGAGGTTGCGGGCGACCTGGGCGTGAAAGCACCGGTTTCATTGCGGGTAAACCCCGACGTGGATGCAGGCACCCATCCCTACATCTCAACCGGCCTGAAGGAAAACAAGTTTGGCATCGATATCGCCGAGGCTCCGGCGGTTTATGAGCGGGCCGCCGCTATGCCCCATCTGGACGTTCAGGGCGTGGATTGTCATATAGGGTCCCAACTGACCACCATCGCCCCTTTTCTCGACGCCCTGGACCGGGTGCTTGCATTGATTGACTCACTGGCCGAAAAGCAGATTGTGATCCGTCACCTGGACATGGGTGGTGGCCTGGGCGTCACCTACGATCATGAACAGCCACCACAGCCAGCGGATTACGTGACGGCACTGGCCGAACGGATGGGTGACCGCAGGCTGGAACTGATCATGGAGCCAGGTCGCTCCATCGCAGCCAACGCGGGCATTCTGCTGACCCGGGTTGAATTCCTGAAATGCACAGAGCACCGGAATTTCGCCATTATCGATGCCGCCATGAACGACCTGATTCGCCCGGCCCTGTATAGCGCCTGGCAATCCATTATCCCGGTGCGTCCGCGCAAGGATGCCGATGAGAAGACCTGGGATCTGGTCGGGCCGGTATGCGAAACCGGTGACTTCCTCGGCAAGGACCGGGCCCTGCGACTTCAGGCCGGTGATTTACTGGCGGTTCGCTCAGCTGGCGCCTATGGTTTTGTCATGAGTTCCAACTACAACACCCGCAACCGGCCCCCGGAGCTTATGGTCGATGGCAGCCAGGTCCATGTGGTGCGCCGCCGTGAAACTCTCGAGGAGCAGCTTGAACCCGAAAGCTGCCTGCCAGAATGAGCGGGGAACCGGATATGAACCAGGCACGCCGTGGCTCAGTGCTGAACTTCACCAAGATGCACGGGCTGGGTAATGACTTTGTGGTGGTGGACGCCATCAGCCAGCCATTCCGGCTGAGCACCGAAACCATACGTGAGCTTGGCAACCGCAATTTCGGAATCGGTTTTGACCAGTTGCTAGTGGTGGAACCGCCGGGCCTGCCCGACGTGGACTTTCGCTATCGTATCTTCAACAGCGATGGTTCCGAGGTCGAACAGTGTGGCAATGGCGCCCGCTGTTTCGCGCGGTTCGTGCGTGATCAGCGCCTGACCAACAAAAAGATTATCCGGGTCCAGACCGCCAAGGGTGTTATTGAGTTGAGAGTCGGCAAGGGTGGCCTGATCACTGTCGATATGGGCGTGCCCGAGATGAATCCCCCGGCGATTCCGTTCGCGGCAGACCGCCGCAAAGAGGTTTACACCGTTGAGGTGGCGGGCCAGACCGTAGAGCTGACGGCCCTGTCCATGGGCAATCCCCACGGCGTTCTGCTGGTGGACGATGTCGATACAGCGCCGGTGACGGAACTTGGCCCCAGGCTGGAAAACCACCCCCGCTTTCCGGCCCGTGCGAATATCGGTTTCCTGCAGATTCTTGACCGTAGCCACATCCGGTTGCGGGTGTTCGAACGTGGTGCCGGCGAAACCCTGGCCTGCGGCAGCGGTGCCTGCGCGGCTGTTGTTGCCGGGCGCCTTCGCGGGTTGCTGGATGCCCGGGTTGACGTAGAGCTCAGGGGTGGCCACCTGGTGGTTGAATGGCAGGGTGAAGGGTCGCCTGTTATGATGGAAGGCACTGCCACCAGCGTATTTGAAGGACAGGTGCGGTTGGCCGGTGAGGCCCAGCCCAGGCGCCGTAAGAGCCCGGGCAAGAATGCCAGACAGGGCGATGGCAAGCCTGCACAGAACCGACAGCAACGCAGCCGGCAAACGGCTGCCTCAAGGCGCTGACCAGCGCCTGACCGTCAGGAGAACAGCATGACAGACCAAACGGCCCGCCAGAAGGCCGGTAACCTCAACCGGGAAACGGTTGCGGACTATCTTCGCGAAAACCCCGATTTTTTCGTCGATCAGGACGAGCTGCTGCGCGGCCTGACTCTGCCCCATGACAGCGGCAGGGCGATTTCGCTGGTGGAACGGCAGGTTCATCTGTTTCGGGAGCAGCGCGATACCCTGCGTCAGGAACTGGTAGAGCTGGTGTCCATCGCCCGTCACAACGATCGATTGTTTGAGAAGAGCAAACGGCTACTGATGCAGGTGATCGAGGCGCGCAACCTGAACGACATGGCTGCTGCGGTTGATGACAGCATTCGCGGAGATTTTGGCCTGGACGCCGCTTCCATGATCCTCTTTACAGATCAGGATCTGCCGGGTAATGGTCGCGGCGCATTGCATGTGGTCTCGCCGGAAGTAGCTCGTGAACGCCTGGGCGGTCTGCTGGATGGAGATCGTGCCGTATGTGGCCAGTTCCGGGAAAGTGAGCGCAGCTTCCTGTTTCCGGACCGGGAAGAACCTATCGCCTCGGTCGCCCTGGTGCCGCTGCGCGCCCACGAACCTGCTGGCGCTGCCGATGATCTGGTCGGGGTGTTTGCAGTGGGAAGCTGCGAAGCCGGTTATTTCGACCAGAGCATGGGCTCACTGTTCCTGACCTACATCAGCGACACCTTCAGCCGCCTGTTGCCGCCGATTCTTCAGCGTCACACTGCTGCCGCCACCAGCCTTGCCGACCCGGTTGCGGAGTCGCGCTGAGCATGGGGCAGCCCGGCGATGAACCAGGTCTGGCTGCCGCATTGGCGGAGCCCCTTCAGGGTTTTATTCGCTATCTTTCCTCGGAAAAGCGCCACTCGCTCCACACCTGCGCCAATTATGAAGACGATCTGAGACGATTCGGCGCCTGGGCCATGGGCTCCGAAGGCTTTGCCGCCTGGCGTCAGCTGACCACCCATGACATGCGCCGCTATGTGGCGGTTCTGAGCCGTGCCGGTCTGAGTGGGCGAAGCATTGCCCGGCACCTGTCTGCGATCCGGCGTTTTTATGACTACCTGCTTCGCGAGCACTTGGCCCGGGACAACCCGGTTCTGGATGTGCGGGCGCCCAAAGCCGCCCGGCGATTGCCTAAAGTGGCCGACGTGGACCAGCTGAGCCACCTGCTCGACGCCACAGCGGACGACCCGCTGGAGGCGCGGGATCTGAGTATGTTTGAACTGCTGTATTCTTCAGGGCTGCGACTGTCTGAGCTGGCGGGGCTGAACCTGACCTCCGTTGACCGACGTGGCGGCGAAGTGCGGGTTCTGGGTAAAGGTGGCAAAGAACGGATCCTGCCCGTTGGCCGGCGTGCGCTGGAGGCTCTTGGCCGCTGGCTGGAGGTTCGTCCGGCGCTCGCGGCTGAGCATGAGCAGGCGCTTTATGTGAGCCGCCGCGGCCAACGGCTGAGCAACCGAAGCATTCAGTCGCGGCTGAATCGCTGGGGAATCAAGAATGGCGCAGACCAGAAGCTGCATCCCCACCTGCTGCGGCATTCCTTCGCCAGCCACATGCTGGAATCCAGCGGCGATCTGCGCGCGGTTCAGGAACTGCTCGGCCATGCGGACATCAGCACCACCCAGATCTATACTCACCTGGACTTTCAGCACCTTGCGAACGTCTACGATCAAAGCCACCCCCGGGCCCGTCGGGAGCAGAAGTCAGACGAAAGGGTAAAATAAAGGGAGAGTCAGATGTCATCGGATGAGTCCTGGAAAGACAGATATCTGAGGGAACTGGAAGCCTCAGAAGCCAGTGAGACTCGCTGGGATATCGAAAAAAACACTCTGCAGCGGATGCTGGTGCGTACCAGCCTGGCTGCTGAAGGCCAAGGCCCGGAGCTGGACGGCCTGTTGGCGCGACTTCGGGAGGAAATCCGCAAAGGCAATAGCGACAGCGGGACCTGGCATGAACTTCAGGACCGGATTGATCGCAAGGTGTCGGCGCTGGATGAGCGTAAAGCGGATGCCGACAAACGGCTCGCCGCGACCTTTGAGAAACTGCTGTCCGAGCTACGCGGCCAGCGCGCGTTCCTGCCGGTCAGGGATAAGCTGAAAGACCTGGATAAGCGCCTGCGCAAGCCGGCGACCCTCCAGCATGGATTAAATGAGTGGTTTATCGATTTCGCCGGCACGCTGCAGGCGGGACTGGCAGCCGCCGGAGCCCAGTCGCCGGGCGACTCTCGGCGCGGGTTTCTGGGAAAACTGTTTGGCAAATCCCCTGGTGTTGATGCTTCCGCTGTTGAGAGCCAGACCATTACCCGGACTGAATTTGACGCAGATCAGGTCTCGGAGGCCGAGCATCTGGAGCTGGCGGCGCCGGTCAGTGAGGAAAACGATCAGCGGTTGCGAATCGCGCGGCGGGTGGGTGAACTTCTGGGCCAGATGCTGGACCAGGTCGTGCTGGAACCCGCATCGGAAGCCCGTGCACGACGATTGCAGGAAAGCCTGCTGGCCAGTGATGACTGGGGCGAGCTACGTGAGGGGCTGAGCGGCGTTGCGGAGCTGGTCATAGCCGCTGTCACCCGCAGCCAGCGCGAATTCGAGGCATTTCTGCGCAGACTGGACGAGCGCCTGGACACGCTGAAGAAGTATTTTGCAGAGCAGGAAAATGCCCAGGCCGGGCGTTTGGGGGCTTCGGCGGAACTGGATCTGGAAATCAGCCAGGAACTGGATGCATTCGGGCAGAAAGTGGAGTCCAGTCAGGACTTCCGGGGGCTCAAAGCATCGGTTTCGGGCCATCTTTCGTCGATTCGCGAGGCCGTGGGCAGGTTCCGGGCCAAGGAGTCCGAGCGGGAAAAGTACCTGTCTGAGCAGTTAGGCGCCATGCAGGAGAAAATGGCTGCCATGGAAGCCCAGGCGGAACACGTCAAGGATGAACTGCGACAGCAGCGCCAGCGGGCGATGACCGATGTGCTGACCCAGCTGCCGAACCGGGAAGCCTGGCAGGAGCGCCTGGAGACCGAGTACCAGCGCTGGCGGCGCTATGGCAACCCTCTGAGTCTGGCCGTGCTGGACATTGACCTGTTCAAGCGGGTGAACGATTCCTACGGGCACAAGGCGGGAGACAGAGTGTTGCAACTGGTCGCCAAGGCGCTGAGAGACCGGTTGCGCCAGACCGATTTTATCGCCCGGTTTGGCGGCGAGGAATTCGTGGTGCTGTTTCCGGAAACGTCGGCAGAGAATGCTAAAGTTGTGCTGGACGGCCTTCGTGCCCACATTCGCGAGCTACCCTTTCATTTCCGTGGCGACCCCGTATCGGTGACTTTTTCAGCCGGAGTCGCCGGATTCGAGCCGGACGATGATGCCGATGCCGCGTTTGACCGCGCGGACCGGTCGCTTTACCAGGCCAAGGACAGCGGGCGCGACATCGTCTGTATTGGCGGTAAAACGGATCAGTGACGCATCCGGGCGTCGAGCTCGTCGATGATCTCGGCCCAGTCCGAATCCTCTTCCAGGCCTTCTTCCAGAAAGTTGGACTGGCTGTCGGACCAGAAGGGCGCATCCTGCAGCGCTATCTCAGACGGCAGGGGCGAATGGCGGCTGATGAAATCCTCGATGGCGGCGTCTTCTGATGGCAGGCCGAGTTGTTCAAAAAGCGTCGTCAGTGTGTGCTTGGTGGTGTCCATAGGGGGTAAGCTGCTCCTGAATGTAATCCATGAATGTGGTCAGACCCTAGTCTAACTCATAAGGATATCCAGTGAAGGCGGTGTTGTATTTTCTGTTCTGTCTGGCTCTGCTTCATTGTCCGGGGCGGCTCTTGGCTGAACCGCCCCAGCCAGCACCGGCACCGGTACTGGGCAGTGACGACCTTGAGTGGCTGGGCGCCCAGAAATCCCTGCGGGTAGGCGTACGCAGTGATCAGATTCCACTGGTGTTTGACACCGGCGAGGGGCGCCTTGCCGGCGTGTTCATCGACTACCTGAATACGATTTCGGGAAAATTGGGGTTGCCCATTGAACAGGTTACCGGAACCGAGGCCCAGCTGGATCAGTGGCTGGCAGACGGGGTAATCGACGCCCGGCTGAATACCCGCCCTGCCCGCAGCACCGAGGACTCTGACCGGCGGATTTCCTCACCAATTATGTCGCTCACTTACGGCCTGTTCGTGGCGTCTGGAGATGCCGGAATCCGTGAGCTGGCAGATCTGGAAAACACCCGTATCGCACTGGTGGCCCGTGACGCCAACCAGTATTCATTGCTGGACCCGGTACAGAACTTCACGCCGGTACCGGTAGATACCCTGGGCGAGGCGGTCAGTATGGTGTTATCCGGCCAGGCCGATGCCTTCCTGGGACCGGTGTCGGTGGTGTCTGATTACCTGCGTTCGGCCATGGTTACCGGAGTCAGGCTTGCGAGGCTGATGGATCAGCAGTCTGTGGGCGTTGTGTTTGAGGTAATGCCGGGTCGGGATCGGGTCTACCGGGCGCTGAATCGCGCGGTTCTGGCGATCAGCCACAGCGAACACCGGGATATACGACAGCCCTGGTTGCAGTCCAGCGTGCCTGAAACTGGTGACAACGTCATTCGGCTAACGGACAGCGAAGTCGAGTTTCTCAGGGTGAATTCCGACCTGCAGGTGGGTTTCCGCCCGGACTGGCCGCCGTTCGAGTTTGCCCAGGACGGCGAGACCCGGGGATTGGTGTCGGATCTGGTGACCCGTCTTGAACAACAGCTGTCCGTCAGGTTTGTCCGCAGGCTGCTGGAGCCCGGTGAAGTGCCCGAGGATCAGCTCAATCAGGGCGAGGTGGATATACTGCCGGCCGTCACCCGCACGCCACAGCTGGAAGATGATTTTCTGTTCAGCCGATCCTATCTGACGGTTCCCATTGCCCTGGCGATTCGTGATGAGGGCCGTTTTATCGGTGAGCTTCGGGAACTGCGTGATGAGCGGGTGGGGGTTGTCAATCGCCAGGCCGGTCACGACTACCTGCTGATAAACCATCCGGACCTTGATCTCTACCCGGTGGATTCGGTGGAAGAAGGGCTTCTGGCACTGTCCAACGGTGACCTCGATGCCATGGTGACCCACATCCCGGCGGTCAGTTACACCGTTGCGCGACTGGGCCTGTCCAACCTTCGCATCACCAGCATAACTCCTTACCAGTATGAATTGCGGTTCGCAGTTCGCAAGGACCAGCCGGAATTGCTGGGTATTCTGAACAAGGCTTTGGGTAGTCTCGATTCCAACGAAACCGAATCAATCTACAACCGCTGGATTCACCTGGATATCGAACAGGAAACTGATTACACCGTGGTGCGGCGCATCGTGCTGATTGCGGTGGTGGTGGTGCTGATTTTCCTTTACTGGAACCGGAAGCTGTCGCGGGAGGTTGATGAGCGGATCCGTTCCGAAAACGCGCTGCGCCGGAGCGAAGACGCCCTGAGATCCGCCAAGCAGGATGCGGAGCGACTTGCCCGCCAGGCCGAGGCGGCAAGCCGCGCCAAGAGTGAGTTTCTGGCAAACATGTCCCACGAGATACGAACGCCGATGAACGCGGTGATCGGCTACAGTGATCTGCTCAGCAACACCGTCAAGGATCCTCAGCAGCGTAACTACCTCAATGCCATTCGCGCTGGCAGCCGCAGCCTGCTGATGCTGATCAACGACATTCTGGATCTGTCGAGAATCGAAGCCGGCAAGATGCGGCTGGATTATTCGGCGGTCTCCATGCGCCGGCTGTTAAGCGATGTGCGCCATATCTTCGACCTGCGCGCGACCGAGCAGGGTATTTCCCTGGAAGTCAGCGTCGATTCGCGAATGCCGGCAGCCATGCGCCTGGATGAAACCCGCTTGCGCCAAGTACTTTTTAACCTTGTGGGCAACGCCATCAAGTTCACCCACGAAGGCGGGGTGACTGTGAGGGCGACAGCCAGGCCCCAGGAAAGCGACGATACCGGCGAGGGCGCCGAGCGAACCCTGAGGTCGGAACTTGTGGTGACCGTGCAGGACACTGGCATCGGTATTCCCGAAGACCAGCAACAGCAGGTGTTCGATGCTTTCGAACAGCAGGAGGGCCAGAGCAGCCGCCGATACGGTGGCACCGGCCTGGGCCTGGCCATCAGTCGCAAGCTGGTAAGAATGATGGGCGGTGAGCTTGCGGTCCAGAGCACGCCGGGTGAAGGTTCCACCTTTACTGTGCGCCTGCCGGATGTGGAAGTGACCAGTGAAGCGGCGGAGGACGACGGCCAGCCCCAGGAATCTGACCGGTTGCTGGCCCAGACCCTCAGCATGCATGAACGTGGCTGGTTGCGTGAGCAGCTGGATCGGGACTTTGGTGATGAATGGCAGGCGGTCAGGGAAAGTGGCGACCCGGAGCAGATGCGGGAGTTCGCCTGCAGGGTGATCGAGTGGGGGCAGCGATTGCGGTCACCGTCGGTCACCCGTTACGGGGAAAAACTGCTGGCGGACGTGGAAGCATTCAATCTCGACGCCGTCAATAACGCTCTGGAGGCTTTTCCCCGGCTGCTTGGCCGCGAAGACTGACGGTTTTTACAGGCAGTCGAACTGGGAGCGTCGGTCGAACGCAACCGACACCATGTCGTATCCCTGATTGGACAGGTCGCGAATCAGATCACGATCTTTGAGAAGTGCCATGCAGACCTTGTGAACACTGGCCTGCAGTTGCTCGTTGCCGGGGTTGCCGTTCAGGCGAAAATCCACGATGAGGTACTTGCGGTCGACCGCTGAGGCCACCGGAATGATGTCCCGCTCGACGCTTTCATAGCCGATGTAGGTGGCCTGATTATCCGGGAACAGGCCGCTCAGAAGAAGATCGAGATTACCTGCAGAGGCCGACCCGGCACTGAGCAGCAGGGGAGTAATCAAGGCAGCAATCAGGAGTCTGGTTTTCATGGTCATCGGGTCTGTTGTGAGTTTCCGGATTTCAGTCAGATAAACGGATCTGGTAACACTATGTAAGCAAAGGTTACAGATAATTTTCACAGATCGCCAGAAAATGTGTTCAAAAATTGGTCATATTTTTCATTTTTTGACAACTTGCCAGGCTCTTCAAACACCGTTCAGCTTAAATCCAATTAGGCAATACACCATCCGTGAAGAAAACCGGTAGAGACTCTTTGATGAATAGAACGCTAGTATTTCAGTCTTTCCGAACCTCGAACGTCCCGTTGTGGATAGATAGATGTATCGGGAGCGTTAGAGAGTGGGCGCTCCAGTCAGGTTATGAATACCGGTTCCTGGACGACGGGTTTTTCGAGGTCGTTCCGGCAAATTACCGCCAGATTGTTCGGAACCAGCGTCATCTCATGGCCGACTTGGCAAGATTGGTGTGGTGTCAAAAGTTTCTTGATGAAGGTTGGGAAAAGGTTGTCTGGATCGACGCCGACGTGATCGTAGTCGCACCTGATCGCTTCAATGTTCAGGGCCCGGAGCCGTACTATTTCTGCCGTGAATCGCTGCAGCAGGCCGCTGAAACTCTCGGATTCACTGTGGAGCCTCACTTCGGCAGTTTGTCTAAACTGAAATCAGAAAAACTTCCGTGTTTAGTGCACCGGCGGGAACAACAGGACGACCTTGCCGTCGACAATCCCAGCGAAGGGGAAGCCAAAGTAGAGCTCGCATTAGTCGTAAGAGCAGACGGTGAACGGGTTCTGTACTTTGAACCCGGAAGCGATACACCCCACACCACCGGTGTAGAAAAGGCCGACGAAATCTTCGAGCCGTTGGCATTGGGGGTTCATCCAGCGGACGCCCCGCCACCCGAGGATGAAGCGCACGCGGAACCCAAGCGCTTCGGTTTCAGTTGGTTTATTCCAGAGCTTTTGCGCCATAAGCGAGTGTGGCGAGATATCATTATCGCCTCACTTGCAATTCAACTGTTAGGCCTTGCGATGCCGTTGTTTACCCAGGTAATCATCGATAAGGTCATTGTGCACAATACGCTGAATACCTTGTTGGTAGTGGCGGTTGCCTTGGTCATGTTCGCGGTATTCACGGCCATAATGACCTGGATCAGGCAATACCTGGTGCTGCATACCGGCAATCGCATTGATGCCGTGCTCGGCGCGAATGTTTTCTCTCACCTGTTTCGCCTGCCTATGCGTTACTTTGAGCAGCGCCCGACAGGCACCCTGGTGGCCCGCATTGAGGGTATCGAAACCATCCGCAGTTTCATAACCGGGGCCGCCGTTACCCTGGTTCTGGACTTGCCCTTCATGTTCGTTTTTCTGGCGGTCATGTTTTTCTACAGCTGGCAACTTACGCTGATCGTACTCGGAATCCTCAGCGCGATAGCCATCATCAGCATTTCTATTGCTCCCGCCTTGCGTCGGCGCCTGAACGAGCAGTTCCAGCTTGGTGCCCGCAACCAGGCATTTCTTGTTGAATACATTACCGGCATGGAAACGGTGAAATCCTTACAGATGGAACCGCAGCTCCGTAACCGGTTTGGCGACTACTTGGCCAGCTATCTCGGTTCCAGTTTTCGCGCCCGCAACCTCTTCAATACCTACAATGTCTCGGCGAATACGCTCGAACAGATACAGTCGCTGGCCATTCTCTGCGTTGGCGCCTGGATCGTAATGACCACGAACAACATGACGGTGGGCATGCTGGTTGCCTTTCAGATGTTTGCAAGTCGTCTGTCCCAGCCGGTGCTGCGTTTGGTGGGCCTGTGGCAGGAATTCCAGCAGGCCAACATAGCCGTCAAGCGCCTCGGGGATGTGATGGATGCGCCAGCCGAGCCCTACAGTCTCACGCCTTCCAGGGCTCCGGGCGGCGAAGGTCGCATCGAGATTCAGGCGCTTGGTTTTCGCTATGCCGACGACAGGCCGCCTCTCTATCGCAACCTCAACCTTACGATCAAACCGGGCACGGCTGTTGCGCTGACCGGCCCGTCAGGCTGTGGCAAGAGCACACTGGCCAAACTGTTACAGGGCTTCTATCGCCCAACCGAGGGCCGAGTACTCATCGACGGTCGTGATGTATGCAACCTCACTGCCAACGAGCTGCGGGCTCATTTTGGTGTGGTTCCGCAGGAGACGCAGCTGTTCTCCGGGACCATTTACGACAATCTTATTGCTGCGAATCCGCATGCCACCTTTGAGCAGGTGGTACAGGCCTGCCGCCTCGCCGAGATTCATGAGACCGTCGAAGGGCTGCCGGAGGGTTACCAAACGGCTCTTGGCGAGCGCGGTGTGGGCCTTTCCGGTGGACAAAAGCAACGGTTAGCAATCGCAAGAGCGCTGTTGAAACGACCTCAGATATTGATTTTTGACGAGGCTACCAGCGCTCTCGACGCGGCTACTGCCGAACAGTTCGCCCAGACTGTGAACAAGCTAAGAGGGAAGGTCACGCTTGTGTTTATTACACACCAAATCCCCGAAGGGCTGATGCTGGATGCTCGACTGGCATTAGGCTAAAGCGATAGTTGTTAACTGTAGTTTTTCGCATGAAGGAACGAGACATGACTGCCAGCCAGACCCCAGAACCGACTCGGCAGCACGGCATTTTACTTGCGCTGTTGGCGGCGTTTTTGTGCGCTATTAGCATTTCAAGCTTTTCCAGTGCAGGTCAAAAGCCACCTGACATTCCCCCTGAGATTCAAGAGCGGCTTGATCGACTTACGGCTCCGCCACCGAAGCATCACCTCATTAAGGTTGGTGAGCATGTGTTCAGGGTGCCGGTTGAGTACATTGCACAGTTTAAAAAGAATCGTGACTTTTTCTCGATGTATATTTATTGGCCGGAAATGATTTCCACTAAACAGGCGGCAGAACGTGGCGTATCTGAGGACATGGACGATCTGATGAAAGTGATGGTGAGAGACGGCAGTGTTGCAGAGGTTGAACGGGCGGCCAGAGATTGGCAAAGGCAACTGGAGAGCAGCGGCGAGACTCTGATTGAGTACGCCAAAGCGCCAAGTCTCAGAACTACAACATCACAATCTGCTACTACTCGTTTTTATTTTGCTGAAAAAACGGACTCAATATTAAATCAAGAAATCTTGATGATTCTGTGTGGCCCTGCTCGTGCGCTGCATGAGGTCGGCACTTGCTCTACACGGTTTTCTCCTTTCCCTGGGGTGATCGTACTAATGCGGTTCGACCGCAAAACGCTTCCTCAGTGGAAAGATGTTGTCTCCCAGATTTCCGAACTACTGAAAGACTTCAAGGACGATGAAAATGACTTATAGTTTTTCCGGAACTCAGAATAATGAAATAAGAGATCTCCACAGATGACAGTGATAAAAAAAAACAAGCTCATCTTTCTGGCATTGATGCTCGTCGCCGCAACGATTTTTTTTGTTTTCGTTTGGGTAGGCAACGGTAAGGGCGATCAAGCGGCTAGCTCAAATTCTGGTGGCGCCGAGCGAGTGGTGCAGTGCCTTTATGCTGAAGGCGAGCCATTTTTTGGCAAGATCAATAATACCGTCTTTGATGAGGAGCGAGGCTGTCATGCCATAATCTATCGGATTCTGGAAAGCATCGATTACAGCCTCGTTCCCAGCTACGGGAAGACTAAGGAGTCGCTTGACATCACTCTCCCCGAGGGCGGTGCCGTTAGCAAAAAGCTCTATCAACTTCATGATGTGCGCGGTGATGTGCACATGCAGATAAGGCCGTCCGACTTCGACGCTCAGCTAAACAGCAAGACTAAACGTCGAAAAGAGACCGGCTATCTTGAACCATTTGCTGAGGATGAAAGATTCCTTATTTGGGAAATTGGCGAAGACTCAAGAATTTACCATTCGACGCGGGACAATTACCCATTTCTGATCAGTTGCTCAATGAAAAGTCTACAATCTGATGATTCGCATGAACATTCGGTCTGCGCTGTAGCGACCAGTACCTGCAACGGACTTACCCTGAAATACACAATATTTGGAAACCCCTTCAAGAATCTCGAAACAATCGATGCCATTCATCAAGGTTTGGTTCGACCACTGTTTGAGCACTGCGACTAGGCAAACAAGGAGAATATAGAGATGGCCCTCAACGAAACCAGATCAACTATTACTGCTGAACAAAATGCTACCTTGGAGCAGCTGATACAGAACAACGATCGGAAGGGATTTTACGTCGCCCTGTATGAAATGACGGGCAGTCAAGCAGCATTGGATATGGCAGAAATATCCTCTTCCAGTGGCATTCGCGGCGGTGCCGCTTGGGCAATCAACGAGTGGATGGTAAAAACCGTACCTGGATATCCTCAAGGAGATAATCCGGTTGGGGAATTCTCTGTCTTGATTGCTAACGAGACACTTGGCGCCATTCAACAGATAGACCCGGATACTTATGAGGTTCCAAGCGATCTGGATATCTACCTTCAAGCCCATCGAACTTGGGATCAGGTTGGCGGGGCTTCCAACCCTAACCTTGGCGATTACTTCCCGGGTAATATGGTCATTGCAGCGCACTATCATGATGTAGGAAACCACCAGGAAGCCCTCAATTGGGGACTTTTAGCTAAGGATGAGGCTCTGGGTATTATTCAGAGCACCCTATGTAACCATCCCCTAAAATCGGTGCATGCGTAATTAGAGTTCTCCGGCCTACAATGAGACAAACGGAGAGCGACATGAAAAAGTCACGGTACAGCGAGTCCCAGATCGTCAAGATCCTGAA
>NZ_SRPF01000034.1 GCF_004785685.1 Marinobacter confluentis | reverse complement strand
TGGCCGTTATTCAGCTGGCTGGACTGCGCCAGCCAGTCAACCAGCCCCCGGTTTTCGTTCAGTACCCGTGGAATCGGTGCGCCGATGGTGGGAATCATCACCAGGGAGCTCTCAGCGGGTTTGGCGGCAGGGTCGGTCAGTGCGCCATCTGGCAAAAGGGTAATGCCGTTAATACAGCGAAACGGCTGGCCGTCGAACGTCAGCAGACGCGTGGTGAATTTCGGTGTCGGTTCTTCGTTGTTAATCCGCGACCAGGTAACCCCCGCCAGTCGGAAAAGATCAAGAATGCCGGTAATGGCACTCCCTAGAGCACCGTCAAACCC
>NZ_SRPF01000033.1 GCF_004785685.1 Marinobacter confluentis | reverse complement strand
ACCACTGAGACGGGGATAACCTGCCGCTTCGATACCCGACCCGTTCGGACTGTGGCAGCCCGCACAAGCGGGAACGCCTGACGCCATGTTGCCACCGCGATACAGCGCCCGGCCCTGATCAACCAGCTCCGGATCAGCTTGACCAATTGGCATCGACTGTTCATTAAAGTAGGCAGCAAGATCCTGCAGATCCTGGTCAGAGCTGTTGTCCAGCAGACCCGTCATGGATGCTATCATCCGATCCTGCCTCTTGATCAACCTCAGTTGCTGGTGCAGATACTTCTCACCCAACCCGGACCGTTTGGGGTAATTCGCTGCAATGGG
>NZ_SRPF01000032.1 GCF_004785685.1 Marinobacter confluentis | reverse complement strand
ACCTGCCGCTGGATGATCACCCGGAATATGGCAATAACCGCCAGCTTGCTGACGTGTTGGGTATCCAGAACCCGCGCCCGCTCGATGGCCTGGTGTGACAGGGTGAGCTAGAATCACCACTGACGCCGGCGGAACTGGAACAGCGGATTGCCAAGGCTCTGAGCCGACCGCCGCTGCATGTCGGCACTGGTTCAGACACTATTTCCAGGGTCGGCTGGTGTACCGGCGCCGCCCAGGGATTTATTGATAAACAGGTGGGCCAGCTGGGCCTTGGCATGGCGAATCACATCCTGGGGCACCCCGGCCAGTTTGGCCACCTGCAGG
>NZ_SRPF01000031.1 GCF_004785685.1 Marinobacter confluentis | reverse complement strand
ATTCGACCCGTGGGTAAACACCACCTGGAATAACTGCAGGGAACCGGCGCGAAAAGCCGCAATTGAACCGGCCAGATACATTTCCCAGGCTCGGGTGAAGTTTTCGGGTGCGGTTATTGCTGGATGCGGGCCTGATGGATATTCACGAACGGTTTCCCGCGGGTAGCCTGGATGCCATCATTCTGACCCATTTCCATGCAGACCATGTTCAGGGGCTTTTTCCTTTGCGATGGGGCAAAGGTGCGCAGCTCCCCGTGCTCTGTCCGCCAGATCCCGACGGGTGTGCCGATCTGTATAAAATCTCCGGAATACTCGATTTTTGTCA
>NZ_SRPF01000030.1 GCF_004785685.1 Marinobacter confluentis | reverse complement strand
TTCTGCGCCTACTTCCGCCGGTTCGCCACGCTCTAGCGGATCGAAATGGAAGATGTAGACACGGGACGCGAACTGCTCGAACGGCAGTGATGCTTCACCAAAACGTTCGCCCTTTCTGGCGGTGCTGACCTGTACATCACCCCCCCAGTGTTGCCCGCTGTCGTTGTTCGGGTTATAGAAATAGACCCGCATGACCCCTTCCGGGTGCCGCGCGATTCGCAGGATGGTAATGGCGTGCCAGCCGATAAACCTTGCGGCGCTGTCTGTCACCGCAACACCCGCAGGCTGTGGATGAACCAGCGGCTGATTGCCGTTGTAATCAGGAT
>NZ_SRPF01000029.1 GCF_004785685.1 Marinobacter confluentis | reverse complement strand
ATGACCGGTTTTGTACCCGCGTGGATTGCCGGCGCCGGCTTTGGGGTGTTTGTGATCCTGCTGCTTTCCGGCCTGCCGTCCGTTCGCAGGCTGGTCACCCGAAAACCTTCCTATCTTGATCTGATCATCAAGCGACGGCGGTTGCTCGACGATGCCCGCAAGCATATTGCGCACCTCGAAGGTGGCGACGGCCTGCTCTGGCAGTGTGCGCACATGGTGGAATTCACCACCGCCTTGCGAGCGATGAGGTTCAGCGAGCTGCTGACGTTATCCGAGCGCCGGGTGCTGGCAAAGCATCTGTCCCGCAGGGAGCATATCCGGCTTTAT
>NZ_SRPF01000028.1 GCF_004785685.1 Marinobacter confluentis | reverse complement strand
GCTCTTCCGATCTCAAGATCTTAATATTTGGCCTCTTTGAAGAGACAGCTCTTGCTGCTTTCCTGTCCTACTGCCCTGGGATGGGTGCAGCCCTTAGGATGTATCCCCTCAAACCTACTTGGTGGTTCTGTGCCTTCCCCTACTCCCTTCTCATCTTCGTGTATGACGAGGTGCGGAAGCTCATCATCAGGCGACGCCCTGGCGGCTGGGTGGAGAAGGAAACCTACTACTAGCCCACTGCCCTGCACGCCGTGGAACATTGTGCCACACACTGCACCTACCCCTACCCCCC
>NZ_SRPF01000007.1 GCF_004785685.1 Marinobacter confluentis | reverse complement strand
TCAGGATCTTGACGATCTGGGACTCGCTGTACCGTGACTTTTTCATGTCGCTCTCCGTTTGTCTCATTGTAGGCCGGAGAACTCTAATTACGCATGCACCGATTTTAGGGGATGGTTACAAACGCAAATATTCCCGTATTCGGTGACGCTGAGTGGATTGGCGTTTTCACCCAAAATGATGGCAGCGGCCAAATTCTCGAAGACAATCAAGGCGCTGTAGATCTCTTCCAAGTTCAGAAGCTAGCAGCCGATATCTTAGAAGGCGGAGAAAGTGCCTTTAATCAGCGGAGAGAAAAGTACGGCTTTGATTGAGCATGGCGTTTGTCCACTCGTCCTCAACAGCGTCCCCCAATGTGCGGTTTTGAACCTCGCCAAGCCATAACTGTCTGTTTTTAAAAATCAGTGTCTGTCGATGGACTATCTCCACAGGTCTCATAAAACGATGCTGCCTGAGGCCGATAGATTAAGCAGGGCGCTTCTTATTCCATTCTGGAATTTCCCCAAACCCAAGGTTGTCATTTATGATAACAATATAAAGGAATAGGAGTGTAAATGGCCTGGGAAATTGAGCTATACGGGAAGGTGGACGAAGATCTAGCGGATATGCCACCCAAGATCCAGGCAAGAATGCTTCGTTTGATGGATCTGATGGAGAAGCACGGAGCCAATCTAGGCGCACCGCACACAAAGCCGCTGGGCGATGAGCTGTTCGAGATCCGGGCGAAAGCAAAAGAAGGGATCGGTAGAGGTATCTTCTGCTACATGGAGGGCAGGCGAATCGTCGTTTTGCACGTATTCGTAAAGAAGGATCAGAAGACACCCAAGAAAGACTTAGAGCTTGCCAAAGAGCGGTTGAAGGAGGTCAAGAAATGAAGAGCTTTAAAGATTTTAAGCAGAAAGCACTGCAAAACCCCAAGGTCCGGAAGGAGTACGATGCCCTCCAGGACGAGTTCAGCCTGATTGATCAGCTTGTCACTATGAGGTCTTCAGCTGGTCTTACTCAGGAGGAGGTTGCCAAAAAACTTGGAACCAACAAGAGCAACATTTCAAGGCTTGAGCATGGCAAAGGTAATCCGAGCTGGGGCACGCTCAATAAGTATGCCGCTGCGTGTGGTTTTCGGGTGAAGCTGGAAGCCGTTGAAGACAGCCGTGAATCCGCGTGATGTCGGTTGCCCCCTTGACTACCGCTGTATGCTTTTGTGACCTTCGGTGCACTCACCTTTAAGCTAACCTGTTGTTTTTGAAATTTTGTGTACGGTAGTGCTCCTCTTACACAGCACACATAATGCTGGGGTCGGCGGTTCGACTCCGCCCCTTGCTACCAGACTTCCGAAAAAAGCCATGATTCACATCGTGGCTTTTTTTATGCCCGGAGTGGTGGTCTGTCAGACGATCGGATTGCAGGAAATTTCATCAAGCGGGACGGCTTTGCCGATCAGGCTGCCTTGAACTTTGTCGACGTCGAGTTCTTTAAGCATTGCAAATTCCTGCTGGGTTTCGACGCCCTCTGCCACTACCTCTGCGCCTACGCGACGAGCGTATGAAATGAGTGCTGCTGCCATTGCCTGCTTTTTCACGTCCGCATCGATGCCCCGAATCAGGTTCAGGTCCAGCTTGATGATGTCTGCGTCCAGCTCTACCACGTGTTTGAAGGACGCGTAGCCGGAGCCGGCGTCATCGATGGCCAGCCGAACACCCATTGTCCGAAGCAGATGGGCGGCGTCTCTGAACGCCTGATAGTCCATAATTCTGGCGTGTTCCGTCACCTCTACGATGACGCGGTCGCCGTCTGCTCCTAGCAGCAGTTTGGCCAGCACCCTGGAAAGCACCATTTCCGGCGAGGCATTGATGCTGATGAAACAGTCCTCTGGCAGATGTTTCAGGGCACCAAGCGCCCGGCGGACTGCCATGGCTTCCAGGCGCTCGCCCTGCCCGACCTCTTCCGCTTCGCTGAACCATAAGTCTGGCGGGCGATAGGTCACCGTCTGAAATCGGGCCAACGCCTCGTAGCCAGCGACACACTCTTTCTCGACCGCCCAGATGGGCTGGAAGTGCATCTCCAGTTCATCGAACGCGATGATCTGGTCGATTCGTTCCTCGATCTCAGTTAGCCGTCGATCGGACGTCCTAAGGGATTCGATCCGGTCAGCGATCACCTCAGCCACAAAACGCAGCAGGGATGGATCGCGCGAGCTCAGTGAGTCATCGGTGGAATGCTTGAGGCAACACAGGGTTCCATACACTTCGCCGGTGGACAAAAAAATGGGCACACCCATGTAGGCGCCAATGGACAGGTCGTCTGTCACCGCCATGTCACGGGTGATCGGATTTTGGCTGGTGTCCGGGATGATGCAGGGAAGCTCACCGTCAGCGATTTTTCGGCAGTAAGTATCGTTTTCCGGGTGGGAGAAATAGGCGTTGTCTGAAAGCTTTGACCGCTCTCCCGCGTTCAGAACGACAGACGACCGAAAGCCGCGTTCAAATTTGCCGATGAACGCCAGATCCATACCAAAATTTCGGCGAAGCATGCCCAACAATTTCGAGATCGATACCGTGAATCCCTGGTCGAAATAGTCGGTTGCGGTTAGCGCACCCTTAACAACCATGAACCCCCCCGTTTTCTGTCATTGGGCAATAGATTCCGGACCTTCCTCCTACACTACTCTCCTTCATACAGCGTAGCGAACAAAAGCGCAATAACGTCTTTGGCAGCGAAAAAAAGGGTTGCCCGGGATCCGCTGGAGACACTGATGGACAGCGAACCTCATCGTCGCTAATGTTTGGTAGCCAAAAACAAATTCACGACAGCAGGATCGTTGCAATGAAACCAGAAACCGTCGCCCTCCACGCCGGCTTTAAAGGCGACCCGGCCACCAACGCCGCCACTACACCTATTTACCAAACGACGTCCTATACCTTCGACGACACCCAACACGGCGCTGATCTGTTCGACCTGAAGGTGCAGGGCAACATCTATACCCGCATCATGAATCCCACGAATGCGGTGCTGGAAGAGCGCATGGCTCAACTGGAAGGTGGCGTCGGCGCGCTGGCTGTGGCCTCCGGCATGGCGGCCATCCTTTATGCCCTGCAGACCATCTGCAAGGTCGGCAATAACATCGTCAGCACCGGCCAGCTGTACGGCGGCACCTACAACCTGTTCGCCCATTCGCTGCCAAATCAGGGCATCACCTGCAAGATGGTTCGCCACGACGACTTCGATGCGGTGGAGAACGCCATTGATGACAACACCCGCGCCCTCTTCTGCGAATCCATTGGCAACCCCGCCGGTAACGTGGTCGACATCCAGCGCTGGGCGGAAATCGCCCACAAACACGGCATACCGCTGATTGTCGATAACACTGTTGGCACCCCCTTCCTGTGTCGTCCGATAGAACACGGCGCCGACATCGTGGTTCACTCACTCACCAAGTACATTGGCGGGCACGGCACTACGGTGGCCGGCGTGGTTGTGGATTCCGGCAAGTTCGACTGGAAAGCCAATGCCGCAAAATTCCCGATGCTGAATGAGCCGGACCCGTCCTATCACGGTGTGGTCTACACCGAAGCCCTGGGCGAAGCTGCCTTTATTGGCCGCTGCCGCGTGGTGCCACTACGGAACACCGGCGCTGCGCTGTCCCCGTTCAATGCGTTCCTGATCATGCAGGGGCTGGAGACACTGGCGCTGCGCATGGAAAGACACTGCCAGAACGCCGAGAAAGTTGCCCAGTACCTGCAGGATCATCCGTCCGTGGAATGGGTCAATTACGCCACCCTTGCCGACAGCCCCTACAAAGCCACCTGCGACAAGATCTGTGGCGGCAGGGCATCCGGCATTCTGAGCTTCGGCATCAAAGGCGGCCTTGAGGCCGGCGGGAAATTTATCGACGCGCTGGAACTGATCTACCGACTGGTGAACATCGGCGATGCCAAATCCCTGGCCTGCCATCCGGCCACGACCACCCACCGTCAGCTGAACCCGGAAGAACTGGCCAGTGCAGGGGTCAGTGAAGATCTGGTGCGCCTGTCCATTGGTATCGAGCATGTGGACGATATCATTGCCGACATCGCACAGGCGCTGGACAAGGCAACAGCCTGACCTTGCTGATCCTCTTCTCTATCTGAAGCCCGGCCGGGTTCGACCAATGTCGTGCCCGGCCATCCCCGTGATTATCCCTATCTGTCTTGTAACAATTGTGTCGCCGGATTACCCTTTTACCTTACTTGTTACCTTTTTCATTCGAATCCAAGAGAGCTCCAGTGCAATGAGCGACAGCGCCAAGCCCCGCGTCACCAGCGGTTCCAAATTCCGTAACGAACATGGCTTTTCTGCCATCAAGGACGGAATCAAGCGCTCCGGCTCGGGCATTATCGATACCAAGACCCAGCGTAAACCCTCCTGGTTGCGGGCTCGCATGCCGGGCGGCGAGCGCTACGAGGCGGTTCGCAAGAACGTCAGCGAACATCGCCTGAGTACCGTCTGCCAGGAATCCCACTGCCCCAACATTGGTGAATGCTGGACCAATGGCACCGCGACCATCATGGTTATGGGCTCTGTCTGCACCCGTGCCTGCCGCTTCTGCGCTGTGGATACCGGCAATCCCAAGGGCTGGTTGGACCACGAAGAACCGGAAAACACCGCCAAGTCCGTGGAACTGATGGGATTGCGCTATATCGTGCTTACCTCCGTGGACCGTGATGATCTGGATGACGGCGGCGCAGCCCACTACGCCGCCTGCGTTTCAGCCATCAAGGAACGCACCCCTCACGTCGCAGTTGAAGCCCTGACCCCGGACTTCGACGCGGTCATGCCCCACGTTGAGAAAGTGGTGGATTCCGGGCTGGATGTGTTCGCCCAGAACGTGGAGACCGTCAAGCGTCTGACCACCCGCGTGCGTGATCCCCGCGCCGGCTATGAGAAAACTCTCAGCGTGCTGGCCCACGCAAAGCGGTACCGGCCGGATGTACTCACCAAGACCAGCCTGATGCTGGGCCTGGGTGAAACCGAAGAAGAAATTCTGGAAACCATGGACGATTTGCGGGCCATTGGCGTCGACATACTGACCCTGGGCCAGTACCTGCGCCCGACCCCGAACCATCTGCCGGTGGAAGAATACGTCACGCCGGAAGCCTTTAACCGCTACCGGGAAATCGGCCTGGAAAAAGGCTTTATGGAGGTGCCTTCCGGTCCCATGGTGCGCTCCAGTTATCGCGCTGACCGGGTGTTCGAAAAGAACAATCTTGGCCTTGCCGTGCCGGAAGTTCCTGCTTCATCAAAAGCGCAGCAGATTCCCGTTAAAGCCGTCGACTGATTCGGTGCCCAACAGAATCACCGCAACCTGACAGTTTGTGGCACACTCTGCACTCGTTTCCAATGTGAAGGGTGCTGTTTCTGATGTCCTGGCTTCGTTCGTTTTATGACCGGCTGATTCTTCCCCATCCAGTTCTCGTTCTTCTGATTTTCGGCGCCCTGCTGGTGCTTGCCAGTTTGCGGCTTGACCAGTTCCGACTGGACGCCTCCGCCGAGTCCCTGGTGCTGGAAAACGACCGCTCACTGGAGCAGTACCGGGAAGTAAATCGCCGCTTCACCACCTCTGACGACTTCCTCGTGGTTACCTTTACCCCCCATGAGGAAATGTTCAGCGAAGACGGCCTGGCCCTGCTCCGGTCGCTCCGTGACGACCTTGAAGCACTGGACAACGTCAGCTCCACCAACAGCATCCTGAATGTCCCCTTGCTGCACAGCCCGGACCTGACCCTGGACACCGTGGATTCCGAGATCAAGACCATCGATGAAGATGGCGTTGAACCGGATACCGCCCGCGAGGCGCTGCTGGACAACCCGCTCTACCCCAACCTGCTGATCAGCGAGGATGCCCGCACCACTGCCATACAGGTGAACCTGCCGACACCGGAGCGCTATTTCGAACTGCTGCGAGAGCGCAACAGCCTGAGGGACAAGGTCGACAGCGGCGAGGCTTCTGCAGCAGGACAGCAACGCCTGGAAACCGTCAGCCAGGAATTTATTGAATTTACCGAAGCCCAGGGCGAGCAGCGGGACAGAACCATCGGCGAAGTCCGGACCATTCTCGACGACTACCGGGACCGGGCGGAGATCTACCTGGGCGGCGTGCCCATGATCGTCGCGGACATGATCCGCTTTATCCAGAATGACCTGTCCACTTTTGGCGTTGGCGTGTTGCTGTTCCTGCTACTAACCCTGGCCATCATCTTCCGCCAGTGGCGCTGGGTGCTGGTACCCCTGCTGTGCTGCAGTTTCACCGTGTGGCTGATGATCGGTTACCTGAGCTGGGCGCAGTGGCCGGTGACGGTGATCAGCTCCAACTTTGTCTCGTTGCTGCTGATCATGACCCTGTCGCTGACGATTCACCTGATCGTCCGCTATCGGGAATTCCAGCACGACGATCCTGAAGCGGAATCCCTGGACATACTGCGGCGCACACTGCTGGCCATGGTCAAACCCTGCTTCTACATGGCCATCACCACCATTGTCGCCTTCGGCTCGCTGACGTTCAGTGGCATTCGCCCGGTGATCGATTTCGGCTGGATGATGACCCTGGGCCTGACGGTCGCCTTCCTGATCACCTTTATTGTTTTCCCGGCCCTGCTGGCACTGCTGCCTCCGCCACTGGACGACCGGGTGCGCTCGGACCGCGTTCCATTTACGGACCTGTTCGCGCGGTTTACCGAGCACTTTGGCAACACCGTTCTGTTCGGTTCCGCCATCATCGCAGTGCTCTGCGTGATAGGCCTGAGCCGCCTGACGGTGGAAAACAGCTTCATTGATTACTTCAAGTCCAGTACCGAAATCCACCAGGGCATGATTACCATCGATGACCGCCTGGGCGGCACCACACCCCTGGACGTGGTCATCACTGACGACAGGGCGCCCGAGAGCGCCAGCGGCGGAGACCCCTTTGCCAGCGACTGTGACCCTTTTGTCGAGGACTGTGAAGGGGCCGAGGGATACCGGGACACCTGGTTCACCTATCAGAAAATGGACCGGCTGGAAAAAGTCCACGACTATCTGGACAGCCTGCCGGAAACCGGCAAGGTGCAGTCCATCAGCACCACCCTGGACATACTGGCGCAGGTGAACGGCGGCGAGCCCCTGAACGCCCTGGAACTGGCCTTCGTGCCTTCGGCGGTGCCCGAAGATCTGCGGGACATCCTGCTGACGCCCTATATCAGCGAGGAAGACGACCAGGCCCGGTTCAGTATCCGCATTCTGGAAACCCTGCCGGATCTGCGACGCCAGGAATTGCTGGACCGCATTCGCAGCCACCTGACCGAGGACATGGGCTTCGAAGACGATCAGGTACAGCTCACAGGCATGACGGTGATGTACAACAACATGCTGCAGAGCCTGTTCGACTCCCAGATCAAGACCATTGGCGTGGTGTTCCTGGCCATCATGATTATGTTTCTGATCCTGTTCCGGTCGATCAAACTGGCATTGATTGGCATGGCTCCGAATCTGATTGCCGCCGGTTCGGTGCTGGGACTGATGGGTTGGCTAGGCATTCCGCTGGATATGATGACCATTACCGTGGCGGCGATTACCGTGGGGATAGCCGTGGACGACACCATTCACTACATCCACCGGTTCAAAACGGAATTCGAGAAGGACGGCGACTATATTGCCACTATGCACCGCTGCCACCGCAGCATTGGGCAGGCGATGTTCTTTACGTCGCTGACCATAATCACTGGCTTTTCGATTCTGGTCCTGTCGAACTTCATTCCGACTATCTACTTCGGACTGTTCACCGGCTTTGCCATGTTCATGGCTCTGGTAGGTGCCCTTACCCTGCTGCCCAGGCTGATTGTGATGGTAAAGCCCTTCGGCAACTCCGGGTAAAACCTTCAGGCACAAAAAAACCGCCGTGGCTCAGTGCCAGGGCGGTTTTCTCAGGTCTGGACTCACTGCATGCCCTGACCCTGGCCTTGTTGCTGCATCTGGCGCTGCTGTTGCATCTGCCGCTGCATTTGCTGCATACGCTGGTTGAGCTGCTCACGCTGCTCTTCAGTGAACACGCTGTCTACCTTGGCCTGCATCAGCGTTGACAGGGCAGCAATCTCGCCAGTGATTTCACCCAGTTCAGCGGCGTTTTCGCGGATGGCAGCTTCGTCATAATCCGGCTTGATTTCACCCTGGATCTGCTGCTGAAGCTGCTGAGCCTGGCCGTTCAGCTCCTGGATTTCACCCTGCATTTCCTCCAGGATAGCTCGAATTTCAGTCTGCTGGTCATCACTCAGACCGACCATCTGGGCGAGTTGGTCCACCTGGTCAGGCTGACCACCGGATTGCTGGGCCATGGCCGGGGAACTCAGGCCAAGCGCAATCAGTGCGGTTCCGAACAGTTTTACGAGCTTCATAAAGATCTCCAAAACAATTTATTAAGGTATTTGGTTTTTCGAGCTCTACACCCTAGTACAAAACCAGACCCGATTTCACCCTATACCCCCGTTTTTTGTACACACTTCCAACAGCGGCCGGCCAGAGCGCCTGCCATACGGGGATTCACAGAAATGTGAAAATTTGGTCATTCCCGTCCATAATGGCGCCGTCTGGCCACACCTCTATTTCTTACGGGAGTTATCCCCATGGCGATTAACTGGTTTCCAGGGCACATGCACAAGGCCCGCAAGGAAATCAAAAAAGTAATGCCACAGATGGACCTGATCATCGAGGTACTCGATGCCCGCCTTCCGTTCTCCAGTGAGAACCCTCTGGTGCCGGCGCTCAGGGGCGACACCCCGGTAATCAAGGTGTTGAACAAACGCGACCTTGCCGATCCGGATGTCACTGCGCAATGGCAAGCCTGGTTGGAAAAAGAGCGTGGCGTCAGGGCTATTACCATGACCCACAACCAGCGCAGCGAGGCACTGGATATTCTCCGGCTGGCCGCAGAAATGACGCCCGGGCATGATCGTCAGAAAAGCGCGCTCCGGGTAATGATTCTGGGCATACCCAACGTCGGCAAATCCACACTGATTAACACTCTGGCAGGCCGGCCCGTGGCCAAAACCGGTAATGAACCGGCCGTTACCCGGGCCCAGCAGGCGATCAAGCTGCCGGATAACGTTCTGCTGTATGACACACCGGGATTCCTCTGGCCGAAACTGTCGCCGGAGGCCTGCGGCTATCGGTTGGCTGTAAGTGGGGCCATCCGCAGCGCCGTCATCGAATTTGAGGACGTGGCATTGTTTGCCGCAGACTATCTGTTGCAGGCCTATCCGGATCAGATACTCGCCAGATACGGTTTCACAGCAAAGCCCGAGGACGGGCTGGCGCTAATGGATGGTATTGCAGCCAAACGGCATTTCTTTCGGCGTGGGGGCGTGCCGGACCTTCACAAGGTGTCGGAAGTTCTGCTGAACGAGTATCGGGCGGGCAAGCTTGGCCCGATGTCGCTGGAGACACCGGCGCTGATTGAAAAGGAAACCGCTGAGGCGGAGGCTAGTCCGTAGGCTCGGATTCGCGCTCAGGCTGCGACAGCAGCCGGAGTTCGTCCGACAGGCCAGAGCGCCAGGGCAGCTGTTTGATGCCGAAAGTATTGCGAATCTTGGTGCAGATCATGGTGGCGTTTGCCGGTTCCAGCATCGCCCAGTCTGCCATTTCGTCCACCACATGCAGACCGCTGGGAATGCCCGGCAGGCCAGCAATCGCCAGCCCCAATTCATAGAGGGAAATATCCTCGGCTCCGGCATACTGATAGGTACCCCAGACTTCCGCGCCACAATCAATCTGTTTGATAATGGCCATCATCACCCGGGCAAGATCAATGACCGTCACCGGCTGGCCGTGGCACTTGCCGGGCAGTTTGATGGTGTTCGAACCTGACGCCACCGACTGCACCTTGCGCAGAAAACGCCCCAGGCTCCAGCCTGTCCGCAGCAGGATGTGGCGTGTCAGCAGGGTACGGATAGCCTGCTCGGCCTCCCACTGCCAGTTTCCGAGCTCATTCACCGGTTGCCCCGGATTGGATGCAATGTAGGCGCTTTGCTTGCGGCCATCGAAAACATAACTTGATGACAGCTGCAGCAGCGACATACCGTGCTCATTGGCGTACTCGGCCAAAGCTACCGGCAATGAAAACGAGGCTCTGTGCGCGAACTCAGGGTCGCTTTCGGCAAGCTCGGGGTCGGCAAGCCATAGTGCGTTGACGATCAGGTCGGTGTCGTCCGGTATCCAGTCCGCCAGTGCAGACAGCTCAACGCTGTCCAGTTCGCTGATCAACAACGGGCTCACCTGAAGGTGGGTGTCCCGCAGATCTTCCAGCAATACTCTTCCCAGCGGGCCATAGTCATGAACAACGAGCACGTGCACAGGCGTTACTGCCTCCCATTAAACGTTTGGATTTTAACGAGGAAATCATTCACAGACCCGCGGCACCCTGACAGTAACGCCCGTCAGCAGTTCATAGCCAATGGTGCCGGCGTGCCGCGCGATTTCGTCTACTGAGACATGTCGGCCCCACAATTCGACGGTATCACCTGGTTTCGCGTCCGGCGCCGCGGTCAGATCCACGGCTAGCATGTCCATGGACACCCGGCCAATCAGACGGATACGCTGGCCGTTCACCCAGGCTGGCGTGTCCGTGCCCGCATGTCGTGGGTAACCATCGCCATAACCCGCAGCAACAATGCCCATCCGTGTTTCCCCGGGCGCTATCCAGGACCCTCCATAGCCCACCGCCTCACCTGCCTTGATGGTGCGCACGCTGGTCAGTTCTGCCTCCAGCGTCATAACCGGTCGAAGGCCCAGATCCGGCCCCAGCCTGCCAATCATGGGCGAACCGCCATAAAGCATGATGCCCGGGCGGGTCCAGTCGTACATTGGCTGCTCTTCCCTGAAGTGGGCGGCAGAATTGGCCAGGCTTCTGGAAAGTTCCGGCCAGGGCGCCGTGGCTCGGATAAAACAGTCTGTCTGCTCCGCCGTACGTGTGCTTTGTTCATCGTCGGCACAGGCGAAATGGGTGACGAAGCCTGTCACACCTGAGGCGGCGCCCGAATCAGCCAGTGCCGCCATAACGCCATTGAGCTGTTCAGGCGAAAACCCCAGACGATTCATGCCGGTGTTTACTTTTATCCAGATAACCGGTGCCGCATCCGTCGCTGCCAGCCAGGGTAACTGGTGATCGCTGTGGATCACCAGTTCGAAATTCTCCCGCGCGCTGGTGTCCACGTCTTCCGGGCTATGAGGCCCCTGCAGCAGCACGACGGGCACCGACACACCGGCTTCGCGTATAGCCAGCGCTTCTTCAATACAGGCCACTGCGAACTTTGGTGCTTCGTCCTGCAATGCCCTGGCAACGTCACCAATACCGTGGCCATAGCCATCGGCTTTGATCACGGCCATGGCACGGGCGTCGCCGGCCAGTTCCGCAGCCCTGCGGTAGTTATACCGCAACGCATTCAGGTCAATTCTGGCAATGGTCGATCGCGGCATCAGTAGTCCCCACCGTAGTCGCCGTGGGCCAGATCCTCAAACTTGGTGTACTTACCGATAAATGCGAGGCGAACGGTACCGATCGGCCCGTTCCGCTGCTTGCCGATAATGATCTCGGCAATGCCCTTGTCAGACGTGTCTTCGTTATAGACCTCGTCGCGGTAAACAAACATGATGACGTCGGCATCCTGCTCAATCGCACCGGATTCACGCAGATCCGAGTTCACCGGCCGTTTGTTGGGGCGCTGCTCCAGACTCCGGTTAAGCTGGGAAAGCGCTACCATCGGGCAACTGAGCTCTTTCGCCAGACCTTTCAGGGACCTGGAAATCTCCGAAATTTCGGCGGTACGGCCTTCGGTGTTGCCCGGGACCCGCATTAACTGAAGATAATCCACCATGATCAGCCCCAGCTGTCCGCCGTTTTCACGGGCGATGCGCCTTGCCCGCGACCGCATCTCAGTGGGGCTCAGCCCGGGCGTGTCATCTATATAAAGTGGCTTGTCTTTCAACAGGCTCACGGCGGAGGTCAGCCGTGGCCAGTCGTCTTCTTCCAGCTTGCCGCTACGGATCCGGCTCTG
This sequence comes from Marinobacter confluentis, assembly GCF_004785685.1. Classification (GTDB taxonomy): domain Bacteria; phylum Pseudomonadota; class Gammaproteobacteria; order Pseudomonadales; family Oleiphilaceae; genus Marinobacter; species Marinobacter confluentis. The sequence continues at coordinate 86,903 of NZ_SRPF01000007.1, read as the reverse complement.
GTCAATGCGGCCCAGGGACGACAGCATACGCATCACCAGCGCATCGGCGGGCATTTCCATGCTGAACACCAGAATCGGCGCCCCAGTGCTTATCAGGGCGTTCTCGACGATGTTCATGGCAAAGGTGGTTTTACCCATGGACGGGCGGCCAGCGACAATCAACAGATCGGACGGCTGCATACCCGATGTCCACTCATCCAGATCCTTGAAGCCGGTCGTCAGGCCAGTGGTGGTTTCACCGGACTCGAACAGCTCCTCGATGCGGCTCAGGGCCTTGGTCAGGATCGGGTTGATGGTCTGGGGGCCGGTGCCCTCCTTGACCCTCGATTCGGCAATCTGGAAAACATTGCGCTCGGCCTCGTCCAGGACCTCATTGCTGTTACGTCCCTGCGGATTAAAGGCCGAATCGGAAATTTTCCCCGACACTTCCACCAGCTGACGCAGGATCGAGCGTTCGCGAACGATCTCGGCGTAGGCGCGAATGTTGGCAGCGCCCGGAGTTTTCTCTGCAAGCTCCGCCAGGTAGGACAGCCCACCGGCATCTTCGATATCGCCGGCACGATCCAGAAATTCGGCGAGGGTGACCACGTCCAGGGGTTCACTGTCGCCGGCGAGGCGCTCGGCTGCGCCAAATATCAGGCGATGATCCTGGCGGTAAAAATCCGCGGCAGAAATGATCTCGGCAATCTCGTCAAACCGGCGATTGTCCAGCATCAGGCCACCCAACACGGCCTGTTCGGCTTCTACGGAATGGGGCGGAACTTTGATTCGGCTGGTTTCCGGGTCGCTGGAAACCGCTTGAAAATTGGGGTTGGCCATTGATACATCTTCGTCTGGATTTCAGTAGCCACTAGCATACACCAGAACGCAACAGGCCCGGAATTCCACATTCAAGTGGAACCGGGCCTGTCTTGCGCAAAGCCTTCAACAGCCTGTCTCAGCAGGCTTGAAGACCCAGTGTTACCGGCAATCTTTCGGGTCGCTTACTCAGCAACAACCGCAAGATTGATAGAAACGCTTACGTCCGAGTGCAGCTGTAGCTCGATTTCGTACTCACCCACAACGCGCAGGGGGCCTTCCGGCAGACGAACTTCGCTTTTTTCTACCTCGGTACCGGCAGCGGTGATCGCATCCGCGATGTCACGCACACCGATAGAACCGAACAGCTTGCCTTCTTCGCCAGCCTTGGAAGTGATCGTAACCGATGCACCGTTCAGGGCTTCTCCGCGAGCCTGGGCAGCAGCCAGCTTTTCAGCGGCGGCTTTCTCAAGCTCGGCACGGCGCTCTTCGAACGCCTTAAGGTTGTCTGCAGTTGCAGGAACAGCCTTGCCGTAGGGCAGAAGGAAATTACGACCGTAACCGGCCTTAACCTTTACCTTGTCACCGAGTGAACCAAGGTTTGCTACTTTTTCGAGCAGAATAACATCCATCTCGTTAACCTCTTCGTGCTTTATTCAGCTGGACCTGCGGGCTTGATACGCCCTCTGATGTCCAACCAGCTATCCACAAACGCCAGAACCAGCAATACAAATAACAGACTCGGGCCCAGAAACACCAACGCCAGGTAGAAGGCTACCAGCCACTGGCCGCCAAGGCCCTTCAGGCCAACAACGCCGTGCACCAATGCCACGCCCGCGAGGAACAATGGCAAGCCCCCGGCCCAGGCCACCAGCATCGGATTAAGCCCAATGACGGTGCCCACCACCATGACTGCCACGCAGATACCCGCAAGGGCTGGAGACATCCGCAGAGCATGAAACTCTTTCTGGAATCCCCCCGGGTTGTACAACCCGGCCTGCCAGGACCTCGCCAGCATGGTCATCCCGACACCTGCCAGCAGATAGGTGCCGGCCATACTGGCCGTCATGGTCTGCCGAATGGCGCGCTCCAGGCTGTCTCCGAAGCTCTGCGCCATTTCGGGGTCATAATTCTGGTATACCTGCACCCCCATCTGAACCAGTGTGTCGATCAGTTCGGGGTATAACATGGGCACCAGCAGCCCCATCGCTATGGCAAGGAAACTGCCCGAAAGCAGCGCCCTGTCCCAGGACAGCGTGACTCTGAGCACCGATGCCATCAGCATGACCTGAAGCACCACAGCCAGAGCCATGGGGTTCTGCCCCAACCAGGCCCAGCCAAGTGCCGGCAGTAACGCCCAGAGCCCGATATTGAGCCCCTGGCTGATGCCAAGCCTGAGAATAACCAGGCCAACAACAGCAGCACCAACCCAGAACACCAGGGGAATGGCTGTCGCAACAACCGCTACCCCGCCTGCCTGCAGGGGACCGCGCATTACAAACTGTGCCAGTGCACGCATGGTCCCGAGTCCTGTAATTCTGTTACTTAGTTATCGTGGCTATCCGAATACGGCAGCAGTGCCAGGTAGCGGGCACGCTTGATAGCGGTAGCCAGCTGACGCTGATAACGTGCTTTGGTGCCGGTGATACGGCTGGGCACGATTTTGCCGGTTTCAGTGATGTAACCTTTCAGTGTGTCCAGATCCTTGTAATCAATCTCTTTCACACCTTCTGCCGTGAACCGGCAGAACTTACGACGTCTGAAAAAACGAGCCATAACTTAACTCCTCAACTCCGGTAATGTTTTACTCTTCTTCGTCCTGATCATCCGACTGGTGACGGCCGCGATCATTGTCGCTGTCGTTGTCGTCAGATTCAGCGGAACGACGCGGGCGATCATCACCGCCGCCACGACGATCTTCGCGGGACTCGGATGCTTTCATCGGCGACAGTTCGGTGTCGGCACCGTCACGGCGCAGAATCATGTCGCGGATGATGGCATCGTTGAAGCGGAAGTTGTGAGTCATCTCGTCCATTGCAGCCTGTGAACATTCAACGTTCATCAGTACGTAATGGGCTTTGTGAATCTTGTTGATCGGGTATGCCAGGTGACGACGGCCCCAATCTTCCAGGCGATGTACCTGCCCGCCATCTTCAGTGATGGTGTTGGTATAACGCTCGATCATTGCGGGCACCTGCTCGCTCTGATCCGGGTGTACCATAAATACAATTTCGTAGTGACGCATGAGTTCTCCCTACGGTTTAGACAGCCCCCTGCAGAATGAATCATTCAGCAAGAAGCAAGGAGGTGGCAGACACGCTGCCGATTTCTTTTTGCTCTTAAATAAAAACCGACTCTCGTCGGCTATCAAAAGACAAAGCGAAAGCACCCCTGTTTAAAAGGGGTGCGATATTCTAGGGGTGTCGGGCGTTCTATGCAAGCCGTTGTCGCAGTGCTTCATACAGGCAGACGCCGGTCGCCACGGAGACATTCAGGCTATCGACCTGGCCCTGCATCGGGATCTTGATCAGCAGGTCGCAGTGTTCCCGGGTGAGCCGCCGCATGCCTTTACCCTCAGCACCCATCACCAGCGCAACAGGCCCTTTGAAATCAGCCTGATACAGCGTTCTGTCAGCCTCGCCCGCTGTGCCAATCAGCCAGACGCCGTCATCACGGAGCACGCGCATGAAACGGGCGAGATTGGTAACCCGGACCAGCGGCACCGTCTCGGCGGCACCGCAGGCGACCTTTCTGACGGTCGGCGACAGTGAGGCAGACTTGTCTTTCGGCACGATCACCGCCTGAACGCCCACTGCATCAGCCGTACGCAGGCAGGCGCCAAGGTTATGGGGGTCGGTCACGCCGTCAAGAATCAACAGGAAAGGCGGTTCACCCTGAGCGGCCAACGACTGCAGCAGATCGTCTTCTGTCCACTCCCGGCTTTCCGACACCTGGGCAACGACCCCCTGGTGGACGCCGGAAACCCGTTTGTCCAGCTCCTTGCGGTGCACGACCTGCCAGGCGACCCCAAGGCTGTCGAGGGTTTCGGTGACACTCTGTACCCGCTTATCCTGACGACCGGTCTGAATCCAGACCTGCTGCAAACGTGCAGGCTCCTGCTTGAGAACCGCTTCGACCGCATGCCAGCCAAAAATAAACTCTTCAGACACGCGCTATTTCCCTGACTTGCCCTGCTTTCCGGATTTACCGGACTTGCGCTTGCGCTCACCCCCGGAAGCTTTGGGCTTACCCTGCCCTTTCTTGCTTTTGCCGTCCAGGGCCAGCTTGGCGGCTTCAGCCACCAGCCGCTCCCGCGCGGACATGTCGCCGTTGTTATCGGCAGGCGGCACCTCCGGGTTGGCAGGCTTGCGTGAGCGAGCTGGCTTATCTGCCGGCTTCCTGCTGCCGCCTGCTGGTTTGCTGCGACCTTTACCGCGGGCCCTGTCTTTGTCTTTCGGTGGGCGCTTGGTGACATTCAAGGCATCGCGGTCGGCTTCCCGGTGCTGGGGTTCGCTGGTCAGCTCAAGATCAATCTTGCGATCTTCCATTCCAACCCGAACCACCTTCACCCGGACCTCGTCGCCCAGGCGGAAGCTCTGTGCCGTGCGCTCACCGATCAACCGGTGCTTGGCGGCATCGTGATGGAAAAAATCGCCGGCAAGCGTGGACACGTGCACCAGGCCCTCAATGTAGACGCCTGACAGCTCCACAAAGAAACCGAAGGGCACCACCGCCGCAATAACACCGTCGTACTCCTCGCCAACCTGATCCCGCAGGTACTCACACTTGAGCCAGGCCATGACGTCACGGGTAGCGTCATCGGCCCGGCGCTCAGTCATCGAGCAGTGCTCGCCCAGTTGCTGCATGCGGGCATGGTCGTAAGGGTATTCAGCCAGTTGCGGATCGCGTTTCGGCGGGACTTCCACGTCTTTGGAGCCTTCTTCGCCATGTATCACTGATTTGATGCCGCGATGAACGATCAGGTCCGGATAGCGACGGATTGGCGAGGTAAAGTGGGCGTAGCTGTTAAAGCCAAGACCAAAGTGCCCGCCCTCTTCCGGACTGTAGACCGCCTGGCTGAGCGACCGCAGCATCACCGTCTGGATAACGTTGGCATCGCTGCGTTCGGAAATACTGGCCAGCAGCGCCTGATAATCTGCAGAGCTTGGCCGGTCGCCACCGCCCAGTTGCAGGCCCAGTTCACCCAGGAAAAGACGAACGGCAGCCAGGCGCTCCTCAGAAGGCCCGTCGTGCACCCGATACAGCGAAGGAACCTTATGCTTTTTAAGGAACCGCGCCGTGGCCACGTTGGCGCACAGCATGCACTCTTCCACGATTTTGTGGGCATCGTTACGGGTGACCGGCACGATTTCCTCGATCTTGCGGTTTGCATCAAAAACCACACGGGTTTCGGTGGTTTCAAAATCGATGGCACCACGCTCTGTACGTGCTTTGCGAAGAAGCTTGTAGAGCCCGTAAAGATTGTGCAGGTCAGGCAGCACATCGGCGTACTGCTCGCACAGGCGATATCCGGGCTCGGAATCCGGCCGTTCCAGAATATCGCTGACCTTGTTGTAGGTTAGCCGCGCACTACTGTGCATCACCGCCTGATAGAACTTGTAGCCGCTGATGTTGCCAGCCGCGCTGATCGTCATGTCAGCAACCATGCACAGGCGGTCAACCCCCGGGTTCAGTGAACAGAGACCGTTGGAAAGTTTCTCCGGTAGCATGGGGACAACGTGATCGGGGAAATACACCGAGTTACCCCGGTTGATCGCCTCTTCATCCAGCGGCGAGCCTGGCCGGACGTAGTGCGAAACATCGGCAATCGCCACCAGCAGACGGTACCCGCCCTTGGGCCTTGGCTCGCAGTAGATGGCATCGTCGAAATCCCGGGCGGTTTCGTCGTCGATGGTGACCAGGTTCAGGCCGCGAAGATCAACCCGGTTCTGTTTATCCTGCTCGGTGACTTCATCGGCAATACCTGCGGCCTGCTCACCCACCGCCGCCGGCCAGCTGTGGGGAATATCGTAGGAGCGGATCGCCACATCTATTTCCATACCCGGCGCCATATGCTCGCCCAGCACTTCCACGATCTTGCCCAGTGGCTGTGTGCGCACCGAAGGCTGGCGCAGAATATCAACCACCACATACTGCCCATGCCGGGCTTCATTGATGTGCTCGGCGGGAATCAGTACCTCGTGATTGATCCGGGCATTTTCCGGCACGACGAAGGAGATACCACTTTCCTGGAACAACCGGCCGACCGTCTGGGTGGTGCGGTATTCCAGAACTTCCACGATGACGCCTTCACGGCGACCTCGGTCGTCTACCCGATCAACACGGGCCGCGACGCGGTCACCGTGAAACACCAGACGCATCTGGCGGGCGGTCAGGAACAGGTCGCCGCCGCCATCATCCGGCACCAGAAAGCCAAAACCGTCTTTATGACCAATCACCCGGCCAGACACCAGGTCGGCATCTTCAAGCGGCAGGTAGGCACCGCGCCGGTTGCAGATCATCTGGCCGTCACGGCACATGGCGATCAGGCGTCGCCGGAGTGCCTCAATGCTCTCTTCTGAATCAAGACCAAACTCAGAGCACAGAGTTTCGTGAGTGGCCGGCGCCCCGCGTTCTTTCAGGTGCGCAAGAATGAATTCGCGACTCTGAATCGGATTGTCGTATTTGCCTGCCTCACGCTGGGCATGGGGGTCCTGATCGGATTTTTTTCTGGAAACCATTCGTGTCCTTCTGCCAACTGCTCCAAAGCAGCCGGTGACTAGTGTGTATCGTTGATGTTAACTGTCGCAGGAGTATAACGCCGCCGGCCTGCCGCTGGCTAACAAGCGGCCAAAATAAGCCCGTGATACAGCGCGATTGATGGCGAAAAAACATTTGACAGTTTTTTTGCGAATGATTAAAGTACGCGCCATTGGTCAGCCGCATACGGAGTGGCCAGGCAGAATGTTCGGAATTTCAATGATCTAAAGCAAGCGAGAGCACGCTGAGGTGTTGAAACCCAACCGAATGACTGCAAATCACCTGCCGAGGTGGTGAAATTGGTAGACACGCTAGCTTCAGGTGCTAGTGGGGGCAACCCCGTGGAGGTTCAAGTCCTCTCCTCGGCACCATTTCCTTCCCCAGGAAATGCAATCAGACATTATTCTCGAACACATCATCCCCGGTTGCTGACTATTTTCGAAGCCGTTTACCGACGAGAGTCACGAAACCGAGCGAATCGGGCGATTTGTTGTGCCCAACTCTCGCCCAGGATCGTCGCGGTTACTGAATCTGCCCCGCCAGGAATTCTGACAGTCGCTGGTAGGAATACTCGACCCGGGCGTAGGAAGACGCAGGTGTCGAGCCAAAATCCCTGCCGCAGCTCCTCTGACCATCGTAGCGGGCGAGGTAGGCCGTTTTGATCAGGTTGGGCTGATCGAGAATCAGATCTCCGGACGCTTCAGTCGGGTAATAGAAGTTCCACTCAAACCCCGTGCTATTGCTGACACCTTCCGTTGTCTGGAATTCTTCATTGAGAACCGGGTACCGAAGCGGGCGAAAGAGTCCGTCACGAGTATCCAGCTCCAGCCGGAGATTGCTGAAACCGCTCGGTATTGGCAGGTCGCCGGTTACGGTGAAGGGCTGAACTGCTGACACCACCTGTGGCTCATCTGCGTCTTCCGGCATAATGTCGCCCGCGCAGGACTGGGGCTGTGCCAACAGATCAATCACTTCTTCCTCTATGTTATCGACGTTACGAACCGACCCGACGACGAAATCCGTGCTGAACGCGTAATCCGGCGTCAGCACTTCGGTCTTGTTATTGCTGGTTGCAGTCAATGAAGTCACCCGGCCGTTGGTCAGCGTCCATTCATAGGAGATTTCCGGTGGCCCGCCGAATTCCGAGGCATCGGCCAGCCCTGCGTGACAGGTGGTGGTGGTTTCGAAAGCGGCCGTGCCGTTATTCCAGTCAAAGGTCAGACGCTCGTCGACACCTTCCTGATCGTAAAAAGTGCCACTGTTCTGGTTCAGGGACAGAGCGGGTATCCACTGGGTTCCGGTGGCCGCAATTTTCCCGTCGGCGTTGATGAGCCTGACCATTTCCGCCAACGAGGGAGTCATGCAGCCGTTTGTAACAACGGCTGTAAGCCGGCCATCTTCGGCGTATCTGAAATCCATTTCCGCCAGTGCATCCAGGCCGATAAAAGAGGAGGGCAGGCCGCTGGCGGCGCGGGCGAAAACCTTCTGGCTACTGACGATCACTGAATCATCCAGCTCCAGTTCGATTTCCGGCAAAACCAGGCTTTTAATATCAATGCCGGCGTAATCACCGTCAATGGCCGCTTCATCGACGATCTGGACGATGGACAGAGCATTCCGGGCAAACGAGATGCCCATCAGTCTCACTGCTTCAGCACTCAGGAACCTCTCGGTGCCGTCGCCATCCCGGAGGATATCCTTGTAGTCCTGCGGCAGCTGGGAAGAAAGAAAGCGGGCAAACGCGCTGGCGTATGCCTGGGCGCGCTCATCCCCGGAACGCACAAAGTCGCTGACCAGGTTGATATTGCCAAGGGCGAGGGCAAGGTCGCTGGTGCCCACCAGAAATTCACCAATGCCATTTACACGGCGCTGGCGAACCAGGGTGGTCAGCGGCGTGACATTGCGAATACCAGGGGGCGCACTGATCATGAAGGCCTGCTCCAGCACCCGCTGCCCGGACCCGGTGTGTTCAATGGTCTGCCCGGGCAGCGCTAATGCCATCAGCGGATAGTCCCGGGGGTCGAGATCCGGCGACACCGACGGATCCTGCTCAAGCTCGGATACGTCCAATGAAAAACGGCCGTCTGCTGCCGTCATGGCTGTTGGTTCACCGCCCGGCAGTTCTACCTCGACACCGGCGCTGGTCTGAAGTAGCAGTGGCCCCGAAGTGTGCTGGCCGTCTCCGTCCAAATCCAGCCAGACCCGCGCATTCTCGAGATAGCCATCGATAACCCGCCCGGTATAGGGCTTACCGGCAATGTAGCCTTCGGCGTCGAAATCCCGGCCATCGGCCGGCAGGGAATCGGATTCATCGCCACAGCCAATCAGCAGAAAGGGCAGCAGGAAGAGAGCAGTGGAAACAGGAAGCAGGCGTATCATTGCGGCAACCATTGTCCTTGTTAGAGGTTGTGCCGCTACTGTAGGGGATCCTGCCTATTCGAACCTTGATAGGTTTGGCAATTTGTAAACTTAGGTAACTGTAGACCGAGGCGATCACTGCCCGTCAGAATGACCGGGCAACGATTTCCTTCATGATTTCATTGGTGCCGGCGTAGATGCGCTGCACCCGCGAATCCGCCCAGGCCCGGGCAATCGGATATTCCCACATATACCCGTAACCACCGTGCAGTTGCACACACTCATCCATTACCTTGCACTGAAGATCGGTGGTGTGCTGCTTGAGCATGGCCGCCGTGGGTATATCCAGTTTCTTCTCCAGATGCAGTTCCAGGCAGCGGTCGCAGAAGACCCGGGCCGCGGTGATTTCGGCTTTGAGCTCCGCCAGTTTGAAGCGCGTGTTCTGGAACTTGATCACCGGCTTGCCAAAGGCCTTGCGCTCTTTAACGTAGTCCAGGGTCCACTGCCAGGCGGCTTCTGCAGCGGCAACGGCAGTCAGGCCCACCTGCAGGCGTTCAGCCGGCAGTTCCTGCATCAACTGGAAAAAGCCCTGCCCTTCCATGGCGCCCAGCAGTTTGTCGGCGGGGACTTTGACATCCTGGAAGAAGAGTTCAGAAGTGTCCTGGGCTTTCATACCCACCTTATTCAGGTTCTGGCCCTTTTCAAATCCTTCCCAGGCCGTCTCCACCATAAACAGGCTGATACCCTTCGCGCCTTCTTTCGGGTCGGTCTTGGCCACCACAATCACCAGATCTGCCATCTGGCCGTTGGTGATGAAGGTCTTGCTGCCGTTGAGAACATAGTGCTCTCCGGATGGGTCTTTGACTGCAGTAGTTTTGATGCCCTGAAGGTCGGAGCCCGCGCCAGGTTCGGTCATGGCGATAGCGCCTATCAATTCACCCGAGACCAGCTTCGGCAGGTAATAGGCTTTCTGCGCATCGGAGCCATAGTTCAGGATGTAAGGCGCCACGATATCCGAGTGCAGGGTCCAGCCAATGCCGGACAGCCCGGCGCTGGACACTTCTTCCATAATCACCGCGCTGTACCGGAAGTCGGCACCCGCGCCGCCGTATTCTTCTGGCATGGTCGGGCACAGGAAACCCAGCTCACCCGCTTTGGTCCAGAGCTCCCGGCTTACCTGACCGTCTTTTTCCCATTGGGCGTGGTACGGGGCCGCTTCCTGCTGGAGAAATCTGCGAACTGAATCGCGAAAGCCTTCCAGGTCGGCATCAAAGAGAGTGCGTGGAATCATGGTGAACCTCAGCAAAACGGTGTTGTTATCGTTAAACCAGTTTTGACTGTGGGAGCTGACCGCTCAATGATGAAAAACGTCAATCGGGCTGACCAAAACCATCGTGGATTGGTCAGCCAGGTCAGTCGGTCTTCCTTGCGGCCAGCCGTTCTTCACCCCAGCGGGGCATCAGGTCCTGAGGCAGGTCAAGATGATCCAGCAACCGGGCCACGATGAAATCCACCAGGTCGGCGATGGATTGCGGATTGTGATAGAAGCCGGGGCTCGCGGGCATGATGACCGCGCCCATGCGGGTCAGGCGCAGCATGTTTTCCAGGTGGACTTCGGAGTATGGCGCCTCCCGGGGCACCAGAATCAGTTTGCGTCGTTCCTTCAGAGCCACGTCCCCCGCCCGCTCGATCAGGTTATTGCTGGCACCGGTGGCAAGAGCGGACAAGGTCCCTGTGCTGCAGGGGCAGATTACAAGAGGGGCTTTCTCGCCGGAGCCGGAAGCCGGTGGTGAGAACCAGTCTTCCCGACCGAACACGATGACCTGCCCCGCCTCCGCGCCCGCGTAGCCCGAAAGGGCTTCCTGCTGGGCAGCGGTGTTGCCGGGCAATTTCAGGTCGGTTTCCGTCGCAATCACAATCTGCGCGGCCTTGCTGATCATTACATGCACCTGACAGCCGGCAGCCACCAGGCACTGCAACAGGCGTAGTCCGTACTGGGCACCAGACGCACCAGTGAGGGCCAGGTTGATTACGCGCCTGTCGCGGGAAACATCGGTCATATTCTGCAGTCCATTTCAGCCAGGTTTCGTCAAACTCAGCCAGATCTACGTTCGAGTTCGGCAATCAGCTTCTGATGAATGCCACCAAAACCGCCGTTGCTCATGATCACGATATGGCAGGGCGCGGTCGCCTGCCCGGCTACCTGCTCTATCAATGCTTCAAGGGTAGACTCCACACGGTGGCGCTGCGAGCCGTCCTCGGCACTGGCAGCAACCAGCGCCGGCAGCCAGTCCATCTTATTCAGGTTCGCCCAGACTACGTGATCGGCTGCAGCCGCACTGGGCAACAGAGTCTGCTGATGCACGCCCTGCTGCATGGTGTTGGAGCGGGGCTCGATCAGGGCCACAATCCGCTCCGCGCCCACCTTGTGTCGCAAGCCTTCCAGAGTCGTGGCTATGGCGGTCGGGTGATGGGCAAAGTCGTCATACACCTGAATGCCGCCCACATCCGCCAGCAGTTCCATCCGCCGTTTGACACCGGAAAACCGGCTGAGCGCGGAAATGGCATGATCCGGCGTAACGCCCACGTGGCGGGCGGCGGCAATGGCGGCCAGGCCGTTACGCACGCTGTGCATCCCGGTCTGGGACCATTTGACCGACGCCACGGGCTGTTCGCGATGAACCACCATGAATTCACTGCCATCCTCCTTCAGCAGTTCCGCCCGCCAATCGCTCATGTAGGCCACTTCGCTGTTCACAGAGGTTTCCTGAACCCTGGTCCAGCAGCCCATGTCCAGCGCCCTGTCCAGGTGCTGGTCCACTGCCGGGCGCACAATCAGACCGTTGGAAGGCACGGTTCGCACCAGATGATGGAACTGGCGCTCGATGGCTTCCACATTGTCGAAAATATCCGCGTGGTCGAATTCCAGGTTGTTGAGGATCAGCGTATGCGGGCGGTAATGGACGAACTTGGAACGCTTGTCGAAAAACGCGCTGTCGTATTCGTCCGCTTCAATCACAAAGAAATCGCTGCTGCCCAACCGCGCAGACACCGGAAAATCATTGGGCACGCCGCCCACCAGATAACCGGCATCGAAGCCCGCCTGCTCAAGAATCCACAACAACATGGAGGTGGTAGTGGTCTTGCCGTGGGTGCCCGCCACTGCCAATACCCAGCGATGACGCAGCACTTCCCGGGACAGCCATTCCGGGCCGGACATGTAATCGATATTGCGGTTGAGCACCGCCTCCACTTCCGGGTTGCCACGAGACATGGCGTTACCAATCAGCACCAGATCCGGCGTGGGCTTAAGGTTGTCGGCGCTGTAGCCTTCCATCAGGCCGATGCCCTGGGCTTCAAGCTGGGTGCTCATGGGCGGATAGACGCCCTGATCAGAGCCGGTGACCTGGTGTCCCAGCTCCCGCGCCAGAACGGCCAGGCTTCCCATGAAGGTCCCACAGATCCCGAGAATGTGAATATGCATTCCGCTAAACGCCTCCTGAAATAAACCTGCAAAGCCTCCCGTATCGTCCTCGGGTCGTCAAGCACTCAGTTATGACGTTTGGCTCATGAAAAAAAACAACGATTGACGTATCATCTGCGGCATTCGAAGAAACTGCAGGAGCTTCCCCCCGAAATGGCCATTCGCAACGCATTCTACGCTCAGTCAGGCGGCGTCACTGCCGTCATCAACGCCAGTGCCTGTGGCGTCATCCAGACCGCGCGCAAGTATCCGGATCAGATAGGAAAAGTCTACGCCGGGCGTAACGGCATTATCGGCGCCTTGAAGGAAGAGCTGATCGACACCAGCCTGGAAGACGATGACGACATCCAGGCGCTGATTCACACCCCGGGCGGCGCCTTTGGCTCCTGCCGCCACAAGCTGAAAAATTTCTCCGAAAACCGCCGGGAATATGAGCGCCTTATCGAGGTCTTCCGCGCCCACGACATCGGCTACTTCTTCTACAACGGCGGAGGCGATTCCCAGGATACGGCCTTCAAGGTGTCCCAGCTTGCAGAAAAAATGGGTTACCCGATTACCTGTATTGGTGTACCCAAAACCGTCGATAACGATCTGCCCTTCACCGACTGCTGCCCCGGCTTCGGCTCAGTGGCCAAGTACATCGCCACCTCGACCCTGGAGGCCAGCCTGGACATCCGCTCCATGTGTGACACCTCCACCAAGGTGTTCATTCTGGAAGTCATGGGCCGCCACGCTGGCTGGATTGCGGCCTCCGGTGGCCTTGCCGGCGCAGGTGAAGGCGAACCGCCGCATATCATTCTGTTTCCGGAAGTGCCTTTTGAGCGCGACCGGTTCCTGGAACGGGTTGAGTTCTGCGTGAAAGAATACGGCTACTGCGTTGTGGTGGCCTCCGAGGGCGCCCAGTACGAGGATGGTCGTTTCCTGGCAGATGCCGGCGCCAAAGACGCCTTCGGCCACACCCAGCTGGGCGGCGTGGCTCCCGCACTGGCCAACATGGTCAAGCAGGCCCTCGGCCATAAATACCACTGGGCAGTGGCGGATTACCTTCAGCGCAGCGCCCGCCATATTGCCTCAGCAACGGACGTTGAGCAGGCTTATGCCGTTGGCAAGGTGGCGGTTGAGATGGCCCTGGCAGGCAAGCAGGCGCTTATGCCCACAATTGTGCGGGAGCAGTCACGCCCTTACCGCTGGCACATTGGTGAGGCGCCCCTGAGCGAGGTGGCCAATCAGGAAAAGAAAATGCCCATTCACTACATCACAGACGATGGCTACGGCATCACCCAGGATTGTCGGGATTACCTGGAGCCGCTGATTTACGGCGAAAGCTTTCCGCCGTTCGACAACGGCCTGCCAAGAGTGGCAAAGCTGAAAAACCAGCTGGTCGAAAAGAAACTGAAGGCCGACTTCCAGATGTGAAGGGTCGGCTTATGACGAGGGCGACACAGGGCATAACCCTTTGTCGCCCTTTTTCTGCGTGACCGGTCAACCAGTACTAGCGCCCGCCCGCGCCAGGTAGGCCGAGAAATGATCGAAACCGCCGACATGCTCCTGGCCCACAAATATCTGCGGGACCGTGTAAACCGGCTTGCCAATGGTCTGGGACAGATCAGATTTGCTGATACCTTCGGCTTCAATGTCCACATACCGGTAGTGCAGATCATTGATCTCACACAGCTGCCTGGCGCGTGTACAGAATCCACAGGACGAGCGGCCGAAAATCGTCACCTGTTCCATCGTCTAACTCCTGATCCGAAAAATGGACGGCATTCCTGAGCCGCATCGATGACGCGCATTATGACGGCATAGCTGCACAAAAATGAAATTAAGGGGCTGAATGATACTGATAGCAGCAGTTGATGCAGCCATTAGGCTATTGGTTGCACACCACTTCCGCCGTCCGGTAGCCTGTCGTCTCTTCGCGGGTAAGCTGCAGCCAGATTCGGGATCAACCATTGGCCTACATCACTCTTTTCTTCACGGCACTGGCGGCAGCCACCCTGTTACCGGCCTATTCCGAAATTCTGGTTGGGGGCATGGTCACCCAGGGCTATTCGCTCTGGGGCATCTGGCTCTGGGCGACCGCCGGCAATACCATTGGCTCGGTTATCAATGGGGTTATCGGCAGGCAGGTTGACCGGTTCAAACACAAACGCTGGTTTCCGGTGTCAGACGCGCAGCTTGAAAAGGCCCGTAACCGGTTCAACCGTTATGGTCAGTGGTCACTGTTGCTGGGCTGGCTGCCCATTGGCGGCGACGCACTGACCCTGGTGGGCGGCATCATGCGCGTACCCTGGCTGAACTTCGTGGTGCTGGTGGCTATTGGCAAAGGGCTGCGCTACGCCTTCGTCATCTGGGCGGTGCTTCAGGCCTCCGGCACCCCGGGGTCGCCGTAAAGGTATTCCTTGAGCAGCGGCTCGCCGTTGAACTCTGCGTTCAGCACCGCGATAAAGGTGTAAACACCGATCAACTTGCGGTTCAGGAACACAAACTCCTTTGGTGGTACCTTGAAATAACGGCTGATGGCCGAGCGCGCTGCCTGACGGGCGACCCGCGAAGGCAGGTCACTCTGCTTCCATCGATATTCGCCTTTGCTGTTCACCGCATAGTCAGGCCATTCCTGCTGATTCGGCGAGAGCGGCTCCAACACCGACATACAGACCGAGCCAAACTTGTCCAGCACCTCCGAAGGCCAGTCCCTGCTCATGAAATTGAGTCGGATGCCACCGTCAACCACGTCGTTCAGGTCACCCTCATAGGAGGCCCGGATCATCTGGATCACCGGGTCGAGGAATTGGGGCGAGTAAGACTGCACTGCGCCGAAATCCAGCAGCACGATCTGGTCGTGATCGCTGTCGGTGCCAGTCTCGCCGGCAATGCGGATACGGTAGTTGCCAAAGTTGGGGTCAGTCTGGATTTCACCCCAGACAAACAGTTCCCGGAAAAACAGCTCAAGCGCCGCCTGGCCCAACGCACTCCGGCGCTCCAGTGAAAGCTCACGGACCGCCGGGGAGCTTACCGAGTGTCCGCATTCAAAGGTCGACGCAATCACATGGGCGGTACAGTATTCCTGCAACACCCGGGGCACCACGAAGCGCGGATCCTGGCCCAGCATCAGCCGGAACTTCTCTGTCGTCTCAGCCTCCAGCCGGTAGTCCACTTCCCGGTGCATCATGGCCCGCACCTCTTCCAGCCAGTCCCTGAATTCCGGGCCAAAGGACACCAACCGGGCGATTTTCAACAGGTGAGCGACTGAGTTGAGGTCGCTGTCGACCGCTTCATCTACCCCGGGATACTGCACTTTCAGCACCAGCTCCAGCCCGTCGGATTTGCGCCTGGCCCTGTGTACCTGCCCCAGGGAGGCGGCGCCGATGGGCTCTGGATCCACGTCCAGCTCCGCCAGTCGGTCTGCACCCAGCTCGTCTTTCAATACCCGCTCAATAGCGGACCATTCCAGCGATGTGGTCTGATCTTCCAGGGTGTGAAGAGCTTCCGTCACTTCCTCCGGCAGAAAATGCTCACCGTAAAGCGCCATGACCTGGCCAATCTTCACCACGCTGCCCTTAAGCCTGCCAAGCTCCTCCACCAGCATCTGCGCCTGGCTGGACATCATGGCCCGATGACGGGCTTCACGATTTTCCTTACCGCCAAACCAGTTGGTTGCCATATGAGAAGCCACGCGGGTACCCGCGAAAAGCCCCGCTTTGGTCAGCGATAGCCTGCGTTCGAAACTCCCGGTTTTAATGCGCGCAACCGAGTTACCTTTACGATTGGATGCCATCTGAATCCTGTTCGGGCCTGACGAATTTCGGGGTCTGACCCCGCTAGCTCATTATACGGATCAAACCAGGCTACGACCTTACCGATGCGTTACCTCGGGGATGGCAGGTCTCACAATGCCGAGCATTTACCAGCCAGCGACCCGCGACACGGCCTGAGCGCCAAGCCCTGTCTGCAGGGAACTGGTCAACATGGCACTGATATCAGCCAGATCAACGTCGGGAACATAATCCCTCACCTGGCACATGGGCATATCCGCGTAGCCGCAGGGGTTAATACGGGCAAAAGGCTCCATATCCATATCCACATTCAGTGCCAGCCCGTGAAAGCTGCAACCCCGCCTGACCCGCAGGCCGAGGGAGGCAATCTTTGCCCCATTCACATAAACGCCCGGGGCGTCTGAACGGGGCGCGGCCTCGATCCCAACGCCGGCAAGACATTGCACGATAGCCTGTTCAATAGCTGTTACCAGGTCACGGACACCCATTTTCCTGCGCGTCAGATCCAGCAACAGATAAACCACCAGTTGCCCGGGCCCGTGATAGGTCACCTGGCCGCCCCGGTCTACCTGAATCACCGGTATGTCTCCCGGAGCCAGAATATGTTCGGCTTTGCCAGCCTGGCCCTGGGTATACACCCGCGGGTGCTCCAGAAACCAGAGCTCATCCGTGGTTGTCGGCCCGCGGTCAGCGGTAAATGCTTTCATCGCCTCCCAGGTTTCGGGATAGGGCTGCGTGCCCAGAGCACGGATGATCAGGTCCGCCATCCGGTCAGAGCACCATGTGAACGCGGCCGCTGGCCTTCAGATCGGCAAATAGTGCCTTGAGCTGTGGCTCGCCGGTACACCAGATGGTCAGATTTACAGAGGCAAAACGTCCGCCACTGCTGTCTTTCACGGTCACTTTGTTTTCATCGACACCGGGGGCGTGGCCTTCCACTACGGAAACAACGAACTCGACAAAATCGGGCGCTGAATCCCCAATTACCTTGATCAGGTAATCGCAGGGAAATTCAATTTTCGGCGCTTTCGGATCACTCATTGAATCTGACTCCCACAACGGCTACTCAAACAGTTGTACAAAGAAAAGCTTGATGGCATCCCAGATGCGCTTGAAAAATCCACCTTCGGGCACGTCGCTGAGTGCCAATACCGGCTGGTCAACCACGGTCTCACCGTCAAGGGTGACTTTGACTCGGCCAAGCTCATCGCCAACCGACACCGGTGCCTTGATCACGGTATCCAGTTCAATGACCGATTCCAGCGAGTCTCGGGACCCTCTCGGGATGGTCACGTGAACATCTTCAAGAATACCCACCGAAAGCTGGTCGCTCTGGCCGCCCCAGACCTTGGCTTCCAGAAGCTCCTGGCCGTTACTGAAAAGGCGCTCGGTCTGGTAGTAGCGGAAACCGTAGTTCAGCATTTTCTGGACTTCCTGGGCCCGGGCAGCCGTGCTGCTGGCCCCCATAACCACCGCGATCAGGCGGGTGTCGTTGCGTTTGGCCGACGCCACCAGGCAATAGCCGGCTTCTTCGGTATGCCCGGTTTTCAGGCCATCAACGCTGTCGTCCCGCCACAGCAGACTGTTCCGGTTTGGCTGGCGAATGTTGTTGTACGTAAAATGTTTCTCCGCGTAGAGCGGGTAGTTTTCCGGATAGTCATTGATGATTGCCCGGGCCAACAGCGCCAGATCCCTCGCAGTAGAGAAGTGATCCGGCGCCGGCAAGCCAGTGGCGTTGGCAAAGCTGGTTTCATTCATTCCCAATAGTTCAGCCTGCTGGTTCATGATGTCCACAAAGGCGCCTTCGCTGCCTGCCACGAACTCGGCAAGCGCCACGGAAGCATCATTGCCGGATTGGATGATCACGCCCCGCAGAAGGTCCTCAACGGAGACCTCGGTCCCCTCCTGGACAAAGGTTCTGGAACCTTCCGTGCGCCACGCGTTTACGCTGATGGGCACCATATCGGACATGGAGATCCGGCCTTCATCCAGCTCACGCTCGACAATATAGGCTGTCATCATCTTGGTCAGGCTGGCCGGCGGTAAACGCTCATGGCTGTTGTCTTCCATGATCACCCGACCGGAAAGCGGATCCATCAGCACGTAGGAACTGCCCGCTATCTGTGGTGGTGAGGGAATCAGCACCGATTGGGCAGAGGCTGTTGCCACTGGCAGCGCTGTCAGAGCCAGAAAAGCGACAATGGCGCAAAGAGGTCCGAAGAAAAGTCTGGAAAGCATGATAGAAAACATGTTGGTAGATGCCATGGGTCCGTTCAGTATTAAGTGAGTGTCGGTTTATCGGTTGTCGGTCAGCAGAATCGAATCATCAAATCCCTGAGCCTGTAACGATGTCTGTGCCTCGAGAGCTTCGCCCTCGCTGTTGAATGGCCCGGCCTGAACACGATGAAACCGGCCCGAAGCAGTGACAACTTCTCTCACACGCATGGGGGCTTCCACAAGCCTTCTGGCCCGATCAAGCAGGGTCTGTGCAGGATGACGCTGACTGAAAGAGCCAAGCTGGACAAACAGCGCCCGGTTTTCGCCCGCCGATTCGCCGCCAGATACGGGACTTGGCTGCTCACCGAAGGGCCGGCCGGCCAGGGTCATGGAGCCATCCGGCCTGACGGTAATCGCCGCCACCTCGACCCGGGCGGTTCCGCTGCCGAGGTAACCCAGTTTTTTCGCGGCCGCATAGGACAGGTCAATCAGCCGGTCGCCATGAAAGGGCCCGCGGTCGTTCACTCGCACAACCACCGATCGGCCGTTATCAAGGTTGGTCACCCTGGCATAGCTCGGGATTCGCAGACTCTTGTGGGCCGCCGACATAGCGTACATGTCGAAGGTTTCACCGTTGGACGTCTTGTGGCCGTGGAACTTTTCACCATACCAGCTGGCGGTGCCCCGTTTCACGTAGTTCTCATTGGAGCCAAGCACGTTGTAGGACTTGCCCCAGACCGTATAGGTCGACATGTTGCCGGCGGACCGTGGCGGCTCATAACGGGGCGTGGCGTCTGCCAGGCCGGAAACATCGAAGTTGCCCTCAGGGGCACGATCCTGATCAATGGTGTAACGGGACGAATGATCAGGGGGTGACGTACCGCACCCGGATAATAGCAGCGCAGCCACCAGGACCGCTGAGAAGACCATTCTGTTCACGAATAACTACCCGTCTGTCTGCTGTTCATCACGTTCGCCACCCGCTTTCAACGCCTCTGAAAGCTGATGGACCGCCATCGCGTACAAGTGACTGTGATTGTAGCGGGTTATCACGTAAAAGTTACGGTATGTGAGCCAAACTTCATGATTGCTCTCGGCTTTCAGGCGCAGGGCTCTTGCTGGCAGCGCATCACTGACCGAGTCGGGCACCGGTAACCCGGCCTTACGGTAATCGGCAACGTTCAGGCTGGGTTTGAGTCCGCTGGTCAGCAATCGCGAATCCGCTGGCAAGTCCTGACTCAACCGGTCAGCAACAGGCTCCCCGGCTCGCCAGTGATGCTCGCTGAAATAATTGGCAACGCTGCCAATAGCGTCGACGGGATTGGTCAGGATGTCGGCAACGCCGTCCTGATCAAAATCCACCGCGTAATGGCGGTAACTGCTGGATATGAACTGGCCGTAACCCATGGCACCGGCGTAGGAGCCTTTCAGCGCCAGGGGGTCCAGGCCCTGCTCACGGGTCATCAGCAGGAACTGCTCCAGCTCGCTGCGAAAAAACCGGCTGCGCGGCGGGTAATCAAACGCCAGCGTTGCCAGGGCATCCAGAACCCGGTAATTGCCAAGATAACGCCCGTACCAGGTTTCCACGCCAATAATCGCGGCAATGATCTCCGGCGGTACCCCATACTCCTGCTCTGCCCGGGCCAGAGCATCGGCATGGCTGGCCATGAATTCCTGGCCCTGGGCAATCCGCTCCGGGCGGATAAAAATCTTCCGGTAACTGTGCCATTCCATGGTCTTCTCGGCGGGGCGGCTGATCGAATCCAGAATGGCCTGCTTGCGCTGGGCGTCGCTCAGCAGACGCTCTACCCGGCCAGCCTCAAATCCATAATCTTCAACCATTGTTCTGATAAAAGCCTGGCCCTCGGGCGATGCCTGATAATCCGCGGCCCCGGCTATGGCCGGCAATGTCAGGCCACAAAGACAAAGACTCCAGGCTTTCAGTAACTTTCCCACGGAAACTCCTTTTGAAATACAGGCTCAGGCGCTGATCATCCGCCTGTGGGTGTGAATGGACATCAGAACCCCGAAGGCGGCCATCAGGGTGACGCTGGAAGTGCCGCCGTAGCTGATCAACGGCAGCGGCACACCCACCACCGGCAGCAGGCCACTGACCATACCGACGTTGACAAAAATGTAGATGAAGAAGGTCATGGTCAGCGCCCCCGCCAGCAAACGGCTGAACGAGTCCTGGGCCATGGCCGAAATGTACAGGCACCGCAGAATAATAAGCAGATACAGCACCAGCAGGGAGACCATACCCACAAAACCGAATTCCTCTGCCAGCACTGCGACGATAAAGTCTGTGTGGCTTTCCGGCAGGAATTCCAGATGGGACTGGGTGCCCTGAAGCCAGCCCTTGCCGTCGACCCCACCCGAACCTATGGCGGTTTTTGACTGGATAATATTCCAGCCAGCGCCCAGGGGGTCGCTCTGGGGGTCAAGCAGTGTCAGTACACGCTGCTTCTGGTAATCCCGCATCACGAAGAACCACATCAGCGGTGCTGACACCGACACAAGGCCAAAAAAGGCGCCGATCAGTTTCCAGCTCATGCCCGCGAAAAAAATCACGAAGATACCGGCAGCGCCTACCAGCAAGGAGGTGCCCAGATCCGGCTGAAGAATGATCATGGCCATGGGCAGGATGACAATCAGGAAGGATACGGCCACGTATCGCAGGCGAGGAGGCAGAAAGCGGCGCGACAGGTACCAGGCGGCCATCATCGGTACCACCAGTTTCATCAGTTCCGAAGGCTGGAAGCGTGGCAGCCCGGGGATCGCCAGCCAGCGCTGGGCACCCTTGGCACCCACGCCAAACAGCAGCACGGCTATCAGCCCCATCACACCCGCAAGATACAGCCAGGGCGCCCAGCGCCTGAATACCGAAGGATCAAGCTGGGCGAAAACCAGCATCACCACCAGCGCGACACCCATGCGAATGCCCTGCGCCTCCACGACCGCCATGTTTCGGTCAGCACCACTGAACAGTACGAAAAGGCCTGCCGCGATCAACACAAGCAGCAGAAGCAGCAGAATTGGATCGATATGCAGTACTGACCAGAAGTTTCTTCCCGGGCCGCCCAGGGATTCGTTTTCAGACTGATCAAATATCCTGCCGATGGCCATCAGTTCTCCGCTCCTGTTCCGGCGGCTACGACAGATCCGGTTTTGTCCGAGTATTCCAGGAGCCAGGCATCGAACATGGCCCGCGCCACGGGGGCGGCGGTGCCACTTCCACTACCACCGTTTTCGACGATGACGGCAACGGCGATCTGAGGGTTATCTACCGGGGCAAACCCGACAAAAAGTGCGTGGTCACGAAGACGCTCACGAACCTCTTCCTCATCATACTCTTCGTCTTCCGCCAGGCTGAAAACCTGCGCAGTACCGGTCTTGCCAGCCATACGGTATGGCGCACCGCGGCCGGCGCTTCTCGCCGTCCCCTTGGCACCGTGCATCACTTCAGCCATGGCTTCAACAGCAAATTCCCAGGTATCCGGGTCTTTCAGTTCAATGGACTGATGGGTTGCCTGGGGCAGCACATCTTCGACAGAGCGGTCACCACTGACTCCTTTCAGAAGCCGGGGTTCAGCCCAGGAGCCACGGTTCGCCAGTACCGACGTTGCGGTTGCCAGCTGCAAGGGTGTGGCCAACATGAAACCCTGGCCAATGCCCAGGTTGACAGAGTCACCCGGATACCAGGGCTCGTTGTAAACCGCACGTTTCCAGTCACGGGATGGCAGAAGCCCACTCAGGGCACCGGACACGTCCAGAGTGGCATCCTCACCGAAACCGAACTGGGACAGGTATTGATGAATGGTATCCACCCCCATGTCGATTGCCATCTCGTAAAAATAGATGTCGCACGACTGAGCCACAGAATCCTTGAGATCCACCCAGCCGTGACCGCTACGTTTCCAGTCACGCCAGCGACGACCACCGGATTTTAGCTGGAAATAGCCCGGATCCCAGATGGTTTTGTCCCGCGTTGTCGCCTCGCTATCCAGGCCGGCCACCGCCAGCATGGGCTTGAGGGTTGAGCCTGGCGGGTATTGCCCACGCAGAGCACGGTTGAACAGCGGCTTGTCCAGACTGTCCCGGAGTTCGCCATAGGCTTCTGCGCCTATCCCGGTAACAAATAGATTAGCGTCGAACCCGGGCACGCTAGCCAGAGCCAGAATACCGCCGGTCGAGGGTTCTATGGCAATGACCGCACCGCGCCTGCCGTCCAGCAGCTCATGCGCCAGCTTCTGCATCCGCAGGTCCATATGAAGCTCAATGTCTTCACCGGGCACCGGATTCTGGCGTTCAAGTACTCGCAGGGTCCGCCCACGAGCGTTGGTTTCAACGTGTTGATAGCCGACCTGGCCGTGCAACAGTTCTTCATAAAAACGTTCGACGCCGGATTTACCGATGTAGTTGGTACCGGCGTAATTGACCGGGTCGATCCGTTGCAGTTCCTGGCGATTGATGCGGCCAACATAGCCAAGAGCGTGGGCGGTCAGTTCACTGTGTGGATAGTATCGAACCAGTTCAGCGGCGACTTCTACTCCGGGAAGTTCGTGCCGGTGCACTGCCAGCCGGGCAATTTCCTGCTCATTCAGGTCGTATCTCAGTGGCAATGCCTGGAAAGGTCGGCGGCGTTCCTGCAGCCTTCGCTGGAAACGCTCCATATCTTCGTCCGAGACTTCAATCAGGCCGGACAACTTGGCCAACGCATCCTCCATTTTGCCCACCCGCTCGGGGACAAGAGTGACACTGAATACCGGCCGGTTCTCCGCTAGCAGCACGCCGTTGCGATCATAGACAAGGCCCCGGGGCGGGGCCACGGACTGGACCTGAACCCGGTTCTTGTCAGACAGCGTGGTATAGATGTCGTGCTCGACAATTTGCAGCTGGTACATGCGGGCGATCAGTATACCCAACAGAGCCAGAACCAGAACGAGCATAACCGTTGCCCGTCTCTGGAACAGACGCCTTTCAGCCGCAGTGTCTTTGAATTCGCCCCAGGGCATGAGGTTTCCTAGGCCCGGTGATACGGGTGGTTTCGGGTGACTGTCCAAGCACGATAGAGCTGTTCGGCGAGGAGGATACGAACCAGCGGATGGGGCAGCGTCAGGTCCGAAAGCGACCAGAGCTGATCAGCCCTCTGGCGACAGGCATCATCCAGCCCATCCGGCCCGCCAACCAGGAAACAGATATCCTGGCCGTGTTGCTGCCAGCCCTCAAGCTGACTGGCCAGCTTCTCGGTTGACCAGCTTCGACCGCCGACTTCCAGCGCAATCACACGGTCTTTTGCACCAACCGCCGCAAGGATGGCCTCACCCTCGCGTTTCATCAACCGTGCAATGTCCGCATTCTTGCCGCGGTGGGCCATGGGAATTTCAGTCAGTTCAAGCGCAAGCTCTGGCGGCATACGGCGGGCATAATCACTGAAACCCTGGCTGACCCAATCAGGCATTTTCTGCCCGACACAGATCAGTTTCAGGCGCATACCTATTCGCTTCCTGCCACACCCAGGTTCGGGGCATCGCGCCAGAGACGTTCAAGGTCATAGAATTCCCGTGTGGCAGGCATCATCAGGTGCACGACTACGTCCCCCAGGTCCACCAGAATCCAGTCACTGACGCCCGCGCCTTCGACGTTTCCGGCCCGTACGCCCTGCTCTCTCGCTTCAGAGACAACCGAATCTGCCAGTGATTTAACGTGTCGGTTGGAGGTTCCCGAGGCCAGCACCATGTAATCCGTCACACTGGTTCGATCCCTCACGTCGATAACGCTTACGTCCTGCGCCTTGATGTTCTCAAGCGCATTCACCACCAGTTCTTTCAGTTGCTCTGCCTGCATAATCACCCTGTAAATTATGAAATGGCCCGGTGGGCCACATCAACCATCGTTTTGAGACGGCATTGTATCACTAAAAGTTCCTGCCCGGTCACGCCCGATACAGCCCCAGCTCTGCGATTCTGCGCCATACCGAATCCGGCGTCAGATACCTGGGAGAGCGACCATCGGCAATGCGCTCACGAATCCCCGTGGCGGAAATTGCCATAAGAGGCAACTCCAGCGCCAGTATCCGACCGTTCGGTGCCTGGTGCAAATCGCTCTCTGAGTCTGCTGCACGTGCTGACATCAGCGCCGCCGGAGTGCTTCCCGTAACGATCTCAGCGCCTGGGCGCATGACCACGATGATGTGGGCCAGATCAGGAATAACCTGCCATTCCCGCCAGCGGTCAAATCCGGCAAAAGAGTCACTACCCACAACCATAGTCAAGGGTTCAGCGGGACCAACTTCCTGACGAATCTGACGCAGGGTGTCTGCTGTGTAGGAGGCGCCGTTGCGGCCCAGTTCCCGGTCGTCAATCACCAGTCCGGGCTCGTCAGCGATCGCCAGACGCAAAAGCTCAAGGCGCCGCTCGCTGGAAGCCCCGGGGGACTCCCTATGCGGCGGTATATGGCAGGGCAGCAAAGCAACTTCAGGGACTCCAAGGCGTTCTTTCACCTCCACTGCCAGGCGCAAATGGCCATGGTGAATGGGATCAAAGGTGCCGCCGTAGATTACCTTCATAAAACCTCAGGAACGGACATGACCATCACCGAATACCACGTACTTCTGCGAGGTCAGACCTTCCAGACCGACAGGGCCGCGGGCATGGATCTTGTCGGTGGAGATACCGATTTCGGCGCCCAGGCCATACTCAAAACCGTCAGCAAAACGGGTTGAGGCATTCACCATCACCGAAGCGGAATCCACTTCAGTCAGGAAACGGCGCGCCCGGGTATAGTTCTCCGTCACAATGCTGTCCGTGTGCTGAGAGCTGTAGCGGTTGATGTGCTCGATGGCACCGTCCACACCATCCACAACCCTGACCGCCAGCACCGGCGCGAGGTACTCCTGATGCCAGTCCTGCTCGGTTGCCGCAACCAGGTCCGGCAGAACCGCCAGGGTCCGGGAGCAGCCTCGCAGCTCTACGCCCTTGGCCTGGAATGCGTCAGCCAGAAGCGGTAGCAGGTCATCGGCCACCTCCTCATCCACCAGCAGAGTTTCCATGGTGTTGCAGGTGCCGTAGCGCTGGGTTTTCGAGTTGATAGCAACGGCCAGTGCCTTTTCCGGATCGGCGTGGCTATCGATATAGACATGGCAGACGCCATCCAGATGCTTGATCACCGGCACTCGGGCGTCGCGGCTGATGCGCTCGATCAGGCCCTTGCCACCACGAGGTACGATCACATCGACAAAACGCGGCATGGTGATCAGCTCGCCAACCGCCGCTCGATCTGTGGTCTTGATCACCTGTACCGCGGTCTCCGGCAGGCCGGCTTCGGCCAGGCCGCGGGCCAGACAAGCCGCTATAGCCTGGTTGGATTCGATGGCTTCCGAGCCGCCACGCAAAATGGTGGCGTTGCCGGATTTCAGACACAGGCTTGCAGCTTCAACGGTGACGTTGGGACGGGATTCGTAGATGATGCCGATAACACCCAGGGGCACCCGCATACGACCGACCTGAATACCGGAAGGGCGATAGGTCATATTGGTAATCTCACCAATCGGATCAGGCAGGGTCGCGACCTGGCGCAGGCCTTCGATCATGCTATCGATGCGGGCGGGCGTCAGTTCCAGCCGGTCCAGCATGGCCGGGTCCAGGCCATTCGACCTGCCCCGTTCAAGATCAATGGCATTGGCGGTCGCCAACTGGTCACGAGCGCTTTCCAGCGCCTCCGCGGTTGCCAGCAGCGCCCGGTTACGAACCGCCGTCGTCGAGCGGGCGACCGCTGCCGCCGCCTGGCGCGCCTGCTGGCCGACATCCGCCATATAAGCTGCAATATCCATCAAATTACCTTCTTTCCCGTTTCATGTACCCATCCCAACAGACTATTATACCCGCCTGACACATACTAAAGCCCATGCGTGAAATCTGCGTGTGCTTTATGCTGACAAACACGGACGCCCTGTAGAGGACGGAGACCATGGCCCAGATGGCCGAAAATTTTCTGCTAAGCAGACTGTCGCGAGCAGGATTCGTTCTACTCATTGCCATCGCAATTTTCGCCGCCACCCAGGGCGAATACCTCACGCTCACTGCCGCGCTTTTCGCCGCCGCCATTGTTCTCACCAGCAGTGCTTTCAATGCTTACCGGTCCGAGGCGCCCTGGCCCACCGTTCACAGAATTGCCTTTACCGGCCTTGCCATCCTGCTGCTCATCAGTCTCTGGCTTGGCCCATGGGGCCTTGTGCACTGGCTGTACGTTGTACCACTGATCGCCTTTGCATTGTTGCCACTGGTCTGGGCAACCGCTGTCACCACACTCTGCGTTATCCTGGCGATGGTGGCCGTTTCCGCGCTGGCGGGTATGCCTGAACGCCACCAGATGATCAGCGCTTTCCTGATGACCACGGTATTGTCCTGTCTGCTGGTGTTCCTGCGGGAATACAAATCCCGCCAGCTTGCACCACTTCGCCGGACCGATGAGCTGACCCAGGCCGCCAGCCGCGAATACCTGACCGCAGACCTGCACAAGGAAATCCAGCGCAGCGAACGCGAAGGAACCGATATGTCAGTGATCATGATTGGCCTGGACACCCACCTGAGCGACAGTGATCCCGACGCGGATATACGCTCCATTCTGCCACGTATAGGGCGCTACCTGCACTCTCAGCTACGGGATTTTGACACCTATTATCGGGTAGCCGACCTGCAGTTCCTGATTATCCTGCCCGGCATTCCCACCGCCGATGCAGCCGCCCTGGCAGAAACCATCCGCCGGGGCCTTAAATCGCTGCTCAGTTCCCATCAGCTGGGGCTGACTGTAAGTGCCGGAATTGCCGGGCTGAACATTGGTGACGATGCCGATAGCCTGCAGAACTCTGTGGCCAATGCCCTAAGGCGGGCACAGCAGCAGGGTGGTGACCGGGCCCAGGCCTACAGCGCCTGGAACCAGACCCGCAACGCCAACCCTGGTGGTCGTTCAGGAGGGTCGGGATCGTGACGGAAACACGCCTCAGAACCCACACCCACCTCGCCGGCTATACCCTCGCCACCCTGTTCATCGCCAGCCTGGCGATGCAGAACCTGCGTTACGGATTCTATGATCTGTTTTTTCTTGCCGCGGCAATGACACTGTTGACCCTTGGCGGCGCTGGCTACACCCTGATATCGCGTCGGCATCAACTCTCGGCCAGGGGGCATCTTTTTATTCTGGCGGCGCTGAACAGCAGCCTGGTGGCAGCCATGTTTGCGCTGTCACCGCCGGGCATCAGTCATTGGGTCATGCCGCTGGTGGTGTTCAATCTGCTGATTCTGCCTCTGCGCCAGGGACTGGCGCTATCCTTGTCGCTGCTGGTTGCTCTGAGCGTGTTTCTTCTGGCCGCCGAAGGCGCGATCGAATCGGTGACCATCACCGCCGGTGTGTTTGCCCTAATCAGTGTATCCGCACTGTACATCTGGCATTACGACCATATGGCCCAGTCAGCGGAGGACCTGGCCATTACCGACCCGGTGACCGGTGCCCACAACGCGCGCTTTCTGGACGAAACCCTGCAGAAGGAAATCAGCCGCGCCATTGCAATGGGCCACTGCCTGTCGGTTATTACGCTGGCAGTCGATTACGCCGATGAGATGGAAGATCTGCATGGCAAAGACGGCATGCAGCAATTGCTGAAACATCTGACCCAGCACCTGTTTGGCGTCATCCGAGCCGGGGACACTCTCTACACCCTTGAAAACGGCCAGTTCTATCTGATCCTGCCATTCACACCGGAAGAAGGCGTAAGGGTGATCGCCGAACGCATCAGGCGCACCATTGCCGAAGAGCGATGGCCGGAGGTTGGAAAGGTTACCGTCAGCCTGGGTTGCACTACCCGCGCCAGTGCAGACAAACGAACGCCTGACCTGCACCGACGAGTCAGGGCTGCACTCCATGAAGCTCAAAAACGCGGGGCGGATTCCGCCTGGTATTCCAAGGAAGATCAGAGCAGAGCCAACGCGGTCGAGTCATGAGCGCTGACGATTTCCAGGCGCTGACCGACTGGCTTGCGTTGCACCCCCACTGGCTGGCCTTCGCGCTTTTCCTCACGGCTTTTCTGGAGTCCCTGGCACTGGCCGGTATCGTGATTCCGGGTGTTGCCATTCTGTTCGCAATGTCCGCCATGGCCGGTCAGACCGCCATGCCGCTGATGGCGGCCCTGTTGTGGTCCGGTGCCGGGGCGGTACTCGGTGACGGCCTGAGCTTTGCACTCGGTAGGCTTTTTCAGGGCAGGCTCGACCGACTCTGGCCACTGAACCGCTACCCGGAGGTGATCAGCAAGGGTGAGCAGTTTTTCAGAAGTCACGGCGGCAAGAGCGTCATCATCGGCCGCTTCGTGGGGCCGGTCAGACCCATTATTCCTCTGATTGCGGGGGCGCTAATGATGCCCTGGCGCCGTTTTCTGGCGTTCAATCTGTCATCGGCCGTGGGCTGGGCGCCGGTGTATATTCTGCCCGGCTATCTGGTGGGAAGCGCCATGGCCAGCGAGATCAAACCGCCACCTCACTTTTATCCTGTGGTCGCGGTCAGCCTGCTGATCCTGACCGCGGTATACCTGCTGTTTATCCGGTTTCAACTGGGGCTGGGCCGGAATAGCCGCCTCTATGCCTGGCTGTCGGACAAAATGGCGTCCTACCAGGCGACCCATCGTTTCTGGCAACTGTATTCGAGCCAACGACCGGACCACGCCGGGGAATTCCCCTTGCCGTCGCTGATGCTGGGCTTCGCCAGCCTGGCGCTGTTCCTGATCGTGTCGCAACTGACGCTGGCCACCGACCTGCTGACCCCCTATGACCGGCTGGCGGCCGACTGGCTGGCACAGCTGCGACATCCTCTGCCGGATGGCCTGATGGTTGGCATCACCCTCCTGGGCGACCTTGCCGTGCTGTTGTCTGCGGCCGTTCTGGCGGTGATGGTGATGGTATTCCGGGGTTTCTACGCCGCCGGGATTCACCTGGCGGCAGCCGCCCTACTGACGTCACTGATGGTCTGGCTGCTCAAGGACGCAACCGCCATTGCAAGGCCGGAACTGGTTCTGCAACCGCCCTCATCAGAAGCCTACCCCAGTGGCCACGCGACTGGTGTCTCCGTTCTTTGCGCCCTGATGGCCAGTTTTATCGCCCGGGAAATCCGCCCCGGCAGACGCTGGCAGTACTACCTGCTGTTCAGCGTGCCCATTGTGATGATTGCTATCAGCCGCGCCTATCTGGGTGTGCACTGGATGACCGATATAATCGCAGGGGTTTTACTGGGGCTGGCCGTCACCGGGTTTATCAGAGCCAGTTTCAGCCGTTTCGACAATCGACCAATCACTCTGGACGCTTCGTTGATCGCTGCCGCCATAGTCTGGGGAGTTTTCTGTGTTGGCTACGTTGTTCAACAGTGGCCACAGGCTATGGCGCAGTACGCGCCAGGCTGACGGTGAAATGAATCAGCCGTTTTCCTCAAGTGCTTCCAGCAGGTCATTCAGGCGATCCAGGCGCTCGAGCGGGTCCTGAAGCTCTACCAGGCGCTGTTTTTCCTGTTTATCCAGGGGCAGCAGTTCAGTCAGGCGCCAGCCCACGGCCCGGGCGTCGTCGTAGTCCACTTCCATGCCCAGATCACGAATGACCGGATGGCGGAACAGGGCTTTCAGCACTGATGGCAATTCGGCGTAACGCTCAGGAATCATCAGCACATCCTCGGCCAGCAGACATTCCACGTCACCCACGTTGAGGCCGTCTTCCTGCTGCCAGGACCTTACTACCGACACCTTGCTCTGGCCTTCCACGGTAATCCCCAGCAGGCCACTTTCCAGCTGTTTGAAATCAATGATGCGAACGTAGGTACCGATATCGTAGAAAGCCGCAACCTTGCCGGTTTCCACGCCTTCACGCAGCAGCACAACCACGAAGCCCCGATCTTCCTTCATACACCGGGTCAACATGTCGAGGTAGCGAGGCTCAAAAAGCTGCAGGGGAATCCTGCCGCCGGGCAACACCACAGAGTTCAGCGGAAATAGCGGTACATTCATGATTGGAACAGTTTCCAAGTATTACACTCCGAGAGACCGGCTACCTTGCCACAGTTTCAGTGAATTGACAGTAAACGATGCACTTCGTCCACCCGGGCCCTGGCTTCAGTCAGCAGCTGCAGACTGCGGGAGGCATTGAGCTCTAGTTCACCCAGCCTGCGATAGGCCGGCACCTGATCAAAAGGCGGCAGGTCTGAATTCTGGCTGTCCCCAATCATGGAATGAAGCTGGGCCACAATCACGATGTCCGCAAGCTGAGGTTCAGGTTCGCTGCTTTCCCAGGACCAGTTTTCAGCCTGTCGAACGGCGTCCAGAAAAGCGGCCGGGAAGGCCCAGTTTTCGAGAACCGCGGTCCCCACGTCGCCACGCAGCTCGGCAATCGCATGTTCCAGGTTAGACTGATCCGCAAACAGGTTTACGTGATGCTCGGCCTGAACCAGAATCGGCACCACGCCGATGTCGTGCAGCAGGCCCGCTAGCAAAGCCTCTTCCGGATCAATGGACGTTGCGCTGTCTGCCAGAACCCAGCAGAGTGCGGCTACCTCCCGGGAATGCCGCCACAACCGGTCCATCTCTTTCTGCAGGGATGGTCGTTTGGAACGAAATACCTCTCTCATTGAGAAAACCGTGACCAGTTGCCGGGTGGTGCGCATGCCAAGACGCACCACGGCCTCCCGCACGTTCCGGACATCGGTAAAACCCCGGTAAAGGGGGCTGTTACAGGCCCGCACCAGTTTCGCAGCCATCGCCGGATCGGCCGACACCGCGTTGGCGACCTGCTCTGCGGCGGTATCCTCGCGATCCACCAGACGGCGCACTTTCCAGGCAACATCCGGTACGCTGGGTAGCGTCAGCTGATTGGACCGCAGTTCCGCATAGAACTCCATCAGCAGGTAATGCTCCTCACTTTCTGCCTCGCCGGACGACTCCCCGGAATGCATTTCAACCTGCTGAACCGGTGCCGAACGCAAAAGCTGGGTCAACATATCCTGCCGGATCACCAGAAACTCCGAAGGCTTGACCGCCGTCACGGTGTACATTCTGGGTTGCAGCCGGGCAATGGGGTTCACCGCCTGTTCTGACCCGGCCTCAATCAGGAACTTGCGCCCATCTGCCGATGCCAGTTCGACCTGGCCAGAGACCAGAAAAAAGTCCATACCGTCACGGATACCGCGTTCGATAATGCGCTGACCGGGGCCATGACGGCGCCGTTCAGCCCTGTTCGCCAACAACACTAACTGGTCGTCCGTCAGCCGGCCAAGCGGTTGAAACTCTCGCAAACGACGCAAGGGCAGGCTTTCCTGGCCGGCCATAGGCTTCTCCCCTGATCTGTTAATCAAAAAGTCTGTAACACATTGTAAGCGCGGATTCTTAAAACAACCATTCGAACCTGATTGAATCAGGGAATCTTTTCGGCCTTAAAAAAAGCATCTCACATCAATCAAGGAGACCGGGGAACAGCTGTTTCTGAAAGCAGGAGGCCAGATTATAGAGAGCGCCTGATGCTATTACGAAGACGAAGACGCCAGCGTTCGCGCCGGGTGCCGCAACTGTGCAAAGTGCCAGTATGGGATCTCAGCAAACTGGACTGATACAGAAAGGCCCGGGCGAACAGGATTCGGCCGGGCCTTTATTTATTTATTCAATCCTTCAGAAGAAAGACCAGCCACCATCGTCGTCTTCTTCCACATCATCTTCCGATGCCGCTTCGGCCTCGGGTTCCGGCTCAGGCTCGGCGCTGGCTGCAGCTGTCTGGCTGTCCTGAGCACTGGCTTGCGGTGCTGCGGCAACCTGCACAGACACCATCCCCAGAGCTTTCTTGGTGGCGTCGTCAAGGGTACCAGACGCGGTCAGCCCGTTGTCCCGCTGGAACTGTTCCAGCGCGCTGCGGGTGGCGTCATCCATCTGCGGGCTGACATTGGTGATGTCGTAACCAGCCCCGTAGAGGGCGTTTTTCAGCGCAATCGTGTCGTTGGCCATGGCGGAGGGTGCGGCGGCAAGTGCAAGTGAACCTGCAACAACCGCTGCAGCAAGTTGGCTTCGGAAACGTGTAAGCCTGTTCATGAGTCACTCCAGTATTCAATGATTTTTTTATTGTGAATCCAATCCCGGTAAGGGCTTGATGGCCGAATCCTAGCATATTTCAGCCCTGGTCAGCCGGCTCCGATTGTTGTGATTCTGTAGCCAAACCGGGCGGATTCGTTTCTGTTGACTGGGCATCTTCGCTGAACTCGCGGATAAATATGCCCCAGAATGCCATGAACAATGCGGCCACCAGGGGCCCCATAACAAAACCGTTGATGCCAAACATCGCCAGCCCGCCCAGCGTGGAAAGCAACACGATGTAATCTGGTAGCTTGGTATCCCGCCCGACCAGAACGGGGCGCAGAAGGTTGTCTGAAAGCCCGATAACGATAGACCCGAAGGCAGTAAGAATGGCTGCCGACACCAGATCGCCGGTCGCCGCCAGGTAAATGGCTGCGGGCACCCATACCAGCGCAGCACCAACCGCAGGCAACAGGGAGACGATGGCCATGACCACGCCCCACAACAGAGCGCCCTGAATACTCAGTATCCAGAAAATCATGCCGCCCAGCGCACCCTGGATAATCGCAATCAACAGATTGCCCTTCACCGTTGCCCGGGTTACCTCGGCAAACTTTGCAAACAGCAGGCGTTCCCGTTCATCCCCCAGGGGCAAGGCCCTGATCATCAACTCGACCAGTTTGTTGCCATCCCGCAGCAGGAAAAACGCCAGGTAAACCATCAGTGCCAGGCCCAGGAAAAACTGGAACGTATTCTGGCCCAGACCAATCGCCTGCTTGGCTAACAACTGGCTGCCACCCACGAATACGCTGACCGCACGATCACGAACGTCTCCGAAATCAACGCCAAACTGCGCAAAAAAAGCTTCGATAGCCGGGAACGAACTGACCACCTGATCGATATACTCACCGGGCTTGAGCTCACCACTCTGGATTTTCTGATAAAGATTCACCCCCTCAGCGATCAGGGAGAACACCAGCCCTACCACCGGAATAATCACGATTACCATGCACAGAATAAGGGTCAGAAGGGCGATGGTATTGGGCCGATCGCCCATGCGTGCGCGCAGCTTCTGTTGAACCGGGTGGAAGATCAGTGCAATGGCAACAGCCCAGAAAATGGGGCCGAAGAAAGGCTTCATCAATAGAACAAAAGCAAGTGATACCCCGACCAGCATGGCGAGGAAAGTCCGAGTCTCGAGTTTTTCGTACATAGAGCGAATCCGGTGCCCTGATTTCAGTGGACAGTATGTTTAGATATCTGGGCGCCAGACTACCATGCCTTCATGGCCAGTGTAGCGGCTTTCAGGTTATAGTTGTCGGTTGTTGGTTATTCCTTAAACAGGTTCAGAGTTTGGTTAACGAAGAGTTTACCGTTGATACCGCCCTTGAGGCTGCAACCGCCCTGCACCGAGTGCTGGCTGCCCGCACCCACCGACGTAAAGTGATGGGACAGGACGTGCTGGTCCCCGGCCAACTGGGCGAGGCACTGCATCTACCGCAGATCATCCGCCGTCTTCAGGCCAAACAGGCCAGGCAACGGGACCGCGGCCTGGAAGATTTTCACGAGCTCTGGCCTACCCTTTCGCCCGCGACTCGGGACAAGGTACTCGATGCCATCGGCTGGTATGACCCGAAATCCCTGGACTGGGAAGACAAGCGCTCTAATCGCCGCCCCACCCCGGACACCGACCACTGATTCAATTGGTCAACGGACTGTTACCGAAACCAAACACAGCAGAATTCAAACTGCTTTATGCTGAGATTTGAAGATCAACGGAGGCGTTGATCACGCAAACCTATCAGTTAGGACAGTCGATGGCATGCGTATCCTGAGAACCGATGAGAGCCGTTTCGCGGGCTTGCCGGATTACCCCTTCACACCCAATTATCTTGACGCCGAGCCCGGCCTGAGAATGCATTATGTGGATGAAGGGCCTATCAGCGCAGACCCGGTGGTCATGCTTCACGGTGAGCCATCCTGGTCCTATCTCTATCGGCACATGATTCCGATGGTCGCAGCGGCAGGTCATCGTGTACTTGCGCCGGATCTGATCGGTTTCGGCAAATCAGACAAACCGGCCCACATCAGCGATTACAGCTATGACCGCCATGTTTCCTGGCTTTCCAACTGGCTCAGGGCACTGAAACTGAAAAACATCACCCTGGTTTGCCAGAACTGGGGGTCACTGCTCGGCCTTCGCCTGGCTGCGGAGCACCCTGACCTGTTCCGCCGCATTATTGTGGGAAATGGCATGCTGCCAACTGGCGAAACGTCGGTTCCGGCTGTATTCACCCTCTGGAAAGCCTTCGCCACCCACAGCCCATGGTTACCCATTGGACGGCTGGTTCAGCTGGGCACCGAGCGAACGCTTAGCAAATGTGAGCTGGCCGCCTACGAGGCACCTTTCCCATCGTCTGAATTCAAAGCCGGCGCGCGGGCGTTTCCAAAACTGGTGCCGGTGTCAGAAGATCACCCGGCCAGCTCTGCCAACAAGGCCGCCTGGCGGGTACTGGAGAAATGGAAGAAACCCTTTATAACCTGTTTCAGCAGCGGCGACCCCATCACCCGGGGCGGTGACCGCTACATGCAAAGGCGCATACCCGGCGCCCACGGTCAGCCGCATATTACTCTGCAGGGCGGCCATTTTCTGCAGGAAGACTCTCCCGAAGCTTTTGCACGCATCATTATCGATGCCTGCAAATCCGAACTGGCGGCCTGAACCACAGGCCGCACTCTCTCAGCCGAACACCGTCACGGTCTGGCGACTGGTCGCCACCAACTCACCGCGGCTGGTCCAGATTCCGGCCTGGGTATGGCCATAGCCTGCGTCTGCCTGATCAATGGTGGCACGGTAAAGCAGCCAGTCGCCGGGTTTGATATCTGGCCGTGGGTGCATGATATCCAGCGCCCAGC
This sequence comes from Marinobacter confluentis, assembly GCF_004785685.1. Taxonomy (GTDB): domain Bacteria; phylum Pseudomonadota; class Gammaproteobacteria; order Pseudomonadales; family Oleiphilaceae; genus Marinobacter; species Marinobacter confluentis. The sequence goes on along the minus strand of NZ_SRPF01000007.1, from coordinate 51,511 downwards.
TCAGGGAACTGGCGGGCGCCGGTGACTTCAGATGGGGTAACAGCGCCGGTGGCCAGGCGTCAATCAGCGCAACGATATGGGCATCTGTCAGGGCTTCCGGTGGTTCCCGGAACTGCATCCAGCCACCCATGTCGCGTCCACCCTTACCACTGAACGGCATGTGCCCGAAGGCCCACCGCATCTCAATGTGCTGAGTGAACTCCGGGGTGACGTTTTTAATGTAGGGCAGCGGCTGGCAATCGTCCGGGGCCGGGGCTTGCGGCGCCGGCAGTTGCTCAACCGATACCACCGAATCCCGCCCTCCGCCAAAACTGGCCAGGGCCACCAGCTGGGGCTGACCTTCCTGTTCGATTCTGCCGGCGACCTGGCTCACTGCCTTGCCTTCCCTCAGAATTTCAGCGCTGACGGTTGCGGGCACGTCAGGCTTCAACGGCCCAACAAAGGAGACCTGCATCGATCTCATGGGCCTGCCATCGGCCACCACACGGGCCATTCGATCAAACACCAGCGCTGCGGTCAGGCCGCCAAAAGTGGCACGCCCCTGGCTCCAGCTTGCGGGAATCGTCACGCTGCTTTCGGTCGCGCTTGCGCCCAACAGTTCATCAAAGGTCATCGGTCCGCCTCATTAGCATCCTATTCGAATTAGCCGAAAGCTTGCCCAAACTTTCAGACCGGCGCAACTGCCTGCGGAACAAGTACCTATGGGGGCTGAGCGATTTGGATATAAAAACAACAACAAAACAGTTATACTGCCGCCCACAACACGCATTGCCAGGCAATGCCCTACCCTCTGAATTCCGAGAACATGAATGTCTGATTTGACCTTTGCCGAACTCGGCCTCGATGCAGCAGTGCTTGAAGCCGTTGCAGCCGTCGGCTATGAAAAACCTTCACCCATCCAGGCGCAAACCATCCCTGCGTTACTGGCTGGCAAAAATCTTCTGGGCGTGGCGCAGACCGGTACCGGTAAAACCGGCGCTTTTGCCCTGCCGCTGTTGAGCCGTATCGACGCCTCCCTGATGGAGCCGCAGATTCTGGTACTGGCCCCCACGCGTGAGCTGGCAATACAGGTTGCCGAGGCGTTTACCACCTACGCCAGCAAGTTCCGCAACTTCCATGTACTGCCCATTTATGGCGGTCAGGATTTTCACCCCCAGATCAAGGGCCTGAAGCGCGGCGCACAGGTGATTGTGGGCACACCAGGGCGCATGCTGGACCACCTGCGTAAAGGTACCCTGAAACTGGGTAGCCTCAAGGCTCTGGTACTGGATGAAGCCGATGAAATGCTGCGCATGGGCTTTATTGATGATGTCGAGGCGATCCTCGCCAAAACACCGCCCAACTGCCAGCGCGCGCTTTTCTCGGCCACCATGCCGGCTCAGATCAAGAAGGTCGCCCAGACCTATCTGAAAGATGCAGTGGAAGTGAGAATCGAGAGCGAGACCCGAACGGTTGAGCGTATTTCCCAGTTCGTGTTGCCGGTGTACGCCGAACGCAAGCTGGACGCTCTGACCCGCATCCTTGAGGTGGAGCCCATTGATGGCGCAATTATTTTCGTGCGCACCAAGGCGGAAACCACCCTGCTGGCTGAAAAACTTTCTGCCCGCGGCCATGCTGTGGCACCGCTGAACGGCGACCTGAACCAGCGCCAGCGGGAAATGACCGTTGAAGACCTGAAAAGCGGCAAAAAAGACATCATCGTGGCGACCGACGTGGCAGCCCGAGGCCTGGACGTGTCCCGGATCACCCACGTCATCAATTACGATGTTCCTTATGACACGGAAGCCTATATTCACCGTGTCGGCCGTACCGGTCGTGCGGGCCGCAATGGCAAGGCTATCCTGCTGGTAACGCCCCGGGAACGCAGCTGGCTGCGCACTCTGGAGCGCGCCACCAACTCGCCGATGGAAGCCTACCAGCTGCCTTCGCCGGTTGAACTGAAGAAAATGCGGGAACAGCAGTTTGAAACCCAGCTTCTGGCCTTTGCCGAAGACGGCAAACTCGCAAAAGCCATGGGCCTGCTGGACGAAATTGCCGAGCGCAACGAAATGGATATCGCCATGGTAGCCGGCGCACTGGCCTGCTGGATGGAGGCGATCCAACCCGGCACCATGCCGCTGGAGCAGCCCGAGGCACTTCCGGAAATCTCTGCCAACGCGCCACCTCGCCGCGACAACAAGGGCGGTCGCCCGGGTGGACCTCGCAAGGGCAACTTCAGAAAAGGCCCCGGCGGTCCCGGCGGCGGCTATAAGGGCAAAGCACCCGGCAAAGGTGGTAAGGGCGGCGGCAAGCCAGCCGGCAAACGCCCGCCCCGCAGGGATTAATCAGCCGGCTGTTGGCCGCTGATAGACTACGAAACTGTAGTCGTAGGGATTGTTATCGGACGCGGAGAAATCCTCCCGTCCGATTTCTTCCCACTCTTCCCAGTTCACTTCCGGAAAGAATGCATCGCCTTCCACCTCGGCGTGGACCAGGGTAACGTAAATTCTGTCCACCATTGGCAGGGCTTCAGCATAGATCTGCCCGCCACCAATGATCATTACCTCTTCCCCGTCTTCGATTTCTGCCTGAGCCTCGGCTTTCACCAGTGCCTCTTCCAGCGATCTGGCGGCAACAGTGCCAGCCGGCGCTTCCCAGTCCGGATTCCGCGAAATAACCACGTTCATCCGCCCTGGCAGCGGCCTGCCAATAGAATCCCAGGTTTTCCGCCCCATAATGATCGGCTTTCCCATGGTGGCCTGCTTGAAGTACTTCAGATCTCCAGGCAGATACCACGGCAGTTTGTTATTGCGGCCTATAACCCGGTTCTGGGACATGGCTACTATGAGGGCCTTTCTCAATGTTTTGTCCTCTTGCTTGGGAGTTTTGATCTTTTTTTAGCCCTCGGGACTTGGGGGCTTGCAAAAGGGCGGGTAGGTGCTTTCAAAAAACGCTACAAGCACATCCGTGTGCGCTTGGGCTCCGCCATCCATGGCTCCGCACATTTTTGAAAGCACCTACCCGCCCTTTCGCGGCTCAACTCAGTGATCGCTTTTCCAAAAACCACAATGACCATTGAGGGAAATAGATTGCCGTCTTCATTCAAGACAAAACCGGCGCGTTAACTATACTCGTTGAGAAATTCTATCTCGTAAGTTGGAACGCAGGGCAGTGGAAGGGGGCTTCAGAAAATGTGCGGAGCCATGGATGGCGGAGCCCAAGCGCCACATGGATGTGCCGCAAGGAGCGGTTTTCTGAAGCCCCCTTCCACTGCCCTGCAGCCCCCGAAACCTGAGGGCCGGTACCCAAGCCAACGGTCAAATAGCAATAGGCGCCTTAATCCCAGGATAAGGCTCATAGCCGACAAACTCGAAGTCCTCGAGTTCGTAGTCAAAGATGCTCCCAGGCTTACGTTTGATGACCAGTTCCGGCAGCGCTCGGGGTTCGCGTTTGAGTTGCTCGAAGACGATCTCATCGGTCAGGTGGTTCTGGTACAGATGGCAGTCGCCGAAAGTGTGGACAAACTCCCCTACGTCCAGATCACACTGCTGGGCAATCATGTGGGTCAGCAAGGCGTAGGATGCGATGTTGAACGGCACACCCAGAAATAGGTCAGCGCTGCGCTGATAAAGCTGGCATGACAGCTTGCCGTCGGCGACGTAGAACTGGAACAGGCAGTGGCACGGGGCCAGAGCCATCCGACCCTCGCGGACGTTGTCCTGGGGGCCGATGGATTCGTCGGGCAGTTCGGCCGGGTTCCAGGCGGAGACGATTAACCGGCGGGAATTGGGCTTGGTTTTTATCTGCTCGATGACGTCGCTGATCTGGTCAACCACCTCGCCGTTCGGGCACTGCCAGCTTCGCCACTGTTTGCCGTAGATCGGGCCAAGATCGCCGTTTTCCAGCGCCCACTCGTTCCAGATGGAGACCTTGCGCTCGGTCAGCCAGGTATTGTCTGTGGAACCGCGCAGGAACCACAGCAGTTCGTAGATGATGCTGCGAAGGTGGACTTTCTTGGTGGTGACCAGGGGAAAGCCGTCCTGCAGGTTGAACCTCAACTGGCGGCCGAAAACGGAGCGGGTGCCAACACCCGTGCGGTCGCCTTTGTTGAATCCGTTGTCGACGACATCCTGCATCAGGTCAAGGTAGGCTTTCATTCGGCGTTTCTCCGATAGGCAATAAACATCAGGCCGGCGCCGGCGAGGATCATCGGGAAGGACAACACCTGCCCCATGGTCAGCCAGTCAAAAGCAAGATAGCCAAGCTGTGGGTCCGGCATCCGGACGAATTCCACCAGGAAGCGGAAGGTTCCGTAAAGCGCCAGGAACAGGCCGGACACCGCCATTCTGGGTCGTGGTTTCGCTGAAAACCACCAGAGAATCACGAACAGCGCCACGCCTTCAAGCGCAAACTGGTAAAGCTGTGATGGGTGACGGGCCAGGGAATCCGGGGCGGTGCGGAATACCATGCCCCAGGCGACGTCCGTGGGCTTGCCCCAGAGTTCGCCGTTAATAAAGTTGCCGATGCGGCCAGCACCCAGACCCACCGGCACCAGTGGCGCAACGAAATCCGCCAGTTGCCAGAAGCCTCGATCAATTTTCCGACCGTACCACCACATGGCGAAGATGACGCCCAGCAAGCCGCCATGGAACGCCATGCCGCCTTCCCAGACCCGGAACAGCCAAAGCGGGTCAGCGATAAACGCATGAAAGTTGTAAAACACTACATAGCCGAAGCGGCCGCCCAGAATGACGCCCAACGCCAGGTAAAACAGCAGGTCTCCCATCTGAACCTCGGTGATGGGAGAACCGGGTTTGCGCGCCCGCAGTCTGCCCAGCCACCAGCCGGCCAGGAAGCCCACCAGGTAGGTCAACCCGTACCAGTGGACCTTCAACGGCCCCAGAGAAATGGCGACCGGATCAATCTGTGGGTGCTGCAACATCAGTAACTCCAGGCTCAGTGAATAACGTCATGGGTCAGATCAGAAACCGGATTCCCACCAGAATGAGAAATATGGCAAACGCCTTTTTGAGCAAGCGGGCATCCAGCCTGTGAGCGAGGCTTGCACCAACACTAGCGAACAGCATACTGGCAACCACAATGCCGGCAAATGCCGGCAGATAAATAAAACCCGCGCTCAGTGGCGGCAATTCCGGATGATTCCATCCGGTCGCCACATTGGCCAGAGCGCCGGCAAACGCAATGGGAAATCCGCAGGCCGCAGAGGTCCCAACCGCGTTCTGCATTCGAACATTGCACCAGCTGAGAAACGGAACCGTCAGCGTGCCACCGCCAATACCGAACAGTGCTGAGGCCCAACCGATGCCTGTTCCAGCTACCCCCAGCCCAACCCGCCCAGGTAAATCGCGACCCGGTTTCGGATTGATATCCAAAAGCATCTTCACCGCCATAACGATGACAAATATACCAATGATCAGCTGCAACGAGGCACCGGACAGCATTGCAGCGGTCACAGCGCCCAGCAAGGCACCCACTACGATCCCGACACCCATCGACCGGACAATAGCCCAGTTTACGGCCTTGTGCTGATGATGGGACCGGATCGAACTGATCGAGGTAAACACGATCGTCGCCAGTGAGGTGCCGACTGCCAGATGGGCAGCAACCTCATGGCTGAAACCCTGGAGTTCAGCACTGAAAATCAGCACCGGGACAATGACCAGGCCGCCGCCGATGCCGAACAGGCCCGCAAGGGTCCCCGCTACCGCGCCCAGAACAAGGTACAGAGCAATCAGAAGTATCAGCGTCATCGTTCAGGCCGTGCACCCGGAAATCAGAGGCTGGTATGATACACATCGACGCTGTTTTGTTCACTCGGAAGACGTACCTGCATGTGCCTGATCGTATTTTCTGTCAATCAGCATCCGGAGTTTCCGCTGGTGATGGCAGCCAACCGCGACGAGTTTTTCCGGCGCCCCACGGCCGGCATGGACTGGTGGCAGAGCGACCTGGCCGGCGCTGAGGTACTGGCCGGCAGGGACTTGCTGTCGGGAGGAACCTGGCTGGCGGTCAGCCGCGATGGCGTCGTGTCTGCGGTCACCAATGTACGGGAAAGCAGCGATGCGCCGGCAGCCCGGTCCCGCGGAGAACTTCCCCTAATGGCCCAAAACCTCCGTTCCGATGAACTGCAGCGGTCACTGTTACCGGATCGTAATCAGTATGCGGGATTTAACCTGGTGCAGTTGAACTCCCGTGGTGGGTGGTATTTCAGTAACCGTGATGCCCATCCGGGCCGGTACATCCACCGGGGTATTTTCGGGCTCAGCAACCATCTGCTGCAGACTCCCTGGCCCAAGTTACTCAAACTGCGAACAGAAGTGAATCAGGCGCTACGGGGCACCTCAGCCGCGCAGGCGGATCAACTGCACGACACCCTGGTCGGCCAACTTCAGGACACCACCCCTGCTCCTGACCAACAACTGCCGGACACTGGCGTCGGGATTGAAACCGAGCGTTTCCTGTCATCGCCATTTATCAAGAGCAAGGACTACGGCACCAGGGCAACGACCATTGTCAGCCTCAGTCGACATGGCGAGATGATGGTCACGGAGCAAAGCTACGGCCCGAATGCGGAAAAATCAGAACACAGGAGGTTTCGCTGGCAGCGAAGCCCCTGAAGCTTTGATATAATCCCGCGCAAATCCGCGAACAACCGGAGGCCCCGTATGGCCGCTGAAAAAAGCACTGCGTCCATTGCCGACTTTGAAAAGTCATTGGATGAACTCGAGAAGCTGGTCAACGATCTCGAGCGGGGCGAGCTGTCACTGGAGCAGTCGCTGACCGCCTTCGAACGTGGCGTGAAGCTGACCCGTGAATGCCAGCAGGCTCTAAAGACAGCAGAGCAGCGGGTCGATCAACTGGTAGAAAACAGCGATGGAACCCTGGAGACCAGGCCGTTCACGCCTGACGATTCTGCGTGATGGAAGCCGTCACTACCTTTCTTGAGCAATGCCGCACAGACGTGGACGCCATCCTCGCCCACCGACTGACAGCGCCCGAATCCGGCTCGCCGAGACTGCTGGATGCCATGAGCTACAGCGTTCTGGGCGGCGGCAAACGCATTCGGCCCGCCCTGTGCAAAGCTGCCGCCATGGCCGTTGGACAGTCCGGCGAAGCGGCATTGGTGCCCGGGTGCGCCATCGAACTGATCCACGCCTATTCATTGATTCACGATGATCTGCCGGCCATGGACAACGACGAACTGCGCCGGGGCAGGCCTACAACCCACATCGCCTTTGATGAAGCAACCGCAATTCTGGCTGGCGATGCCCTTCAGACCCTGGCCTTCGACTGGCTTGCTGACGCCCCGGGCCTGACTGATCACACCCGGCTGGCCATGGTTCGCGAACTGGCAAAAGGCAGCGGCCATCTGGGCATGGTAAGGGGCCAGGCCATAGACCTGGAATCCGTCGGCAAGCAGTTGTCTATCGAGAACCTGGAGTCCATGCACCGCCACAAGACCGGCGCACTGATCGTCGCGGCGGTGAAAATTGGCGCCCTGACAGCCCCCGATCTCAGGCCCGGCCAGATTGAAGACCTGACCAGCTACGCCCGCACGCTGGGCCTCGCGTTTCAGGTTCAGGACGACCTGCTGGACATAGAAGGTGACACCCAGGTGATCGGCAAACCCCAGGGGTCGGATCAGGCCAGGGGCAAGCCCACCTACCCGTCACTGATGGGCGTGGAACAGGCTCGCGAGTATCTGGCAGGGTTGCTGAAAAACGCCCTTGGCAGTCTGGAATCCTTTGGTAACGAAGCCAACGTTCTGAGGGCCATGGCAGATTACGTTGTTGCCCGCACCTATTGAACGGTCAGGTTGATCGTTAGCCGACCAGACGCGCACACTGGGAACCAGGGATGGTTAAGTATCACAGGCATGAAATAGGCCTCGCCCATCCCTTATAATAGTTGTCACATTTCGAGACACCCGACAAAGACCCGAGTAGATGCACGAACCATATACGTTTCAGGAAATCCCGTCCCAGCGGCCCAACACCCCGCTGCTGGACCGGATTGACACTCCAGTTCAGCTTCGCGAGCTGCATGGGGACCAGCTGACCCAACTGGCCCGAGAACTGCGCGCGTTTCTGCTATGGTCGGTCGGGCAGACCGGCGGGCACTTCGGTGCCGGCCTGGGAGTTCTGGAGCTGACGGTCGCGCTGCATTATGTGTTCAACACGCCAGAAGACCGCCTGGTATGGGACGTTGGCCATCAGGCTTACCCTCACAAGATTCTGACCGGCCGTCGCAATCGAATGGATACCATTCGCCGCCAGGGCGGCCTGGCGGGTTTCCCAAAGCGGGCGGAAAGCGAATTCGACACCTTTGGCGTGGGGCACTCAAGCACGTCGATCAGCGCTGCACTGGGCATGGCCATCGCATCGAGGATGCAGAACACCGGCCGCAAAAGTATTGCAGTGATCGGTGATGGAGCGATGACCGCCGGCATGGCTTTCGAGGCCCTCAACCACGCAGGCCACCTGCGGGCTGACATGCTGGTCATTCTTAACGATAACGATATGTCGATTTCCCGGAACGTGGGCGGACTGAACAACTACTTTGCCAAGTTGCTGGCAAGCCGCACCTACAACCAGGTTCGGGACAGCAGCAAGCGGGTTCTGCAGGGTACCCCGAACCTGATGGCGCTGGCGCGGAAAACCGAAGAACATTTCAAGGGCATGATCTCGCCGGGCACATTATTTGAGGAGCTGGGCTTCAACTACATCGGGCCCATTGACGGCCACGACCTGCCGTTGCTGCTGGAAACGCTGGAAAACATCCGGGAACTGGATGGCCCGCAGTTTCTGCATGTGGTCACCACCAAGGGCAGAGGCTTTGCCCCCGCCGAAGCGGATCCCATTGGCTACCACGCGATCAACAAAATCGAACCGGTGCCACCGACCAGACCGGAACCGGTCAGGCCGGCGCCTTCGAAACCGAAATACGCCAATGTATTCGGCCAGTGGCTTTGTGATGCCGCCGAAGCCGACGAGCGGGTTGTGGGGATTACGCCAGCCATGTGCGAGGGGTCAGATCTGCTGGCCTTTTCAAAACGCTTCCCGGACCGGTATTTCGATGTCGCCATTGCCGAACAGCATTCCGTTACCCTGGCGGCCGGGTTGGCCTGCGACGGCGCCAAGCCGGTAGTCGCAATCTATTCCACCTTCCTGCAGCGGGCCTACGACCAGCTGATTCACGACGTTGCCATCCAGAACCTCGATGTGCTCTTTGCAATTGACCGGGCCGGACTGGTTGGGGAAGACGGCCCCACTCACGCAGGTGCTTTCGATATCAGCTATCTGCGCTGTGTGCCGAACATGGTTGTGATGACGCCCTCGGACGAGAATGAGACCCGGCAGCTACTTCACACCGGCATGCTGCATAACGGGCCTGCCTCCGTGCGATACCCTCGCGGGACCGGCCCGGGGGCTGACATCGAGCCCGAACTGGCGCCACTGCCCATCGGCCGCGGACGCCGGGTAAGAGAAGGCTCTGGCATTGCCATCCTGAACTTCGGCGCGCTGATGACATCCGCCCTGGAGGCGGCAGCGGCGCTTGACGCAACAGTCGCAGACATGCGCTTTGTGAAGCCGCTGGATGAGGAACTGATTCTGGCGCTGGCCGAAAAACACGACCTGCTGGTAACGCTGGAAGAGAATGCCATTGCCGGCGGCGCGGGCAGCGCCGTCACAGAGTTCCTGAACAGTCGAAATCTGCTGCAACCGGTATTGCAACTGGGCCTGCCCGACACCTTTGTTGATCATGGCAAACATGGTCAACTGTTGAAGGAAGTCGGGCTGGACGCGGAAGGGATTCTGCAGTCAATCAGGAACCGGTGGGAACACACCCAACGTACCGATCTTCTGGCCGCGGTCAAATAGCCGGCTCAGGCCGTCGGGTCGTCATCCTGGTGGGTCTCGAACCAGTGGCCCAGCTTGCTCTGCTTGGTATTCAGATAGTGCTCATTGTGCGGGTTACGACCCACGTGTAGAGGCACCCGCTCTGAAATCTGGATGCCCAGCGCTGTCAGGGCATCCACTTTACGCGGGTTATTGGTCATCAGCTTAAGGCTACTGATGTTCAGGTGTTCGAGCATATCCCGGCACATGCTGTAATCCCGCAGGTCTGCGGCAAAGCCCAGCCTTTCATTGGCTTCGACCGTATCCGCACCCTGATCCTGAAGATTGTACGCCCGAATCTTGTTCAAGAGGCCGATGCCCCGTCCTTCCTGGCGCAGGTACATCAACAGCCCCCGGCCTTCGCGGGCAATGCTGCGCAGGGCTTCTTCCAACTGGTAACCGCAATCGCAACGCATGCTGTACAGGGCGTCGCCGGTCAGGCATTCAGAATGGGTCCGGGCCAGCATGGGTTCCGGGCTGTCCAGATCACCCAGGGTCAGGGCGATGTGCTCTTTGCCAGTGTCCGGCTCTTCGAAGCCGTGCATATCAAACACACCGAAGGGTGTTGGCAGCCGGCAGGTCTGGACATAACGAACAGCCACAGTGTTTCCTCGTGGTTCGGTCAAACGGGCCGCGCATTCTATCACGGGGCCATCCTTCTGGCGTAGTCTCTGCACTACCCTCTCCTCTGATGTTGTTAACAGTCAGAATTACGAAGGTGATTCAGAAGCAGACCAGTGTCCGCTGCGCCCGCCCTTTTTCTCCAGCAGCCGTATTCCATCAATGATCATGCCCCGATCTACCGCCTTGCACATATCATAAAGCGTAAGAGCCGCGACACTGACGGCTGTCAGCGCTTCCATCTCAACGCCGGTCTGGCCAGACAGCTTGCAGCGGGCATGGACGTTTATGGACTGATTGTCATCTCCGGGGGTCAGTTCTACCTTTACCGACGACAGATTCAGCGAGTGGCAAAGCGGAATCAAATCATGAGTCTTCTTTGCCGCCATGATGCCAGCCACCCGCGCGACCGCCAGTACATCCCCTTTCGGGTGTTCGCCCTCAATGATCATCGATAGGGTATTCGGTGACATCCGAATCACACCCTCGGCCCTGGCTTCGCGTTCCGTGACCGATTTGGCACCGACGTCGACCATGCGGGCTTCGCCCTTGTCGTCCAGATGTGTCAATTTGCTCATATTGCTTTCCCCAAGTAATTGTTTGGCGCACCGGGATAGGTCCAGGCACCGAATCATCGCCACCAATAACTGATACCGGCGATACCCTGTGCGCCGCAGGCCACTATTTCATTTTGATCCTCTGCCCCCAGGCCGCCCAGGCCGAAAACCACCACCGGTGCCCCGGCAACCATCTGGCGGAAGGTTTCAGGCCCCATAGGTTCAGTATCAGGATGCGAATCCGTGGACTTGACCGGCCCAAGTGTAATGAAGTCAGCGCCGATTCTGATCGCGTGCCGAATTTCCTGTTCATTGTGGCAGGAAACCGCCAGCAGATAACGATCATCCACCGGCCTAGCCCGGTGCTTCTGCGCCTCCCGCCAGGGCATATGAAGCCCCGCCGAGTCTGGGAAAGCCTGCAGCCAGGATTCATCGCCATGAAGCATCCACTGCACACCCCGATTCCAGTCATCCGGCCTGACAGATTCCGCCACAAATTGCTGGTATTGCTCATGACTGAGCTCCGGCGCCCGAAGCAGACAGAGCCGGTCACCACTGACCGGAAGCGATTTTTTCAGCACCTTGAGATAGTCGGCAGGGCTGTGCGCTTTGCCGGTGATGGCGTAGCGGCGTGGCAGGTTCAGTGCCCGGATGATTGGCCGGTTTGCGGCAGGGAAATCCCGATCTACCAGCTTTGAAGGTTCTCGCCACTCAACAAGCTGACCTTCCCGGCCCTCGGGCTCGCCCTCGCTTATAAACGTTTCCCAGACATCCAGAAACACGCATTTATCGCCGTAATCGTGGCGAATACCAATCAGAGGGCGAAGTTCTGACCCGACAATGCCAAGTCCGGTTTCTTCACGGATTTCACGCACCAGGGCAGCCTGCACGGACTCACCCGGTTCTACCTTGCCCCCTGGAAATTCAAGAAGACCACCCTGGTGAAGGTGATCCGGGCGGCGGGCAATCAACACCCGGCCGTTGCGGCGAATCACACCGACGGCAACATGAATCATGGTTGCGGACATTGTCTGCTGCGTACTCAGGTTCGGTATTCTGCGTTGATCGTGACGTAATCGTGAGAGAAATCGCAGGTCCAGACCCGCTCAAAAACCTGACCCCGCCTGAGATTTATGTGGATGGTGATCTCTTCCCGGCTCATGACGGCTTTGCCACGCGCTTCGCTGTAATCGTCGGCGCGTCCGCCGTCACGAACCAGACAGACATCGCCCAGATGGATTTCCAGGGCCTGAAGGTCCAGCCCTTCAACGCCGGCGCGCCCGACCGCCGCCAGAATACGACCCCAGTTCGGGTCAGATGCAAACAGTGCGGTTTTGACCAGGGGCGAATGCGCCACGGTGTAGGCAACATCCAGTGCCTCCTGCACCGATGCAGCCTCGCTTACCTCAATGGTGACAAACTTGGTAGCGCCCTCTCCGTCACGCACAATGGCGTGTGCAAGTTCCAGATACACTTCCTGCAACGCCGTTTTCAGTTCAGCCGCCTCAGGGCTGTCTGCGGTGATTTCCGGACCCCCGTACTGGCCCGTAGCCATCAGCATGCAGGCATCGTTGGTAGAGGTATCGCCATCAATGGTAATGCGGTTGAACGAGTGCTCGCCCAGCTCCGCCGACCATTGCGAGAGTAGTGCCGGGTCCAGACTGGCGTCGGTAGCAATAAAGCCCAGCATGGTGGCCATGTTAGGCCTGATCATACCGGCACCCTTGCTGATTCCGGAAATGGTCACAATATGCTCACCCAATCGGACCTGACGTGATGAACCCTTGGGCCGCGTATCCGTGGTCATGATGCCGGCAGCCGCCTCAGCCCAGCGATCCTCGTCCGTCCCGGCCAGAAGCTCTGGCAAGGCCTCGATAATTCTGTCTGCAGGAAGAGGCTCTCCGATCACACCGGTGGAAAAGGGCAACACCGTCTCCGGGCTGACTCCAGCTTTCTCCGCAAGCGCGTTGCAGCAGGCCATGGCGTCAGCCATTCCGCGTTCGCCGGTGCCGGCATTGGCATTTCCGGTATTGATCAACAGGTAGCGCGGCTCACCAGTGGACAGGTGACGGCGGGCAATGTGAACGGGCGCGGCGCAGAACCGGTTTCTGGTGAATATGCCGGCAACATGGCTGCCGGACGCCAGCTCAAAAACCACCAGGTCTTTCTTGCCCGGCTTTTTAACGCCAGCGCTGGCAATGCCTGTTTTAACACCCTTGACCGGAAAAAGCCGGGGTAAGGTTCCGGGGCCAACTGCCATGCCTGTTCTCCTGTTCATGCGCAAATGATGCAAAAAGTCAGAAACGAAAAACCCGCAACCTGACTGAATCAGATGCGGGCCCTTATCGCCTTGGGTCAGATCACTGAGGACCGGTTCCGATCAGTTAACCTTGCCATGACACTGCTTGTATTTCTTGCCGGAGCCGCAGGGGCAAGGCTCGTTCCGGCCCACCTTGCGGCCCTCGCGGACAAAGGTCTCAGGGGTAGCCTGACCTTGAGGAGAGGCCTGACCGGAACCGCCCTGGGCGCCTTCTCCGTCAGCGGCGGCAGCCGCACTGGTTTCATCATGGCGCAGCCTGGCCTGGGCCAGCTCGCGTTCCAGCTCTTCCTTACGACGGCGTTCGACCTCTTCCATCTCTTCACGGCTCTGGACCTTGACCCGGGAAATGACCCGAACCACATCCCGTTTCATGGTATCGAGCATGGTTTCAAACAGGTTGAACGCCTCGCGCTTGTATTCCTGCTTCGGGTTCTTCTGGGCATAGCCACGCAGGTGGATACCCCGGCGCAGATGGTCCATGTTGGACAGGTGTTCTTTCCAGAGGGTATCCAGAACCTGCAGGAACACCTGCTTCTCGAACTTGCGCATGGGTTCGGTGCCCGCCAGCTCTTCTTTGGCGTCATATTCCGCAACCACGGCGTCCAGAATACGCTGGCGCAGACTCTCTTCGTAAAGCTTGGAGTCTTCATCGAGCCACTGCTGGACAGGCAGATCAATGGCCAGCTCTGACTGCAGCTGATTCTCCAGCCCCTGCACATCCCACTGCTCAGGCATGCTCTGTGGCGGAATGAACTCGCTGACCAACTGATCAACCACGTCTTCACGAATGGTTTTCACCATGTCGGAAACGTCTTCAGAACCCATTACCTCGTTACGCTGATCGTAGATGACCGAGCGCTGGTCGTTGGCCACGTCGTCATATTCCAGCAGGGTTTTCCGCATATCAAAGTTGCGGCCTTCCACCTTGCGCTGGGACTTCTCGATGGCATTGGTCACCATGCGGTGCTCTATGGCCTCGCCCTTCTTCATACCCATTGCCTGCATCAGGCTCTTGACCCGATCCGGCGCAAAGATACGCATCAGGTTATCTTCCAGTGACAGGAAGAACCGCGAGGAACCCGGGTCGCCCTGACGACCGGCACGACCACGCAGCTGGTTATCAATACGTCGGGATTCGTGGCGCTCGGTGCCGATTATGTGCAGGCCGCCGGCCTCCAGCACCTGATTGTGGCGCTCGGTCCATTCCGCCTTGATGCGGGCAACCTCTTCTTCTGAGGGGTTTTCCATTCCGGCGACTTCGAATTCCCAGTTACCGCCCAATACAATGTCGGTACCACGACCCGCCATGTTGGTAGCTATAGTGACCGCGCCAGGACGACCGGCCTGGGCGATGATGTGGGCCTCGCTTTCGTGCTGCTTGGCATTGAGGATCTTGTGCTCAATTCGCGCTTTTTTCAGCAGCATGGACAGCAATTCGGACGCCTCGATGGACGCCGTACCCACCAGAATCGGACGACCTTCCGCCGTAACGTCCTTGATCTCATCAATGATGGCGTGGAACTTTTCTTCCTGTGTGAGATAGATCAGGTCGTTGTAGTCGATACGCTGGATCGGCTTGTTGGGCGGTATCACCACCACGTCCAGGCCGTAAATCTGGCGGAATTCGAAAGCTTCGGTGTCCGCAGTACCGGTCATACCCGCCAGCTTGTCGTAAAGGCGGAAGTAATTCTGGAAGGTGGTTGAGGCCAGGGTCTGGCTCTCGGCCTGGATACGCACACCCTCTTTGGCTTCAATGGCCTGATGCAGGCCTTCGCTCCAGCGACGGCCTGGCATGGTACGGCCGGTGTGCTCATCGACGATCACCACCTGGTCGCCCTGAACGATATAATCCACATCCTTCTGGAACAGGTGGTGGGCGCGCAAGGCTGAGTGAACGTGATGCAGCAGGCTGAGGTTGGCTGCGGAATACAGGCTCTCGCCGTCGCGCAGCAGCTCCATGCTACGCAGCAATTCCTCGACGTGCTCGTGGCCAGCTTCTGTCAGTTCAGCCTGGCGGGATTTCTCATCGATGGTGAAGTCGCCCTCAGGCTCACCCTCGGTTTCCTCGCTGACTTCGCCCTGCTTAAGCTTAGGCACCAGCTCGTTGATGGCGCGATACAGCTTTGAGCTGTCTTCAGCCGCGCCGGAAATGATCAGCGGCGTTCGTGCTTCGTCGATCAGAATGGAATCCACTTCGTCGACAATGGCAAAATGCAGGGTCCGCTGAACCTTGTCTTCGGTGCTGAACGCCATGTTGTCGCGCAGATAGTCGAAGCCAAACTCATTGTTGGTGCCGTAGGTGATATCGGCCTGGTAGGCAGCGCGCTTCTCTTCCCTGGGCTGGCCGGCGGCAACGACGCCCACCTGAAGGCCAAGAAAGCGATAGAGCTTACCCATCCATTCGGCGTCGCGGCGTGCCAGGTAGTCGTTGACCGTGACCAGGTGAACACCCTTTCCGGTCAGGGCGTTCAGATAGACCGCCAGCGTTGCCACCAGGGTTTTACCTTCACCGGTTTTCATTTCTGCAATGCGGCCTTCGTGAAGCGTAATACCACCGATCATCTGCACATCGTAGTGGCGCATGCCCATAACACGGCGGCTGCCCTCTCTGGCGGTGGCAAAGGCCTCCGGCAGAAGCTGGTCAAGGGTTTCACCTTCTTCGTACCGGCGCCGGAATTCCGCGGTCTTTCCTTGCAGTTCGGTGTCGGACAGATTGCCATACTGCTCTTCAAGTTCGTTAATGCGCATAACCGTTTTGCGCATACGCTTGATTTCCCTGGCGTTCTTACTGCCAAACATCTTTGTTGCAAGCTTCGTGAACATAGACCACTGCTTCTTTGATTTATCGGAGGAAGCGGCATTCTAACCTTATTTCACGAGAGTACAAAAGATGGACCTCACAGAAGCCCCGGTAGACTCAACGCGCTGAAACAGGTGAATGCAGCGGGGCACTGCGGCCCCGTGAGGATTGGAAGATCAGCGGCTGGCGCGGCTGATATAGGTTTCCGGATTCTTGAATTTACCGTTTTCCAGGACTTCGAAGTGAACGTGGGGCCCGGTCGAGCGGCCAGTGCTGCCCATGGCCGCAAGAACCTGGCCTTTCTGCACTACGTCGCCCACCCTGGCCTTGATGGTTTTGGCGTGAGCATAGCGTGTGACCAGCCCGTCACCGTGATCGACCTCAACCAGATTGCCGTATCCGTAGCGCTCGCCGGCAAAGGTAACAACACCCGCAGCCACCGAGATGATATCGCTTCCTTCGCGGCCAGCGAGATCTACGCCATCGTGCCAGGTACGTTTGCCGGTAAAGGGATCAGAGCGATAGCCGTATTTGGACGATAACCACCCCCAGGTGATAGGGCGGCCTTCGACATAAAGTTCATCTTCGAGTTTTTTCTGGGAGGACACGATATCCAGCATTCGCAGCTGATGCTCGCGATCTTCGATACGGCGGGCCAGGCTGTCTATCATGTCAGTCAACTGCGGCGCCGTGTAAGAATCACCGCTGACACCGTCTTCCGGCCCACCCACGGCCGCAGGCTGGCTGAAATCGAACTCATCGCTGGCGACCACGCCGGTCTCGACAAATCGCTGGCCCAGCGCATCAAGGCGCAGCAGACGACCCTGCATCTCGCCCAGACGAAGGGTGAGGGCATCCACCTGTTGGCGTACGTTGGCTCGCACCTGAGCCAGCTCTGCTTTTTGAGCGTCCAGTTTCGTTTGCCACTGGGCAACCAGTTCGGATTCCTGGGGCGGTTCGGCTTTTACTTCGCTCAGCGCAAGCCGATAACCGGACCAGGCGGCGACTGCCAGGGATGCCAGGGCAAAAAACAACAGGCCGAAGGCAATTGGCCGGTTGATAGGCACTGCGCGAGATTTCCCGTGGCGCCTGCCAACAAGAATAATGTTCATAGATTCATCTGATGCCATTGAGAACGCAACCCTTTCCTGTAGTGTTGCGCCCTGAGTTATCTGACCGGCCCTGCGTAAGCATCCTTCGCCAGATTGCGGAGTTCCTCTCCGAAAACTCAATCATGGGCAGCAGTGACCGCGTCCGAAAACGCGCGTGCCATCCTTTGCAACGACTACGTTCAATTGAAGTAGCAGCCGCCCGTAGACTACACCCGCCGGACAATGTAAAACGAGTGTAATACAGGCTTCGCTGTTTAACCGTGCCGAAGTGTAACCAATCGTTACCCTTGTCGTCGAGATTTACGGATTGACATGAAGAAAAAGAGCGACCTTCAATTAACCCCTGACAGCTTCAGCCGTGCATCAAACCTGCGCGACCTGATGGCAAAAGCAAGGCTGCACGCAGAGGCCGAACAACAGGTCATCGCCTCGCTTCCAGACAGCCTGGTCAATGGCAGCCGGTTCGTAAGCTGCAAAGACGGCGAGCTAGTGATCGCGACCGATACGGCAACCAAGGCCAGCCAGATCCGCTTTCGCCAACACGAAGTTATGGAGTCCGTACGCGAATACGAGCTGTTCAGATTCGTCTGGAAACTGAAAGTGAAAGTCCAGCCGACCCGTTCTAATGAAAGACCTGCCCGAAAAATGACACCGCTCAGTAACGAAAATGCCCGGCTCCTTAGAGAAGAAGCCGGGCACACGAAGGACAAGCAATTGCGCGAGGTTCTCGAAAAACTCGCAAGTCACGTCAGGGACTAAAGCATCCGGCTTTAGCCCGCCGCGAGCACAGGTTTCATGTAGGAAATCGGAGCAGCGGCCTCGTCGTCAAAGGTTACCACTTCCCACGCATCCTCTTCAGCCCTGAGCTTGCGCAAGAGCTTGTTGTTCAGGTCGTGACCGGACTTGATGCCACGGAATTCGCCAATCAGGCTGTTGCCCAGCTGATAAAGATCGCCGATAGCGTCCAGTACCTTGTGCTTGACGAATTCATCTTCGTAGCGAAGACCATCCTCATTCAGGATCTTGTAGTCGTCTACCACGATGGCGTTATCAACGCTGCCGCCCAGTGCCAGATTCATGGCGCG
Organism: Marinobacter confluentis; assembly: GCF_004785685.1. Taxonomy (GTDB): domain Bacteria; phylum Pseudomonadota; class Gammaproteobacteria; order Pseudomonadales; family Oleiphilaceae; genus Marinobacter; species Marinobacter confluentis. The sequence continues at coordinate 33,117 of NZ_SRPF01000007.1, read as the reverse complement.
CAGTTGCTCGATATCGCGCATGAAGCCGAAGGTACGGGCGCGACTGACTTCTTTCACAAACGACGTGCTCGAGAAGTCGACGGTTGCTGTCTGCGCACGTCCCTTGAACACCGGGTGGTCAAAGTCTATGCCAAAACTTACCTTGAAGCCCTCGAAAGGCAGCAGGGTTGCCATCTTGCCATCTTCTTCTACAGTCACTTCACGCTTGATTCGGATGAACTTCTTGGCCGCATCCTGCTCAGCAATACCCGCTGACTGCAGAAGAAACACAAAAGGACCGGCAGAGCCGTCCATGATGGGCACTTCTGCTGCGCTCAGTTCCACGTAGCAGTTATCAATCCCGAGACCAGCCATGGCTGACAACAAATGCTCCACTGTTGCCACCCGGACACCGTCTTTGAGCAGTGTCGTCGAAAGCATGGTCTCACCCACGTTTTCAGCTCGGGCCTGAATCTCGACAACCGGGTCGAGGTCGGTGCGGCGAAAAACAATTCCGGTTTCCACAGGTGCAGGTTTCAGGGTCAGGTAAACTTTTTCCCCTGAGTGAAGCCCGACACCGGTGGCGCGGATGGTGTTTTTGAGTGTCCGTTGTCTGATCATCGGTACATATTTCCGTCACAAAAAGGCGATAAAATCTGGGCAAAAATCTGCCCGGAGAATATCAGAAAACCAGAATGAATACCATTTAACCAATTTTCAGGAAAAACTTGGCCCTGGTACTCAACCACCAATCATTAGCTTGCATACGTCATTTAAGAGAATTGGATTCACTTTATCTTTCTATTGCAAGATTCTATCAATCGGCCTGGCGACGAAGGAATGCGGGAATATCGAGATAGTCGACACCCTGTTCCTCGTTATCCTTGCTATGATCAATCGCCACATTGCCGTGTGACACTGCACGACGACGCAGTACTGCCGGGCGATCCAGCTGGTTGTAATCGGTGGTGCCATCCAGGGTCCGGGAGTTGTCCACCACCTTGGTGGGCTTCTCACGATCACCGCCCAGGCCGGTGGCAACCACGGTTACCTTCAGCTCGTCGGTCATTTCAGGATCAATAACGGTACCCACAACAACGGTGGCCGAGTCAGATGCGAATTCACGCACAATGTCGCCAACCTCGGAGAATTCACCCAGGTTGAGGTCCATACCTGCGGTGATATTCACCAGAATACCCTTCGCACCCTGCAGGTTGATGTCTTCCAGCAGCGGGCTGCGAACCGCCGCTTCTGCCGCTTCCCGGGCACGGTTTTCACCGGTGGCACGGGCGGTACCCATCATCGCGTTACCCATCTCGGACATGACGGTTTTCACGTCGGCAAAGTCGACGTTGATCATGCCATTGCGAGTAATCAGGTCGGCGATACCCTGAACCGCGCCAAGGAGCACGTCGTTGGCTGAGCCAAAGGCATCCAGCAGGCTGGTTTTCTTTCCCATCACCGCAAGCAGCTTCTCGTTGGGGATGGTAATCAGCGAGTCAACGGTTTCTTCAAGCTCGCGCAGGCCGGCTTCGGCAACGCTCATACGCTTACCGCCCTCGAACATGAAAGGCTTGGTAACCACAGCCACCGTCAGAATACCCATTTCGCGGGCAACTTCGGCCACCACGGGTGCAGCACCGGTACCAGTGCCACCGCCCATACCGGCGGTGATAAACACCATATCAGCGCCTTTCAGTGCTTCGGCAATCCGGTCACGGTCTTCCAAAGCGGACTGACGTCCGACTTCCGGGTTGGCACCCGCACCAAGGCCCTTGGTGATGTTGCCGCCCAACTGGATGATCTGACGGGCGTCAAGATCGGTCAGCGCCTGGGCATCTGTATTGGCGCAGATGAAATCCACACCTTCGATATCACTGTTGAGCATGTGACGAACGGCATTGCCGCCACCACCGCCAACCCCTACTACTTTAATGACAGCGCTCTGCTGGACATTATCGACGAGTTCAAACATTCCCCTACTCCTTCGTGCGGTTTATCGGTTTTCTTTGAAACCGATTTTCGAGATTTTGATCTTCGAGAACCTTCATTTTTCTATTAAGGCAACCGTCAGAAATGACCGGTAAACCAGCTCTTCATGCGTTCAAACAACGAGGGCGCATCCTCGCCCTTCATTGCCGGCGCCCGGCCAAGATCCATCTGGCGGAAGCCATGGATCAACAGTCCCACGCCGGTGGCGTAAATCGGGTTGTTGACCACTTCCGTCATGCCGGACACCGCCTGCGGACAGGCAAGCCTTACCGGCATGTGGAAGATTTCCTCGGCCAGTTCCACCACACCTTCCATGGTGGAGGAACCGCCCGTAATCACGACGCCAGCCGGGATCAGGTCTTCGAATCCCGAACGGCGCAATTCTGACTGCACCAGGGTGAACAGCTCTTCGTACCGCGGTTCCACCACTTCAGCCAGGGCCTGACGGGAAAGATCCCGGGGCGCCCGGTCACCCACACTGGGCACCTTGATGGTTTCGTCCGCGCCGGCCAGCTGCGTCAGGGCACAGGCGTACTTGATCTTGATTTCTTCAGCGTTCTGGGTGGGTGTGCGCAGGGCCATGGCGATGTCATTGGTCACCTGGTCACCGGCAATCGGAATCACTGAGGTGTGACGGATGGCACCGCCGGTGAAGACCGCGATATCCGTGGTGCCACCGCCGATATCCACCACGCAGACACCGAGCTCTTTTTCATCTTCGGTCAGGATGGCGTGGCTGGACGCCAGCTGCTCCAGAATGATGTCGTCCACTTCCAGGCCACAGCGCTTCACACATTTTTCAATGTTCTGGGCCGCATTCACCGCACAGGTCACCAGATGCACCTTGGCCTCCAGGCGAACGCCAGACATGCCCATGGGCTCCTTGATGCCTTCCTGGCTGTCAATCACGAACTCCTGGGGCAGAATGTGCAGAATCTTCTGATCCGCCGGTATCGCGACCGCCTGCGCGGCATCAATAACCCGGTCGATATCCGCCTGGGTTACTTCCCGGTCGCGAATCGCCACAATCCCGTGAGAATTCAGGCTTTTGATATGGCTGCCCGCGATGCCGGCATAAACCGAGTGAATCCGGCATCCGGCCATCAGCTCGGCTTCTTCCACCGCTCGCTGTATGGCCTGCACCGTGGTCTCGATATTCACAACCACTCCGCGTTTAAGCCCGCGGGACGGGTGTGACCCGATGCCCACCACTTCGATGGTCCCATCCATTTTGCGCTTGCCAACAATCGCAACCACTTTCGAGGTTCCGATATCGAGGCCGACAATCATGTTTTCCGTTTCAACCGATGACATGCGTACCACCAAACCGTAGGTCTGAATTTATCGTTTTCATGTGTTTTTTCCGGAGGGCGCTGCTTCTGCCTTCCATTTCACTGCCACGCCGTTGCTGTATCGGGCGTCTACTCGCTTTACTTCATTCGCCCGCGAAACCAGGCGCTCCTGGTAAACGGTCACAAACCGGTCGAAGCGCTCGGTGACCTGATCCCGCCCCAGCACTACTTCAATGCCGTTCGCCAGGGTCAGAGTCCAGGCGCCGCGTTGTTCCAGGCTCAGGCCCGCGAAACCGAGACCGTTTTCTGTCAGGGTGTCGGACATGGTTCGGGCCATCCGGATGACATCCATCACCCGCTCATCCGGCCCGGAAAGCAAAGGCAACCGGCCCGCTACTTCGGGGTTGGGCGGCGCAAACACCTCACCAGAACGGCTGACCAGGCGCCCGTCACTCCAGTACGCCAGGGGCTTTTTCTCGCGAATCTCGATGGCCAGCCGGTCCGGCCAGACCCGTTTTACCGCCGCTGATTCAACCCAGGGGCGCTGCTCAAGCCTGTCTTTCACATCCGACAGGTCGGTGGCAAAGAAACTGCGGCCGACCCATTGCCCGGCGGCGCGCTCCAGTGCAACGCGACTTTCACCCACCAGTTCGCCGGTAATATCGATGGCCATTACCTGTCGGTCCATGGCACCCAAAACCTGGCCGGTACCCCAGGGCACCAGCGCTGCCAGCATTACAATGCCTGCACCAATCACTACCTGACCCCAGGGAACCGCCGACAGTATCGCGCCCAACAACCGCAGCCTGCCCGGCTCGGTATCAAGGGTCGTCGCTCCCCGCCGTTTGGGGGGATCTGACGGTACCGGCTGGCTTCTGATCAGGATCCGCTCAAGCATTCACCGTCTCCCCTGGATTCCCGCTTTCAAGGGTGTCTTCCAGTATCCGCACCACCAGCTCTTCAAAGCTGATACCCGCGGCTTTGGCCGCCATGGGCACCAGGCTGTGATCGGTCATACCCGGCACGGTGTTGACTTCCAACAGCCAGAAATCACCAGACCCATCCTGCATGATGTCCACCCGGCCCCAGGTGCGACAGCCAAGAACGCGAAAGGCTTCAAGCGCGAGGTTCTGCAGGCGCAGCTCCGCGTCAGCGTCCAGGCCACAGGGAATCTGGTAACGGGTGTCGTCGGTCAGATACTTGGCGTCATAGTCATAGAACACGTGGTCGGTGCTCAGGCCAATGGCCGGCAACGCCCTGTCCTGCAACAGGCTGACGGTAAATTCCGGGCCCTCGATCCACTCCTCCACCAGAACCAGTGGGTCCAGAGCCGCCGCTTCCCTGTAGGCAGAGATCAGCTCATCCCGGTTTTTCACTTTTCGGATACCAATGCTCGAGCCTTCGTGAGAAGGCTTGACGCTCAGGGGCAGCCGCAAGTTCAGCAGAATCCGGTCAGCATCGGCTTCCGATGCCATGGCGCTGAACCTTGGTGTAGGCAGATTGCATCCTTCCAGCACGTACTTGGTGCGTAGCTTGTCCATCGCCAGGGCCGACGCCATCATCTCGCTGCCGGTAAAGGGAATGCCCGCCTGGGACAGAATCGCCTGTAGCGTGCCGTCTTCGCCGCCACGACCGTGAAGCGCAATGAATACCCGATCAAATTCCGGGGCATCAACGGTTCTGAGCAGGCAGCCCTGGACGTCAACTCCATAGGCGTCGACGCCAGCAGAGAGCAGCGCCGAGAGAACCGCTTGCCCGCTTTTCAGGGACACGGCCCGTTCAGCGGAGTCGCCCCCCATAAAGACCGCCACCCGTCCGAGTGCGCGTACAGTGGACGGGTCCGCCTGGTAGGCTGGAATGTCCATACGATGGGTATCACTCATCTGAAATCACCCCCGCTGCGCCAAGCCGCGCGGCAACGCCGCCAATGTCGCCGGCGCCCTGCGTAATCAGCAGATCGCCGTCCTGCAGGGCGTTGCCAAGCAAGTGCTCAATTTCACTGTTTTCTTCCACAAAGATGGGTTCGATGTTGCCTCGCTGACGAATACTGCGGCACAGGGCGCGGCTGTCAGCGCCTGGAATCGCTGGCTCACCGGCGGAGTAGACGTCCATCAGTAACAGGGTGTCCACTTCCGAAAGCACCCTTACGAAATCTTCGTACAGGTCGCGGGTTCGCGAGAAACGATGCGGCTGATACAGCATCACCAGCCGGCGATCCGGCCAGGCATCCCGGGCGGCACGAATGACCGCTTCGACCTCGGTGGGGTGATGGCCGTAATCGTCCACCAGAGTGACCATACCCTTGCGGGTCTGGTAATCCCCGTAAACCTGGAAGCGGCGGCCCACGCCGGCAAAACCTGCCAGGCCGCGACATATGGCCTCGTCATCCACGCCTTCATCGGTCGCCACGGCAATGGCGGCCAGCGCGTTCAGCACGTTGTGCCGGCCGGGCATTTTCAGTTCCACCTGAAGGTCGCTGCGCCCGCCAGGGCGGCGGACTACAAAGCGGGTACGAAGGCCGTCAGAAACGATTTCCTCGGCGCGATAATCAGCCTCAGGGTTGTCAATTCCATAGGTAATGATCGCTCTGGAGATACGCGGAATGATCTCCTGCACATAGTCGTCATCCACACACATGACAGCCACGCCGTAGAACGGCAGGTTGTGCAGGAAATCCACGAAGGTCTGTTTGAGACGGCCAAGGTCACCGCCATAGGTGTCCATGTGGTCCGCTTCGATATTGGTCACCACCGAGATCACCGGCGTCAGGTGCAGGAAGGACGCATCACTTTCATCCGCCTCGGCCACCAGGTAGCGTGAGCCGCCTAGCTGTGCATTAGTGCCGGCACTGTTCAGCTTGCCGCCAATGACAAAGGTCGGGTCAAGGCCGGCTTCCCCAAGGATTGAGGCAATCAGGCTGGTGGTGGTGGTTTTCCCGTGAGTACCAGCCACAGCAATACCGTGGCGATAGCGCATGATTTCCGCCAGCATTTCCGCCCTGGGTACGATCGGCACACGCCGGCTTCGGGCCGCGGCCACTTCCGGGTTCTCGCCGCCGACCGCTGTGGACACAACCACCACATCGGCAGTGGCACTGTTTTCTTCCCGGTGGCCGATAAAGACAGTCACACCCATGGCAGTCAGCCGGTCAGTCACGACGCTCTCGCGGATATCGGAGCCGGATACGTCGTAGCCCTGGTTCTTCAGAACTTCGGCAATACCGCTCATGCCAGCGCCGCCGATGCCGACGAAATGGATGTTACGTATGCGCCGCATCTCAGGCACCTGGTACACCAGCGGTGGATTCGTTGGCTCAGCCATTGGCAGCCTCCAGACAGTAATTCACAACTCTCTCCGTCGCGTCCGGGCGAGCCAGCGTTTTCGCCGCTGTCGCCATCTCAAGAATTCGGTTTCGGTCCTGGGCCAGCCCGGTCAGGGTCTGCGCCAGGGATTCCGCGGTCAGCTTCGGCTGCGGAATCAGAATGGCACCGCCCGCTTTCACCATCTGCTGGGCGTTCTGGGTCTGGTGGTCGTCTACGGCATGGGGGAAAGGCACCAGTATCGCGCCGGTGCCTGCCACGCAAAGCTCTGAGACCGTGAGGGCACCGGCTCGACAAACCACGATGTCCGCCCATTCATAAGCTTCGGCCATATCTTTGATAAAAGGCTGAACATCAGCTTCTACCTTTTGCGCCTGGTAAGACGCTTTTGCTGCATCCAGATTCTTTTCACCGCACTGATGCCGTACGGTCGGCCGGTCAGTGTCCGGCATTAGCGCCAGGGCCTGAGGCACCATCTGGTTGAATACCTGGGCGCCCAGGCTGCCACCCACAACCAGCAACCGCAGAGCTCCGGAGCGCCCCGCCAGCCGATCCGCCGGTAACGGCAAGGCCGCCAGATCCTGCCGCACCGGGTTGCCGGTGCAGCGGGTCACCACGTTCTGGCCATAGCTACCCGGGAAGGCCTCCAGCACAGTGTGGGCGAAACGCACCAGCAGGCGGTTGGTCATGCCGGCGATGGCATTCTGTTCATGTATCACCAACGGGGTCTTGGTCAGCCAGGCAGCAACGCCACCGGGCCCGGTAACAAAACCGCCCATGCCAACCACGCACTGGGGCCGAATACGGCGAATTTCCTGGAAGGCCTGGCCGAGGGCACGCATCAATCTGAAGGGAGCCAACAGCAGCGCCAGTTTGCCCTTGCCACGCAGGCCAGAGACCTGAATGACCGCAAGTGGAATATCGGTTTCGGAGATCAGGCGCTCTTCCATGCCCCCTGCGGAACCCAGCCAGAAAACCTCATGTCCCTTGCTCTGCAGCATGCGAGCGGTTGCAAGCGCCGGGAATACATGACCGCCGGTGCCGCCTGCCATCATCAGAAAGCGCCTCTCATCAGTCATAGGAGGCACCTCCGCGAGGTTTCGCCGCAGGCTCTGAAGCTTTGCCGGAGTTCTCCCGGTCGACCCGTTCCATGTCGACACGAATAAGCACACCGATGCACACGGCCGTGATCATCAGGCTGGAGCCGCCGTAGCTCACCAGTGGCAGGGTCAGCCCCTTGGTAGGCAGCAGTCCTGTGCTCACGGACATATTGATACTTGCCTGTAGCCCAATCAGCAGGGTGATGCCGTAGGCGAAACAGGCGGCAAACGGCATGTCCGCTTTTTCGGCCTTGCGGGCAATCACAAAGCCGGAAACCACAAGGACAGTAAAGAGTGCGAGCACCAGCAGCGAACCCAGCAAGCCGAACTCTTCTGCGATGATGGCAAAAATGAAGTCGGTGTGGGCTTCCGGCAGGTAAAACAGCTTTTGCACCGAGTTGCCCAGGCCGGTTCCGGCCCAGTCGCCGCGACCAAAAGCGATCAGGGACTGGGTCAACTGGTAGCCTGAATCAAACTGGTCTTTCCAGGGGTCCAGATAGCTGACAACCCGTTTGAGGCGATAGGGCTGGGTCAGAATCAGGGCGGCACCCAGCACCACCAGAACACCAATCAATGGCATGAACCGGCTGAGCCTGACCCCGCTGAGGAAGATCATCCCGGCCGCCGCTGCAACCAGCACCACGGTGGCGCCAAAGTCCGGCTCAATCACGAGCAACACCGACGCCAGTCCAAGCACGGCTATTGGTTTCAGGAAACCAGCCCAGGTGTTCAGCAATTCATCACGGCGGCGCACGACATAGCCCGCCAGGTAGGCAATCAGGCAGAGCTTGGCGATTTCCGAGACCTGAACATTGAACAGGCCGAAAGGAATCCAGCGCGTCGAGCCATTCACCGTATGCCCGAGTGGCGTCAACACCAGCAGCAGTGACAGCATGCCAATACCCAGAAGCAGCCAGCCGCTGCGCTCCCACCATGAAATGGGAACATTCACCGCCACCAGCGCAAACACGCAACCAATGCCGGCGAAAATAAGCTGCCGGATCACATAGTGGTAGCTGTTGCCCACGGTTTCGGCGGCTATGTCCATGGACGCTGATGAGATCATCACGATACCCAGAACCAGCAACGCGGCAGAACTGATGATCAGCATCGGCAGTGGGCGCAGATCACTGAAAACACTGGCTCTGTGGCTGAGGGTCATACCAGCACTCATTGCACCGCCCCCTCTGCCAGTTCGCTAACCAGTCTCCGGAACTGATCGCCGCGATCCGTGTAATCGCGGAACATGTCAAAACTTGCGCAAGCCGGCGACAGCAGTACCCGGTCACCAGGCAAAGCGGTATTGGCGGCCGTGGCGACGGCGTCCGCCAGGGAATCTTTCCGAACAATAGTGGCAAATTTGCCCAGCGCGTCGGCAATGCGCCCGGCATCCTTGCCAATCAGAATGGCTGACCGACAGTGCCTGGCCACCGGTTCCGCCAGGGGGGAGAAATCAGCACCCTTGCCATCGCCGCCGGCAATCAGCACGATCTTTCCGTTTTTTGGCACCAGACTTTCAATGGCGGCTGCGGTCGCGCCCACGTTGGTGCCCTTGGAATCATTGATGTAGTCGATGTCATTAACCCGGCGAACCCACTCACAACGGTGCGGCAGGCCCTTGAAGTTTCTAGCGGTTTCCAGCATCACATCCATTGGCAGACCGGCGGCATGGCCGAGTGCCAACGCCGCCATTACGTTGCTGATGTTGTGACGCCCAAGCAGCCCGAACTCATCCGCCAGCAGCAGATTATCGAAGCCGAAGGTGATCCAGGTGCCCTGCTCATCATCGCGGGTGCTGAAAGTTTCCGGGTTGACCCGATGAAAACCGAAGCACAGGAATCGCAGGCTATCCCTTGCCATGGGCGTGCTTAGGGCATCATCCAGGTTGACGATGGCGTTCTGGCAGCCGTTGAAGATCCGCTGCTTGGCCTGGAAGTAATCCATCTTGGTGGCATAACGGTCCATGTGGTCGTCGGACACGTTCAGAACCGTGGCCGCCAGAGCGTTCAGCTCGTGAGTGGTTTCCAACTGGAAGCTGGACAGTTCCAGCACGTAAAGCTCGGCGCCCTTGCCCAACAGTTCCAGCGCCGGCGTACCGATGTTGCCGCCGACAGCCACTTTGCGGCCAGCCGCCTTCGCCATCTCGCCCACCAGCGTGGTCACCGTGGTTTTACCGTTGGAACCGGTAATCGCAATAATCGGCGCGTCTGCCGCTTCCGCGAACAGGTCGATATCCCCTCGGACCAATGCGCCCTTGTCCACAGCGGCACGAATGGCAGGCTCGGCAATGCTGACGCCAGGGCTGACCACCAGTTCGTTAAAGCCGGAGAAGGTGTCGGGGTCGAATTCGCCAAGATACACGGGCACATCCGGATACTGCGCACGCAGCTCCTTCAGTCCAGGCGGCTCCGACCGATTGTCAGCAACGGCCAGTTCCCGCCCCTGTTCACACAGATAGCGAACGCAGGAAAGCCCGGTGTTACCGAGCCCTACAACCAGCGTTCTACGATCTGAAGCGATCAAACCCATGGCGATTGCGATTCCCTATCTCAGTTTGAGGCTGGCAAGACCAACCAGTACCAGTACAACGGTGATAACCCAGAAGCGCACGATCACGCGCGGCTCTGGCCAGCCTTTCAATTCAAAATGATGATGCAGCGGTGCCATCCGGAATATCCGCCGACCGGTCAGGCGGAATGAAGCCACCTGCAGGATCACCGAAATGGTTTCCATGACGAACACGCCGCCCATGATGAACAGCACAATTTCCTGGCGGACGATAACAGCAACAACACCGAGCGCAGCTCCCAGCGCCAGCGCGCCCACGTCGCCCATAAAAACCTGGGCGGGATAGGTGTTAAACCAGAGAAAACCGAGCCCCGCGCCCACCAGAGCGCCGCAGAAAACAATCAGTTCACCGGTGCCGGGCAGATGGGGAATCAGCAGGTAATCGGCAAACTGGGCGTGGCCAGACACATAGGCAAAAATACCCAGGGCCGCTGCCACCATGACGGTTGGCATGATCGCGAGGCCGTCGAGGCCGTCGGTCAGGTTGACGGCGTTGCTGCTGCCCACAATCACGAAGTAGCTCAGCAGCACGAATAGAACGGGGCCAAGTGTCAGCGACACATTCTTGAAGAAGGGCACGTACAGTGACGTTTCCTGGGGCAGCGCTGAGCTCCAGAACAGTGCGATAGCGGCAACCGCGCCGATCAGCGACTGCCAGAAATATTTCCAGCGACCGGGCAGCCCGCGCGGGTTACGCTCTACCACTTTGCGGTAGTCGTCCACCCAGCCAACGGCGCCAAACAGCAGTGTGACCAGAAGGGTTATCCAGACGTAGCGATTGGTCAGGTCTGCCCATAACAGGGTGCTGACACCAACGGCCACCAGAATCAGCGCACCGCCCATGGTCGGTGTACCCGCCTTGCTCAGGTGTGTCTGCGGGCCATCGTCCCTGACTGCCTGGCCAATCTGGTACTGGCTCAGCTTGCGGATCATGAAAGGACCGATCAGAAGCGAAATCAGCAGCGCCGTCAGCACTCCAAAAATACCTCTGAGGGTCAGGTACTGGAATACCGTCAGCGCGGTGAAATATTCTGATAGAACCCCTGTCAGCCAGAGCAGCATGCGTTATCCACCTTTTGTTTTATTCCCTCTACCACGAGATCCATGGCAGAACTTCGAGAACCTTTGACCAGTACCGTCTGTGATTCAGCACTGCGGGAGAACAGACGCTCTACGGCATCATCGTGGCTGGAACACACCTCGGCGGCAGCTCCAAACCCTTCCACGTAACCTTCGCAACCACTGCCAACGACCAGCAGGCGGTCGATACCCTGGGCGCGGGCGAATGCGGCCACATCCCGATGCATGGCCTGCGCATCCTGACCAAGCTCGGCCATGGCACCGAGGATGGCTGAGCGCGAACCCGGGTGCGACGCCAGGACTCTGATTGCTGCTTTCATTGATGCGGGATTGGCGTTATAGCTGTCATCGATTACCGTCAGACCCGGTGCAAGCTTGAGCGTCTGCAAACGGCCCTTGAAGGGCTGAAGGCCAGACAGTCCCCGCTGAATGGCGTCGTCGGAAGCGCCTACTGCCTGTGTTGCGGCGATGGCCATCAGGGCATTGGCGATATTGTGCTCGCCCTGGAGCGACAGGCGGATATCGCACTGCCAGCCATTGGGGCCCTGGGCGGTAAACTGGAGCTCGGGCCCATCAATCTGCACGTCTGTCGGGCGGAAATCCGCATCACGCCGGCCTTGCCCGCTGACAGACCGAACGCGGCGCTGGCCCGCCCGCTTGCGCCACTGATCAAAAGCCGGATCATCAAGATTCAGAACGGCAACCCCGTTATCCGACAGCCCGTCAATAATTTCGCCCTTGGCCTGAACGATGTTCTCGTAGCTTCCAAAGCCTTCCAGATGGGCCTCACCGGCATTGGTCAGAATGGCGACATCAGGCCTGACAATGGCAACCGTGTGGGCAATTTCGCCCAGGCCGCTGGCGCCCAGCTCGATAGCGGCATACCTGTGCTCAGGCGCAAGCCGGAAGAGCGTCAGTGGAACGCCGATGTGGTTATTCAGGTTGCCTTCGGTTGCGAGGGTTTTACCCATCTGTGCAAGAATGGCCGCAACCATTTCCCTCACGGTGGTTTTACCGCTACTACCCGTCACCGCGACAAATCGCGCGGCGCTGTGATCCCGATGACCACCAGCAATTGCAGCCAGCGCATTAACGGTGTCTGGCACCACAATCTGCGGCAGATCAACCGCCGAATCAGGACTATCAACAACGGCGGCAACCGCGCCAGACTGGCGGGCACGTTCAATGAAACGGTGTCCATCGAAATGTTCGCCTCGAATCGCCACGAAAAGATCGCCCTTGCCAAGTTGGCGGGTATCCGTGGAGACGCCTGAAAATTTCAGGTCGCCCTGCCATGGCCCTGAAGGCTGGCCGCCAACCCAGGCCAGAGCCTGTTGCAAAGAGAAGGTGGATATCATGCGACACCTCCGTTCAGCGATAGCGCGTGGCGAACCTGCCCGGCATCACTGAATGGAATCCGCTGGCCTGAGATTTCCTGCCAGGCTTCGTGACCCTTGCCAGCAATCAGCACGATATCTCCGGGCTTAGCCATCGCGATGGCCTGGCGAATGGCTTCCGCGCGATCGTGAATCACCGCCACACGCTCCGGAGCCTTGAAACCTTTCAGTATCTGATCCGTGATCACCGTCGGATCTTCGCTGCGGGGGTTGTCATCAGTCACAAAAACCACGTCAGCACCACGCTCAGCTTCGGCGGCCATGTCCGGCCGTTTACCGCTATCCCGGTCACCGCCGCACCCGAACACACAGATCAGTCTGCCGGTGACATGGGGCCGCAAAGCCCCCAGCGCATTACTCAGCGCATCCGCCGTGTGGGCATAATCAACGACTACCCTAACGCCGTTGGCGCCAGTGAAAGGCTCCAATCTGCCGGGCGGCGGCGCCAGCCGTTCAACCGCAGACTGGATTCGCTCAACAGGCACACCCAGGCTCAGCGCCGTCGCGATAGCTGCGAGCAGATTGCTGACATTGAAGCTGCCGAGAATCGACGCAGAGAAATCAAAGGCACCCCAGAGGCCATCCACTGACGCAGTAAAGCCGCCATTGGTCTGATCAATCTGCGTGAGCCACAACTCGGTCTGGGCCTCGTGCAGGCTGTACCGGACCCGATCACACTTACCGTCCAGTTGCTCATAGAGCTGTCGGCCGAAGGGATCATCGAAGTTGATGACTGCAAAATGGAGCTCTTCCCGGGCAAACAGCTTTGCTTTGGCTGCGCCGTAGGCTTCCATTGAACCGTGGTAGTCCAGATGGTCCCGGGTCAGATTGGTGAATACCGCACCGGTCATGGTCAGACCATCAACACGGCCCTGATCCAGGGCGTGTGACGACACTTCCATGGCGGCAGCCCTGCCACCCTGGGCAATAATGCGAGACAGCACGCCGTTGATCTGGACAACATCCGGGGTGGTGTGGGAGGCATCCTGTAGTGCGTCGGGCATGCCATAACCCAGGGTGCCAATCACCCCGCAAGGGGTGCCGGTTTCCTGAAGCAACCTTGCAATGTAATGGGACACCGAGGTTTTGCCATTGGTGCCGGTAATTCCCACCAGGCGCAATCGCTGGGAAGGATGCTCATAGAAACGGTCCGCGATTTTCCCCAGCCTGGCTTTCAGGTTCGGTACCGGCACCACAAGCACACCGCTTATCTCGGAGCATTCCCCGGCCTCGGCTGATTCCAGCAGAATCGCCGTAGCGCCGGCCGCAATGGCATCGCCCAGATAGTGATCTGCGGGCGTCAGCGTCCCGGAAAGCGCCACAAATGCATCTCCGGCGGCCACTTTTCGGCTGTCCGTTTTCAATCCGTGGATCGTCACATCAAATACAGAGGGTACAGACGCAATCCCCTGAAGCAGAGTGCTGAGTGATGTCATGCACATGACCCTAACCCCGCTCACCGGGTACCGGTGCAGCGCCTTTGGCCTGCCCCAGTTCCAGTTCCGGTTTGACATTCAGCAGCCGTAACGCGCCACCCATTACCCTTGCAAACACCGGGGCAGCCACTTCGCCACCGTAGTATTCTCCGGACTGGGGCGCATCTACGGCAACCACAGTAACGATTCTTGGATCATCAATCGGGGCCATACCTGCAAAAATGGCCTTGTACTGACTGTCTTCATAGCCGTCCTTGCCAACCAGGTGGACGGTGCCGGTTTTGCCACCGGCGGAATAGAATCCTGGCTGTGCCCGTTTGCCGGTGCCGTTCTCAACCACTTCCCGCAGCATCTGGCGCACGTCGAAGGCTACCTCTTCTGAAAGCACCCGCTGGCCAACGGGTTTCTGCTCGACCTTGAGCAGGCTGAGGGGGTACCGGATACCGCCATTGGCCAGAACCATGTAGGCCTGGGCCAGTTGCAGAGCATTGACGCTCATTCCGTAACCGTATGACAGGGTGGCCTCTTCGACCGGACGCCATTTCGGCGGTGCGGGCAGCACGCCGACAGCCTCGCCAGGAAACCCGATACCCGTGGGCTGGCCCAGGCCCAGCCGGGCATACATGTCGCGAATGACATCGCCGCCCAGGTCCGTGGCAATCTTGCTGATGCCCACATTGCTCGACTTGGCGATTACGTCCGTCAGGTCGATCACCCCATAATTGCGGTGGTCGCGAATGGTAAAACGACCAAAGCGCCGAAAACCGGGCGCTGTATCAATTGTGGAGCTGGCTGTGTATCGGCCGGACTCCAGTGCCGCAGCCATGGATATTGGCTTCATGGTAGAACCTGGCTCGAACAGGTCAGTGATGGCTTTGTTGCGAAGGCGATCGGGGCTCAACTGGGTGCGGTCATTGGGGTTGTAGGACCCCTGGTTCACCATGGCCAGCACCTCACCAGAATCCACATCCAGCATGACCAGAGTTCCGCCTCTGGCATTGTGAGCGCTGACAACCGCCTTGAGTTCCCGGTAGGCCAGATATTGCAGGCGAAGATCAATACTCAACGCCAGGCTCTTGCCGGGCTTGGCGTCACGAATCAGCGTCAGGTCCTTGATGACACGGCCACGATTGTCCTTGAGCACCCGTTTCTTGCCGCGCTCGCCGCTTAACCAGCTGTTATAGGCAAGCTCGACGCCTTCCTGGCCGAACTCATCAATATTGGTAAAGCCGACCACATGGGAGGCAACCTCGCCTGCCGGGTAATACCGACGGTATTCCTGGCGGCTGTATATACCCGGGGTACCAATATCCATAACCTGCCTGGCCAGCTCCGGCTGGATCTTGCGGCGCAGGTAGATGAATTCCCGGCTCGCATATTTCCGCAACCGCGCCCGGAACTCACCCTCACGGAGCCCCAGAGCCCGGGCAACAGCGGTCAGCCTTGGATCGTCGGCGGACACTTCCGAAGGGTTAGCCCAGACAGTCTGAACCGGAGTACTCACCGCCAGGGATTCGCCATAACGGTCGGTAACCACACCACGATGGGCATCTATCTGTTCCACCCGGATGGTTCTTACATCCCCCTGCTGACGAAGAAATTCCTGGTCCACCACGTGCAAATCCACAAGGCGCCAGGCCAGTGCCGCAATAACCAGCAGGAAAACACTCAGAACGGTGCCGTATCGCCAGGCCTCTAGCCCCGCGAGCAGTCTTTGCCCCAATCCTGTCTTCCGTTGCTCGGACACTGAACTCACCTTCCGGCTGGTTGTTTTAACTATCGGGAAACCACGAGCGGCGCCATTACCGGCACCAGCACGACATCCTCTTTCCCCGGAACAGACATATTGAAACGCTGGGATGCCAGCTGCTCGACCCGGCCGTGCGCACTCAACGCACTCTGCTCAAGCAGCAACTGACTCCATTCCCGCTGGAAATCATCCCGCTCTGCCTGCAGCTCAGAGAGCGTATTGAACAGCTCGCGATTCTGGTGGGCGCTGACCACCACGCCCAGCGATGAAGCCAGCAACAGCGCCACCAGCGCCATGGAGATAACGGCCTGACGCTGTTGAAGAGCCACGAACACCTGGCGGGAAAGACGCACCGCCGTGGAAAGCCCATCCCTGACACGCTGCTTGTTCAGCCTGGCGGTTCTTGTTTTCTGTTCGATTGCTACGGCGCCCATTGCTATGCGCTCCCCTGACGTCCATTTGATACAGAAACGCGCTCGAGCACCCGCATAACAGCACTTCGAGCGCGAACGTTGTCATTTATCTCGCGGTCATCCGCTTTCAGCGCTTTGCTGACCAGCCGAAATCCCGATGCTTCCTGTTCTGCAGTGACCGGAACGCCCTTTGGCATACGCGGGCCGCGGGCCAGATCCCGCATGAACCGTTTGACCAGCCTGTCTTCCAGCGAATGGAAACTGATGACAACCAGGCGGCCGCCCGGCAGAAGACGGCTGACTGCGGCTTCAAGACCCGCTTCAAGGTCTTCCAGTTCGCGGTTGATAAAAATCCTTACCGCCTGGAAAGTCCGGGTTGCGGGATGCTTGTGCTTTTCTTTCTTGGGCACGGCCTCGGCAACCAGCTCAGCAAGCTCATGGGTCGTCTTCAGCGGTTCTTCCTTGCGCCGCTCCACGATCCGCTTTGCGATTCGGCGAGAGAAACGCTCTTCGCCGTATCTGAAAATAACGTTTGCAATGTCCTGCTCATCCGCTTCCGCCAGCCACTGCGCAGCGCTGGGCGGCTGTTCGGGATTCATTCGCATGTCCAGCGGGCCGTTTCGCATGAAGCTGAAACCGCGCCCTGCATCATCCAGCTGGGGTGACGAAACCCCCAGATCCAGCAGAATTCCATTCACGCCGTCCCAGCCCTGCTGATCGATTGCCTGATCCATCTCGGCAAAAGATCCGTGGAAAACGCCAAAACGCCCGTCTTCCCGCGAAAGACCTCTGGCCGAGTCGATCGCCTGGGGATCCTTGTCGATACCTAGCAATGCGCCAGCTGGCCCGAGATGTTCCAGAATCAGTCGGCTGTGCCCGCCGCGACCGAAAGTGCCATCCACATAACGGCCGGCGGTATCGGTAACCAGCAGCTCTACAGCCGAATCGAGCAGAACAGAGCGGTGGCGGAAGGACTCCGCCGTTCCCTCTGTGCGCTCGGCGGTCATAGCGACAGTGCCTCCATTTCAGGAGGCATTTCATCTTCGTTGTCAGCGTCGTCCAGCCACGAGAACCAGCGCTCTTCGCTCCACAGCTCCATTTTCTTGCCCTGACCGATCAGCATGAGCTTCTTCTCCAGTCGGGCGTAGCTGCGCAGTGTGGGCGGGACAAGAATGCGCCCGGCAGAGTCCAGCTCAAGGGGCGTTGCGTGGCCCAGCATCAGCCTTTGCAGCCGCCTGGCCGCCTTGTTCATGTTGGGAAGGGCTTCAATCTGTGGCCGGAGCGCCTCCCACTGAGGCTCCGGATAGACCAGCAGGCAGCGCTCTTCATCGGCATTTGCAGTCAATACAATGCGTCCACCACAGGTATGCGAAAGCTCTTCGCGCACCTTGGCTGGGATCGCCAGGCGACCCTTCGCATCCATATTGATGGCATGACTGCCGAGAAAATTGCTCATTCGCTCTCATTCCGGGGTTCAGAAACCACAAAAAACCACTAGAAACCACTTTTTCCCACTAATGCACACTATAGGAACACGCAATCGACAATGCAAGCAGCAAGATCAGCGCAGGAGCAGCGAAAAGTTTCTTTAATGACAGTAAGTTACGATGAAGGATTCGACAGGAATTGTGAGCTTGTCAGGAGAAAAAGCGAAAAATCAAAGACCTGCAGATAAGTCTGAAGATGACAAGTGAGGAATAAGATTATTTGGCTATAAAGGAATGCTGGTGATAATTACAAAATGCACATCAGGAAGGAAAAATTGAGCTCGCCGATAAGCCGGGTTCTGTCTAGGACAGTCATTCATCTAGGGCCTGCGTCACCACAGGCCTCAAGCAACCTACCCGAATCCAGCGCGGGCCGCGCCATAGGATTCCTATTTGGTCTTGCTCCAGGTGGGGTTTACCATCGCCGTGAACTGTTGCCAGTCACGCGGTGCGCTCTTACCGCACCGTTTCACCCTTACCGGTAGACGCAAACGAGTCGCGGCTACTTAGGCGGTCTGCTTTCTGTTGCACTTTCCGTCGGCTCACGCCGCCCAGGCGTTACCTGGCACCTTGCCCTGTGGAGCCCGGACTTTCCTCCCCCGGTAAAACCGGCGGCGACTGTCTGGCGAGCTCGGGCGTGACGATACGCCAGGGCGCAGACACAGGCAAGCAAAACCGTCAACCGGGCCGGCAACGTCAGGCTTCTTTTAAAGTCAGCGCGCGCTGGTACAGATCGTTCTTGGCCTTGCCGGTCATTTCCGACACCAGTTTCGCGGCCTTTTTAACCGGCAGCTCCGTGAGCAGCAGTTTAAGCAGGCGGTCGACTTCCTCCATACCGGCGTCAGCGGCCTCTTTCTCAGCGCCGTGAATCATCACCACAAATTCACCCCGGCTACCATGGGGGTCGTCATGCAACGCCTGCAGAACCTCGGACGCGGGACCGGCATAAAATGTTTCGAAGGTTTTGGTTAACTCCCGGGCGATCACCAGCTCCCTGGTCGACCCCATGGCCTGGACAATATCTTCAACGGTATCAAGGATGCGGTGGGGAGATTCGTAGAAAACCAGTGTTGCGGCCTGCGTTGACAGGTGATCAAGTAGCGCTAGCCTGGCCCCTTTTTTGGCCGGCAGAAAACCCTCGAACGCAAACCTGTCGGTAGGCAGCCCCGCTGCACAGAGTGCAGCGATAATGGCAGACGGACCAGGCACGGGCGAGACTTTGAGCCCTCGCCGGCGGGCCTCCCGGACCAGCACGAAGCCAGGATCAGAAATCAGTGGGGTGCCCGCATCGGAAATCAGCGCAACATCGTGGCCCTGCTCAAGCTTCTGCAGCAATCCGTCGGCACGGTCCCGCTCGTTGTGGTCGTGCAGCGCCGTCATTCGGGTTTCAACACCCAGTGCCTGCAGCAAGCGACCACTGTGCCGGGTATCCTCTGCAGCAATCAGCGACACCCCGGAAAGCACGGCGACCGCCCGGGCTGAAACGTCATCCAGATTGCCAATCGGGGTCGCGACAATGTAAAGGGTTCCACCGGCGGCCGCACTGGTGACTTCGGATTCGGATTGCTGGAATTCAGAGCTCACAGACGCCCCTATGGTTGGTGGACTAATGACATCGCCGTCATGTGAAATGGCCCGGGAACTGGTAAACTTGGCCCGTGTCTTTGGGCATGATGCAGCCGATCTTGCGGCACAACAAGCGTATTTACCGGAGTTTTTGCGAGCCACCCATGACCAGAACCAGTGTTCACTCTCAGTATTCAGCCGCCCTGTTAGCGTTTATCCTGCTGCTTTCCGGCTGTGCCAGCGTCAATCTGAACTCCTTTGATGCCACCACAGCCCAGGACGCCATAGGCGCAGCCGCCAGCGAGTCAGACCGCAACCTGGCCCACGATTACCTGATTCGGGAGGCCGACCGTTTCCTTGCCCGCAATCAACCCCGTGACGCCCGGACCATCCTGCAAAGCGAGCAATTCAACGGGATCAACGACAGCAATCTCAGGCGCCAGCGGCTTCTGGCGATGGAAACAGCAATCACACTGGAAGATGGCGACTGGGCGCGCCAGATAGCCTCCGCACTTGATCCGGAATACTTTCTGAATTACGACCGGCAGGACCTGAGCCGGGCCGGCAACCTGCAGGCCGACCTTTACCGGCTGGGCGGCCTGCCCTATAGGGCCGCCATGACCCTGATCCTTCTGGCCGAATCCGATACAGATGCCGACGTGCAAATTCTGCACAACCGGATCTGGGAAAACCTGAAAGCAACGTCGGATACCACCCTGACCACGGAGACCGGGCAGTCCATTGGCTATGAATCCCAGGGCTGGCTGGAACTGGCCAGCGTGCTCCGGGACAGTGAACTGTCCATTGAGGAGCAGGGCCGCTTGATCCGCCGCTGGCAAAGTAACTGGCCGGGGCATCCTGCGGCCGACACTCTGCCGGACGACCTGCGGTTGATCGCGAGTCTGGCCGACAGCCGCCCTGAAAAAATCGCCATGGCGCTGCCGTTGGGCGGGCCCCTGGCCAGCGCAGGCGCTGCAATCCGGGACGGTTTTTTCGCGGCCTACTTTGAAGACGAATCCAATGATCGCTCCGAAGTGAGCATTCGCGTTGTAGATACCTCTGGCCGCCCGTTTGACGAAATCTACCGCGAGCTGGTTGAAGAAGGCTATGACCTTATTGTCGGCCCGCTGGAAAAAGAGGCTCTGGCAAGCCTGAGCGAAATGGAAACGCTACCGGTATCGGTTCTGGGCCTGAACTATCTGCCAAACGGTGTCAGATCGCCTGCGGGCCTCTATCAATACGGGCTCTCTGCCGAGGATGAAGCACGACAGCTTGCCGATCGAATGATCGACCAGGGCATTAAACAGGTGCTGGTACTCATTCCCATGGGCGGCTGGGGCGACCGGGTCGAACAGGCTTTGATGAACCGTCTGAATAGCCAGGGCGGTATTGCGCTAAGCACCGAACGGTATTTCAGGGAAGACAACCTCAGGGCCGTGACCGCAGATCTTCTGGGCGTGACAGTTTCCAGGGAACGAGCCATTGATGTTGAGCGGACCGCCGGCATTGACGTGGAATTTGAGCCCAGAAGACGCCAGGATGCTGATGGTATTGTCATGGTGGCGGAACCCACCATCGCACGGCAGTTCAAACCGCTATTTGCCTTCTATTTCGGCGGCGACCTTCCGGTGTTCTCGCCCTCGATGATCTATGAAGGCAATCCTGATCCTTCCCGGGACCGGGATCTGAATGACGTCACCTTTACTGACACTCCCTGGGTTCTTCGCGAAGACAACGAATTCCGCCGTATCGCCCGGGCCGCCATGCCTGAAGTCGGTGGCCAGCTCGGCCGCCTGTTTGCGATGGGCGCTGACGCCTGGACCCTGAGCAACCGATTGTCACTGCTGCGCTATATGGACGACGCCATGATCGATGGCCAGACCGGCATTCTTACCATGGACAGAAACGGCAGCGTCCACCGGGAGCAGATGTGGGCGCGATTCAAAAATGGCGTCCCCGAACTACTGGCCTCCCAACCAGAAATTGACGAGCAGGCCGAGGAGCCGATAAGCCCGGAAACCCTGCTTGAGCGGGAAATGCGATAAGCCAGGCTGAGCTATGGACAGCGACAGACCAAGCCGGAAAGCCACGGGCGACCACGCAGAAGGCGTCGCCGCCCGATATCTGTTCACCAAAGGCATTCAGGTGCTGGAACGAAACGTCTACAACCGCGGCGGTGAAATCGACCTGATTGGCCGCGATCCGGATGACACCCTGGTTTTCTTCGAAGTTCGCTATCGCGGCGCTGGCAGCCTTGCTGGTGCTGCTGAATCGATCACTCCCACCAAGCAGAAAAGGCTTATTAAAGCCGTTCAGTTCTACCTGCATCGCCATAAGTTGTGGGACGCACCCTGTCGAATTGACGTGGTGGCAATCGCGCCGGGTGAGCACCAGAAATATCGGATACAATGGATCAAAAACGCAATCCAGGCCTGACTATGAGCACCTCTGAACAACACATCTACCAATGCTTTGCCAGCCACATGGAGCATGTGGGCCAGGCGGCAAGTGCGACTGCGCCCGCCATCGACAAAGCATCGGATGCGCTGGTCAATACCCTGCTTACCGATGGCAAGATTCTGGCCTGCGCGAATGGCAACGCCAATATTCTCGCCCAGTACTTCTGCACGGCCCTGCTGAACCGCTTTGATCATGACAGACCCGCGCTACCCGCCATTAACCTTGGCGCAGATGCCACCACCTATTCGGCCATCTGTCGGGATAATCGTTTTAACGACACCTTTTCACGGCTGGTCCGTGCCATTGGCAAACCATCGGACCTGCTGCTCGTTATTGTCGATGACGGCCACAAGGCCAATCTGATCCAGGCTATTCAGGTAGCCCATGACCGGGAAATGACGGTTGTGGTCCTGAGCGCAAAAGAGAAAACGGACATCACCTCCCTTCTTCACCCGGAGGACCATGAGATAGCTCTCGATAACCTGTCGCCGTCCAACGCCACACCGATTCTGCTGCTGGTTATCAACGCGCTCTGCTCACTGATTGACGAGAAAATTTTCGGCAGTTAATAAAAAAGCCAGCGACCGCAGTGGGTGGCTGGCTTACTCTCTATTCAACTAAGCGCCCGATGCTTGGCTATTTCACAACCTTTAGCGAAGGCCTTCCGGTTGGACGGTCACCACCGCCATTGCCATCGTTTTTGCCCGCGTCCCGGTCCTTGGTGCCAGAACCGTCCGGGTCCGGCGAACCGGGCTCACTGCCAAACACCATACCCTCGCCGTTTTCTTTCGCGTAGATCGCCATAACCGCCTGCAAGGGAATGAACACCTGCATCGGCACACCACCAAACCGGGCACTGAACTCCAGGGAACCGTTTCCGATCACCAGTCCCCGGACCGCTCCAGGGCTGACATTGAGAACGATCTGACCATTGGCCACATGCTCCGTTGGCACCTGAACGCCCTGAATCCCCGCGTCCACCACAATATAGGGGGTGCAGTCGTTATCAAGAATCCACTCGTTAAAGGCCCGAACGAGGTAAGGACGACTGGATGTCATGGTGATCTTGCTATCAGGCACTACCCCTCTCCTGAACCCCTTTCAGGCTCTGTTTCAGTTGCGAATGTCTTCTTCCAGGTCAGAAAGGCTGGCTTTAAAGCCTTCACGGGCAAACATGTTGTCCATATACTTGAGCAATGGCTTGCCCTGCTTGTCATTCAGCTCGATACCCAATGAAGGCAGGCGCCACAGGATCGGTGCAATACAGCAATCGACAATGGTGAATTCTTCAGACAGGAAAAATGGCATCTCGCCGAAAAGCGGGGCCGTGGCCAACAGGCTTTCCCGGAGTTCTTTTCTTGCTGCCTCAGAAGCCTTGGCGTTGGGCTGGGAAAGAATCTGGTCAACCAGTCCACACCAGTCTTTCTGGATGCGGTGAATCATCAGCCGGCTGTTTGCACGGGCAACCGGGTAAACCGGCAGCAGCGGCGGATGAGGGAATCGTTCATCCAGATATTCCATCATGATATTGGGCTCATACAGAACCAGGTCGCGATCGACCAGCGTCGGCAGAGCGTTGTAAGGGTTCAGATCGGCAAGCTCCCCAGGCGGGTTATCAGGGTCTACATTGACAACATCGACAGTAACGCCCTTTTCGGCGAGCACAATACGGACTCTGTGGCTGTAATGACTGGCCGGGTCCGAGAAAAACGTCATTGATGACCGCTTGGTCACAACGCCCATAGAACTACCTCACGAATTAGCTAACCGAATTGATCCTGAAAAACGCAAAAATCCAGCGGGCTGATGAATGCCCGCTGGAACTCAGGGTTCTGCAGTATACCTGAAAACTTAGTGCACGTCCTTCCAGTACTCTCGATTGAGCAGGTAGGCAAAGATAAAGAAGATCGCGACAAAAATCAGGGCAAACATACCCAGTCTTTCACGCTCCAGCTTTACCGGGTCGCCCATGTAGGACATGAAGTTGGTCAGGTCGTACATGGCGCTGTTGAACTCCTTCGGCGACATGGAGCCCTCTGTTTCCCATTCTCCGCAGACTTCGCCGTTGCGAACATCGCCGCTCAGTGGATCCACACTGGGGTCAACGCCGATTTTCGGCTCTTCAGCACAAAGACCCTGAAGGTCCGCCAGAACGTGAGGCATGCCAACGTTTTCAAAGACTACGTTATTCACACCAAGCGGGCGCGAGTCGTCTTTGTAGAAGCCACGAAGATAGGAGTAGATCCAGTCTTCACCACGCAGCCTGGATGACAGCGTCAGATCGGGTGGCGGTGCGCCAAACCAGTCTGCAGCCATATCCTTGTTCATGGAGTTCTTCATCAGCTCGCCAATCTTGGCGCCGGTGAAGATCAGGTTCTCTTCGTAAAGTTCCGCCGGAATACCAAGATCCTCGGATACGCGCTTGTAACGCGCGTATTCCATGGAATGGCAGCCCATGCAGTAGTTTGTGAAAAGCGCCGCACCTCGCTGCAGGGAAGCCTTGTTCGCATGATCAGGCTCCATGGTATCCAGCGGTACCGACGCCCCCGCTGCCAGCGTCAGAGCCGGCAGGATCGAGATGAAAAGACCAACAATCAGCTTTTTCATTATCCTGTCACCCTCTCTGGCACTGGCTTTGTTTTCTCCATGCGTGTGTAGAACGGCATGAGAATAAAATAGAGAAAATACAATGTGGTCAGAATCTGCGCCACGGTGGTACGGGTTTCAGTCGCCGGAACAATGCCAAGATAACCCAGAACAATGAAGCTGATGACAAACAGCGTCAGAGCAATCCTGCTGTAGATCCCCTTGTAACGCATGGAGCGCACGGGGCTCTTGTCCAGCCATGGCAACACAAACAGGATGGCAATCGCGCCGCCCATGACAACCACACCCCAGAATTTCGCATCCAGGCCGAACAGGTCCACCGTCACCGCCCGCAACATGGCGTAGAAGGGCGTAAAGTACCAGACAGGCGCGATGTGGTCAGGCGTCTTCAGAGCGTTCGCAGGCTCAAAGTTGGGCGCCTCAATAAACAGACCACCTCCTTCCGGGAAGAAGAACACCACGATAAAGAAGACGAAGAAAAACACGCCCACACCCATCAGATCGTGGACTGTGTAGTAAGGATGGAACGGAATACCGTCTTTGGGGTTGCCGTTTTCATCCTTGTTTTTCTTGATGTCGATACCGTCAGGGTTGTTGGAACCCACTTCGTGCAGGGCCAGAATGTGCAGCACAACCAGGCCAAGCAGGACGATCGGAAGCGCAACCACGTGCAGCGCAAAGAAACGGTTCAGCGTGATACCGGAAATCAGATAATCACCACGGATCCACAGCGAAAGATCGTCACCAATAACCGGGATGGCACCGAAAAGGTTAACGATAACCTGGGCGCCCCAATAGGACATCTGTCCCCAGGGAAGCAGGTATCCCATAAAGGCTTCCGCCATCAGGATCAAATAGATCAGCATGCCGAAGATCCAGATCAGCTCCCTTGGTTTCTTGTAGGAGCCGTACATCAGACCGCGGAACATGTGGAGGTAGACCACCACAAAGAAAGCTGAAGCACCTGACGAGTGCAGGTAGCGTAGCAGCCAACCCCATTCCACATCCCGCATAATGTATTCAACGGAGGCAAACGCGCCCTCTGCGGTGGGGTTATAGCTCATGGTCAGCCAGATACCGGTGATCAACTGGTTGACCAGTACCAGCATCGCCAGCGAGCCGAAGAAATACCACATGTTGAAGTTTTTGGGCGCGTAGTATTTCCCGATGTGCTTGTTCCAGGCATCAACGACCGGTAGCCGCTCATCAACCCAGTTAAGTAATTTGTTCATTACGCAGCCCCCTCAGGATCAAGACCGACGGTCACGGTGTTTTCGTCGTCAAAGCGGTACGGAGGCACCTCCAGGTTAGTTGGTGCAGGCTGGCCCGGATAAACACGACCGGCAAGGTCGTAACGCGACCCGTGGCAGGCACAGTAAAAGCCGCCTAACCACTCCTCACCCAGATCTGCAGGTGCCACTTCCGGACGGAATTGAGGGGAACAGCCCAAGTGGGTACAAATGCCGACTACGACCGCATAATCGTCTTTTAGGGCGCGCAATTCGCCATCAATATAGGCAGGTTGTTTGGATTCCTTGGACAGTGGATCTTTCACAACGTCATTCAATTCCAGAATGTTATCGTTCATTTCATCTGTTCGACGAATGATCCACACAGGCTTCCCGCGCCACTCAACAGTCATCTGCTGACCAGCCTCAAGCTTACTTACGTTGACGGTGACCGGCGCACCGGCTGCTTCCGCTTTCGCACTGGGATTCCAGGACGCAACGAAAGGAACGGCCGCACCGACGACGCCGACACCACCCACCACAGACGTAGCACCGATCAAGAACCGGCGCCTGCCCTGGCTAACGTCGCCATTATTCATTATGGTTTTCTCCCATCAGGCGACATACAGCTTCATTGGTTGAAAAACTGCACATCGAAAAGGACTTCACAACCCAAAATTATAAGCGCTCAAATGGTAATGAAATTACCTTGCCCTTACAAGTCAGAAAGGATCAGAACGGCACAGCAAACCATTGAAAGAATGCCACCCGGCCCAGTGTTCACCCAATAAAAAACCCGGCGCAATGCCGGGCTTTTTTCGAGTCTCTGCAGTTTCCAGCGATTTTAACGCTTGGAGAACTGAGGACGCTTACGCGCCTTGCGAAGGCCGACTTTCTTACGCTCAACCTTACGCGCATCACGAGTCACATAACCCGCCTCACGCAGTGCCGGACGCAGTGTTTCGTCGTAATCCATGAGTGCACGGGTCAGACCGTGACGGATCGCGCCTGCCTGACCACTGCTACCACCGCCTTTGACGGTGATGTTGATGTCAAAGCGATCAGCAGAGTCGGCAACCACCAGCGGCTGACGAACGATCATACGCAGGGTGTCGCGACCAAAGAACTGATCGATGGAGCGACCATTGATAGAGATGTTACCGCTTCCCGGCTTGATAAAAACCCGAGCCGTGGAGGTTTTGCGGCGACCAGTACCGTAATTCTGTGCTACAGACATATCCGCCTTCCGTTAAATGTCGAGTTCTTTGGGCTGCTGGGCTGCATGAGTATGCTCAGCGCCGGCAAAAATTTTCAGCTTCTTGAACATGGCACGACCAAGCGGACCATTCGGAAGCATGCCTTTGACAGACTTCTGGATAACTTGCTCAGGAGCCTTGTCGATCAGCTTCTCGAAGTTGATGGATTTGATTCCACCCGGGAAGCCGGTGTGACTGTAATACATCTTGGAAGATGCTTTTTTGCCGGTAACCCGTACTTTGCTGGCATTGATAACCACAATGTAATCGCCAGTATCGACATGAGGGGTGTACTCAGGCTTATGCTTGCCCCGCAGACGACGGGCGATTTCGGTTGACAGACGACCCAGCGTCTTGCCGGCTGCGTCTACAACGTACCAGTCACGTGTTACTGTTTCTGGTTTCGCACTCAGAGTCTTCATTGATTCCGCCTTGAACGCTATATAAGAAACGTTAAAAACCACCAACGGCAATGCATTGCATCCGCAGGAGGTCTCTTACCTGTATGTGTGCGACAGTGTGTCATTCGGGGCTGAGATGACAACATCGCCTTGAAAAGCCAGGGCGCGAAGTATATCCGAACAAAATCAGAAAACCAACCCCGCGCCGCGCTGTTTCGAGATTCACCTATCCAGAGCAGGAACAGGTTTCGGCAAAGCGGTATTAACGTTCCGAGGGCAGCATTTCATCCCAGCCGTAAAACCGTTGCACGTTGCACAACAGCGCCCGCCCAAGGCTTTCCTGATCAGCTTTGCGGACATCTGCCAGTGCGGACAGGATGCGCCCCAGATACGCCGGGGAATTTTTACCCGGCTCGACGCCCTGAGGTGCCATATCTGGTGCATCCGTTTCCAGAATCAAAGAATCCACAGGCAATCGAGCCAGGGTATCGCGGGTCTTGTTTGCCCGATCCTGGGTGACAACACCACCCACGCCAATAAAACAACCGAGGTCGACCAACCTGGATGCCTGCTGGTAGCTGCCGGAAAAACCATGCACCAGGACCCTCCCGGCAAACTGCTTGCGCCTGAGCACCTCGGCTACCTGGTCGTGGGTTCTGACAGAATGGACCACAAGAGGAAGATGAGCGTCGGCTGCGATGTCTACCTGCGCTTCAAACCAGGGGTACTGGTCGGCCAGATCACCGCTGAGGCGGTCGAGACCGCATTCACCCAGCGCAACGCAGCGATCAGGGCGGGTCTGAAAGGCGAGTTCCAGGGCTCGCAGATCATCCGATGTGTGTTCACCAATGAACCAGGGATGGATACCCAGGCAGTAATAAAGCCCTTCGTATTCCGATGCGACCCGACTGACGCGCCCCCAGTCCGCCCTGCGAACACCGGGAATGACCAGGTGGGACATGCCCGCTGAACGGGCCTGTTCCAGAACTTGACCCCTTTGCCCATCAAAACAGGGGAAATCAAAATGGCAATGCGCGTCGATCAGCCGCATGTCGGCCTCCGGGCAATCAGTGCTCTCGTGTTTTATGGAACTGGATATCAGGATATCGTTCCTGTGCCAGCTGCAGGTTAACCATCGTCGGTGCGATATAGGCTAACCGGTCACTACCGTCCAGGGCCAGATTATCATTGGCCTTGCGCTGAAATTCGTCAAGCTTGCGCTCATCCTTGCTGGTGACCCAGCGCGCGGTGGCGACGTTGATCGGCTCATACATGGCATCAACCTTGTACTCGCTTTTCAGGCGACTGACCACCACATCGAACTGCAGCACACCGACTGCGCCTACAATCAGATCGTTGTTCGCGAGTGGGCGGAACACCTGAACCGCACCCTCCTCGGCCAGCTGGATCAAACCTTTCTGCAGCTGTTTGGCTTTCAGCGGGTCTTTCAGGCGAATGCGGCGGAATAGCTCAGGCGCAAAATTCGGTATGCCAGTGAATTTCATTTCCTCGCCAGCGGTAAACGTATCGCCCAACTGAATTGTGCCGTGATTATGCAGGCCGATAATATCACCGGCAAAAGCTTCACCTGCATGCTCGCGATCACCCGCCATGAAAGTGAGAGCATCGGAGAACCTGACTTCTTTGCCAATCCTGACGTGGCGGGCCTTCATACCCTGTGCGTATTTACCGGACACAATGCGCAGGAATGCCACTCGATCCCGATGTTGGGGATCCATGTTCGCCTGAATCTTGAAAACAAAACCGGAAAATCCGTCCTCGGCGGGATTCACCAGGCGGGTATCGGTTTCCCGGGGCTGGGGAGTTGGCGCCCACTCCACCAGTCCGTCCAGCATATGATCCACGCCAAAATTACCCAGTGCTGTGCCGAAGAATACCGGAGTCAGGTCCCCCGCGAGGAAGGCTTCATGGTCGAACTCATGGGACGCACCCTTGACCAGCTCAATCTCGTCGCGCAGCTCACCCGCCCAGCTTCCGATGACTTCTTCGAGCTCCGGATTATCCAGGCCTTTAATCACCCGTTTTTCCTGGATCATATGGCCCTGACCGGTCTGGTAGAGAATAACCTCGTCCCGCAGCAGGTGGTAAACTCCCTTGAAATTCTTGCCATTTCCAATGGGCCAGGTGATAGGCGCACAGGCAATCCTGAGCACATCCTCAACCTCATCCATCAACTCGACCGGGTCACGGGTATCCCGATCCAGCTTGTTCATAAAGGTGATGATTGGGGTATCCCTAAGGCGGGTTACCTCCATCAGCTTGATGGTTCTCTCCTCTACGCCTTTGGCGCTATCGATCACCATCAGGCAGGAATCCACCGCAGTCAGAGTCCGATAGGTGTCCTCGGAGAAGTCTTCATGGCCCGGCGTATCCAGCAGATTAACCAGTCGGCCTCCGTAGGGAAACTGCATCACTGAGGTGGTCACCGATATACCACGCTCTTTCTCCATCTCCATCCAGTCAGATTTGGCGTGCTGCCCGGATTTTTTGCCTTTCACCGTGCCGGCCTTCTGGATGGCCTGTCCGAACAGAAGCACCTTCTCAGTAATCGTGGTTTTACCCGCATCCGGGTGGGAAATGATCGCAAAGGTTCGACGGTGGTCAACTTCGCTGGTTAGGCTTGTCATAAGTGTGCAAATCCGACTGGGAGAGACTTAAAAACGGACGCCATTATAAGGAGTTTGGCGCATGGACGCGAACAGCCCCTGCGATCAATCGCCGGTACCGGAAACCTTCAGGGACAACACCCGCGCATCTTCACGGCCAGACGACGACGGATAATAGCCGGGCCGTCTACCAATATCCGCAAAGCCCTCGGTGAGATACAGCTCAGCGGCGGCCTGATTACTTACCCTGACCTCTAGCAAGACCTGGACCATGCCGTCAGTTGCGGCCTCGCGGACAAGGTGGCGGAGCAGATGGCGCGCAAGCCCGGAGCGCCGGTTCCGACCGCTGATGCAGATATTCAGCAGATGGGCGTCATCGGCCATATAGGCGACCACCGCATAACCAGCCAGCTCGCCGACTACAAACACACCCCAGAACCTATAGTCGGGCCGAAAACAGTCACGAAACACCGACTCAGTCCAGGGAAAGGAATAGCCAGTGCGCTCGATTTCAAGCACATCCGGCAGATCTTGATCTCGTAGCAGGCGAACCTCCCTATCCAGGGATTCCACCGCCCGGTAAGAAACTGACATCCGGCTCTACACCGAATAGCGGGATTTGAGCGCAGCCCATAAATCCCTTTTCTGACCCGGTGACGCGGATAGTTCGGCCAGGGAGTTCGGGAAATCTACGCTCAGATGGCGAAGCAGCGAACCGAGGCAATGCTGTCGTTGCTCGGTCTGGCTACTTCCCATAACGCCCAGCAGGATGATGGACCGATCATCACCGGGTCGGATCGTGCGCGCTAACAGATCGCGAAAATCTTCAACAGAGTTTCCAGGGATATAGGGATTACGGAATACTGGCCAGTGCAGCATACGCCGGCTTCCGACCTTCTGCTGGCCCAGCGCTTTCAGCAGATTGGCCGCCAATGAATCCTGCAGCCGCTCACTTGCCTGATCTGACCATTGGCTTATCAGAATATATTTCTCGGTATCCCAGATGCCCAGGTGTGCCGCCAACGGCGCATGCGGGGTTTCCGGCTCAGCAATTACTGGCTCTCTGGGAACAGTCGGCTCAGGGAGGCTTTGATCCACTTCCGGCGTTGCCATCAGGGACTGCAGGTCGACAGATTTTGGCCGTGCGGGCTGGCTTCTAAGCGGCGGAGCAACCCGAGGCTGTAACTCAGGCTCGGGTTGCTCAGGGCGCACTACCTCGCTCTGAACCTCTTCACGGGAGAAGTCGAACTCGGGGCTTGGGGCTGCACCTGGCAGCGGCCGCCGGGCGTACCACATGCGAACGCCGGCCGCGGCCAGGTAGTATTGTCTGTGAGCTTCGTTGCCTGTCATCTCAACCTGCAAAATTCGGGATGGCTGTTATACATCCGCGCCTTGGGGATGTCGTTTCTCGGCGCCCCGGCTGATGAGGTTCAGTGCCTCTATATAGGCCCTGGCTGACGCAATGATAATATCCGTGTCTGCCCCAACGCCATTGACGATGCGACCGCCACGCTCAAGACGTACGGTGACCTCGCCCTGAGCATCGGTACCGCTGGTAATATTATTCACTGAGTAAAGCTGAAGATTACAGCCGGAATCCACCAGTGATTCAATGGCCTTGAACGTGGCGTCCACCGGACCACTGCCCTCGCTCTCCACCTTATGTTCGGTACCGTCCATTGTCAGGGTCAGCCGCGCCCGGGGCACAACACCGGTTTCCGAACAGACCTGCATACACACCAGACCAAAAGGACCATCATCCTCTTTCTGCCGGGTATCACTGGCAATGGCCTGCAGGTCCTCGTCAAAAATTTCATGCTTGAGATCCGCCATGGCCTTGAACCGGGTAAAGGCCTCGTTCAGCTCGGTATCTGTGTCAAACTGGATGCCAAGCTCCAGCAGGCGCGAGCGGAAGGCATTCCGGCCAGAGTGTTTGCCGAGCACCAGACTGTTGGTGTGCCAGCCAACATCCTGGGCCCGCATGATCTCATAGGTTTCACGGTGCTTCAGGACGCCATCCTGGTGGATTCCGGATTCGTGGGCAAACGCGTTCGCACCGACAATGGCCTTGTTGGGCTGCACCGGGAAACCGGTGATGGTTGAGACCAGGCGGGACGCGGGCACGATATGCTGGGTATCGATCCGGGTATCAATGGTGTAAAGGTCCTGACGGGTGCGGACCGCCATGACAATCTCTTCCAGCGATGCATTACCTGCGCGCTCGCCCAGGCCGTTGATTGTACATTCCACCTGCCCTGCGCCATGACTGACAGCCGCCAGAGAGTTGGCTACGGCCAGGCCAAGGTCGTTATGGCAATGCACGGAGAAGATGGCTTTATCGGCATTCGGAATACGATTCAGCAACTGCTTGATAGTCTCTCCGAACTGCTCAGGGATGGCATACCCGACCGTATCCGGAATATTGATGGTGCTGGCGCCGGCATCGATTGCTGCCTCGATCACCCGGCACAGAAAATCCAGTTCGGACCGCCCCGCGTCTTCGCAGGAGAACTCCACATCTTCAACATGGCTGCGTGCCCGCTTGATCGAGCGAACCGCCTGTTCCACCACCTCATCCGGCTGCATCTGGAGTTTGTGCTTCATGTGGATGGGGGAGGTCGCAATGAAAGTGTGAATGCGGGATCTTGCGGCAGGCCGGACGGCTTCGGCGGCCCGGTCAATGTCCTTGTCCAGGGCCCTTGCCAGACTGCATATGGTGGAGTCCTTGATCGTCTCGGCTATATTTTTTATAGCCTCAAAGTCACCCTGACTTGCAATCGCGAAACCCGCTTCGATGACATCAACCCGGAGTTTTTCGAGCACCTTGGCAATGCGAAGCTTTTCGCCCTTTGTCATCGTGGCGCCAGGACTCTGTTCGCCATCGCGGAGTGTGGTGTCGAAGATAATAAGGTGGTCGCTGGTGGGCATGGGACACTCCGTGAGTCGTTATTGGCTTCTGACAATAAGTATATCAGGTAACAGGGAGTTAGCCTTGGCGAGCGGGTTGCGCTCGGATGACCTACTTTGTCGTATCCCAAATAAAAAACCCCCACCGGCAAAGCCGGAGGGGGTTTTTAGTATTAAGAGCCTGACGATGACCTACTCTCACATGGGCAGAAGCCACACTACCATCGGCGCTGGTCTGTTTCACGGCTGA
>NZ_SRPF01000027.1 GCF_004785685.1 Marinobacter confluentis | reverse complement strand
AAGGTACCACTTCCATTCGAGCCAGCAGGGCCGGTTTGAAGAAGTCGGCGAGTTCCGGGTACAGGGCTTCTTCGATTTTCTCCGGCTCGTCCGCATTTTTCCCGATGGTCTGGTAGCCCAGATTCGAGGTGAGGAAGAAGACGACGTTTTTGCAGTCGATCAACCGTCCTTCACCATCTGCCAGTTCGCCTTTGTCGAAGGCCTGGTAGAAGAGGTTGAGGACTTCCGGGTGGGCTTTTTCGCCTTCGTCGAGCAGCACCACCGAATAAGGCTTCTGGCGGATGGCTTCGGTGAGGATGCCGCCTTCGCCGAATCCGACGTAGCCAGGGG
>NZ_SRPF01000026.1 GCF_004785685.1 Marinobacter confluentis | reverse complement strand
TGGAAATCGGAAACTGTGGGCCAGAAGGGACTCGATTTAGCGGTCCCAATAAAGCTAAGGTGAGTGAAATCGGAAATCGCCTCAGATTGGGGGCCGAGAGGCCTGGACGCGATCATTGGTTTGAATTCGGCTTGCCCAACTATCAGCCGGGAAATGAGGTGGTTCATCCGAAATCACACTACGACACTATCTCGGCGGAGGTCGCCAATCTCATCGAGACGCAGGGTGAGGCATTTTGGTCAGGTGCCGCCTAACCAGTCGCTCAAATTCGTTCCCGGCCTGGCGGCCGTCCACCGGACGCCCTTGTCAGGGCGCCGCTTAGCTATTCGTTA
>NZ_SRPF01000025.1 GCF_004785685.1 Marinobacter confluentis | reverse complement strand
AGTGCTTCACCGATGCCGGAACTGGCCCCGGTAATCCAGATATTCGAGGGTGTTTCAAGGCGCTGGCTCATCCGGCCTTACTCCTTATCCAGCGAATGGCCTTGCCGAGAACTGGCAGGGTTTCATACAGAAGCTGCCCTACGTCGAAGTAATCGCGATGACCGGTTACCCGACCGCCATGAATGGTCAGTTGGCTGATGCCGTCTACATTGACCTGATGGCCATGGCGGATTCGCTTGTGTCTGAGCCGCATGATCCAGGGAATACCGACATGACGGCCATTAATGACCGGGTCCCCAAAATCGAACTGGCAGGAGATAACATTCTCATAGGCGCC
>NZ_SRPF01000006.1 GCF_004785685.1 Marinobacter confluentis | reverse complement strand
TCCTGATATTTCGTATCCGAAATACCTCGGCCAGCGCCCACACGAATTACTTGGTTAACTTTTTAAAGAGCAGTGGGAACTTCCGTTCCCTGATCAAGGCCGCGTATTCTACAGCGAATCGCGACCTTGTCAACCGCTTTGAGAAGAAATTCGATGACCGGAATCTCTAATAAATTCAAACGGTTGTCTTTCGATTCCTGACCCGCCTCAGCGGCGTGCCCCTCGAAAGAGATGCGTATTCTACAGCCCTGCCGGTCGGTGTCAACGGGCCCTGAAACATTTTCTCAAATTAAACCGCAAGCCGATCACTCAGTGATCAGAACGCGGGCAATCTTTTTCTTCCCGGCCTGCAGAACCACGTCGTCACCGGCACTGAACATTTTCTCTTCCGTTAACTGCTCACCGTTCATGTAGACCGCGCCACGGCCAAAGACATCTTTTGCGGCTTTGCCGTTCTGCGCCAGACCTGCTTCTTTTAATAGCCCGACAATATGAAGCTGCTCGCGGCCCGCCAGCGCTACCTCAACAACCGGGACGTTTTCAGGGATCTCACCCAGGCCAACACGATTTCCAGCTGATTTATGTGCGTTGGCAGCGGCATCCGCATCGTGAAAACGGGTGATGATTTCCTGGGCAAACAGCTTCTTGTATTCCTGTGGGTTGGCGCCTGCCTCGACCGCAGCGCGATATTCCTCTATTTCCGCGAGTGGGCGGAAACTCAAAAGTTCGAAATAGCGCCAGAGCAGCTCATCCGGCATGGAAAGAAGCTTGGTGTACATTTCGCCCGGCGAATCATTGACACCCACATAGTTGCCGAGGGATTTGGACATCTTCTGAACACCATCCAGCCCCTCAAGGATTGGCATGGTCAGCACAACCTGCGGCTTCTGCCCATACTGTTTTTGCAGATGGCGCCCCATCAGCAGGTTGAACCTCTGGTCTGTGCCGCCCAGCTCTACATCTGCCTCAAGCGCAACCGAATCGTAACCCTGCACCAGCGGATAAAGAAATTCGTGAATCGCAATCGACTGCTCAGCCTCATAGCGCTTGTGAAAATCATCGCGCTCCAGCATGCGGGCCACAGAATACTGTCCGGCCAGGCGAATCATGTCTGATGCAGAAAGCTTCTTCATCCAGTCCGAATTGAAGACAACCCGGGTCTTATCAGGATCCAGTATCTTGAATACCTGCTCTTTATAGCTAATGGCGTTCTGCGCGACCTGCTCCTCGGTTAATGGAGGGCGTGTCGCGCTCTTGCCCGTGGGGTCACCAATCATTCCGGTGAAATCACCGATCAGGAAAATGACCTGATGACCCAGATCCTGAAACTGGCGAAGCTTGTTGATCAGAACGGTATGACCAAGATGTAAGTCGGGAGCCGTCGGGTCAAAGCCCGCCTTGATTCGCAGCGGCCGACCCTCTTTCAGCTTTTCGACCATTTCGTTTTCAGGAATCAGATCGTCAATGCCGCGCCGGATTACCGCCAACGCTTCTTCAATAGAGGCCATCTAGGACACATCCTTAATTCTGATCTGCAGGAAAGGCATCGTTACAGACGTCTACAAAACAAATCTGTGAGTTACCAGCGCTCCTGCTACTATCTCGGTTAATTTTTGAGCGAAGTCACTTTTGACCGCCCATAAAATAGCGGCGAATTATAGCAGTGCCGGGTTAAAAAATCTGGCCGGAACGGAGGTAACGGTAATGTTTCCTTCTGTCCTGCGCGTATTTTATACGGTAATCTGTTGGACTATACTTGAACAACAGCTTTAATTAGGTAGTTCAACCTACCGAAATGTCGATCAAAATGGGTGCTATCCGTGCTGAAAATGTTCCCCAAAACACACATTACCATTGCCGCCAGCATCAGCGTGGTTGTGACCGCTGCCGTGCTGATGAGCCCAAGCTCCCGGGTCGAGGCCAATCGCGTTGCATATACTCTGGACCTGAAAGAAGGATCCGTGGCGAAAGCCGGCATGGCGTTAGAAGCCGGTCCCGCAGAACCACCGGCCATGCTGGCGCGAGCTGACAACACCGAAACAGCATCAAACGCAGATGAATCGGATCAGCCATCCCCGACTCTCGCCATGGCCGAAGCATCGCTTCAGACACCCTCCACTGCAATTGGCATCGGGTTACCAGGAGCCGAAGCCAAAGAGCCACCCGAGCCAGAACTCCAATGGCAAACCTTCGAGATCCGTTCCGGCGACACGCTGTCTTCATTGTTCCGCAAAGCCGGCTTTAATGACGGCCTGATGCTGTCCGTCATTCATGGCGATGGCGAAGCTGACAAACTGCAACGTCTGTATGCCGGCGAAACCATCCGCTTCGCGACTGACGGCGCTGGCGAACTGGCCGCCATCGAACTGCAACGCAACCTGCTTGAAAGCCTGAAAATACAAAAAGCCGACGACAGCTTTAAAGGCGAGACCGTCGTTCGCGAACCCGAAGCCCGCCCCGCATTCGCCTCCGGCGTCATCGACGGCTCGCTCTATGTCGCAGCGCGTGAAGCAGGGCTCTCAGATCGCCTGGCGATGGAAATGGCAGGGATCTTCGGCTGGAACATCGATTTCGTTTACGACGTCAGAAAAGGTGACCGCTTTGAAGTGGTCTACGAAGAGCTGTACCTGGACGGCGAAAAGTTCGACACCGGTGAAATCCTGTCAGCACGTTTCGTCAATCGCGGCGAAGACGTTATTGCCCTGCGCTACACCAACAGCAAGGGCGATACAGATTACTATGCGCCGAACGGCAGCAGCATGCGCAAGGCCTTCCTGCGGACGCCAATAAGCGCGCGGGTATCATCATCCTTCAATTTACAGCGCCGCCATCCAGTACTGGATGTCGTTCGCCCCCACGAAGGAACAGACTACGCGGCACCCCCGGGAACGCCGATTAAAGCCGCTGGCGATGGCCGGGTCAGTTTTGCCGGCTGGAAAGGCGGCTACGGGCGAACAGTGATTCTGCAACATGGCGATAATATCACCACGCTCTATGCCCACATGAGCCGACTTGGCCGGGGCATTCGCAATGGTAGCCGCGTAAAGCAGGGCGACACCATTGGTCACGTCGGATCTTCCGGGATGGTAACCGGCCCGCACCTGCACTATGAATTCCGTGTGAACGGCTCTCCGCGGAACTCCCGCACAGTCAAGTTGCCGGACGCCAAGCCAGTACCCAAAACCGAGATGGCAAGATTCCAGAAATTTGCCGAGCAGGAAGTGGCCAAACTGGACCTTTTCCGAGGGGACGACAAACAACAGCTAGCCCTGGCTTCAGACGAGTAAGATATGGACGCCTGGATCGGCCTGATGTCCGGGACCAGCATGGATGGCATCGATGCCATCCTGGTGTCCTTTGCTGATCAGAAGGTGCAGATCCACGCCACCCACAGCACACCCTACCCCAATGATATCCGTGAGCGCCTGGCAGGCCTGAGCCAGAATCACGGTTCGCCCGACGAACTGGGTGAACTGGACCATCTTGTAGGCAACCTGTTCGCCGATACGGTTCTGGAGCTTCTTACAAAATCTGACGTGGCAC
Organism: Marinobacter confluentis; assembly: GCF_004785685.1. Taxonomy (GTDB): domain Bacteria; phylum Pseudomonadota; class Gammaproteobacteria; order Pseudomonadales; family Oleiphilaceae; genus Marinobacter; species Marinobacter confluentis. The sequence continues at coordinate 115,742 of NZ_SRPF01000006.1, read as the reverse complement.
AGGATCAGATCAGGGCCATTGGAAGCCACGGTCAGACTATCCGGCATCAGCCCGACGGCGGAACACCCTTTACCCTGCAGATTGGCGACCCTACGCTGATTGCGGAGCGCACCGGCATCACCACCGTTGCCGATTTTCGCCGGCGGGACATGGCCGCCGGCGGTCAGGGAGCGCCATTGGTTCCTGCCTTCCACAAAGCCTTTTTTGCCGACAGCTGCGAAGACCGCTGCATTCTCAACCTGGGCGGTATTGCCAACCTCAGCCACCTGCCTGCCGATAAGAGCCAATCAGTAACCGGATTCGACACCGGACCGGCAAATGCGCTGATGGATGCCTGGTGCAAAGATCAAACGGGCCAGGGTTTCGACAACAATGGCGCCTGGGCAAGCGAAGGAGAGGTTGATCAGTCCCTGTTGAGCGACCTGCTTTCTGATGCTTATTTCCAGCGCCAGCCGCCGAAAAGCACCGGCACAGAAAAGTTCAACCTGGAGTGGGTTCAGACCAATCTTGCCAGACACCCGAACCTGAATGCTGCAGATGTCCAGCGCACACTGCTGGAACTGACCGCCATCACGGTAGCGCAGCAGCTTCCCGAGCAACCCAGAATGACCATCTTCGCCTGCGGTGGCGGCGCCAGAAATCCCGTGTTGATGAGGGAACTGCAACGAACCTGCAGCCCGTGCAAGGTGACAACAACCGCCGCTATTGGGCTTGATCCGCAATGGGTTGAGCCATCAGCGTTTGCCTGGCTGGCCCGGCAAACGCTGACTGGTCAGCCAGGCAATCTTCCGGAAGTCACCGGCGCAAGTGGAGAGAGAATTCTGGGAGCGGTCTATTATTCCTGACCAGAAGGCCTAAACAGGCCAGGATGGACTTAATCAGATGGTGAAAGAGCTGCCGCAACCGCAGGTGGAACTGGCATTCGGGTTCTGGACCACAAACTGCGAGCCCTGCAGGCCTTCCTGATAATCCACGGTCGCCCCTACCAGATATTGATAGCTCATCGGGTCAACCAGCAGGCTGATGCCGTCCTTTTCAATAACGGCGTCTTCATCATCCTGGGCTTCGTCGAACGAAAAGCCGTACTGGAAGCCTGAACAGCCGCCCCCGGTGACGAATACCCGCAACTTCAGGTCTTCGTTGCCTTCTTCTTCGACCAGCTCACGTACTTTGGATACCGCACTGTCACTGAGGAACAGCGGGGTAATAGTCTGTTGCTGAACTACGCTCAAGAATGCCTCCGGGTAATGCTGTGATGGGTAATCTGATTATCGTATTCCTGACTAAAACAATCAACTATTCCCTGGCGCCGCCCGAATCTTCCTCTACCCCTGCCGAATCAGATGCTGTGGGCGTGTCCACGCCCAGCCCCGGTTTCCGGTTCTGGGTCAGCAGCCCTGACGGCTCGCTCTGGTGAACCAGGTTACCGTTAACTGATGCACCCATGGCCATTTCGATCAGGTTGTAATAAACGTTACCGTGAATGGCCGCGTTCTCCGCCAGCTCCAGGTGAGCGGACGCATAGACGTCACCCTGAACGGTGCCATTGACGATCACATGGGGTGCACGGATATCCCCTTCCACGGTGCCGACTTCGGAAATTCTTAAAACCGCATCACTGCCATCGTCTGCAATCAGTGTCCCACAGACTTTACCGTCCACATGCAGGCCACCGGAAAAATGCACGTCACCATGAATGGTGGCTTTGGAGGAAACCAGAGTATCAAAGTGTCCGGTTGGGCGACGTGGCTTCTGCTTCTTTTTGCCCAGCATATTAGTTCTCCGTCAATTCTTCCCAATCAAATGTTCGCTCAACCTGTGCTGAGCCCGACCCATCGCGCTTTGCCATCACTTCCACATGCAAAGGCTCGAACCCTTCCGGCAGCTGCAGCCGACCCTTTACCTCCTGAAAATACCGGAAGCGCAGCTTGATATCGGTGTTTTCAATATCGTCCGACAGGTCTCTCAGCGCAATACTTTCGCGTTCATCGCCCTGCAGACCGACAACATTGACCTCGGCATAGCCAGACAGATAGCTTTTGTTGTCGCCCCTTTGAACCAGCACAACCATGAAATCAAAGGCACCCGGTGAGCCGGCATTGCGCATGGTCAACCGATCAATCTGCAAACCACGACTACTGTCGGAAGGCGCCATGATGTTTTTGTAGAACACCAGTTCCGACTGCAGGGATGATAGCTCGGTTTCCAGCCCCACAATGGTCCGCCTGGATTGATTGAGGGCCTGTTTGTCCACCGCCCGACCCCGCTCCAGGTTCACCAGCCGCTGACTCATTTCACGGTTTTCATCGCGAAGCCGTTCAACTTGGCTGGAAAGCCGTTCGCGGGATTCCTCAGCGGTCGAGAAGCGGAAGCCACCCTGCGCCATGCCGGTCACGTAGCCGAGAATGGCAGCAACCACCGAAAAGGTCAGCAGGATGGCCGTTCGGCGCACCCTATAGCCCGGACGGTGCCGGATAACAATATATTCTTCGGATGGCTTTCTGGGTTGCTCGCTCACCCGGGCACCCTATGGCAGCAGAGCCGGGGCTTCGAGCCCCCGGGTCTCTGGAAGGTCGAACATGATGTTCATATTCTGTACGGCCTGACCCGCTGCGCCCTTCACCAGATTATCGATGACCGAGGAAACAATCACGATATTGCTGTTCTCCTGGCGGTGAAGTGCCATGCGACAGGTGTTGGCACCTCTCACACTCCGGGTTTCCGGATGGCTGCCAAACGGCATGACATCCACAAAAGGCTCGTTGCGGAAACGGTTTTCAAATACACGCTGGAGGCGCTCGAAATCGCCAGCGTTCGTGAGTTCGGCGTAAAGCGTTGCCTCTATGCCCCGGATCATCGGGATAAGATGCGGCACGAAGGTGACACCCACCGGTAATTTCGAAGCCTGCTGCAGGCCCTGGCGAATTTCCGGAAGGTGGCGATGGCCAGAAGCACCATAGGCTTTGAAGCTCTCCCCGATTTCCCCATGCAGCATGCCGATCTTGCCCTGACGCCCGGCGCCGCTGGCACCTGACTTTGCATCTGCAATCAGTCGGGTGGAATCCACCAGATCTGACTCAAGCAGCGGCAGAAAACCCAACTGCACCGCCGTGGGGTAGCAGCCAGGGTTGGCAACCAGTTGCGCCCCCCGAATCGCCTCGCGAGCCACTTCCGGCAGGCCGTAGACCGCCTTTTCTGCCCATTCCGGGCTTTCGTGGGGCATGCCGTACCATTGCGCCCAGACGTCAAGATCTTTCAACCGGAAATCGGCAGACAGGTCCACCACGCGGACGCCGGCGGCCATCAACTCGGGCATCATCCGCATGGCGACCCCGTGAGGCGTGGCAAAAAACACCAGGTCACAGGCCGCCAGCTTGGCCACATCGGGTTCCGAAAAGGCAAGGTCATAATGGCCTCGCAGATTCGGATACATCTCGGCAACGGCAAGGCCCGCCTCGGAACGCGACGTAATACAGCTCACTTCCGCGTCCGGGTGAACCGCCAGAATTCTGAGAAGCTCCACACCGGTGTATCCGGTGCCTCCGACAATACCTACCTTGATCACCAGCAACTCCCGCAAATGTCACAAAATACCAGATGGGCAGAAAGCCCTCGCTAACCCTATAGTCTAACATGATAAACCAATGACTTAGTTGCAGGGCCCCGGGCTCTGGTTACAATACCGAAAGAAATTATCGGCCACCGGTACCAACATCCATGAAAGCCCCCTGGCACAAGATCACTGAGAACCTGATTCCCGTGTTCCGTCGCCGGCTGTCGGGCGTGGATGCCCTGCCACAGCTGGCGGTGCTCGGCCTGCTTTCCGGCCTGGTTACTGGCTGCGTCATTCTGCTGTTCCGCCTGGCCATTGAATGGCCGCTGGACCACTTTCTGCCAGGCACAGGTTCAGAATCCTTCGAAGAACTTGACCTAGTTACCCGCGGCATACTGCCGTTAGCCGGCGCTGTCGCGTTGGGGCTGTTACTGCATCGGTTATCGGCCCAGGACCGCAAGGTGGGCGTCGTTCACGTGATGGAGCGGCTGAATTATCATCAGGGCTACATTTCAGTGCGCAGCGCGCTGCTGCAATTCGTCACCGGGGTATCCACGGTGATTACCGGCCAGTCCGCCGGGCGGGAGGGCCCCGCCGTACACCTGGGGGCGGCGTTTTCCAGCCTGATGGGTCAGTGGATGCGCTTGCCCAATAACAGTATACGAACGCTGGTGGCCTGCGGGTGTGCTGCCGCCATTTCCGCGTCTTTCAACACCCCTATTTCCGGGGTCATTTTCGCCATGGAAGTGGTAATGATGGAATATACCATCGCCGGATTTACCCCAATCATTCTCGCCTCTGTTACGGCAGCCGTCATCAGCCAGGCCGCCTATGGCTCAGAACCTGCGTTCAGCGTTCCGCCGCTGGTCATGAATTCGCTTCTGGAAATCCCCTGGATTATTGCCATTGCGCTAATCATCGGCATCGCAGCCGCCGCGTTTATTCACCTTGTCGAAACTTTTGGCAAACACCACCACCGGCCGGTGATTCTGCGGCTGACATTGGCGGGGTTGTTGATGGTGCCCTTCGCCATCCTGATTCCGGAAGTCATGGGTATCGGCTATGACACGGTTCAACTCACAATTGACCACCAGATGTCGTTCTGGCTGCTGCTGGGAGTTGGCGTTGCCAAGCTGCTGATTACATCGGTCACCATTGGTCTGGGCATGCCCAGTGGTGTGATAGGTCCAACGCTGTTCATGGGTGCGACTCTGGGCGGCGCCATGGGGCTGATTGGCGCCCAGATTGTTCCAGACATGGCATCATCCATTGGTTTCTATGCCATGCTGGGCATGGGCGCGATGATGGGCGCGGTACTGCAGGCGCCGCTGGCCGCGCTGATGGCGCTGATGGAGCTGACCCGCAACCCGAACATCATTCTGCCCGGAATGCTGATCATCACGACGTCCAGTCTGATTACCAGCGAGGCCTTCGGCAAAAGATCGCTGTTCCTGACCATGCTCAAAAGCCAGGGCCTGAGCTACCAGAACTCCCCCATCATCCAGGCGCTGAGGCGAGTTTCGGTTGGGGCTATTATGGAAAGAAACATACTGCGCACGGAACGCTTTCTGACCGCCGAAGAGGCACGGAAAGTGCTGAAATCCGAACCCAAATGGCTGATTATCGAAGGCAGTAGCGGACCGACGGCACTGATGCCCGCTGTTGACCTGGCCCGCTACATGGAGGACAGCCACGAATCTCCTGACGACACCGGTGCCGAAACCGGCGATGCTAAAACCGATAGCAGCAGCGAGCCTGAGAAAATCGACCTGATCAACATTCCAGCCAACCGCCGGGACATAGGGCCGGTGCAATATCAGGCAACCCTGGAAGAAGCACTGAACGTATTCGACCAGACCAGCGTAGAAGCCCTATACGTTCAGCGCCACGTCGCGCCGACTATTCAGCGTATTTACGGGGTATTGCTAAAATCCGACATCGAAAGTTACTACCAATACCGACGGAGCTGACCAATGCTTTGGGTTAAAGCCCTTCACCTGATCGCCATGGTGTGCTGGTTCGCCGGCATTTTCTATCTGCCGCGCCTGTTCGTTTACCACGCTGCCTGCGAGGACAAGCCCGGCCGCGAACGCTTCAAGATCATGGAGCGAAAGCTTTACCGGGGAATCACCACCCCGTCCATGGTGGCCACGCTGGTGTTTGGCTTCTGGCTTGTGAGCTATAACCCGACCGGCTATTTCAGCCAGGACTGGCTCCACGCAAAGCTACTGCTGATCGCCATTCTGGTAGCCTATCATTTTTATTGTGGCCATCTGGTGAAGGTCTTTCAGGACGACAGTAACACCCGCTCCCACGTGTTTTACCGCTGGTTCAACGAGCTGCCGGTTTTCATTCTGGTGGCTGTAGTCATTCTTGCCACCGTTCGACCCTTCTGAGGACACCATGACTGAGCTGAATTCCCGCCCTCACGTTCTAGTGATCTCCGGCCTTGACCCCTCTGGTGGCGCCGGCATACAGGCCGACATCCAGGCCATTACCGCGCTTGGTTGTCACCCCCTGCCGGTGCTGTCCTGCGTGACGGTTCAGGACACCCGCAACGTATACGGCGCCGCGCCCATTGACCCGGAGGTCATCCGCCAGCAACTGGCAAGCCTGGCCGAAGATTCGCCCATTCACGCCATCAAGACCGGCGCACTGGGTAACGCCGACGTGGTAGACGTTCTGGTGGAATTTCTGGCAAAGCATTCGGGCATCCCGTTGATCACTGACCCGGTTATCAAGGCTGCAGGCGGTGGCGACCTGGCAGACGAAGCACTGATTCAGCGAATGACACAGCGGCTGTTTCCCCTGGCCGAAATGCTGACCCCGAACGGCATTGAACTGCAGCTACTGGGCGAAAGCGAAGACCCCGGAACCGCCGCCGCCCGACTTCTGGAAACCGGCTGCCAGAGCGTGCTGGGCACCGGTGGCCACGGCACTGGGCAAGATATCGTTAATGTTCTCTACAGCCACAATCAGGCACCAGAGAGCTTTCATGTTGAGCGGGTTGGCGGAGAATACCACGGCACCGGATGCACTCTTGCCGCTTCGATTGCCGCCGGGCGTGCCAGTGGTTTGGGCACCCACCCCGCTATCGTCCAGGCCCAGAATTTTGTGTCCCATGCCATCCGCCACGCCCTGAAAGTCGGTCAGGGCCAGCCGGTTCCGGACCGGGGTATTGTGTGGACAAACTGATGCGCCCGGGGCTCTACGCCATCACCGATGGCGCACTGCTGCCGCCAGAGCGATTGATTGGGGCGGTAGAGGCGGCATTAAGAGGTGGCGCGGTGATGGTTCAGTACCGCGAGAAAAAGCTGCCGTTTACTGAGCGACTCAGCCAGGCCAGAAGACTTGTGTCTGCCTGCAACGCTGCGCAGGTGCCATTGGTCATCAATGATGACCCCGAGCTTGCCAGACGAGTGAGTGCCAGCGGCGTTCACCTGGGCCAGTCCGATTCCGATCTGGGCGAAGCACGTAAAACCCTTGGCGACGCCGCCATTATTGGCGCAACCTGTCACGCCCGACTGGACCTGGCCAGAAGCGCAGACAAAGCCGGGGCAGACTATCTGGCCTTTGGCCGTTTTTTTCAATCATCAACAAAGCCGGATGCCCCTGAAGCCAGCCGCGAGATACTGGCCACTGCACGTGGCTTCGGAAAGCCGGTAACCGCCATCGGCGGCATTACCCTTGAGAACGGAGAGTCGCTGATCCGCGCCGGGGCCGATATGCTGGCGGTGGTGGGTGGCCTGTTTGACGGCGACGACCAAGTGATTGAAGATCGGGCCCGGCAATTTACCCGGCTGTTTACGGCCCACCATCCACTTTCTAGTTCCCGATGATCAGGAGTAAGGCAAGATGACCCAGTCCGAAACGCTATTCAAAGAAGCGCAGAAATATATCCCCGGTGGCGTCAATTCGCCGGTGCGGGCGTTCAAAGGCGTGGGCGGCACTCCGATCTTCTTCAAACACGCCGAGGGCGCCTATCTCTACGATGAGGACAACCGTCGGTACGTTGATTTCATTGGCTCCTGGGGCCCAATGATTCTGGGCCATTCCAACAAACTGATCAAAGACGCCCTGCACGCCCAGGTGGACCTTGGCATTGGTTACGGAGCTCCCACGGCCATAGAGACCGCCATGGCGAAGAAAGTCTGCGAGCTGGTGCCCTCCATCGAACTGGTGCGCATGGTGAACTCCGGCACCGAAGCCACCATGAGCGCCGTTCGACTGGCCCGAGGTTACACCGGTCGCGACAAGATCGTTAAATTCGAAGGCTGCTATCACGGCCATGTTGATTCACTGCTGGTGAAAGCCGGTTCCGGCGCACTGACCCTGGGCGTTCCCAATTCCCCCGGGATACCCGCCAGCCTGGCCGAGCACACCCTGACGCTGGACTTCAACGACATTGATGGCGTGCGCAAGGTCTTTGACGAAATCGGCGATCAGATTGCTGCAATCATTGTCGAACCGGTTGCCGGCAACATGAACTGTGTGCCACCGGTACCGGGCTTTCTTGAGGGCCTGCGGGACGTCTGCGACCAGCACGGCACCGTGTTGATCTTTGATGAGGTGATGACCGGGTTCCGGGTTTCCCTGGGTGGAGCCCAGGGCTTCTATGGCGTCAAACCTGACCTGACCGCCCTGGGTAAGGTGCTCGGTGGCGGGCTGCCCGTCGGCGCCTTCGGCGGGAAACGGGAAATCATGGAACATATCTCACCACTGGGGCCGGTTTACCAGGCTGGCACGCTGAGCGGGAACCCGCTGGCCATGGCCGCTGGCCTGACGACTCTGAACGCGATTTCCGAGCCCGGCTTCCACGACCGCCTTACTGAAAAAACCAATGCGGTGAAAGATGGCTTCAAACAGGCGGCAGACGAGGCAGGCATCCCCCTGACGGTTCAGAGCGCAGGCGGCATGTTTGGCTTCTTTTTCACCGACGAACCCTCGGTCACCCGGTTTGATCAGGTTACTGCCTGCAACATCGAGCGATTCAAGGCGTTTTTCCAGGGCATGCTGAAAGAAGGCGTCTATCTGGCGCCCTCTGCTTTTGAAGCCGGGTTCACGACCGCCGCGCTGACCGATGAAGACATTGAATTCACCATCAACGCCGCCCGCAAGGTCATGAAAACCCTCTAGCGAAAAGGACAGCGGATCGACCAACAAGCGTGACGCCGGTCACAGATTTCGGTGACCGGCGCACCAGTGCCCCTTCTGCCGTTGACTTCCAAGGCCTGCTGATCAAATTATGTTCGCATCTCGACAGAGATAGTTTGACAACAAATACAACAGCAAACTGCAGGTATAACAATGAAACAATGGCTAAAAGCACTGACTGTGCTTGTGGTGATGGCGTGGTCTGCGCCTTCCATGGCATGGTGGTGGTCCCCCTCCGACTATGCCGACACCCGTTATCCGATTGTGCTGGTTCACGGCATGTTCGGTTTTGATTCCGTTGCAGGCGTGGATTACTGGTACGGCGTTGCGGAAGATCTCCGCCGCGAAGGCGCGGATGTCTACACCACTCAGGTGCCGGCGCTGGACAGCACCATCGCCCGCGGCGAGGCACTGTTGCCGCAGATTGCCTCAATCGCCGCAATTCATGGCAGAGTAAATCTCGTTGGCCATAGCCACGGCGGGCCCACGGCGCGCTATGTTGCCCGGGTCCGACCAGACCTGGTGGCGTCCGTCACAACGGTTGGCTCGCCCCACAAGGGCTCGCCAGTTGCGGATCTGATCTACGGTTCGCCGGCTGAAAGCCTGGCGGCATCACTGGGCAACGCGCTGGGCAGCCTGATCGACCTGCTGTCCGGCGGCGGTTACAACCAGGACCTGCGTTCCAGCCTTTATTCCCTGACCACCCAGGGCAGCGCCGAATTCAACCGGTTCGCGCCGGCAGGCATGCCTGCCAGCAGCTGTGGAGAGGGCGCCTATGCCGCCAACGGTGTTCGCTTCTATTCCTGGGGCGGCACCGGCGTGCTGACCAATATTCTGGACCCGTCTGACGCACTGCTGGGCACCACAAGTCTGGCGTTCGGTTTCTCAGCCAACGACGGCCTGGTCGGGCGCTGCAGCAACCACTTCGGCAAGGTTATTCGCGACAACTATTTCATGAATCATCTGGATGAGGTCAACCAGGCTCTTGGACTGCACAGCCTGTTTGAAACCGATCCCAAAACCGTGTTCCGCCAGCAGGCCAACCGCCTGAAAAACGCCGGGCTCTGACCGGCCGGCTTCGTATCGGGTATCGCAGGGCAAGGACGCCCTGCGTCTGTTGCCTTATCAAAAAACGCCGTCGAGGCTGAGCATCAACTCCCCCCGATCGTATTGGTAGCGGCCGAGGGTGCTGCGGTTATCCACCCACACCAGGTCCAGCCCTAATTGCCAGCGCCTGTCCAGCCGATAACCCGCAAATACCCTTGTTCTGAACTGCTCATCGTCTCGGGTGCGGCTGATAAGCTGGCCGCCGCTGATGACTCGATGGGGGTCAGCATAGCGACTTGAACGAAACATCGGTTCCGCGCCCAGGCTCAGACGATCCGTGATCTGCCGTTCAGCAACAACGGACAGCGTTTGCCTGACGGGCGAAAGGCTGAAGAACTCTTCCCCTACCTCCAGGTCGTCCCGGCGATCAAACTCCAGCCGCCATGCCCCGTCAAAACGCCAGAGGTCCAGGCTTTTCCCGGCGCTTATCTCACCGCCGTAAAGTGCGCCGTCATAGGCCGAGAAATCCGATCCGCCCTGGATTGTCGAAACAAAGGCCGCAAGCTTGCAGTCCACCATCAACTGCTCCGGCCAGAAGCAGCCGGGGCGGTTATAGGATGCGCCCAGACTTACTTGCTGTTCCAGCAGGTCGCCCCCAAACCAGAACCGGGATATGCGTAGATCAGACACGAACCTGGCAGCCCCGAGTGGTTGCTGCCAGCCTGCGCCGACGCTCAAATAGAGATTGTCGAATTCTGATTCACTGGGATATTGGCGGGCAAGTGCAACGGCTTCCAGACGGATTGCACGGCCTTCTCCCCGGCCCAGATAGGCACGGCCGGATGCCAGTAGATCGCCGAAGGCCCCGGCCTGGTCTGAGGTCGCATCGCTGGGCGCGCCGGCAATGTTGTTGTCGTAACCCGTGGCAGCAGATAGAAATACGACCGTTCGAGTCGCACCGGCAGCGCTGGCAGAAGTGCTGGTAGCCGAGCTGGAACCGCCACTGGCCAGTTGCCGTTGCGCCAGTAACTGAATCTCGCGAGGCGCGGAGTCCCCAGCCGCCTGGCTAAACCAGGCATTGGCGGCTTCAGTATCGCCCTGCTTCTGCAACACAAGGCCGAGGTTATACCGGGCAAGTGGCGCGTGAGGGCTGTCGAGCAATGGCGTAAAAGCGGCGCTGGCCTGGTCATACAGACCGAGACGGTAATAAACCACACCGAGGTTATAAAGCAGAGCAGAAGATGCCAGGCCCGCATCTCGAGCTTGCTCCAGCAAGCGCCTGGCCTGTTGCAGATTACCCGACTGGAAGGCCGCAACACCGGACTCGAACGCCGTGCGCGGGCTGATCTCAGGCACCGTTGGTTGCAGGTCAGAGTCAGCAACAGCGCCACCCCACCACACAGCGAGCAGAACGAGCAAACCAGGCAGCGGAACGTACTTCAAAGTGACTCCTGAGCTTCCCTTCAGAATCCCGGAGTCAGAACCCCGGCGGCCAGCCATCAGAATAGCTGGTTAATCGGGACCTCCGCCAGAATTTCCGGGATTGAGAGGCCCGCTTCCAGATCCTGGCACTTCAGGCCTGTTCGTCGAGCCGTTCCCCCTGGCATCCTCACGCACCCTTGCCGCTTCCTTGGCGCGCTCTGCTGCGGCCTGGCCGAACGCCCTGCCCTGTTCACGTGCCTGTCTGGCCGTTTCATTTGCCCTTTCGGACCCTTTTCCAGATCCGGAAGCGCCGGGGCCTTCTTCCAGAACGATCGGCTGATCAAGCCGGATTTCTCGTACCACCGAATCGGTCAGAGCCTCATCATCAGTCACCATTCGCATGGTGACATCCAGGTCGTCGCTGGCCAGTGTGGCCGGCGATGACAGCAGCCCTGCCGCCAGGGCAAAAACAACAAGAGACAGTTTAAACCGAACCGACATCATAAAACGGGCTCCGATGAATTCCCGACATCCATCTGCGACAGTGGCGTCCGGAAGGTTTTCTGCTGCTCACCCTTGTGGAGGTGAGCCACCAGCTCCCCCTCACCGGGAAACAGAACATTCAGTGGCAGCTTCAGAATGTTCTCGCCGGCATCAAGATCAACATTCCAGCTCAGGCGCTGCTGCCCGGGGTAGCTCAGCATTTCGACGTGAGCAGGCAGTTCCACGGTCAGCATCACATTATCCATGGCTTCGGCGGAATCGAAGGCCAGCTTCACTGTATAAGGGCGTTCGCCAACCAACGAATCCTTGACCGCCATCTGCTCGCTTCGGTCTGTCGTTTCAGGCTGCAACCCCAGGCCTAACGCGATGCCCAGTGCCAAAGCCGCTGCTATCGCACCGCCCGCCAAAGGCAGGCTCATTGTGCGCTTTGCTTCATTGTCGCTCTCCACGGGCAGGGCGGCTGCCCGGGACAATACTCTCTGCTCAAAACCGGGCGAGGCAGGGGGAACGCCATACCTGGATTTCAGGGCGCCCAAGATCGCGCTTTCGTTCTCGACTATCGTCGCGCAGGCGTAACAGCCGGCAACGTGGCGCTCAACCGCCGCGGCTTCGTCACTGGAAAGTTCGCCTCTGAGCCAGGGCTGTAGCCGGTTTATAAATGCACTGCACGACATAGTGTTCACCTCAATCCTTCACTCCAACACGTCTGGAATCCGGAAAAAGTTCCGGTGATTCCTGCAGTTTCTTACGAAGTCTTGCCCGGCAGCGATGGATTCGGGATTTTACCGTGCCTAGTGGAATATCCAGAACAATGGCGACATCTTCCTGACTCCAGCCATCCACGTCGTAGAGCAGGATAAGCGTTCGCTGATCCGGGGTCAGGGTTCGCATGACCCGATCAAGGGCTGGCCCAAGCTTCGCAAGGTCCAGTTGCTCGGCAATATCCGGTAGCTCAGCGGGCTGGTCGTCTAAAAGTTTGGTATCGCCGGAGGGCTCAAATTCCGTTATCGCAACATCGGCACGTCTGCCTTTTCGCCTAACCGAGTCAATGAACTGGCGATAAAGCACCCGATTCAACCAGGGCCGAAGCTGTTCAACCGCCTCCAGTTCATCCAATCGGGTGTAAAGCTTGACCACCACATCCTGCACCAGATCCTCAGCGTCCTGCTGCTGGCCTGCCAAACGAAAGGCGAAGCGATACATCGGCTCGAGGTGAGGCTGCACTAGACTCTCGAAGCGCTTTGAGCGACTGGTTCTAAAAGGAAGTAATGCCAAATCGGCTATCCGTACGAGCATGAATACTTAAGGTTCTGAACAGCATAGCTGCAACCCGGAGCCAAGTATATTGCAGGCGACCGTTCCCGGGCTGACTCAAGTCCGGTGTTAAAAAATATTAACCAGGCACGATGGAACGCAACCAACGACAAGGTCGTTCTACCTCTACGGATCAATCAAACACAGGCAGATCCCGACACATTAACCAATGGAGCGTTATGATGAATCAGTCTCTCAAACTCTTTACCGTCGCTACCCTCGCCGGCGCTTTGGCAGCTTGCGGTGGTAGCGGTAGCAGCAGTGATGACACAGGTTCAACTGGCACAGTTTCTTTTGATGTGACTGATGCGCCGGCCATGGAGTTCTCCAATGTAACCGTTTCATTTACCGGAATTTCTCTGAAACCTCAGAACGGTGAATGGGTCGAATTCAGTTTCGACACACCCAAAACCTGGAACCTGCTGGATCTTCAGGGTGGCATGAGCGAACCACTCATTACGGATGAAGAAGTGCCGGCGGGCCCTTATTCCGAACTTCGCCTCCTCGTCGACACCACAGAGCTTGCCTCCTTTGTGACGCTGAAGGATCAGCCGGATGTCAAAAAATCGCTGGCAGTTCCGTCCGGTGAACAGAGTGGCCTGAAGCTAAAAGGTGAATTTCTGGTGGCCGCAGACACCACAACGGATTTCACCATCGACTTTGATGTCAAGAAATCTATCGTGAACCCTCAAGGCCAATCTCTCGCAGATTATCTGCTCAAGCCTTCCCTGCGCCTGGTTAGCAATCTGGAAGTAGGTTCCATTTCAGGCGAGGTGGACTACGCCACCATCAATCAAGCCCGAAACAGCGATGAGACACAGGCGAACTGCACCGAAGGCTACGAAGGCTCAGCTTATGTCTACCAGGGCGCCGACGTTATACCGACAGACCTAAACGTGAACAACGAAGAAGGCAACCCTTTGATGGTTGTGCCGGTTTCGCTGAAGGACGGCGATAGCCTGTATAGCTACAAAGCTGCCTTCCTGACCGAGGGTGAGTACACCATCAGCTACTCTTGCCAGGTTGACGACAATGAAATCGACGATGAAATCGAGTTCGACGGCACCCAAAACGTAACCGTTGAAGCTGGCATAGAGACCGAAGCCCAAACCATCCCACTGGTTAACTAATCGCTGACCAATAAGAAAAACCCCGCTTCGGCGGGGTTTTTTAGTTAAAGGGCCCCTGCTCTGGCCTCCGCCTGATCCGCCCCCGCCACATTGCCACGAGCCCGACGAATATCCGCCATCAAGAGCCAGCCGTTTCGTTGCAGTAACGAATCGCTACCAGCCAATGAAAGGCCTTTAAGTGCAAACTGCTCGGCGGCACCCAGCTGATTCAGCGCAACGTAGGCCTCTGCCAATCCGAAATAGACTTCCGCTGAACGCGGCGCAATGCGCTGGGCCCGCTCCAACTGGCTGACGGCCCCCTGGGCGTCGCCGGCCGCCAGCAGGCTTTCTGCCTGGCCGATCAGCCCTCGCGCAGCTGCTGGCAACTCATCACCCTCATCCTGGTAACTGGGGGATCTGCGTTCGGTATCGGGCTGTTCACTTTTACGTTCTACCCTGGGCTCATCCGCACCCGGGTCAATCCGGGGCGGTTCTGGCGCGGTGGTGTCATCGGTTTCTGCCGGCACATAGATCGAGCCGCCGCCGGGACCGGTTGCACAGGCCGAGAGGGCAGCGGCCAGTGCGATGATGGTGAACTTCTGTATCAGCTTTGAGGTCATTCGAATAATCCTTCAAACCAGCCCCGTACGCGGCTTTGTATACTGCCGCCGCAAGAGGCCTCAATGTCGGGCTCGCTGCCCACGATAAAAGGCATGAAACGCGCGTTTTCACAACCCTGCTCAGTGATGGCGGCCTGTTCTGAATTCACCCAGTGATAGGCCACTCCGTCCGGTACCACCGGCGAGAAGCCATGTTGCGGTACCCGGCTCATAAAACGGGCCCAGACCGGGAGCGCCCCGGTCGCACCAGTGAGTGGGGTCGGGCCGTTATCATCCCGGCCTACCCAGGTCACCGCCAGCAGGTCACCGCTGAAACCGGCAAACCAGGAGTCCCGCCCATCGTCGGTAGTTCCGGTTTTGCCCGCCAGCGTCAGCTCGTCCGGCACAGTGCGGTAAACCGAACGCCCGGTGCCCTCCTGCATGGCTTCCTGCATCGCATACTGGACCAGGTGCACAGAGGCCGAGTCCGCGACCTGATCGACCTTGAGGCTGTAACGGCTCAGTGCTTGGCCATCGGAATCCGTGACCTGTCTGATGGTTCGCAGCGGTGTATTAAACCCGGAGGTTGCCAGGCCCTGATAGATCTGCGCCACCGTAACCGGCGTCATTGATACCGAGCCAAGCAGCATGGAGGGGTAATCAGAAATACCGTCAGACACGCCGAAATTCTGCAGGGTGGTCTTGACTGCATCAATGCCCACGTCCAGTCCCACCCTGACCGCCGGCAGGTTGTAAGACCTGGACAGCGCCAGGTGCAGAGGCACTTCGCCGCGCTCTTCACCATCGTAGTTTTTCGGCTCCCAACGGCGCCCGTCATCAAACACCAGCGAGAAGGATTTGTCTTCAACCGGGGTAACCAGTGTGTACTCGTCCGGGTTCTGCAGAGCGGTCAAATAGATGAAGGGTTTCACCAGCGAACCGATAGGCCGCCTGGCATCCACCGCCCGATTGAACCCGGCGAATTGCGGGTCCCGGCCGCCGACCAGTGCCAACACTTCACCGCTGTCACGGGAGGTCACCACCATGGCAGACTCCAGCACGCCTTCAGAGCGCCCATCCATAGACTTGAGGGTGTCGGTGACCGCGAATTCAGCGGCGTACTGAATGGCCGGGTTCAGGGTGGTAAAGATCCGCAAACCTTCGCTTTGCAGGTCTTCCTGACGATAGTCCCGGGCGAGGTGACGGCGCACCAGGTCAATATAGGCCGGATACCGGTTCTCTGAATAGGATGGCTTGCTGGCCACGCCCAGTGGCTGACCCTGGGCACGGGAGGCCTCCTGCTCGCTGATCAGGCCGCTGTCTGCCATGACGCCTAGCACCAGATTGCGCCTGGATCTCGCCCGCTCGGGGTGCCGGCGCGGGTTATAATAGGACGGGCCTTTTACAAGCCCTACCAGCATGGCTATCTGATGGCTGTCCAGGTCGGCTATGGACTCGCCAAAGTAGAACTGGCTTGCCAGCCCGAAACCGTGAATGGCCCGGGTTCCGGCCTGACCGACATAAACCTCGTTAATATAGGTTTCAAGAATGTCGTCTTTTTCGTAGTGCAGTTCCAGCAGCAGCGACATCAGGGCTTCGTTGCCCTTTCGTAGCAGCGTCTGATCCCGGGTCAGGAAGAAGTTCTTGACCAGCTGCTGGGTCAGGGTGCTGCCGCCCTGCACGATACCCCCGGCCCGGATGTTGGCCAGCATGGCCCGGGCTATCGACATGGGCGCAATACCAAAGTGATCGTAGAACTGCCGGTCTTCAACCGCCATCAGGGTGTTACGGAAAAGTTCCGGCACTTCGTCCAGCTCGACCAGCACCCGGTCCTCTTTATGGGCCGGATAAATACCGCCAATCTGGGCAGGTTCCAGGCGCACGATGGGGGACGTCGGGCCGTCTACCACACTGAACTGCTGCACCCGGTCACCGAAAACACTCAGTGACAGCCGACGACGGGGCTCCTCACCGTCGGAAAACCGGAAACCGCGGGTGTGAATCTCGAACTGCCCGCCGCTGCGTCGGTAACTGCCAGCGGCAGCCGCGCTTCCGGAACGATAGCCCGCCAGCTCCAGCTCCCGCTGCAAGGCACTGGCGCTGACACTGGCCCCATCATAAAGCTCAAGCGGGCGGGCATAGACCCGGGACGGCACTTCAAAGCGCCGCCCTTCGAAGCGGGAGGTTACCACGGCATCCAGATACACCATCCAACCGGCCAGTAGTACCAGCCCGATCAGTGAAACCCGGAGAAACAGACGCCAGAACCAGGGTTGTTTCTTGCCCTTGGGGGACCGCTTTTTCGGGCTTTTCTTTTGAGGAGCAGATTTTTTCATGGCGGGATTATACCGAAACCGCCCTGCCATACCGCAACGCATCCATGTGTCATTTGTGTAACCTGACCGTTATGATGTTTCCTTTGAATTCTGACAATACCTGATAATGCCTGGAGAGAAACGTGACCGATGCACCATCCAATGACCTGATCAAGGCCTTGCAGAACCCTGAACTCTACGACCATCCGGTGCAGAATTTTCAGGTTCTGGAAACTCACATCTCCTGGGTTGTTCTCACCGGTGATTTCGCATACAAGATCAAGAAACCGATGGATTTCGGCTTTCTGAACTTCTCTACCCTGGATCGTCGCAAGCATTTCTGCGAAGAAGAACTGCGTCTGAACAAGCGCCTGGCCGATTCTCTCTATCTTGACGTTCTGCCCATCACAGGCTCGGCGGATTCACCAACACTCGGTGGCAGTGGCGAGCCGTTTGAATACGCCATTCGAATGCGCCAGTTCGACCAGGACGAACTGTTCGACAAGCAACAGGAACGTGGCCAACTCAAGCCTGAGCAACTGACCAGCCTGGCCCGCCAGGTCGCAGAATTCCACGAGACCCTGCCCCCGGTTGCTGACGGTAAACCCCTGGGCACACCAGAGGCGGTTTTTGCCGGCATGCAGGAAAATTTCGACCAGATTCGCCCGATGATCGACGACAAGTCCCTGCTGGACCAGCTTGATAACCTGGAAGCCTGGACCCGCGCCACCTTCGAGCGCGTCCAGCCATTGATCGCGCAGCGCCACGCCGACGGTTTTGTGCGCGAGTGCCATGGCGATCTGCATCTGGCGAACATCACCGTTTACCAGGGTGACGTAACGGTCTTCGACTGCATCGAATTCAGTGAGCCCTTCCGCTGGATTGACGTCATCAACGATCTGGCCTTCCTGCTGATGGACCTGGAATCACGTGGTGAAAACCGCCTGGCCAATCTGGTGCTGAATCACTATCTGGAATACCGCGGCGATTTTCAGGCGCTGCCGCTGCTGACCCTGTACAAGGCCTATCGCGCCATGGTTCGCGGCAAAATCGCACTCTTCACTATGGGGAATCCATCGCTCAACGACGCAGATAAAGCCGATCTGATGCAGCGTTACCGGGACTACGCCCAGTTGGCCGAAGATTACAGCAGCTTCCCCAACCCCTACCTGCTGGCCACCACAGGACTGTCCGCCAGCGGCAAATCGGTGATCAGCAAGGACATGGCCGCTGAGCTGGGGCTGATCCGGCTGCGCTCTGACGTCGAGCGCAAGCGCCTGTTTGGCCTGGGGCCGCTGGAGAGCAGCAAATCAGGCATTGGAAAGGACCTTTACACCGAGGAAGCCAACCAGCGGACTTACCAACGGCTTGCTGACCTTTCAAAAGAGCTTTTGCTGGCAGGTATGCCGGTGATTGTCGATGCTGCCTGCCTGAAACAGGCGGAGCGCGACCTGCTGACCGATGTGGCGGAAAATCTTGGCCTGCCCTTCGCACTCATTCACTGCGAGGCACCGGAAGAAAGCCGCCGCCAATGGATCCGTACGCGGGACGGCGATGCATCCGAAGCGACTGAAGAGCTTCTGGAAACCCAGGCGGGCTGGTTCGAGCCACTGACGGACCAGGAGAAAACCCACACCGTCCACCTTTACACCGATCAGGATCATCTGGCCGAAGCCGTTGCGGACCGTATCCGTCAGCATTTCGGCATGCCCAGCGCCTGACCAGCCTTCCCTTGCCAGGCCTGATCGCTATCAGGCCTGGAGGCTGACAGGCACCGGCCCCACCAGCGAGAGATCACCATCCGGCTCTCCCTTGTTAACAAGTCCTGACCGGTAAGCAAGCACTTCCACACCCGCCGCCCCGGCTTCGCGCAACAGCTTGCCGTAGGCCGGGTCAATGTGGTCGGCCGGCTTCACAAGTTCAATGCCGGTATGGTTAACCACAAACAGCAGTACCGCGCGGTCACCCGCCTCGACCTGGGCAATCAGTTCCCGCAAGTGTTTCTGCCCACGGGTGCTCACCGCGTCAGGAAAATAGCCCAGCCCCTGATCGTCACACAGGGTGACGTTCTTCACCTCAACCCAGGCGTCTGGCAGGGATTCGTGCCCGGACAGATGTAAATCTATCCGGCTTTTTTCGCTGCCATACTTCACTTCCGGCCGACAGACCGGATAACCACTCAGCTCGGTTACCACGCCCTGTTCAATCGCTTCTCTGGCCTGGGCATTGGGGCGCGCGGTATTAACGCAGGCCCAAACGCCCGCTGACGTTTCCACCAGCTCCCAGGTATATTTCAGTTTGCGCTTGGGGTTATCGCTGACACTCAGCACCACCCGGGCGTTATCAGGCTGGCAGCCCAACATGGAGCCGGTATTCGGGCAATGGGCCGTCACTTCACTGCCATCCGGCAAAATGACATCGGCAAGAAAGCGCTTATAGCGCCGGATCAGTCGACCTTCGGTCACCGGGCCTGGTATCTTCATCTATGTCTCCGTACAAAAGTCGTTGCGACAAGGCTGGCACCCCCGTGACTAATCTGCTATTTTCCGCAAATTCCCGTTTCAGGACGAACGCTTCATCCAGGGTAAAACCGCTTAGCCACGGGGCTTGTGCGGTGGGAAGCAGAACGTTCTTGTGAAGTACTAACAAGAGGCCGGGTTCAATGGCAAAGACCGCTGACCAACCACGCGAACGCATTACCAGCTTCACCCCTTACGAAATGAAGAAGGGTGAAGACTACATGAGTGCGGAAATGCTCGAGCACTTCAAGGGCCTGCTGATGCAGTGGAAGCAGGAACTCATGGAAGAAGTCGACCGCACCATGCACCACATGCAGGAAGATGCGGCAAATTACGCCGATCCCAGCGACCGCGCAACCCAGGAAGAAGAGTTCAGCCTGGAACTGCGCACCCGGGACCGTGAGCGTAAGCTGATCAAGAAGATCGATCAGACCATCGACCGCATCGACAAAGACGACTACGGTTTCTGCGACCAGTGCGGCGTTGAAATCGGTATTCGCCGGCTTGAAGCTCGCCCGACGGCGACGCTCTGTATCGATTGTAAAACCCTCGCAGAGATCCGCGAGCGCCAGACCGGCATCTGATCGGTCGGCATTTGAACAGCTCTGACCGGAAATACAGGGGGCGGTTTGCCCCCTCGCCCACTGGCCCCCTGCATTTCGGCTCCCTGGTGACCGCGTTGGCCAGCTACCTTGAAGCCCGCGCCCATGGCGGGAACTGGCTGGTGCGGATCGAGGATCTGGATCCTCTGCGGGAATCCCCGGAAGCCACCGAACAGATTCTGGCCAGCCTGACCGCCCACGGCCTTGAATCCGATGAACCCGTGCGGTTCCAGTCCCACTGTCACGATCGTTACCAACACATCGTTGACCACTTCATAAAGCAGGGATTCGCCTACCGTTGCATCTGCTCCCGCAAGGAGCTCCAGGCCAACAGGGGCCGACATCCCCACAAATGCCGTGACACTGCGATTGATGTAGGCGACCAACCTTTTGCCGTTCGATTTGCCCTGGAAGACGAACACAGCGTCTGGCAAGACCAATTGCTCGGCCCTCAACACCAGCAGGTGTGCGCTGAAGTCGATGACCCGGTCATCCGGCGCAAGGAGGGCTTCTATGCCTATCAACTGGCTGTGGTGGCAGATGACATCGACCAGCAGATCACCCACGTGGTTCGCGGTTCAGACCTGCTGGACATGACTGCCCAGCAGTGCCAGATATACCGGGCACTTGGCGGCACCATTCCGGCCTGGCTCCATATCCCGGTGATTCTGAACGATCAGGGCCAGAAGCTGAGCAAGCAGAACCTGGCGCCGGCTCTGGACGACACCCTGGCTGCTGACAATCTGCTGGAAGCACTGGCCGCTTTGGCGCAGGACCTTTCTGGCCTGAGCGCGCGCGACTCCGTGGCGAATATTCTGCAAACCGCCGCCGACCGCTGGAAGCCAGCACGGATTCACCTGACATCCCGCTGAACCCCGTGTTATAAACTGACCTTCACACGGCAGTGGGGATACCTTTTCCGATGTATATCTACCGTCTGGTCTTTCTTCTGGTACTGGCCATTTATATCTTTTCGCCAAATATTCTGGATTGGTGGACCTCACCAGGAAATGCCTGGTACAGCCCTTACGTTATCTGGGCGGGGCTGATTGCCATGGGCTTCTGGCTGGAATGGCGGCGGGACCCGAATGAGTTTTAGTGCCTCTGGCCTGCTTGCGGCCAGCTTCCTCTACCTGCTGCTGCTTTTCGGCATCGCCTGGATCACCGAAAGGGGCATGCTGCCGCGCAGCTGGGTACGCCATCCCCTTGTCTACACCCTCAGCCTGGGCGTCTATGCAGGTATCTGGGCAGTTTATGCCTCGGTAGGCGCGGCGGCGGAGTATGGCTATGGTTTTCTGGCCTACTATCTGGGCATCAGTGGCGCTTTTCTGCTGGCACCGGTACTGCTGAATCCGATTCTTCGTATTGGCCGAGCCTATCAGTTGACCTCCCTGGCGGACCTTTTTGCCTACCGTTACCGCAGCCAGTGGGCGGGCACGCTGGTCACCCTCTGTTCCGGCGCGGCAATCCTGTCGCTGCTGAGCATGCAGATCAAAGCGGTGACAACTTCCGCAAGCCTGCTGGCACCCAACACCTCACCGGTTCTGATCAGCGTGTGTTTCAGCCTGATTGTGGTGTTGTTTGCCACGCTTTTCGGCGCCCGACGTGATCAGGGCTCCGACAGCCATCAGGGGCTGGTGGTGGCCATCGCCTTCGATTCGCTGGTCAAACTGGTGTCCCTGCTGGTCCTGGGCGGCGTGATTCTGTTCAGTGTCTTCGACGGCATGTCTGGCCTGGAAAACTGGCTTGCCGACCAGACCCGCCCGGAAACCGCCATGGCACTGCGGATTGACGATGGCAGCTGGCGGGCGCTGATGCTGATGTCTTTTGCCGGCGCCCTGGTGCTGCCCCATATGTACCATATGACTTTTGGTGAGAACCCGTCGCCCAAAGCCCTCGCAAAGGCGAGCTGGGGCCTGCCGCTCTATTTGTTGCTGCTGGGCCTGCCGGTACCTCTGATTCTCTGGGGTGGCCAGGCGCTGTCCGCCAGCACCGACCCCAGCTTCTTCGCCATTGGGGTATCCCAGGCTATTGAAAATCCGGCGTTGACCCTGCTGGTTTATATTGCCGGCCTGTCTGCCGCCAGCGGCCTGATGATTGTGGGCACGCTTGCCCTGGCCGGCATGGTACTCAACCACATGGTTCTGCCGCTTCGCACCCCCAGGGACCAGGGCGACATATACCGATGGCTGCGTTGGGTGAAGCGCCTGTTGATTGCCATCACCATTCTCACCGCCCTGTTGTTTCACGAGACTCTGGGCAAACATCTGGACCTGTCCATACTGGGTATCATTTCGCTGTCGGGCATGCTTCAGTTGTTGCCGGGCGCGCTGGGCGTCATCTACTGGCCCGAAGGCAACCGCCGAGGCCTGAACGCCGGCCTTTGTGCTGGCCTGATCATATGGGCGCTGACCCTGGTGTTACCCTTCTCTCACACCGCCAATGTTCTGGCTCTGCTGGACGCGCCCCTGGTGCCGGACCGCAGCAACCTGCATATCTTCATTTTCATCAGCCTGACGGTGAATATTTCGCTCTTTGCCCTGGTATCGGTGCTCAGCGCCAGTTCCCGAGAAGAATCCAGTGCCGCAGAAGCCTGTTCTGTTGGCGCGCTTTCACGGCCACAGCGCCGGGAACTGCTGGCCTCGTCCTCGGAAGATTTTGTGCTGCAGCTTGCGGCGCCTCTGGGCATGGGCGTGGCAAGGCGTGAAATTGACCGGGCGCTGCAACAACTGAAATTACCCAGCGTCGAATATCGACCCTACCAGCTGCGTCGCCTGCGGGACCGGGTGGAAGCGAACCTGTCGGGCCTGCTTGGCCCGGCCGTGGCCCGGGACCTGGTAAAGCGCAACCTTGGCTTCAAGCCAATGGCCGGTGGCGGCACCGGGCAGGACATCCGTTACGTTGAACGGGCACTGGGCGACTACGAAAACCGACTGACCGGCCTGGCGGGAGAACTGGACAATCTGCGCCGCCACTACCGCCAGACCCTGCACAATCTGCCGATTCCTGCGTGCTCCATGGGTGACGACGGCGAAATCCTGATGTGGAACAACGCCATGGAGGATTTGACCGGCATTACCGCGGACGACGTGGTGGGGGCAAAGCTGCTGGCGCTGCCAGAGCACTGGCATCTGCTGCTGGATGATTTTAATTCCGGGGAAGACCTGCACCGTTACAAGCACCGGCTTGATCTTGGCGGGCGCCCTCACTGGCTGAACCTGCACAAAGCCGCCCTGGCCGGGCCCGATCATCCCGAGGGTGGCAGCATCATCCTGGTGGAAGACCAGACCGAGACCCGCCTGCTGGAAGACGAGCTGATGCACAGTGAGCGACTGGCTTCCGTGGGTCGATTGGCTGCGGGCGTCGCCCACGAGATCGGCAACCCGGTGACCGGGATTTCGTCTCTGGCCCAGAACCTGAAACTGGAAACCGAAGACCCGGACATTCTGTCCACCGCAGACCAGATCCAGCAGCAGACCCGGCGGATCTCTACCATCCTGCAGTCGCTGATGAACTTTGCCCGCACCGGCAATCACGCCCACGCCAACCGCTACGAGCCGGTGCTGATCCGCCGCTGCGTGGACGAATCCATCAACCTGCTGTCACTCAGCGACAAGGGCCTGGGTATCCGGTACCTGAATGACTGCCCGGACGGGCTGATGGTGCTGGGAGACGAACAGCGGCTGGTTCAGGTCTTCATTAACCTGTTGGCCAACGCCCGGGATGCCTCGCCCGATGGTGGCGAAGTGCGAATCAGTGGAAAGCATGACGGCTACTCCGCTATGATCGAGGTCACTGACGAGGGGTCCGGCATTCCGCCACAGCAACTGGACCATATCTTCGAGCCCTTCTACACCACCAAAGCGCCCAACCAGGGAACCGGCCTGGGACTGTCACTGGTCTACAGCATCGTAGAAGAGCACTACGGCAACATTCAGGTGGACAGCCCACTTCACGCTGACCGTGGCGGCACCGCCGTGCGGATCAGGCTGCCGGCCTACGAGCCGGAATCGGCAGCCTCCACCAGCCAGAACCAAAGGTCATAGAACGGTTATGCCCCGAATCCTGATTGTAGAAGATGAAGAGATCATTCGTTCAGCCTTGCGCAAGCTTCTGACCCATGCCGGTTATACCGTTGAAGACGCCGGCTCGGTCGAAGAGGCGACCGAACGGCACGAACCCGACACCTTCGACCTGATCATCTCGGACCTTCGCCTGCCCGGCGCACCGGGCACTGAGCTTATCCGCCGGGCACCGGACACCCCGGTTCTGATCATGACCAGCTACGCCAGCCTGCGCTCGGCCGTGGATTCCATGAAAATGGGTGCCGTTGAATACATCGCCAAGCCGTTTGATCACGATGAAATGCTGGAAGCAGTTGAAACCATACTGGCACGGCAGAACCACACCACCCGCTCGGCGGACACCGCCGTCACACCCGAAGAGCAGGCCCGGACCGATAGTGACCCGGCCAGCCTGATGTTCGGCAACTGCGATGCCATGCAGAAAGTGTTTACCCTGATCCGCAAAGTGGCGCCAACCGAGACCACAGTACTGATTCAGGGCGAATCCGGCACGGGTAAGGAACTGGCCGCAAGAGCACTTCACCTGATGAGCCCACGGGCTTCTAACCCGCTGATCTCAGTGAACTGCGCTGCCATTCCCGAGAGCCTGATTGAATCCGAGTTATTCGGCCATGAGAAAGGGTCATTTACCGGCGCGGTATCGGCGCGCACCGGACTGATTGAAGCCGCCGACGGCGGCAGTCTGTTTCTGGACGAGATTGGAGAATTACCAGCGGAGGCCCAGGCGCGCCTGCTGCGGGTACTTCAGGAAGGCGAGATCCGCAAGGTGGGCTCAACCCAGAGCCGCCAGGTTGACGTGCGGATGATTGCCGCCACCCACCGCAACCTGAAAGCCATGACCCGCACCGGTGAATTTCGCGAGGACCTTTACTATCGCCTGAACGTCATGCAGATCCGCATTCCGCCCCTGCGTGAACGCCAGCCGGACATTCTTGGCCTGGCCCAGAATTTTCTCCGCCGGCAGGGCAGCAAGATGAACAAGCCTTCGCTTAATCTTACCCCTGAGGCCATGCGAGTGCTGGAACGCCACCGTTGGCCCGGTAACGTTCGCGAGCTGGAAAACGCCATCGAGCGCGCCACCATTCTCTGCGACAACGACCTGATCACACCGGCACTGCTGGACCTGGAAGACGGCGTTGACGAGGTCAGAATTCCCGAGACTCTGGTGGACGGCAATCATGAACAGGCCCAGACACAGGAAACTGACACGTCCAGCGACCTGTCACTGGAAGACTATTTCCAGCATTTTGTCCTGGAAAACCAGGACCGCATGAGCGAAACGGAACTGGCCCAGAAACTTGGCATCAGCCGCAAATCACTGTGGGAACGTCGGCAGCGCCTGGGCATACCCCGAAAGAAAAATTCCTCGAACTAATTAACGAACCGGGCGGTGGTGAGACTCGGAACCCCCGCACATCCAAAGTGTGAACGGCTGCTCATTTGTTACCGGGTGTTCCTCAAGGTAACACTTGCTTTCAGCAAACTGCGGAATGAGTAACACCTTTGTCATAGGGGCAATCCCCTACAAAGGTTGCCAAAGACTAACTCGCTGTTAATGAACACATTTCTAAAACTGGCACACGCCCTGCACTCTTTAGAGCGCACTAAAACAAAAACAACAATGATCAAGCAGCGTCAAAACAAGAACAAAAAGCTGCAGTAAGACGTTCAGTAACAAAAACAAAAACAGAACGTGTGCGAACTGAGTGTTTTGGGTACTTTGCTTTTTAGTGGTCCCCCGGCACGAGCGAGTTGTAGATGTAGAGAAGAATCGTTTTCCAGACGGCGCTGCATGTACCTGAATGACCCGCTCCAAGCCTCTGTCCACTCTGTGTATTCAAAGCTTTCCGTTTGCGTAGTATCGTCTCCAACTTGGGGACAGCGATGGGGCAAAAAAACCAAGAAAAATCCCGACAAAAAACAACAACAATGCAGATCGTCAACGCTTTGAGGGCGGGCTTGTGAAAACAGGTCCGCCTTTTGATTATCTCCCTCCTCCTCCAAACGTGTTCAAATCCTGTCCAAACCGGTAAACTCTCGCTTTTGCTTCAGCGCATTCAACGGAATTCAATGTTTAATAATATCATCGACAGAATGTCCTCCCTGTTTTCAAGCACGGCAGGCAAACAAACAGCGGCGTATCAGCGGCGGGATATTCCGCGGGATCAGCACAACGTGTCCCGCTCGGCCATCAGCGAACCGGCAAAAAAGGTGCTCAGCCGCCTCAATAACGCCGGGTACGAGGCCTATCTGGTGGGCGGCGGTGTGCGCGACATTCTTCTGGGTGGACAGCCGAAGGATTTCGACATTGCCACCAGTGCAACGCCAGAACAGGTGCACGAGCTGTTTCGTAACTCCCGCCTGATCGGCCGCCGTTTCCGCATTGTGCATGTGCTCTTCGGGCGCGAGGTGATCGAGGTCACCACTTTCCGTGGTAATGCGGCCGATGCGGACGTCGAAGAAGATGACGACGATCGCCGCACCAGCGAGCACGGCCTGCTGCTTCGCGACAACGTCTACGGGTCTATGGAAGAAGACGCCCTGCGCAGGGATTTCACCGTTAACGCCCTGTATTACTGCATCCGCGACTTCACTGTGGTCGATTTTGCCGATGGCATGAAGGACCTCAAGAACCGACAGATGCGCCTGATTGGCGACCCGGAGACCCGTTACCGTGAAGACCCGGTGCGGATGCTGCGGGCGATCCGCTTTGCAGCGAAGCTCGGCTTCACCATTGAACGTGAAACCGAGGAGCCCATCCGCAAACTGGCACCACTGCTGACCCATATCCCACCGGCAAGGCTGTTCGAGGAGGTACTCAAACTGTTTTCCGCCGGCTACGGCGAAGCGACCTATAAACTGCTCAGTGACTATGACCTGCTGGCACCTCTGTTTCCGGAAACCGCCGCCGCCATCGCCAATGGCGAAAGTGACGAGCTGATCCGACGGGCGCTGCAGAACACCGATAAGCGCATCGCCCAGGGCAAGTCTGTCACACCCTATTTTCTGTTTGCCGCGATGCTCTGGCCGGCACTGCAAGCTGACTGGCGTAAACGGCAGGATAACGGCGAGCCGCCGCTGCCCGCCCTGCACCAGGCCATTGGCCGGGTTATAGGCCAGCAGGTACAGGCGACATCCATACCGAAACGTTTCTCAGGGCCGATGAAGGAAATCTGGGAGCTGCAGGTTCGACTACCACGCCGGCAGGGCAAGCGTTCTTTCGTGACGCTATCCCACCCCAGATTCCGCGCTGCCTATGACTTCCTGCTGGTGCGCGAAGACGCCGGTGAAATTGAACCGGGGCTGGGACAGTGGTGGACAGAGTTCCAGGAACTCGATGAAAAGGGCCAGGAACGCATGCTGACCGAACTCGGCAGCGCTGCCCCCAAGAAACGCCGCCGTAAAAAGCCTGCCGCCAGGAAGGACTGATTTGTGGCAGCAGTGGATGCGTTTATCGGCCTGGGCAGCAATCTTGCGGACCCCTCGGTGCAGCTTGCGCAGGCAGTGATCGCGTTGGCCGGCTTGCCGGAAACCGAACTGGTGGCGCAGTCGCCTTTTTACCGAAGCCGACCCGTAGGCCCTCAGGATCAACCGGATTTCATTAACGGCGCCGCCTGGCTGCGCACGGGTCTGGCCCCACTGACTCTGCTGGACCATCTTCAGGCCATTGAACAGGCTCATGGTCGCGAACGAGTTCAACACTGGGGACCGCGCACTCTGGACCTCGACCTGCTGATCTATGGCAACGAAGCCATTTCCGGCACCCGGCTGACCGTCCCCCACCCGGAACTGCCCAACCGGGATTTTGTTCTTCAGCCGCTGCTCGACCTGGAACCGTCACTGGCGCTGCCCGATGGGACCTTTATCGCCGACCTGCGGCTACTCTGCCCGGACAATCAGTTGCAGAAACTGGACCCGATTCCCAGAAACCCCTTCACGGGTTAGTCTCCGGGCGGGCAGTGAGGCCCGCCAGCTATTGCCTCTGACCCACCCCCGGATTACCCTTAACAGGCCCATCCACCGACAAGGCAAGGATTTTATGGCCGTTACCATCAATACCCTTCGCGAATATAAACAGAAGGGCGAGGCGTTTTCAGCGCTCACCTCCTACGACTCTACCTTCGCCCAGATCGTCAGCGAAGCTGGTGTAGACGTGATTCTGATCGGCGACTCTCTGGGCATGGTTCTGCAGGGCCACGACAGCACACTGCCAGTCACCATGGATCAGATGGTGTATCACGTTTCGTCAGTGGTGAAAGGCAACCGGGGCTCGCTCATTATGGCCGATATGCCGTTCATGACTTACGGCACGGTCGACGCGGCCCTCGAGAATGCAGCAGAGCTGATGCGCGCGGGCGCCCACATGGTCAAGCTGGAAGGCACCGCCTGGATGAAAGACACCATTCATGCCCTGAGCGAGCGTGGCGTGCCGGTATGCGCCCACCTGGGTCTGACACCGCAATTCGTCAACAAGTTTGGCGGCTACAAGGTTCAGGGCCGGGACGAAAAACACGCCGAACTGATGATTGAGCACGCCTGCGAGCTGGTGGCAGCCGGGGCAGACGTCATTCTTCTGGAATGTGTACCGGCTCCCCTGGCCGCGCGCATCACCCAGGCCGTTCAGGCGCCGGTTATCGGCATAGGCGCCGGCGCGGATACCGATGGCCAGGTTCTCGTAGTCCACGACATGCTTGGCATCACCACCGGCCGTAAACCCCGATTCGTCAAAAACTTCCTGGCAGAATCCGACTCCGTTCAGGGCGCCATCGAGGCCTACGTGAACGCCGTACGCAACCGCACTTTCCCGGCCGAGGAGCATACGTTTAAAGCATGAGAACCGTACACACGCTTAAAGAACTCCGGACCATGCTTCGTGGCTATCGCCAGAAGGGGAAGCGCATTGCGCTGGTACCCACCATGGGCAACCTGCACGAAGGACATATTTCTCTGGTCAGACGCGCCAGTGAGACGGCTGAGATTGTCGTGACCAGCATATTCGTCAACCCGATGCAGTTTGGCGCAACTGAAGACCTGGACAGCTATCCCCGTACCCTGCAGGAAGATCAGGACGCTCTGGACAAGGCGGGCAGCACTCTGGTGTTCACCCCTTCCAACAGTGAAATCTATCCCGAAGGCCTGGCCCGACAGACCCGGGTAGTGGTTCCGGAAGTCAGCGAAGGCCATTGCGGCGCAAGCCGACCCGGGCATTTCGAAGGTGTGGCTACGGTGGTCACCATGCTGTTCAACATGGTGCAGCCCGACGTTGCCGTGTTCGGCGAGAAGGATTTCCAGCAGTTGGCGGTCATCCGCAAGCTGACCCGCGACCTGATGCTACCGGTGGAAATCGTTGGTGCCCCGACCATTCGGGAGAAAGACGGTCTGGCCAAAAGTTCGCGCAATGGCTATCTGTCAAAGTCCGAGAGGGCCAAGGCGCCAGTGATCTACAGCACACTGCAGGCGGCCGTTGAAAAAATCCGCCAGGGGCGGACCGACTTCAAGACTATTGAAGCCGAAGCCAGCCAGGCCCTGAACGATGCCGGCCTTCGCCCTGATTATTTCAACATCGCCAATAGCGTGACCCTGAAACCTGCAACGCCTGACGATGCCGACATAACCGTTCTGGCCGCCGCGTTTCTGGGCACTACCCGATTGATTGATAACCTCTCGGTTGCGCGATAGCTCAATCGAGCATCCGTTAAAAGGAAATCCAGCATGCCTGAAGGATCAGCTTCACTGACCAGCCGCCAGCAATGGCAGGCACTGGCCCGTCACCAGAAGGATCTGGAGAACACCCAGATGCGGGAGCTGTTCCGGAAGGATCCGGAGCGGGCAAGCCGGTTTTTCATCACCGGTGGCGGGCTTTCCCTGGACTATTCACGTAACCGGGCAACCGATGAGACGTTTGGCAAGCTGACGGCACTGGCCCGCGCCTGCGGCGTTCCGGAGCGCATTGAAGCCATGTTCCGCGGCGAGGCCATCAACATCACCGAAAAGCGGCCCGCGCTTCACGTGGCGCTTCGCGATCCGGGCCGGGAACCCGTTCTTGTGGGCGGGGAAGACATTACCCCCGAGGTCAGACACACGCTTGACCGGATGGAAGCGTTTGTACAGGACATCCTGAACAGGCGCCGCACCGGGCGAACCGGCAAAGTCTTCACCGACGTCGTCAGCATCGGTATTGGCGGCTCTTTTCTTGGCCCCAAACTGGTGTCCGAAGCGCTCAAACCCTACTGGCATGAGCAGCTTCAACCACACTACGTGGCCAACATCGACGGCACCCACATTGCCGAGGTGCTCAGGCGGGTCAATCCGGAAACCACTCTGTTCCTGATCCAGTCCAAATCCTTCGGAACCCAGGAAACCCTGGAGAACAGCAAGATCGCCCGGGACTGGTTTCTGGACAACGGCGGTGCGCACGCGGACATAGAAAAACACTTTGTGGCAGTGACTGCCAATACCCCCGAAGCCATCAGCTTTGGCATGGCGGAAGACAATATCTTCCCGATGTGGGGCTGGGTTGGCGGGCGCTATTCACTCTGGTCAGCCATTGGCCTGCCCGTCGCCCTGACCATCGGCATGGCGAACTTCCGGGCCCTGCTCCAGGGCGCCCATGAAATGGACAACCACTTCCGCAACACCCCCCTGGAGCAGAACCTGCCGGTTGTCATGGCCATGCTGGGCATCTGGTACAGCAATTTCTGGGGCGCGGAAACCCACGCAATCCTGCCCTACGATCACTACCTGCGCAGTCTGCCGGCTCACCTTCAGCAACTGGACATGGAAAGCAACGGTAAGCGGGTAACCCAGCAGGGCGAACCGCTGACCTATCACAGCGGGCCGGTTATCTGGGGCGGCGTTGGCGCCAACGGCCAGCATGCCTTCCACCAGCTTTTGCACCAGGGCACGAGGCTGATTCCAGCAGATTTCATTATTCCCCTGAAAAGCCATAACCCGGTCGCCAGCCACCACGCTACGCTGTTTGCCAACTGCCTGAGCCAGTCCCGGGCACTGATGGCCGGAAAAACCCTGCAGGAAGCCACAGAAGAATTGCAAAAAGAAGGTCTTTCCGCGGCGGATGTAGAATTCTTGGCTCCGCACAAAGTCATACCCGGCAACAAACCCAGTAATACCCTGCTGATGGACAAGGCGACACCGGAGACCGTGGGGGCGCTGATTGCCCTGTACGAGCACCGCACCTTTGTCCAGGGCATCATCTGGGACGTGGATTCGTTCGATCAGTGGGGCGTAGAACTGGGAAAACAGCTGGGCAAAGGCATTCTGGACCGCCTGACGGGCGAAACCGGCGAAGCAACCGGCGCCAGCGACAGCTCCACAGACAACCTGATCCGGCTGTTCCGCAATCAGTCAGAAACCGGCCTTTAAAACGCCCGGGAGATCAGCCTGTTCTGCCAGGTAAAATCGATTGGCCATAACTTCTGATCCCGGTTGTAGGATTGCCAGAGCCCGGAATAGGTGATGCCGCAGACCGGATGACGCTCGTCCGGTGCAATGTCGGCCAGCGGCTTCAGTACAAAGGCATTCTTCAGAATCTCGCCCCGCGGCAGCTCAACGCCGTCTACCTGCCCCACATGGTCATCGTAGGTCAGGATATCCAGGTCCAGGGTCCGCCCGCTGAATTTCGGCACATCCCGACGACGGCCGTTATCCGCCTCCAGCTGTTTGAACCGCAGAGAAAGCTCCTGCACTGTCAGCGTGGTATCCACGCCCACCACCAGATTCAGAAAAGGCTCACCGTCAAAGCCCACGGCTTCACTTTCGTAGACCGGGGACAGTGTCAGTTCGCCAAACCAGCCATGAAGCGCATCCAGGGCCGCGCGCACGCTTTTCTCGCGTTCGATGTTGCTACCGATACTGATATGAACCCTGGCCATCAACGAACACCCCGCTCAATTGAAACACCCACCGACCTGGCCGATGGAACAGCCCCGGGCTTGCGAATCACCAGGCGCAGCCAGCGCACTCCGAACTTTTTCTGCAACAGGTCGGATACACCTTCGGCCGCCGTTTCCAGAAGCTGCGGCTGGGTTTCTGACAGGTAGCGGGTAATGCTTTCGCTGACCGCTGCGTAGTCCAGGGCATCCGCGACATCGTCAGAGCCAGCCGGCACCCGGTTATCCCAGGCCATTTCCAGATCAATCAACAGGCACTGGCTGACTTCCCGTTCCCAGTCATACACTCCGATGACGGTTTCAACGGCAAGTCCTTCGATCATCACGCTATCTGTCACGGGTATGCTCCTGCCACTGACACGGTCTCAGCGGGCTTCGACTCTAGACTGATTGAATAACGTACAGGCACGGGATACTCTGAATTCATACTTGCGACACCTGCCCGGGCGCCGCATTTTCTCACAAACCACCCTGATACGTCTTTGCCACCATGACCTATATCAGCGATCCGGTGCTGACTGTACTTCTTTGCCTCCTGGCTTACCTGGCCGGGTCGGTCCTATTTGCACTACCAGTGTGCCGGGCCTGGCACCTGCCGGACCCCAGGGCGCAGGGCTCTGGCAACCCGGGAGCAACCAACGTATACCGCACCGGCGGTTGGGTACCGGCCCTGCTGACGCTGGCTCTGGATGCGGCAAAAGGCGGTTTTCCGGTGTGGCTGGCCAGCCTGGCCGACCTGTCCATTTTCGCCCAGGCCATGGTGGCACTCTGTGCAGTGACCGGGCATATGATCCCGGTGTTCTATCGCTTCAAAGGCGGGAAAGGCGTGGCCACGGCTCTGGGAGCCGGGCTGGCACTGGCACCACTGACCACGTTGCTGCTTTGCGCCATCTGGGCAATAGTGATGTGGCGCTGGCGCATTTCGGCGCTGGCGTCCATTGTGGCTATTGTGAGCGGGCCACTGCTGAGCGCCTTTCTGGAACCGGACACCCTGCCCCTGTTCGGGCTACTGGCCCTGCTGATTGTGGTCCGGCACCGCAACAACCTGATCCGCATGGCCCAGGGCCGGGAGCCGGGCTTCTAGTCGACCAGACCGTTGGAACGAACTTCTGACACCGGCGGCAGGGTGTTCATCGGCCATCGGGGCACCGACACAATCCGGTCACCATCCTGCTGGCCGGCCAGCAAACGCTGACAACCGGCGTAGGCAATCATGGCACCGTTATCGGTACAGAATTCCGGCCTGGCATAAAACACTTTTGCCTGTTTCCTGTCGGTCATGGCTTCCAGTCCAGCCCGCAGCCGCTTGTTGGCGCTGACACCGCCGGCAATCACCAGGCGCTTGCTGTGGGTCTGCTCCAGGGCCCGACGGCATTTGATGACCAGGGTATCCACTACCGCTGCTTCAAACGCCAGAGCAATATCCGCACGGGTCTGGTCATCGAGCTCGCCCGCCTTTTCGGCAGCCGTAACCGTGTTCAGGGTAAACGTCTTCAATCCACTGAAACTGAAATCCAGCCCGGGCCGATCCGTCATCGGGCGCGGAAACTTGTAGCGACCGGGGGTTCCTTTCTCCGCCAGAGCTGCTACCCGGGGCCCACCGGGGTAATCCAGGCCAAGCATTTTTGCGGTTTTGTCAAAAGCCTCTCCGGCGGCATCATCCACGGATTCACCCAGCATTTCATATTCCCCAATGCCTTTAACCAGCACCAGCTGGGTATGACCACCGGACACCAGCAATGCGACGAATGGAAAGGCGGGCGGTTCCGGCTCCAGCATGGGTGCCAGCAGGTGGCCTTCCATATGATGAACGCCGAGCACCGGCACGCCCAGAGCGAAAGCCAGCGAATGCGCCACCGCGCCGCCGACCATCAGGGCGCCGATCAGCCCCGGACCGGCGGTGTAGGCAATGCCCTCAATCTGGCTGCGGGTTTTGCCGGCGTCCGCCAGCACCTGATCACACAGCGGCAGCAGCTTGCGAACGTGATCGCGGGACGCCAGTTCCGGCACCACGCCGCCGTAATCCGCGTGCATATCAATCTGGCTGAACAGGGCGTGGGCCAACAGGCCCTTTTCGCTGTCGTACAGGGCAACGCCGGTTTCATCACAGGAAGTTTCAATACCGAGAATGAGCATAAAAAGGCCAACTCGCCGAGCGGGATTTATCGAAGTCGGCATTTTAACAGAAAGTCGAAACCGCCCGTCAGTTTCATGGAACAAACATTGACCTTACCCGCCTGCTAGCGCTATCATTGCCGCCCTTAATTGAGCACTGGTCATGTTTTAGCCAACTGACCGATCAAAACCGAAATCGAATCAATCAGGTAGGTGATTTCCGAATGCCAGCTGTCAAAGTGAAAGAGAATGAACCATTTGACGTAGCCCTTCGTCGCTTCAAGCGCTCTTGCGAAAAAGCAGGCGTACTTTCAGAAGTTCGTCGTCGCGAGCACTATGAGAAGCCGACAGCCGTGCGCAAGCGCAAGGCCGCTGCTGCTGTTAAGCGTCATCTCAAGAAGCTTCAGCGTGAACAGCGTAAGTTCGAGCGTCTGTACTAAGCTATACCGGACGCTGCTCTGCAAGTAACTGCCGTTACCGGCGTTGCCGTGTGATGGGCAACTTAAATGCCGCCGAGGCCTGGCTTCGGCGGCATTTTTGGCTGTACTCGCAGGACCGGCCTTGAACAAGGCCCCGGAGACAACATGAGTGGACTGATCCCGCAACGCTTTGTGGAAGACCTGCTGCAACGGATTGATCTGGCCGAGCTGATCGGGTCCAGGGTCACTCTGAAAAAGGCCGGTGGCAACTACAAGGCCCGCTGCCCCTTCCATGACGAGAAAACGCCGTCATTCAATGTCAGGCCCGATAAAGGCTTTTATCACTGCTTCGGCTGCGGCGCCCATGGCGATGCCATCAGCTTCGTTCGTGAGTTTGACGGCCTGGGGTTTACGGACGCGGTAGAAGAACTGGCCAGGCGTGCAGGGCTGGAAGTGCCCTACGATGAAAACGCCAAGCAGGAAATGAAACAGGCGAAAACCCTGACGGATGCGCTGGATTACGCCAGCAACTTCTATCACGGGGCTCTCAAGGGCCAGCAGGGAGAGTTTGCCAGGGATTACCTGCAACAGCGTGGGCTGGATCAGGACATCATCAACCAGTACAAGCTGGGGTTTGCACCGGGCACCGGCACGGCGCTTTATGACAGCGCCGGCAAAGATATTCAGGGCCCACTGATCGAGACCGGCACCGTGTCTGACCGATACGGGCGCCCAAGGGATCTGTTCCGGAACCGGGTAATGTTTCCCATCCGCAACAGCCGGGGCCGCACCATTGCCTTTGGCGGCCGGACCCTGGGGGACGACAAGGCAAAATACATCAACTCACCGGAGTCGGATGTATTCCATAAAAGCCGGGAAATCTACGGCCTTTATGAAGCCAAGCAGGCACTGAAACAGGTGGACCGCCTGCTGGTGGTTGAAGGCTACATGGACGTGATTGCGCTGGCGCAAAACGGCATTCATTTTGCCGTTGCCACCCTGGGCACAGCCACCAATCAGGACAGTCTGTCCGCGCTGCTCAAGCAGGCGCGGCATATAATTTTCTGTTTTGACGGTGATTCGGCAGGTTTCAGGGCCGCCGACCGCGCCCTCGACAATGCGCTGGAACTGCTGGCCGACGGCATGCATCTGCAGTTCCTGATGCTGCCAGACGGCGAAGACCCGGACACCCTGGTGCGACAGGAGGGCCCGGATGCATTCAAGGAACGCATCGACAGCGCGACGCCGCTTTCGCGTTACCTGTTTAACCGGCAGAGCGAAGGGCTGGACCTGGCACTGCCGGAAGATCGGGGCGAACTGAAGGCCCGGGTAGAGCCACTGCTGAAAAAAATGCCCCGCAGTACTTTGCGGGACGCGATGTGGCACGAAATGCTGCGATTGTGCCGCAACCAGAGTACCTGGCAGAGCCAGCGCCAGTGGGGCGGCAAAGGCAGTGGTAAATGGGGCGAACAACGCACCCAGGAAGAACGGATTGATGTCCGGCTGAGCAAGGACACGCAGCTTTGCCTGGCATTGCTGGAAGCGCCAGACATGGCGCGGGAAATCGATGAGCTGTGCAGCAGCAGCCGGGAATACCGGCAGGCCGGGCAGTTTGCAGCATGGATTCTTGAACAGGGCGTAACCGACCGCAAAGCGCTGGTCGGGCGCCTGGCGACAGACACTGGCGCCAGAACCCGTTTTTACGGGCTGTTTGACGGTATTGAGCACGTACCCGCCAGAGAACAGACCCTGGCCGGTGCCCGGGAACTACTCAATCCCAATCAGGAAGTGGCCCGCAAACAGAGACTGGCAGCGCTGCTGTCAGAAAAACGGAATCTGTCAGATCTGAGCGAAGAAGAGCGCCGGGAACTGAAAGCACTGAGCGGGCAGAACGATTGAGGCAGTAGGGGTAAAACCGTACCGCACTTGAAACTTAAAAGTTGATCACCATCTAACCATCCGGTGGCAGAGCAACTGGGCGACAGCTATAATGGCTGTTTAACTTTTTTCCTTCTATAAGCGAGTTCACAGGTGTCTATGTCAGGCAATTCGCAAAAATCACGTCTCAAAGACCTCATTGCACGAGGCAAGGAACAAGGTTACCTGACTTACGCCGAGGTAAATGACCA
Organism: Marinobacter confluentis; assembly: GCF_004785685.1. GTDB lineage: Bacteria > Pseudomonadota > Gammaproteobacteria > Pseudomonadales > Oleiphilaceae > Marinobacter > Marinobacter confluentis. The sequence continues at coordinate 78,946 of NZ_SRPF01000006.1, read as the reverse complement.
CCTCCCGGAAGACATTGCAGACCCGGATCAGGTCGAAGACATCATTCGCATGATCAACGACATGGGCATCCAGGTTGCAGAGGTAGCGCCAGACGCCGACACACTGCTGATGACCGACGGCGATTCCACCGCCGATGAAGCCGCAGCCGCCGAAGCCGCTGCCGCCCTCGCCGCTGTCGAATCCGATGCTGGCCGCACCACCGACCCGGTTCGCATGTACATGCGTGAAATGGGCACGGTAGAGCTGCTGACCCGCGAAGGCGAAATCGTCATTGCCAAGCGCATCGAAGAAGGCATCCGCGACGTGATGGCTGCGGTTGCCCACTTCCCCGGCATCACCGGCACCGTTATCCAGGCCTACGACCGGATCATCGAGAACGAAGGCCGCATCAGCGACATCGTCACCGGTTTCCTCGACCCGGACGGAGCAGAGCCCTTCATGGAGGAAGATACCTCCAATGATGCTTCCAATAACTCAGACGACTCGTCCGATGGCGACGATGACGACGACAGCGAAGAAGAAACCGAGAGCGGTCCGGATCCGGAAGAAACCCGCCTGCGCTTCGAGCTGCTGAAAGAAAAGCGTGCAGCCGCCGACGCAGCGCTGGAAAAACACGGCCGTGGCCACAAGAAAACCCAGGAAGCTCTGAACGAGCTCGGCCAGGTATTCGCGCCCTTCAAGCTGGGTAATAAAGCGTTTGACGAGCTGGTCAAAGTGGTTCGCTCAACCAACGATTTGGTTCGCGAGAACGAACGCGCGATCATGAAAATCTGCGTTCGCGAGTGCAAGATGCCGCGCAAGGATTTCATCAAGGCCTTCCCGGGCAACGAAGTGAATCTGGAATGGGCGGAAAAGCTCACCAAGAGCAAGAAAGCCTACGCCCCACTGATCGCCGAACGCATTGACGAAGTGGTCCGCCTGCAGAAGCGCATCCAGAACATCCAGACCGAAGTGGATCTGGACGTTGTCGACATCAAAGAGATCAACCGTCGCGTGTCCATCGGCGAAGCCAAGGCCCGTCGCGCCAAGAAAGAAATGGTGGAAGCTAACCTGCGCCTGGTTATCTCCATCGCCAAGAAGTACACCAACCGCGGCCTGCAGTTCCTGGACCTGATACAGGAAGGCAACATCGGCCTGATGAAGGCCGTCGACAAGTTCGAATATCGCCGTGGTTACAAGTTCTCGACCTACGCCACCTGGTGGATTCGTCAGGCCATCACCCGCTCCATCGCGGACCAGGCCCGGACCATCCGTATCCCGGTGCACATGATCGAGACCATCAACAAGCTCAACCGCATCTCCCGTCAGATGCTTCAGGAAATGGGCCGCGAGCCCACCCCTGAAGAACTGGGCGAGCGCATGGAAATGCCGGAAGACAAAATCCGCAAGGTACTGAAGATCGCCAAAGAGCCGATCTCCATGGAAACCCCTATTGGCGACGACGAAGACAGTCACCTGGGCGATTTCATCGAGGATATCCAGGCTCTGTCACCGGTCGATTCCGCTACCGCCGAAGGCCTGCGCGAAGCCACACGCTCCGTGCTCTCTGGTCTGACTGCCAGGGAATCCAAGGTACTGCGCATGCGGTTCGGTATCGAAATGAACACCGACCACACCCTGGAAGAAGTGGGCAAGCAGTTCGACGTCACCCGCGAACGAATCCGCCAGATCGAAGCCAAGGCCCTGCGCAAACTGCGCCACCCTTCCCGCTCCGACCACCTGCGCGGCTTCATTGACGACCAGGGCAACGGTTAACAAACACCTGCCGCAACAGTAGCGGGCGCCTACCCTCACGGGTATAATGGCGCCCGCTTTCCTGCTCCCGCCTGGGAGCGGAACCCGTTAAAAAGGGCCTATAGCTCAGTTGGTTAGAGCAGGGGACTCATAATCCCTTGGTCGGTGGTTCGAGTCCACCTGGGCCCACCATCCTTGCACCCTGTTTTCGAAAAGCTGTGGTCGTGAAACCATAATTTGGCCGGAATGGCCACATTATGGTGATCTAACCCGGGAGTTTTGGCCGCTCTTATCCATCTTTTCCGGTACATCGGTTGCTGCTAAACAGAAGCGGACCTTTTGTCCTCACGAATTCTGCGGTTACCGCGGACAGATCTCTGAAGATGCTTGATTTTGGCCTGCATGACCTGCCCCCGGTATTTAATCCAACTGCTCCTTAGTAATGTCCGTTACTGAAACCGTGCGCTACCATTTTCGGTGCGGATTTCCGGAGCACTTCGACCCTGACGGACCTTTTTATACAGTGGGCTCTGCTGACTATCGAATAAATTGTACAGAGCTTTGAAACTGCCAAGTTTGCCAGAGAACGGTCTCCTACACTCAGTAATCAATCGCTATGGTAGCGTCTCTCGTAAAATCAGACTGCCAGGCTTTGCTTGGTAAGTTTGGTTTGTTTTTTCCTGGCCCGCTTTCTCGGGCCTTTTTATATGGTTCGCAAGTGCGACCGGATGATGCGTTTTCGTGGTAAACTGCAGCACTCCCGCCAAGTGTTTTCTCGATTCAGAAAGTTATAAAAAATGTTCTTATATAACTAAATCGTATTTCACGTTTAACGTGCAACGTTATAAGGTGGGTAACCATGATCAAGAGCTTTAAGTGCAAGCACACAGAGGAGCTTGTAAAAACAGGTAAGACTCGGCGTTTCAATGCAATCCAGCGAACGGCCGAGCGTAAGTTACAGCAGCTGCTAAGCGCTGAAGCTCTTAAAGATTTAAAGTCTCCGCCCGGGAATAGACTTGAGCCGCTCTCTGGAGACAGAGAGGGGCAACACAGCATCCGGATCAATGACCAGTGGCGATTGTGTTTCCGCTGGACAGATGAAGGGGCGGAAGACGTGGAGATTGTTGATTACCACTAAGGAGGTCGCGCAATGGTTACTGTAGGTATGCGCCCTATCCATCCAGGAGAGATTTTACTTGAGGATTACCTTGAGCCTCTTGGCATGAGTGTGAATGCGCTTTCAAAAGAACTTTATGTTCCTGCACAGCGCCTGAACGAGATTGTTCGCGAGCGTCGTGGTGTGACCGCGGATACGGCCATGCGTTTGGCTCGTTACTTTGGGACTACTGAGCAGTTTTGGCTCAATTTGCAGACCGATTATGACCTGCGTCGTGTCCGCGCGGAGAAATCCGATCAAATCAAGAAGCTCATCAAGCCTCGAAAGTCTGATCATGAGGCGGCCTGAGCTCAGCCCGTCACCTGGTTAGTACACCAACACTTTGATCGCGATCACCTGAGCGCGCCCTTCGGGGCGTGCTTCTCCGGGCTCGCTATTCGCTCATCCCGCTTTGCGAGACGGCCTTGTGCATCCCTCGCACTTCCTTCCTCCGAATGGTAAAGGATTCCCGCTAAACGATCTGGTTACACCCGTTGCTACAAAGAACATGGTTCGCTTTGCGACCAAACCAAGCTCCCCACGCTCTTAAACAAAAGCGAACATTCGAGTCAGGGCTTTCCGCCAGAGCCTCCAAACTAATCACAGCGCTTTCATCCAATAGATTGACGGAGCAAATTGCAGGCGTTGAATGATTACATAGCAGAGATGGCTATGCTCGGCTAAGCTATTGTTTTATCAATCCACGTGCAGCGTGATTGATGGTTCAAAGTCAGTAATAATGACGCAGTCAAATTTCTGCACTGATGAAGCGCACTGCCTAGTCGCTTTAAACATAGGTATTTATGGACGCGAGTTTGATAATTTCAGGCCTAGCCCTTGTGGCTTCGGCTTATAGCATTTATGAGACTCGCCGAAATAACAGGCTAGGACAGTCTCCCGTGATCGTTGGGCATGAAAATGAGGGTCCAACTGGATACTCTTTTTCGATAACGAACAAGGGAAACGGCCCGGCGTATTTTAAAAAAGTTCAATATTTTTTGAACTTACAGCCAATTGAGGACAAACCTTTTGGGGAATCGGTCAAGGAGATGCTCAACAAGAACGACATCCGCCATAGTTCCTCAATCACCAACCTGGGTCAGCACGGTGTTATGGCGGCAGGCGAAGAAATCACATTAGCGAAAATCGCGTTCTTGCTAGAAGACTCTGAGAAGTTCCAAAGCCTAGATCATGAGTTTGCAGTGCGAATAATTTACAGCTCCTTACACGGCGATGAGCACGTATGGTGTAGTGATAGTCGCCTGGAAAATCTTTAATTAGTCGGACTGGTTTGTCAGGTTTCGCGCAACAAACCGGCCGCTGCGCATGGCATTACGCGACATCAAGCGTTCTTAGTACACTTGGTCCGTGCAACCATCGGACGGGACGTGGAACCACTCGCATGACGTCGTCATCGAACTAGTCTTGAAAGACTTTCCCCGACTAGCGAAACAATGGAAAATTTGGTGAATTGCATGGATGGCCCAAGCCAGAAACGAGTTTCAAGTCCGATCTCCACGGGCGGCGAGGGTGTGTTCTTCGAGCAACACGTCGCGGCGTACTGGTTAGCGCAGCTGCTCGTGCGCAGCATCCCGCCGATCCTGACCGATACCGGCGTCACCGAAGTCCATTTCCAGACCGAACATCTCGGCTTCAATACGGACGATATTCTCATCGTCTGCGCGCGCGCAGGCTCGGTCACTGCGCGGCTCGTCGGGCAGGTGAAACGCAGCTTTACCATCAGTGCCGCCGACGACGAATGCAAGAAGGCCATTGGCGACTTCTGGAGAGATTTCAAGGAGGCCGACCCGTTCAATCCCCAGCATGACCGCTTTGTGCTTGTCACGCTGCGCGGCACAAATACTCTTCTAGAGAATTTCGTTGGGCTGCTCGACTGCGCGCGGGGCGCGGCCGACGGCGAAGAATTCCAACGGCGGCTGTCTCTCGACGGTTTCATCTCGAAGAAGTCCATCCACCAGTGTAACGAGCTCTGCCGCATCGTCAGCGCATTGGAAGGAACGCCCGTCTTCGCCAAAGACCTCTGGCCTTTCCTGCGGGTGCTCCACGTCCTGAGCCTTGACCTGCACAGCTCCACTCGCCAGACCGAGGCGCACATCAAGACGCTGCTCGCGCTCAAGTCTACCGACCCAGATCCCCTTGCCAGTGCGGCGGCTGCCTGGGATGCTCTTCTAGGCCATGCCAGCGAGGCCGGACCGGGAGCGCGGAGCCTGAAACGCACCGACCTTCCAGTCGCTCTCGTTCAGGCGTACGGCGAGGTGGGCGCACAGGAGCAGCGGGTACTGACCGCACTGAAGAATCACACGGATTTCGTGCTTCGGAAGATCCAGACGACGATCGGGCCTGCTTTCCACCTGCGGCGCGCTGCCATCGTCCACAAAGTGCTTGCGGCCATGGAGGCGAACCAAGTCGTCCTGATAACGGGCCCGGCGGGCAGCGGCAAATCTGTCATCGCGAAGGAAGCGGTGGCTTTTCTCTCCCGCGCATTTTTCGCTTTCGGGTTCCGGGTTGAGGAGTTCGCCGTCGCCCACATCGACGAAACACTCCACAACAGCCAGATTCCTGCGCGCGCCACAGAGCTTCAAGCCATCCTCGGCGCTCAGGACCGTAAGGCACTCTTGATCGAGAGTGTCGAACGCCTGCTTGAGAAACCGACGCGCGACGGCTTCAGTGACCTCATGACGCTCGCCCATTCCGACGACGGCCTCGGTATCCTCATGACCTGCCGCGACTATTCAGTGGAGCAGGTACGGGCCAGTTTTCTCCAGGTGGCGGGGATTGATCACGCGGTCATCGAAGTTCCGCCGCTTGACGACACCGAATTGCAGGAAATTCAGGCCGCCTTTCCGTCGTTGGCAGTGCCACTCGCCACCCCCGCCCTGCGCGAAATCTTGCGCAATCCGTACTTTATCGATAAGGCATTGCAGATTCCCTGGGATGCGGGACGTCCGCTTCCGAAGAACGAGCGCGATTTCCGCGCCGTCTTCTGGCGGCAGATCGCGCGCGCGGACCAGAATCCGGCCGACGGCATGCCGCGGCTGCGCGAAGTCGCATTGCAGGAGCTGGCGGTGCGCCGGGCACGTGCCCTGTCGGATTACGTGCCAGCTACTGGACTCAACGCCGCAGCCATCGCCTTCCTCAAGCAGGACTCCCTCGTTGTTTCGCCCGACAGCAACGCTTTGCTCGTGGCGACGGCGCACGACGTCCTCGAGGACTGGGCTATCCTTCAATGGATCGAGGAGCTGCACCTTACGGATGAGACGGCGTTCAAGGCATTGTCGTCAGCGATAGGACCCCATCCTGCGGTGCGCCGCTCGTACCGGAAGTGGGTTGCCGAACTGATCGACCGCGACGCAGCCGCAGCGGACCGGCTGTTCAGCGCGGCCATCACACAGGCGGACGTGCCCGCCCAGTTCCGCGACGATACGTTGGTCTCGCTGCTTAAGGCACCGTCCGCGCCAGAATTCCTCACGCGTCACGAGGCCGAGCTGCTCGACAATGACCGCGCCATCCTCAGGCGGGTCATCCACCTCCTGCGCGTCGCCTGTGTGACGTCGCCCGCGTGGCTTGCCGATGTTCGCGGCCACAGCTCGATCCTGAACGTGCCAGAAGGTGCGGTCTGGGCAACCGTCGTGAGGCTGGTGCATCGCAACTTAGGCAGTTTCGGACCAGAAGACGCACCGCTGCTTATCGCGTTGATCGAGGATGCCGTGCGGGGCGTTAGCTGGTGGGCACCTGACATCGACGGGGCCGTACATGTTGCCGGCATTGCCCATTGGCTCCTCCCGAGCTTTGACCACTACAGGGGAGGAGACACGCGTCAACGCATTCTGAAGGTGATTGCGAAGATCCCGAAAGCCGACCCAGCGCGCTTCGAAGCCGTCCTGCGCGGACAGATCAAGGAAGGACACCACCGCGATCCCGTCGCCGAGGAATTCCGCGACATCCTCCTTGCGGGGCTAGATGGCGCGCCCGCCGCGCGCGACCTGCCGGACCTCCTGATCTCCGTCGCACTGGATACCTTCCTCGCCACGGAGGAATATCTATGCGCGGAACCCTATGGCCGCTCATCCATCGACGTTGACCTTTACTTCGGCATCAAAGAACACCTGCACCATAATTTCTTCCCTGCTAGTGCCTTTCGGGGGCCGTGGATAAATCTGCTTACGCACCATCCGAGAGAAGGCCTCGACTTCCTGATCCAAGTCTTCGGTCACAGTGCCGAGTGGTACGCGCATCCGCGTCTCCCTGACCCCCTCGAACCAGCCTGGGAAGTCGAGCTCACGTTTGCCAACGGGACCAGGCGCAAGCAATGGGTGAACCCGCGTCTCTGGGGCTTGTATCGTGGCATGACCGTCGGGCCTTATTTGCTCCAGTCGTTGCTGATGGCTTTCGAGAAGTGGTTGCTCGACTACGCAAAATTCCATCCCGAGGGGCTCGACGCGGTACTGCTCGAAACTCTACAACGCACCGATTCCGCCGCGCTCGCAGCTGTCGTCGCAAGCGTGGCGACCGCTCACCCTCACCGGTCGGGCGAGGCCCTTCTGGTGCTGCTGTCGGTGCAGGACTACATCGAGATCGATCGTAGCCGCATGGCCGGCGAGCGCCAGACTTCGAGCCTCACGGGACTATTCCCGACCTTCCGCGCCGAAAACAAGATCTACGAAGAGGAGCGGGAAAAGTCGAACGCGCTGCCGCACCGCAAGCACGACCTTGAAGCGGCCATCGCAAACCTGCAACTTGGTGCTATGGCACCGCGGGTTCACGCCATCATAGATCGCTACGTCGCGGCACTGCCGGGGCCGGACGAATGCAATAACCACGACCTCACATGGCAGCTCGCCCTTCACCGGATGGACTTTCGTCAGTATGACGTGGCCGACGACCAGCCCGAAGCGGGCGAAACCTCGGAAGCGGACAGAGAGGGCTCTGCGAGAAATTACGTTCGCCTCGACCCCAAAGCTCCGGCTCCGGAAGTTCAGCAGCTCATTGACGAGAGCTCGAAGAGGATGGGCGAGATGAATACCCGTCTGGGTATTTACATGTGGGGCCTCCAAGTCTTCCAGCGGGAGGCCGGCTCTGCCGATCCTGACCAGTGGCGGGAGAAGTTGGCAAGTGCCAAAGGGATGGATCGCACTGCGGCACATCCCGACAACAGCTGTAACGCTCCCGGATTTGTGGCCGCCGTTTGCGCCCGCGATCACTGGGACGAAATGTCACCGGAAGATAGGGATTGGTGCACCGACGTTATCGGCTCCGAAATCTTCAGAAACGCGGACCAGTGGGGAACCATCAACCGCATGCAGAGGTTTTCGATGCTGGCAGACCGTCCCTGTGCCTTCGTCGTGCCACTGCTGCTCTCCAAGCCCCTTACTGAAGCACAGACGACGCGCGTACGGCAGGCCTTTATTGCCGCTCTAACCCATCCTATCGATGAGGTCCGTTGGTACGCCACTTGGGGCATAAATGACGAGTTATGGGCCGCGAATCCCGCTCTTGCCATGCGCGCTGTCAATGCCCTCGCAACCGAGGCCGCTCTTGCCGATCGCGACTGGAACGCTGAGGAGAAGAAGCATTACCATAAGCGGCGCACGGTGGGCACGATCTTGGCCGTCGCGGCCGCAGACGTTCGCGGGCGGTTCTGGATCGAAGGGGAAATCGCCGAAGATGCGCACGTAAGGTTCGACATCACCGAGATATTCGGAGCTGAGGTGCACGCGAAAATTCTTACAATTCTGGGCCATGTTCCAAACGAGCCTCTGGCCGTAGCCGCACACCGGCGCGCCAGCGAAGACCTCGTGGGGTGTTGGAACCGTGAGCACGATTGCGCTCCTGACAGGCGCGAAAGAAACTTTCATAGGGAGCAGGCGATATCCGACCGCATCCAGCAATTTGTGATGCGCGCGTCAGATGCCGATGCTGAGCAAGTCCTCCAGCCAATCCTCGAGGCCGTTGACCGGCATCCGCGCGAGGTCCACACCGTAATCCAGGGGTTCACGAGCAGCGAAGACCGCAATCCCAATACGCCGCATTATTGGTTCCTATGGAACCTGTTTGCCGAGCGGGTCAAGCGCGCCAAGTGGCTCACGCATCTCAACAGGGAACATCCCCGAGGCAGCGAGGTGCTGTCGACGATCTTCCTGACCGCGTGGTGGAAGGACAACGTCCGTCATTGGCGGAGCCTTGAAGGCTATGCCCATAACGTCGACGCGCTCTTCGACGCGCTGCCGCCGGTCTGGATCGTGGTGGACAACTATGTCCGCTTCCTCTATCACATCGGCGAGCGTTCCATGCCAGCCGGGTTTGTGCGCATCGCGAACGTGCTCAGGCGCGGAAATCCCGCTGACATGCTGCGCGAATCCAACACCGTATTCATGCTTGAAGTTCTTCTACAACGGCATGTCTACGCGCGGCCGCTTGAACTCAAGCGCGATCCAGCCCTGCGCGAGGCGATCGTGTATGTGCTCGATGTTCTGGTGGAGAGTGGTTCCTCCGCCGCGTTCAGGATGCGGGACGATTTCGTTACGCCAGCGGCCTGATGCTCCCCAACCTCTTTCCAAGGAACTGGCTGAAAGATGTGTCGTGAGTTGTTTCAAGGATTTTCGCCAAGCACTTGGAGAACTAGTGGTAAGTCGGTCACCCAATGATCTTTTCGGGTCGTAAGTGGACAACCAGCGGTTGCATAAACCAAGATGCCGCATAACATCCGCATGTACCTGACCGGCTACAGCGGGCTTCGCCCCCCCTCCGCCGGCAAGTGATGCGGGGCGTTATCACAGAGGGATTGATTATGACGGAGCCTTTGACGAGAGTTCAGTATTGCCCTCATTGCGGTAATCAAGCTCCGCAACGTCTGATTCATACTCAGAGACATATGGAGAAAACCTGGTCGGTTTCTGACGGTTCTGAAGACGAACATCCATGGTCTACTTTCATCGTTGTTTGTGAAACCTGCCATCAAGTTCTCCTTTACGACAATATGGGTGATCAGCTCTCCGATAAAGAGTTTGATCAAGCAGACCTTATTTATCCGAAATCCGGCAATCTTCACCACTCGGTACCAGAGTTGATCCGAAAGGTTTACCAGGAAGCTTTCCGTATAAAAGAACTGGCTCCGAATGCTTTTGCCGTACAGATACGTAGGTCGTTGGAAGCAGTTTGTGAGGATAGAGGGGCTGGCAAAGGATCGCTGCAAAAAAGATTGGCAAATCTTGTTGATAAAGGGGAAATTCCACCGACGCTTTCAGAGCTTAGCGATGTTCTAAGACTTTTGGGTAATCTTGGAGCTCATGGTATCAATGAGTCGGTTCTTCCTATTCAGGCAGCGGCAATTGACGATTTTTTCAGGGTGATTGTTGAGTATGTGTATGTCGCTCCCCACAAACTCAACGAATTTAGGGAGAAAATGGAGCATTATCGCTCGCTCAGATCGAACGTCGAGGAGTGATAACGAGTCGCTGTTATTGTATATTTTTTTCCGCCGCTTTTCGGCTCCAAAAATTCCTCAAAGCTCAGCGTTAAGTTTCCGAGTTACCCACGAACAGTAGACACCTTCTATAGTTAGGGTAGCCCCTACACGGAGGTGCTCCATGAGCCGTAAGAAGACCCAGTCCTACACTGAGGAATTTCGTCGGGAAGCCGTTCGCAGATCCGATCAACCTGGTAATACTGCCGCTTCGGTCGCCCGTGAGCTGGGCATTCATCCGGGCCAGATTTATAACTGGCGTCGTCAGTTTACCCGCCTGTCGGACAAGCAGTTTAACAGCGTTGACGGCGTGGATTACTCCAAGGCCGAGAGCGAGGCCATACGCAAGCTGCGGCGTGAGAACGAGACCCTGAAGAAGGAGAATGAATTTCTAAAAAAGGTGTCTGCGTACTTCGCGAAATCCCAAGAGTGAAGTACGCGCTGATCAGTGAATTCTGTCAGCAATATAGCGTTCGCCTGATGTGCCGCGTAATGGAGGTGTCAGCTAGTGGTTATTATCGCTGGAGACAGCGCCCAGTCAGTCTCAGGGAGCAGCGAAGGGAAGCGACTGAAGCCGCCATCGTGGACACCTACGCCAGCTTCAAAGCCCGCTATGGTGCCCCACGCATCGCCCGGGAATTAACGGCTGCGGGTGTGCCCTGCTCTGTGAACTACGTGGCCAACATCATGCGGGAAAAGGAAATCCGTGCCCGCAACGGCAAGGCTTTCAAATACAGTCGTACTTCTGAGGCAATGGCCAATGTCGCCGATAACTTGCTGTGGCGTCAGTTCGCCGCCGAGCGCCCCAATCAGAAGTGGACGACCGACATCACCTATATCTGGGTGAAGGATCGCTGGCTGTACCTGGCAACCGCGATGGACCTGTATTCCCGCCAGATCGTTGGCTGGTCCCTGGACATGAGCATGACCGAGCGGTTGATTACCGATGCGTTGAGCATGGCGTACGGACGACGAGAGGTGCCACCAGGGCTGATTGTGCATTCGGATCGCGGGGTTCAATACCGATCAACCGGCTATCAGGATTACCTGCGATCAAGACAGTGTGTACCCAGCATGAGCCGCAAGGGAAACTGTTGGGACAATGCACCCATGGAATCATTTTTCAGCCGCCTCAAGGTGGAGCTGATCTACGCCGAGCTTTTTGATTCGATCGCGGCAGCCAAATCCGCTATCTTCGAGTACATCGAAGTGTTTTATAACCGAAAGAGAAGACACTCCGCTTTGGGCTATCTCAGCCCGGTGGAATATGAGCGCAGATGCGCATAAACGAGTGTCTACTTTTCGTGGGTAGGACCACGCACCATCTGAATGTTCGCTTTGCGACCAACGCGAACATTAAGATTTTCGGTAAACCGCAATCACCGGTGACAAAACCAGAGCGAAGCGGAGGTTTTGGCATCCGGCGCATGGCCTGGTTCTGGGTTTTGGCTGATGACACGAATGCCATCGATTTTAGTTAACTAAAAGCTAATCATGAAGAGATTTTATCCCGTTGTTAGAAAGGGGCCTGAGGGAAAAAATAAGCCTGAATTGGACAACCCGTCGGAAATGGCACGGCCAACCGATCACCCACAGGCACTACTGGCTGAATTGATATGAAGATTATTCCAATTGAACCCGATCATGCTCTGGTTGAACTTCTGAAGCGCTCTGGCCTGCCAACCTCAGACATCAACCAGCCCGGGTCGATTTACTTCTTCGGCTGCCATCAGAGTGGCAGATTGATCGGTTCCGTCGGCATCGAGATTTGCGACACAGTTGCGATGCTCCGCTCGCTGGCAACCCACGAAGACGTGCGAAAATCAGGGTTTGGACAAGCGCTAGTGAAGCACGCAGAATTGAACGCTTCGCTCATGGAAATCGAAGCCCTTTATCTTTTAACGACCACGGCGGCTGATTTTTTTTCACGTCTGGGGTATCAGCACCTTTGTCGCCAGCACGCTCCGGCTGCTATCAGAGAAACAAACCAGTTTTCAGACCTGTGTCCGTCAACTTCGAGCTTCATGCGTAAGCTCTTGTGAGCACCAGATTTATCAAGGGTTGGCAGATCGGCCTGTCGCTAACGTGAAGGATGCGCTGTATTGAAGCGCGTTGGGCTTCCCGTCACGCATTGACCATTATCCAGCGTGTTGCCGCTGAATATTTCCAGACAACGCCATTCATTGCAGGTGACCAACAAGTATCCATATACCGACGGCAATAAGCGTAAAGCCACCGAAAATTTCAGCCCAGTGGCCAAGAACAGCGCTGACAACTTTGCCCATCATAATGCCGATCGTGACCATGAGGGTTGTTGCCAATCCAATCAGAGTTGCAGCGACCAGGATGTTCACGCTGGTGAAGGCCAACCCCACGCCAACTGCCATCGCATCGATGCTCGTACCAAGCGCCGTTAAACCGGTCTTCAGGAAAGACTGCTCCGCTGTTTTTGCCGAACCTTCCGCCTCAGGCTTGATGCCCTCGTAAATCATGTGCAAGCCCAGAATCAAAAGCAGCGAAAAGGCGATCCAGTGGTCCCAGGCTTCCACATAAGCGGACGCTGACTGACCAATTAGCCAGCCGATGAGCGGGGTAACGGCTTCAATCGAACCAAATATAAGCCCAATTTTGAAGGCTTCAATGAGACGTGGATTCTTGAGGCTCGCGCCTTTGCCGATCGCAGCAGCGAACGCGTCGGTAGACATGGCAAATGCGAGCAAAAGGAGGGCAATCGGATTCATTACACAGTCTCCGGCCGGGCAAATCGAGTCCACGATACGTCCACACGCCCGACCTTGGGCATGGACATATCGATGGTCTCGCCAACCGAGAGGCGTTCGCACCATGGCATGTGGCCAAGTATGTTGATGCGAACTCTTCCGAGTGCTGGAAGCAGGCTACTCCCCAACGAAGCGGTAAATTAGCAATCCATGGGGGCGATTGCAAACGCGCACCGCAGGTGCGTTCGTTCAGAAATCGGTCTGTCGACTACTTGATGGTATCCATTCCGGAAGAACCAATCAGCTTTCATCAGCCTCAATTATCTCCCCCTCGCCGGCCTTTTCCAGGTGCTCCGGCGATTTTACCGGCTCGGCTAACAATGTCGCGCTGATTCTGGTGCGCAGCAGATGCTGCAATGGGTCCGTATTGGTCACATGCGGGTCCAGCCACAGATCAAAATCCTCTGGCCTCAGCATTAACGGAATACTCTTCGGATGAATGTGGCTGAAATTCGGGTGGGGCGGAAGCGTAATGATCGTGAATGAAGGAACGATCGCTCCCTGAAAATCCCACAACTCATACAGCCCCCCAAAGGCAATAGCGCTATCAACCTGCCGTATGTTGTAGCACTGTTTCCGGCCTTTCTCACCGGTCCATTCATGAAAACCGCTGGCCGGGATTATGGCACGCTGGGAGTGGAACCTCTTTTTCCAGAGCGGGCTGCTGCCGAGGCTTCCAGCCCGGGCGTTGAAGGTGCTGTATTTTGGCGAGGGCCGATAGCCGGTGCCATCGGGTTTCGGTTCGATCAGCAGTGACCAGATGGCATCCTGCAGAGTTCTGCCCTGACAGGTTTCATAGACAATCTGGCCTTTGGCGCCCGGCGCTATGTTCAGCCGTGTCTGAACTTTCGAAGCCACTTCCAGGGCTTCAAGGAGTTCCTGAACCAATAAGTCATCGATGACGTTGTAGCGACCGCACATACTCCACCTGCTGCATTGGACCCTGTTATTCCCTATTCCAGTTAACCAGATTTCAATCGAGACAACACGCCACAGCCTCACCACAGCAATAACCTATCCCCCTGAAGGTTATGTCGAGTTTATTTACACCCACTAAAACCCAAGACTCTAGAAGACTGATTCATATGCATATTTTTTTAGGCCCGGATATTGCTTTCACATAAACAACGATCCGTAACCGGTCCCAAAACACGTTTTACTTTTCTGAACCCGGAGTCAGTCATGAAAAAAACATTCCTTGCCGCACTGCTGTCTGCAAGCTGCATGAGCGCCAACGCAGGCGTCATCTTCTCTGATAACTTCGATTCGGAAGTACCGGATGTGCTGGTGCAGACCGGCTCAGACACCAACTACACCAGCTTTACGAACTGGACCGTCAGCGAAGGTACGGTTGACCTGGTGGCCAACGGTGACTGGTCGCTGGAATGCGCCGGCAATACCGGCAAGTGTGTTGATCTGGACGGCTCAACCGGCAATGCCGGTATTTTTACCAGCATCGATCTGCTGCTTGACGCTGGCACTTATTCCCTGAGCTTCGATGTGTCCGGCAACCAGCGCAACGGCAGCAACGACACCGTGGACCTGATTCTTGGCGGTATTCTGGATAAAACCATCACGCTGAATGGGAACGATCCCTGGACAACCATCAGCTATATCTTCACCGTTAACAGCGCAACAACAGACAACCTTATCTTCAACCACACTGGTGGCGACAACATTGGCATCCTTCTGGACAACGTCAGCATTGCTTCCGTTCCGGAACCCGGCACTCTGGCGCTGCTCGGCCTTGGCCTGGCCGGCCTCACCGTGGCGCGCCGCAGAAAAGCTGCCTGAACCCACAGGTGATCAGCGAACCGGCCCTCTGTGGCCGGTTTTCTTGTATTAAAACTGGCGAAACCACCAACTCGCTTCCAGACTGTATGAACGCCCATTCAGAGGAAACGTTATGGCCTTCACCAATGACCACCTGGCAGAACTGAATCTGCTATCGCTGTTCAACCTCTCTTCGATCAACGAGGGCATCAAGGTACACAGCCATTCAGCCTCGGCCGACGCTGTGGCGGCAGCGGAAAGATTGCACGGAAAGGGACTGATTACGCAAAAAGATGGCGGCTACCTCACCAGTCTAGGCAGTGAAGCGGCCGAGCACGCGCAACGCCTGCTGTCAGTGCTCTCCAGTGACGAGAATTCGCCGGCCTGAAATCATCATCAGCGCCACCAATCTGAACTTTGGGTTCAGTACGGTCAGGCCAGTCCCCGCGACTGGCCTTTTTGATCCCGGGCCCGCAGTGCCCTGTTTTCCCATCACCCGGCTTTCCTGATAATCTGATTTGCACCTGAACCCGACAATCTGATGATGAAGAACCGGAGAAAAAGCCCATGGAAAACGGCACCCATTACCGCACCTGTCACTTATGCGAGGCCATGTGCGGCATTGCCATCGAGGTTCAGGATGGGCACATCCAGTCGATCAAGGGTGACGTTGACGATCCGCTCAGCCAGGGTTACATCTGCCCCAAGGCCACGGCACTTCAGGACCTGCACGAAGACCCGGACCGGCTTCGCAAACCGGTGCGCCGCACCGCCGATGGCTGGCAGGAAATGGACTGGGACGAAGCTCTGGACCTGGTGGCAGAAAAGCTTCACCGGGTGCGCAAGGAACATGGCCGTAACAGCGTCGGCGCCTACCTGGGCAACCCCAACGTGCATAACCACGGCGCGCTGATCGCCGGGATGCCGTTCCTGAAAGCGTTGGGCACCCAGAACCGGTTTTCAGCCACGTCCAACGACCAGTTGCCCCATATGCTGGCCAGTCTGGAGATGTTTGGCCATCAGATCCTGTTTCCGATTCCGGATATTGACCGCACCGATCTGTTCATCTGCATTGGCGCGAACCCCATGGCATCCAACGGCAGCCTGATGTCGGTGCCGGATTTCCGGGGCCGGATCAAAAGCCTGAAAGCTCGGGGCGGCAAGCTGGTGGTCATCGACCCCCGGCGCACCGAAACCGCGAAAATTGCCGACGAATTCCATTTCATTCGCCCCGGCACCGATGCTCTGCTGATGATGGCGATGGTGCACACGCTGTTCGAAGAAAAACTGGTGGATCTTGGTCATGCCGAGAAATGGACCAAAGACGTGGACCTGATCCGTCTGGCCTCCCTTGGCTTCAGGCCGGAAGCCGTCAGCGACCATACCGGGCTGGCCGCTGAGGACATTCGCAATCTGGCGCGCCAATTGGCCAACACCCGCAAAGCCGCACTCTACAGCCGGATGGGCACCAGCACCCAGGCCTTCGGCGGCCTGGCCACCTGGCTGGCTTATGTGCTGAATATTCTCACCGGCAAACTGGACACCACCGGCGGCGTGATGTTCACCCAGCCCGCCATCGATATGGTCGCCCTGGGCGCTGTGGGCGGCCAGAAAGGGCACTTTGGCCGCCGCTTCAGTCGGGTTAAAAAGCTGCCGGAATTCGGCGGCGAGTTTCCCTCAAGCACCATGGCCGACGAAATGCTGACCCCCGGTGAAGGCCAGATTCGCGCCTTTGTAACAGTTGCAGGGAACCCGGTACTGTCCAGCCCTAATGGCAGCCGCCTGGACGAAGCCTTCAGCAATCTTGATTTCATGGTGTCGGTGGATTACTTCCTGAACGAAACCACCCGCCATGCGGACGTGATTCTGCCGCCCACGGCGGGGCTGGAACGCAGCCACTACGACCTGATTTTCAGCATGTTCGCGGTTCGCAACACCGCCAAGTACAGCCCCGCGCTTTATGATGCAGGCGAAGACAGCCGCCACGACTGGCAGATCATGCTGGAACTGGCCCACCGCCTGGAAAAGCTCAATGCAGGCGGGCGCCTCCCACTGCGTATGGAAGCGGGTTGGCGCGCGTTCAAACAGATAGGCCCGGACCCGATCCTGGATCTGATGCTGCGCTCCGGCCCCTACGGCGCCGACATCGGGCCTGCCCGGGGCCTTGTTCAGCCCGCCATTGATCTGGTGATGGATATTCTGCCGCAGAACCATCCGGTTCGGGGCCTGGCGAAACTGAGCCCCCTGAACCGTCACTGGCAGGATCTGCCCAAGGGCCTGTCCATCAAGGCGCTGAGCCAGTTACCAAATGGCGTAGACCTGGGCGCGCTTCGCCCCTGTATGCCAGGGCGGCTGTTCACCCCAGACCAGAAAGTCAATCTTGCTCCCAGGCGTTATCTTGCGGACCTTGACCGGCTGCACGAGCTTCTGGCGCAACCGGCAACAATGGACCTGTTGCTGATAGGTCGTCGCCATGTGCGCAGCAATAACTCCTGGATGCACAACAGCCAGCGGCTGGTAAAAGGCAAGGAACGCTGTACCCTGATCATCAGCCCGAAGGACGCTGCGCGCTCCGGCCTTCAGGCGGGTGATTCGGCGGAGGTGAGCTCGGCCACCGGGAAAATTGTACTGCCGGTGGAAATTACTGACGACATCATGCCAGGCGTCGTGTCCGTGCCCCACGGCTGGGGCCACGACCGTACTGGCATCGGACAATCGGTGGCCGAAGCCCACGCCGGAGCCAGCATTAACGATATTATCAGCGACGAGCAGGTTGATCCGTTGGCGGGCACATCCGTACTCAATGGCCAGAGCGTTAACGTAAAAGTCTGGCGAGCAGACCGCCAGCGCAAACGCGCCTGACCGGCGCATCATCAATCCTGGAGAATTCTATGCCCCAGTGGCTGCAGTGGGCCCTGATCATCGGTGGTGTAATCGCCATCGCTCTGTTGGCCGGTTTTATTGTCCGCCAGCTCCGCACCCTGCAGGCCAGCAAACGGCGACAGGAAAAAACCGAGGCGTTCCAGAAGCAGCGGCGCGCAAGCATGGTAGAAAGCATTCAGGTGCTGGCCATGGCGGTAGAGGCAGAGCAGATGGAGTATTCCGAGGCTTGCCTGCGCATCAAGGGTTTACTTGACCACGTCAAACCTGAACTGCTGGAGCAACCGCCATTTGCGGTATTTCAGGAAGTTCACGACCTGATCCAGCACATGCCCACGCATCGGGCCCGGCAGGAGACCGACACACGGTTCGTAGAAAAAATGGATAAGGAGCGCCGGGCGATCGAAGAAACCCACGCGGGCCGTATTCGCGAGGCTGCCGTCGCCCTGCGCGAACAGGCCCTCTGATTTTCCTCTTGCTTATTGCGGGTTCATCATCCCTGCCATGGCCATGACCACGTCTTTGCTTTCCACAAGCTGATCAAACTGCTCTGAGACCTTGTCCCGGTCAAGCCCGAGAGATGCATAGAGTTCCGAGGGCACTTCCTGCCCCGCCCCCAGCGCAACGCCCCGTTCGATCAGCAACTGGCGCCCAAGCCACAGCAGCTTGCCGTAGACCGCATAAGGGCCGTCGTAACCGGGGTTCTTCTGGTAACGAATCGCCAGATTGACTTCATCCGGCATGCCCCAGTTCTGCATCAGCTGAGAAGCAATCTGCTCGCGGCTGACGCCCAGAAGGAAATGCTCAACCACGGACGAGTCCATATGCGGATTCACTTCCAGATTCCGGCAGACCAGCTTGAAATGCGGAGGAAACACCTGCGCCAGCACCAGATAACCAAAGTTGTGCAGCAGGCCCGCCAGATAGGACAGACCAAAAACCGGACGCTGCCCCCTTGGCATCATGCTGGCCAGTATCCCGGACGACTGGGCCTGCCAGATGGCCTGCTGCCAGTAATCGACATAGCCTTCGGGATGGTCCTGTGGCGTCTTCAGTGCTCGGCCGAGAGACAGCCCCATGGCCAGGTTCATCACCAGGTCAAATCCAAGCACCCGCGACACCGCGTCATGAACGGATTTGACCTGGCCCGCCGCCGCGTAGAAAGACGACGAGGCCCAGCTGACCACCTGTGCTGCCAGGCTGGGGTCACTTTCCACAACGTCCACAAGATCCCCCATGACCGCATTGGGATTCACCCGCAAATGGATGATCCGCTGGGCGGTTTCCGGGAGTGGGGGCAGCTCCAGGGTATCTTCCAGACGCTGCTGGATACGCAGGCTGGTGAATTTGCGGATCGCGGAATGTAACTGCGCCTGGTCTTCCTCCGGGCTGTCCAGGTTGACCGCAATGGAGTCCGAAGCGACCGAAAACGAATGCCGCTCGGCGCTCTGGATCACGGCCTGGAAGTCCTCACGGGGCATGACCAGGCACAGGTTCTGTTCAACCAGGGCGATGGCCACCGAAGACATCCGGTCGACCCGTTCATCGACCACGGTTCGCCAGCCCGTCAGGGACGGCAGGGGTGGCATTTCGCTCAGCCCTGCCCGCTGTCTGGCCTGCGCCTGATCGCGTTTGTTCATCATGCGCAGGTCACGATTCAGTTTTTTGTTCAGGGCGCTGATGTCCAGCAGATCCCCATGCCGGCAGATAGCCTGCAGGCTGCCCTGGTCATCGCTGAGAAGTACCATTCGCAACAGCTGTTCTTGCCTGGCCTGGCCCAGGTCCCGGAGTGATACCTCCGATGCGGCCTCGCCCAGCGCCTGCCTGACTGCGACAGGTAGTTCCATAGATTTCTCCCTTGGTCGGTCTGCTGTGTCGGTTCCACCGTTTTCCTGGTTCTGATTATAGGGTAGAAAAAGCTCGGCAACCTTACACATCACCATATCGAGTGCGTTCACCCAGCCAGCGACGTATCAGGCCGTCAACCCGGTCCGGTTGCCCCATAAGCTGCGGGGCCATGGCCCGGACGGGCTCGATCCATCCCTGGTCACGCTCAAAATCGGCCAACCGGAACTGCATCATGCCGGTCTGGCGGGTACCCAGTACTTCGCCGGGCCCCCTGATTTCCAGATCTTTCTCTGCAATCACAAAGCCATCCTGGCTGTCCCGCAGGGCCTGCAGGCGGGCCTTGCCATTCTGTGACAGCGGCGGGTGGTACATCAGCACACAGAAACTGGCCTCTTCGCCGCGGCCCACCCGCCCGCGCAACTGATGCAGCTGGGCAAGGCCAAGGCGCTCGGGATTTTCAATAATGATCAGCGATGCGTTTGGAACGTCAACCCCGACTTCAATCACCGTGGTCGCCACCAGCAGGTCCAGCTCGCCCTGCTTGAAGCGGTCCATCATTTCCGCTTTTTCAGCGGCTTTCAGCCGCCCGTGAACCAGGCCCACTTTGAGATCGGGCAACCTTTCTGCCAGCTCTTCCGCCGTGGCCTCCGCTGCCTGACACTGTAGAGCCTCGGATTCCTCAACCAACGTGCATACCCAATAGGCCTGTCGCCCTGCCATGCAGGCCTTCCTCACCCGATCAGTGACATCGTCCCGGCGACTGTCCGGGATCACAATGGTTTCAATGGGCTTGCGGCCCGGTGGCAGCTCATCAATGACCGAAGTGTCCAGATCCGCATAGGCGCTCATCGCCAGGGTGCGGGGAATGGGCGTCGCGGTCATGATTAACTGGTGGGGTGCCAGGGTTCCACCCACGCCTTTTTCGCGCAGTGCCAGGCGCTGGTGCACCCCGAAGCGGTGCTGCTCGTCGACGATCACCAGCGCCAGCCGGTTGAAATGAACGTCGCCCTGAAACAGCGCATGAGTGCCAATAATGACCGCAGCCTCGCCACTGGCGACCGCTGCCAGAGCGGCTTCACGGGGCTTTCCCTTCACCTTGCCGGACAACCAGGCAAGCTGGATACCCAGGGGTTCCAGCCAGCCCTTGAAGTTCTGATAATGCTGCTCGGCCAGAATCTCTGTAGGCGCCATCAGAGCCACCTGGGCTCCGGCGCCGATGGTCTGCAGAGCCGCCAGGGCGGCTACGACGGTTTTGCCGGACCCGACATCCCCCTGAACCAGGCGGAGCATGGGCAGGGGCTGGCTCAGATCCTGACGGATTTCGGTCATAACCTGGCGCTGGGCACCGGTCAGTCTGAATGGCAGGGCATCCAGAAAGCGCTCTGGCAGGTCTCCGGTGGGCAATAGCGGCAGCGCCTCCCGAGCCTGGATCTGCTGGCGGACCTTCAACAGGCTGAGCTGATGGGCCAGCAACTCCTCCATCACCAGCCGCTGCTGGGCCGGATGACGACCTTCCATCAGCAGATGGACCGGGGCATTGGCAGGCGGTGAGTGCACCAGTGCCACAGCCTCGGAAATTCCCGGCAGCTGGTACTGCGCCATAATGCTGGCAGGTAACCAGTCGCGGATGGGATAGCGTTTCAGGTAAGTCAGTGCCTGCTGGCACAGGGAACGTACCCGGGGCTGCTGAATACCTTCGGTGAGGGGGTAAACCGGCGTCAGGGTTGCTTCACCCTGGGAAGGCATGGGCGGCGGATTAACCTGGTATTCCGGGTGGTAGAATTCATAACCGGCACGGCCTGGTCGGACCTCACCAAAGCAGCGCACCCGGGCGCCCTCGGACAACTGGTTTTTCTGCGCGGCATTGAAGTGGAAAAACCGCATCACCAGAAACCCGCTGCTGTCTTTCAGGGTCACCTGCAGGCTGCGGCGCCGGCCCATTACCAGGTCGGCTTTCATGACCTCCCCTTCCACCACAGCCACGTCTCCGATTCGCAACTGGCCCATGGAGATCACTCGGGTGCGGTCTTCGTAGCGGTGCGGCAAATGGAACAGCAGATCCTGCAGGGAATGGATACCCAATTTCGCCAGGGTCTCCGCCAGCGCTTTGCCAACGCCTTTGAGAACCGTTACGTCGATGTCGTCCAGTGACGTCATGCGTCAGCTCAGGAAGAGGTCGCAGACGCAGCAGCGTCGGCCGCTTTTTTCAATCTGGCCTTCTCAATCACCCGGCACTGGCTGGCGGCCAGGGACAGCACATCGATGGCCTTGGGCCGCGGGAAGGTTACCCGCCATGCCAGGGCAACCGTGCGATAAGGAACCGGTTGGGCAAAGGGCCTGACCGCCAGGATATCCTCGTCATACTGCATCGCAGTAGCCGCAGACAGCGGTAGAACGGTAATACCCAGACCAGAGGCCACCATGTGCCGAATGGTCTCTAGGGAGCTGCCTTCCGTCACCAGCGCCGGCGACTTGGCGTTGGCGGCCTTGGGCCGGCTGACAGCCGCCACCAGCGGCGGGCAGGATTCCAGCACCTGGTCCCGGAAACAATGGCCTGGGCCCAACAGCAACAACTGCTCCTGCGCCAGCTGTTCTGCAGTCAGGCTTTCGTGTTTCGTCAGGGGGTGTCCGCCGGGCAGGAGCACCACAAACGGTTCATCATAAAGGGGCAGCGTAACCACTTCCGGCTCTTCAAACGGCAGCGCGATGATGATGGCGTCCAGCTCGGATTGGCGCAGTTTCTGGCGCAGGGTCGCGGTGTAGTTTTCTTCTATATACAGGGGCATATCCGGTGCGCCACGGCGCAGCTCCGGCAGCAGATGGGGGAACAGATAGGGCCCGATGGTGTAGATCGCACCCACTTTCAGTGGGGCGTTCAGCTGATTCTTGCCATCCTGCGCCATGTCCCTGATCAGGCTGACCTGATCCAGCACCCGCTGGGACTGCTCGATGATCCGCTTTCCGGTCTCCGTTACCCGGATACTGTTTTTACTGCGTTCAAAGAGCGGGATGCCCAGCTCGTCTTCCAGTTTTTTCACAGCCACACTGAGGGTAGGCTGGCTAACGTGACAACGCTCCGCTGCGCGGCCAAAATGCCTTTCGCGGGCCAGGGTAACAACGTATCGTAACTCGGTGAGCGTCATGGCGGGCTCCGGTAATTTATTATCCAAAGCATAAGGATTGAGTTTGCCTATGGCAATCACTGAAGACAAACAAATACCCCGGATTCTCGTGGCCGGCTGCGGCAACCTTGGCGGCGCCATCGCCTCGCGCCTTGCAGAAGACTTTCGCGTGTTCGGCATGCGCCGCACTGCCAGCCAGATTCCTGAGGCGGTTCAACCGGTTGCAGCAGACCTTCTGGATCGAGATCAACTCGCGTCTGTCCTGCCGGAGCAACTGGACATCGTGATCTACTGCCTGACCCCCAGCCAGTATGACGAGACCGGCTATCAGAATGCGTTCGTCACTGGCCTGAACAATCTGCTCCATGCCCTTGAAGGCCAGTCCCTGAAGCGGCTTTTTTTCATTAGCAGCAGCAGTGTCTATTCCCAGAACGACGATTCCTGGGTGGATGAAACCAGCCCGACCGAACCCGCCCGTTTCAGTGGCGAAATCATTCTGGACGGCGAAAAAACGGCCCAGTCCAGCGCCCATCCGGCGACCATAGTCCGGTTCAGCGGCATCTACGGGCCGTCCCGAAGGCGTTTTCTGCAAGCTGTGATGGAAGGCGAGATGGACCCAGCCTCTCCGGCGCCCTACAGCAACCGCATTCATGAAGCTGATGCAGCTGGCGCGGTTTGTCATCTGACCCGGCTGGCGCTTGCAGGAGCGCCCCTGGAGCCCTGTTATCTGGCCAGCGACTGCGAACCCGCGCGGCTGGATGAAGTTGTCGCCTGGGTACGGCAACAGCTTCCCTGCAAAGCACCAGACCCGGACGCCCGCAAAGGCGGCCGCGCAGGCAGTAAACGCTGCAGCAACCAGCGCCTGCTGGACACCGGCTTCCGGTTTTCCTATCCGGATTTCCGGGCAGGCTACGGCGAAATGATCGAGCAACAGAAACAGCACTCATAAAAAAAAGCGGCCCAAGGGCCGCTTTTTTACGTCTGAACCCACGTCTTGACACGTGGTTTCGTGGTTAACTCAGAACCATCACCGCTTCCATCTCCACCGGCACGCCCTTGGGCAGCGCCGCGACACCCACCGCTGCGCGGGCGGGGTAAGGCTCCTGAAAGTAAGTCGCCATGATTTCATTGACCGTGGCGAAGTTGCTCAGGTCGGTCATGTAGATATTCAGCTTGACGATGTCTTTCAGCTCGCCGCCGCTGGCCTCACAGACCGCCTTCAGGTTTTCAAACACCCGACGGGTCTTGGCAGCAAAATCACCGGATACGACTTCCATGGTTTGCGGGTCCAGTGGAATCTGGCCGGACAGATAAACTGTATCGCCCGCCTTCACAGCCTGGGAATAGGTACCAATGGCCTGCGGTGCGTTTTCAGTCTGGATGATTGATTTGTTGGTCATGAACTTTCTGTTCCCCTGTTCAAAACGCCAATCGTCACCCTGCGGCACCCGGGCTGTCAACAGCCCGCTCAGTTACGCACACGATTGATGTGGGTGACCGCCTTGATGTTGCGGATCCGGCGCATCACCCGGGCCAGATGGCGCCTTCCGTGCACGTGCACCACCAGGCTGACAACGCCGAGCTTGGCATTCTGCTCTTCAACGTTGATGCGCTCGATGTTGCCATCGGCCATGGCCACCGCGTTGGCCAGCTCGGCAATAACACCACGCTGGCGCTCGAGTTCGACACGCAGCTCTACGGAGAACTCGTCGGCAATGTCCTTGGCCCATTTGAGCTGGGTCAGATTGGCCCGGGCTTCGTCGTCCTCCGGCAGCCGCGAGCAGGTGTCAGAATGGATAACCAGGCCCTTGCCGGAATCCATGGTACCCACCACCGGGTCGCCCGGAATCGGCTTACAGCAGTTGGCAAAGCGCACCAGCAGGCCTTCAGTGCCACGAATGGTGACCGATCCACGGTCGTTTGTGCTCATGTCGGTGGCGGATATGTCCGACTTGCCATCGTCACCCGCACCGCTGACCAGTTGCCGCGCCACCAGATAGGCCATGCGATTGCCCAGACCGATGTCGCTAACGAGGTCATCAAAACTTTCAACCTGGTTGTGTCTGACCACCGTGTCGATCTGGGCTTCCCCAATATCCGACAATTTTGCGCCAAAGCCCTTCAGGGATTTTTTCAGCAGTGTGCGGCCAAGCTCAAGGGATTCTGCCCTGCGCTGATTCTTCAGCACATGGCGAATGCTGCTTCGGGCCTTGCCAGTGGTCACGAAGCTGAGCCACGCGGGATTGGGGCGGGCACCGGGCGCGGTAATAATTTCGACGGTCTGGCCGCTTTGCAGGGTCTGGCTCAGTGAACCCAGATTACGGTTGATCCGACAGGCGACACAGGCATTGCCGATATCCGTGTGAATCGCATAGGCAAAATCCACCGGCGTGGCGCCACGGGGCAGCTCCATGATCCGGCCCTTGGGCGTGAACACGTAGATTTCATCCGGGAACAGGTCAACTTTGACGTGCTCGATGAATTCCAGAGAATCGTCGGCCCGCTCGCGCATTTCCATCAGCCCTTTGACCCACTGGTCGACGCGGGTCTGGTTGGCGGTGGTAATGTTCGACGGCTCGTTCTTGTACATCCAATGAGCGGCAATACCGTTATTGGCGATATGCTCCATTTCCTCGGTACGAATCTGGATCTCGATGTTCACGTGCATGCCAAACAGCGTGGTGTGCAATGATTGGTAGCCGTTTGCCTTGGGCATGGCGATGTAGTCTTTGAAACGGCCGGGCAGCGGCTTGTAGAGGCTATGAACCGCGCCAAGAATACGATAGCAGTCGTCTTCCGTGTCGGTGATGATCCGGAAGGCATAAACGTCCATGATTTCATGGAAAGATTTGTGCTTGAACTTCATCTTGTTGTAGATGCTGTTCAGGTGTTTTTCGCGCCCCTGAATCCGGCCCGGCAGGCCCCGCTCGGCCAGCTTTTCTTCCAGCTTGCCGCGGATGTCATCGATGATTTCCCGATGGGTGCCCCGAAGCTTGGCCACCGCCTTGGAAATGTATTTCGACCGCATGGGGTAAAGCGACGAAAAACCCAGATCTTCCAGCTCGGTACAGATCGAATGCATACCCAGCCGGTTGGCGATGGGGGCGTATATATCCAGGGTTTCGTTGGCAATCCGCTGGCGTTTCTCGTAGGGCATGGGGCCCAACGTGCGCATATTGTGCAGCCGGTCGGCCAGTTTCACGAGAATCACGCGGATATCCCGGGCCATGGCCAGGGTCATTTTCTGGAAGTTTTCCGCCTGGGCTTCGGCACGGGTGCGAAATTCAATCTGGGTCAGTTTGCTGACACCGTCCACCAGCTCGGCGACGTCTTCCCCGAACTGCTCGGCCAGGGCTTCCTTGGGAATTCCGGTGTCTTCAATAACGTCGTGGAGCATGGCCGCCATCAGGCTCTGATGGTCCAACCTCAGGCTGGCAAGAATATGGGCAACCGCCAGCGGATGGGTGATGTAACGGTCGCCGCTGCGGCGCATCTGGCCTTCGTGGGCTTGTTCGGCATAATAGTAGGCACGTCGCACCTGGTTGATGCGATTGGAATCGAGATAGGTACTTAGCTCACCGGCCAGCACCTCAACTGTCGCCTCTGCCGACACCGCGCCTCCGTCTTTGATCCTTTGTTCAGGGACAAAAAAACCCGAATGCGAACATTCGGGTCCTTCCGAGGTGATTCCGTCAATGCACTCTATCTATACACTATAAAAGCGGAGCAACGGATTTCAATGCTCTACTGCAGAAACTTGCAGCTTATTCGTCGTCTTCCTCGGCAAGCAGCTCACGGCCAATCTTGCCTTCGGCGATTTCGCGCAAGGCGATCACTGTTGGTTTGTCGTTTTCTTCCGGTACCAGAGGCTCGAAACCCTTGGTGGCGAGCTGACGCGCGCGCTTGGTGGCCAGCATTACCAGCTGGAAGCGGTTATCAACGTTTTCGAGACAATCTTCAACAGTTACTCGTGCCATAACATCCCCGATATTGAAAAAATGGCTGATTTCAGCAGACCGCGTAGTTTACTGGCGCCGGCTCAATTTGTATACAGAAATAAGCGGGCCAGACACTTCAGTGCCGCTCGGACAGGCGGATCAGCAATCCCGAATACCGGGCCTGCTGGGCCTGCATGCGTAGACGGTGGCAGCGTACAATCGCCAGCAGGTCCGCCAGCGCCACCGCGAAATCATCGTTGACCACCAGGTAGTCAAACTCACCGGCATGGCTGCATTCGTCCGCCGCTTCGTTCAGGCGCCGCTCCACCACTTCCCGCGTGTCTGTACCACGGCCGGTCAAACGAGCTTTCAGGGTTTCCGGCGACGGTGGCACAATAAAAATACCGACGCAGTCGGGCATTTGGCGCCGCACCTGTTCCGCGCCCTGCCAGTCAATCTCCAGGATAACGTCCTGTCCCTGGGCCAGGGTCTCTCTCACCCAGACCTGAGACGTGCCATAGTAGTTACCGAAAACGTCCGCGTGCTCCAGGAAATCGCCGCGATTGATCATCGCCTCAAAATCCGCACGGCTGACAAAATGGTAGTTTACGCCGTCCTGCTCACCGGCACGCATGGGCCTGGTTGTGTGTGATACAGAAACCCCCAGTTTCTCGTCCGCCTTAAGCATTTCCGCCACAAGGCTGGTTTTGCCAGCGCCTGACGGGGCGGAAATCACGTAAAGGGTGCCTTGTTCTGATTTCTGACTCATGACGCAAACAACTCCGGGCCTACACGGATTAACAGCTGCCGCGGGACAAGCCCGGCTGCCACCGAAACAATGAAGCCGGGATTATAAGGTCTTTGAATCGCTGCCGCACCCTGCGACACCTATTCAACGTTCTGCACCTGCTCTCGCATCTGCTCGATCAGCACTTTCAGGTCCACCGCAGCGCGGGTGACCCTGGCATCAATGCTTTTGCTGCTGAGGGTATTGGCCTCCCGGTTCAGCTCCTGCATCAGGAAGTCCAGCTTGCGGCCGATGGCCTCGTCACTGAGAAAGACATCAGTCACTTCCTGAATATGGGCATCCAGGCGGTCCAGTTCCTCTGCCACATCAGACTTCTGCGCCAGCATCACCATTTCCTGGGCTATACGCTCCGGGGCCAGTTCCACTTTTGCCTGCTCGAACCGCTTTCTCAGCGTCTCTTCCTGGGCCTTGAGCAACTCTGGCATCAATGCCCGTACATCTGCCACCAGTATTGCCATGGTATTCAGCCGCTCCTCGAACAGGGGGCGCAGGCGCTCACCTTCACGCTCGCGAACGGTTTGCAGTTGCGCGACCGTGTCCGCAAACAGGCTTTCTGCGGCTTTCCTGGCAGCGCTGTAGTCCTGTTCCGCTGAGATAAGAACGCCGGGCCAGCGCAGAATATCCAGAGCATTCAGATCGGCCGGGTTATCCAGCATGCGGTTGATCTGCCGGGCCGCCTCATTGACCGCATGAACCATGGACTCGTCGACCTGCAGGCTGGAGCTGGTTTCGGTGGACTGAAAGCGCAGCGCAACGTCGACCTTGCCTCTGCGAAGCTGGGTCCGCAGCTGGTCGCGAAAGCGGTTCTCAAGCTCACGGAGGGCGTCCGGAATACGGAAAGACGGCTCCAGGTAGCGGTGATTGACCGTTCGTATTTCGCAGGTCAGCGCGCCCCAGTCACCCTGAACATCACAGCGGGCGAACGCTGTCATACTTCGAATCATAAATCCCTCGTAAGGCACCCGGTTTTGCTGATGTGTTCAACGTTCAGTCTAGCAGAACACCCCGTTTATCCGTGCGTGTTATACTTTGCGCCCTTTCCACACACCAGCAGCATCAGGAATCATTATGAGACCGAGCGGAAGAACGCCGGAACAACCCCGCGATATCCGAATCACCCGCCAATTTACCCGCCACGCCGAAGGCTCGGTACTGGTTGAGTTTGGCGATACCAAAGTGATCTGCACCGCCTCCGTGGAAAACAAGGTGCCGCCTTTCCTCCGTGGCCAGGGACAGGGCTGGATCACCGCCGAATACGGCATGCTGCCCCGCTCCACCGGCAGCCGCATGGGCCGCGAAGCCGCCCGTGGCAAACAGGGTGGCCGCACCGTTGAAATCCAGCGCCTGATTGGCCGCTCTCTACGAGCCGCCGTTGACATGAAGGCACTGGGCGAGCACAGCATCACCATCGACTGCGACGTCATCCAGGCCGACGGCGGCACCCGCACCGCTGCCATTACCGGTGGCTGCGTGGCCCTGGTGGATGCGCTGAACTTTCTGGTTAAAGAGGGTCGGCTGAAGACATCACCGCTGAAGCAGATGATCGCTGCATTCTCTGTGGGCGTTTACAAAGGAACGCCCGTTCTGGACCTGGATTATCCAGAGGATTCAGAAGCTGAGACCGACATGAACGTGATCATGACGGACAAAGGCGGGTTCATTGAGATTCAGGGAACAGCGGAAGGTGCGCCGTTTGAGCAGGAAGAACTGGATGGAATGTTGAAGCTGGCGAAGCTGGGGATTAACCAGTTGTTTGAGGCTCAGAAGGCGGCTTTGGCCGGCTAAGGTGCCTCCGTTCCGCGTGTCCGGAGAGGGTGTCTTTTCCGGGCACGCTTACTCCCGCGCCAAAAGCCCTAGATGCCGATCTCAATATCGTAATCCATAATCACCGGCGCATGGTCAGAAAACCGGGTTGAGTCATCAATCCAGCCGTCCACTACCGTTTTGCGAATACCCGGCGTGAGCAGCTGGTAATCCACCCGAATCCCCGCCTTTTTACGGGAACCTTCCGCCTGCTCCGGCCACCAGGTGAACTGATTGCTCTGCTTGTTCAGATCGCGGAATGCATCAACACAGCCCATTTCATCAAACAGACGGTCCAGCCACGCCCGCTCATGGGGCAGGAAGCCAGAGAAATCCAGCTTGTGGTACAAGGGGCTGGCATCGGTCACGTGGTGGGCGGTCTGCAGATTGGCGCAGAAAATAAACTGCCTGCGCTTGCGCAGGGTCTTCTGCATATGCAGCCCGAAAGACTCCAGAAACTCATCCTTGTGGTCCAGAACCGTCAGATCGTCGCTACCGGTCAGTTCTTCCTCACGGCCAAGCGCGCAGGGTGCCAGAACGGAAGCAACAGACACCTTGTCAAAATCCGCCTGAATGAAGCGTCCTTCACGGTCCGCCTGTTCATTGGCAAAGCCATACATGATCGCCTTGGGGAAATGGCGGGTGTAGATGCCAACGCCGCCGTCCTCGTTGCGCTCGCCGTCTATAAAGTAGGCCTGGTAACCCTCAGGGATAAGGTTGAAATCCTCGACTTCGTAGGCGCGCATACGGTGATCCTGAACGCAGACCACATCGGCATCCTGCCCGGCCAGCCATTCAAAGAAACCTTTCTCAACGGCTTGAGCCAGGCCGTTGACGCTAATCGTTACGACACGCATACGTGTTCCCTGATCTTGTTTGAGTGTATGATACTGTTTTTACGTCTCAAATAAAGCTTCAGACCCGCCAGACACCTTGCCATGCATGACTATCAGAAGAATTTCATCGAGTTCGCCATTCGTCGCGATGTTCTGCGTTTCGGCGACTTCACGCTTAAATCCGGCCGTACCAGTCCGTACTTTTTCAACGCGGGCCTGTTCAATACTGGCGAAGACCTGCTAGAACTAAGCAAAGCCTATGCCGCCGCGCTTGAACGCAGCGGCCTGAATTATGACATTATTTTCGGTCCAGCCTATAAGGGCATTCCGTTGGCGACCGTGACTGCCATGGCCCTGGCCGCAGATGGCATCAACAAACCTTTTGCGTTCAACCGTAAAGAAAAGAAAGATCACGGCGAAGGCGGCAATATTGTTGGCGCTCCATTGCAGGGCGAGGTCCTGGTGGTTGACGACGTTATTACCGCCGGTACCGCCATTCGTGAATCCATGGATCTGATCCATAACGCTGGCGCCAGGCCCGCGGGAGTGCTGATTGCCCTGGACCGCCAGGAACGGGGCACCGGCGACAAATCGGCCATCCAGGAAGTCCAGGACACCTTTGGTATCCCCGTGGTCAGCATTATCAAGCTGGACCAGGTCCTCGACTACCTCAACTCCAGACCCGGCTTCGAGGAGCATGCGGCACGGGTTGCCACTTACCAGCAGGCCTACGGGATCTGATACGCCACATGGCATATTGCGTGGCTTTTGGTATGCTTCGATAAGCTTCATCCGTTTACCCGAGTGCGACCCATTACCATGAATGAGCTGATCAAGCCCGTTATCGCAGCTTCCGCTGTCGCCCTGCTACTTTTTGCGGCAACGGCGACCGCCAATATGTATCGCTATACTGACGAAAACGGTCAGGTCGTCATCAGCAACACCATTCCCCAGTCTGCATCCAAGCGCGGCTACGACATCCTCAACAACAATGGCCGCGTCATCGAAACCATTGATCCGGCGCCAACTGCGGAAGAAATCGCCGCGCGGGAAGCCCGCAAACGCCAGGAAGAGGCAAAGGCCCGCCAACTGGCTCTGGATAAAAAACTGCTGGAGCGGTTCAGTCACCCGGATGAAGCCGTACGGGCCATGTACCGAAAAATCCGCGAACTCAGAGGTCTTTCCCAGCTCAAGCGCGGCAACATTTCGGTCATCGAAAGCCAGCTGGATTCGGAGCAGGAGCGTGCCGCTGATCTTGAGCGTTCAGGCCGCGAGATCCCCGAGGGCATTCTGAAAAAAATCCGTCGACTTGAATCCAACATTCGGGAAATCGAGCGTGAAATCAGTGCTCAGCAAGCCGACATTGACGCGGTGAAGCGTCAGTTCCTGCAAGACATCGAGCGGCTCGAGATTATTACCGACAAGCCCCGAACACTTCCGCTTGAAGTACCACCGGAAAACAATAATTCCTAGACCTCGCAACCAATAAAAAGGCCGCCCGGAGGCGGCCTCTCTGCACTCTGACTCTGCCCTATCAGGCTGAAGCAGTTGCTTTCTTTGCAGCCGGCTTTCTGGCCGCTGGCTTCTTGGCAGCTGGCTTCTTGGCCTCTACAGACTCTTTCACAGAGTCAGCGGCGTCAGAAACTTCGTCAGCGCCTTCAGCCACTTCTTTCTCAAGCTTGGCAACCAGGTCAGCAGCAAAGCTACCGAACTTGGTGTTCAGCGAACGCAGTTGCTCGAACAGGTTTTCGCTGTAGCCATAGTAACGGGTACGCAGAGTTTTAACGCTGTACTCGCGAGCTTCGCTTTCAAGCTTTTCGGCGTACTCGAACGGCTTGGAGGCCAGCTTCTTCTGCTGCTCTTCAGCGGCATTGATGCCTTTCTCTACGATTTCCTGAAGCTGTTCCTGATATGTTTTGAGCTTACCCATAGTCTTTCTCCTTAAAGGTCTTGATGCGTGTTTACTGGTTTTAAAGCTGCATCGTCATGGCCACGTTTATCGGGCCGTTTTCTGACTTCACCGTTGCAGAGTAAGCTCAAAAATTAGAATGATCATACTAATAGGAAAAAAATCTGCGCTGCGCTGAAGGGCAAGATTTACAGAACTGTCACTTGATGATTTTTCTCCCCGAGGCATACTCCCGACCCGTTGGCTGATAGAACCTGTTGACCAAGAGACCCCTCATGACAGACAGCAAACCTTCCCACAGAGCCCGCGCCTTTACCGCCCTGTGCCTGATTCTTGCCTTTGCCCTGTTGGCTGGCGGCTGCAAAGTCAGTTCAGGCGAGTCCTCCAGGGCAGACTCCGCCGATGCGGCAGTTGTGGCTGAAAACCGGCTGAACGGCGCCGTGTCTTCCCTTCAGGACACCCTGGGCCAGACACCCCGCGGAACGGCGGATCGTCCAACGCTGAGATGGGAAGCACCTACCACCCGGGAGGACGGTTCCCGTCTTTATCAAAGCGACATCAGTGAGTATCGGATCTATTACCGGCTGAGGCATCAGACCGCCTTCCAGAGCATTTCCCATCCAGTCAGCGACGGCAGTGCCTTCCCTCTGGATCCGTTCAAGCCTGGCGCCTATGAATTCAGCGTAACCGCAGTAGACAGCGAAGGCCGGGAAAGCCGTCGGTCAGACGGGGTTGCGGTCGATCTGATCTGAGTTACCAGCGAAACAGCACCCAGCTGGGCACCAACAGGTCGGTTTCCGTTTCCCGGATCCAGCCGCCACCATCGGCGGGCACCAGATAATATTCCGGGCCAATTTCCGGCACTACCTTGATCTCCACCAGTTCGCCATTAACGCGATACTCGTAGAAGACTTCGTTATCATTGCCCGGGCGAATCACAATCTGCGCCGCTGAGCCCGGCGGCTGATAATCCGACACAACCACAGGTTCATCTGGCGTCTCAACAGGCTCACTGGTCTGCTGTGCCGACGTCGGCGTTGCCGCAATGGCCATTATTGCCAGGGTGACAGCCGTGAGTGGGGTCAAAGAGGTGATAGCGGCGATCAAATCTGGTTTCATGTTAACCTCTGATGCCAACGGTTGTTGATAACCACAGATTTGCACAAGCCAACCCTTGCTTCAATCACTATCCGGGTCCGTTCTGACATGACATCGAAGAATACTCCACCAGTCGTTCTGGTAGACGGCTCATCCTACCTGTTCCGTGCCTACCACGCGCTACCGCCACTGATGACCAGCAAAAGCCAGCCCACTGGCGCCATCAAGGGTGTGATCAGCATGCTCCGCAAGCTGGAGCAGGATTACCCGGGGTCAAAAATGGTGGTGGTTTTCGACGCCAAGGGTAAAACCTTCCGCCACGATATGTATGAAGACTACAAGGCCAACCGCCCCCCCATGCCGGAAGACCTGGGGGTGCAGATTCCGCCTATTCACCAGATCGTGAAAGCCATGGGCCTCCCGCTGCTCATTGTTGAAGGTGTGGAAGCCGATGACGTCATTGGCACCCTGGCTCACGAAGCCACCAGCAAGGGCATCGATGTGGTGATCTCAACCGGTGACAAGGACATGGCCCAGCTGGTCAGCGACCATGTCACCCTGATCAACACCATGACCGATACCCGGATGGATCGGGACGGCGTGGTTGAAAAATTCGGGGTCAAACCGGAACAGATCATCGACTACCTGGCTCTGGTCGGCGATAAAGTCGACAACATTCCCGGCGTCAACAAATGCGGCCCCAAAACCGCGGTTAAATGGCTGCAGACCTGGAGCAGCCTGAGCGAAGTCATCGAGCACGCCGACGAAGTGAAAGGCAAGATCGGCGAATACCTCCGCGAAGCCGCTGAAACCCTGCCACTGAGTTACGATCTGGCCACCATCCGCACCGATGTGGAGCTTGATTTCGGCCTGGAAGACCTGCAACTGCGTGAACAGAACGATGAGGAATTGCTGGACCTGTTCCGGGAATACGAGTTCCGGTCCTGGATCAATGAGCTGGAAAGCGGCAGTGAAAATGCGACCGACCCGCAAGCAACAGGCGCAGAAACCAGTAGCGACACACCCGAACAGACCAGCACCAAAAAGAACTACAGCGTGATCACCGACAAGGAAACGCTGGCCAAATGGCTTGAACGCCTGAAAAAAGCGACCCTGTTCGCCTTCGATACGGAAACCACCAGCCTGCGTTATATGGACGCCGAAGTTGTGGGCGTGTCCTTCGCCATCGAGCCGGGTGAAGCCGCCTATGTGCCTTTCGGGCACGATTACATGGGCGCGCCGGAACAGCTGGAGCGTGACTATGTTCTGGAGCAACTGCGCCCCATATTGGAAGACCCGAAACAGGCCAAAGTGGGCCAGAACCTGAAATACGACATGAACGTGCTGGCCAATCACGGTATCCAACTCCAGGGCATTGCCGAAGACACCATGCTGGAATCCTACGTGCTCAATTCCGTGGCTTCCCGCCACAATATGGATGCGCTGGCGCTGGAGTATCTGGGTGAACAGACCATTTCTTTTGAATCCATTGCCGGCAAAGGCGCCAAGCAGCTGACCTTTAACCAGATAGATCTGGAACAGGCCGGCCCCTATGCCGCGGAAGACGCCGACGTCACCCTGCGCCTGCATCAGGTGCTAAGGCCCCGACTTGCCGAAACCGGCCGCCTGAAAGACGTCTACGAGAAAATCGACCTGCCGCTGGTGCCCGTGCTGTCGCGCATGGAGCAGCGTGGCGCCATGATCAGCGCCAGCACCCTGCGCCGCCACAGCCAGGAACTGGCTGAGCGGATGGCAGAACTGGAAAAGGAAGCCCACGAAGAGGCAGGCGAGGTCTTCAATCTGGGTTCCCCCAAGCAGCTTCAGACCATCTTCTATGAAAAGATGGGGCTGCCGGTGGTCAAGAAAACCCCCAAGGGCGCTCCCTCGACCGCCGAGCCGGTATTGCAGGAACTGGCCCACGATCACCGTCTACCTCACCTGATTCTGGAACACCGCAGCCTCAGCAAGCTGAAGTCCACCTACACCGACACTCTGCCGGAGCTCATCCACCACCGCACCGGGCGGATTCATACCTCCTACCACCAGGCAGTAACGGCAACCGGACGGCTGTCCTCGTCAGAGCCCAACCTGCAGAACATTCCCATTCGCAGTGAGCAGGGGCGGCGTATTCGCCAGGCCTTTATTGCGCCGGAAGGCTACAAGCTGGTGGCGGCGGACTACTCCCAGATTGAGCTGCGTATCATGGCCCACTTATCCGGCGATAAAGGCCTGCTGACCGCGTTTGAGAAAGGCGAAGACATTCACAAGGCGACCGCCGCAGAAGTCTTCGGTGTCGGGGTGGACGGCGTTTCCAGCGACCAGCGCCGGAGCGCCAAGGCTATCAATTTCGGCCTGATCTATGGCATGTCGGCCTTTGGCCTGTCCCGGCAACTGGACGTCGGGCGGAATCAGGCCCAGGAATACATTGACCGCTACTTCGAGCGCTACCCCGGCGTTCTGAAGTACATGGACAACATCCGCAAACAGGCCCACGACGACGGCTACGTGGAAACGCTGTTCGGCCGGCGCCTGTATCTGCCGGAAATCAACGCCCGCAATAAACAACTGCAACAGGGCGCGGAGCGCACAGCGATTAACGCGCCCATGCAGGGCAGTGCTGCTGACATCATCAAGCTGGCGATGATGAGCGTGGAGGACTGGCTAATCAATAATCATGCCGACGATGCCCGCATGATCATGCAGGTACACGACGAACTGATTCTGGAAGTGAAAGAAAATGCCCTGGACACCATCTGCAAGGGCCTGGAATCCCGGATGTCGGCTGCTGCTAGCCTGGATGTACCACTGCTGGTAGAGGCAGGTGTGGGCAACAACTGGGATGAAGCGCACTGAATACTGGCGCCGGAGTTCGGTTCTGCCCAGAAATTGTGCCTGAAACAGCTGGAGCTAACCCAGCCTCACTCCCTGAAAGCCCGATTCTAGGCGGCTTTCGGCGGATCATCGCCCGAACGGCACGGATTTCGCAAAGTAGAGATTGGTCGGCCAGTGAACAGACCGGTTCATTGGCCAGGTTGTGACATCTCTACTTTCGAGGCACCCACCATGTCCACTATGGCATCCGAACGCAGTTGGCTGCTGAATCCCGGCCTGTTGAAGCTTGTTCACCAGTGTCGCCGGCTGATCCAGTCCGAATTCGGAGTCAAACTGCACCTTACCGAAGATCACCTTGAACGCCGTCTGGCCGAGTTTGCGGGTAAAACCCGGTCATCCCATCTGATGAAAACCTGGGAGACTCTTGCGCCCCAGATCCCGCACCTGGAAATGCCCAGGGCGGAGGAAACCGGAAGTGATGGTAGCAACCAGGGCAGACCCAGACGGATGTACCGGGGTCAACCCGTGGCCGACCCGGAACCCCCCACCCCAGTGTCTGACGGTGAGTCAGCGCCGACCCGGCGCAAAACCATCATCTACCGTGGCCAGGTCGTCGAGCATTAACTCCCGCATCGGGTCAGGTCAGCCGCTTCAGAACTTCCTGCTGACCTGAACCCCCGCGCTCCATGCATCCAGTTCGTAAGTGCCCTGGAACCGCGCCTGACCGGGCGTGGGGTTGTCGTTAACGTCGTAGTTCTGTTCATCTACTTCTTCGTCATCGAACAGCAGAACACCTGCCGCCAGATCCACCGTCCAGCCTGAGCGGGCTGGCGCATACTGAGCGCCCAATGTTAGCCATTCGCGGTCACCGGAAGGAATCCGCGCTGTGCGGAACTCGTCGTTCACCGGCGACTCGTCCCAGGCATAGCCAGCTTTCAGGGCCCACTCTGGCGACGTCTGCCAGATCGCACCCAGATTGGCCTGCCAGGTGTCTTGCCAGTTCTCTGACACATGGGCGATCAGGTCGTCATCCCCCAGGCCGGGCCCGGTCCGTGATGACACCGGACCATTATCCTCCCGGCTCTCAACGTCCAGAGCCTCAAAACGGCTCCATTTTGCCCAGGTTGCACCCGCCAGCAGCGTGACGGAGTCAGTGAGGCGGTGGCGTGCGCCAAAGGTAATGCTTTCAGGGATTTCCAGCGGCACCTGCGCTTTTTCAGTGACGGTTGCCTGGCTGAGTCCTGCTGTTGGCGAAAACGCGGGGAAATTCCCGATTTCCGCATCGCCTTCCAGTTCCAATTCCGTGCCTGTCTGCCCTGAAAAGCCAACCTGGGTCTTCTCGGTCAGCTCCCAGAGCATACCGAAGGAGAAAGTGACCGCTACATCATTGCCTTCGATGTCGGCATAGCCGTCTCTCAGTGTTCCCGGCGGTACGGTCTGACCAGCGCTGCGTAATTGGGCTTCCGTACCGCTGTAATCCTGGAACTTGGTCAGCTTGCCTTCGGCGTAGATGATGTTGATACCGGCACCCATGGAGAAGCCGTTACCATCATTCACGGCAAAGGAAGGGCTAAAGGAGATCGCCGTCAGCTCGGTCTCGTCGGCAAAGAAGCGACCCTTGAAGTCATCCTCGTAATCGGCCGCCAGGCCGTATGGCGCGTTAAGGCCAAAGCCTACATCCAGCCAGTCGTTGACCTCGTGGGTTATGTAAAAATTGGGAAGTACCGCCGGGTCGGCAATGTCGCCGCCACTTTCGCCGTTCACCGGACGGCCGTCATCACGACGGGCACTGCCAGTGCCATCCTTGAGCTCGGCATCAATGTTCAGAACCGCAGCACCGAACGACATATTGGTGCCGGACAGCTGGCTCATGCCCGCAGGGTTAAAAAAAACGGTCGTGGCGTTTTCAGGGTTGGCGGCGGTGCCGGCGTTGGCAACGCCCATGGCGCTGGCGCTCTGCTCGTTCAGCGAAAAACCGCCGGCTAAGGCGACACCGGGAACGGCCACAGCTGAAAGGATTCCAAGATGAATGGCCGACTTTAGCAACACTTTGTTTTTAAACATAAATTCCCCCCTATAGAGGGAAAGTACAACAGTGCAGATCGTTAACTGCAAATGAAGAACTCTTAACTTCGATGAACAGAGTTCTTCATTTCAGGGGCCTGGCCAACGGATTCTGCTCAGTCGTCCTGAATCGAAAGCTTGTCGACACTGGAAGACAGCTTGTCCGCCCCCTGGGAGTCGGCGCCCAGCTTGATCATCAAACGCAGGTCATTGGCGGAATCGGCATGGGCCAGAGCATCCTCGTAGGTGATCGAGCCTTCGGAATAAAGGTCGTACAGCGCCTGGTCAAAAGTCTGCATGCCGGATTCCCGGGATTTGGACATCAGTTCCTTGAGCCGGTGAACCTCGCCCTTGCGGATCAGGTCTGCGACCAGCGGCGTGTTGATCAGTACTTCGATAACCGCCTTACGGCCCTGCCCGTCCGGTGTGGGAATCAGTTGCTGCGCCACAATGGCCTTGAGGTTGAGCGACAGGTCCATCCAGATCTGGTTGTGCTGTTCTGGCGGGAAAAACTGGATAATCCGGTCCAGTGCCTGGTTGGCGTTGTTAGCGTGCAGGGTGGCCAGACACAGGTGACCGGTCTCCGCGAACTGCACCGAGTATTCCATGGTCTGGCGGGTACGCACCTCACCAATCAGAATTACGTCCGGCGCCTGGCGCAGGGTGTTTTTCAGCGCCACCTCGAAGCTTTCGGTATCGATACCCACTTCCCGCTGGGTCACGATGCAGCCCTGGTGCTGGTGAACGAATTCGATGGGGTCTTCGATGGAAATAATGTGGCCCCGGCTGTTCCGGTTCCGATGCCCGAGCATGGCGGCCAGCGACGTCGACTTACCGGTGCCGGTAGCGCCCACAAACATGATCAGACCCCGCTTGGTCATGGCCAGGTCCTTGATGACACCCGGAAGGCTCAGGTCATCAATCTGGGGAATCTTGACCTCAATCCGCCGCAACACCATGCCGCAGAGGTTACGCTGGAAAAAGGCACTCACCCGGAACCGCCCAATGCCACGGGCACTGATGGCAAAGTTGCATTCGTGGCTTGCTTCAAATTCCTGCTGCTGCTTCTCGTTCATCGCCCCATACACGAATTCCCGGGTCTGCTCCGGCGTCAGCGCGTTCTTGGTCACCGGATGAACTTTACCGTTCAGCTTCATGGAGGGTGGAACCCCGGCTGTAATAAACAGGTCGGAACCACCTTTCTCAACCATCAAACGCAATAACTTTTCAAAATCCATGCTGTCACCCGTGTTTCTGGCTATCGGTTTCCGGGAGTCGGGCATGGCTGCCCAGGGCACGCTGTAAATACATCCCTGTAAGCTCGACAAAAACATCCATGTTTTTGACGTCCCTGGGCAGCCATGCCCGACTCCCTCCGAACTGGTTGCAGACCTTAGAACACAACCGCTTTAAAAATTATCCGGCATTTTCGCTTTGATTCTGGCCGCTTCGCGCGAAATCAGCCCCTTCTTGAGCAGTTTTTCCAGACACTGATCCAGCGTCTGCATGCCCAGGGAACCGCCGGTCTGAATGGCCGAGTACATTTGCGCAATCTTGTCTTCGCGGATCAGGTTCCGGATCGCCGAGGTGCCGATCATGATTTCATGAGCCGCGATCCGGCCGCCGCCCATCTTTTTCATCAGGGTCTGGGAAATAACCGCCTGCAGGGATTCCGACAGCATTGAGCGCACCATGGACTTTTCCTGCGCCGGAAAGACGTCGACCACGCGGTCAATGGTTTTGGCGGCGGAGGTGGTGTGCAATGTGCCGAATACCAGGTGGCCGGTTTCCGCGGCGGTCAGCGCCAGGCGGATGGTTTCCAGGTCACGAAGCTCGCCCACCAGAATGATGTCAGGGTCTTCCCGCAGGGCGGAACGCAGGGCTTCGTTAAAGCCCAGGGTGTCCCGGTGCACTTCCCGCTGGTTCAGCAGGCATTTCTTGGATTCGTGAACAAATTCGATAGGGTCCTCGATGGTGAGGATGTGCTCATATCGGCTGTCGTTGATGTAGTCGATCATCGCCGCCAGGGTGGTGGACTTACCGGAACCGGTCGGCCCCGTTACCAGCACCAGCCCGCGAGGAACGGATGCAATGTCTTTAAACACCTGCCCCATGCCCAGGTCTTCCATGGTCAGAACCTTGGAGGGGATGGTCCGGAACACCGCGCCGGCGCCCCGGTTCTGGTTGAAGGCGTTGACACGGAAGCGGGCAACGCCGGGCACCTCGAAGGAAAAGTCTGTCTCCAGGAACTCCTCGTAATCCTTCCGCTGCTTGTCGTTCATGATGTCGTAGATCAGGCCGTGGACTTCTTTATGCTCCATCGGCGGCAGATTGATACGGCGAACATCACCATCGACCCGTATCATCGGGGGCAGGCCAGCAGACAGGTGCAAGTCAGACGCGCCCTGTTTCGCTGAAAAAGCAAGCAGTTCAGTAATATCCATAGGGGTCCTCGGAAGGCGTTATTCTTCTATCCTGTTTTCCATTTGTGATGGCACCAGAACCCCTGCCTTCACTTGGCATTTCAGTGACCTGCGGGTAACGTGTCACCGTATCTGGGGCATAGCGGCATCGGCGGAAAAGTTCTATGAGCAGCATAGCAGACAACGTG
This sequence comes from Marinobacter confluentis, assembly GCF_004785685.1. Classification (GTDB taxonomy): domain Bacteria; phylum Pseudomonadota; class Gammaproteobacteria; order Pseudomonadales; family Oleiphilaceae; genus Marinobacter; species Marinobacter confluentis. The sequence goes on along the minus strand of NZ_SRPF01000006.1, from coordinate 38,270 downwards.
GGGACCGTAACCCGACGCATACAAAAAGCAACATTGAATGCAGGCCGGGAGGCCGGCTCAGTCAGGCTTCTGGCGGTTAGTAAGACCCGCCCTGCCAGTGACATTCGCGCCGCCCATGAAGCCGGCCAGATCGCCTTCGGCGAGAACTACCTTCAGGAAGCCCTGGAAAAAATCGACGCCCTTTCCGATCTGGCGGATCTTGAATGGCACTTCATCGGCCCCATCCAATCCAACAAGACTCGTCAGATTGCCCAGGCATTCCACTGGGTACACAGCGTTGACCGACTGAAAATCGCGCGCCGGCTTAGTGAGCAGCGCGAGGGTGCTGAAACGCCACTGAACATCTGCCTTCAGGTAAACCTAAACGAAGAGGCCAGCAAAGCCGGGTGCCTTCTGGCCGACGTGCCTGGGCTGGCCCGGGAAATCCTGGCCCTGCCTAATATCTGCCTGCGAGGGCTGATGGCCATTCCCGATCCTGACCAGTCAGAAGCGGACCTCAAGGCCAGCTTTCAGAAACTGGCAGACGCCCTGGACAACCTGCGCCGGGACAATCCGGATGCGCAAAGCCTGGATACCCTGTCCATGGGCATGTCCGGGGACCTGGAAATCGCGATTGACGCTGGCGCAACCTGGGTCAGGGTCGGTACCGCGCTGTTTGGCGCACGGGCAAGCCCATAGAAGCAGTTCCTGTTATCATCCAGAATAATGCGGCCATAGGCCGCTTTCGACCACAAGCGGGAGTGAATCTTGAGCACATCACCAACCATTTCGTTTATCGGTGCCGGCAATATGGCCAGCGCCATTATCGGTGGCATGCTGGAGAGCGGATTTGAAGCAGGGAAAATCTGGGTCAGTGCCCCCGATGACGGCCATCTTCAGTCTATCCGCAAGCAGTTCGGGGTCAGCATCACAACCGATAACCGCCACTGTGCCCAGCAGGCGGACATCGTCATTCTGGCGGTCAAGCCTCAGGTTATGCGGGATGTGTGCGTCGACATTGCTCCGGTGGTTCAGAACACCCGGCCGCTGATGGTTTCCATTGCCGCCGGTCTTGAAGCCGCGACGCTGGACGAATGGCTCGGTGGTGGCATGCCGCTGGTACGGGTGATGCCAAACACGCCTTCCCTGGTAGGTAAGGGTGCGGCCGGCCTGTACGCCAACGACCAGGTGAAGGACAAGCAGAAAGCCAGCGTTGAATCGGTGTTCAGCAGCATTGGATCCGCGCTCTGGGTTGAGGATGAATCGCTGCTTCATGCGGTTACCGCCCTCTCTGGCAGCGGGCCGGCCTATTTTTTCCTGATGCTTGAAGCCCTGGAAGAAGCAGCCACGGCAAAAGGCATCCCCGGCGAAACTGCCAGAAAACTGGCTATTCAGACCATGGCCGGCGCCGCCGAAATGGCAGGCCGTAGCGAACATGATCCCGGCCAGCTCAAACGCAACGTGATGTCACCCGGTGGCACCACCGAAAAGGCGATCCATACTTTCGAGGATGGCGGCCTGCGTGAGCTGGTCAAGAAGGCCTACTCGGCCGCTTATGACCGTTCGGGCGAAATGTCTAAAGAGCTAGCAGCCAAACAGTAGTTCACTGCCAAACCGCTAACGCTGACGAATTAAATAGTAACGGGAGACACAGCTCCATGCTGGCCGATATTCTGATCACCATCCTGCTTATTGCGTCCAACTTTTACCTGACCATCGTGCTGCTCAGGTTCCTGCTTCAGCTTGCCCGGGCTGATTTCTACAACCCCATTACCCAGTTTGCGGTAAAGGCAACCACCCCGCTGTTGCAGCCTCTGCGACGCATAATTCCGGGATGGGGTGGTATTGATGGCGCGTCACTGGTGCTGGCCGTCATCATCCAGGCTATTGCCTTTTTCCTGATGCTGGTGGCACTGAACGGCGGGGTTCCAAGCCTAAACCCGCTGACGGTGCTGACCTGGTCGGTACTGAACGTTCTGAGCCTGATCGTGACCATTTATTTCTGGTCAGTGATTGCGGTGGTTGTGGTCAGTTGGATAGCGCCGGGCAGCAACCACCCCGCCATTCAGCTGGTGGCCCAGATTACCGAGCCGGTCATGCGGCCCGTGCGCAACCTGATGCCCTCCATGGGCGGCCTGGACCTGTCTCCGATCATCGTATTTCTGATCCTGAACGTGCTCCAGGTGGTCATCGACAACCTGAAGATCAGTGCCGGCATGGGCGCACTGGCCGGCGTCTAGAATGTGGGCCAGTTCCCAGAAACACACTTTGTTACAAAGTAAATAATATCCGCAATATTCCTGGCAGCCACTTCACCTGATTGATTTGGCTGCCTTTTTATTGTGTCTTAACAAACCCTGCCAATCTCGGGCTTTGCACAACTCCTAAAGACTTTTGATGAAAAAGCCGTAACCTTAGCTATATTTCACGCACTGTTTTAAGCGGTTCGCCGTTTACCGAATCATTGTCGTCGCCCGCAAGTCGCGCAGAAGGATTCCAGGATGAGCAAGAACAGCTCTCTCAATGGCACCCTGTCCCATCAGGTAGAGGCCTATCACGGATGGAAAAAAGAACTGATCCGGCAGATCGGCCGCTATCGCCTATGGCTTCAGGACAACAACCTGTTCTCCGATGACATAAGCACCCGCATCCGCAACGGCCTGGAACTGCTGGTTGAAGACGAGCTCACCATTGCGTTTGTGGGCGAATATTCCCGTGGCAAAACCGAGCTGATCAACGCGCTGTTTTTCTCCGACTATGGTCAGCGTATGCTGCCATCCCAGGCGGGCCGGACCACCATGTGCCCGACTGAGCTGTTCTTTGACCGCAACAGCAACAGCAACTATCTGCTCCTTCTGCCCATTGAAACCCGCACCGGTGAACTTTCCCTGCAGCAACTGCGCAAGCAGCCCGAACGCTGGGTAAAGCATGACCTGGACGAGCGCGACCCCCAGGTCATGCGGGAAGTACTGGCAGAAGTGGCCCGGGTGAAAAGCGTTACTCCCGCAGAAGCCCGTAAACTCGGTTTCGACGAGGACATGCTGGAGAACGACCGTGCCCAGCCTGGCCAGGTTCTGGTCCCCGCCTGGCGCAACGCGCAGGTCAGCATCCGCCACCCCCTGTTTGAGCGCGGCCTGCGCATTCTGGATACCCCGGGCCTCAACGCCCTGGGCTCCGAGCCCGAACTGACCATCAGCATGCTGCCCCGGGCCCACGCGGTGGTATTTCTGCTCAGCGCCGACACCGGCGTGACCGCCAGCGACATGACCATCTGGCGAGAGCACATAGACACCGAACATGCCGACCACCGGGCGGGTCGGTTTGCGGTTTTGAACAAGATCGACGTGCTCTGGGACGACCTGCAGGGCGAAAAGTACACTCAGGATGCCATCGACAGGATTCGCAGCTACACCGCTGATCACCTCGGCATGCGTGAGAAAGACGTTATTCCGCTGTCCGCCAAACAGGGACTGACAGCCAGGGTCCGCAAGGATACCGAGCTGTTCGAGCGCTCGAACCTTGGCCAGCTTGAACAACTGATCATCCAGCGAATTCTGATGCACAAGGAGCAGTTGATCACCCAGAACCTGATCAACGACCTGCTGGGTATGCTGCAGAACAGCCAGGCAGCCATGCAGAACCGACTGGATGCGCTGAATGAAGAAATCCAGGCCTGCTCGGGCGCTACGGTGGACAAAAAGGCCGTTCGCCTGCTGGCTGACCGCGCCCAGCGTGATTATGAGTTCTATTACAAGAAGCTGATTACCCTGCGTTCAAGCCGGCGACTGATGGATTCCCAGGGCGAAGCCCTGAAGCAGCTGGTCAGCGGCGACCGCTTCGAAAGCCACGCGGAAGCCATCCGCAAACAGATGTCCAGCAGCTGGACCACCCTCGGCATGAACCGCAGCATGGAAAACTTTTTCGAGCTGCTGGAAAGCGACCTGAACAACCTGATGAGTGAAGGGCGGCTGGCAGAGAAAATGGTCAGCGCTATTTACCGTCGCTACAACGAGGATACCCGGGCCCGGCATCTGGAACCGATACCCCTGCGTTCCGGGCGCCACGTAATCGCCATTCGCGAGCTCCGCAAGAAAGCCCGCCGCTTCCGGATCAGCCCGGCTAACCTGCTGACTGAACAGTCCATTCTGGTGAAGCGCTTCTTCAACGTGATGGTGAGTGAAGCCAGGACCCTGCACCAGCGCGTCCGTGCTGACGTCGAGCGGTGGCCGTCAGAAGCCATGTTGCCGATCATGCAGTATTCCATGGAGCAGAAGCAGCTGCTGGAGCACCAGATTCGCCGCCTGCGGGACATGGTAAGGAACGACCGCGATGGCCGCGCAGAACGCGAACGCCTGCACAATGCCATCACAGACCTGAAGCGTCAGCTGGAACTGGTGGATGCCATGCACAAACAGATTCGCAAGCCGGCACCGACCATGATCCAGCAGAAAGTGGTCAATCTCTCCGGCGCACTGTGATCCGTAACAGCCTGTGATCAGAGTCCCCTGGGCAGGCGGCCGTACAACGGCGGTTGCAGCCCGTGAAAGCGGGCTTTAAACTCCGGTGCTTGATCGAATCAGGAACCAGTCGCGCCAATGCCCGAATCCATGCCAACGGATTCTGTCGGGATAGTCACCCCACAGACACTGCATTTCGACACGCCCATCACCCTGGCGTGCAATCGAACGCTGGAGCAGTACGACCTGGTGTACGAGACTTACGGCACCCTCAACGCCGATGCCAGCAACGCCGTACTGATCTGCCATGCCCTGAGTGGCCATCACCACGCTGCCGGTTACCATAGCGCCGATGACCGCAAACCGGGCTGGTGGGACAGCTGTATCGGCCCTGGCAAGCCCATCGACACCAACCGTTTTTTTGTGGTCAGCGTGAATAATCTCGGGGGATGCCACGGCAGCACCGGCCCTTGCAGTAACAACCCGGAAACCGGCAAGCCCTATGGCCCGGATTTCCCGGTGATCACCGTGCGGGACTGGGTACAGTCCCAGGCACTGCTTGCCGACCGCCTCGGCATTCAGTGCTGGGCGGCGGTTGTGGGCGGTTCCCTGGGCGGCATGCAGGCACTGCAGTGGAGCCTCGACTATCCGGACCGGATCCGTCATGCCGCCGTCATTGCCTCCACCCCCAGGCTCAGCGCCCAGAACATTGCCTTCAACGAAGTGGCACGGCAGGCCATTACCTCAGACCCGGACTTCCACGATGGCCACTATTACGAACACAACACCCTGCCCCGCCGTGGCCTGATGCTGGCCCGAATGGTCGGCCACATTACCTATCTGTCTGATGCATCGATGGGCGAGAAATTTGGTCGGGAACTGCGGGACCAGGCCTACAAGTTCGGCTATGACGCGGAATTCCAGGTGGAAAGCTACCTGCGCTATCAGGGGGAACGCTTCTCCGAGACCTTTGATGCCAATACCTATCTGCTGATGACCCGGGCGCTGGACTACTTCGACCCCGCGTATGAGCACGATAACGACCTGTCCAGGGCCCTGCAGCAGGCCCGATGCGAGTTCCTGGTATTGTCATTCAGCACTGACTGGCGCTTCACACCGGCCCGCTCCGAAGAACTGGTCAATGCCATGATCGCGGCCCGGTGCAAGGTCAGCTACGCCGAGATAGACGCGCCCTGGGGCCACGATGCCTTTCTGATTCCCACACCGCGCTACACCGACATGTTCACCGCCTATATGGATCGGGTCGCCAGGGAGGTAGGGGCATGAGAACCGATCTGAAAATCATCGAACAGTGGATCAATTCCGGCAGCCACGTGCTGGATCTGGGCTGCGGCGACGGCACCCTGCTGGACTACTTACAGCGGGAAAAACAGGCCACAGGTTTCGGCCTGGAGATCAACCAGGACCACATCACCACCTGCATGGGCCGGGGCGTGTCGGTGATCGAACAGAACCTGGACACCCAGGGCCTGGGCAACTTTGAAGACCATACCTTTGATACCGTGTTGATGACCCAGGCACTGCAGGCGGTCCGGCGACCCGACATGGTGCTGGACGAAATGATGAGGGTCGGCCGCGAAGGCATAGTGACCTTTCCCAATTTCGCCTACTGGAAACTGCGCTGGTACCTGATGCGTCGCGGCCGTATGCCCGAATCTGAAACTCTGCCGTATAAGTGGTACAACACCCCGAATATTCACCTGTGCACGTTCAAGGATTTCGAGGCCCTGTGTCATCGCAAGGACTTCCAGATTCTGAACCGCACGGTGGTCGACGGCGAACACCAGGATCACTGGCTCAGTCGTCTCTGGCCGAATATGTTGGGGCAGATTGCCATTTACCGGATCACCCGCAAGAACGGGTAAGCCCAGAGGAGAACTATTATGAGTCCAAGCAGCATCCGCCGGTTCATTGTCGCCCTGAGCCTGCTGGCATTCACCACTATCAGCCAGGCCGGGTCCAAGGATTTTGGCGAGTATACGGTCCAGTGGAGTGTCTTCCCGAGCACTTTCCTGACGCCTGAAATCGCAAAGGAAAACGGCCTCAACCGAAGCCGCAGTATCGGGGTGGTCAATATCGCCATCATGACCGAGAACGAGGATGGCGGAATGAGTACCGTATCCGGCCAGGTTGAAGGCAAAGCCCTGAACGATATTCAGCAGGCCAGATTCCTGGCTTTTCGCCGGATTCAGGAGGGCGACTCCGTGTATTTTATTGCCGAGTACCAGTATTCAAATGCCGAACTGATGACTTTCCAGATCACCGCCAGGCCTACCGGGTCAAAAAGCGATCTACCGGTTCGTTTCGCCCACACTCTGTTTAACGACTGACCATGACCCAGGATAACCGGCTGGTAATCGCCAGCAACAACCGCGGAAAAATCGTCGAGCTCGGGGAACTGCTTGCCCCGCTGAACCTCACCCCGATTGCCCAGGGCGAGTTGGGGGTCAGTGAAGCCGAAGAACCGGCGGTGACCTTTATTGAAAATGCCATCATCAAGGCCCGCCACGCCGCAAAAGCCACCGGGCTGCCGGCGCTGGCCGATGACTCCGGACTGGCGGTGGATGCCCTGGGTGGTCGGCCCGGCGTTCGCTCAGCGCGTTTTGCAGGCGACTCTGCCACCGATCAGCAGAACGTGGACGCCCTGCTGGCCGCCCTGCGAGATGTAGCTCCGGAAAACCGTAGGGCCCAGTTTCACTGCGTGCTGGTGTATCTGCGCCACGCCGATGACCCTACGCCCATCGTCTGCCACGGCTGCTGGCCCGGGTATGTGCTGGAGCAGCCGCGAGGCGAAGGCGGCTTCGGGTACGACCCGATATTCCTGGCACCGGAAACCAACACCAGTGCCGCCGAGATGACCCGGGAAGAAAAGGCCCGCATCAGCCACCGGGGCCGCGCTCTGGCGCTTCTGCTTGAACAGCTGGAGGCCCGTTGAGCCCGGAACCGCCGCCGCTGAGCCTATACCTGCACATGCCCTGGTGCGTGAAGAAGTGCCCTTACTGCGATTTCAATTCCCACGCGCTGACCGGCGATATTCCCGAACAAAGCTATCTGCAGGCGATTCTGGACGATCTGCAACAGGATCTTGCCCTGGTTCAGGGCCGCGAGATCCAGACCATTTTTATTGGCGGTGGTACGCCTTCGCTGATGTCGCCGAATTTCTATCACAGGCTGTTTGAAGGTCTTCGGGCACACCTGCGCCTGGCCGACAACGCCGAGATTACCCTGGAAGCCAACCCCGGCACCATGGAGCAGGGCCGGTTCAACGGTTTCCGGGCCGCCGGCATCAACCGGCTATCGCTGGGCATCCAGAGCTTCCATCCTCACCAGTTGCAAGCACTCGGGCGGATTCATGACGACCAGGCTGCCCATCGGGCGATAGAGGCTGCGCTCAAGGCCGGTTTCGACAATTTCAATCTGGACCTGATGCACGGCCTGCCGGACCAGACCCCGGAGCAGGCGGTGGCCGACCTTCAGGCCGCCATTGACTGGGCGCCGCCGCATCTGTCCTGGTACCAGCTCACCCTGGAGCCCAACACCGAGTTCTACAGCCGCCCGCCTGACCTGCCAGACGATGACCGGCTCTGGGACATCTACTGCCAGGGCGCAGAGCTGCTGCGCAGCAGGGGCTACGGTGATTATGAAGTATCCGCCTGGAGCCAGCCGGGCTCGGCCTCCCGGCATAATCTGAATTACTGGGCATTCGGGGACTATCTCGCGCTGGGTGCCGGCGCTCACGGCAAAGTGACACTGGCAAACGGGGAAATCCGCCGTTTCTGGAAAACCCGCCAGCCGGAGGCCTATCTGAACCGGATAGGAAGCCGCACCGCCGGTCACCAACGGGTTGATGAGGAAGAGCTACCTCTGGAGTTCATGATGAACGCCTTGAGGTTGACGGAGGGTGTGCCGGAAAACCTGTTCACAGAACGTACAGGTTTACCCCTGAGCGTGGTTGAGGTAAAACTTGAAGCATTGCGAACGGATCGCCTGCTGGAGCGCGGCCGCATTCAAGCCACCGAGCTTGGCCAACGCTACCTGAACAGCCTGCTGGAGCGTTTTTTATAATGGTCATACCCGCTGATTTTCCCAAAGCCCTCACCCTGGGTCTGCTGGTTACCCTGATCCTGTTTATCGCTCTGCTGCTCATCAATGAACCACTTCAGACCAGTGCGGCCCCGAAGGGCATCATCAGCTTTCAGATGGCGGGCACGGTCGACCAGGCGTCCGAAATCCTGGCAAGCTGGAACGGCCAGGGGCTATCGTCAGCCCGAACATCCCTCTGGCTCGATTTTGCATTTGCGGGCGCCTACGTAATCACCCTTCTGCTGCTGACGAAGCATCTCTCCCGGGATCGCCCTGGGGTGCGCGAACGCACGGTCTCCCGATGGGTCAAGGGGCTTTTTATCGGGGCTGGTGTCAGCGACATCGCGGAAAACGTGTTTTTACTGAATAACCTGGATGCGCCCAGTGATTCCATGAGCCTGGCAGCCGTGCTGTGCGCACTGGCCAAGTTCACCGGGCTGATTCTGGGGCTGGCCGGGCTTGTTATCCTTCGCGCCGCCCGGCGTCATCCCCTGTCGCACGGCTGAAGTCTAAACCCGCCCGGGCGACCTTTCGGATCAATTCGTACGGTAAAACAGCAGATCCCAGACGCCGTGGCCCAGGTTCTCGCCCCGCTTCTCGAATTTGGTCATCGGCCTTTCATCCGGGCGCGGTGCAAAGGCGCCAGGCTCTACTGAATTCTCGAAGCCTTCGGATTCACCCATGATTTCCATCATGTGCTCGGCATAGTTCTCCCAGTCTGTGGCCAGATGAAGAATACCGCCCACCCGCAGTTTATGGCGCAGGCGCTGGACGAAATCGTGCTGAACCAGGCGGCGCTTGTGATGCTTTTTCTTGGGCCAGGGGTCCGGGAAATACACCATGACTCTATCCAGAGCAGCATCCGGCAGACACAGATCCACCACATCGTTCGCATCGATGGCGTAAATCCGGATGTTTTCCAGTCCACGATCCTCGACTTCTTTCAAGAGCGCGCCAACCCCGGGCAGATGCACTTCAACGCCAATAAAATCCTGCTCTGGCGCCGCTTCGGCCATGTCTGCCAGTGACTGACCCATGCCGAAACCGATTTCCAGGTTCAGCATGTTGTCCCGGCCAAAAATTTCCCGGGGGTCGATCATGCCCTGCTCCCGGGTCAGGCCGTATTTTGGCCAGTTGCGCTCGTAGGCTTTTTTCTGACCTTCGGTCATCCGGCCCTGGCGCAGCACGAAACTGCGCACGCCCTTGCGGGTGGTGACCGGTGAATCGCCGGACTCATTGTTCTGTTCGCTCATCGGATGTCCTCAAGCGCCCTGGACGGGCTTGGTTCATTCGTTTAATGACAAGTTTATCAGATCTACACGGACACCTGAGCATTACGGGACTGTTGCCGGTCCAGTTTACGGTAGCCCAGCGCTTCCACCAGGTGCGACTGGGCAATGGCGTCCGCATCATCCAGATCGGCCAGGGTGCGGGCCACCCGCAGAATTCGATGCAGGGCCCGGGCCGACAGGCCCAGACGTTCCATTGCGCCAGTCAGCAGGGATTCACTGGCCGCCTCCAGTTTGCAATGGCGGTCCAGTTCGCGGCCGCCCAGCATGGAATTAACGGCGCCGCGGCTGTTCTGGCGATTACGGGCACGATTGACCCGCTGGCGTACCGACGCACTGTTTTCACTCTCACTGGCAGCGGTCATCAGCAATTGCGGGCTTTGTACGGGGACTTCCACATGCAGGTCGAAACGGTCCAACAGCGGCCCGGAGACTTTTGCCCGATAACGCAGCACCTGTTGCGGCGTACACTGGCATTCAATGGATGGATGGCCCTGATAACCACAGGGGCAGGGATTCATCGCAGCGACCACCTGGAACCTTGCGGGAAACACCACCTGGCGCGCTGCCCGGCTGATGGCGATCTCGCCGCTTTCCATGGGTTCGCGCAGCACCTCGAGCACCCGGCGGCCGAATTCAGGGAGTTCATCCAGAAACAAAACGCCCCGATGCGCTAGGGAAATCTCGCCGGGCCTGGGGCTGCCACCACCGCCCACCATCGCCACCGATGACGCCGTGTGGTGAGGCGCACGGTATGGCGGGCAATGCCAGTTGCCTTCGGGCACGGCCAGGCCCGCCACCGAATAGATGCTGGCCACATCCAGCATCGCCTCGTTGGTCAATGGTGGCAGAATACCGGGTAAACGGCTGGCCAGCATGCTCTTGCCGGTGCCCGGCGGCCCAAACATCAACAGGTTATGACCGCCAGCAGCGGCTACTTCCAACGCTCGCCTGGGCACTTTCTGGCCCCGGACATCCTCCAGATCGGGCGCTTCAGCAGCGCTACCGTCAAATTCCACGGGCGCTACGGGCGATAGCTTGGCCCGGTCAGACAGATGCTCGCACACCGCCAGCAAATGGTTAGCGGCAAACACGTCGTCCTCGCTGGCCAGGGCGGCTTCCTGGGCATTGGCCAGGGGGATCAGCAGCCGGCGCTGTTCACGGCGAGCGGCCAGAACCGCGGGAAGTACGCCTTTAAGCGGACGTAGAGCGCCATCCAGGGACAGTTCCCCCAGACACTCAATGTCCTCTAGGCTTTCGGGCGGAATCTGGCCGGAGGCGGCGAGAATGCCCAGGGCAATCGGCAAATCGAAACGGCCACCTTCTTTTGGCAGGTCCGCCGGGGCAAGGTTGATGGTGATTCGCTTGGCGGGAAATTCAAAACCGGAATTCAGCAGTGCACTTCTTACCCGTTCCCGGCTCTCGCGTACGCCGGTTTCCGGCAAACCGACAATGGAGAGAGCGGGCAAACCCCCAGACAGATGCACTTCCACCGTCACCGACGGCGCAGACACGCCGACACAGGCGCGAGTGTGGACCAGAGCTAACATGAGAACCTTCCATGGTTTCAGACATCATTTGGCGACCATTATGTCTGGCTCAGTCCAATGTGCAACCTCGCTTCAGCGGGCCGCAGGTAAAATTCAAACGTCATCATCTGGTAACTCAGCCGGTAGATGCTGTATCACTGGCACTGTTCATTTCACAAGGAAGCTGATCATGAAGCTGAATACGTTCGTCAACGGGCTACTGGCTGCCGTCACTTTACTCTCGACCGGCCTCGCCCAGGCCAGTCCCGACAAAGACTCCATTCAGATAGGACCCCGCCCGTTCTGGCTGGTCGCTGACATGGATGAGGGTCCGCTGAAAGAGCGCTTGCAGTCATGTGACCTGAAACAGTTCCAGTCATCAGACTTTTCCATCGGCCATCGCGGTGCGCCACTGCAGTTTCCTGAACACACCCGGGAATCCTACATTGCAGCGGCCCGCATGGGCGCAGGCATTCTGGAATGCGACGTGGCCTTCACCAAAGATCGGGAACTGGTATGCCGACACGCCCAGAACGATCTGCACACCACCACCAACATCGTCGCCGTGCCGGAGCTGAACGCCAAATGCACCCAGCCTTTCGAGCCCGCCGACCCGGAAAAGGGCACGGAAGCGAGGGCGGAATGCCGTACCAGCGATATCACCCTGGCCGAATTCAGAACCCTGGAAGGCAAGATGGATGCGTTCAATCCCATGGCGACAACGCCGGAAGACTACCTCGGTGGCACTGTAGACTGGCGTACGGACCTCTACACCAGCCGCGGCACCCTGATGACTCATCGGGAGAGCATCGAGCTGTTCAAGAGCCTGGGCGTGAAATTCACCCCCGAGCTGAAATCACCGGTGGTGGAGATGCCGTTTGAAGGCGATTACAGCAAGCAGGACTATGCCCGCCAGATAATTCAGGACTACGTGGACGCCGGAGTGAAACCGCAGGACGTCTGGCCGCAGTCCTTCAATCTTGAGGATGTACTGTTCTGGGTCAATGAGACACCGGAATTTGGCCGCCAGGCGGTGTTTCTGGATCAGGAGGAGCTGATGCCGGAAACCTCGTCATTGCAGTACATGGAGAATCTTGAATCCAGAGGCGTAAACATTATCGCCCCGGCACTCTGGAAGATGCTGACGCTCGACGATAACGGCGACATAGTTCCATCGGCTTATGCAAACAATGCCCGCAACGCCGGCCTGGATCTTATTGCCTGGACCGTGGAGCGCAGTGGCCCGCTGGCGGAAGGCGGTGGATGGTATTTCCAGACGGTGACCGACGCCATCAATAACGACGGCGATCTGTTTACGGTCATCGACGTGCTGGCACAGGACGTGGAGGTAATCGGCATTTTTTCGGACTGGCCCGCCACCACCACTTTCTACGCAAACTGCATGGGCATGGCGGGCAAGGGTCGTTGATCCAACCGCACTGACGTTATTCGGGAGTGGAAGCCGCCTTTTCAAGCGCTTCCACGGACTTTTCCAGCGCTTCCACTTTCTCTCTGGTTTTCATCAATACGGCCTGCTGGGCATCAAATTCTTCCCGGGTAACCAGCTCAAGGCGCGACATGACCGTCATCACGGTTGCCCGCGCCTGGGCTTCAAAATCATCACGGGCAGCACGGGCCATATCCGGCACGAACTGGCCAAACTGTCCTTGCAACTGGGCAAATAAATCCTGCGGACCTTTCACACATCACCTCTCAAACAACGCCGGTTAATTAGCCGGGAGTGTATCACACCATGACCCCTGCCATACTGAAGGCGATAGCCCCTATAATGGTGACCGAGCGGCAGAGAACCGCGCACAGAATCCGTGCGTTATTTTGGTTCACTTGCCATAGCAAGGCGCCATTTTGGTGCAGCAAAACGATCCATTTTGGATCACTACATTGTTAGATTACTGAAAGTTAAGAACTTTTTTGCGTTGGCACACACGATGCTAAAAGCCTTGTACGCAATCCGCACAATTGGTGTGCGAGGTGGCAGCATCCCGAACTCAATACAAGGGACCCGAAGAATCCTGACTTTTGAGACGGCTTTACCAAGGAGAAACCCATGAAACTTGTGACAGCGATCATCAAGCCTTTCAAACTGGATGATGTCCGTGAGGCACTTTCCGAGATTGGCGTACAAGGCGTAACGGTCACTGAAGTCAAAGGCTTCGGTCGCCAGAAAGGCCACACAGAGCTCTACCGTGGCGCAGAATACGTGGTGGATTTTCTGCCCAAGGTGAAGGTTGAGGTCGCCATTGGCGAAAACCTTCTGGACCAGGTTATCGAGTCCATCACCAAGGCAGCCAACACCGGCAAGATCGGTGACGGCAAAATCTTCGTGACTGAACTGGAACAGGCCATCCGTATCCGGACCGGCGAGACGGGCGAAGAGGCCGTCTGATCCGGTAACACGATCAGAATCAGCCAACGCAAAAAAACTTTAATGCCAAATGATTAGCCTCGTGCGGAGGGCTTACCAATGGAAAGTAATCTCAATCACATTTTTGAACTGCAGTATGCGTTAGACACCTTCTACTTCCTGATTTGCGGCGCACTGGTCATGTGGATGGCCGCTGGTTTCGCAATGCTTGAAGCCGGCCTGGTTCGCGCCAAGAACACCACTGAAATTCTCACCAAGAACGTCGCCCTGTTTGCGATCGCCTGTACCATGTACCTGATCTGCGGCTACGACATCATGTATGGCGGCGGTCTGTTCCTGAGCGGCATCACCACTGTTGCCGGCATGGACGATGCGGCGGTTGCAGGCGTTCTGGCTGCATCAGCTGAAGCTGGTTTCGGCGACATGGGCGAATACGCCGGTGCTTCCGACTTCTTCTTCCAGGTTGTGTTCGTGGCAACTGCCATGTCCATCGTTTCTGGTGCGGTTGCCGAGCGCATGAAGCTCTGGGCCTTCCTGGCCTTCGCGGTTGTGATGACCGGCTTCATCTACCCGATGGAAGGCGCCTGGACCTGGAACGGTGATGCCGTCTTCGGCATGTACGAGCTGAGCTACAGCGACTACGCCGGTTCCGGTATCGTTCACATGGCAGGTGCTGCTGCAGCTCTGGCCGGTGTGCTTCTGCTGGGTGCCCGTAAAGGCAAGTATGGCCCGAACGGCCAGATCAAGGCGTTCCCGGGTGCAAACCTGCCCCTGGCAACCCTGGGCATGTTCATCCTGTGGATGGGCTGGTTCGGCTTCAACGGCGGTTCTACCCTGAAGCTGGGTGGCATCGGTGTCGCCAACGAAGTGGCTAACGTGTTCCTGAACACCAACGCTGCTGCCTCTGGTGGTCTGATCGCAGCCCTGCTGGTTGGTCGCATCATGTTCGGCAAGGCTGACCTGACCATGGCCCTGAACGGCGCCCTGGCTGGTCTGGTTGCAATCACTGCCGAGCCTGCAGATCCGACTCCCCTGCTGGCTACCATCATCGGTGCCATCGGTGGCGTAATCGTTGTCTTCTCCATCGTGTTCCTGGACAAGATCCGCATCGACGATCCGGTCGGCGCCATCTCCGTGCACGGCGTGGTAGGCATCTGGGGTATCTTCGCGGTACTGCTGTCCGACGCTGACGCCACCTTCATGGGCCAGCTGGTAGGCACCCTGACCATCTTCGTCTGGGTCTTCGTGACCAGCCTGATCACCTGGGCCATCATCAAGGCGGTCTTTGGGCTGCGGGTTAGCGAAGAAATCGAGTACGAGGGTGTGGACGTTGCCGAGTGCGGCATGGAAGCCTACCCGGAGTTTGTCAGCGCCAAGTAATATCAGCTGACTTACTGCAAACAGAAAGGGCGCCTGCGGGCGCCCTTTTTATATTTCCAACCCCCTATCGCTCGCTGGACATCACCTCATCTTCCAGCACATCCACCATAAACTGCGGCATCGCCAACGCCCCCCGATGAATATCCGCATTGTAATACCGGGTCACAAACGGCCGCTGATCCGCATCCTCTTCCCGGAAATAAACCACCGGTTTTTCCTTCCCCGCCATGGTGCAACTCCACCAGCCAGTGGGATAAACCGGCTGCGGGAATGGCAGGGTGCGGACGTGATCGAAGCCGGCTTTCCTCATATCATCATGGATGTCCTTGATGATGGTGTTGGTGTGCAACAGCGGAGATTCGCTCTGCTGGACGATGATGCCGCCGTCGCGCAGCGCCAGCATGCAGTCGCGGTAGAAATCCAGGGCGAACAGGCCCTCTGCCGGCCCCACCGGGTCGGTGCTGTCGATGATAATGACGTCCAGGCTGTCCGGGACCACATCACGCATCCACTGGATGCCGTCGCCAAAGAAGAAGTTGGCGCGAGGGTCACTGTTGGATGTGCACAGCTCCGGGAAATACTCCTCTGACAGGCGGGTGACCCGCTCGTCGATTTCCACCTGCCAGGCGTCTTCCACACCGGGGTGCTTGAGAACTTCTTTTAGCGTTCCGCAGTCACCGCCGCCCACAATCACTACTTTTTTCGGGTCACGGTGGGTAAACAGGGCCGGATGGGTCATCATCTCGTGGTACAGGAAGTTGTCGCGGCTGGTCAGCATCACGCAGCCATCAATCACCATCAGGTTGCCGAAGGTTTCGGTTTCCCAGATTTCCAGTTTCTGGAACTGGCTCTGTTCTTCATGGAGCTTTTTCGTCACTTTCAGTGAAAAAGCGGTGCCGTGATCCTGAAAAATCTCGGTAAACCAGCCGTCGTTCAGTTCTGCCATGGTGTGTCTCCGAAGGGCGATGCCCGCGCCTTGGCGGTGCTCGTTTTGCATGATGGGTTTATTCTGCGGCTATTGTAGGTGTCTGGTGCCGGTAGCTAAAGCCTTGGCACGGCTAAATCTACGGTCTTTTCTTTCGGCCATGCCAGGGAATCCCTACAATAAGCGCCAGCTTCGGGCGAATTCTGCCCCGGAATACAGACAGGTACAGGCAAGATGAGCGAATTGAACAAAGGTGCAGCCTACGAGGTGTACAACATTGCCCAGTGGAGCGACGGCTACATTGGCGTCAGTGATAAGGGCGACGTCCAGATACACCCGGACCAGGGTCGCAATCTTGGCAGCATCAGCCTGCCGGAGCTGGCCCATACACTGACCAGTCGTGGTATCCAGCTACCGGTGCTTGCCCGCTTTACCGACATTCTCCATGACCGGGTGAATACCCTCTGCGGTGCTTTCAATAAGGTTGCCAGCGAACAGGGCTTTCGCGGCCAATACACCGCGGTTTATCCGATCAAGGTCAACCAGCAGCGCCGGGTGGTGGAAGAACTGCTGCGCGCCCAGCCAGCGGCAGACAACAACCAGATCGGTCTTGAAGCCGGCAGCAAGCCGGAATTGATGGTGGTGCTGGCGCTATCCCGTCAGCCGGGGTCGGTGATTGTCTGTAATGGTTACAAGGATCGTGAATATATCCGGCTGGCGCTGATCGGTCAGAAGCTGGGGCACCGGGTATTTATTGTGGTGGAGAAGCAGTCAGAGCTGCCGCTGATTCTACAGGAGGCAAACGACCTGGGCGTGACACCGCTGATTGGCGTTCGTGCCCGGCTGGCCACCATTGGCAAAGGCAACTGGCAGAACACCGGGGGCGAGAAGTCGAAATTCGGCCTGTCCGCCAGCCAGGTTCTGGATGTGGTCAATACCCTCACCCAGGCAGACGCCCTGGACTCGCTGCAACTTCTGCACTTTCACCTGGGTTCGCAGATCGCCAATATCCGCGATATTCAGACCGGCCTGCGTGAGTGCGCGCGTTTCTACAGTGAACTCCGGCATCTGGGGGCACCGATCAGCACCGTGGATATCGGCGGCGGCCTCGGTGTTGATTACGAGGGCACCCGCTCCCGCAGCAGCTGCTCGATGAACTACAGCGTTCAGGAATACGCCTACAACGTGGTCCATATCCTGCAATCAGAATGCGACCGCGCTGGCATCCCCCACCCCAATCTGATCAGTGAATCGGGGCGGGCACTGACCGCGCACCACTCGGTATTGATCACCAATGTGATCGACCGTGAAGTTCAGGACCATCAGCCAGCCCCGCGGCCCCCGGCCAATGCCCCGGAACCCCTGCATTCGCTGCGCCGCGACCTGGACAGCCTGGAAGACCGCAGCTCCGGTCGATCACTGGCGGAAATCTATCACGACATACTGCACGCCATGGCAGACGTGCACGCGCAATTTGCCCATGGCGTGCTGTCACTCACTGACCGGGCTCATGCTGAAACCCTCTACAAAACCTGCTGCAGGTCGCTGCAGAAGCAACTGAGCCAGGCCAACCGTGCCCACCGGGAAATCATCGACGAACTGAACGAGAAACTGGCCGAGAAGCTGTTCATCAATTTCTCGCTTTTCCAGTCACTCCCGGACGTCTGGGGCATTGATCAGATTTTCCCGATCATGCCGATCAATGGCCTGCACCGCCCGTTGAACCGTCGCGCCGTGATCCAGGACATTACCTGCGACTCCGACGGCCGCATAGACCGCTACGTCGACGGCCAGGGCATTGAAACCACCCTGCCTTTACCGGAAGACGTGCCGGGAGAGCCTCTGCTGATGGGCTTTTTCATGACCGGTGCCTACCAGGAAATACTCGGGGACATGCACAACCTGTTTGGTGATACTCATTCAGTGGATGTCCGCGGCGATCAGAACGGTGGTTATACCATCAGCGACCCGATTTATGGTGATACCGTGGCCAAGGTGCTGCAGTACGTGAACTTTGAGCCAAATGCTCTGATTGCAGCCTATGAACGAAAATTTGCCGCCAGCGATCTGAATGCCGCAACGCAGGAAAAACTGCTCGGGGAGCTGGCCGGTGGATTAAGCGGTTACACCTATCTTGAGGAATAATGCTGAGTCGGTCACATTTGGAAACACATCTTTTTTCGCAGCGGGCAATCCGTCAGCTCTGGACAGTCGTAAAATTCAACACTGACAAATCCAGGACGAGCGCATAGAATGATGAACAATACGAATTCAAGTCATGCAACAGTCAAGGAGCGTCCGGTGTCCACACTGGATACGAAGCCAGCACGAGCCGAGGGCCGTAAGGACCCTTGGAGCCAACTGCTGGAAAAAGTGGGCAAACACCAGGACCGCGAGGCTTACCACGCGCTGTTCCAGCACTTTGGCCCGCAGATCAAGTATTACGCGATGGCGAACGGCATGGCAAACCATGCTGAGGAGCTAGTACAGGAAGTGTTTGTGTCTATCTGGCGCCGCTCGTGCCTGTACGATTGGAAAAAGGCTGCTGCCTCAACCTGGATTTTCACCATTGCCCGTAACCAGCGCATTGATATGTTGCGGAAGATGCAGCGTACCAGTGCGGAAATGCCGGTTGAGACAGAAGATCTCTGGCAAATTCCCGGTGAGCATGAAAACGAGCCAGTGACTTCTCTGCACCGGCTGATGTCTGAGCGGAGGGTAAGGGATTCCCTGAAACATCTGCCCGAAGAGCAGATTACCGTGATAGCCAAGGTATACATGGAAAGCAAGTCCCACCAGATGGTAGCGGACGAACTGAACATCCCGCTGGGGACCGTAAAAAGCCGGGTGCGCCTGGCATTGAACAAGTTAAAAGTGATTTTGCAGGATCAAAACGTATGAATGTGCACCACCCCGATACGCTTACCCTGATGGAATTCAGCGCTGGCAACCTGAGCGAGCCCCATGCCCTGTGTATCCGGCTTCATTTGGACCAGTGTGGGGATTGCCGCAGCAGGGTTGATACCCTGGACAGCCTGGGTGCTGTCATGATGGAGAGCCAGCCCCAGACGGAAGTGTCATCAGGTATGTTTGATTCCATTCTGTCGCGTATCGATAGTGACGCAGACCTTTCGGGTCAGCAGGTCACGACGGTTGCCAAAGGCACAGCACGCATCAGTCCACTTGAAAAGCTTCTGGGTGAAGATTTGAACAGTCTTCCATGGAAACGCCAGATGGGCGACGTCAGCGTTCTTGATATCACCGATCGGTTTCCCGGGCAAAGGGAACAGGTTGTGCTACAAAAACTGGCGGCCGGAGGCAAAGCTCCATCCCACACCCATCGCGGCGAGGAAACAACGGTTGTTCTGCAAGGCGCTTTCGCCGACCAGAAGGGAGTATTCAACCAGTGGGACTTCGTGGTTCTGAACCAGGAAGATGATCACAAGCCCGTTGCGGTAGGATGCGAAGACTGCATCACACTGTCAGTGCTTAGTGCTCCAGTAAAACTGACCGGTACTTTCGGTCGGATGTTGAACCCCTTCATCCGCTGAGCCGCGCGATCTGCAATGTTTTAACGAAGCACGTTTTATTGGGCCGGGATTTTCCCGGCCATTTTTTTGCCTATCGATTACCAGGGAAGCAATGAACCGTCCCAGCTCAGAAATTGACCATTGTTATCCTGGCTCAAACCGTCAATCACACCCGCGATATTTGCCGCTGTCTCAGCCGGCTGATGGACCTTCAGTTGCGCCAGTGACCGGGAAAAGGGTTCACTGAGTGGGGAAAGCGTGGTTCCCGGGTGGATCGCAACGCAGGCAACCGGCCGGCACTTGCGCGGCAACTCGATGGAAACATTACGGACCAGCATATTGAGTGCGGCCTTGGAGCTGCGGTAGGCATACCAGCCACCGAATCCGTTATCGGTAATCGAACCCACCTTTGCTGAAATCGCCACCACGGTCTTGAACCTGCGGTGCCGGAGCCAGGGCGCCAGAGCCCGCATGAGCACGGCAAATCCGGTGGCATTCACTGCAAACGAATGGGCCATGGCGCCCGCATCCAGATCTTCCAGCCGTTTCTCTGGCTGAATACCCTGGCCATGCAGAAAGCCCGCCGCATAAATGACACCGTCCAGCCCATCCTCGGTGGCCAGTACCTGCTCAAGATCCGACGCGATCCTGGCCGGGTCGGTTGACGCTGCAGCATCCCACGCAACCAGTTGCACCCGCTCGGCAAACGTCGCATCGAATTTAACGGCCAAAGGATTCCGGCAGAGCCCGATAATCTGCAGGCCATCATCCTGCGTCAGATAATGTTCGGCCAGTGCCTGCCCGATGGCACCGGAAACACCGGCAATCAGAATGCGCTTCATATGCTGCTCCCCTGGGAAAGTTCCTGTCATCAGTACGAAAAATATTTTCAGAACGACTGATTTCCGGTGAACCAAAAATTTCAAACGCCCGTATGAATTTGTGTCATTAACAGGTGTGTTTCCACCAGCAAGACGGTTTGAGGAGAGATTTCCATGCAATACCAGGCTCCGGCTAATGATCTCAGCTTTTTGTTGTTCGATGTACTGGGCGTCGACAAGCTCCACGAACTGGAGAAATACGCCGATGCAACCCCTGACCTGATCAGCGCCGTGATCGAGGAGGCTGGCAAACTGGCCTCCGAGGTGATTCAGCCGACAAACCAGATCGGCGACCGCCAGGGCTGCCAATACAACCCTGAAACCCACGACGTCACCACTCCGGACGGGTTCAAGGAAGCCTATGCAAAATTTGTCGAGGGCGGCTGGACTGCGCTGGACGCGCCTCTTGAATACGGTGGCCAGGGCCTGCCCCACACCCTGAAGTTCGTCGTGGATGAGATGATGTGCTCCACCAATCTGTCCCTGGGCATGTACCCGGGACTGACTCACGGTGCCATAAGCGCGCTGCATTCCCACGGATCTGACGAGTTGAAGAACACCTATCTGGAGAAGCTGATCTCCGGCGAATGGACTGGCACCATGTGCCTGACCGAGCCCCAGTGCGGCACCGACCTGGGCATGATCCGCACGAAAGCAACGCCGAACGATGACGGCTCCTACGCCATCGAAGGCACCAAGATCTGGATTACCGGCGGCGAGCACGATCTGGTGGACAACATTATCCATCTGGTTCTTGCCAAGCTGCCGGGCGCCCCGGACACCACCAAGGGTATTTCCCTGTTCGTCGTGCCCAAGGTGCTGCCGGACAGCGGTGAGCGTAATCCGGCCTTCTGTGGCGGTCTCGAGCACAAGATGGGCATCAAGGGTTCAGCTACCTGTGTCATGAACTTTGAAGGTGCCAAAGGCTGGCTGGTGGGCGAGCCCAACGACGGCATGCGCGCCATGTTCACCATGATGAATGAAGCCCGTCTGATGGTTGGCATGCAGGGCCTGGGCCTGGCGGAAATGGCCTATCAGGAAAGCCTGGGCTTTGCCCGCGAGCGCCTGCAGAGCCGTTCATTGAGTGGCCCCAAGAACCCCGACGGCCCGGCGGACCCGATCATTGTCCACCCGGATGTGCGTCGCATGCTGATGCGCCAGAAAGTTCTGAACGAAGGCATGCGCGCCTTGGCGCTGTTCACCGGCCAGAAACTGGACCTGTCGGTTGCCCATCCGGATGAGGCCGTGCGTGAGAGCTCTGACGACCTGGTGCAACTGCTGACGCCCGTCGTCAAGGCATTCCTTACCGACGAGGGCTACAAGAATGCGGACACCGGGCTCCAGGTACTCGGCGGTTCCGGCTTCACCACTGACTGGCCACTGGAACAGCTGGTCAGAGATGGTCGAATTGCCCGCATCTACGAGGGCACCAATGGCATTCAGGCCATGGATCTGGTCGGCCGGAAACTGAGCATCAAAGGTGGCCAACTGGTGCGCACATTGTTTGGCGAGCTGACTGGCTTCCTCAAGGATAATCCAGAGGCGCCGCACCGCGAGCAGCTGAAAGGCGCCGTCAAGGCGCTGGAATCTGCCACTATGTGGATTGCCCAGAATGCCCCGAAAGATCCGGAGCAAGCGGGCGCAGCGGCAACACCCTACCTCCGCCTGACGGCACTGACCGTTATCGCCTATCTCTGGTCCAGGATGGCGGGCGTGGCCCAGGCCCAGCTCGACACGGGCGAGGGCAACAAGCCGCTGCTGGAAGGCAAGCTGATTTCCGCCCGCTTCTACTTCGAGAAGATTCTTCCGGAAATCGAGCAGCTGAAGCAGGACATCGAAACCGGCAAGGATTCGATGATGGATCTGGATGACGACCACTGGGCAGCCTGATAGCCCTCCAGGGGTTTGGGTCAGATCTGAAGGCCGCGCAAATGCGCGGCCTTTTTTATAGGCGTTTTCTGATGAAAGAAAGACTGGGGTACAATCGGGCCCCCGAAAAACCGGAGACACACCGTGACTCAAGACGACTACCAGTTCCGCTTTGGCGGCATTGAACGCCTGTATGGCCGCACGGCGCTAGCAGCGTTTCGTGGAGCCCACATTGCCATTGTCGGCCTGGGCGGTGTCGGTTCCTGGGCCGCGGAAGCGCTGGCCCGCTCGGGCATTGGCACCATTACTCTAATTGATATGGACGATGTCTGCGTCTCCAACACCAACCGTCAGTTACACGCCCTTGACGGCCATTTTGGCCAGACCAAAACAGACGCCATGGCGGCGCGGCTGCGAGCGATTAACCCGCACGCCGATATCCGGGTGCATTTCGGGTTTGTGACCGCAAAAAATGTGGCAGAACTGATTACCGGCGAGCTGTCGGGCGTTGTCGATGCCATCGACAGCGTCAAACCCAAGGCCGCGCTGATTGCCCACTGCAAACGCCAGAAAATTCCCCTGGTCTGCGCCGGTGGCGCCGGTGGCCAGATGGACCCGACCCAGATCCAGGTCGGTGACCTCAGCCGCACCACCCAGGACCCGCTGCTGGCCAAGGTGCGTAACCTTCTGCGACGGGAGTACGGTTTTTCCCGCAACCCCAAGCGGCGCTTCGGCATTGAGGCCGTGTACTCCCTGGAGCAGCTGACGTATCCTGCCGAGGATGGCGAAGTCTGTTTGCAAAAGCCGGTGACCGATGGCCCGGTGCGGCTCGACTGTGCCACCGGCTTCGGCGCGGCCAGCCCGGTGACCGCCAGCTTCGGTTTTTTTGCCGCGGCAAGACTTCTTGGCCGTCTGGCCCGTAAGGCCACCACCACACACTGATCCTGACCAGAGGGAACTGACCGCATCATGACCGTCAGTACAGTCTTTCTACTTGCCTGCATTGGTATTATTTCGCTCTTCTGCCAATGGCTGGCCTGGCGGGTAAAGATGCCCGCCATTCTGTTTCTGCTGGCAGGCGGCATCGCTGCCGGCCCCATGTTTGGCCTGCTCGACCCTGAGGCCGTATTCGGTGACCTGCTGTTCCCGCTGATTTCCCTATCAGTGGCGATTATTCTGTTTGAAGGTAGCCTGACTCTGCGTTTCAGTGACATTGCCGGTCACGGCAAGATGGTCCGCAACCTGATTCCAGTGGGCTCGGTGGTGACCTGCATCATCGGCACCCTCTCAGCCCGATGGATTCTGGATGTGTCCTGGGAAGTGGCCCTGCTGTTTGGTGCCATCTCCATTGTCACCGGGCCAACAGTCATAGCGCCTTTGTTACGCTCGGTTCGCCCGAAATCCAAACTCGCCAATATTCTCCGCTGGGAAGGCATCATCATTGACCCGGTGGGCGCCTTGCTGGCGGTTCTGGTGTTCGAGGCCATCGTGTCCTGGGGCCAGGGCAACGTTTTCGGCCACTCCCTATGGATCTTCGCCAAAACCCTGGCGGTCGGCTTTGTCATCGGCGCGCTGGCGGGCTGGCTTAACGGCCTGGCCCTGCGCAAACACCTGATCCCCCAGTACCTTCACAATGCGGGCACCCTCACGTTCATGCTGGGAGTCTATGCGCTGTCCAATGAAATGGCCCACGAGTCAGGCCTTCTGACGGTTACCGTGATGGGTATCTGGATGGCGAACATGAAACAGGTGCCGATCGACAGCATTCTGGAATTCAAGGAATCGTTAAGCGTACTGCTGATTTCCGCGCTGTTTATCATTCTGGCCGCCCGGGTGGAGTTTGCCGCCATCGCTGAACTGGGCTGGGGCCTGGTGGCGGTTCTGGCACTGCTGATGCTGGTGGCCAGGCCGGCGAGCATTTTCCTGTCTGCCATCGGCACTTCCCTGAACTGGCGGGACAAGCTCTTCCTGAGCTGGGTGGCGCCTCGGGGCATTGTGGCGGCCGCCGTGTCCGCCCTGTTTGCGTTCCAGCTTCAGAAGCAGGGTTATGAAAGCGCGGCCGCACTGGTGCCACTGATCTTCATGCTGATCATTGCGACGGTGACCATCCAGAGCCTGACTGCAAGACCTCTGGCCCGTCTTCTGAAAGTGGCCGAGCCCGCCGCCTACGGGTTCCTGATTCTGGGGGCCAACCCCATTGCCCGTAAAATCGGCGTGGCCCTGAAGAAACTGGAGGTGCCGGTCATTTTGACAGACACCAACTACGAAAACGTCAAACTGGCGCGAATGGAAAACCTGCAGGTGTACTTCGGGAACCCGGTGTCCGAGCATGCTTCCACTCACCTGGACCTGACCGGCATCGGCAACCTGCTTGTGGTTTCGCCCTACAAACACATGAATTCGCTGGCGACCTATCACTTCCTGGACTGGTTCGGCACCACCAACGTGTTCACCCTGTCTGATTCCGAACAGGACCAGAACGCGCGGCTTCGCACGGCAGAAAAGATTCACATGACCCGTGGGCTGTTCAACGGTCTCAGCTACGCCAAACTGGCAAGCCTGGCGGCCAAGCACTACACCATTAAAACCACCCAGTTGAGCGACGAATTCACCTTTGAGGATTTCAAGGCCAGGTACGAACAGCAGGCCTGTGTGCTGTTTGTCCTGGACAGCAGAGACCGGATTTCACCGGTGAAAGATCTGGAAAGCCTTAAGCCGGAAAAAGACTGGACCCTGGTCAGCCTGGTGCCACCCCAACCGGGCAAGGACCGGAAAGAAAAACCGGAAACACCACCGGCAGAGCCCGAGAAAGCCTAGAGCCGGGCCCGGCCGGGAAACGGGTCAGGCGCGGCAGTCGAGCACCAGTTTGCCGCGCACATGACCACCCTCCAGGGTCTGGTGCGCCTGCTGTACCTGATCCAGCGGGAAGGCCCGGTCGATGTGGACTTTGACATCGCCATCCTCGATCAGCTCAGCGATTTCCTCCAGATGAAAGACATCCGGGCGCACGGTCATGCCGTGGGCCCTCAGGCCCATGGCTTCGGCCTCGGTAATAATCTCGTCTGCGGTCACCGTGGGTATGGTCACCAGCACGCCCTGCTTGCTCAGCGTGTGCAGGGAGCGCTTGCCAACCTCACCCCCAATCAGGTCCAGCACCACATCCAGCCCGTAGCATTCGTCCTCAACGCGGGTGGTGTGATAATCAATCACTTCGTGAACACCCAAGGCCGCCAGAAAATCACGGTTAGCGTCCGACGCGGTCGCAATCACATGGGCCCCGCGCTCCAGCGCAAACTGCACCGCAAAATGGCCCACACCACCGGCCCCGGCATGAATCAGCACTTTCTGCCCCGCTTCCAGCTTGGCCACTTCAAACAGCGCCTGCCAGGCTGTCAGCGCCGCCAGCGGCAGGGCCCCTGCAGACACCAGATCAAGTTCCTCCGGCACCAGGGCGAGGTCAACAGCCGGGGCAATGGCATATTCCGCATAACCACCGCCGCCAGCGGGAAAGCCGATCATGCCCATGACCCGATCGCCCGGGGCCAGGGTGGTGACATCCCTGCCCACCGCAACCACCTCGCCCGCCATGTCGTAACCCGGCGTCCAGGGCAGATTGTTTTCAATCTGGCGGGCGGCAAAACCCAGCCCTTTGCGGGTTTTCCAGTCGATGGGGTTCAGCCCCGCGCCGGCAACGTGCACCAGCACATCATCAGGGCCCGGCTCGCCAATGGCCGCCGTCTCCAGGCTCAGAACCTCCGCCTCGCCAAACCGCCCATAAACCACCCGGCGCATGGTTGCTTCAGAACTCGCATTCGTGGTGTTTTGCATAGCGTTCTCCGCTGACTGGTTCAGGAAGTGGGTTGATCAAGGCCGCGGCCACCGGTGACCAGAACGCTGCCCAGAATCCGTTTGAATTCCGGTGGCATACGGGAGGGCCGCTGGCTTTTCATGTCGACGCAGGCGTGGGTGGATAGCGCCCGCACCAGGGTTTTTCCATCTGACTTTCGGATTAGCTGGAACTGGCGGGCAGACCGGAAACGACCATCAAAATCCGTCAGCCAGGTGCCCAGCTCAAGCTCGTCACCGGCATTGGCGGAGGCCAGATAATCAATCTCGGTGCGGGTAATGGCCATGGCCTTGCCGGTTTCCTCATGCAGCGCCCAGGTCATGCCCAGGCTTTCGATATGCGCCCAGCTCACGTCTTCCAGCCAACGCAGATACACCACATTGTTGGCATGGCCCAGACGGTCGGTATCGTCCGGGGATACGGTAATCTGCTGGGTAAAGGGTGATGGCAGGTCCCAGTTCAGCGCTGGCGTATCACTCATTCGCTGCCTCCTTCAGTCCCGGAACGGCCTCAATGGGCATGCGGCCAATCCGGTTGTTGTGCAGTGACCCAAAATACAGAACCCCGTCGTGGGGGTTCACCGACGTGATCTCCTGCAGGTGCTGGCCGTCGGTGTCGTGCAGGCTGGCCAGTACCTGCCCCTGATCGTTGAACGCGACCGCCAGCCCGTAGATTTCAGGCGTCGGCTTGAGCGCATCCGGCAGCTTTGCCAGCAGGTCTTTCAGCCATGGCCGGGTGTGCAATGAATCAATCTGGGCGTTGCGCCGGGTGGGGAACGCGACCCAGTAGCGGCCCTCAGCGTCCACCGCCAGGTTATCCGGAAACCCTGGCAGGTTATCGGCGAAGACCTCAACGGCGCCCGGCTCACGGCCACCGATCCAGTATTTCAGAATCCGGTATTTCCAGGTTTCGTTCATCAACAGGTATTCACCGTCAGGGGATACCGCTACACCGTTGGCGAAATACAGATTCCGCAGCAGTACCTCGGTTTTGCCCGTAGCGGGGTCGTAACGCAGCAAACGGCCGTGGGGGCGCATTTCCATCAGATCCAGCATGTACTCCGGCTGGTTGAAGCGGGAGCTGGCATCGGTGAAGTAGATCCGGCCGTCAGGGGCAATGTCCACATCATCAGTAAAGCGGAACGGCAGTCCTTCTGCTTCACGGGTCAGAACGCTCACGGTTTTGTCAGGCGCGATCGAAAGCAGGCCCTTCCAGGCATCGGCGACAATCAGGTTGCCGTTACGGTCAAACACCATCCCCAGGGGGCGACCGTCGGTCTGCAGCCAGTTTTCCACCCGGCCGTCAGGCCATACCCGCACAATCCAGCCGTCCTGGGTGCCAGTGTACAACAGGCCATTGCCGTCAATGGTGGTATCTTCAGGGCCATAAACCTGGCCCTCTGCCAGCAGTTTGGCCGATTCCAGGCGCTCGTTGGGGCTCAGTTCACCGGTCATGGGTTCGGGCTCCGGTGCTTTCCAGGCGGCACTGTCAATGGGGGATTCGGCCAGCAGAAAACCGCCGACAACCACGAATACCACTAACAATATGCCCAAAAACCACTTCATGATGCCTGCCTGTCCTGTTCCCTGAGTGCCCTAACCATATCAGACACCGGGTGCCTGTCTACCAGCCGAAGGTCCACCAGCCGTTGGCACCCTGGATTCACTGTTGAAGGAAGCGCCGGCACAGCGCGACAAAGGTGTCCGGCTTTTCGGCGTGCAGCCAGTGGCCTGTGCCTTCGATGATTCGAAGGTCCGCCCTGGGGAAAAGCCCGGAAATTGTGTCTCGATGTTTGGTTTGAATGTACGCCGAATCAGCGCCTTTGATAAACAGTACAGGACCCTCATAGGGCCCCTCACCCTCAGGGGCGGCGGACAGGTCGGCGTAGCTTGCATCGATGACCGGCAGGTTTAGCCGCCAGCGATAACGGGCACCGGAATCGTCCTTCTCGTCGGCGGGGACCGGCACCAGGTTTTTCAGCAGGAACTGCCGGACACCGGCTTCTTCGACAAACGGCGACAACGCCGCGTCAGCATCCTGACGGGACCTGAGCGCACCGACATCAACGGCTTTCAGGCCTTCGAGAACCTGATCATGACGGGGCTGGTAGGTTACCGGTGAGATATCCGCCACGATGATACCGGCAATACGATCCGGCGCCTTGAGGGCCAACTGCATGGCCACCTTGCCACCCATGGAATGGCCAAGCACCCAGGCTTTCCCGATTCCCTGGGCATCCATGTAGGCCAGCACATCATCGGCCATTTCAGGGTAGCTCATGGTACTGGCATGGGGGGACTTGCCGTGATTGCGCTGGTCCAGGGCATGGATCTGCCAGTTATCCTGAAGCCCCCGGGCAATCACGCCCAGGTTATCCAGGGAGCCAAACAGCCCATGCAATAGAATCAACGGCTCGCCTTCGCCGCTGATCCGGTGATGAAGTTGGACACTCATGAACACATTCTCCAGCAGAGGAAACCGTCAGACATCAGACAGCCGGGCACAAAAAAGCCGGGCGAACCCGGCTGATAAAATGTCAGGTAAAAGGATGATCAGCAATAATAGATGCTGTTCAGGTACTCTGCCAGAGCGACAATATTGGACCGCTCCTGCTCGTTACGCGGTACAAAAATTTCAAGTTCCATAATACACCTCCTGATGAACGAAACCCGATTGCTCCCTTCAATGACTACAATGCTATCGTTAGAAAACATCGGGGTGATTGACAGGCTGTCCCATTCCCTTGACAGTTTGTGACACCCGGAATGACATCTTCTTCATCTACCGCAAAGGTTACCGTGAGCGCCGAGCAGGATAAGTCCAGCACATCACCCATGATTGCCGCGTCCAGCACGCTGGCTCTGGTGCATTATCTCCGGTGCCAGGGCGTTCTGGACCCCAGGGCGGTGGAGCGGATCACCGGGCAGCCCGAGGACGCCCTGGCCGACCCGGACCTTCGAATCCCAGCCGACCAGCACTATCACCTCTGGGAATATGCCGAATCGGTCACCGGCGACCCGGCGGTGGGTCTGCACGTTGGCCAGACGGTCGACCCTGACCGGATGGGCCTGGTCGGACATGTATTTTTCAACTGCGACACCCTGGGTGAAGCCGTCACCCAGTACGCCAGGCTGCACCGGCTGATTAACGAGTCCGTCCGGCTCAGTTTTGAACAGACCGGTGATCAGGCGGTGCTGACCTGGCAAGCAGACTCCCCCGGTCACTACTGCCGCCAGGACATGGACCGCACCATTTCATCCATGCTGTGCCGCACCCGACATTTCATTCATCCGGCCATCAAGGCGGAGTGGCTGGATATCGCCCATTCGAAACCGGACTATGCGGTGGAGTACCAGGAACTGTTTGGCGGTACCGTGCGATTTGGCTGCGAGCAGACCCGTGTCGCCTTTGATCGACGCCACCTTGAACATCCCATCCCGCACCGTAATCCGTTTGTGTACTCCGCGGTTCTGAAGCAGGTGAACTCGCTGATGGCGCGGTTGCAAAGCCGACGCACCTTCGGCCGCAAAATTCGCCGGCTGATCTCCCAGCAGATGTCTACCGAACGCATCGACGCCGACACTCTGGCGCGGCAGTGCCATATGAGCCGGCAGACTCTTTACCGCCGCTTAAAAAAGGAAGGCCTGGGGTTTCATGAACTGGTAGAGGAGGTGCGAAAAGATAAAGCCATGCGCTATGTCGCCTCAGATCACTACGCGCTGGGTGAAATCGCTTTTCTGTTGGGCTTTTCCGAGCTCAGCGCCTTCAGTCGCGCGTTCAAGCGCTGGACCGGCATAGCCCCGGTTCAGTACCGGCAGAAACACCGGGCCCAATATCCGGTCGACGCGGCCCACCCGCCAGGGCGCGCCAGATCATGAGCGCACCAGACCCGTCCTGGATCGTCTACGGCCTGATTGGGCTCTATACCCTGGCCGCCGCCTGTATCTACCGGATACTGCTGAGCTACCGCACTGCCCAGGGCGCGATTGCCTGGATACTGGCGCTGATCGGCCTGCCTTACCTGGCGGTACCCCTTTTCCTGCTGTTTGGTCGCAACCGGTTTGGCGGCTATCTACGTGCAAAACGGCCCGACAGGGAAAAAATCAGCGGCGCGCTCAGCCAGTTTGAGCAACAGACCAACGTCATCGACGAGCCCGGCAGAGACCAGTGCAGCGACGAACTGCAGGTGCTGTGCAAACTCGGTCGCCAGCCCTTCACCTCTGGCAACCGCTGTGACCTGCTCAAAGACGGCGCGGCCACCTTCGAGGCCCTGTTCGAGGCCATGGAAAACGCCCGTCACTACATCCTGCTGGAATTCTACATCGTGCGCTCGGACAAGGTTGGCCAGCGCATAAAGTCGATCCTCAAGCGCAAGCTGGCACAGGGCGTTCAGGTCTGGTTCATATACGACGACATTGGCAGCGTCTGGCTGCCCCGGAAATATCTGAACGAGCTGTCTGCCGCCGGCGCCCATGTCTCCTCCTTTGGCGATGGCAACCTGCGCCGTATGCGGCTGCAGGTGAATTTCCGCAACCATCGCAAACTGCTGGTGTGCGATGGTGAGGTCGGGTTTGTCGGCGGCATCAACCTGGGGGATGAATACCTGGCCACAGCCGGCGACGAAGAGCCCTGGCGGGACACCCATTGCCGGGTTCGGGGCCCGGCCACCCAGGGGCTGCAGCTGGCCTGGCTGGAGGACTGGAACTGGGCCAGCGACGAGATTCCCGACCTGAACTGGACCCCGCCCGCCGTACCTGACGGCGACGAAGAAGTGCTGATCCTGCCTATGGGGCCGGCAGACCATTACGAAACCGGTTCCCTGTTTTTCCTCAACTGCATTAACAATGCGCGCACCCGGCTATGGATCGCCTCACCCTATTTCGTGCCCGATTTCCAGATCCTGAATGCCCTGCAGCTGGCGGCGCTGCGGGGCGTGGATGTTCGCATCATAATTCCCGAAAAATCCGACAGCAGGCTGATTGGCCTGGCCGCCTATTCCTACCTGGTCCAGGCCTCCCGGGCGGGTATTGCCATCTACCGGTATCAGCCGGGGTTCATGCATCAGAAAACCGTCCTGGTGGACGACCGTTATGCGGCGGTGGGCACGGCCAATCTGGACAACCGTTCCATGCGCCTGAACTTTGAGATCATGGCGGTGAACACGTCCCCGGCCTTCGTTGAACGGATGGAACAGATGCTGACAACGGACCTGGACAGCTGTCGGTTGATGACAGAAAGCGATTACCGTGACCGCTCCATTCCGTTTCGTCTTGCCTGCCGTGCAGTCCGCCTGATGGGTCCGCTGCTGTAATGCCGACCGGGTCTCAACCTGGGCCCCGGGTTCGTTTCCGACGTCGGCTAATATGAGAGTATTCAGCTACCAAGGACCAACCGCGCGGTAGCGATCGACAAAAATGACACTATTCAAACCCCGTGAAACCCTGACCGAGCAGGTAGCACGCCACATCGAAAACCTGATCGCGTTCGGCCAGCTGCGTTCCGGCGAACGCATTTATGAAAGCACCATGGCCAAACAGATGGACGTCAGCCATGGTTCTATTCGTGAAGGACTGCTGCTACTGGAAAAACGCCACCTGGTCCAGAACGTCCCCCGCAAAGGCGCCTTTGTTACACCGCTGGATGAGTTTTTTGTCCGCAGTCTTTACGAGGTTCTTCAGCTGTACCTGACCCACACCGGGCGCAAGCTGGTTCGGCAATGGCAGCAGAAAGATATGGACAGACTGGAATCACTCTATGAGCAGATGAGAGACAGCTACGGGCGCAATGATCTGGTAGGCTTTATGGAACAGGGCATCGAATACACCCAGGCATCCCTGACTCATGCAGACAACTATTTTATCGTGTCCGCGATTCAGGACCTGTGGCCTTCCGCCAAACGTTGCGCCTTCGTGGCATTTCAGAGCGGCGGTAACCAGGTACTGGACGACAATCTCGCACACGTGAGGGACTCTATCGACGCCATTCGCGCCCAGGACGAAGAGCGCATGGCTGACATACTTGCGGTCTATGCCCGCCAGCAGTGCCAGCAGGTGCTTCAGGCCCTGGGGGCAAGCACGGAAACCGCCTGATTCAGCCCGGCCGAGCACCGTTAGTCAAACAGTTGGGTAAACGAGAAGCCAACGTTCAGGTAGGCGCTCCAGTCGTCTTCATTGTTGTAGGCCGTGGAAAACTGCACCGGACCAATGACCGTCTCGATGCCGGCAAACAGGCTCCAGGAATACAGCAGATTCTCCCAGCGGGCATCGCCCAGAGAAGACCAGGCATTGCCCGCTTCAGCACCGGCGCCGGCAAACCAGGGCAGGAAAGGACCACCGAATGAACGGCGGGCAAATACGCTGGCCAGGGCCGCATCCTCGCCCGCCACTTCGCCCTGGCTAAACGCCGACAGCCGCTGGAAGCCCCCCAGAATAACCGAGTTCTCGATACCAGCCACACCACCGGTGACCGCATTGGCAAACACCAGCCCGGTCACGGTGGTCTTGTCCCAGGTCCTCGCGCCAAGGGCCATGGCCCGGATCGAGTCAAACTCACGGTCCGAGCCAAGGCCGGGCCGCTCCAGCCGTCCGCGCAACCCGGCAAAGGCACCGGATTCCGGCAGAAAGGCATCGTCCAGGGAGTCATGCTCGAACGCCAGGTTCACATTGCCCTTCTGAATGTATTTGTAGGGAACAATCCGGTCGCCCACCTGCTCATCCACGGTGGCGTACCCACGCCTCACGGTCAGCCTGACCTGATTGTTCACCCCCATTTCCATACCCAGGGACAGATCGACTTCACTGGTAGACAGGTCAATCTCGGTGATCCGCTCGCCCTGGCCATCAAAAGCGCTGAACGTCTCGCGCCGGAATTCCCCTCCCAGGGTCAGAAAGCGTTCATAGCCGTAGTCCAGGGGCTGGAACCATTCGGTGCGTACCCAGGGTTCGGTGCCCAGTTGCAGACCGGTGCTCCATTCTGCGCCCAGAGCATTGAGCTCCGTCATCCGCAGCGATGCCGCCAGGTTGAAGTCGGTCTTGTTCTCGAAGTTATCCTCGTAGTTCAGCCCGAACGACAGGTAATTGGGCCCCCAACTTTTCCGGCGGGCCTGAATCAGCAGGACGGCCCCATCCCCGTCACCCGGTTCCAGCGAGTACGACAGGGTTTCGTAGTAACCCAGGCCATAGATGCGTTTCAGATCCAGCTCCAACTGGTCTGTGTCCAGCGGATCGCCTTCGGACTGCCGGATGCGCGAGGCAATAAAGTCGGATGCCAGCCGGTCGCCACCGGCCACTTTGATGCGGTTGATGACTGAAGGGCTGAGGGATTCGGTGCCCAGCTGGCGTCGATAGGCCGCCCACTCATCTTTGCTCACCGATAGCCGGTTCAGGGCGACAGAATGCTTGCGGGCCTCGGTCGCGCCAATCTCGAAAAATGGCGCTGCCTGGTAAAAATCCGCAGAAGACAGCTCGCCCAGATCCGGACGGATCAACAGGTCATCGTCGTCAAGCAGGTCGAGCTGATACTCAGTGTTGCGGCGGGTGAGCAAGGTAGTGAGCTGGCCAACGACGGTAAAAGCATCCCGTAATTGCCCCTTGTCCATCAGCGGATCGGTAATGTCGACGGCAATCACAATATCGGCCCCCATGTCCCGCGCCACCGATACCGGCAGATTGTTCGCCACGCCTCCATCGACCAGCAGTTTGCCGTTACGGGTAACCGGTGCGTAGACGCCGGGTACACTCATACTGGCGCGGATAGCTTCAGACAGATTGCCGCTGCCTATGACCACCGCCTCACCGGTTTCCAGATCGGTTGCGACTGCGCGAAAGGGAATGGGAAGCTGATCGAAATCCTCAATCAGTGCAGCGTCGCGGGTAAGTTCATTGAGGATAAAACCAAGGTTCTGGCCGGCGATAATGCCCCCGCCCAGCTCCAGGCCCTCAGCGCTTACGCCAATGCCGGGAGTAATGGGAAACCGCCAATCCTGGCGTTTGCGGCGGACCGGCTTGAACACCCGGCCCGGATCATCCCGGAAGCTGGAGAGCCAGTCCAGATTGATAAAACGGGCCTCTATGTCCCTGACCGGCATGCCCGACGCATAGAGCGCGCCAACCGCCGACCCGGCGCTGGTGCCAACCACCATATCCACCGGCACCCGGATTTCCTCCAGCACCCGCAGCACGCCAACGTGGGCCATGCCCTTGGCACCACCGCCACTGAATACCAGGGCAACTTTCGGGCGCTCTGACGCGGCCACCGTGGCCGCGGTTAGCGTAATCAGCAAAACCAGAATCCGTTGGAACGACATCACTATCCCTGACTATGGTGGCTCACCCGTTACGCCCGGGTTCATCGTCCTGATCCGCCAGCGACAGATGGGACACGTCCGGTACTAACGGCGGCGGTGCCTCCCGGGCTTCGACAAGTTCAGCGCCGGGTGGTGCCAGGGTCCATTCATCGAGATGCTCGAACATCGGGGCTTCGGCTTCCTTATGCTCGGCGAGGGTAACGCCCACCGGGTCAAGCGTCAGGCCAGACCCGGAAAGAATGCTGTCCACTTTTTCGCCCGCCACGTTGGGCCTGTCGCCCGGTTCGACTTTTACTGATCCGCCAGCACGGGAAGGAGTGGATTCGGAGGCAGCCGGCTGAGGCGGAGCTGAAGGTTGCTCCGGAGCCGAGGGCTTTTTCTGAGCTGAAGGCTCTTCTGGCGCGGAAGGCTCTGCTCTGGCCGAAGACGGTTTGGGTGCCGCCCCCTCCATTGGCTCGACGTAGGCAACCATGCCGTGTTTTTTCAAGACGCCCCGGTACTTTTCCGCCTGGACTTCCTCGAGCCGGTTGCGGATAACCACCGGCTGGCCGCTGAACATCTTGGTAATCTGGTCAGCATTGGCCTTGAACAGGGTTCGAGCGTTGCTACGGGCCTCTTCCGGATCGGTACCGGGTGTACACTCGCCTTTGAAAACCAGTTGGAACATGATCCTACCTCTGACCTTGTCTGAATACCCACATCATAGTTGAAACCCGGGACATTAGTCACAGACGTCAAATAGCGGTCGCACTAAGTCTTGATGAATAGCATCAACTTTTTTCAAGTTTTGAAAGGGTTCACCGAACGTCGCATAGATCAAGACCATACGGTTACAGGTGCTGGTCCAAACCTTACAAAATAGAAACTCAGGTGGGTTATCCGATCCTTTGTTCCGCATTGTGCAGTTGAGAAAAAACGGATACTCTCTCTGAATCGAGTAATAAGTCTTCGATTCGTCTCCAGTACTCCTAACCAAGAAACGCTCGTCCTTCTCTGAAAGATCAAGATAACCGCGCGCTTTTGAGAACTCTCTTTTTTCATTGAGCTGTTTGTCAAAGTCCAATGGCCATATCTGCGCGCGAACATCACCCTGTACACCATGAATCTCATACAATTGTTTGCTGATATCACTTTCCTGGGGAAGAGTGACGGATAGCGATTGTCGAGTTTTGCCATAGCTTGGAACTAGATCATGATCGAAACTTTTCGGAATCCAATACGTCATAGCGTGGCAGCCACGCTTAGCGTCATATACTGTATTTTTAATCGCCCCTAAAAATGGCTCGCCCTTTTCATACAGGCATTGCACCACCCGCTCAGCCCCTCCAGAATTTGAGCTTGCCGTTTGATCGCCTTTACCGTTGCCTACCCAAACGAAAACAAAAAAAATCGTTGCGGCGACGAGCATCAATGCCAGAAAGATGAGCTTGTTTTTTTTATCACTGTCATCTGTGGAGATCACTTATTTCGTTAATTTGAGCATTGGAGAATCTATAAGTCATTTTCATCGTCCTTGAAGTCTTTCAATAGTTGGGAAACATGGGAGACAACATCTCTCCACTGAGGAAGCGTTTTGCGATCGAACCGCAACTTTATGATCACCCCAGGAAAAGGAGAAAATCGAGTAGAGCAAGTGCCGACCTCATGAAGCGGACCGGCACGGCCACAAAGAATCATCAGGATTTCTTGATTCAATATCGAGTCCGTTTTTTCCGCGAAGTAGACGCGGGTGGAAGCGGACTTTGACGTTGTGGTTTTCAGGCTTGGCACTTCGGTGTATTCAACTAGGCCCCCGCTGCTACTCTCCAGTCTTCTTTGCCAATTTCTGGCCGCCTGCTCAACCTCTGCAACACCGCCATCTCTCACGAGCACCTCAACCCGATCCGATACAACCTGAGATACATCCTGTTTTATCGACTGTTTATAGGGAATCATTCCGGGCAAATAAATCAACATGGAAAAAAAGTCTTCGCTGCTCTGAGAATACTGCATCACATACTCAACCGGCACTTTGAACACATGCTGGCCAACCTTAATGAGGTGATGCTTCGGTGGCGGAGCCGTAAGTCGATCAAGCCGCGCTTGAATCTCAGGGGGAATGTCAGGTGGCTTTTGACCTGCACTGGAAAAGCTTGAAATGCCGAGCGCGCACAAAAACACTGCCACCCGCGTAAGTAAAATGCCGTGCTGATGTCTCCACTGTCTCAACTGATTGATGGTCATATTTCACTCCTGGCTTTCAGCAGGCTAGCTTGCTTGATGAATGCGCTGCCCCAGCACAGGCGGTAAATCTCACTTCAACCGTTACCTTTCCTTCCGCAAACCGTAGGACGTCACCGCCAAAACGGGCCACAACCGCATCCGCCCCCTCGCCACCAAGACTGAGCACAATCCGGTCACCCGCTTCGGCGGGGCGGTTCAGTTCCAACTGGAACGCGCGCGCACCACCCTCAACCAGCGTCGTTGAACTGCCGCCATCGCCGGGGGTCAGGGTAATATCGCGCTCGGGATTGAGATTGATCCCCAGATAGCCATTGCGAAATTTCTGAATGGTGATGCTGTCGTCCGCCTCGAATCCGGGACCGGTGATTTCGAGGGTTCCCTCGTCGAGGGACCCGTCCACGAGTGTGTAAACCGTCTCGCCGTCGGCACTTTTCCAGACGGTGTTTCCCTCTTCGAGAGCCGCAACTTCATTGGTGCCAACAAGCTCTGTGTCGTCACCGATCAGAATACGACCCAGGCCGTCAATGTCGTAGACAGTGTCTGCGCCGTCGCCCGGGCGGAAGCGGTATTCGTCGAAGCCGGTGCCGCCGGTGAGTTGGTCATTGCCCTCGCCGCCTACTAATATGTCGTCACCTGCGCCACCGATGAGAGTGTCTTTTCCTTCGTTGCCCTCGAGGTGATCATCTTCGCCCAAGCCCGACAGAACATCGCGTCCGCCACCGCCATAAAGTTTATCCTCACCAAACTCGGATCCTTCGATAACCTCATCGCGCTCACTCCCAAAAATGACGCGTTCTCCGAACAGGCCGGACGACGGGTTCGCACCAGCGCTGAGCCCACTTTCCAGGTCACGGAACGCGGTGTCTTCCTCATTCGAATCGAAGCGGAGGGCTTCCATGAAGCGAATGCGATCGCGGATGTACTCATCTGAGAAGTTTTCGGGGGCTAACTCTGAACTGTCGTAAACGGCCAGGTCCTCGCGAATCGCATACACATTCCCTTTGGTCAGTGCGAAACGGACTGCGGGATCGCTTTGAAAAAGGGCCTCTAGTTCCGATGCGCTTTTCTCCGCAATGTATTCCAGCTCAAGTCGCCCTCCTGGCAACTGGTTTTCTTCAACGCTCTCCAGTGTGTTCTGCAACTGGTAGGTTCCCAGGACTCGCCCCAGTTCGTCGGTAAAGTAATCCAGAGCACCTGTAACCAGATTAATACCTTGCACTAAGGAAATTTCGAAAGAGTCCTCATCGGCGGTTGCATCACTGCGGTCTATATCGCCCGAGCGTATGATGTAGGCAACGCGACCTTCTTCATCTTTAAATACCCTTACTGACTCACCATCAGGACCTGTCACCAGTTCGAAACTGCCGAATTCTTCGATGGCTTCATCGAAACTGATCGTTTCGTTGGCGCTATCATTCACCACTTCATAATAGGCTTCGACTAGGTGTAAACATCCCTGTTTTAGTTGCACCGCTGATTAGAGCTTTCCGCCTGTTGGTATTTCGCCAGATATTCCCATGGCGTCAGGTCTTCCAATGAATCGTGGGGACGTTCATCGTTGTATTC
>NZ_SRPF01000024.1 GCF_004785685.1 Marinobacter confluentis | reverse complement strand
GGGTGTCCTCCCCTATCCTGCCAACCCAGCCTGTCACTGCAACGGCCAGCTCTCGAGGACCTGCTCCTGGGTTCAGAGGCCAGCCTCACATGTACTCTGAGTGGCCTGAAAGAGCCTAAGGGAGCCGTCTTCACCTGGCAGCCCACCACTGGGAAGGATGCAGTGCAGAAGGAACCTGTGCAGGACTCCTGTGGCTGCTACAGTGTGTCCAGCGTCCTGCCTGGCTGTGCCGAGCGCTGGAACAATGGAGAGACCTTCACATGCACAGCTACCCACCCTGAATCTGAGACCCCCTTAACCAGAGAAATTGCCAAAGTCACAGAAAACACCTTCCCACCCC
>NZ_SRPF01000023.1 GCF_004785685.1 Marinobacter confluentis | reverse complement strand
TGCCTTCTTAGGGCTGAAAGTCAGAATATCCAGGGCGTCCTCAACAGCCTTGCCGCGTACTTGGTCAGCGACAAGACGTGCTTTCTGAGCTGAGAGGCGAGCGCCCTTGTACTTGGCTGCTACTTCCATTTTTATTACCTCAAATCAGCGTTTAGCTTTCTTGTCGGCCGCATGACCACGATAAGTACGCGTTGCCGCGAACTCACCCAGTTTATGTCCAACCATATCTTCGGTGACATAACCCGGCACGTGCTGCTTGCCGTTGTGGACTGCAATGGTCAGGCCTACGAACTCCGGAAAAATCGTGGAACGGCGCGACCAGGTCTTGATCGGTCGCTTGTC
>NZ_SRPF01000022.1 GCF_004785685.1 Marinobacter confluentis | reverse complement strand
TTCCGGCCGGTTCGAGCCTTGGTAAGACACCGACGTTCATACGGTGCGTCCTGTGGATGCAAGCACTTCGCATATCCGCCGGACCGCTGCGATAGATTCCTCGTTGTCGCCGTGAACGCACAGGGTGTCGGCCTGCAGGAACAATTCGCTGCCGTCGGACGCCGTCAGTGGCCGACCTTCAGAGATCCGGGTTGCCTGGTCGATGATCAGGGCCGTGTCGTGATGCACGGCACCGGGCAGGGAGCGCGTGACCAGTTTGCCGTCCTGGTCGTAGGCCCGGTCGGCGAATGCCTCAAACAGGAGGGAAATACCGTGCTCGCTGGCCTGTTGCTGAATACCTGCG
>NZ_SRPF01000021.1 GCF_004785685.1 Marinobacter confluentis | reverse complement strand
CCCTGGTTATTGCCGGTGAAGCCGGCCAGATCTTCGTATCAGTCGATAACGGCGACACCTGGGAGCAGCGCGAAAGTCCTTACGAGGGTTCACTGTTTGGTGCACGCGGCACAGGCAATGTGAATGAAGTCCTGGTCTTCGGGTTACGTGGAACCACTTTCAAGTCTACGGATATGGGAAAAAGCTGGAAGGTGGTCCCAAATGAAGGTGGGGCGACGCTGAACGACGGCGTGGTAGCGGAAGATGGCCGTATTACGCTGGTTGGCAACAGCGGCGCCGTATTGATGAGCAGCGACGGCGGTGAGAGCTTCCGGCCCTATTTCCGTGATGACAGGGAAGGGGTGATGGAC
>NZ_SRPF01000020.1 GCF_004785685.1 Marinobacter confluentis | reverse complement strand
ACCCAACCTGCGAACAAGCAGGGATTCCATTCAAACATGTTTCGCAACAAGGAGGTGCGCGATCAGCCCGCAGCCGGACTAGCCCATGTACATGCCGCCATTGACGTTGATTGTCTCACCCGTCACGTAGGCGGCTGCGTCCGATGCCAGAAAGGCCACCACTGCTGCCACTTCTTCCGGCTCACCCAGACGACCGGCGGGTATGACTTCCATCATAGCTTCGCGTTGCTTGTCGTCCAGTTTTCGGGTCATATCAGTGTCAATAAAACCGGGGGCAACGCAATTTGCAGTAATACCCAGGTTCGACATTTCCTTGGCAAGGCTTCGGGTAAACCCTTCGACACCGGCCTTG
>NZ_SRPF01000019.1 GCF_004785685.1 Marinobacter confluentis | reverse complement strand
TCCAGGAACATCAACTACCAGCACGGGACCATGCAAGACCTGCACGATTCCTGCTCAAGGAACCTCTATGTTTCCCTCTTGTTGCTGTACAAAACCTTCGGACGGAAACTGCACTTGTATTCCCATCCCATCATCCTGGGCTTTCGCAAGATTCCTATGGGAGTGGGCCTCAGTCCGTTTCTCCTGGCTCAGTTTACTAGTGCCATTTGTTCAGTGGTTCGTAGGGCTTTCCCCCACTGTTTGGCTTTCAGTTATATGGATGATGTGGTATTGGGGGCCAAGTCTGTACAACATCTTGAGTCCCTTTTTACCTCTATTACCAATTTTCTTTTGTCTTTGGGTATACATTTGAACCCT
>NZ_SRPF01000018.1 GCF_004785685.1 Marinobacter confluentis | reverse complement strand
GATATTTCCGGCGCCAGCGATCAGCTCAATGCCACCCGTGATGCCCTTACCGGCAACTTCATCATCGCGGTGGTGATTGTGTACCTGCTGCTGGTAGCCATCTTCGCCCACTGGGACTTCCCATTGCTGATCCTGACGGCCATTCCATTAGGAGTCGCTGGCGGCATCGTCGGCCTGGCGCTGATGAATCTGGTGGGCGGCCTGTTGCCGAAAATCGGCCTGCTACCCCTGAGTCAGCCGTTCGACATGATCACCATGCTCGGCTTTCTGATTCTGATGGGCACGGTGGTGAACAACCCCATCCCGGTGGTGGAGCAGGCGCGGCAGAACCTGCGCCAGAGGGACATTTCCGTGGTTGAT
>NZ_SRPF01000005.1 GCF_004785685.1 Marinobacter confluentis | reverse complement strand
CTCAGCCGTGAAACAGACCAGCGCCGATGGTAGTGTGGCTTCTGCCCATGTGAGAGTAGGTCATCGTCAGGCTCTTAATACTAAAAACCCCCTCCGGCTTTGCCGGTGGGGGTTTTTTATTTATGCTGGCACATTTACCAGGCGAAATTGAATGAAATCCAGAGCGTTACTCGGCCTTCTTGCTGATGGGCAGGTCCATTCCGGAGAATCTCTCGCTGCCGCCCTCGGGGTCAGTCGCACAGCCGTCTGGAAACAGGTCAGGCGGGCCATCGAGGACGGTTACTCCATCGATACAATCAAGGGTAAAGGGTATCGGTTGATGACGCCGCTGGATCTGCTAGATGCTGACGCCATTCTTGATCAGTTGCCTGACAACCTGGTTTCCAGCATTTCCAGCCTCCAGGTTCACGACCAACTCGACTCCACCAACGCCGAAGTTATTCGCCAGCGGGCTCTGAAGCGTAATAGTGGCGTTCTGGTCTGCCTAGCAGAGCATCAGACCGCTGGCCGGGGTCGCCGTGGCCGCCAGTGGCAGAGCCCTCGTGGTGAGAATCTGTATCTGAGTCTTGGTCTGACCTTCCGGGGTGGCTTTGCGATACTCGACGGCCTGAGCCTGGCGCTTGGTCTGGCTGTTGCCGAGGCTCTTGATAGGCAAGGTGCGAAACGTGTTGGTCTCAAATGGCCAAACGACCTGTTTATCGACGACTGCAAACTGGCGGGCATTCTTGTGGAATTGCAGGGAGAGCTCGAAGAAGGGCTGATTGAAGTGGTCGCCGGCATTGGTATTAATGTCCACATGTCGCAGGCTGACGGCGTGGAACAGGCCTGGACGAGTCTGTCTCGCTCGATGCCCGACCTCACCTGGCAGCGGAATGAAATTGCAGCAGGTGTGATTGAGTCTGTGCTTCAGTTCTCAGAAGAATTTGCCGCGAACGGTTTTGAGAGTTTTCGTTCGCGGTGGCAGGATCGCGATATATTCAGAGGGCAGCCACTAGCAACCGCCGATGGCAGCCTACTGGGCAAGGGATCTGGAGTGGATCAACAGGGAAACTATCTGATCGATGTGGACGGAGAGATTGAAAAAGTCCGCGCAGGTGAAATCAGTTTGCGAGCTTCTCCATGAGACTGTTGATTGACGCCGGGAATACAAGGCTGAAATGGCGGCTCGATCAACAGGGCGATGTCGTGACCGGAGGTGCCTGTCTGTTCGATAGTCGGCAGTGGTTAGACGAGCTGTCGCCCTTTGGCGCCCGAATTGAGAGTATATCTGTCTCGACGGTTATTTCCGAGGCCAGGCGTTCGGTGCTGGTCAGTCAGTTAGTCGACTTGTCCGGTGCGCCGATATCTTTTTATTGGGCCGAAAGTCTTCGTGGTGGTCTTCGTAATGCCTATTCAGACGTTGAAAAAATGGGTGCGGATCGTTGGCACGCCATGTACGCGGCGTGGCAGCAGGGGCTCGATGGTTTTGCGGTGGTAGACGCCGGTAGTGCCATTACCGTGGATTATGTTACCGGTGACGGTGACCATCTCGGTGGCTATATTCTTCCGGGTAAGCAGATGATGCTGCGCTCTCTACAGCAGGACGCCGCCAGAATAGGATTTGAGTCAATTGATGCAGGTGCTGGAGACCCTGGCAGGT
This sequence comes from Marinobacter confluentis, assembly GCF_004785685.1. Taxonomy (GTDB): domain Bacteria; phylum Pseudomonadota; class Gammaproteobacteria; order Pseudomonadales; family Oleiphilaceae; genus Marinobacter; species Marinobacter confluentis. The sequence continues at coordinate 192,927 of NZ_SRPF01000005.1, read as the reverse complement.
CGACGACTGAGTGTGTGCAGCATGGGCTGGTCTGGCTCTGGGAGGGGCTGATTCGCCATCTTGTCGCCGACTGTGAGCGCTACCGTCTCCAGCGTATCGTCTGTACGGGTGGAGACGCCGTGGCCCTTCTGGCGGCTGGACTTCCGGGGCAGCATGAGCCGGACCTCGTGCTCTCAGGTCTGGCCGCAATTGACTCAGAGGCGGCCGGTTCATGAAATGGCTGCTGCTGGTGATCCTGGCTGCGAACGCACTGGTGTGGCTTGCGGGTGATTTCTGGATACCTGCGAGGACGAATATAGTCGCCGAAAACCAGACCCTGCCCCGGGTCTCTACTTTAAAGGTCGATGGTGACTCAGGAATTCCAGCGGACGATCAGCCTGTCGAGCCTAAAGCGCCAATGACGCCTTTGAAAGCAATGAGTGAGCCGGACACTGAGGCTAGGGCTGAGGCTGCAAACGTACCTGTTGTCGAGCTGGATGCTTCAGTGGCGGATGGGCAATCCGGCGACCCGGTGGTGCCGACCTGCGTCCGGCTCGGATGGTTTGAAACCGCAGAAGCGGCTCGTAATGCATACCAGTCCCTTGGTAGTCCGGGTGCCGTCTACGCTGTCACGGAACAGGAGCGGGCGCTTGAACCCCTGCACTGGGTGATCATCCCTCCCCAGCCTGAAGATCGGGCTCTGAGCCTGTTCCGGGACTTGCAGCAGCGGGGCATTGACTCCTACCTCGTGACCCAGGGAGAAAACCGGAACGCCATTTCGTTGGGGCTGTTTCAGTCCGAAGACGCCGCAAAAAGAGTGTTGGCGGCAAAAAAACGCCAGAATCTCAATGCAGTACTGGCCAACTTCCCGCGTAATCAGCTAAGCTACGCCCTCGTTTTTGAAGTACCCCCGGCAGATGGAGAGGATGCTGGGGATGGGTTGGTCAGAGATTATCCGGGGGATTTCGAAATGGTCGAAATCAGCCGTTGTGAAGGTATTGCAACGACTCCCGAAAATCCGTAGTATACCGCCCTCGCTGAAGAGGCGAATGTGGGCTGGCGTAGCTCAGTTGGTAGAGCAGCTGACTTGTAATCAGCAGGTCGGGGGTTCGATTCCGTCCGCCAGCTCCATTTTTAGTTTTAGCGGGTGCGCCAAGTGGCGTGCTCGTACGGGAGGGGTTCCCGAGTGGCCAAAGGGATCAGACTGTAAATCTGACGCGAAAGCTTCGCAGGTTCGAATCCTGCCCCCTCCACCACTTATTGCTCGCGGGCATCGTATAGTGGCTATTACCTCAGCCTTCCAAGCTGATGACGCGGGTTCGATTCCCGCTGCCCGCTCCAATTTGAAGTGTTGAATCGCTCATGTAGCTCAGTCGGTAGAGCACATCCTTGGTAAGGATGAGGTCACCGGTTCAATTCCGGTCATGAGCTCCATTATTTGTCCGGTCAACGTTTCGGTCCAGTTGATTAGGGAGATAGGTCGAATGTCTAAAGCAAAATTTGAGCGTAATAAGCCACACGTAAACGTGGGCACCATTGGTCACGTAGACCATGGCAAGACCACGCTGACAGCCGCACTGACTCGTGTATGTCACGAAGTGTGGGGAACGGGTAGCGCGAGCGCATTCGACTCGATCGATAACGCGCCGGAAGAAAGGGCTCGTGGTATTACTATCGCGACGTCTCACGTTGAGTATGATTCGCCGGCGCGTCACTACGCGCACGTAGACTGCCCGGGCCACGCTGACTATGTGAAGAACATGATCACGGGTGCGGCGCAGATGGACGGCGCTATTCTGGTTTGCTCCGCTGCAGACGGCCCCATGCCGCAGACCCGTGAGCACATTCTGCTGTCCCGTCAGGTTGGCGTACCGTTCATCGTCGTGTTCCTGAACAAGGCGGACATGGTCGATGACGAAGAGTTGCTTGAGCTGGTTGAAATGGAAGTTCGTGAACTGCTGAGCCAGTACGACTTCCCGGGCGACGATACCCCGATCATTACCGGTTCTGCGCTGATGGCGCTGGAAGGTAAGGATGACAACGAGATGGGTACTACCGCTGTCAAGAAGCTGGTAGAAGCCCTGGACGAGTACATCCCGGATCCTGAGCGTGCGATTGATCAGCCGTTCCTGATGCCGATCGAGGACGTCTTCTCTATCTCGGGTCGTGGTACTGTTGTGACCGGTCGTGTTGAGCGTGGTGTTATCAAGACTGGCGAAGAGATCGAGATTGTTGGTATTAAAGATACCGTCAAGACGGTCTGTACCGGTGTTGAGATGTTCCGCAAGCTGCTGGACGAAGGTCGTGCAGGTGAGAACATTGGCGCGCTTCTGCGTGGTACCAAGCGCGAAGACGTCGAGCGTGGTCAGGTTCTGTGTAAGCCGGGCTCGATCAAGCCGCACACCAAGTTTGAGTGTGAAGTGTACGTTCTGTCCAAGGAAGAAGGTGGTCGTCATACGCCGTTCTTCAAGGGCTATCGTCCACAGTTCTATTTCCGTACCACCGACGTCACAGGTTCCTGTGAGCTGCCGGACGGTGTGGAAATGGTTATGCCGGGTGACAACGTCAAGATGAGTGTTACCCTGATCGCTCCGATCGCCATGGAAGATGGCCTGCGCTTCGCGATTCGTGAAGGCGGCCGTACCGTTGGTGCCGGCGTGGTTTCAAAGATCATCGAGTAATTTGCTCGAAGTAAGTGCGCTGAGTTGTTTCGGTGCAGGCCAGTAGCTCAATTGGCAGAGCAGCGGTCTCCAAAACCGCAGGTTGGGGGTTCGATTCCCTCCTGGCCTGCCATTTTTTAACATCCGGATAAAGCTGATTCCTATGGAGTCAAAAGCCGAACGTTCAACCAGTAGCTTCGATACCATCAAGTGGCTGGTCGTATTTGTTCTGATTGCCGTCGGTGTTGTAGGCAATCAGTATTTCAGTGCCGAGTCATTACTGTATCGGGTGCTGGGTCTTGTTGTGCTCGCGCTGTTGGCGACACTTGTTGCGCTGCAGACGGACCGCGGTCGTCGGTTTGCGGCACTCCTGAAAGAAGCACGGGTTGAAATCCGGAAAGTCGTATGGCCCACCCGGCCAGAGCTGATTCAGACCACGGCCATCGTAGTGGTGTTCGTGTTGTTTGTAGCTCTTGTGCTGTGGGGTATGGATTCGTTGATCAGTTGGCTGGTCTCCGGAGTTATCGGGTAACAGGAGTGGGCAATGGCTAAGCGCTGGTACGTCGTACATGCGTATTCTGGCTTTGAAAAGCACGTAATGCGCACTCTGGGTGAGCGCGTTGCGCTCAACGGAATGGAAGACAAGTTCGGCGAAATTCTGGTTCCGACCGAAGAAGTCGTCGAGATGCGCGACGGTAAGAAGCGCAAGAGCGAGCGTAAGTTCTATCCTGGCTATGTTCTGGTTCAGATGGAAATGGACGACGCCACTTGGCACCTGGTGAAGAACACGCCGCGGGTTCTGGGCTTTATTGGTGGAACCAAGGACAAGCCGGCGCCGATCACCGAGCGCGAAGCCGAAGCAATTCTGCGCCGCGTGGAAAGCGGTGCTGATAAGCCCAAGCCGAAGACTCTGTTCGAGCCTGGCGAAGTTGTTCGCGTCACTGAAGGTCCGTTTGCTGACTTCAATGGCGTTGTTGAAGAAGTTGACTACGACAAGAGTCGGGTCAAGGTTGCCGTACTGATTTTCGGCCGTTCAACTCCAGTAGAGCTGGAGTTCGGGCAGGTCGAAAAGGACTGACCGGCGATCTCGAGTGCTCTAAGCTCGCGCGCTATGGCGACGCGGGCTTTTTGTGTCTGCAATTGGCAGTCTTAAAAACCGGGGAGCCGAAAGGCGTTTGCACCCACAGGAGACGTAATCATGGCTAAGAAGATTGACGCTTATATCAAGCTTCAGGTTGCTGCCGGTAAGGCCAACCCGAGTCCTCCCGTTGGCCCTGCACTGGGTCAGCGTGGCGTAAACATCATGGAATTCTGTAAGGCATTCAATGCCCAGACTCAGGACATGGAACCTGGTCTGCCGATTCCGACTGTGATCACAGTCTACAGTGATCGCAGCTTTACGTTTATTACAAAGACCCCGCCGGCGCCGGTTCTGCTGAAAAAAGCAGCTGGCATCAAGAGTGGTTCCGGTCGTCCGAATACCGAAAAAGTCGGCACGGTTACCCGTGAGCAGCTCGAAGAGATCGTCAAGACTAAAGAGCCCGACCTGACAGCTGCCAACATGGACGCAGCTGTTCGTACCATTGCCGGAACTGCCCGTAGCATGGGCCTCAACGTGGAGGGCCTGTAACATGGCAAAGCTTAGCAAGCGTCAGAAGCTGATTCGTGAAAAAGTTGATGCCACTCGTACCTATTCGGTTGATGAGGCCGTTGCGCTGCTCGTTGAACTCGGCGGAACCGTCAAGTTCAAGGAGTCTGTAGACGTTGCGATCAACCTTGGTGTTGACGCCCGGAAATCTGACCAGGTTGTCCGTAGCAGCACCGTTCTGCCCCACGGCACTGGCAAGACCGTTCGTGTCGCTGTATTCACGCAGGGTGCCAACGCCGAGAAGGCAACCGCTGCTGGTGCCGACATCGTCGGCATGGACGATCTGGCAGAACAGGTCAAAAAAGGCGTGATGGATTTTGACGTGGTTATCGCCACTCCGGATGCCATGCGCGTTGTCGGTCAGCTGGGCCAGATTCTTGGTCCCCGTGGCCTGATGCCAAACCCGAAAGTCGGCACTGTTACGCCGGACGTTGAGACTGCCGTTAAGAATGCCAAGGCAGGTCAGGTTCGCTACCGTACTGATAAGAACGGTATTATCCATGCGCCAATGGGTAATGTTGAGTTCTCTGCGCAGAACATCAAGGAAAACATTGAGGCTCTGATTGCAGATCTGAAAAAGGCCAAGCCCTCTTCTTCGAAAGGCGTTTACCTCAAGAAGGTAACCCTGTCGTCGACGATGGGTCCTGGTCTGGCTATCGACCAGAGTGCTTTGAGCATTTAAGTCTTTGGTTGGTAGTGCTTTGTAGTCTAGGCGGAAGCCAAGGCTGTCAAAGACCGCAGGCCCCCGAGGCTGCCTTTTGAGGTGGCCGGAAGGGTTAAAGCAACGCCTGCGCAGACGGTGTGAAGACGTTCTCTCTGAACCCAAACACCGTTAGGAGCCCCGCGAGGGGTATATGTGGGTTTGCCGGGATGAGCCCGGCGAAATCGAGGAGAAATCCAGTGGCAATTAGACTCGAAGGCAAGAAAGCGATCGTCGCTGAAGTCAACGAGACTGCCGGTGGTGCTCTGTCAGTGGTTATGGCTGATTACCGTGGTGTCACCTCTGGTGATATGACGGCGCTTCGTGCCAAGGCTCGCGCTGAGAATGTAATCCTGAAGGTTGTTCGTAACAACCTTGCCAAGATTGCGATTCGCGGTACCGAGTACGAGTGCATTGATGAAGTATTGGTCGGCCCAACCATTCTGGCGTTCTCAATGGAAGATCCGGGTGCGGCTGCACGCCTGCTGAAGGATTTTGCCAAAGAGAAAGAGGCGTTCGAGATCAAAGGCCTGGCTGTCGGCGGTGAGCTGATGGGCGCGGACCAGATTGATCGCCTTGCCAAGCTGCCAACGCGTCACGAGGCGTTGACTATGCTGGCTATCGTCACACAGGCACCGATTACCAAGCTTGCGCGGACACTGAACGAAGTTCCAACCAAAGTGACCCGTGCAGTAGCGGCAGTTCGAGACCAGAAGCAAGAAGCTGCTTGATTCTGTTGAACACCATTTTTAAACATTTCGGAGAAAGTCATGGCTCTGTCTAACGAAGACATTTTGAACGCAATTGCAGAAATGAGCGTAATGGACGTTGTTGCTCTTGTTGAAGCAATGGAAGAGAAGTTTGGCGTATCTGCCGCAGCAGCCGTTGCCGCTGCGCCAGCCGCTGCCGGCGAAGCCGCAGCTGCTGAAGAGCAGACTGAATTTGACGTTGTTCTGACCGGTCCTGGTGAGAAGAAAGTCAACGTGATCAAGGCCGTTCGTGAATTGACTGGCCTGGGTCTGAAAGAAGCCAAAGAAATGGTCGACAGCGCTCCTTCCGTTGTTAAAGAAGGCGCGAGCAAAGACGACGCCGAAGCAGCCAAGAAGAAGCTTGAGGAAGCAGGCGCTTCTGTTGAGCTCAAGTAAGCGTTGGTTGTTGATTGAAACCGTGCAATAAGCATGGATAGGCTGGTGGCCGAGTGCCACCGGCCTTTTTCTGTTGTATATGCTGCAGGTTCGGAACGTCAGGACCAAAGTGCTGTCGGAACCCTGAACCTACAGCAACGGTCGTGCTCAAGACGGCGCAGTAAGCCGAGCAATTCGGCCCCGAAGCAGAAAAATGGTTGCTTCTTGATACCAGGTATCAGGTCTAAAGCTGGGGAATGCAGATGACTTACTCCTATACTGAGAAAAAGCGGATTCGCAAAGATTTTAGTAAATTGCCGTCCGTGATGGATGTTCCCTATTTGCTGTCTATACAGCTGGATTCGTTCCGGGACTTCCTCCAAAGTGAAGCCGAACCCGATAGTCGTCGGGAAACCGGTCTCCACGCAGCATTCAAATCCGTATTCCCGATTGTCAGTTATTCTGGCAACGCCGCGCTCGAATACGTGAGTTACCGCATCGGCGAGCCGGTATTTGACGTCAAGGAATGCCAGCTTAGGGGCGTAACCTACGCAGCACCGCTGCGGGTCAAAGTAAGACTTATCATTTATGATAAGGAATCGTCGAACAAGGCGATCAAGGATATTAAAGAGCAGGAAGTCTACATGGGCGAAATGCCCCTGATGACCGAGAACGGTACCTTCGTCATCAACGGTACTGAGCGGGTTATCGTTTCCCAGCTCCATCGTTCACCGGGTGTGTTCTTCGATCATGACAAGGGCAAGACCCACTCTTCAGGCAAGCTGCTGTATTCGGCGCGGGTTATTCCTTACCGTGGCTCATGGCTCGACTTCGAGTTCGATGCCAAGGATTCCGTGTTTGTCCGTATCGACCGTCGTCGTAAGCTGCCGGCATCTATCCTGCTTCGTGCCCTGGGGTATACCTCCGAGCAGATGCTGGAAATGTTCTTTGATACCAGTAAGTTCAGCATTGGCCCTGAAGTCTGCAAACTGGAGCTGGTGCCTAGCCGCCTGCGCGGTGACATCGCAACCTTCGACATCAAGGACAAGAAGGGCACCGTCATTGTTGAAGAAGGTCGCCGCATTACCGCCCGTCACATCAAGCAGCTTGAAAAGGCTGGCCTGACTGAGCTGGAAGTGCCGACTGAGTACCTGTACGGGCGAGTTCTGGCCAAAGACATGGTCGACAAGAAATCCGGCGAAGTGCTGGTTGAATGTAACTCCGAGCTGACCGAAGAAGTGGTCACCAAGATTCTGGATTCCGGTGTAAAGGATATTGAAACGCTTTACACGAACGATCTGGACTGTGGTCCGTTCATGTCGGACACCCTGCGCATTGATCCGACCCGCAGCCCGCTTGAGGCGCTGGTCGAAATCTATCGCATGATGCGTCCTGGCGAGCCGCCCACCAAGGAATCTGCCGAGAACCTGTTCAACAACCTGTTCTTCTCCGAAGAGCGGTATGACCTGTCCTCTGTTGGCCGGATGAAGCTGAACCGTCGTCTGCGTCGGGAAGAAAGCACCGGCGAAGGCACCTTGACCCATGACGACATCATCGACGTCCTGAAGACGCTGATCGATATCCGTAACGGTGAAGGCAATGTCGATGACATCGACAACCTGGGTAACCGTCGCGTCCGTTGTGTGGGCGAGATGGCCGAGAACCAGTTCCGTGTTGGCCTGGTGCGTGTTGAGCGTGCCGTCCGTGAGCGTCTGAGCCTGGCCGAAAGCGAAGGCCTGATGCCGCAGGACCTGATAAATGCCAAGCCGGTTGCGGCGGCAGTAAAAGAGTTCTTCGGCTCCAGCCAGCTGTCCCAGTTTATGGACCAGAACAACCCGCTGTCGGAAGTGACCCACAAGCGCCGTATCTCGGCTCTTGGCCCAGGTGGTCTGACCCGTGAGCGTGCCGGTTTTGAGGTTCGTGACGTTCACCCGACTCACTATGGTCGGGTCTGTCCCATCGAGACGCCGGAAGGTCCGAACATCGGTCTGATCAACTCGCTGGCAACCTATGCCCGCTCTAATTCCTACGGCTTCCTTGAGAGCCCGTACCGGAAAGTGGTTGAAGGCAAGGTCACCGACGAAGTGGTCTATCTTTCGGCAATCGAGGAAAGTAATTACATCATCGCCCAGGCCAGCGCGGCGATGGATGACAATAACCGCCTGTCTGACGAACTGGTTACTGTTCGCCACCAGAACGAATTCACGGTTACGCCACCGGAAAACGTCAATTTCATGGATGTGTCACCGCGCCAGGTTGTGTCGGTAGCGGCTTCCCTGATTCCGTTCCTGGAACACGACGACGCCAACCGCGCACTGATGGGCTCGAACATGCAGCGCCAGGCAGTTCCGACTCTGCGTTCTCAGGTGCCGCTGGTCGGTACCGGTGTTGAGCGGACGGTTGCCCAGGATTCGGGTGTCTGTGTATCTGCCCGTCGCGGTGGTGTCATCGAGAGCGTCGATGCGGCCCGTATCGTGGTTCGTGTGAATGACGGCGAAACCGAAGCCGGTGATGCTGGTGTGGATATCTATAACCTCACCAAGTACACCCGTTCTAACCAGAACACCTGTATCAACCAGCGTTCCATTGTGAACGAAGGTGATCTGGTGGCGCGCGGTGACGTGCTGGCCGACGGTCCTTCGGTGGATCTGGGTGAACTGGCTCTGGGTCAGAACATGCGCATCGCGTTTATGCCCTGGAACGGCTACAACTTTGAGGATTCCATCCTTATCTCGGAAAAAGTGGTCCAGGAAGATCGCCTGACCACCATACACATCCAGGAACTGACCTGTGTGGCCCGGGATACCAAGCTGGGCAGCGAAGAAATTACGGCGGATATTCCGAACGTCGGCGAGAGCGCGCTGTCCAAGCTGGATGAGTCCGGTATTGTCTACATTGGTGCAGAAGTTGGTGCCGGTGACATCCTGGTCGGCAAGGTTACACCGAAAGGTGAAACCCAGCTGACGCCTGAGGAGAAGCTCCTGAGGGCTATCTTTGGCGAGAAGGCTTCGGACGTAAAAGACACGTCCTCACGTGTGCCCACCGGCACCCGTGGCACGGTTATCGACGTACAGGTCTTTACCCGTGATGGTATCGAGAAAGACACTCGTGCCCAGGCCATCGAAAAAGAACAGCTGGACGAGTACCGTAAGGATCTGAAAGACGAGTACCGCATTGTTGAAGGCGCCACCTATGAGCGTCTGACCAGTGCGTTGAACGGTCAGGAAGTGATCAGCGGTCCGGGCCTGAAGAAAGGCGCCAAGCTTGACGAAGCCTACCTGGCAGAACTGCCACGGGATGACTGGTTCAAGCTGCGGATGAAAGACGAAGCGCTGAACGAGCTGCTGGAGAAATCCGAGCAGGGTCTTGAGGATCGCAAGAAAGAGCACGAAGCTCGCTTTGATGACAAGAAAGGCAAGCTTCAGCAGGGTGATGACCTTGCTCCCGGTGTTCTCAAGATCGTCAAGGTTTACCTCGCGATCAAGCGTCGGATTCAGCCAGGCGACAAGATGGCTGGCCGTCACGGTAACAAGGGTGTTATCTCGGCGGTTATGCCGATCGAAGACATGCCTTACGACGAGTTCGGCAACACCGTTGATATCGTGCTGAACCCCCTGGGTGTTCCGTCGCGGATGAACGTAGGTCAGGTTCTTGAGACTCACCTGGGTGCTGCCGCCAAGGGGCTGGGCGAGCGTATCAGCCAGATGCTGGACGAGCAGCGTAAAGTTGCCGAGCTGCGCAAGCTGCTGGACGAGATCTACAACCACTCGGACGAGGTCACCCAGGTTGACCTGGATTCGCTGAGTGACAAGGAGATCTTTGCCCTGGCCAACAACCTGCGTACAGGTGTTCCCATGGCGACGCCGGTATTCGACGGTGCCAAGGAAGCCGAGGTCAAGCATATGCTTGAGCTGGCAGGCCTCAGCACGACAGGTCAGACAGTGTTGTACGACGGCCGTACCGGCGATGAATTCGATCGACCGGTGACTGTTGGCTATATGTACATCCTCAAGCTGAACCACCTGATCGACGACAAGATGCACGCTCGTTCCACCGGTTCGTACAGCCTGGTTACCCAGCAGCCGCTGGGTGGTAAGGCGCAGTTCGGTGGTCAGCGCTTCGGTGAGATGGAAGTGTGGGCCCTTGAGGCTTACGGTGCAGCGTATACGTTGCAGGAAATGCTCACCGTTAAGTCTGATGACGTGAATGGTCGGACCAAGATGTACAAGAACATTGTCGATGGCGATCATCGTATGGAGCCGGGCATGCCCGAATCCTTCAATGTTCTGGTCAAGGAAATCCGCTCGTTGGGTATCGACATCGAGCTGGAATCCGAGTGAGCCGAATTGTTTTTGGCAGCGAGAGCGGGCACCGTCGGTGCCCGCCCGAGAATAACGCCATCCGGAGCTGTTACTGATGAAAGATTTGCTGAATCTTCTCAAAAACCAGAACCAGAAGCAGGAATTTGACGCCATCCGTATTGGATTGGCGTCGCCTGACATGATCCGATCATGGTCTTTTGGTGAGGTCAAAAAGCCTGAGACCATTAACTACCGTACGTTCAAGCCTGAGCGTGACGGTCTGTTCTGCGCCAAGATCTTCGGCCCGATCAAGGATTACGAGTGTCTGTGCGGCAAGTACAAGCGCCTCAAGCACCGTGGTGTAATCTGCGAAAAGTGCGGTGTTGAAGTCGCACTGGCCAGTGTGCGCCGTGAGCGCATGGGCCATATCGAGCTTGCCAGCCCGGTTGCCCACATCTGGTTCCTGAAATCACTGCCGTCTCGCATCGGCCTGATGCTGGACATGACCCTGCGCGACATTGAACGGGTTCTGTACTTCGAATCCTTCATCGTGATCGAGCCTGGCATGACCACCCTCGAGAAAGGTCAGCTGCTGAACGACGAGCAGTATTACGAGGCACTGGAAGAGTTCGGTGACGAGTTCGACGCCCGCATGGGTGCCGAAGCCGTTCAGGAACTGCTGGAAGGTATTGATCTGCAGGCCGAGGTTGAAGCCCTGCGGGAAGAAATTCCCCAGACCAACTCCGAAACCAAGATCAAGAAATTCAGCAAGCGTCTGAAAATTCTTGAGGCGTTCCTGTATTCGGGCAACAAGCCGGGCGACATGGTCATGACCGTGCTGCCGGTGCTGCCGCCGGATCTGCGTCCGCTGGTACCGTTGGACGGTGGCCGTTTCGCAACGTCCGACCTGAACGATCTGTATCGTCGGGTGATCAACCGGAACAACCGTCTCAAGCGCCTGCTGGAGCTCAATGCTCCGGATATCATTGTGCGTAACGAGAAGCGGATGCTGCAGGAAGCTGTGGACGCACTGCTGGACAATGGCCGTCGTGGTCGCGCCATTACCGGCACCAACAAGCGCCCGCTGAAGTCCCTGGCTGACATGATTAAGGGTAAGCAGGGCCGCTTCCGTCAGAACCTGCTCGGTAAGCGCGTAGACTACTCTGGCCGTTCGGTCATCGTGGTAGGTCCATACCTGCGTCTGCATCAGTGTGGTCTTCCCAAGAAGATGGCATTGGAGCTGTTCAAGCCGTTTATTTTCTCCAAGCTTGAGCATCGTGGTCTGGCGACGACGATCAAGGCCGCCAAGAAGATGGTCGAGCGCGAGGAAGGCGTGGTCTGGGACATCCTGGACGAAGTCATCCGCGAGCACCCGATCATGCTGAACCGGGCGCCCACGCTTCACCGTCTGGGAATACAGGCGTTTGAGCCAGTGCTGATTGAAGGTAAGGCCATCCAGCTTCACCCGCTGGTCTGTGCCGCCTACAACGCCGACTTCGACGGTGACCAGATGGCGGTTCACGTACCGCTGACACTGGAAGCGCAGCTCGAAGCTCGTGCGTTGATGATGTCCACCAACAACGTGCTGTCGCCGGCGAATGGCGAGCCAATCATCGTTCCCTCGCAGGACGTGGTTCTGGGTCTTTACTACATGACCCGTGACCGCAAGAGTGCGAAAGGTGAGGGCATGGTGTTTGCCGACGTTAAAGAGGCGCACCGCGCCTATGGTGCCGGCAAGGTTGATCTTCAGGCCATGGTCAAGGTCCGTGTCAAGGAAGTGACCTATGACGAAAATGGCGAGAAAGTAGAAGTGCAGAAGATCGTGGACACCACGGTCGGCCGTGCTCTGCTGTTTGATATCGTGCCTGACGGCCTGTCTTACGACATCGTCAACAAGCCGATGGTCAAGAAGGCAATTTCCAACCTTATCAACACCTGCTACCGCGATGCGGGTCTGAAAGACACCGTTATCTTTGCGGACCAGTTGATGTATATGGGCTATCACTTCGCAACGGTTTCCGGCATCTCAATCGGCTTTAACGATTTCGAGATTCCTCCGGAGAAGTACGAGCTGGTAGATGCTGCTTCTGAAGAAGTAAAAGATATCGAGACCCAGTACGCGTCCGGTCTGCTGACCCAGGGCGAGAAGTACAACAAGGTTATCGATATCTGGTCCCGCGCCAACGACAAAGTCTCCAAGGCGATGATGGACCGGCTGTCCCAGGAACAGGTTATCGGCCCTGACGGCAAGCCCGTCAAAGGCGAGGATGGCAAGTTCCTGATGCAGGAATCTTTTAACTCCGTCTACATGATGGCCGACTCTGGCGCCCGGGGGTCCCCCGCGCAGATTCGTCAGCTGGCTGGTATGCGTGGTCTGATGGCGAAGCCGGACGGCTCCATCATCGAGACGCCGATCACCGCCAACTTCCGTGAGGGTCTGAACGTACTCCAGTACTTCATCTCTACCCACGGTGCCCGTAAAGGTCTGGCAGATACGGCTCTGAAGACCGCGAACTCCGGTTACCTGACCCGTCGTCTGGTAGACGTTTCCCAGGATCTGGTCGTGACCGAGGAAGATTGCGGTACCGACGACGGCCTGCTGATGACGCCGCACATCGAAGGTGGCGACGTGGTAGTGCCGCTGGGTGATCGTGTACTGGGCCGTGTAACTGCACGCGCTGCCTACACGCCGACGGATAAAGACAACGCTGTTGTGGAAGTGGGCACACTGCTCGACGAGAAAGCCGTCGAAGCGCTTGAGCGTGCCGGTGTGGACGAAGTCTGGGTTCGCTCTGCGATCACCTGTGAAACCCGCCACGGCATCTGCTCCAAGTGTTACGGTCGTGACCTTGCCCGCGGGCACCAGGTCAACGTCGGTGAGGCTGTGGGCGTTATTGCAGCCCAGTCTATCGGTGAGCCGGGCACCCAGCTGACCATGCGTACCTTCCACATTGGTGGTGCGGCCAGCCGGGCGTCTGCGGTCGACAATATCCAGGTCAAGCACGGCGGCACTGTTCGTCTGCACAACCTCAAGTCTATCGAGAAGACCGACGGTTCCCTGGTTGTGGTTTCCCGTTCCTCCGCACTGGCCATTGCCGACGAGCAGGGCCGTGAGCGTGAGTGGTACAAGCTGCCTTATGGCGCAGTGCTGTCCGTGAAGCACGGTGACACGGTTGAGGCCGGTGTCGCGGTTGCCAAGTGGGACCCGCACACTCACCCGATCATTGCCGAAGCGGAAGGTACCGCCAAGTTTGTCAACATGGATCAGGGCATTACTGTCCGCACCCAGACTGACGAGCTGACCGGTCTGTCGACCATGGAAGTGATCGATCCGAAAGAGCGCCCCGCTGCTGGTAAGGACATCCGTCCGGCGATCCAGCTGGTGAACGACAAGGGCGAAGAAGTGGAGCTGCCGGGTGGTGGCACCGCAATCTTCTTCCTGCCGGCCAACGCTCTGGTGACCATGGCCAACAGTGCCAAGATCGAGCTGGGTGACGTAGTTGCCCGTATTCCGCAGGAAAGCTCGAAAACACGGGACATCACCGGTGGTCTGCCACGGGTTGCTGACCTGTTCGAAGCCCGTCGTCCGAAAGAATCCTCCATCCTGGCTGAGATCAGTGGTGTGGTTTCCTTCGGTAAAGAGACCAAGGGCAAGAAGCGTCTGGTGATTACGCCGAAGGATGCAGATCCCTATGAGGTTCTGATTCCCAAGCACCGTCAGATGAACGTGTTCGAAGGTGAAACGGTCGAGAAGGGTGAGGTTATCTCCGATGGTCCGTCCAACCCCCACGACATCCTGCGCCTGCTGGGCGTGGTAGCACTGGCGAAGTACATCACCAACGAAATTCAGGACGTGTATCGTCTGCAGGGTGTTGTCATCAACGATAAACACATCGAGGTTATCGTTCGCCAGATGCTGCGCAAGGTCGAGATCACCGACGCCGGCGATACCAGCCTGCTGGGCGGCGATCAGGTCGAGATCACCCAGTTCATGGAAGAGAACGAGAAAGCGGAAGCGGCGGACAAGGAACCGGCACGGTGCGAGCGCCTGTTGCTGGGTATCACAAAGGCCTCGCTGGCAACCGAATCGTTCATTTCTGCGGCGTCGTTCCAGGAAACCACGCGGGTACTCACCGAAGGTGCGGTTACCGGCAAGCGTGATTACCTGCGCGGCCTGAAAGAGAACGTTGTGGTTGGTCGTCTGATTCCCGCGGGTACCGGCCTCGCTTACCACGCCGAGCGCAAGCGCAAGCGTGAGCTTGGCGAGCAGGGTGTGACTGCAGCCGATGTGGAAGAAGCGCTGAGCGCAGAGCTTAACCGCGAGAGTTAATTCGCGGAAAAGCAGCCACCCGCCGGAAGATACCTATCCGGCAGGTGGTCAAAAAGAGATCAGTCATCTTGACTGTTCGGGGGTGCAGGCTTAAACTTGCGACCCTCAAATTTTACCCCCGCATGTCGGGGGTAAGTTTCATTGATACGGTTTTTTGGAGTTTGCTTACATGGCAACGATTAATCAGTTGGTGCGTAAGCCTCGTAAACGCAAAGCGGCCAAGAGCGACGTTCCTGCTCTGCAGGCTTGCCCGCAGCGCCGTGGTGTGTGCACTCGTGTATATACCACTACGCCGAAGAAGCCGAACTCAGCACTGCGTAAAGTGTGCCGTGTTCGTCTGACCAACGGCTTCGAGGTTTCCTCATACATTGGTGGTGAAGGTCACAACCTTCAGGAGCACAGTGTTGTGCTGATCCGTGGCGGTCGAGTAAAAGACCTTCCGGGTGTGCGCTATCACACTGTTCGCGGAACGCTGGACACCCAGGGTGTGCAGAACCGTAAGCAGGGTCGCTCCAAGTACGGTGCAAAACGACCCAAGTCCTGATGTCCCAAGTGGGTGTCTTTTATCGTTGCTATTGAAAACAGCGGTAAGAGTAAGGCTGAGTAGCTGGTGCTATCTCAGGGGTTCCTGAAGACCTTTTAACAGATAAGGGCTTATCGATGCCTAGAAGAAGAGTTGCTGCAAAACGGGAAATCATCCCGGATCCGAAGTTCCACAGTGCGCGACTGGCCAAGTTCATCAACCACGTTATGGAAAGTGGTAAGAAGGCCGTTGCAGAGCGCATTGTTTACGGCGCGCTTGATATCGTCGCCGACAAATCCAAGGAAGAGCCGATCGAGATGTTCGAGAAGGCCCTGGAAAACATCCAGCCGATGGTGGAAGTTAAATCCCGTCGTGTGGGTGGTGCTACCTACCAGGTGCCGGTCGAAGTGCGGCCTTCACGTCAAAACGCGCTGGCCATGCGCTGGCTCGTAGAATTTTCACGGAAGCGTGGTGAAAAGTCCATGGCGCAGCGTCTGGCAGGAGAAATCCTGGATGCCGCTGATAGCAAGGGCTCCGCTGTTAAGAAGCGCGAAGACGTTCATCGCATGGCAGAAGCCAACAAGGCGTTCTCTCACTTCCGTTTCTAATCAGCCGAGGTTCAAACAGTGGCACGTAAGACTCCGATCAAGAGATACAGAAACATTGGTATTTGTGCGCACGTTGATGCGGGCAAGACCACAACCACCGAGCGGGTCCTGTTCTACACAGGTATTTCCCACAAGATCGGTGAAGTTCACGATGGCGCGGCCACCATGGACTGGATGGAGCAGGAGCAGGAACGTGGTATTACCATTACCTCTGCTGCTACCACCTGCTTCTGGCAGGGCATGGACAAGCAGTATCCGGAACACCGGATCAACATCATCGACACCCCGGGTCACGTTGACTTCACCATCGAAGTAGAGCGCTCGCTGCGCGTACTCGACGGTGCGGTTGTCGTGTTCTGTGGTTCGTCAGGTGTTGAGCCCCAGTCCGAAACAGTATGGCGTCAGGCCAACAAGTATGAAGTTCCCCGCATGGTATTCGTCAACAAGATGGACCGTGCCGGCGCCAACTTCATTCGTGTGGTTGAGCAGATCAAGAAGCGCCTTGGCGCAACGGCTGTTCCGATTCAGCTGCCTATCGGCTCTGAAGAAGATTTCGCCGGTGTAATCGACCTGATTCGTAACAAGGCCATCTACTGGAACGAAGACGATGCCGGTGCAACCTATGACCAGCGCGATGTTCCGGAAAACATGGTTGAAGAAGTGGCCAAGTACCGCGAAGAGATGGTGGAAGCGGCGGCTGAAGCCAACGAAGAGCTGATGGAGCGCTACCTCGAAGAAGGCGAGCTGAGCATTGAAGACATCAAGAAGGGTCTTCGTATGCGCACACTGGCCAACGAAATCGTGGTTGCAACCTGTGGTTCTGCGTTCAAGAACAAGGGTGTTCAGGCGGTGCTGGATTCGGTGATCGAATTCCTGCCGGCACCGGATGAAGTCAAGGCTATCCGCGGTGAAGTCGACGAGGACGGTACCGAAGAGACTCGTGTGGCTGATGATGACGCACCCTTCTCGGCGCTTGCTTTCAAGATCGCAACGGATCCGTTCGTTGGGACACTGACCTTCTTCCGTGTTTACTCGGGCAAGCTTGAGTCTGGTAGCGCTGTGTACAACTCGGTCAAACAGAAGAAAGAGCGTGTCGGCCGTATGGTTCAGATGCACTCCAAAGACCGTCAGGAAATCAAAGAAGTTCTGGCCGGCGACATTGCTGCCGCCATCGGTCTGAAGAGCGTGACTACGGGTGACACCCTCTGTGACGAGAACCACAAGATCATCCTCGAGCGCATGGAATTCCCGGAGCCGGTAATTTCGGTCGCCGTGGAGCCCAAGTCCAAGGCGGATCAGGAAAAGATGGGTGTTGCTCTGGGCAAGCTGGCTCAGGAAGATCCTTCGTTCCAGGTGCGTACCGATGAAGAATCCGGCCAGACGATCATTTCTGGTATGGGTGAGCTTCACCTTGACATCATCGTTGACCGCATGCGTCGCGAGTTCAAGGTAGAGGCCAACATTGGTAAGCCTCAGGTGGCCTACCGAGAGTGCATCCGCAAGAACGTGGATGTTGAAGGTAAGTTCGTTCGACAGTCTGGTGGTCGTGGTCAGTATGGTCACGTCAAACTGAAGCTTGAGCCGCTACCTCTCGATGAGGAAGATGGCGAGAACTTTATCTTCGTCAACGAAATCGTTGGTGGTGTGGTTCCGAAGGAATACATTCCGGCGGTCCAGCAGGGCATTGAAGAGCAGATGAAAAACGGCTGTCTGGCCGGTTACCCACTGCTGCGGATCAAGGCCACGCTGTACGACGGTTCTTACCACGACGTTGACTCCAACGAGATGGCGTTCAAGGTTGCCGGTTCCATGGCAATGAAGAAAGGCGCTCTGGAGGCCAGTCCGGCACTGCTCGAGCCGCTGATGCGGGTCGAAGTTGTCACTCCGGAAGATTATATGGGTGACGTTGTCGGCGACCTCAACCGTCGTCGTGGCCTGGTTCAGGGCATGGAAGACGGCCCGTCGGGCAAGACGATCAATGCTGAGGTTCCGTTGTCGGAAATGTTCGGTTATGCCACCGATCTGCGTTCCGCAACACAGGGTCGGGCGTCCTATTCGATGGAGTTTTCCCGCTATATGGAAGCGCCATCGAACATTGCCGACGCGATCATTAAAAAGGGTTGATCCCCAGGACTTAAGAAACAGGAAGAGGTGTAACCGTGTCTAAAGCAAAATTTGAGCGTAATAAGCCACACGTAAACGTGGGCACCATTGGTCACGTAGACCATGGCAAGACCACGCTGACAGCCGCACTGACTCGTGTATGTCACGAAGTGTGGGGAACGGGTAGCGCGAGCGCATTCGACTCGATCGATAACGCGCCGGAAGAAAGGGCTCGTGGTATTACTATCGCGACGTCTCACGTTGAGTATGATTCGCCGGCGCGTCACTACGCGCACGTAGACTGCCCGGGCCACGCTGACTATGTGAAGAACATGATCACGGGTGCGGCGCAGATGGACGGCGCTATTCTGGTTTGCTCCGCTGCAGACGGCCCCATGCCGCAGACCCGTGAGCACATTCTGCTGTCCCGTCAGGTTGGCGTACCGTTCATCGTCGTGTTCCTGAACAAGGCGGACATGGTCGATGACGAAGAGTTGCTTGAGCTGGTTGAAATGGAAGTTCGTGAACTGCTGAGCCAGTACGACTTCCCGGGCGACGATACCCCGATCATTACCGGTTCTGCGCTGATGGCGCTGGAAGGTAAGGATGACAACGAGATGGGTACTACCGCTGTCAAGAAGCTGGTAGAAGCCCTGGACGAGTACATCCCGGATCCTGAGCGTGCGATTGATCAGCCGTTCCTGATGCCGATCGAGGACGTCTTCTCTATCTCGGGTCGTGGTACTGTTGTGACCGGTCGTGTTGAGCGTGGTGTTATCAAGACTGGCGAAGAGATCGAGATTGTTGGTATTAAAGATACCGTCAAGACGGTCTGTACCGGTGTTGAGATGTTCCGCAAGCTGCTGGACGAAGGTCGTGCAGGTGAGAACATTGGCGCGCTTCTGCGTGGTACCAAGCGCGAAGACGTCGAGCGTGGTCAGGTTCTGTGTAAGCCGGGCTCGATCAAGCCGCACACCAAGTTTGAGTGTGAAGTGTACGTTCTGTCCAAGGAAGAAGGTGGTCGTCATACGCCGTTCTTCAAGGGCTATCGTCCACAGTTCTATTTCCGTACCACCGACGTCACAGGTTCCTGTGAGCTGCCGGACGGTGTGGAAATGGTTATGCCGGGTGACAACGTCAAGATGAGTGTTACCCTGATCGCTCCGATCGCCATGGAAGATGGCCTGCGCTTCGCGATTCGTGAAGGCGGCCGTACCGTTGGTGCCGGCGTGGTTTCAAAGATCATCGAGTAACTCTCGTTCGATCCAGCAAAAAGGGGCTGAAACTCAGCCCCTTTTTCTGTTTTTGTCGCAGAATCTGTCCCACGCGAGTGACTGCTGAACGCAGTTGACACTACTGGGTATTATGCATACAATGCGGCTCCTTTTTTTGAAGGTCGGCTAGCTAGCTAGCTGCTACGTACGAGTGGAGTTTGGTGCATCATGCAAAGCCAAAAAATTCGAATTCGGTTGAAGGCGTTCGACTATCGCCTGATCGACCAGTCAACGCAGGAAATCGTCGATACCGCCAAGCGGACCGGCGCCCAAGTGCGTGGACCAATCCCTCTGCCGACGCGGAAGGAAAAGTACACCATTCTGATTTCACCGCACGTCAACAAGGACGCGCGCGATCAGTATGAGATTCGTACACACAAGCGTTTGCTGGACATCGTCGAGCCGACGGAAAAGACAGTAGATGCTTTGATGAAGCTGGATCTGGCAGCAGGTGTAGACGTTCAGATCAGCCTCGGCTAACGCTCGGCGTTAGTCTGTGTAACTGTCATAAGGCCATAGAGGGTGAGAGCCCCGTACACACTAAGAGGTGAAACATGGCAATTGGTATTGTCGGTCGCAAGGCCGGTATGACCCGTATTTTTACGGAAGATGGGCAAGCAGTGCCCGTCACGGTAGTTGAGGTTGAACCCAACCGCATTACCCAGCTTAAAACTCTTGAAAGCGATGGCTATCGTGCGGTTCAGGTAACCGTGGGTAAGCGTCGTTCCTCTCGTGTGACCAAAAGCGCAGCAGGCCATTTCGCGAAAGCCGGTGTTGAGGCTGGTCGTGGACTGTGGGAATTCCGCCTCGCCGATGGCGAAGGCGATGACCTGGCCGCTGGCGGCGAAATTACCGCCTCTATCTTTGAGGATGGCCAGGTTGTTGACGCCACTGGTCAGTCTAAGGGTAAGGGCTTCCAGGGCGGCGTAAAGCGCTGGAATTTCTCCATGCAGGACGCCACACACGGCAACTCCCTTTCTCATCGTGCTCCGGGTTCCATTGGTCAGAACCAGACTCCGGGTAAGGTATTCAAGGGCAAGAAAATGGCGGGCCAGATGGGTAACGCGCAGGTGACTGTGCAGAACCTTCAGGTTGTCCGTGTTGACGCCGAACGCAACCTTCTGCTGATTCGTGGCGCCGTTCCCGGTGCGACCGGTGGAAACGTTGTCATCAAGCCTGCAGTCAAAGCCTGAGGAGCGGTGCGATGGAATTAACAATTACAGGTAGCGGCAAGGGAATCTCTGTTTCCGACGTTGCCTTTGCCAAAGAATTTAACGAGTCGCTGGTTCACCAGGTCGTTACTGCCTATATGGCAGGCGGTCGTCAGGGTACCAAGGCTCAGAAAACTCGCTCTGAGGTGTCCGGTGGCGGTAAGAAGCCCTGGCGCCAGAAGGGCACAGGCCGTGCACGTGCCGGTACCATCCGGAGCCCGATCTGGCGCGCCGGTGGTGTTACTTTCGCTGCCAAGCCGCGCAGCTACGAACAAAAAGTAAACCGCAAGATGTATCGCTCGGCCATGCAGTCCATTTTTTCCGAGCTGGTGCGTCAGGAGCGTCTGGTGGTGGTTGATGACATGACTGTCGAAACTCCCAAAACCAAGGCCTTCACCGCCAAGCTGAAAGATCTCGGTGTCAGTAACGCGCTGATTCTGTCCGACAGTGTTGAGCAGAACCTGCATCTGGCATCCCGCAACATTCCTCACGTCGATGTGCGTGATGTTGCCGGCCTGGATCCGGTCAGCCTGGTCGCCTTCGAAAGCGTTGTGGTGACTGTTCCCGCTCTTAAGAAGATTGAGGAGATGCTGGGATGAATCAGGAACGTATTTATCAGGTTCTTCTTGGGCCGCACGTATCAGAGAAAGCTTCAATGGTTGGCGAAAAAGGCCAGGTGGTTTTCAAGGTTGCGTCCGACGCGACCAAGCCCGAGATCAAGAAAGCCGTTGAACAGCTGTTCAACGTCACCGTCGAAGGTGTTCAGGTTCTGAACCGTAAGGGTAAGCTCAAGCGTACCGCTCGCGGCTTCGGCAAGCGTAATGATCTTCGCAAGGCTTATGTGAAGCTTGCTGAAGGTCAGGACATCGATTTTCTGGATGTGGAATAAGGTAAAGGGGTCGTAAAATGCCGATCGTCAAAACCAAACCAACATCTGCCGGCCGCCGTCACGTTGTTAAGCTCTTTAACCCTGATCTTCACAGGGGGCGCCCTCACGAGCCGTTGGTAGAAGTACTGAAAAAATCTGGTGGCCGTAATAATGTTGGTCGCATTACTACGCGTCACATCGGTGGTGGTCACAAGCAGCACTACCGTGTAATCGACTTTAAGCGGACCAAAGATGGTATCCCGGCGACAATCGAGCGCCTGGAATACGATCCTAACCGCTCGGCGCACATTGCGCTGATCAAGTACGCCGATGGCGAGCGTCGTTACATCATCGCTCCCAAAGGAATGCAGATCGGTGATCCTGTGCGCTCCGGCATCGACGCGCCGATTAAAGTAGGAAGCACGCTTCCGCTCCGGAACATTCCGGTCGGTTCTGTGATTCACTGCGTCGAAATCAAGCCTGGCAAAGGTGCTCAGCTGGCTCGCTCTGCGGGCGCATCCGTACAGCTGGTTGCTCGGGAAGGGGCTTATGCCACTATCCGCCTGCGCTCAGGTGAAATGCGTAAGGTGCTTGTGGACTGTCGTGCAACGTTGGGCGAAGTGTCCAACAGCGAACACAGCCTCAAGCAGCTTGGTAAAGCGGGTGCATCACGTTGGCGCGGTAAACGTCCAACAGTACGTGGTGTTGCTATGAACCCAGTTGACCACCCACATGGTGGTGGTGAAGGGCGTACCTCTGGCGGGCGTCACCCGGTTACTCCGTGGGGTGTTCCGACCAAAGGGCATAAGACTCGTAAGAACAAACGTACTGACAAGATGATAGTACGTCGTCGTTCAGCCAAGTAAACGACTACATAGAGGTAATTGCTGTGCCACGTTCTTTGAAGAAAGGTCCTTTTATAGACCTGCATCTGTTGAAGAAGGTCGAGGCAGCTCTGGAAGCGAACGACAAGCGACCGATCAAGACCTGGTCGCGCCGTTCCACGATTTTTCCGGAGTTCGTAGGCCTGACCATTGCAGTCCACAACGGCAAGCAGCACGTGCCGGTTTATGTCACCGAAGATATGGTTGGACATAAACTGGGTGAGTTCGCGGCAACGCGTACTTATCGTGGTCATGCGGCCGACAAGAAAGCTAAACGCTGATTTGAGGTAATAAAAATGGAAGTAGCAGCCAAGTACAAGGGCGCTCGCCTCTCAGCTCAGAAAGCACGTCTTGTCGCTGACCAAGTACGCGGCAAGGCTGTTGAGGACGCCCTGAATATTCTGACTTTCAGCCCTAAGAAGGCAGCGGTCATTCTCAAGAAAGCGCTTGAGTCTGCCATTGCCAACGCTGAGCACAACGAAGGTCTGGACGTAGATGATCTGCGGGTATCCACCGTGATGGTGGATGAAGGTCCGACGCTCAAGCGAATCAAAGCTCGAGCCAAGGGGCGCGCTGATAGAATTTTCAAGCGCACCTGTCATATCACCGTCAAGGTCGCCGACAAGTAGGAGATGCTCAGATGGGTCATAAAGTAAATCCAACCGGCATGCGCCTGGGTGTGATCAAAGAGCACAACTCAGTGTGGTACGCCGAAAAAGCGGAATACGCGAACAACCTGTTGAACGATATTCAGGTTCGCGAATTCCTCGACAAGCGTCTGGTAAAGGCGTCTGTCAGCAAGATTGTGATCGAGCGCCCAGCTCAGAACGCCCGTATCACGATCCATACCGCCCGCCCCGGTATCGTTATCGGTAAGAAGGGTGAGGATGTTGACCGTCTTCGTCGCGAAGTTAGCGACATGATGGGTGTGCCTGTGCACATCAACATCGAAGAAGTCCGCAAGCCGGATCTGGATGCCCGCCTGGTAGCGCAAAACGTTGCCGGCCAGCTTGAACGTCGTGTCATGTTCCGTCGTGCCATGAAGCGCGCGGTACAGAACGCCATGCGTCAGGGTGCCAAGGGTATCAAGATCCAGGTAGGCGGTCGTCTCGGGGGCGCTGAAATTGCCCGTTCCGAGTGGTATCGCGAAGGTCGCGTTCCGCTGCACACACTGCGTGCAGATATCGATTACTCGACCTACGAAGCGAAAACCACCTACGGCATCATCGGCGTCAAGGTATGGATCTTCAAAGGTGAGATTCTTGGTGGTATGGAGCAGGTCCGTGCTGACAAGAAAGCCTCTGGGAAGAAAGGTTCTAAGTAAAGGGGCACTCTTATGCTGCAACCAAAACGCACCAAATTTCGCAAGGTAATGAAAGGCCGTAACACCGGTCTTGCACACCGCTCGAACAAGGTGAGCTTCGGTGAATACGGATTGAAGGCGACAACTCGTGGACGTATAACTGCGCGCCAGATTGAGGCAGCGCGTCGTACCATGACACGTCGCATCAAGCGGGGCGGGAAGATCTGGATCCGGATTTTCCCGGACAAGCCGATCTCCAGCAAGCCGCTGGAAGTACGAATGGGTAAAGGTAAGGGTTCTGTCGAGTATTGGGTGGCTGAAATTCAGCCAGGCCGTATGCTCTACGAGATGGAAGGTGTTTCTGAGGAAATTGCTCGCGAAGCCTTCACTCTCGCTGCGGCGAAACTGCCCGTACAGACCACCTTTGTAACGAGGAAGGTGATGTGATGAAAGCAACAGAGCTGCGTGAAAAGTCAGTCGAGGAGCTGAACCAAGAGCTGATCGACCTCCTGAAGGAGCAGTTCAACCTGCGCATGCGTAAAGCGACAGGTCAGCTGAATCAGTCTCACCTTCTTCCGAAGGTGAAACGCGACATTGCTCGTGTGAAGACAGTTATGAACGAAAAGGCAGGACAGTAACATGACTGAAGCTACCCAAACTGCCAGAACCCTGAGCGGCAAGGTCGTGAGCAACAAGATGGAGAAATCCATTGTGGTTCTGGTTGAGCGCCAGGTGAAGCATCCTCTGTACGGTAAGTACATGAAGCGCTCGTCCAAGATCCATGCTCACGATGAAAGCAATCAGTGCAACATTGGTGACACCGTTACAATCCAGGAAACCCGTCCGGTCTCCAAGACCAAGAGCTGGGCTCTGGTTGAGGTCACCGAGCGTGCATCCAAGGTGTAATTCGCCCGGAGAACAACCATGATTCAGACTCAAACAATGCTTGAAGTCGCGGACAACAGCGGTGCACGGCAAGTTATGTGCATCAAGGTCCTGGGCGGTTCACACAGGCGTTACGCCAGCGTCGGGGACATCATTAAGGTGACCGTTAAGGAAGCCATACCCCGCGGCAAAGTGAAGAAAGGCCAGGTCCTGAAAGCTGTTGTAGTACGTACCCGCAAGGGTGTGCGTCGTCCCGACGGGTCGCTGATCCGTTTTGACGGAAACGCGGCAGTACTTCTGAACAATCAGGACGCTCCCATTGGTACCCGTATCTTCGGACCGGTTACCCGTGAACTGCGAAATGAGAAGTTCATGAAAATTATTTCACTGGCACCCGAAGTACTTTAAGGACCAGAGGCCGGTTATGAAAAAGATCAAACGAGATGACGAAGTTATCGTCACTACGGGTAAAGACCAAGGCAAACGTGGTAAAGTCCTGAAAGTTCAGGACGATGGTCGAGTGCTTGTTTCAGGGATCAACATGATCAAGAAGCACACGAAACCAAACCCGATGCTTGGCACCCAGGGTGGCATCGTCGAGAAAGAAGCACCTATCCAGGCTTCCAACGTGGCTATTTTTAATCCGCAGACCGGCAAAGCCGATCGCGTAGGCTTCCAGATCAAGGAAGACGGCGCCAAAGTGCGGATTTTCAAGTCCACGAAAGAAGTCGTCGATAACCAGTAAGCGGTGGTGGTTACGATGCTTAATATGAAAGAGCAGTACAGTCAGGAAGTGGTACCCGCCCTGCAGAAAGAGTTCAGCTACAAGAACATCATGCAGGTGCCGCGTATCGAGAAAATCACCCTGAACATGGGTGTCGGCGAAGCGGTCGGTGACAAGAAGCTTATTGAGAATGCTGTGGCGGATCTAGAGCGCCTGGCAGGTCAGAAAGCAGTTGTCACCCTGGCACGTAAATCCGTTGCGGGTTTCAAGATCCGTGAAGGTTGGCCGATTGGTTGCAAGGTTACCCTGCGCGGTGAGCGTATGTGGGATTTCTTTGATCGCCTGGTTCACATTGCGGTTCCCCGCATTCGTGACTTCCGCGGCCTGAATCCCAAGTCCTTCGATGGTCGTGGTAACTACAGCATGGGCGTGCGTGAGCAAATCATATTCCCCGAGATCGAGTACGACAGAGTCGACAAGATCCGCGGTCTTGATATCACCATTACCACCACTGCCGGTACCGACGATGAAGGTCGCGAACTGTTGAAAGCGTTCGGCTTTCCGTTCAAGAAATAAGGAACGAGTGTAATGGCTAAGGTTTCCATGAAGAACCGGGAGTTCAAGCGCGAAGCGACGGTTGCGAAGTTTGCAGCCAAGCGTGCTGAACTCAAGGCGATTATCAAAAACCCGAATACCAGCGATGATGACCGTTGGGATGCCCAGGTGAAGCTGCAAAAGCTTCCCCGCAATGCAAGCCCGTCGCGTCTTCGTAATCGTTGCCAGGTGACAGGTCGTCCCCACGGCGTTCTGCGCAAGTTCAAGCTGTCTCGCATTAAATTGCGTGAAGCTGGTATGCGCGGTGACGTACCGGGTCTGACCAAAGCAAGCTGGTAAGGCAGGTATCAGGCCATAGGCCCGATACCCGTTGGTAAGCGGTGTAGCGCACCGCTGCACAACTAAAAAGAGCAGGAGTCTCATACCGATGAGTATGCAAGATACGCTTGCGGATATGTTCACACGTATTCGTAATGCACAGATGGCACAGAAGGTCGACGTGGCCATGCCATCTTCAAAAATGAAGATCTCCGTAGCCCAGGTCCTGAAGGACGAAGGTTACGTGTCAGATTTTTCCGTTTCAGCTGATGCCAAGCCCCAGTTGACGATTAATCTCAAGTATTTCGGCGGCAAGCCGGTCATTGAGAAAATCACGCGGGTAAGTCGTCCAAGTCTGCGCCAGTACAAGGGCACAGGGGAACTGCCGAAGGTTTCCGGTGGTTTGGGAGTCGCGATTGTTTCTACGTCGAAGGGCGTTATGACAGATCGCGCTGCACGTGCTGCCGGCGTAGGTGGCGAAGTCATCTGCACCGTATTTTAGGAGAACACTATGTCCAGGGTTGCCAATAATCCTGTCGTTCTGCCTTCCGGTGTTGAAGTTAAGCTGAACGGACAGGAAATCAATGTGAAGGGTTCCAAAGGAGCGCTTCAGATTACTATCCATCAGGCGGTCGAGGTAAAGCAGGAAGAGAACGTCCTGCGTTTCGCAGCTCGTGATGGCGCCAAACAGTCCCGCGCTCTTGCTGGTACGACCCGTGCGCTGGTGAACAACATGGTTACCGGTGTCACGACAGGTTGGGAGCGCAAGCTCGCACTGACGGGCGTAGGTTACCGAGCCCAGGCGCAAGGTAAGAAGCTCAATCTGACACTGGGTTTTTCGCACCCGGTTGAATACGAGCTGCCCGAGGGGATTACCGCTGAAACTCCGTCCAATACGGAAGTTGTGATTCGCGGAATCGACAAGCAACAGGTTGGCCAGGTCGCTGCTGAAGTCCGCGCGTTCCGTCCGCCCGAGCCTTATAAGGGC
Source organism: Marinobacter confluentis (assembly GCF_004785685.1). GTDB lineage: Bacteria > Pseudomonadota > Gammaproteobacteria > Pseudomonadales > Oleiphilaceae > Marinobacter > Marinobacter confluentis. The sequence goes on along the minus strand of NZ_SRPF01000005.1, from coordinate 165,941 downwards.
AAGGGTGTTCGTTATGCGGATGAGCAGGTCAGACGCAAAGAAGCCAAGAAGAAATAAGGCGGGACTATGAGCGCGAATAACGAAAGATTGCGTCGCGCACGTAAAGTGCGCATGAAAATCCGTAGGCTGGGTACTGACCGTCTGTGCGTTCACCGCACGCCGCGTCATATGTACGCCCAGGTTACGACTGCAGACGGCAGCAAAGTGATTGCCGCTGCCTCCACGTTGGATAAGGACCTGCGCCAGGGTGCAACCGGTAACGTGGACGCCGCCAAGAAAGTCGGTCAGCTGATTGCTGAGCGTGCCAAGGCGGCAGGAGTGGAGCGGGTTGCTTTTGACCGTTCCGGTTACCGTTATCACGGTCGTGTACAGGCTCTGGCCGACGCAGCCCGTGAAGCTGGCTTGCAATTCTAAGAGGTGGAGAAGATGAGCGTTAACGAACAGAAGGCGCCTGAGCTCCAGGAGAAGCTGGTCCAGGTCAATCGCGTTGCCAAGGTGGTCAAGGGTGGTCGTATCTTTGCGTTTACCGCACTGACTGTTGTCGGCGATGGCAAAGGTCGCGTTGGTTTTGGTCGTGGCAAGGCGCGTGAAGTGCCGGTTGCGATCCAGAAAGCGATGGAAGCTGCGCGAAAGAATATGGTTGATGTTCCGCTGGACGGAAATACCCTGCAATACGCCGTCAAGGCGCAGCACGGTGGTTCCAAGGTCTACATGCAGCCTGCATCCGAAGGTACCGGTATTATCGCCGGTGGCGCCATGCGCGCCGTACTGGAAGTTGCCGGTGTGCAGAACGTACTGTCCAAGTGTTACGGGTCAACCAACCCGGTGAACGTGGTACGTTCCACCATCAAGGGTCTCCAGGCAACTCAAGCGCCTGAAGATATTGCAGCCAAGCGCGGTAAATCCGTGGAAGAGATTCTGGGTTGAAGTCATGGCGAACGCAAAAATGATCAAAGTAACTCTGACCCGCAGCCCGATCGGCTGTCAGCCCAAGCACAAGCTTTGTGTGAAGGGCCTGGGTCTTCGCAAAATCGGTCACACCGTTGAAGTGGAAGATACACCTTCCGTTCGCGGCATGATCAACCGGGTTAACTACCTGGTTCGGGTAGAGGAGAACTAGGATGCGTCTGAACGAACTTAGTCCAGAGCCCGGTTCACGCCCCGCCGCAAGGCGAGTAGGTCGTGGTATCGGTAGCGGTCTCGGTAAGACCGGTGGCCGTGGTCACAAAGGTCTGAAAGCCCGGTCCGGTGGCAGTGTAGCTCCCGGTTTCGAGGGTGGTCAGCAGCCGTTGGCCCGTCGTCTGCCGAAGTTCGGCTTTACATCGCGTCAACAGCGCTATGTGGCTGAAATTCGTCTGAACGAACTGGCGAAAGTGGATGGCGACGTTGCCGATCTGGAAGCTCTGAAGAAAGCAGACATCATTCGCGACGAAATTCGTGAAGCCAAGGTCATCCTGTCCGGCGAGCTGGACCGTGCGGTGACTGTCAAGGGTCTGAAAGTGACCAAAGGCGCACGCGAGGCGATTACTGCCGCGGGCGGTAAAGTCGAAGACTAAGGCGAGTCGAGGACTAAATGGCCAAGACAGCATCATTGCCTGCGGGCGGGGGAAAAGGACTGGCAGAGCTGCGTTCGCGGCTCTGGTTTGTCTTCCTGGCACTGTTGGTGTACCGGATCGGTGCCCATATACCAGTTCCGGGCATCAACCCTGAGCGCCTGGCAGCACTGTTTGAGCAGAATCAGGGCACAATCCTGAGCATGTTCAACATGTTTTCCGGTGGTGCGCTTGAGCGCATGAGTATCTTCGCGCTTGGCATCATGCCGTACATCTCTGCCTCTATTATCATGCAGCTCATGACGGCGGTCAGTCCGACGCTTGAGCAACTGAAGAAAGAGGGCGAAGCTGGTCGCAGGAAAATCAGCCAGTACACTCGCTACGGCACAGTGATCCTTGCGCTTGTTCAGGGTACTGGTATTTCGGTAGGGCTTGCGTCCCAGGGCGTAACTTTTAACGATAGTTTCAGCTTCCACTTTGTGGCGGTTGTGTCCTTTGTCAGCGGTGCCGTGTTCATGATGTGGCTCGGTGAGCAGATCACCGAGCGCGGCGTTGGTAACGGGATTTCGTTGCTGATTTTCGCGGGTATTGTGGCAGGTCTGCCCGGTGCGATCGGCCAGACCCTTGAGCAGGCCCGCAATGGCGAAATGAGCCTTTTGCTTGTTCTGGGCATTGGTATCCTGGCGGTTGCGGTCATTGGATTCGTGGTCTTCATGGAGCGCGGGCAACGACGGCTTACGATCAACTATGCCAAGCGACAGCAAGGTCGACGGGTTTTCGCCCAGCAGTCCAGCCATCTGCCGCTGAAGGTGAACATGGCGGGGGTTATTCCGCCGATCTTTGCCTCTTCCATCCTTCTGTTCCCGGCTTCGCTGGGTCAGTGGTTTGGCCAAGGCGAGGGTATGGAGTGGCTGAGCGATGTGTCTCAGGCACTGGCGCCAAGCCAGCCTCTGTACATCATTCTGTTCGCTGCGGCCGTCGTGTTTTTCTGCTTCTTCTATACGGCGTTGATGTATAACCCGAAAGAAGTTGCCGACAATCTCAAGCGCTCAGGCGCCTTTATTCCGGGCATTCGTCCGGGCGATCAGACCGCCAAGTATATTGACGGTGTGCTGACCCGCCTGACCCTGTTCGGTGCAATGTACATTGCAGCAGTGTCCCTGTTCCCACAGTTTCTGATGGTGGCGGGTAATGTGCCCTTCTATCTGGGCGGCACGTCACTGCTGATTGTTGTAGTCGTGGTGATGGATTTCATGGCTCAGGTTCAGTCGCATCTGATGTCGCATCAATATGATTCGTTGATGAAGAAATCCAATCTCAAGGGCTATGGTCGGAACGGTTAAAGCCGTTCCCCTTGAAAACTGGAGTCGACAATGAAAGTACGCGCTTCGGTAAAGAAAATTTGCCGTAACTGCAAAGTAATTCGTCGCAATGGCTCAGTACGGGTCATTTGCTCGGAGCCTCGTCACAAGCAGCGCCAGGGTTAAATCCGCAAGGGTTCAGCACTGACATTGCAGAGGGTACGAATAATAGCGCTTGACCTCGCACGGGGTCAGGCGCTATTATTTCGCGCCCTTTTATAGTGGCGGAAAATTCACACAGCAAAGCTTTGAACGCGGAGTAATTTGGATGGCACGTATAGCCGGTGTCAATATACCCGATCACAAACATGCTGTTATCTCACTGACTTATATTTTCGGAGTCGGTAAGACAGCAGCCCAGAAGGTTTGCGATGCAACCGGCGTCAAGCCGGACGTCAAGGTCAAAGACCTGTCCGACGAGCAGCTTGAGTCACTTCGTACAGAAGTAGGCAAGCTGGCTGTCGAAGGCGATCTGCGTCGTGAACTTCAGATGAACATTAAGCGTTTGAAGGATCTCGGTTGCCACCGTGGTCTGCGTCATCGTCATGGGCTTCCCGTCCGTGGCCAGCGCACCAAGACCAACGCACGCACCCGTAAAGGTCCTCGCAAACCGATTCGTAAGTAACAGGTAGGCAAACATGGCAAAGCCAGGTACACGTACCCGTAAAAAGGTGAAGAAGACGGTTGTTGATGGCGTCGCGCACATTCACGCGTCCTTCAACAACACTATCGTGACCATTTCTGACCGTCAGGGCAATGTATTGTCCTGGGCCACCTCTGGTGGTTCCGGTTTTCGTGGGTCGCGTAAAAGCACACCTTTTGCTGCGCAGGTAGCAGCTGAAAGAGCCGGTAATGCGGCTGCTGAATACGGCCTTAAAAACCTGGACGTAGAGGTTAAAGGTCCGGGGCCCGGACGTGAATCCGCTGTACGCGCGCTTAACGGCTGCGGGTACAAGATCACCAACATCACTGATGTGACGCCGATTCCCCATAACGGTTGTCGTCCGCCCAAAAAGCGCCGCGTCTAACACAGGAGACAGTGAATTATGGCTCGTTATATAGGCCCGAAGTGCAAGCTGTCTCGTCGTGAAGGGACAGATCTTTTTCTGAAGAGCGGTGTTCGCGCGCTCGATACGAAGTGCAACATCGAGACTCCGCCGGGTATGCACGGCGCGCGTCGCGGTCGTCTGTCCGAATATGGCGTACAGCTTCGTGAAAAACAGAAAGTCCGTCGTATCTACGGCGTTCTGGAAAAGCAATTCCGCAACTATTACAAAGAGGCCGCCCGCGGCAAAGGTGCAACGGGTGAAAACCTGCTGCAGCTGCTGGAAGGTCGTCTGGATAACGTTGTTTATCGCATGGGCTTTGGTTCCACCCGTGCAGAGTCCCGTCAGCTCGTTTCGCACAAGGCGATTCTGGTGAACGATAAGCTGGTGAACATCCCGTCTTATCAGGTCAAGCCAGGTGATGTCGTGAGCGTACGTGAGAAGGCAAAAAACCAGCTGCGCGTCAAAGGCGCTCTGGATCTGTCTTCCAGCCGCGCACCGGTGAGCTGGGTAGAGGTCGACGCCAGCAAGATGTCCGGCGTTTACAGTTCAGTACCTGAGCGTACTGAGTTGCCGGCCGACATCAACGAGAACCTCATCGTCGAGCTTTACTCCAAGTAAAGCCTGATTTGCAACGATAGCAATAGGGGCGTCTATGCAGCGTTCAGTACATGAGTTATTGACACCTCGTACCATTGACGTGAAAGAGTCCAGCGCAATGCGCGCCAAGGTGACGCTTGAGCCTCTCGAGAGAGGCTTTGGCCACACCCTGGGCAGTGCCCTGCGTCGCATTCTTTTGTCTTCAATGCCGGGCTGCGCGATCACCGAGGCACAGATTGACGGTGTTCTGCACGAATACAGCGCGATTGAAGGTGTCCAGGAAGACGTCATCGAGATTCTTCTGAATCTCAAGGGCGTTGCGGTAAAAATGGGCAGCCGTGATGATGCCGAGGTCACTCTGAACAAGAAGGGCCCGGGTGTTGTCACCGCAGGCGATATCACACTGGATCACGACGTTGAGATTACCAACCCGGATCATGTGATCTGTCACCTCAGCGCCAAAGGCGAGATCAACATTCGTCTTAAGGTCGCTCGCGGTCGTGGCTATGAGCCAGCGGATCAGCGTGGCCTTGAAGAAGACGAGACTCGCGCTATCGGGCGCCTGCAGCTGGACGCCACCTTCAGTCCTGTTCGCCGCGTCGCCTACGCCGTAGAGAGCGCGCGTGTTGAGCAGCGCACTGACCTGGACAAGCTGGTTATTGATCTGGAAACCAATGGCACCATCGATCCGGAAGAAGCGATTCGCCGGGCCGCGACTATTCTCCAGCAGCAACTGGCAGTATTTGTCGATTTTGATCATGAGAAAGAGCCAGAGCGCGTTGAGGAAGAGGAAGAAATTGATCCGATCCTCCTGCGCCCGGTTGATGATCTGGAACTGACAGTGCGTTCAGCGAATTGCCTGAAAGCTGAAAATATTTACTACATCGGCGATCTGATCCAGCGCACAGAAGTTGAGCTGCTTAAGACGCCTAACCTTGGTAAGAAGTCGCTCACTGAGATCAAGGACGTACTGGCCTCACGTGGTCTGTCCCTGGGTATGCGTCTTGATAACTGGCCGCCGGCTAGCCTTCGTGGCGATGACCGGGTACTGGGCGGTTAATCGCCGATTAGTTTAAGGTAAGGAATTAGAGCAATGCGTCATCGTAAGAGTGGTCGTAAGTTCAGCAGGACCAGTGCGCATCGTAAAGCCATGTTCCGTAACATGACTTCGTCACTGGTTGAACACGAGCTGATCAAAACTACTTTGCCCAAAGCGAAAGAGCTTCGCCGAGTAGCAGAGCCTTTGATCACGCTGTCAAAGAATGATTCGGTCGCGAATCGTCGTCTGGCGTTCTCACGCCTGCGTGACGATGCCGCCGTAGCCAAGCTGTTCAATGAGCTTGGCCCGCGGTTTAGTGAGCGTCCGGGTGGATACCTCCGTATCCTGAAGTGTGGCTTCCGTGCAGGCGACAATGCCCCAATGGCATATGTCGAAGTGATCGGTCGTCCGCTGGATGTGGAAGTAGAAGAAGTTGAGGAAGGCGAAGGGTAAGAATCTTTGCCGGAATTAGAAAAACCGGAGGCTAAGGCCTCCGGTTTTTTTATGCCTGTTTGCTTTACCTTGTCAGCAGGGGCTTCAGGTAGTGGCCGGTATGGGAAGCGCTGTTCCGAGCAACCTCTTCCGGCGTACCTTCGGCAATAATCCTGCCGCCGCCGGAACCACCTTCGGGACCCAGGTCCACGATCCAGTCAGCCGTTTTGATCACATCCAGGTTATGCTCGATCACGATCACGGTATTGCCGTGGTCCCGAAGACGCTGCAATACGTTCAGCAGTTGCTGGATGTCATAGAAGTGCAGACCCGTGGTGGGCTCATCCAGGATGTAAAGTGTCTTACCCGTGTCGCGCTTGGAAAGCTCTTTGGCCAGTTTCACCCGCTGGGCTTCGCCTCCGGACAGGGTAACGGCGCTCTGGCCCAGGCGTATATAAGATAGCCCCACGTCCATCAGGGTCTGTAGCTTGCGCGCCAGAAAGGGCACCGGCTCGAAGAACTCTCGAGCTTCTTCCACGGTCATTTCCAGAACCTCGTGGATGTTTTTGCCCTTGTATCTGACCTCCAGGGTTTCGCGGTTGTAACGCCGGGCCTTACAGACATCGCAGGGCACATACACATCTGGGAGGAAGTGCATTTCCACCTTGATGACGCCGTCACCCTGACACGCTTCACAGCGCCCGCCTTTGACGTTAAAAGAAAAACGTCCCGGCTTATACCCTCTTGATCGGGCCTCCTGGGTGCCCGCAAACAGCTCCCGGATCGGCGTGAAGAGTCCGGTATAGGTTGCCGGGTTGGATCTCGGAGTCCGTCCAATGGGGCTCTGATCGATATCGATGACCTTGTCCAGATGCTCCAGCCCTTTCAGGTGTTCATAGGGCGCGTGGCTCAGGCTGGTCGCCTTGTTCAGCTTGGCAGCGCAGACAGGGTAAAGTGTGGCGTTGATCAACGTCGATTTGCCAGAGCCGGAAACGCCTGTAACGCAGGTCATGACACCCAGTGGAATGGACAAGGATACATTCTGAAGATTGTTGCCTGTGGCACCGGTCAGCGTCAGGTGCTTGCCGTTACCTTTCTGGCGAACGCCCGGAATGGCAATTTTCTTGGTGCCGTTCAGGTACTGCCCGGTCAGTGAGTTTGCGTTGGCAATGATTTCTTCCGGCGTTCCCTGGGCGATTACATGGCCGCCGTGGACACCGGCCCCCGGCCCGATGTCGATTACGTGGTCCGCTGCGCGAATCGCATCCTCGTCATGCTCGACTACGATGACGGTATTGCCGAGGTCACGGAGATGGGTCAGGGTAGCGAGCAGTCGGTCATTGTCCCGCTGATGCAGGCCAATTGATGGCTCATCCAGAATATACATAACCCCGACCAGCCCAGCACCAATCTGGCTAGCAAGGCGGATACGCTGGGCCTCACCGCCGGATAGAGTGTCGGCGCTGCGCTCGAGGGTCAGGTACTCCAGGCCTACGTTCACCAGAAATTGCAGGCGCTGGCGAACTTCTTTCAGAATTTTCTCGGCGATTTCACCTTTGCGCCCGGGCAATGCCAGGGTCTGGAAATAATCGTAAGCCTCGCCCACCGGCAGATGGGTCAGGTTGGAAATATTGTTCTGCTCAATGAATACGTGCCGTGCGCTTTCCCGCAGGCGTGAGCCGGAGCAGGTCTTGCACCATTGCTGGCTCAGGTGCCGCGCAAGTTCTTCCCGCATGCTTTGGGAGTCAGTCTCACGGTAGCGGCGTTCAAGATTTGGCAGAATGCCTTCAAATGGATGCGCTTTTTCCATGATGTGACCGCGAGAGTTTACGTAGCGGAAGGGCACGTCTTCGTCAGTCCCATAAAGCAGGACCTCGCGAAAGTCTTCTGGAAGTTCCTGCCAGGGCGTATCCATATCAATGCTGAAATGGTCCGCAACGCTGGCCAGCATCTGGAAATAATAAACCGCACGTCTGTCCCAGCCCTTGATGGCGCCTTCGGCCAGGGTGGCTTCCGGGTGCTGAACAATTTTCTCTGGATCGAAAAACTGCTTCACTCCCAGCCCGTCGCAGGTTGGGCAGGCGCCAGCGGGGTTGTTGAAGGAGAACAGTTTGGGTTCCAGTTCGCTAAGCGCGTAGCCGCACTGGGTGCAGGCATAGCGGGCAGAAAAAGTGTGTTCCTCTCCTGCGGGTTCACCGTCCATGGGCGCCACCAGGGCAATGCCATCGGCAAGGCCGAGGGAGGTTTCGAAGCTTTCCGCCAGGCGCTGCTCCAGACCGGCTTTGACCTTGAAGCGGTCCACCACCACATCAATCTGGTGTTTGCGTTTCTTGTCCAGGGCGGGCACGTCATCAATGTCGTAAACAGTACCGTCGACCCTTATTCGGATAAAGCCCTGGCTTTTCATGGAATCGATGACGTGCTGGTGTTCGCCTTTACGGTCCCGGATCACCGGAGCCAGAATCATCAGCTTGCTGCCTTCCGGCATCGCCAGGACCTGATCCACCATCTGGCTGACCGTCTGGGCTTCCAATGGCTGGCCGTGCTTGGGGCATCTTGGTTCCCCGGCCCTGGCAAACAGCAACCGCAGGTAGTCGTAGATTTCGGTGATCGTGCCGACGGTGGAGCGGGGGTTATGAGAGGTGCTTTTCTGCTCAATGGAGATGGCAGGCGACAGACCTTCAATATGATCCACATCAGGCTTTTCCATCATCGACAGAAACTGACGGGCGTAAGTGGACAGGGATTCAACGTAGCGCCGCTGACCCTCGGCGTAGAGCGTATCGAACGCCAGAGAGGATTTTCCCGAGCCGGACAGGCCGGTAATCACGATCAGCTTGTCCCTCGGCATATCCAGGTCAATATTTTTCAGATTGTGGGTTCTGGCCCCTTTGATCTGGATATGATCCATAACACTCCTCGGCAAAGAAAAACGATAAGTATACCGCGTTTGGGCCCCGGGCTGCTAAAGCTCTAACCGGCAGGCAGAACTGCCCCGGGTTCATCGGTTCTGGTACAATGCGCGGCCGGAAGACGCACCACTGGTGCCGAACTCATCCTTTAAAAGGCAAACCATGAATTCTCTCGAAAGGCGCTCGGTAGCGGCACTGGCATCGGTTTACGCCATGCGTATGCTCGGGCTTTTCATGGTAATGCCGGTGTTTGTACTGCTGGGTGATGACCTTGACGGTGCCACTCCCATGTTGATTGGCCTGGCCATCGGCATTTACGGCCTGGGCCAGGCGCTGCTACAAATTCCATTCGGCATGCTGTCTGACCGCTTCGGCCGTAAGCGGATGATCTATATTGGTCTTGCACTGTTCGCCATGGGCAGCCTGCTGGCTGCTTCCGCTGATTCGATATACGTTGTAATCGCGGGTCGGATTCTTCAGGGTGCCGGCGCCATCGCCAGTGTGCTGATGGCACTGCTCAGTGATCTGACCCGGGAGGAAGAACGCACCAAAGCGATGGCGACGGTGGGCGTGTCCATCGGGCTTTCTTTCTCGCTCTCTCTGGTGGTTGGTCCTTTGCTGGGCTCGGCTTTCGGCCTTGCGGGCATTTTCTATGTCACCGCGGGGCTGGCGCTGATCGCAATGCTGATTGTGTCAAGGCTGGTCCCTACACCTCATCTGCACACCGTCAGTGCAGATACCCAGCCGGCCAGGAAAATGCTGGGCCGGGTAATGGCAGACCCCCGGCTGTTGCGGCTTGATTTTGGCATTTTTGCGCTGCATCTGGTGCTGACTGCAATATTCCTGGTTTTCCCAACCCTGCTTCAGGACCAGTTCAACCTGCCCTCAGCTTCGCACTGGTGGTTTTATCTGACGGTTATGGTCACCTCCTTTTTTGCCATGGTTCCTTTCATCATCATTGGCGAGAAAAAGCGCAAGATGAAGCCGGTCCTCTGTGGTGCGATTGTCATGCTTACCCTGAGCACTGCCGCTATCGGTTACCTGTCCAGTTCCCTGATGGCCGCGTGGGCGGTGCTGTTCTTCTTCTTCATGGCATTCAACCTGTTGGAGGCGAGCCTGCCGTCCCTGGTGAGCAAGGAGTCGCCGGCCGCTGCCAAAGGCACGGCCATGGGCGTCTATTCCACGGCCCAGTTCATGGGAGCGTTTCTGGGCGGTTCGTTGGGTGGCATATTGCTTGAACAGGCCGGATTACAGGGCGTGGTCTGGCTGATGGTTGGGGTGCTTATGTTGTGGTTGTTGGTGGCGCTCACCATGCCCGCCCCGGGCCATACCGCCAGTTTCGTGGTACAGTTGCGACACGAAGCGCCGACGCAGTTCGATGATATCGACGAGAGCCTGCGACGGCTGCCGGGCGTGCAGGATGTTGTTATTCTGGAAGGCGCTGACACAGCCTATCTGAAGGTTGACCGGCGGCAGTTTGATGCAATGCGGCTTGCGGACTTTCCTTTTGTCCTGCCAGTAAACGAAACTTGAACTCAGGTGGCCCGAAGGGATGACGGGCTGACCAAAGACGCACAATCAGGAGTGAATCATGGCACGAGGCGTAAACAAGGTTATTCTGATCGGTAATCTGGGCCAGGATCCGGACACCCGTTACACCCCGAATGGCAATGCGGTGGTGAACCTGAACCTTGCAACCGACGAAAGCTACAAGGACAGACAGACCGGCCAGCTGGTGCCGAAAACTGAATGGCACCGGGTTGTGATGTTCGGCAAGATTGCCGAGGTTGCCGGCCAGTATCTGCGCAAGGGCTCGAAGGTCTACATCGAAGGCAAACTGCAGACCCGCAAATGGCAGAACAAGGAAGGTCAGGACGTCTATACCACTGAGGTTGTGGTGGATATCAACGGCCAGATGCAGATGCTGGACAGCCGCGGCGGCGACGGTGGTGGTGCCAGCCAGGGTGCGCCAGCAGGTCGTCCCCAGCAATCAGGCGCGGCGCCGGCACAGAATCAGGCGCCTCAGCAACAGCCATCCCAGGGAAGCATGCCCGAGCCGATCGACGACTTCGACGACGACATTCCATTCTGAAGGTAACCTTGCCCGCCAACCAGGCTCCGAATAATCGGAGCCTGGTTGTGTTACCGACTTGCAAAAAGTGAGTTAAATCGAACGAAAAACATGGAATTAGAGTGAATAGTTCAACTACTATTCAAGAGGAATCCATAATTGCTCATTTTTTGACTCCCGAGGCTGGCGAGTGATCCGTGGCTTTATAACAAAAATAACTGGTCGTTCTAGTCGTCGACAGCGGCTCTTTCTCGAGATCCGCCCTGACGGTATTGCCTGGGCGACAGCCGGGGCAGAGACTGGTTTTATAGAGTGCCCGTCCGCCAGGCGAGAGCAGGAATTAAGCTCGGTTGTCGATCAGATGGGCTGGGCCGGCGCCCGGGCCACACTGGTGCTGCCACTGGATCAGTACCAGGTTTTCCAGCTTGAGCGCCCCGACGGCGTTGATCAGTCTGAGTTGGGCGATGCGCTCAAGTGGAAACTCAAGGACCTCCTGGACTACAGCCCGTCTGAAGCCGTTTCCGACGTTTTCCCATTCCCTGAAGATGCCTCTCGCGGTCGTGGCGACCTGGTCAACGTGGTCGCGGCCCGCAAATCGCTGGTTCGAGACCTGGTCGACCTGGTCAGCGCCTGCGACCTGGAACTTGTTTCCATTGATATCGCCGAGCTGGCGCTGAGCCATCTCGTCGCGCTGCTGGATGAAAATCAGCGTGGCGCTGCACTGGTTCACATGCGTGGCCGATATGGCCAGATGGTGGTGGGAAAGGGCAACACCCTGTATCTCTCCCGCCGGCTGGATGTTTCGGTTGATGATCTGCACGATGCCTCGCAGCAGGAGAATGCGGTTCAGTCACTCGCACTGGAAATGCAGCGCTCACTGGACTATTACGAGAGCCAGTTGGGGCAGGTGCCACCGACGAAAATCCGGTTTGTGACCCGTGATACCTCGTTACCCTTGTCTTCCATGCTTGGCTCCTATGTGGCCAGCACTGTCGAAACTCTGGACTGGGCTGATCTGGGCCATGACGATTCCATTGACAAACGTTGTCTGTCTGTCTGGAGCGCCCGCCTGGGCGAGGCTGACCCGAAGCTCGCTTCGCAGAAGCATCAGCACATCAATCTGTATACCGATGAACTTCGGCCGGTTAAAGAACACCTGCAGGCTGGGACCGCTGCAGCGGCGTTGACACTGGTGCTTGTCGGGCTGGTGTTTGCCGCAGGATTCGTACGCTACCAGAACGCTGAACTGGATAACCTGCTGCTGCAGCGCCAGCAGCAGGTAGACCGGCTGGAGCAGTCGGTTGCCCAACTGACTCAGGAGGCCCAGTCGCGGCAGCCAGACCCACAGGTCGAAGCCGCCCTGGACCGGGTGAGTGAGACTCTGGTTCGCCGTGAACGGCTGCTTGCGCAGGTCGAGGGTTTGATGTCGGAAGACACGACAGGCTTTGCAGAACCTCTGTCAGCCTTGGCCCGCCAGGTCCCCGGTGGGCTCTGGCTGACACGGATCCGGCTGAATGCCCAGAATGGTGATGTCGCTCTGGATGGGCAGGCCCAGTCGGGAAGGCTGGTGCCTTCCTATCTCGAAGCGCTGGGGGAAGAACCGGCGTTTCAGGGCAAAACCTTTGGCGCCTTCCGGATGGACCGGAGTGAACAGGGCAACTGGATCGAGTTCCGGGTAGCGACGGATGAAAGCACCGGGGAGGACTCATGAGCCAGGGTCTGAAGCAGTCCTGGGAAAAAGGCGCGGTCTGGTTCAACCAGCGACCCATTCGTGAGCGGGTATTGATTACCCTCACCGGAGTCGTGCTGCTGTTGGTGATTGTGTGGGAGCTTGCAGTTACGCCCGTGGTGGTCAGCAATAACGGACTCAAGATTCAACTGAAGAATCTGGATCAGCAACAGCAGGCGCTGCTTGATCAGCAACAAGCGCTCATTGAGCGCCTGTCGTCGGATCCTTCCCGGGAGCTGAGGGAGCGTCTGGCCTCCCGTCAGTCCAGGCTGGACCGCCTGGATGCAGAGCTGGCGGAAACCACCGGGAAACTGATTGCACCCCGCGCCATGGTCAGGCTGCTTCAGGAGATTCTGGTTGCCCAGAAAGGGCTTGAGCTGGTGACTGTAGAGCTGTTGTCACCGACGCCCATTTTTGATCAGCAGGCAGAATCAGACGGCACCAACGCCCCGGCCGACGATTCCGGAACCACAACCGGGCCGCTGCTTTACGCCCACGATGTCGAGCTGGTAATCCGGGGCGGTTATCTGGATGTGCTCAGCTACCTTGAAACACTGGAAGGCATGGATAACCGTCTGGGCTGGGTGTCGCTGGACTACCGGATGCTCGACTACCCGAACAATGAAATCCGCATTCGGGTTCGCACGCTGAGCCTTGACCGGGCCTGGTTAGGAGTCTGATATGGCAAGCCATGGTTACCGTTTTTGCTGGATACCTGTGGTTGTCAGTCTGATGCTGCTGGGTGCCGATGTTCATGCCCTGCAGGATCCTACCCGGCCGAATGGTTTCAGGGTGCCGCAGGCAGAACCGGCACAGCAAAGGTCCTTTGATCTGGCGTCGATTATTATCGGCACTGATCGCAGGATTGCAGTTATCGACGGTCAGGCCCGTCGGGAAGGCCAGACCTTTGACGGGGTCCGCCTCCGGCGGATACACCCGGACCGGGTAGAGCTGGTCGATCAGGGACGAGTACGTATTTTAAGGCTTGATACCCTTCCGCAAGTGCGGAGTTCTCAATGAGCTGGAAACTGAGAAACAGACGAGCAGCTATGACACTCAATCAGACAATGATCAGCCTGTTGCTGGCAGGCGTCCTGGTGGGCTGCAGCAGCAACCCGCTGATGCGAACCAGCCAGGCCACATCGACCGACGCCGCTCAGGCCATCGATGATGAGCTGGCAGAAGCAGAGGGCAACGCCCCTGACTCCCAACCTGAACCGGACAGTCGGGCAGGCATGGACGAATCCCTGAGCCAGGCACTTCTGCCGCCGCTAGCTCCCAGTGCCAGCAGCGATGACCGGTTCGACATTAATGCCAGTGGCGTGGCGGCCGCGCCTTTCTTCCAGGCTCTGGTTGAGGGCAGCCGGTACAACGTGGTGGTGTATCCCGAGGTGGACGCGCTAATTGATCTGCGCCTGAGGGATGTTACCGTGCCTGAGGTGATGGCCATCGCCGGCGACCTTTATGATCTTGATATAGAGCGCCAGGGGCGTCTGTTTCAGGTCAAGGTCAACGGCATCCAGACCCGGATCTTTCCCATTGATTACCTGAACTTCAAACGCCGCGGGGGCTCCGAAACACGGGTCAGTTCGGGTCAGGTGAGCAGTTCCCGGGATAATTCCAGTGGTGCTGGCAGCTCCGGGCGTGCATCCCGGGATGGCGGGGAAACCGCCAATCTTGTGGGCACCCGGATCTCCACCGAGACCCAGTCCGATTTCTGGCAGGACATTGAAAGAGCGCTAGCGATGATTGCCGGCACAGATTCAGCCAGCCAGGTCATTGTGAACCCGGGGGCCGGTCTGGTGATGGTACGTGCCAACAGTCAGGCGATGGGACAGGTGGAAGAATATCTGCGCCGTACCCAGTTGATCATGCAGCGCCAGGTGGTGCTGGAGGCCAAGATTCTTGAAATCGAGCTGAACGAGGGCTACCAGCAGGGCATCAACTGGGCGGATGTGCAGCGGGGGTCCAGAATCACGGCGGCTGACGGTCTGCCTGAGGATTTCACCGCCCAGGCACTGGCCGGGCAGGCCATCCAGACGTCCGATATTGGCGGGCTTTTCTCGGCCAGTGTCCGCGCCGGTGATTTTACCGGGCTGATTGAGCTTCTGGGTGAACAGGGCAATGTACAGATTCTGTCCAGCCCGCGTATCGCGACCGTGAATAACCAGAAGGCGGTGATCAAGGTCGGAACGGACGAGTTCTTCGTGACCGACATCGATTTTCAGGACGACAACAACGTAAACAGCGCGTCCGACAGCACCTCGACGTCCGTCGAACTGACCCCGTTTTTCTCTGGCATTTCTCTGGATGTGACGCCTCAGATCGCTGAGGACGGCACCATCATCCTGCACGTTCATCCGTCAGTCAGTGAAGTGAATGACCAGGAAAAACTGATCACCGTTGGCAACCAGGATGTCACCCTGCCACTGGCCAGAAGCACGGTGCGGGAAACCGACAGCGTGATTCGCGCGGAGAGCGGGCAGATCGTGGTGATCGGCGGCCTGATCCAGAACAGCAGCGAGGACAACAATTCCGCGGTGCCGTTTTTCAGTGAGATACCGGTGTTGGGCGAGCTGTTCAAGCAGCGCCGCTTCCAGTCCACCAAAAGCGAGCTGGTGATCCTGCTTCGCCCGGTTGTCGCCGGTGCTGAGGAAATGAAGGCCGACGTCTCTGCAAGCCGGGAACGCATGAACGTGCTGCGTGACGTACTGGAATCATCACAATCCACCATCCCCCAGGCGGAGAAAGCCGACCGATAGCATGTACGAATCCCATTTCGGACTGCAGGAAGCACCGTTTGCATTGACGCCCAATACCCGCTATTTCCTGCGGGCGCGCAGCCATAATGATGCGCTGGAATTACTGCTGGTTGCCCTGCGGGAGCGGGAAGGCTTTATCAAGATCACCGGCGAGGTTGGCACCGGTAAAACCCTGCTTTGCCGCCTGTTGCTGAACGAGCTGGAGCAGGAAGCGTTCACCGCCTATATTCCCAACCCGCATTTGAGCCCGGAAACCCTCTACGCCGCAGTTGCTGAAGAGCTCGGCGTTGATGTAAACGCCTGCGCCAATACCCATCAGATCCTCAAGGCCCTGAACGAGCGGCTGATTGCCCTGGCGATGGAGCAGCGCCCGGTTGTGCTGGTGATTGATGAAGCTCAGGCCATGCCCGAGGAAACCATCGAAGCGTTGCGACTGCTGACCAATCTTGAAACCGAGAGTATCCGCCTGTTGCAGGTGGTGCTGTTTGGTCAGCCGGAACTGGATCAGCTATTAAAGCGGGACAGCCTTCGTCAGCTGCGCCAGCGCATCACCTTTCAGTATCGCCTGGCACCGCTGGACAAAGTGCTTGTGGCCCAGTATCTGCGTCATCGCCTTGCCCAGGCGGGCTACAACGGCGGAGATCTGTTTTCGCCGCCGGCACTGCGCCTGATCACCCGTTCGTCCGGTGGTATTCCCCGGTTGGTGAATATCCTGGCCCACAAGTCGCTGCTGGCGGCCTGGGGCAAGGGCGACCGGCAGATCAGCCGTGGCCACGTAATCGCTGCTATTCGGGACACCGACAGCGCTGAACTGCCTAACCTGCTGGTGAGGTGGCTATGAGCCTGCTTAATAATGCCCTCCGTGAAGCCGAACAGCGTCAGCGCCGACCGGGTGTCAGCAGTGCCTATACAGGGGCTGTTCAGGAAAGCCGTTCTGGCAAAGGCTGGCTTCTTGTTCTGTTGGCAGTGCTGTTGATCGGGTTGCTGGCGGCGGGTATTTACTACGCCTTCATGATGAGCCCGACAACTCCGGATCTGACTGGCGACAGTGTCCTGGCCAGCGTGGAAAACGGTCAGGTCGACCGGCCCCAGCCCGAGCCGGAAGTTTTGCCGCCGCCCTCGATTGAACCCGAACCGGAACCTGTTCAGGCCCAGAGAACTCCCGAACCAAAAGCCCCGGCGCCGGAATTCGCCAGAACAGAGCCCTCTGAGCCCGTGGCCGCGACAAAGCCTGAAATCAGGCCTGAGCCTAAACCGGAACCCAGGCCTGAGTCAGCATCCAGCCCAGAGCCACCGCCAGAGCCAGAGCCCGAACCAGCTGCGCCAGTTGTGAAAACCGCGCCCCAGAGCCCCGATGCGATTGACCGGACGACTGCAAAAGAACTTGAAACCCTGATCGCCAGCGGCCGTATGGTTGAGGCAGAGGGCCGTCTGAAAAATCTTGCCCAGACTCAGCCTGCGCCTCGCAGCCGTTTCACCGTGGCGCGGGCGTTACTGGTGGGTGGCGAAGTGCAGCGGGCCCTGGACTGGCTGCCGGAAGCCGCAGCGGCGAAGGATCCAACACTGAGAATGTTGCGCGCCAGGGCACAGCACGCCGATGGCAGGCTGGATGCCGCCGTAGCAACCCTGGCATCAAGCGTGCCGCCAGTAGCAGACCAGCCGGAGTACCGGGTTACTCTGGCGACCCTGCTGCAACAGCAGGGGCAGAGCCGGGAAGCAGCTGCCCACTGGGCTGAGCTGATTGCCTGGAACGATAGCCGTGCGCCCTGGTGGGTCGGCCTGGCCGTAGCGCTGGAAGAGCAGGGTGAAACCCGAAGCGCGGTGCGGGCTTATGAACAGGCAGTGGCGTTGCCGGGCCTGCCGCCGTCGCTTGCGGATTACGTGCAGCGCCGGTTGCAGTCACTGAGGGCAGGATGATTCATGGCTGAAGCAAAGAAAAAGATCCGGATTGGCGACCTGCTGGTGCAGAACGAGGTCATCACAGAGCAACAGTTGATGACGGCACTGAAAGAACAGAAGAATACCGGCCGCAAACTGGGCCGCACGCTGATCGATCTGGGCTATGTGGAGGAGGATAATCTCCTCAATATTCTCTCGCGCCAGCTTGAAGTGCCCTTCGTGCAGCTCCGCAATTACCAGTTCAATAACGAGCTGGTAAAAAAGCTTCCAGAGGCCCTGGCCCGGAGGTTCCGAAGCATTGTGCTTGCGGAACAGAAAGGCGAACTGCTGGTAGGCATGGCGGACCCGCTGGATATCTTTGCTTACGACGAGCTGGTGCGGGTGTTGAAGCAGCCCATCAAGCAGGCCGTTGTGCGGGAAAGCGAACTGCTCAGCACCCTGGACCTGGTTTACCGACGGACCGATGAAATTGCGTCGCTGGCAGAAGAGCTCGAAGACGAGCTGGGCGACGATGCCTTTGACCTGGCAGATCTGTCTGCCGAATCCGAAAGCGCGGAAGCGCCGGTGGTCAAACTGCTGCAGACCCTGTTTGAAGATGCCGTTCAGGCGCGGAGCTCGGACATCCACATCGAGCCGGACGAGACCGTTGTGCGGATTCGTCAGCGGGTCGACGGTGTGCTGCAGGAACAGGTAATGAAAGAAAAGCGGGTGAACTCCGCGCTGGTGCTGCGCCTGAAGCTGATGGCGGGGCTGAACATTTCTGAAAAACGTATTCCCCAGGACGGTCGCTTCAACGTGCGCGTTAAAGGCCGCAGCATCGACGTGCGGGTATCCACCATGCCGGTGCAGTACGGCGAATCGGTGGTGATGCGTCTGCTGGACCAGAGCCAGGGCATGCTGAACCTGGATGGCACCGGCATGCCGCCTTTGCTGCTGGAGCACTTCCGCCGAATGATCAAGAAGCCCCACGGCATGATTCTGGTCACTGGGCCTACCGGTAGTGGTAAAACAACCACACTTTACGGCGCGCTGACCGAGCTCAACCGCCCGGAAGTGAAAATCATTACCGCAGAAGACCCGGTGGAATACCGCCTGCCAAGGATTACCCAGGTACAGGTGAATCCCAGAATCGGCCTGGAGTTCGCTACGGTACTGCGAGCCGCCCTGCGTCAGGACCCGGACGTGATCCTGGTAGGCGAGATGCGGGACCACGAAACCGCCGAAATTGGCCTGCGGGCGGCGATGACTGGCCATATGGTGCTCTCTACATTGCACACCAACGATTCAATCAGCAGCGCCATGCGGCTGATTGATATGGGCGTTGAACCTTTTCTGGTAGCAAGTTCGCTGCTGGGTGTTGTGGCCCAACGGCTGGTCCGCAGGGTCTGCGAGAACTGCGTCGAAGCCTATGAACCATCAGATCAGGAAAAAGCCTGGCTTCGCGGATTCGATCTCGACCCGCTGGATCTGGAGGCGGGTTTCGTGCACGGGCGAGGTTGTTATCAGTGCGGCAACAGTGGTTATCGTGGGCGCCTGGGCGTGTATGAAATGCTTGAAATGAACGAAAGCATGCTTGATGCCTTGCGGCGCCAGGACATCTCCCTGTTCACCCGGGAAGCACGGAAAAGCCCGCTGTATCGACCGCTGGGACTGTGTGCCATGGACTTTGCGTTGCAGGGCGTTACTACCCTTGAGGAAGTGTCGCGGGTAGCGGCGACCTCGGAGGGCGATGTCTCGCTTGAAGACATCCCGGAACTGACCGAAGAAACCCATGAGCAGTTCATTCCCGGAGGTAACGCCTGATGCAGTTTTCCTATCGGGGCAAAGACAGCCGGGGTGCGGTCCAGCAGGGGGCACTGGCGGCTCCGAACGCGGATGCAGCGGCATCCGACCTGATGCGGCGGGGCATAACCCCGCTTTCCATTCAGGAAGTCCAGCAGAACAACACCCTGGGAGATCGGCTGTCGAAGTCGCCTCTGTTCAGAAAGAAGATCGCCCTGGATGAGCTGATTGTTTTCTGCCGGCAGATGTACGCGCTGACCAAGGCCGGCATTCCCCTGATCCGCACCATGCGTGGCCTGGCAGATACCACCCGGTCGCCGGAACTGGGGGAAGTGCTGGATGACGTCACCTCGCGCCTCGAGGGTGGCTCTACCATGGCGACGGCCATGCAGGCACACCCGAAAGTGTTTTCGGACCTGTTCATCGCGATGATTCACGTGGGTGAAAACACCGGCCAGCTGGACGACGCCTTCAAGCGGCTTTCGGAAATCCTGGAACTGGAGAGGGACACCAAGCGGCGGCTGAAGCAGGCCCTGCGGTATCCCACCTTCGTCATCATCGCGCTGTTTGCCGCCCTGATGGTGGTGAATTTCCTGGTGATTCCCAAGTTTTCTGCGGTTTTCAGTAAGCTGGGCGCGGACCTGCCGTTTCTGACCCAGGTACTTGTAGGAACGTCCAATTTTCTGCTGACCTACTGGTATTTTCTGCTGGGCGTGGTCATTGCCGGCACCCTAGCGCTCAAGCAGTGGAAGAACACGGAGCAGGGGCGACTGATCTGGGACAGGTACAAGCTGAAAATCCCCATTATCGGCCCGCTGGTGGAACTGATCACCCTGAGCCGGTTCGCGCGGAATTTTGCCAGCATGTTGTCGGCAGGGATGCCGGTCACCAATGCCTTGACCGTGGTTGCCGATGCCACCGATAACGCCTGGATATCGAAACACATAAAGGACATGCGCCTGGGTATCGAGCGGGGCGAAAGCCTGCTGCGTACCGCCAGGAACAGCAATATGTTTACCCCCCTGATTCTGCAGATGATCGCGGTGGGGGAAGAAACCGGTTCGGTCGACGACATGCTGAACAATGTCGCGGATTTTTACGATGAAGATGTGGATTACGGCCTGAAACGGCTGGCGGAATCCATCGAACCCATACTGATTGTCGCCATGGGCATACTGGTGCTGATTCTGGCACTGGGCGTGTTCCTGCCGATCTGGGATCTGGGTGCGGCAGCCATGGGGCGGGGATAGTCCGTGACCGGGCGGCCACTGTCGGATGCCAGCAGCATCAGCAATGCCCGCTGGCTCCGGAACAGTGTGGCGGTGCTCCTGCTGCTTATCTTCCTGTGGTTCCTGCTGGACGCACTTGAGCGGGAGTTGCAGAGGGCTGAACAGCAGGCGGTTAACACGGTGCTGAGCCAGCTGCGGTCAGCGCTGGTGATCAAAGGGGCGGAAGTCATGCTGGACCGGCGGTCCAGCCTGGAAAGTCAGGAAGGGATCAACCCGTTTGAGCTGATGGACCATCAATGGGGCCGTTATTCCGGGCCATGTACCGGGGCCAAACCTGAGCCAGGCAACTGGTGCTTCAGGGAAAGGTCACAAAAAGAAACAGTAAAGCCGGGCAGGGGGTGGTTAATTTATAACCCAAGGCAGCCGATAAGCGCACAGAACCATACGGTAGATGCGGCTGAGCCCCTGGCCTGGAGAGTGACAACTGAATTTGCAGACCGCAACGGAAACGGAGAGCGGGAGCAGGACGAACGGTCGACTGGCCTCAAACTTGTGCCAGTGCCGTTAACAGAAGAATCAGCGGATGCGCAAAGCCCATCACGCTGACGCAACACAATCAGAAACCAGGAAAGAGGCTCAGTATGAAAGAACGTAACCGCACACAGAAGCAGCAGGGCTTCACGCTGATTGAGCTGGTGGTGGTGATTGCCATCCTGGCCATTCTGGCGGCTTTTGCCTTGCCAAGATTTGCACAGCTTTCCGAGCAGGCGCATCAGTCCACTATCCGGGCCACGGCTGGCGCGCTGGCGGCCGGTGTGGCGCTGACTAAAACCCAGTGGGTGTCCAACGGGTTTACTGCCGCGACTACGGATGTTGAGGGGTTCGGTAATGACGATGTGGATGTCAGCGACGACGGCTGGCCCACTGCGACCAACGACATCACCAGTGCCGATATGACGGTTGCCCGCTGCCAGCAGGTATGGGCCGGCGTTCTGCAATCGAACGCTCCCACAATTGTAGGCGCGAATGCCGATTACACGGTTACTGTACAGCCAGATGCTGACGGCGACCCCGGCGCTGACTGCGTGTTCACCTACGAGCTGGATGGGCAGGGCAGCACCATTGAATACGATGCCGACACCGGCGAAATCACATCAACGATCATTTGATAGCACACACTTAAACGGTAAAACGGAGAAACATCATGAACGCGATGACGGCAATTTCAGCAAGAAAAGAAAAAGGTTTCACCCTGATTGAACTGGTTATGGTGATTGTAATTCTCGGCATTCTGGCGGCGTTTGCGTTGCCGCGGTTTGCGGACTTGAGTGGCGAGGCTGAAGTCGCCTCGGTTGAAGGTGCGCGGGGCAGTGTGAAGTCGGCTCTTGGGATTGTTCGATCCAAAGCGCTCGCGACTGATACCACTACGGGCGCGGGAACAGTGTCTCTTGAAGGTGTGGATGTCACCGTAAGTGATGGGTATCTCGCGGGTAGCTCGCTAAACGAGGCTGCGCAACTGGATGATTTTGAGATTATTGGGGCTGCTTCACCATACATCGTCACTATTTCGGATGAAGAAGGTAAGCCCTGTTTTGTGTTCACAGACGCAGATACATCTACCGACCCTACTACTCCGGCTAATGTTTCCGCCATTCAGACCATGGATGCTTCCTCCAACTGTGGGACGACAGCAGCAGGGTAAATTCGGTCTTAATATGCAGGTCGGATGACGGCTTCGCCTGATCCGACCTACGTTTTACGGTTCGGGTGGGAATCTGGGAGGGGGCATGAAAACAGTGAGCGCCCCGCGGTCGTCGGGGTTTACCCTGGTTGAGCTGGTCATGGTCATCATTCTGATTGGTGTCCTGTCTGTGCTTGGTATCGGCCTGTTCGCAGGCCGTTCTGCGTTTTCCCCCATTCTTGCCACCCAACAACTGGCTTCCGCCACGTTGCTTGCCCAGCAGGCGGCGCTGGCGGGTAATGCTGGCGGGTCACTGACCATCTCCCAGGATTCTGAAAACTTCACCTTCACGGTGGGGGCGGGCGCCCTGCGGGTGTTTTCCATGCCGAGAGAGGGCACGTCTCTGGCGGTGGCGGGTGGTCTTCCCTTCACAATTGATTTCGATGCCTCGGGCGCACCCGTGTCCGGCACCAACACCAGCCTGACGTTTTCAGGTGAAAGCAGCTTCCAGACCTGCATCAGTTCCCTGGGTGCGGTCTATCGTGGGAGCTGTCAGTAATGATGGGTTTTCAGCGCGGGGCAACACTGGTTGAACTGGTGATGACGATTGTGATCATCAGCGTTGCGATTGCCGGTGTCACCGGTGCTTTTGCACTGATCTCCGGCCGCAGCGCGGACCCGCTCAACCAGACCCGTGCGGTCGAGCTGGCTCAGCTTTACATGGATGAAATCATTGCCAAGAAATACGACGAAGCGACGCCCCCGGGGGGCCAGCCACCTTATTCCGGCGCTACCTGCAACATTGGGCCAGACGCCGGTGAAAGCCGCGCTACCTTTGATGACGTCGACGACTATAACGGCGTAAGCGATAGCCCCCCGGCCAATGTCGACGGCGCGCTTGACGGCTACAACGGGTTTACGGTGGACGTGGCCGTCGCCTGTGCCGGTGACGACCCGGATATTGGGTTGCCCTCCACGGAAGCAAAGCGGATCGACCTGACAATCACCGTCCCCGGCGGTCAGTCGTTTGTATTCTCCGCCTACAAGGCGAATTTCTGATGCGGCGCCTGAGCGGGTTTACCCTGATCGAGCTGATTATCGTGATTGTGCTGCTGGGCGTCGTGGCCACGGTGTCGGTCAGGTTTGTGGCCCTGTCTACCCAGGGTGCCATCGACGTGAGTTCCCGACAGCAACGGGCGCTTGCGGGGGTGGTCATCAGCGAACAGATCAGCCGGCAGCTGCGGGAAGCCCTGCCAACGTCGGTGCGGCCTAATGGGGATGGCAGCTGTATTGAGTTTATTCCCATTGTGGCCGCCTCCAACTATCTCACGCTGCCATCCGGCTCGGCGCCCACCTCGTTTGAGGCGGTGCCGCTGCCGGATGGCCAGTCTGCCAGTGGCCGCGTTGTGGTGTATGGCTACGGCAGCAGCGTTTACAACCTGACCAGCCCGGGGCCAATGTCGCCGCCGGCAAGCATGCCTGCGTCCGCCACCGCACCGGTCACCGTTACTTTCGATAGTGGCACTACCCACCGATTCTCGGCAAAGTCGCCGGAAAAGCGTTTCTACGTTGTCAGCGACCCGGTGACTCTGTGCCAGGCCGGGCGTTTTCTCTACCGCTATCGAAACTACGGTGTTAAGCCAACCATTGGCGCTGATCTGCCCGGCCCCGGCCCGGATCGCGAGGTGCTGGCAGCAAGCCTGTTGCCCGACTCGCTGGAATTTGACGTGATACCGCCCAATTTCCGGCGTGGTGCCGTGGTGTCTTTCAGAATGGTCCTTGGAGATACCGATTTGGAAGAAACCACCGCAATCAGCCAGGAGGTACAGATCCGCAATGTTCCCTGACCACCCACTGATTCCACAAAAAGGCGCAGGCCTGCCGGTGGCGCTGTTCATTATCACGGTGCTGGCACTGATCGTGTTCGGCATGGCCCAGCTGCAGGATTCCAGCAGCCAGTCCATCAGCCTGCAGATACAGTCCCAGCGGGCATTCTATGCGGCGGAAAGCGGGGCACAGGTGGGGGTGCGAAATGCGCTGGTTTCGGGTACCTGCGCGGCTGCAACAATCGAATTTGAACGGCCCGGCCTGTCATCCTGCAGCGCGTCACTGACCTGTGAATCCGTCACCGCCAATATCGGCGGCGGGGGCAATACCGTCTATTCCATTGAAAGCACCGGCCAGTGCGGCGACGGGGCTGATCAGGCCGCCCGGGTAATCGAGGTACGTGTGCGATGAAAGGCTCCAGACACTTTGCCGTCTTGCTGATACTCGTCATTCTGATGGGTGCGCCAACGCTTGCGGTGGCGGGTCTCTGCTCGGCCATTTTTAGCCAGCCCTCCGGCATCAATGAAAACCTTACAGGTACTGGAAACGTCCTGAATCCGGATGCCCTGCAATTTCAGGGGGGCGCCTGGCCGGCTTCCGGCGTGCCCGTAGACTCAGAGCAACCGGTGACTGTCTCGGATCCATTGCCCGATGATTATCGGCTCAACATCAGCCCGGGTGAAGAAGTGGTGATCTATGTCAGTGGCAACCTCACTATTCCCAGAGGCACCCGGCTCAATGAAGATGGGTCCCCGGGCCAGCTGCTGATCATCGTAGAGGGCAATCTGACAATCGAAGGCGGCGGTAATAACCAGGCCGATCAGATTCTGATTAACGGCTTCCTTTATGCCGGCGGCGATACCAGTGGAAATATTGATGTTGGCAATAATGTGTTTATCGACGGTGCCCTGGCTTCGGGTGGCAATACCGAAGAAGGAAACCGGTCTGTCCAGTTTTCGCCGGCAGACCTGAACCCGGATCTGTTCGATGGTCTGTGCGATGTGGGCGTTTCGATCTCGGTCAATGGCGATTCGTTTGGGCCGGTTGACGTTGATGTGGATCAGCCCAGCACTCTCAGCGCTTCTTCGGCCAGTTGCATGGATGCGGGTTTTTTACAAACGCGGTTCTGGCGGGAAGTCTGGACCATCGATGGTCAGGTGATCGTTGCCAGTGATTTCCAGACCACCTCAAGCTGTGATCGATCTCCGGTTGACCTGCCATGGACGTTCGACACAGCCGGCCTATTTGAGGTCGGCGTGGACGTACAGTACGTCGACTGTAATTTGTTTTTGGGCCAGCCCTTTAACTGCAGCGAACTTCAATCCTTTGGCTCTGACGTGATTGAGGTCAATGTTGAAAGTGCACTGACCTGTTTCTCAGACGACTACGCAGAAGGCACTCTCAACCCCGATGACTGGGTAGCTTCAGTGGCCCGTGGTTCCTTTACTCCCAGCGTGGTGCAGGGCAGGCTGCGAATGACCGAAGCCTCCTCAAACCAGTCCACTGCCCTTACCCTGCAGCGGGAAATACCGGGGGCAGACAATCTGGTGATTCTGCAGTTTGACTATTACGCCTACGGCGGCAGCGGGGCGGATGGCGTTTCGGTGGTGCTGTCAGACGCCTTGATAACACCCCAGCCCGGCAGCTTCGGTGGGTCGCTAGGCTATGCCCAGAGAAACAATGGTGACCCTGGGTTTGCCGGTGGTTGGCTGGGAATTGGTCTTGATGAGTACGGCAATTTCTCAAACCCCAGTGAAGGCCGTCAGGGTGGCCCGGGTCGGATTCAGCAATCGGTTTCCATTCGAGGATCAGGTTCAGGAGCGTCAGGGTATAAATATCTTGAGGGTACAACCGGCCTGACTCCGGGGGTCGACTCAACCGGCGCCAGCAACCCTCATCGCTACAGGATTACGGTTGATTCCAGATCCGCGGGGCAGGCGATGGTTTCTGTTGAGCGGGATACTGGCTCCGGGTCGGGGTTTGAGATGCTTATCGATCCGTTCAATGTCCTGGCTGATGCTGACCAGGCCGCTGTGCCGGAGAATTTCCTGCTTTCGTTGACCGGTTCAACCGGCGGTTCCAACAACATCCACGAACTGGATGACCTGGAACTGTGCGCGTTGCAGTTGAACCCGATTGGCGAACAGGTCGACCATTTCGAGATCGTTCACGATGGCGTTGCGCTGACCTGCCAGCCGGAAACCGTGACCATACGTGCCTGCGCCAACGCCGACTGCAGTGACCTGTTCACCGACCCGGTCGAAGCGACACTGTCACCAACTGACGGCTGGGTAGGTGGCAATGTAGTAAGCATCAGCGGCGGCACTGGCCAGGCCAGTCTGCAGAACACCACGGCGGGCGATGTTGAGCTGGACGTGATTGGCTCCCAGCCATCGGCACGGCCCCAGTCTGTCACCCTTTGTGAAGAGGCTGGTAGCAATCCCTCTGCCGCCAACTGCGTGCTGAGCTTCCTGGATGCCGGGCTTGCTTTCGATATACCGGACATGATTTCCCATCGAGAGGAACAGAGTATTCAGGTCAGGGCGGTTGAGCGTGATGCTGAAACGGATCAATGCGTACCGGCGTTCGAGAATGTGGATCGCACCGTTGGTTTCTGGTCGACCTACATTGACCCTGACAGTTCGGGCCGGCCGGCGAGTCGGCCCGTATCGGTAGACGGAACAGAGGTCAGTGGCAGTGCGTCATCACCCACACTGCTGACGCTGAACTTTGGTGCGGGCGGCGTTGCCGAGATTGATGTGCGCTATCCGGACGCCGGCCATATACAGCTGGGTGCGCTCTATCAGGGTTCTGTCACCAATGAAGATGAGGGCTTGATGATGCCCGGAGCGGACATCTTTACCAGCCGCCCGGCCGGGCTCTGCGTGGCGACAGCAGGAGCATGCGCGGCCGCGGATGCTTCCTGCCCGACTTTTGTGAAAGCCGGTGAATCTTTCGATCTATCGGTGACTGCGGTGGGCTGGCAGAGCGATTCAGATACAGACTTCTGCGCCGGCAACCCGACGACGCCCAATTTCGCCATGCCGGATATAGCACTGGCTTCGCAGCTGGTCGCGCCTTCGGCCGGTGTGTCGGGTACGCTTGATCCGCTGGATTATGATCATCTGCCATCAGCGGATGCCACCACGGTTGTTCCATCCACAATGTCCGAAGTGGGAGTCTTTCGTTTCAATGCCACACCCGTGGCCGGGGGATATTTCGGACAGACTGTGCCACCGGGTACCAGCTTACCGGCCGGGCGCTTCTACCCAGACCGTTTTATTGTGAGCGTTGACCCTGGTGAATTCGAATCAGAATGCGTTGGACCTCCATCATTTACCTATACCGGGCAGGATTTCGGGTGGCTGATGGCGCCAAGCCTGCTGATCGAACCGGTGTCGGTGTCCGGAAACCGCACCCGGAACTACGCCAACCCGGCGTTTACGGACCCGGCGGACAGGGCATTCCAGAAGCTCTCTCTGGCCGACATTTCAAGCACCGTGCCCGCAGCTGACCGCGCGGCTGTCAATGCAAACGGGGATCCGCTGGCTGTGACGATTTCATCCGGCACAGGCACCCTGAGCGCCGTTGGCCCGGGACTGCTGGAATTCGTATACAGTGCTGGCGTCACAGCTAGCTATGACAAAGTGGTTGAGGCGAAGGTGGCGCCAGTGGCCAACCCGACGCTCGATTTTGTGATCGACAGTATTGAAGATTCAGACAATGTGGCTGGGGTGGGCGCGCCCTACACGGTTTCCCCAGTGATGGATTTTGAACTGCGTTACGGCCGTCTGGAGATGGACAACGTTTATGGGCCAGAGAACCTGACGTCCAATGGCGTCAATAACAGCCTGTTCATGCCGTTCCGGGTGGAATACTGGAATGGCAGCCGGTTCATACTCAACCAGGCGGACAACAACTGCACCACCTGGGATACGGCGACTATTACCGATACCGAGAATTTTCATGCTTTGCAGGCGGCCAACGGCAGCTTTTCCGCTGGCGAGGGCGGGCCACTGGCGCTTGACCCCAATGGCACCCCTGGTGAGGATACCCTGACCTGGGCTCTTCCCCTCTGGTTGTGGGACGACCAGGACGGTGACGGCACTCTGGAGCAACCTTCCGCCCTCGCAACCTTTGGCGTATACCGGGGCAACGACCGCGTCATCTACTGGCAAGAGCGCTAGCGCTCTGAAAAGGCGCTAGTCCTCCTCGGTCTCCGGGTGGTCCATGTCCAGCTCGTTGATCTTCCGGGTCAGAGTGTTTCGGCCCCATCCCAGAAGAATTGAGGCATCCCGGCGGCGACCGCCGGTGTGTTTCAGGGCTGTCTCGATCATGATGCGCTCGAATTCCGGCACGGCGGTGTCGAGAATGCCTTTGCGTCCCCGTTTTAATTCCTGATCGGCCCAGTTGCGCAGGCCATCCTGCCAGGTCTGGCCGGTGGCCGGGGCTTCTGCCTGCTGCATCAACTCCGGCGGCAGGTCATCAATGTGCACTTCCCGGCCACTGGCCATTACTGTTAGCCAGCGACAGGTATTTTCCAGCTGGCGGACGTTGCCCGGCCAGGGCAGGGTAGTGAGGTATTCTTCCGCTTCCGGGCGTAGCAGTTTGGTTTCCACCGCCAGTTCTTTGGCCGCCCGTTTGAGGAAATGCTGCATCAGGCGGGGAATGTCTTCCCGGCGTTCGGCCAGTTTTGGCAGGTGAACCCGGATGACATTCAGGCGGTGAAACAGGTCCTCCCTGAAGCTGCCGGCCTGCACCAGTTTTTCCAGGTCCTGGTGCGTGGCGGCAATGATCCGCACGTCTACCTTGATCGCGGTTGTACCGCCTACCCGGTAGAACTCACCATCGGCCAGTACCCTTAAAAGTCGGGTCTGGGTATCGGCGGGCATATCGCCTATTTCATCCAGGAACAGGGTGCCACCGTTGGCCTGCTCAAAGCGGCCCTGGCGAGCTGCGCCGGCGCCAGTGAAGGCGCCTTTTTCGTGGCCGAAAAGCTCCGATTCAATCAGGTCTTTGGGAATGGCCGCCATGTTCAGGGCGATAAACGGGTGGTTGGCTCTGGGGCTGTGATTGTGCAGCGCCTGGGCCACCAGCTCTTTACCGGTGCCGCTTTCGCCGTTGATCAGTACCGTGATGTTGGAGTGGGAAAGTCGGCCAATGGCCCGGAAGACCTCCTGCATGGCCGGCGCTTCGCCTATGATTTCGGCATTGCGCTGGGCGCTGTCGGGCTGAGGCTCGCTGGTTGCCCGGCGTTCATGGCTGTGGGCTACCGCGCGTTTGGCCAGCGCGACGGCGTCATCAACGTCAAAGGGCTTGGGCAGGTACTCAAAGGCCCCGCTCTGGTAACTGGTCACGGCGCTTTCGAGGTCGGAATGCGCAGTCATGATGATCACCGGCAGGTCCGGCAGTTTTTCCACAATCTGGGCAAGCAGGGTGATGCCGTCAACGCCCGGCATGCGGATATCACTGATAATGGCGTCCGGTTGCTCGTGGTCCAGCCGCATCATGATGCTTTCGCCGCTGTCAAAAACCCGGGGCTGCATACCGGCCTGGTTCAGGGCGCGCTCCAGCACCCAGCGAATACTGCGGTCGTCGTCGATGATCCAGACGTTTGCCGGTTGGCTCATTAGCTGTCCTCCAGGGGCAGGAAGATGATGAAGTCGGTTCGGCCGGGCTCGCTTTCGCATTCAACAAGCCCGTGATGTTGGCCGATGATGCTCTGGGTGATTGACAGGCCCAGGCCGGTGCCGCTCGCCCGGCCACTGATCATCGGGTAAAAGACGTTCTGCAGCAGTTCCGGGGGAATGCCGGGGCCGTTGTCGATGACTTCCACGCGGCCGACCAGGCGATGGCGCTTGTGGCCAATGGTGAACTGGCGCAGTGCCCGGGTCCGGAACGTAATAGTGGGCGGTTCTTTGGCGTCGTGTTCGGAGCGGTTTTCGAACGCCGCTTCCATGGCGTTGCGGGCAATATTCAGAAACGCCTGGATAAGCTGCTCCTTGTCGACCTGGAACTCCGGCAGGCTGGGGTCGTAGTCCCGGTGAAAACTCAGCCGGCCCCGGCTCTCGGCCTCCAGCAGGGTTCTCACCCGCTCGAGCACCTCGTGAATATTGGTGGCGGCCAGTTTTGGTGCCTTATTGGGGCCGAGCATCCGGTCTACCAGCGAGCGTAGCCGATCAGCTTCATCAATGATCACCTGGGTGTATTCCCGCTGGTCCTCGTCGTTCAGTTCCCTATCCAGAAGCTGTGCGGCGCCACGGATGCCGCCCAGTGGATTCTTGATCTCATGGGCCATGCCCCGCACCAGGATGCGGGTGGTTTCCTGCTGGGAAATAATGTCTTCTTCACGGCTGATGCGAAGCAGACGATCCCGGGGCTGGATCTCGATGATGACCTCAGAAGGGTCAAGATTAACGGTGGTGACTGAGTAATCAACGGTCAGGCGGGAGCCGCTGGCCAGGACAAATTCTGCTTCGCGGCGGGTATAGCTGTGGCCGGTATCGGCCGCCGCGTAAAGGGTTTTAAGTGCGTCTTCCGAATCAATCAGGATGTCTTTGATCGGCTGTCCTTTGCTTCGGGTGATGCTGGTTTCAAAAAGACTTTCCGCCGCCGGGTTCAGGTATTCCACTCGCAGGCCGTCCCTCAGCACCAATATGGCCGTTGTCAGGCTATCGAGTATGTTCTTGTATTCGGCCGGCACCGCCATGCTTCTTCCTTTTGAGATTGGCATCCCAGATCATTCTTGAATTGCAAAAACCGAACCACATTCAGCAATTGGCAGTTCGGGAGTGCGCGTTTTACGGGCATTTGGGCTGCAGGGCGGATCTTGACGCCGTTCGGTAGTGCAAATGACCGCCCGAATGGGTGGAGGACGGCGGAATCCGCCCTGCGAAAGAACAGAGTATCGCCAGTTTATGGTGCGCTTGCACCAAAATAAAGCACATGTCGGTTTTGGGGTTTCGCAGGTCGAGAGAAACGCAGGAGTGATCGGGCCTCAGACGGGGGAGCAATCGAGGCTCCCCCTCACGGACTAATTCAGTACGCTGGGCCGATGGATGGTGAAGGTGATAGTGTCGCCGGTTTTGATGGTGACGCCACTGCTATCGACAATGTTGACACCGGCACGGTGGGTACCGCGGTCAATATTACGCACTGAGACGGTGCCGGATGTTGATTGGCCCACCGGCTGGCCATCCAGAGTCACTTCGTATTTGTGGCCGTTTTTCAGCCCGGGAGAACTCGCAACCTGAAAGGCAACATCACCACTGCCGCTGTGAAATGCCTGATCGTCTTCGGGTGCAGTGAAGCGTAGATCAGAATAAGCGGCGCCTTCTTTTTCAACTTTCTCGCGCAATTGTTCAGGTTCGCGAACGGCCTCAGGTTTGGGAAGAGTCACTGTGGTGACTGGCTTTATCCTGACCGTTTCAGCCGGTGCCTGATCCGACGGTTCATCGGTGTAGGTCACGTTGCCCTGGGCGTCTACCTGCCGGTAGATTTCGGCAGCGACGGGGAAAGACAGCAACGCAGTGATGCCGGTTACAAGAATGAGCTTGCGCGTCATATGGCCTACCTTTTGCGGATTTCTTCCGATTATCTGCGCGCTGGTGCTGTATTTCAATCCTGCCATAACAAAAAGCCCCGCACTGGGCGGGGCTTCAGGCTGCTGGTCCCGGCGAACCGGGTCAGCAGAGCACTACTTATCAATACTGTTCAACTGAAACAGTAGCTTAGCATGAATAGTAGAGGTCGAACTCAACCGGATGGGTTGTCATATTCAGGCGCTGAACTTCTGAACGCTTCAGCTCCACATAACCGGCGATCATGTCTTCAGTGAAGACGCCACCACGGGTCAGGAACTCGTGATCCTTCTCGAGAGAATCCAGGGCTTCCGCCAGGGTTTCTGCAACGGTCGGGATGTTGAGCGCCTCTTCTTTCGGCAGATCGTACAGGTCCTTATCCATGGCATCGCCAGGATGGATCTTGTTCTGGATGCCGTCCAGGCCAGCCATCATCAGGGCAGCGAATGCCAGGTACGGGTTCGCAGACGGGTCCGGGAAGCGAACTTCGATACGACGTGCCTTGGCGCTGTTAACCCACGGGATCCGGATCGAAGCTGAACGGTTACGGGCCGAGTAGGCCAGCATGACCGGGGCCTCGAAGCCCGGAACCAGGCGCTTGTAGGAGTTGGTCGACGCGTTAGTAAAGGCGTTGATTGCGGTCGCATGCTTGATGATACCGCCGATGTAGTACAGGGCAGTTTCGCTCAGACCAGCGTAGCTGTCGCCGGCGAACACGTTCTTGCCGTCTTTGGCCAGGGACATGTGAACGTGCATGCCTGAACCGTTGTCACCAACCACTGGCTTGGGCATGAAAGTCGCCGTCTTGCCGTAAGCGTGAGCAACATTGTGAACGCAGTACTTGAGGATCTGAACTTCGTCCGCTTTCTTGGTCAGGGTGTTGGCGCCAACGCCGATTTCACACTGGCCGGCGGTGCCCACTTCGTGGTGGTGTACTTCAATTTCCAGCCCCATGGATTCCATGGCCGCACACATGGCGCCACGCAGGTCGTGCAGGCTGTCTACCGGTGGAACCGGGAAGTAACCGCCTTTAACACCCGGACGGTGGCCGATGTTGTTGCGCTCAAAGTCGTCGCCGGATACCCAGGCAGCTTCTTCAGAGTGAATTTCGTACATGGCGCCCTGCATGTCGACTTTCCACTTCATGGAGTCGAATACAAAGAACTCGGGCTCCGGGCCGAACAGCGCGCTGTCGGCAATACCGGTGGACTTGAGGTATTCTTCCGCGCGACGTGCAACAGAGCGTGGGTCACGCTCGTAGCCCTGCATGGTGGAGGGCTCAACGATGTCACAAGTCAGGTTCAGGGTGGTTTCTTCGGTAAACGGGTCCAGAACAGAAGTGCTGTCGTCCGGCATGAGGATCATGTCGGATTCATTGATGCCTTTCCAGCCGGCAATTGAAGAGCCATCAAACATCTTGCCGTCGGTGAAGAAATCTTCGTCAACCTCGGAGGCGGGCAGGGTCACATGCTGCTCTTTGCCGCGGCTGTCAGTGAATCGAAGATCGACCCATTTGACTTCGTGTTCTTTAATAAGATCAGTTGTTTTGGACATTGTGCATGCTCCGTTTGTTATCCCGCTGCGCGGGCCATTTCTGTGTAGATGCTTGCCGGATCGATCAGCGTGGCTGACACCCGATCTTGTTCAGGTCTGGCAGCTTAACAAAAGCTATCGCCGGTTACCTAGAATTTCGGCTGATAGTGTCAAAGCAATAGGCTTGCCAGTTTTTCGGGCAGTCGGGGCTGATGCGCCAGAACTGCGCAGTTCAAGGGGTTTCGAGCTTTTTTGGCGCGGACGCACCGGTTTGTGGCTGATGCCCGCCCTGTTGTGGTGCGTTAATTTGGTGCGAACTCCCATTTATTGCACCAAAACAAGGCGTCGCCAAAAAGCCTGAGGCATCGGGCTGGCAGACGCGATTGGTCATATAAACGTCAGCACTATTGCTATATACTGCGCGCCACCAATTTCCACCACTATTTTCGCCCCAACGGTTTTCGCGCCGGTGGTGCATTTTTCAGGATTAAAGTTGTGATTGAGAAACTACGTAACGTCGCCATTATCGCCCACGTCGACCATGGCAAAACCACACTGGTTGACCAGCTGCTGCGCCAGTCTGGCACTCTTGACCGCAAAGAGCTCGAGAACGAGCGGGTCATGGACTCCAATGACCAGGAGAAGGAACGGGGCATTACCATCCTCGCCAAAAACACGGCGCTGAAATGGCACGACTACAACATCAACATCGTTGACACCCCCGGCCACGCGGATTTTGGTGGTGAAGTCGAGCGGGTTATGAGCATGGTTGATTGTGTGCTGCTGGTGGTGGACTCCATCGACGGCCCCATGCCGCAGACCCGTTTCGTCACCCAAAAAGCGTTTGCGGCCGGATTGCGCCCGATACTGGTGGTGAACAAGATTGACCGCCCCGGCGCCCGCCCTGACTGGGTTGTGGATCAGGTTTTCGATCTGTTTGATAATCTTGGCGCTACTGATGAACAACTGGACTTCCCCATTGTATTCGCCAGCGCCCTGAACGGCATTGCCGGACTGGACCATGAAAAGCTTGACGACAACATGGATGCGGTCTTTCAGTCCATCGTGGATCACGTGCCAGCGCCTGACGTTGATCCAAACGGCCCCTTCCAGATGCAGATTTCCCAGCTGGATTACAGCAGCTTCCTGGGTGTGATCGGTATTGGCCGGATTGCCCGGGGCAAGGTAAAAACTAACTCGCCGGTCACTGCGATTGGGGCTGATGGCAAGAAGCGTAATGGCCGGATCCTGAAAATCATGGGCCATTCCGGCCTTCATCGCGTGGAAGTCGAAGAAGCCCAGGCAGGCGATATCGTCTGCGTCAGCGGTATGGACTCACTGTTTATCTCTGACACGCTGTGCGACCAGTCCAACGTTGAAGCGCTGCCTCCTTTGACCGTTGACGAGCCCACCGTATCCATGACGTTCCAGGTCAACGATTCACCCTTCGCCGGTAAAGAAGGCAAGTTCGTGACCAGCCGTAACATCAAGGAACGACTTGAAAAAGAATTGCTGCACAACGTAGCCCTGCGGGTTGAGGAAGGCGAATCGGCAGACAAGTTCAAGGTATCCGGCCGTGGCGAGCTTCACCTGTCGGTACTGATTGAGAACATGCGTCGCGAGAACTTCGAGCTGGCTGTCGGTCGTCCGGAAGTGGTTATCCGTGAGATCGATGGCGTAAAGCAGGAGCCCTACGAAAACGTGATCGTGGATATCGAAGAGCAGCACCAGGGCGCCGTTATGGACCAGATGGGCCTGCGCCGTGGCGATATGACCAACATGGTTCCGGATGGAAAGGGCCGTATGCGCCTGGACTACACCATCCCGGCCCGTGGTCTGATCGGTTTCCGGAACACCTTCCTGACGATGACGTCGGGTAGCGGTATCCTGACGTCAACGTTCAGCCACTATGGCCCGATCAAGGTGGGTGACGTCACCAGCCGCCAGAATGGCGTGCTGGTCTCCATGGCAACGGGTACAGCCCTGACTTACTCGCTGGAAACCCTGCAGAGTCGCGGCAAGCTCTTCCTCGATCCCGGCCAGGAAATCTACGAAGGTCAGCTTTGCGGTATCCACAGCCGTGAAAACGATCTTGTGGTCAACCCGACCAAGGGCAAGAAGCTCGATAACATGCGCGCATCCGGTAAAGACGAGGTGATTGCTCTGGTTCCGCCGATCAAGCACACCCTTGAGCAGGCGCTTGAGTTCATTGACGACGATGAGCTGGTGGAAGTCACGCCCAAGTCGCTTCGACTGCGTAAGAAGCTGCTGACAGAGAACGAGCGTAAACGCGCGCACAAGAAATAAAGCCTGATTGGCCCCGGTAAAAGGGGGTCTGACCCCGAACGGGGTCAGACCCCAACCTGCCTCCCGAATCTCAGCTAGACTTTCGTTACCCCCGAAACGGAGTTTGCCATGCTGACCCTCTACCCCGAAATCAAGCCTAACGCTCAGCACCGCATTGCGGTAGATCCGCCACATGAACTCTACGTGGAGGAAAGCGGCAACCCTGACGGCATTCCGGTGCTGGTGGTGCACGGCGGCCCTGGCGGCGGCTGCGAGGATTATCATCGGCGGTTTTTCGATGCGGAGCGCTACCGGATCATTCTGATGGACCAGCGCGGGGCCGGGCGTTCCCAGCCGCTGGCGGAACTGGAGGGCAATACCACCCAGACCCTGGTCGCGGATATCGAGGTGATTCGCAATTTCCTCGGCATTGACCGCTGGATGCTGTTTGGCGGTAGTTGGGGATCGACCCTGTCCCTGGTTTACGCGCAGACGTATCCGGAGCATGTGTCTGGCCTTGTGTTGCGCGGCATTTTCCTGTGTCGACCGGAGGATATTGAGTGGTTTTATCAGTACGGGGCAAGCCGCGTTTTTCCGGATTACTGGCAGGATTTTCTGGCCCAGATTCCGGAGCCGGAGCAGTCCGACATGGTCAGCGCCTATTATCAAAGATTGACCAGCGCCAATGAGCTTGAGCAGATTCAGGCCGCCAAAGCCTGGTCAATCTGGGAAGGCCGCTGCGCAACCCTGCACCCAAATCCGAGAGTGGTTGAGCATTTTGGTCATCCCCATGTGGCCATTGCCCTGGCACGGATAGAATGCCACTACTTCATGAATCATGCGTTTCTCGAGCCGGATCAGATTATCCGGAATGCACAGAAGCTGAAGGACATCCCGGGCATTATTGTCCATGGCCGGTATGACATGGTGTGCCCGCTGGATAACGCACTTGCCCTCAGCAAGGCCTGGCCGGAAGCAGAGCTGCAGATTATTCGGGATGCCGGGCATTCGGCGTCAGAGCCGGCGATTGTGGATGCGCTGGTGCGGGCGGTTGATGAAGTTGCAGAACGCATCAAAAACCTTGCGAACCGGAGCTGACCCGCCTACACTCTCGGGCGCAAAGTTTAGACCCCCTCTGAATAGGGAAGTTAATGAAAGGACTGATCCAGCGAGTAACCAGCGCAGACGTTAGCGTTGACGGTGTCCGGATAAGTCAGATTGAGCAGGGACTGCTTCTGTTTCTCGGTGTTGAAAAGAACGACAACAGTGAAAGCGCAAAGCGTCTGTGCAGGCGGATTGTTCGCTATCGCGTGTTCCCCGATGACGCTGGCCGCATGAACCTAAGTGTTGCCGATGCCGGCGGCTCACTTCTTGTCGTGCCTCAATTTACACTGGCTGCCGACACCCGTTCCGGAAACCGTCCTGGTTTTTCCGCCGCGGCAGCACCGGATGAAGCACGATCTCTCTACGAGCAGTTTATTGACGATGCGCAATCGCTTCTGGGTGAGTCTCGTGTGGCCGCTGGTCAGTTTGGTGCGGATATGCAGGTTTCCCTGACGAATAACGGGCCTGTAACTTTTATGCTGGAGTCAGCTGAGTGAGACGATGGTCGGATGGTTGCACTGCGATGATGCGCTATGGTTTCTTGCGTTCGCTTCTGGTGCGTGAACCGCAGTGCCAGCCAGAGCTCAGAACCCGTGGCACAAAGGTTTTTCTTCGCAAAATGCTGTTTTTAAAAGAATTAACTCAAACTGGCCCCGGATTTGTAAGATTAGCCCCAAGTTTGGGCGCTGGCTGTCTTGCGAGCTGTAATGTCATAAAGCATTGCATTATTGCTTCAAAATGAGCTAAAAAGGCCGTAATGGAAATTTGCATTAGCAAAGGTCCTGTATTACAAAGAGCGTAACGCAGTTTGTGAACAACAAGCTGTAAGTATTTGACAGAAAAAGGCGCAGTGCGCTCGATGTTCAATCAGAAAACGATGAACACAAAAACGAAAAAGACTGGTGAACGGCATGTCATGGAAATGTCATGCTTTTCGCACAGGATAGGGTTCATCCAGCACGCCTGGTGAAGTCTGAAGACCGGGAAAATGACCCGTCGCTCAAACCTGAGTTAACTCAAAAAGGAAGACGCAACATGAAAAAATCGCTCCTCGCTTCTGCAATTGCCGCCGCAACCTTCTCAGGCGCTGCTGTTGCTCAAGATATGAACATGCCTACCTTCTACGGTAACATTCAGTACGTTTACAACTACAACGATTCTGATATCGATCAGCCCAACGCTGACGGACGCGGTGGATCGTCCAGCCAGCACGCTGACAACGGCACCACCGTTGGTCTGACTCACCAGCACGCTATTACGCCGGGCGTCGAAGCTTTCTTGAAGATCGAGATGGAAGTTGCTGCAGCAGACGAGAAAGGCGCTGGTAACGGCCTGACCGATCTGGATGAAGCCTACATTGGTGTTCGCGGCGACAGCTTTGGTCAGGTGTGGATCGGTTCTGACGATTCCATCTACGAATC
Organism: Marinobacter confluentis; assembly: GCF_004785685.1. GTDB lineage: Bacteria > Pseudomonadota > Gammaproteobacteria > Pseudomonadales > Oleiphilaceae > Marinobacter > Marinobacter confluentis. Next base: position 128,094 of record NZ_SRPF01000005.1, on the reverse strand, counting down.
ACAGCTGGGTGACTACGGTAACTGGGTGTTCGAGTACGCTGGTCTGAACCCCTACGCCAGCTACACCACCGGTGAAGGCGACCTGATCCAGTACATGTCTCCAAGCTTCGGCGGCCTGACCTTCAGCGGCGCTGTTCAGATCCAGGGCGACGGCGATAGCTCCTACGGAACCAACGACGAAGAGCGTCCTTACCAGCTCGGCGTAAGCTACAGCGCTGCAGGCCTGACTGCGTCACTGGTCATGGACTCCAACGACGGCAATGCCGACACCAGCAACGAGAACAGCTACGGTGTTGCGCTTGAGTACGCCATCGATGCGCTGGTACTTGACGCCTATTACGACACCCGTGCTGGTCTGGACGGCGCTGAAAACGGCGACTTTGAACTGGACGGCGAAGAAGGTCGTGATCAGTTCGGTGTAATGGCTACCTACAACCTGGGTGCCAATACCTTCCGTGCAGCTTACGAAATCGCTGAAGCGGACACTTCCGATCTGGAAGTTGACGTAATCACCCTGCAGGCTCTGCACAACGTGTCTGACAACCTTTACGTCTACACCGAAGCGGTCCGTCGTAACAACGACAACAGCTCTGCGAACATCGCCACTACTGGCGGTGACGACGAAGAAATCAACGAACTGAACGTTGGTGCTGTTTACTACTTCTGATCTCTGAATCAGATAAAGTAAGCTGAAAACCGGCTCCTTCGGGAGCCGGTTTTTTTATGCCTTTTTGAAACACACACTACCGTTTCGGAGTAGAAAGCCGATGGCACAGGATGCAAACGTCGAGCTGGAAGTAAAACTGACCCTTGATCCACAAGACCTGGGGCGGGCGAAGGCTGCCCTGGAAACACTGACAGGCTGTGAAACGGCACCTCCCGTGGTGCTTCGCAACATCTACTACGATACGCCAGGCTTCACCCTGAATCGCGAACGCATGGCTTTACGGGTTCGCCAGAAGGGCTCGCGTTTTATCCAGACCCTCAAAACCCGAGGGGATTTCGTTGACGGCGGCCATCGCCGGATGGAGTGGGAGTGGCTGTTGGAATCCGCAGAACTGGATCTGGCGCTGCTGGCGGAAACGCCGCTTGGCGACCAGGTGAGCCTTGATCAGTTGAAACCGGTGTTTGAGACCAACTTTGAGCGTCAGGTGCTGATGGCGACCGAGTCGGGATCGGATAGAGACACGCTAGTGGAAGTGGCGATTGATCAGGGCCGTATTCTGAGTGGCGATCAGCTTAGTGCATTGAGTGAAATAGAGTTCGAACTGAAGTCAGGCAATCCCTCGGCGCTGAGAGATATGGCGGTGAAGCTCGCCGAGTCGGTGCCGGTGTTTCTCAACGTGATCAGTAAGGCGGAGCAGGGCTACCACCTGGCAGGCGTTGAATCGCCGTTCCCTGAAAGCACTGGCGACTTGAATGTATATGGATTCTTCCATTGCCTGAGTGCCTGCTGGTTGCGCCGGGTCGCTTTCCCCTCCGTTGCAGACATTTCAAGGTTGCGCCGGGCGGCTGTAACAGCTGGTGTATCTGAAGACTTTGAGCGTTTATTCACCCAGTTGCACTCAGGCAGACCGGTCAATGAGCTGGTTGCAGATGGGCTGATGGGTCGAGTCCAGCTAGCCCTCGCCGGTGTCCAGGGCTTTTAGTGTCCCGGCGCCGGTGAGATTTCTTTTCCTTTTTGTTCCACCTGGTCCCGCGCGGCCTGTTCATCCTGTAATACATGCCATTTATGGATGAACTCCCGGTAGTTCTGGAGGGCATCTTCAACGACCTCTACTGCCGGTGTGTCGCTGGATTTCACCAGCACGATCAGGCCTTTTCCTTCCACTTCTCTGTCTGCAGCTGGGTGGCAGACGACTTCATTGTTTTCATCGATGTAGGCCAGTGCGGTGCCAATCCCATGGCGTATCAGGGCACTGACAATATCCGCCCAGGTAAGATCGTCCAGCGTGAGTTCGTACCGGTGGGGGTGGTCGTGCTGATAGTTGAACAGGTCCTCGAGCACCTGCTCTGTTCCCGGAGCCACCACCGAGCGCACCATGATCTCCGGGTAAGTCCGAACCGGTCTGATGATTGTCCTGACCCCGACGGACTTGAACCTTGGCCGGTTCTCATCGCTCACGCATTCAACGGTCACGTGGTGGCCAAGGTTGGACTCGCTTAACCGGTGGGCAATATCAAACGTCAGGCTGTCGGAAGCAGGGTCTGCTTCATCTGCCGAGAGCACAATAATGTGGCGTGCACTGCCTGCGTGTACCGCTTTCAGCGCGACCGGGTCGCTACCGGAGCCGTGAAAATGCACCAGCCCGTTGTCGGACAGGTCCGGCGGCAGGCCGTTGGGAAACTGTCGGGTAAGGATCATGATCGGTACGGCTTCATAGCCGGGCACGGCCCTGACCTGCGAAGCGAAACGGGCGAAGTACTGCTCACCCCCGGTTTGAGGGGTATTGATGATCACTATGTGGTCTTGCATTTTGTATATCCAGCGTCCGGTTAAAATGCGTTCCCGGCGGTAGAACCGGTACTCGATGTAGTCACTGACGATCAGCGTCATCACGGTAATCGCCGAAATGAACATCAGCACGATGGTGCTGAGGCGACCGACGGTGGTTTCCGGTGCGAAGTCGCCGTAGCCGACGGTGACCAGGGTCGTCATGGTCATCCAGGCAGATTCAAACAGGGTGAGGTCTTCAACGGTCCAGATCAGCAGAATCTGGAACACCAGCAGGCCAGCGAGAACAGCGAACAGCCGCTGTATCCGGGCCCGGATCATGCCTGACATTGGCAGATGGGACAGCTGGTGTTCCGGGTTCAGTGGCCGGCGGTTTCTCTGCATGGAGTTTCCTGTGGCGGTTCAGTCGGCGGAGCGTTCGTTATACAGTACGCGAAATATAACAGACACACAGGGGTTTGCATTATGTCCGAGCCATGGCGCGCTTTACCACAACCGTTGGCGCAAGAGGTTGCCGGTATCTGGCCATCGGTTTTCCCCACGGGTGTGCCTGAGTTCCTGTCGGCCGACGGTGGCGTTTCCGAGCGGGATGCGGCCCAGGCCATTGCCCGCAGTATTTTTCTGCGCCGCACGATTGAGGCCCATGGCGAAACGGTTCAGGCCCTGTGTCAGTCGCAACCGCTGACCGAACGCACAACCGAACAGTACCTCCGGCAGCGGTGGGCGGAGTTTCTGGAACAGGTGAGCAGCGAACAGGAACTTCACAGCGCACTGCGGAAGTTTCGAATGGAGATCCAGTTCCGGATTATCTGGCGGGATCTGATGCGCTGGTCCGACCTGGCCGAGACTATGGCAGCGACCAGTGATTTTGCCGATGTCTGCCTTCAGGGGGCGCTGGACTGGCTTTACGACGATTGCTGCTCCCAGTACGGCACGCCCTGGGGGGTGAGCCCGGCGACCGGTCAGGAAGGCCCGCAGCCGCTGATTGTGCTGGGCATGGGCAAGCTGGGCGGCCACGAGCTTAATGTGTCTTCTGACATCGACCTGATTTTCGCCTATCCGGGGAAAGGAGAAACCCGGGGGGCCAAACGTACCATCGATAACCAGCAGTTCTTCACCCGCCTGGGCCAGAAGTTGATTCAGGCGCTAGATCAGATCACCGCCGATGGCTTTGTGTTCCGGGTGGATATGCGCCTGCGGCCATACGGCCAGAGCGGTGCCCTGGCGTTGAGTTTTTCTGCTCTGGAAACCTATTACCAGGATCAGGGCCGTGACTGGGAACGCTACGCCATGGTCAAGGCCCGGGTAGTTGCCGGCGATCAGCGTGAAGGACAGGTGCTGATGGACAGCCTGAAGCCGTTTGTCTATCGCAAGTACATCGATTTCAGCGCGTTTGAATCACTCCGTAGCATGAAATCCATGATCAACCGTGAAGTCCGCCGTAAGGGGCTGGAGAACAACATCAAGCTCGGCAGTGGTGGTATCCGGGAAATCGAGTTTGTGGTGCAGGCGTTCCAGCTTATCCGCGGCGGGCGTGACCGGGAGCTCCAGCAGCGGGAGTTGCTGACCATTCTGCGAGAGCTCGAAGCACTGGAGCTGTTGCCGTCGGTGGTGGTTAACGAGCTTGCCGCCGCCTACGTCTTCCTTCGCAATCTCGAGCATGCCCTGCAGGGCATGGAAGACAAGCAGACACAGCTGCTGCCGGATAATGACATCGACCAGTTGCGGGTTGCACTGATCATGGGTTTTGACGATTGGCAGAGCTGTCTGGATACCCTGAACAACCACAGACAGAGGGTGGCAACTCACTTTGCCGACATCATTGCCACAGAGGATGAAGATGGCGACCGCATTGACCTGGCCGAGGAGTGGCAGGAATTGTGGATGGGGGAAACGGACGAGGCAACGGCGGTCCAGTGGCTGGGTTCGCAGCAGTTCGAGGACCCCCAGGCCAGCCACAGGGAACTGGTTACCCTGCGTGATTCCAGAACCGTGCAATCACTTCAGACCCAGGGTCGCCAGCGCCTGAACCGGTTCATGCCGGTACTGCTGGAAGCGCTCAGCCATGTGGAAGAACCGTCACAGACCCTGACCCGGGTACTACAACTGGTGGAAGCGATTCTCCGCCGCACCGCCTACATGGTTCTACTGCTTGAGAATCCCGGTGCCCGGGCCCAACTGGTGAGGCTGTGCAGCGAAAGCCCCTGGATTGCGGCCCAGCTTGCGGAAACGCCTCTGCTGCTGGACGAGCTGCTTAACGCAGAGAGCCTTTACAGTCCGCCTGCCAAGGAGGAGCTGCGGGATGACCTTCGCCAGCAGATGCTGCGGATTCCGTTTGAAGATCTGGAAGAGCAGATGGAAACCTTGCGGCACTTCAAGAAAGCCCACATTCTGCGGGTCGCGGCTTCCGAACTACGGGGCACGCTGCCGTTGATGAAGGTCAGTGACTATCTGACCTGGATTGCCGAGGTGGTTCTGGACCATGTGGTGGATGTGGCCTTTGCCAACCTGACCAGTCGACACGGCTATCCCCGTCGCGCTGACGGCTCCGCCGAGGAGACCGATTTTGCCATTGTCGGTTACGGCAAGCTGGGCGGAATAGAGTTGGGGTATACCTCAGACCTGGACCTGGTGTTCATCCACAGTGGCGACCCGGAAGAATCTACGGACGGCGAGAAGTCCATCGACAATGCGGTGTTTTTTACCCGCCTGGCGCAGCGGGTTGTGCACATCCTGAACACCCAGACACCGGCGGGGCAGCTTTACGAAGTGGATATGCGCCTGCGGCCTTCGGGTAACTCCGGATTGCTGGTCAGCACCCTCACCGCCTTTGAAAAATATCAGCTGAACGATGCCTGGACCTGGGAGCATCAGGCCCTGGCACGGGCCAGAGGTATCGCCGGTTGCGTTGGCACCCTGGAAGGATTCGAAGCCATCAGGAAGTCTATTCTTTGCCAGCAGAGAGACAGGGATGCCCTGCGCCAGGAAGTGATCGCGATGCGCGAGAAAATGCGCTCGGCGCTTGGCAGCCCGTCGAAGTCGGGTCAGGCGCAGGAGGTTTTCCATGTCAAACACGACAACGGCGGAATCATCGATATCGAGTTTATGGTTCAGTACCTGGTACTTGCCTACTCATCTGAGTTTCCGGAGCTGACCCAGTATTCGGACAATATCCGGCAGATGGAGGAGCTGGGCCGCGTTGGTGTCATTCCCGTCGAGGATGTCCAGGAATTGAGGGAATGCTACATCACCCTGCGCTCAACCATTCATCGCCGGGCGCTGCAGAATCTGAACAGCCAGGTGCCTGACGATGCCTTTCGGGATGAGCGAGCCTACATCCAGGCGACCTGGAACCGTGTCATGTTGGACGAGCAGGGCTCTTCGTAGCTCTTCGTAACGGGGATTTTTCCTGCTAGAATGCCGCCTTTACGTTAAGCGCGCTTAGGAGCAAGAACAATGTCGATGGCTGATCGCGATGGCCTGATCTGGATGGATGGCGAGATGATTCCCTGGCGGGACGCCAAAACCCACGTGCTCACTCATACCCTGCATTACGGGTTGGGCTGCTTCGAGGGTGTGCGCGCCTACAGCACTTCGAAAGGCGCCGCGATTTTCCGGCTTCAGGACCACACGGACCGGTTGTTCCGCTCCGCCCACATTCTGAACATGAAAATGCCGTTTACGAAGGAACAGTTGAACGCTGCCCAGTGCGCTGCCGTGATGGAAAACGGGCTTGATGAAGCCTACCTGCGGCCGATGGTGTTTTACGGATCCGAGGGCATGGGCCTGCGCGCAGACAACCTCCAGACCCACGTTATCGTGGCTGCCTGGAGCTGGCCGTCATACATGTCGCCGGAAGCCAAGGAGCTTGGCATCAAGGTGCGCACATCCTCCTACACCCGGCACCACGTCAACATTACCATGTGCAAAGCCAAGGCCAACGGCAATTACATCAATTCCATGTTGGCGCTGAATGAAGCGATTGCCAGTGGTTGCGAGGAAGCACTGCTGCTGGATAACGAGGGTTACGTGGCGGAAGGCTCCGGCGAAAACATCTTCATTCTGCGGGACGGGGTTCTGCATACGCCCGAGTTGACCTCCTGCCTGGAAGGCATCACCCGCCAGACCATTCTGGATTTCGCCCGTGAGCTGAATGTGCCCGTTCGTGAGCGCCGCATTACCCGCGACGAGGTGTATATCGCTGACGAAGCCTTCTTCACTGGTACTGCCGCCGAAGTGCTACCGATTCGTGAACTGGACGGCCGGGTTATTGGCGCTGGCAAGCGCGGCCCGCTGACCGAGCAGTTCCAGACCATGTATTTCGATGCCGTTAAAGGCAAGAGCGAAAAGCACGGAAACTGGCTCACACACGTTAAAGGTTAAGAGGTTAGGAAACGAATATGGCAGACGTCATTACTGTTCCGGTGTCCTTCGGCGAAGTGCTGGACAAGATCACCATTCTGGAGATCAAATCCGAACGCATCGCCGACCCGGAGAAAGTAAAGAATGTCCGGCTGGAACTGGATGAACTGACCGCGACCTGGAACCAGGCGGTTCAGGACCCGTCAGCCATTGCAGATCTGCGTAAGCAACTGAAGGCGGTGAACGAGGAACTCTGGGTGATCGAAGACGACATCCGGGACCAGGAAGCCGCGCAGGATTTTGGCTCGAAGTTCATCGAACTGGCCCGGGCGGTCTATGTCACGAACGACAAGCGTGCTGCCATCAAGAAAGAAGTGAACCTGGCTCTGGGCTCGCGTTTTGTGGAAGAAAAGTCCTACCAAGACTACACCGCGCGCAAGTGACGGTCGTGCATGGCGTAAGCCGATAAACCAGAAACGGCGCCGGATCAGGCGCCGTTTTTCTGTCTGGGCCCTCGCTGTGTCGCAATCCACCGATCCAGCATTCCGGTAACATCCTCCACTGTCACCAGCTCCATCGCCCCCTCAAATTCTGCCTTGGCACCCCAGCGGGCTTGTTCAACCTGTTTGCCAGTGAACTGCTCCAACGCTTCCGGATAACGATTCACGCACCACTCCAGGGAATTGTAAGGTCCCGACCGGTAAGGGTTGCTGGCGGCAAAAATCCCCAGTACATCTGTGCCGACGGAGCTGGCGATGTGCGCTGGCCCGGTATCCGGAGCTACCGCCAGGTCGGCGTGGGTAAGCAGGGCGGTTAGTTGTTTGAGGGTATCCTTGCCACAGATATTGTGGGCCTTTTCTTCCATGCTCTTTTCGATGGCCGCGCAGTACTCCGCTTCGAACGGCGCCGGGCTGCCCACCAGAATCACCTTCATGCCATGGGTGCGGACCGCGTGATCCGCCAGTCGGGCATACCTCTCGGCGGGCCAGTTGCGCAGGGTGTGGCTGGCGCAGGGGCTGATCACCAGGTTCATTCTGTCCGTCGCTAACTGCTGGCGGGCAAACGCGTGATCTTCCGGAGTCAGTGGAATGCTCCATTTTGGTGCGGCTGGTTCCAGCGCCAGCGGCACCAGAAAACTGGCCAGGCAGTCCCTCACGTGCTGTTGCGGTGCCGGGGCAATACGCCGGTTGATGAACAGGCTGTGAAGGTCTTTGCTGCGGGCCTGATCGTAGCCGATTTTCACCTTCGCGGGGATCATCGCCGCCGCCAGGTTAGCGCGGAAAGCCACCTGCATATGCAGCAGGGCATCGAATTTTCGGCTCTTGAGCGTGTTTCGCAGGTCGGCATAACCCTTGCGGCCGGCTTTCTTGTCGAAAATTACGAACTCGACGCCGGGCAGGTCACCGACCAGTTTCGCCTCAATCTTGCCGATCACCCAGGTGATTTTTATTCCAGGGACCTGCTCCTGAAGGCTGAGGACAACCGGGATGACATGGGTGACGTCGCCAATGGCGGAGAGACGTAGTATGCAGATGGAGTTGATCAATGTGTTACCTTACAAAAGCGGTTCTGGACCGGATGACTGGAGGCCCCTGAGACGGTCTTGGTAAACTTCGGATTAGTCTAGCCCAGCAGGCCGCCGGGTGTCTTTTGAGATGGCTATGATTCCCTTAGCCAGATAAAGGTCTTTCGATGCTTATTGTAAATCCGGCCTATAAAGCCGTAACCGAACGCTGGTTTGATCCTGATTTTTGGGGAGCGGCGGCTCAACCGGTCGACACAGGTGGGCGAGGCGGTGCCTGGTTTATTGAAACCGATGATGGGGCAATGGTGCTCAGGCATTACCTGCGGGGTGGGTTGATCGCCTATTTTTCCGAGAGAAGCTACTTTTATTCCGGGGCCGAGCGAACCCGTTCCGCCAATGAGTTCCGTCTTCTGCTGAGGCTGTTTGAAGCCGGGTTGCCGGTTCCCGAGCCAATTGCTGCCTGGTCGGGCCGGCATCTTGGCCTGTGGTATCGCGCTGCTATCATCGTCCGGCGGATTGAGGGCGCTGTTCCCATGCCCAATGCCCCGGCTCTTGAGGACGCGGCGCTATGGGAGCGGGTTGGGCGTATGATTCGTCGCTTTCATGATTTTGGTCTGGATCATATCGATTTGAACTGCGACAACATCCTGATCGCCGGCGATCGGGCGTTTCTGATCGATCTTGATCGATGTCAGGTTAAAGCTGATGGATCCACTTGGAAAACGAGTAATCTGAACCGTTTGTGGCGCTCCGTCGAAAAGCGTATGGAAACACTTACCAAACGGCAGAAGCTCGGTCTTTGGCAGAGTCTGCTTGTAGGTTACAATTCCGATCCACATAACGTGTGATTCTTGAGCTGCCCGCCGGGCTGTTCATAAACGCCGCGCTGCTCACCCAAGTTTTTTGAGAACACGTAGAGATGCCGGAAACTGCCAGGCCAAGAGTCGGGATAATCAACCAGCTTGCCTACCTGCTGCGCCGAAGAAAACTCAGCCGTAGGAGCTATCGGGCCGGGATTCTTTATGAGCTTTTCAGGCAGGCATTGGCCGAGAGCGCTGATAAAAATAACGTTATCCAGCGGATCCAGGCGGCTCTTGTAAAAACAGGAAACCGGGCTTTATTGCAGCTTCCTCTGGAGTGGTGGTTCAGCTACGTTCAGTTGGTTCTCTCGGACGATGAAAACCATCTGGAAATCGAGCGCCGGCTGATCGGCCAGACTGAATCCATACCGGTTGACCGGTTGTCGCCTTCAGCCTGGCACGAACTGTTCAGAATCTGCATGTTCTCGGGTCTGTTTATCCTTGGCCAGGCGGTTCGCCTCAAGGCATCTCACGCCTATCTTGGCTGCGCTGAAATGAGCTCAGCCCAGGCGCCGAACGTGAAACTTGCACTTTCCCAGTGTCTGGAGAACGGAGATGCGGAGGGCTCAAAGCGATTACTGGAGCGATTGGCGAGTCTCGGGGAATCCGAGCGTAAGCTCCGTCAGGGACACTGGTTCAGGGAGCTACTCTGTTTCGGGAAACTGCAGCCCCTGATCTTTGATGCGTCAGCAGACTCCGTCGAAAACCGAATGCTGGAAGCGACCTCTGGCCAGAATATTGCCATTGTGGGGCCAGCGCCAACGTCTACACCTAACGGTGCTGAGATTGATTCTTTCGGGCGGGTTATCAAGTTCAATTATCGGGGTGGGGAGCAGGGTTGTGACCCCTCAACCCAGGGAACTCGCGTCGATATTTCCTATTACAACAACGGTCAGGCGGAATATATATCGAAGAACGCGGGGCAGGAATTTCCCGGTGGATTGCAGTTCCCAGTCTTTATCAAACCAAGAGGCCTCAAGTTACTTCATAACAGGGTCAGTTATGGACGTGTTATCGAGAGCCCAAAGAGTTTTCTTTTTAATTCAGAATTTCATGCTGGAACTTCCGCTGCGGTTGATACGCTCCGTTTCTGTCCTGCGCGCCTCAAGATTTTTAACTCGGACCTTATGCTCAGTGCCGGGCGTTACAAGGGCTACTGGCGCCCGGGAACCAAGCCCGTCAACTATTGCCTTTCCTTTGCCAAGACCCACGACCCTTTTATGCAGTATCACGTGCTACACCGCTTGTGGTCATTGGGCGTTCTCGAAGGAGATGCCCGCTTCACAGAGATTATGGCGGGGGGGCTGGATCAATATATCCAGGAACTGCAGGCGGCTCATGGCTCGCAGGGAAAAGAAACCCTTTGCTTGCCTGAACAGGTAATTTGATTCATGAATATTCTAAGTCAGCGCAACGATACGACGATTTTCGATTTGAGCTCGAAACGCGCCCCTCGTGTTATTGGTTCAGTGCTCTTTCTCCTCTCGATCTGCTACATCGCTGTTTTTCTTTTCGATGTGGAGCCGGGCGAGAAAATTTCTCTCGGAATTCTGTTGTTCGGATTAATCTCTTTTTTCTTCCTCCCGAAAAGCATCTGGTTCAAGCCGCCCCTGATATTGATGGTTCTGTCCATTCTCTGGCTTGTTGCCGCCTGGGCGGTGGTGTCTTCTGATTTTCCAGACCGCGCCAGATCAGGGCCTGCGGTTGAAGATTTTATTGATAAATTCCTTTTCCTTTTTATCGGTTTAGCGCTGGCCGGATCCAGGTATCGGGAGCGGGTTTTCGCAGCTGTCCTTGGCGCGGTTATTGTGCTGCTCCCGTGGATTTCAGGTGACGGATTCTCAGCGCTAATGGCCGGGCTTCAGGGGCACCGGGAGGGCTTCGGGCTGAACCCGATCCGAAGTGGCATGTTGGCAACCTTTGTGTTCATGTTTGCCTCGGTCTTTCTGCTGTTTGAAGTGTTTTCTGAACGCAAACGAAAAGCGGTAATGGCCCTTGCGGCAGTCGCTGTTGTCTGGTCACTGATTCTGGTCTCCGTATCCCAGACGCGGGCCGTTTTTGTCGCTCTGCTTGTTGTGCTGATCACTGGTGTTCCTTTCGTTCTACACCGGATCGGAGTTATGCAGAACCGAGCTGGCCGCAAAAAATTTCTCATTATCATCGCGATAGCGTTGATGGCTTTGGTCAGCCTTGATTATGGGCTTGGCGGAAAAAATATTGATCGGATCAAACAGGGATTTTCTATCATTCCTCTTGTGGCCACTGAGGGTGTTGATGAACTGCCACAGTCGAGTTGGGGCATCCGGGTCATCATGCTGAACATTGGTCTTGAGCAATCGGCGGAAAGGCCGTTCTGGGGATGGGGGTATCGCAGTTCCGACCTGATTCTTGAGGATGCTCACAGTGCCGGAGTCCTCGATCAGGAATTCAGTCAATTCCATAACAGTTATCTGGAGGTTCTGGTCGAATACGGCATTGTCGGTGTGGTGTTGCTGCTGGCCGTTTTTCTTTACCTTCTGTCCAGGCTGGTTGCATTGATCAGGCCGGAGAGTCAGGATTTACGTTTGGCAACGGCGTCATTCCTGTTCCTTCTTTTTATGCTCGTTTTCTCGTTCTTTGACGGTATTCTGGTTCAGGGTAGCTATGGCCAGTTTATCTTTAATGCTGTTGGCGGGGTTGCCTTGTCTTTGCATTTCCGCCGGGCATTTCTCCAGCCAGCGGACGTCGCCACAGCGGGCTAATCGGGACATTCCTCTGAAAAGGTCAGGTTTGATTGGATATCAGAAGCACCGAGGAAGATCAGAACGAGTGTCGTGAAACGCGGATTGATTCCTGGCATCTCCTGTACACGCAGGAAGATGACAAGGCCCGGGCTTTTTTGACGGCTTATCTTGCTGAGGGACTACAGCGGGAACAGACATTTCGGGATAACTGGCGAACTCTGAGCGCCCAGATCCGCTTTGAAAATGAGTCCCTGCTGCTGAAAATACCACGCGCGAGAAACGGAAGGCGCTGGGAACGATTGCTTTCTTTTTTTCGTGGTAGTGATGCCGTCCGCTCTTTTCGCCAGTTGCAGCTTATGCCGTCCCTTGGTCTGGACTCGCCGCAACCGGTCATTGCCGGAGAAGCCAGGCGCAGAGGTTTTGTTGTCGATTCCTTCCTTTGTTACCGGTTTGTAGACGCCCGTCGGGCTGAGAAGCAGGACGCGCCGCTGGTATTGAAGGCCATCCTGAGATTACATAGCCAGGGCTACCTTCGCTCAGATGCACAACTTGCAAACTTTCTGATCCGGCCTGATGGAAGTGTTGTTTTTATTGATTTCCGCCTGAAAAAGCCCCGGATTCTGTCCGGGCTGAGCAAAGCGAAAGAGCTGGATCGGTTTTTCAGAAGCTGTCCCGAAGCTCGCGCTGATTATGCTAACGAGGAAAAAGTGACCGTGTGGTTGATGATTGCCCGTTACCTTGGTGATTTTGAGTTCGCGACGCGTGCGTTGAAGCGCCGTTTAAGAAATAAGAAACGCTTATGACCCAGCTCAATGCTCTCGTCAGTGTGGTGATGCCGGTGTACAACGCCCTCCCATGGCTTAAAGAGGCGGTTGACAGCATCCTTTCGCAGACCTACCCGAATCTGGAACTGGTGGTGGTGGATGATTGTTCGACTGATGGTTCTCTCGCGGTTCTGAACGAATACGCGCAACGTGATTCAAGGGTAAGAGTGATTGAGAACGCCGTGAATTCAGGTGTTCCGGCAAGCCTGAACAAGGGCGTTGAGTTATCCCGTGGCACGTATATCGCGCGAATGGACGCGGATGACATAAGCGAGCCGCAGCGCCTTGAGGTACAGGCCGCACATCTCGAATCACACCCGGAATGCGGTGTTGTAGGAAGCTGGATCCACAGGATGAGGCAGAAAGGAGACGTTCGTCTGAAGACCTTTCCCGAGCATGATCAGGATCTGAAATTGATGCTGATGTTCGAATGCTGCTTCTCTCATCCTGCCGTCATGATTCGGAAATCAGCGTTAAAGGATCTGGCCCATATATACGATGAGATGTTCCGAAGTGCCCAGGATTACGAGCTGTGGTCCAGGCTCCAGGGCACATGTGATTTCTATTGCATTCAGGCGCCTTTGCTCTGGTATCGGGAGCTTGCATCGAGTGTCAGTAAGCAGGCAAAGAAAAAAAATCTCAAGAGGGAGCGGGTCCGACAGATTCATGCTTTTCTGTTCAAGGCCAATGGGATCAACCAGAACTGCTCGCTTGATCTGCACGAGATGATAGTGAATCGCGAGTCCCGGGGGACCCTTCGACCCCGGGATATTCAACGCCACCTCGATTATATTTTTGCAGCTTTTCCCGATGCGTCATACCAGCAAGAGGTTCAAGATCATATTTTTAGTCAGTTCTCCAAGAATCCGGTGTTCCGAGTTCGCCGATGGCTTTCCCGTCTTCGCTCAGCAATGTCTTCAAATGACGGGTAACAGCCTTTTCCGCGGGTATATAGGGCGCGAGAGACAAGGCCATGTCTAATATTAGATATCTTGTCCGAGCGTTGCTGATCGATAATGTGAACCGGTTGAAGTTCGGATTTTCAGCGCCGAGGTATGGTGAGCAGATATGGGTTCGACCGGGGGACCTTCGACACTATATTGAATCGGCAGACCTGGGTAAGCGCCTCGGGAGACCTGTCAGGAAGTTGTCCGGTCGAGTGCTCAATGAGTGGCCAACGGATCTTCAGCAGAGAATCAGTGATAATCCGAAAATCGGTTACTGTTTCGATCATTGGGTACAGGGAAAAACCTGGGCTGAAGCGGGGGCGATCAACTTCATGCTGGAAAAAATAGCGAGTTCCCCGGCGGGTGTTTCTGATGAATGCCGCGACTACGGCGATGTTATTGAACGTTTCGAGACATTAGACCGTATATGGGCGGACCTGGGCAAGAGAGGGAGTCTGCCGAGCCGCCAGGAATTGATTCCAGGTAACTTTCGGGAAATCGGCGGGGTTCTGATTCATATTGGTCCTGGCGGCGAGCCGATCTTTTCGGGTGCCGGCTGTCATCGATTTGCCATGGCTCTCATTATGGGTGCACCGTTTCCGGCACAGCTGGGATGCGTTCATGAGTCTGCGCTGGATCAGTTGCCAGAATTCAGATCAAGGCCATGTGCCCCAATCTTTTGATCCCAGAATAAGGGAGTTTGCTAAAGGTGCCGTTCCCAGGGTTGAGCAAATGTTCGACCGGATCGCTGACCTTGCGCGGGATCAGTTAAGTCAGACCGACTCTAGCCGGCCTCGGTCGCCGGCCTGAGAAAAGCGTCAACGACTGTTTTGGACTTGAACGGCGCAAGCCAGTCTGGCTTGATCCTGATCGGGAGCTTGTTAATCGCCGATTCCAGACCGTTTGCCAAACCTTCGGGAGTGTTTGGCGTCAGGTATTGCTCAAGTTCCCCCTTGAACACAAACCGCACGCCACCTCTGCTGTCTGTTGCCAGAATTGGGGTATCGCAGGCAAGCGCTTCCGTTAGTACAATGCCGAGGCCTTCGTACTCGGATGCCAGTACAAACAGGTCAGCTCGATACATCCACGCATATGGGTTGGCTCTCTTGCCTGTAAACATTACTCGATCTTCTATCCCCAGAGACCGAGCCTTTTCCTCAAGTTCCTTACGCAATGGACCCTCTCCAACGATGACAAGTAGGTGGGGCACCCTGGCTTTAGCAAACGCTTCCAGTAGCAAAGCGTGCCCTTTCTGGGGGACGAGGCGGGCAACGTTTACTATGAATGGATCTGAAGGTATGTCTGGCTCTTTCTCCTGGGCCAAAGCTCGGATTTGCTCCACCGGACAGGGGTTGGTAATCACCCGCAGGCTCTTGGGTTCAATGTCACCTCGGGCAAAGGCTTCCTCGGCGGACTCCATCACCCCTGACGAAACACAAGCCAGGTGCCGGTTGTGGAACACCAGTTTCCACTCCCACTTTTTCTGCCAAAGTGGCCGGTCGTAGTGAATAACGTTCTCGAGCACGTAGATGTTGCGGTCGTCCCGGAAGGACCAGAAATATTTGTAGGTGCCCAGTCCCCGGAAAATGATGCGGTCAAAGCGTCCGTAGCGCTTTTCGAGGGCGCGGATGTGACGCTTCAGCAGCCAGCCGCTGAGCCATCCCACCCAGATGAAGTGGGAGCGGGGCAGCAATACGCCGAGCAGCAGCCGTGATAACAGAAACACCGGAATACCGATGACGGACTTCATCAGTGCCCGGAACTGGTCGAAGTGATGCAGGTGAACCGCCGGATTGGCAGGGCTCAAGTCATTGGGGCGGCTGCGGCAGGACAGCAGGTGGCTTTCATGGCCCTGGTCAGCAAAGGCGTCGGCCAGGTTCACGGCAACCCGCTCCATGCCGCCCATTTTCAGGCTGTGGATGACCACCAGGGTTCTCATGGGTCCTTGGTCTGTCATGCAGCCGGGCTCTTCTGGATGCCGTTTTCTGCCCAAAAGGTATGGTTGTCTTTAACGGCTTTGCGGATGGCCCGGTTTTTCGCCCAGATTTCCGGTTTGGAATAACCGCGGGCGTGGTCCAGGTGCAGGCAAACCGTGCTGTAGCGAATCTGCTTTGACTTTTGGCCGTAATTCCACAGCCGTTCGCCCAGCTCCCGGTCCAGGCCCCCGTACTGCATGTCTTCATTGAAGCCGTTGACCGCGATCAGATCTCTGGTCCAGGTGGAGCTGTTCATGCCGTTCCAGCTGGCAGCGGCCGGGGTGATGGCGTTAAGCAGCTTCTTTTTCAAAGCGGAGCGGGACAGTTTCCAGAGCTTGTGATTCTTCGGCTGGCCGTTGCTGGCCAGCCACTCGGGATCAAAGATCACGCCGCTGCGGATGTCTTCATCCGCAATCGCTTCGGAGACCGGCATGGTGAGTTTGATGTAGCCACCTGACAGAAAGACTCCGGGTTCGGCCAGGCGTTGATGGGTTTCAATGAACGTGGGTTCGGGAATGCAGTCACCGTCGGTGAAAATCAGGTAGTCGCAGTCGGTCTCGGCAATGGCCTTGTTCAGAATCTGGCATTTGCGGAAGCCGTCGTCTTCATGCCACACGTGGTCAATATGAAGGATGCCACGCTCGCGGAAATGGTCGATCAGCGCGCGAGTTTCATCAGTAGAGCCGTCATCGGCGACGATTACCTGGAAGTCTTTCTGGCTCTGGTTCTCATAGCCCGTCAGCACCTTGCTGAGCCACAGCGGGGAATTGTAGGTGGTGATCACAACACCAATGCATTCTGGGGACATGAATCCGGTCCGGCCTTAATCAGGGAAAACAGTCAGTCGTTGAGACTGGTTTGATACGCGGATTATACAGCTTTGGGCCACGGCGGGCATCGGCTGCGGCCGCGGGATTTACTTACACACCCGTCCCGGCTTGTAAGGGTGCGGCAGGCCCGGCGGCCGATGGCGGAAGCGTTTGTATTCCCACTGGTACTGCTCCGGCACTTCCCGCACCACCTTTTCGATGGAGGCGTTAAGCGCCGTTGTGGCGGTGACTGGGTCCGGGTCGTTGATGCCCGGTTCGCATTCGCGAATGATCAGTTTGAAGCCCTGGCCGTCTTTCAGCCGCTTTGAGTAAGTGATCAGGGGTTTAGCGCCGGACTTTTGAAGAAGCTTGGACACCAGTGTCATGGTGCGAACATCGATGCCGAAGAAGGGCGCATAAGCATTGCCTTTGCCTCTGGGGCTCTGGTCCGGAAGAATACCGGCGACTTCGCCTTCCCGTAACAGGGCAATCAGCCGTGCCAGCCCGCGACGGTCGCCACGGACCAGTTCAGAACCCATGCGCCCGCGAACGCGGATCATATAATCCTCGAATTCCTGAATGCGTGGCGGGCTGTAGAGGGCGGCCATGCGGTAGCGGGATGAAAAAAACAGGCCTGTGAGTTCCCAGTTACCCAGGTGCGGTGCCAGCAATAGCAGGCCCCGGCCGTCTTTCTTGGCGTCTGCCAGCAATTCCTCGCCTTCAATCTCCCGGATCAGTCCCATACAGCGTTCCACCGGCCACTCCCACATCAACGGGATTTCCATCATGGTCTGGGCAGTGTGGCGCAGGCTTGAACGCACCATCTGATCATGTTGCTCACCGGTCAGTTCCGGCATACACATTCTCAGATTGATGTCGGTCACGGTGCGGTACTTGGACCGGGACAGCCAGCTGATCATGCCCAGAAAGCGGCCAATAGCCTGGGCAGCGCGCAGGGGCAATTTTCCGGCCAGGCGAAGAACGGTAATCAGAAAGGTTGCTTTGGTCAGGGCCATAATCCAGAGGGCAGTCAACGGGTAAAAGCGTTTCCGGAAGCTATCACCATAAGGCGCATGTGGCAACGCTGGTGAGGTTTGGTGGGCTGCTTACAATTTCTGGGACTCAGCCCAGGATCTGTCGCGGTCACCGGTCTCCCAGTCGATTCGCAGGTAAAAGCGCCGGATGCGGCGGGTGATATAACGCTTGCGCCAGGCCGGCACAGCGGCGAGTCTGTTTGGCACGGATGGCGCACCCAGTCCGTCCACCAGAAACAGTTCGGGTTGCCCCCGCCTGTCTGCAATTACCAGGTTATGGGGCAGCAAATTACGGGTGAGGATACCGGTTTCCAGCAGCCAGCTGCAGAATCTTTCGACAGCAGCCTGTGCGCGCTGATCAAACCCACGCTGTCGCAAATAGTGTTCGAGAGTTTGGGCCGGCGTGCCATCGGCGTTGGCCAGGAATTCGCTAACGTTGGCTGTGCCTAGAGAGGTCTCAACCGTGCCGTAAAAACGGGGCAGGTGAGCCCAGATAAGGTCCTCTCTACCCCTTGAAATGAGTGTTCTAAGGGCCTGCTGGCGATGGGCCCTGATTTCCTGATGATTGTCATTGATTCGGTCGCGGCCGAGCGCTTTTTTGGGCCATGCCTGCCGCTGGAAACGGGCCTCAATGTTTTCAGGTCGCAGCACTTTCAGACACAATGCGGGATCCTGCGGGTGAAGGTAACAGTGCCGGTTGTAGCCAGAGGCAAAAGGTTTGCAGGCTGACAGGTCAATCATCAATGAGAAGCCACATTATGGACGGTTGTATTGCCTACGGTGATTGTAATACCGAAGGGCTGAAAGGTTACCGGGAAAAGCTCTGGCCGGAAATGGTAGCAGAACAGGCTGGCCTGGCGCTGACCAACTGTGGTCACACCATGTGTACAACCCGTGAACTGCGTCACTATGCGGCAGATTTTCCGCCTGGCAACTTCCAGCTGGCGTTTATTCAGTATGGTCTGGTGGACTCGTGGGTGACCTTTCGCGGTGCACCCTATGTGCTGTATTACCCGGATAGCCCAGGCCGAAAAATCGCCAGAAAGCTGGTCAAGAAGCTCAAGAAATGGGCGCGCAAGTTCCGGTTGCAGCAGCGTCTGGGCGAAAGGGAGCAGGTGCCACTGGATAAATACCTGGCCACTATTGCGGCGGTCGTCCGGTCGGCTCCACAAACCCGTTTTGTGCTGGTCGCCACGCCTTTTAATCTGGATGAGCCCCGAAATCCGCGAATCCGCCGCTACAACCAGGCCCTGGAATCGCTCGCTGGGCGTGAGCCAAACGCGGTATTTGCGGATGCATCGGAGCGGTTATGGGAGTCCAGAAAACGAACCATGATGGCTGACGGGACGCATCTGGCCGCAGACGGGCATCGCATCATGGCAGAGGCGGTCATCAACGCCCTGTCGCATTAGCGCCCAGCAGCTCCCGATAGAAGTGTTCGGTCTTCGATACCATTGTCTCAAGGCTGAGCTGTTCCGCGGCACGCTGAAAGCTGCTCTGAAAGCGTGCTGAAAGTGAACCCGGGGTTGAGTCACCGACCCCAAGGTTAGCCGTGACGAGATCTGCAATATCCTCGACGCTGTCTGAACTGGCAATAGCGCTATCCGGCAGAAAATCCCTGACCCCGCTGACCGGCGTGGACAGCACGGGGCACTCGGCCCGCAAGGCTTCCACCATGATGTAGGGAAACCCTTCGCGGCTGGAACTGATGATGCAGGCGGTGGCGGCCTTCAGCCAGGGAAGAACCCTGGGTTCATGGCCGGGCAGCAGAATCCTGTCACCGGCGCCTGACTGGCTGATCAGTGATTCAAGCTGCGATCTTTGGCTGCCGTCCCCCAGAATTACCAGCGTGCCAGGGCTGGCGCTCTGGGCCCAGGCCCGGATCAGCCGGTCGAATTGTTTGACCGGCTCGAGTCGACCTGCGGCCAGCAGCAGGGGTCGCTCCCGGGGAATCGGGAAACCGGGGTTCGGGTCGGGGCTGTCAGGCTCTTTATCTTTCAGGCCGTTGTAGATTAGCCGTTTGTTGGGATGGTTAACGGCGCTCTCTATTTCGCGGCTGACCCCGATCACTCCGTCCAGCTGATTGAATGCTCGGTGAGAACTCTTGGTGCCATGAAGTGTGCCCAGGATGCGGGTTGACCTGTTGCCAGACGTCCGGGGAATACTGCCGACCAGACTGGCGGCCTTGTTGCCCTGTGCATGCACAATGTCCGGCGTGATGGATTTCAGCGCGCGCCGGAGCCGGTGCTTTAGCCAGGGATTGCGGCGGTCAAGCTGGACCGGTAGCGAATGCACCTGAACGGATTCCGCAAACCGATGGCTGTACGCCTTATGGGCCAGGAGATGAACCTTGTGGCCACGCTCTGAAAGTGCCGCTGCCAGATCCGCTGTGTGCTTTTCCATACCGCCCCAGCCGGTGCCGGGGGTGGCCATAACCAGGGCGATTGTCAGCGGACCGGTGGTGTTCATTCAGTTTGCCTGACGCTGCGCAAGCAGATTCTCATACACTTCCAGCGTCGAATCGGTCTGGGCTTCCAGGCGGAACCGCCATGGAATTGTGATTGACGGGAAGGGGTCGTCCAGAAGCCGTATTGCAGTCTTTGCGAAGCCCTCAACGTCATCGGGCGGCACCAGACCTTCCTTGAAACAGGCCTGCAGCGTTTCCGCCACACCTCCGCGGTCGTAGGCGACAACCGGGGTGCCAGAGGCCAGTGCCTCGGTAACCGTTCGGCCGAAAGGTTCCGGTTTGGTACTCATGTGGCAGACCAGATCGGCCAGCAGATAGAGCGTTGTCATGTCATTTCGCTGACCCAGAAAACTGACCTTCTCAGTCAGGCCCAGGCGAGCCCGCTCTTTCTCGAGTTCTTCCAGAAAATGCTCTTTCCCAGGCTCGGCGCCGCCTACGATGATGCCGTGGCAATCCGACCTGTCTCCAATCAGCTGAGCCATCATGGCCAGGAAATCCAGTTGGCCTTTCCAGCGCGAAATCCGGCCTGGCATCATAATGATTTTCTGGCCGTCCAGTTGGGGGTATTGTCGGAACCAGCGATCCCGCCATTGTTGGCTCAGCTCCCGCTGCCGGAAAGCATCCACATCCACGCCTCGCTGGATGACGGTAAGTTTCTCTTCCGGCACTGAATAGTAGTTACGAACATACTCCTGCACGCACCTGGATACGACGATGACGTGATCAGCCCGGGTCATGATGGCACTGTAGGGGGTCACGGAGTACATGCCGTGGAAAGTGGAGACCACCGCCGGGCGTTCACGGGCAGGCAAGCTTTTCAGGGCCAGAAAAATGATCCAGGCCGGCATGCGGGAGCGCACATGCACGATGTCGGGCTTCAGCTCCAGCAGCAGTTTCCGCATTGGCAGAATCTGCCCGAAAGATGCCGGGTTTTTCCGGTGAATGGGCATGAAGATATGGGTCGAGCCCTGGCCGCGTAGCTGTTCGGCCATGGGCCCGCCTTCGGAGACTACAAAGGATTCATGGCCGCGTTTGACCAGATCCGCTGCAAATTCCACGGTGCCGCGCTCTACGCCGCCGCTGTGTAGGGCGGGAAGTGCCTGCAATACCCTCATGCGCCGGTTCCTGGTGTCAGATTCCGGATCAGCCATCGGGCGGCGCGGTCTGCTTCCCAAAGCTGGCCGGAGTCGGAGATTCTTCCGGCCATCACAGTGGCATGATTGGCCCAGGATGCCACATAGCCCTTTTCCAGGAGCCGGTTGATGCCATTGGCGACGCGGCTTCCCGGTTTCGATGCCAGTTCAAAAATCCCGGTGGGTACACTGGAGGTGATGGCTTCGCAGACCATAGAGCCGCTGTCCGGAGTGACCCAGGCGGCCCGGGATGCGGACAGTTGGTGGGTCAGCCAGTTTTGATGAGTACGAGTGTGATCAACCACAGTTACCTTCAGGTTTGCCATTTCGTTCAATCGTGACACTACCGAATCCGGAGTCCGTCTTGAAGCGCTGATGGTCCATCGCCACTCCCGGTAGCGCCCCATGAGTTCAGTAATTTGGCCGACCACTAGGTCGTCGTCCCACTGGAAATGATCCGATGGTCCTCCCACCAGAATGAGCGCCTCCGGCTTTTCGGTGATTCTTGCCAGTGGGGTGACAGCGTTTATGACGCCCTCTGTCACCAGAATGTTTTTGGGATCTGCCGGCGGGTTGTCGTGGGCCGGGATGATCGCTGCAGTGACCCAGCCAAGGGGAAACCCGGGTTTCATCAGTACGACGGTTTTTGCATTTTTCCGGCGCCTGAGTGCCAGGAGCAACCGGTGGGTGCCGTGCCCGGCGGCGATAACAAGGTCGGGCCGGTTTGGCGGTGCATCCAAAGCCGGGGCAACACCCAGTAGAGCACGCCAGAGGGGTACCTTTACCTGTGTGGCGTCAATGCTGCTGATATCGGCGCCAGCCAGAACCCGCAGCCGATTGCCCAGGCCTCTCAGTTGGCTGATGTGGCCGGGTCTGTCGTCCTGTAGCAGCCATACCACGGGGGGCCGGAAATCTGGCGCAGCCATTCAGTGATCACCCTTCCTATACAGGCTGGGGTCCTGCTTTGAAGGCCGGGTCTTGAAGCGGCGATGCATCCACAGGTACTGGTCCGGCTGCTTCCGGATTTCGTTTTCGATGGTCTGGTTGACCAGGGTGGCGTCTGCCAGATCGTCGCCGCTGGGGAAATTCTGCAACGGGGGCTGGAAGTAGATGTCGTAACCCAGACTGTCTGTGCGCCGG
This sequence comes from Marinobacter confluentis, assembly GCF_004785685.1. GTDB lineage: Bacteria > Pseudomonadota > Gammaproteobacteria > Pseudomonadales > Oleiphilaceae > Marinobacter > Marinobacter confluentis. The sequence continues at coordinate 105,839 of NZ_SRPF01000005.1, read as the reverse complement.
AAGTGGCTGAACGGCACAATGGCACATCCGCTACTTTTTGCGATCCGCGAGGTGGCTGTAATAGAGCCGGCGGGGACGCCAAAAAAGGGCGCAAACACGATGTCCTTGCGACCGTAATCCTGATCGGTGGCGTACCAGACGATCCGGTTCTTCTTCAGCTGCCGCAGCAGGCCGCGCAGGTCTCTGGCATCCAGCGCCTGGCCATATCGCCGTTCCCGGGCGCGGGTCATGACCGCGTTGATCAGCGGGTTGTTGTGGTCCCGTTGCATCACGTCGGCCTGAATAAACTCTGTGACCAGGCTGCCTCCAAGATCCAGCGTGCTGTAATGGCCGCCAAGCAGCAGCACGCCTTTGCCCTTGGCCAGGGCATTGTCCAGATGGTGCAGGCCGTGGACTTTGGTGATTGGCAGGAAAGATTCAGGATTCCGGAACCAGGCCACCCCCAGCTCCATCACCCCGATGCCGTTGGCCCGGAAAGACTGTTTTACCAGTGCCTGCTTTTCTTTCTCGGACAGCTCCGGGAAGCAAAGCCGTAGGTTGACTTCGGTGATATGTCGGCGGCCTTTGATAAAGCGCCAGGTCAGGTCGCCGATCCTCTCGCCCAGCCACCACTGAAATCGCAAAGGAAGCTGCGCCACCGCCCAGATCAGGAAAATCAGAAGCCAGGTTGGCCACCAGCGGGGGTGAAGGTAGCTGGAGTATCGGGTGTCACGCTGTTTCTTTTTAGCCACAGAGATTTGTGCTCGTTCGGGTTTGTCAGGAGTGAAGTCTAGCAGGGTCCCGGTGATGGGCTAAAGCACGGCACTCGGCAGACGTTCCGGATGGCTTTATGTAGAATGTTGTCCGCACCGTTCCTGCCTGGGGTAACAATGCTTCATTTTCTCTATTCGCTGTTCTTCCGCATCGCCTTGCCGTTTGTGATTCTTCGGCTCTGGTGGAACGGCCGAAAGAACGCCGACGGTTTTGTTCATTGGCAGGAGCGCCTGGGTTATGTCACGCCCGCCCCGAAACCGGTTATCTGGGTGCATGCGGTTTCGGTGGGGGAGACCATTGCCGCGGCGCCGCTGGTAAAGGCTCTGCTCAGACGGAATCCGGATATTCCCATTCTGATGACCGCCATGACTCCGACTGGCTCAGCCAGGGCCAAAGCGATGTTCGGCGATCAGGTTTTATACGCGTTTTCACCCTATGACACCCCGGGAGCCGTCCGTAGGTTTGTGGACCGCGTTCAACCCAGGGCTCTGGTCATTATGGAAACCGAACTGTGGCCGAACATGATCAGCCTCAGCCACCGGCGGAATGTACCGATTTTCCTGATCAACGCCCGGCTGTCCGAGCGATCGGCCAAAAAGTACAGTCGAGTGGCTTCATCCGTTCGTCCGCTGCTTCGGAGCATCCGATGGATTGCCGCCCAGGCAGAGGAAGACGCCAACCGGTTTCTTAAAATAGGGGCAACGCCATCCTCGGTGTCGGTCACCGGCAGCATCAAATTTGATGTGGAAATCTCTGAAGATACGCGGAATGATGCAACTGCCCTGCGGGAAAAGCTGGGTGAGGATCGGCCCATCTGGATTGCGGCGAGCACCCACGAGGGGGAGGATCGCCAGATTCTTGAGGCCCACCGGGCTCTGCTGGAAAAACATCCGACGGCGCGGCTGATTATCGTACCGCGACACCCGGAACGGTTCTCGGCGGTGGCGGCGTTGATCGCTTCCATGGGGTTGGGCGTTCAGCGACGTTCAGAGGCGCAGGAAGAAGCTGAAGGCTGCGACATCGGGGGGTGTCAGGTTTACCTCGGGGATACCATGGGCGAATTGCTGATGCTGTACGGGGTGGCGGATGTCGCTTTCGTCGGCGGCTCGCTGATTGAGCGGGGCGGGCATAATCCGCTGGAGCCAGCCGCCTGGGGGTTGCCGGTGGTGTCGGGTCCTCACATTTTCAATTTCGAGACGATCTACAATCAGTTGGACGCCGGCAAGGGCTTTTTCATGACACCTTCCGCCGAGTCTTTAGCCGATTGCGTCAGCATGCTTTTCGATGACCCGGAAAAAGCGGTCGAGACAGGGCAGAACGCTCTGGATGTGGTCAATGCCAACCGCGGCGCATTGCAACGGGTCGTGGATGGCATTGTCGAGCGAGTCTGAACCCCTTATTGAGTGGGGTCGTTCAGAGTGTCTTCTTCATTGGCCAGCGCTTCGATGCCGGGGGCCGAGGCGCTTAGCCAATTGTTCAGATCGGCCAGGTCCTGGGGGTTGAGGGTTCCTGCTGACTGCTTCAACTGCAGGGAGTTGACGACATAGTCATACCTGGCATCGGCGAAATCCCTCAGCGCGACGTAGTAATTTCGCTCGGCATCGAGAACCTCAACGATATTCCTCGTGCCCACCTCATAGCCTGCTCGGGTTGCGTCCAGCGCGCTGCGGCGGGAAATAATGGTTTGCTCCAGCGCTGAGGCGGACTCGATGTTGGTGTTCACTGTGCGGTAAAGGCTACGGGTGTTTACCCTAATATCCCGGCGAATGGTTTCCAGCGTTTGTTCAGCTGCGATAACCAGCGATCTCTGCTGACGCACGCCCGCCTTTGTGCCACCACCCAAGTACAAGGGGATATTCAGGGTAACGCCGATCTGGGCTTCGGTCGTGGTGCCGTCCCGCTGCCCCTGGGCAGTGGCTGTCTCGATGCCGTCGATGTCAGATCTGCCATAAGATGCATTCAGGTCCAGCGTCGGCAGGTGGCCGGATTTTGCCGTCTTGAGGTTGGCTTCCGTGGAGTTCAGCTCATAAATTGCAGACTGGATCTGCCAGTTCTGCTCCAGGGCCAGGTTTTCCCAGGCCGAGGGGTCCATCGGTTCGGGGCGACCCAATGGAAAATTACGGCGCAGGTTATTCAGATCTTCCTCATATTCGCCGGTCAGCCGCGCCAGCTGTTCCCGAGCAATGGCCAGGTCGCTTTCGGCTGCAATGCGCTGGCTTTTGCTGGCATCGTAGGTGGCTCTGGCTTCATAGACTTCAGTAATGGCAATCAGGCCGACATCAAAGCGCTCCTGGGCCTGTTCGTATTGGCGCTGAAACGCGGCCTCTGCTGAACGTGACACGGTCAGGCTGTCTGCCGCACGTAGAACCCCAAAGTAGGCTGTAGCGACATCGAGAATCAGTTGTTGTTGAGCCAGGTTGTATTCGGCCCGTGCGGATTCAGTCTGAAACTGGCTGGCGTCATACCTGAACCATTCGTCGGCACGGAACAATGGCTGTGTAAGGCGAACACCATAGGCCAGTGTGGTGTAGTCAGCATCCTGATTCGGGCCGTCTACATCGTTCCAGTTTCCTTCACCGAAACCGACTATTTCCGGCAGAAGTGCGCTGCGGGTAACGTCGCTGGCGGCCTGCTGGGCTTCAAAGGTGGCCTCGGCAGTGGCGATGCCGGAATCGTAGGAGAGCGCTTTCCGGTAGGTCTCCACCAGATCCATGGACAGAGCGGGCTGGGCTGCCAGAAGGCCAATAACCCCGGAAAGCAGACGTTTGTTCATGATATCTCCTAATGTTAGCGCGCGCGACGAGCCCGCATTATGGACAATAATGGGGTTGACCTCTACACTTGTGAATGACACTGATTAACACTGTCATCTATTTGAATTCGCGTCTTGACGGGGTGCTGACGCCAGAACATCTAAAACGTTCTGGCAGCTGGCTGAGATTGCATCGCAGAACCCGCGACCTGATCCGGATAATACCGGCGTAGGGATTAAGACTTCTGAACGCGCATTACGCCATCCAGCGTGAATCCGCCTCCGTCATACGCGACCCGAAATCCAACCTTCAGGGGGCGCAACATGACCGAACTTCCTTCTTACCTCAGCGATTCTGCCAAAGTCGATTCAGCCGCGATCACTCCGCTGCCTCAATCCCGCAAAATATACGTACAGGGTAGCCGACCCGATCTTCGGGTGCCTATGCGGGAAATTACCGTGGGTGACACGCCAACGGATATGGGTGGCGAGAAAAACGCACCGGTTCTGGTCTATGACACTTCCGGCCCCTACAGCGACCCGGAAGCTACCATTGATCTTCGCAAAGGCCTCAAGCCAATCCGCTCGGCCTGGATCGAAGAGCGCGGCGATGTGGAGCAGCTTGAAGGCTACACCTCCGAATTTACCCGTCGCCGGATGAAAGATCCCCAGCTTGATCCGCTTCGATTCATGGACGAGCGCAAACCCCTGAGAGCCAAACCGGGCAAGAACGTCAGCCAGATGCACTACGCCCGCCGGGGCATCATCACGCCGGAAATGGAATTCATCGCGATTCGCGAGAACATGAAACTGGAAGAGGCGCGGGAGCAGGGGCTGCTGAAAGACCAGCATCCGGGACAGTCTTTCGGTGCGTCTTTGCCTCAGCAAATTACCCCGGAGTTTGTCCGTGACGAGGTCGCCCGCGGCCGCGCCATCATCCCGAACAACATAAACCACCCGGAAACTGAACCGATGATCATTGGTCGCAATTTTCTGGTGAAGATCAACGGCAATATTGGTAACTCTGCGGTTAGCTCCTCTATCGAGGAAGAAGTTGAAAAACTGACCTGGGGCACCCGCTGGGGCTCCGACACCATCATGGATCTGTCCACCGGTAAGAACATCCACGAAACCCGGGAATGGATCATCCGCAACTCGCCGGTCCCGATTGGCACCGTACCCATCTACCAGGCACTGGAAAAAGTCGGCGGTGTGGCCGAGGACCTGACCTGGGAGATATTCAAGGACACGCTGATTGAACAGGCAGAGCAGGGTGTGGATTACTTCACGATTCATGCGGGTGTTCGCCTGCATCACGTGCCTATGACCGCCAAACGTACCACCGGCATTGTTTCCCGGGGTGGCTCCATCATGGCCAAGTGGTGCCTGGCTCATCACAAGGAAAGTTTCCTGTACGAGCACTTCGAAGACATCTGTGAAGTCATGAAGGCCTACGATGTTGCGTTCAGCCTCGGCGACGGCCTGCGCCCCGGCTCGATTGCCGATGCCAACGACGAAGCCCAGTTCGGCGAACTGGAAACCCTGGGCGAACTCACCAAGATTGCCTGGAAGCATGATGTCCAGTGCATGATCGAAGGCCCTGGCCATGTGCCCATGCAGTTGATTAAGGAAAACATGGACAAGCAGTTGGAATGCTGTGATGAGGCACCTTTCTATACCCTCGGGCCGCTGACCACGGACATTGCTCCAGGCTATGACCACATCACATCGGGCATTGGTGCCGCGATGATCGGCTGGTTCGGTTGCGCCATGCTCTGCTATGTCACCCCGAAAGAGCATCTAGGCCTGCCCAACAAGGATGATGTGAAAACCGGCATCATCACCTACAAAATCGCCGCCCACGCGGCCGACCTGGCCAAAGGCCACCCCGGTGCCCAGATTCGTGACAACGCCTTGTCCAAGGCCCGTTTCGAGTTCCGCTGGGAAGACCAGTTCAACCTCGGTCTTGACCCGGACACCGCCCGCGCGTTCCACGACGAAACCTTGCCGAAGGATTCCGCCAAAGTGGCCCACTTCTGTTCCATGTGCGGCCCGAAGTTCTGTTCCATGCAGATTTCCCAGGAAGTTCGGGAGTATGCCAAAGAGCATGGCATTGATGAGGTTTCCGCGGTGGACGTTGGTATGAAGGAGAAATCCCGGGAATTTGTGGAGGCTGGGTCTAAGCTTTATGACAAGGTCTGAGTTGGGTGCCTGGTTTACGCAGGACTGATAGTGTCGAGTCTGAGCCTGGCAGGCACCCCTGTTCAAGAAACGCTCCTTGCGGCCCATCCCTGGGTCGCTTGGGTTCCGCCATCCATGGCTCCGCACATTCTTGAACAGGGGTGCCCACCAGGCCCTTTCGATACTTCGCGGAATTCGCTTTAAAATGACAATTATTAACGAGGCCCGTTGAAATTCTGTCGTCTGCCACGTGTTTGCTCTCCTTGCGTTACCATGCGGATAGCCCATTGCCAGATAGGCCGCGGCGGGGTGATCTTCCCAAAACTGTGCGGAGCCATGGATGGCGGAGCCCAAGCGTCACATGAATGTGCCGAAGGAGCGTGTTTTGGGAAGATCACCTCGCCGCGGCCAAGCACCAAAACACGCAGGCTGGTGCAGAAGCTTGCAGCACTACCAAAGCAACGGCTATCGTTCAAAATCGATCCATAGCCAGGTGCAGTATGACCAAACCATTCCAGTTTAACGCCAGCGACGTGACTGTCGAAAAACGCGAAACCGTTTTCCAGGGATTCTTCCGCATGGACAAGCTCTGGCTGACCCATCGGCGTTTTGATGGCGAAGAAATGCCCACCTTTACCCGGGAACTCTTCATCCGCGGCGACGCCACCTGCGTACTACCCTACGATCCTGATCGGGACGAGGTCGTCCTGCTGGAACAGTTTCGGCTGGGCGCCCTGGGCCGCGATCAGTCGCCATGGCTGCTGGAACTGGTTGCCGGCATGAACGAAGAAGGCGAGTCGCCCGAAGAAGTGGCCCAGCGTGAAGGCCAGGAAGAAGCGGGGCTGACCTTCAAGCCACTGGATAAAATCTGCGATTATCTTGTCTCTCCCGGGGGAACCACGGAACTGATCCATCTGTATTGCGGTCGTATCAGCACTGAATCCGCTGGTGGGCTGTTTGGCATGGAAGACGAGCACGAAGACATCCGAGCTCACGTATTCAGTGCCGACGAAGCCATCGCAATGATTTATGATGGACGCATCAACAACGCTGCCGCGATTATTGCGCTGCAGTGGTTGCAACTGAACCGCCCGCGCCTGCGGGAAGGCTGGAGTTAGAATGACCGAATGGGCAATGAAGCCCCGCCGCTATGTACCGGACCTGAAACGGTTCGGGGCGCTGTGCGACGGCAATTACATGCGACTGCACCGCCTTCGAAAACTGGAGGCGGGCGGCCAACCCGTTTGTGAATTCGAACTTCACAGGCAGGACCAGTATCTGGGCAGGGTGCGCATTCAGGTTTTGCAGGTGGCGAAGTTCACCGAAACCCTGCTTCTTGAACAGATCCACAACGCCGGGCGCTGGCTGAACAACCCGCAACTGACCGTTCGCGTCTACCACGATGCCGCGATGGCAGAAGTGATCAGTTGCTATCGCGACCGCCAGATTGCACCGGTGAATGATTACCCGAACCGTTTTATGCACCACCCCGACGAAAAAGTGCAGGTGAACAGCTTTCTGGCTGACTGGCTCGATTATTGTCTGCGATTCGGGCACCTGCCGATGGAGCACTCCGTCTGGTCGGGTGAAGGCGTGGACTAAGGTTGTATGTCGGGATAATGGCCTTCTGCCATAGGATTGACGCCTTCGGAGTGTGTCGAAGTTGTCAAAATCGGCAATTGGAAAGGGCAGTCTGAACGGAATGTGATGGGATTCGGGACGCTGAGGCTTAATCCCCATAATCTGAACACCATTCCTTTTAAAGTGCTCAATGAGCGCAAGCGTTGAAGCCAAGAGTGTCATGACAGAAAACGACCACCAATTGCCTCTTCGGGTATTGCAGATCACAGACCCCCACTTGATGGCTGATCCGGCCGGTGCGCTTTTGGGCGTAAACACCCGAGACAGCCTGGCTGCAGTCATCGATAAGGTGCTGCAGGACCACGGCCAGCCTGATCTGATTCTGGCAACCGGTGATATTGCCCAGGATGCTTCGGAAGAGGCCTATCGTTTTTTCGGCGAAAAGCTGGAGGTTTTTGACTGTGAGTCCGTCTGGATTGCGGGCAATCATGACGATTCCAGGGTATTGACCCGGATCGCCACCGAGCTGAATACCAGTTCGCGCCACGTGATAACGGGTGGCTGGCAATTTGTGCTTCTGGATAGCTCTGTGCCAGGCAAGGTCCACGGCGAACTTGCAGAGTCAGAGTTGGAGTTTCTTGAAAAAACCCTGACAGAAAATCCCGATCAACCTGCGATGGTCGCGCTTCATCACCATCCGGTGGATATTGACGCCCGGTGGATGTCCACCATCGGCTTGCGGAACAACGATGATTTCTGGCGGATTGTGGACCGCTTCCCCCAGGTAAAAACTGTTTTGTGGGGGCACATCCACCAGGTTTATGACGAGTACCGCAAAGGTGTCCGATTGCTGGCGACGCCATCGACCTGCATCCAGTTCACTGCCGGCTCTGAAAAGTTTTCGGTGGAAGAAAAGTCGCCGGGATATCGCTGGTTTGAAATGATGCCCAATGGCGAATTCAGTACAGAAGTGAAGCGTTCTGAGGACTTCACCTTTGAACTGGATATGAACAGTACCGGATACTAGTCCGGTAATCCGCTTCCGGCGGGGTACTGTCATCGATAGATTAACCTGTATATAATTGCGAGGCTGCGCAGGAAGCGCACATGTAAAAGCCATCTGGATCTTCAAGGACCGAAGACATGCCCCAGGCAAGTGGACTGCAGTTCACCGCCACCATTGGCGGACTCCCCCGGGATTTTTTCAGCGTCGTCGGCTTCGAGCTGACCGAAAGCCTGTCGAGCCTGTTTGTCGGCCGGCTGGACCTGGCCAGTACCTTCTCGGATATTTCCGCGTCTGACGTACTGGAAAAGCCCGTCGACCTGGTGGTCTGGCAACACGGCGAACCCCTGCGTCGATTTACCGGCGTGGTCAACGAATTCGCCCGGGGCGACACCGGCCACCGCCGTACCCGCTACGAAGTCATCATCCAGCCGCCGCTGTGGCGTTTGGGCCTGATGCACAACAGCCGCATCTTCCAGACCCAGACCACCGACGCCATTGTAAAAACCCTGCTGGAAGAGCGGGGCATCATCGACACCACCTTCGATCTGAAACGGGTTCCCGAAGAGCGGGAATACTGCGTCCAGCATCGGGAAAGCGATTTATCCTTCCTGGAACGCCTTGCTGCCGAAGAAGGTTGGCACTACCGGTACAGCCACGGCGACGTCAACGGCGAAGAACAGCCCCAGCTGATCATCGCCGACCACCACGGCGATGCCCCGAAGCTTCCAGATTCCGAATACAACGCCAAAGCCGGCGGCAGCACCCAGCAACCCGCCATCTTCCGTTTCAGCTATCAGGAACGGGTCAGAGCCGCCTCCGTGGCCATGAAGGACTACACCTTCAAGAACCCCGCCTACGCCCTGATGCACGAACACCAGGCCGATAAGCTGGACGCCCAGCGGGAAGACTACCAACACTACGATTACCCCGGCCGATTCAAAGCCGACGCCAGCGGCCAGCCGCTTACCGAATCCAGGTTGGATGGCCTTAGAAACGACGCCAGCACCGCCACCGGCAAAAGCAACCGCCCGGACTTCACCCCCGGCGCCAAGACCGAACTCACCGAACACGACAACGACACCCTGAACCGGGAATGGCTGTTCACCAGCGTTACCCACAAAGGCGAACAGCCCCAGGCTCTGGAAGAAGAGGGGGGCAGTGGCCCCACCACCTATCACAACGACTTCCAGGCCATTCCGGCAGACCGAACCTGGCGGCCAAACCCCAACACCATCAACCGCCCACTCATGGACGGCCCCCAGATCGCCATCGTCACCGGCCCGGACGGGGAAGAGATTCATTGCGATGAACATGGAAGAGTCAAAGTAAGATTCCCTTGGGACAGATACTCCAAAAATGATGAACACTCCAGCGCCTGGCTAAGAGTCAGCCAGGGTTGGGCCGGCGGCCAGTATGGATTCATGGCCCTGCCCAGAATCGGCCACGAAGTCATCGTGTCCTTCCTGGACGGCGACCCGGATCAGCCGATCATCACGGGCAGAACCTATCACGCCACCAACACACCACCCTACGCGCTGCCGGAACACAAAACCCGTTCCACCTTAAAAACCCAGACCCACAAGGGCGAGGGCAGTAACGAACTGAGATTCGAAGACGAAGCCGACAAACAACAGATCTACGTCCATGCCCAGAAAGACCTGGACCTGCTGACGGAAAACAACCGCACCGAAGTTGTCAAAAACGACAGCCACCGCACGGTGGAGAACAACGACTTCAGCCATATCAAAGCCAACCAGCACAGCACGGTGGGTGGTGAGAGACGGGATTCCATCGGCGGGGATTACAGTCTCACCGTTAACGGCAGCCACCACAGCAAACAGGGCAAAAACCAGCTCATCGAAGCCGGCAGCGAGATTCATCACAAAGCTGGTATGAAGATTGTGATCGAAGCTGGCGCTGAAGTGACTCTTAAGGCCGGTGGTAGTTTTGTGAAGGTGGATCCGAGTGGCGTGACGGTGTCCGGGCCTATGGTGAAGATGAATTCCGGGGGTGGGCCGGGGAGTGGAAGTGGCGTTTCAGCGCAGGCGCCAGATCTACCCGGCATTGTCTCAACGATCGGTGAAAAGGTTACGCCGGACTCTCTTGAAGAGGTGGGTCAGAGGTCAAACTTTGAAGGTTCACTGATCCAGTCTTCTTCGCTGGTTCCGGAAAAAACCGTTGTGGCAGCGGCCAAAGCGGGTGGCCTGCTCGTCGCCGCATGTGAATTTGATGATGATGGAAACTGTAAGCTTCATGACCACGCCTGAGATCAAGACAGTAGAACAGCCTGCCAATGTCGATTTCGCCATCATTGACCTCGCAATTGATGAGTCAATGCTCGGATGGGTTTACGAACAAATGCTGCAGCAGCCCATCCAATGGGGCAGTCTCTATCAGGGAACCGAGTGGCGTGAGCGCTGGAGGGCTGGCCCTATACTGGTCGAACTCCGTGGCGTTGAGGATAGTATTCCAGAATTGGCAAAAGAGTTTTCCAAAGAGCCGAAGGGTTTATTTGTCAGCGCTACAGAGATGCCCTTCGATGAGATTCTAGAGCGCTTCACGCAACAAGCCCTTGTTGATTACCACGGGAAACTGGCGGCTTTCCGGTTCTATGAACCCCGGCACTTCACAGAATTTCTCACGGCTCTGACCACCGACCAGAGGGAGTTACTGGTTCTGCCCGGTAGCGAATGGTCATGGCATGATTCTGAAAGCTGGCAGCTTTATGCGTCGTCGCACCCGGCATCCTGGAGTGACACGAAGGTCGGCTCGATCAAGCTGTCAGACGAACAGATTGGGCATTTTGAGAAACTCAAACGGCTGAAAAGAGCCAGGTCTCTGGCGACATACTATCGGGGCTGGATCTCGGCGGAGGAGCCGGAAAAGGCGGTTTATGAGCATCTGGAAACTGCCAGAAAGGAAGGTCTGGATCGGACTGCAGACCAGGAACGCTGGCTCAGGCTTGCGCTGGCTTTGTCCAGCCCGGTAGAAAAATCCGCGGCATGGCGTGAACTGGCAGGGAATGACCAACTCACGCCTCGTCAGAAGCTCGCCAAAATGGAAGAGACCGTTTAAAAGGACGCAAGGATGCAGACTTATATCGTTCAGTCAGGTGACACGCTTTCGGACATTGCCTCTCGTTTCAATACGTCCGTCGATGAGCTGTTGAAAAAGAATGAACAGGTGAACAACCGGGATTACATTCAGGTTGGGTGGAAGATCCGGGTTCCGTCTGCTCAGGATCGGGCGGGTTTTCCCGAACCGAAGACGGATGCGGCTGACCCAGCATCAGACAGCGCGGTTTCTGCACCCTGTTCCGAGTGCGTGGTTGATGTGATTCACGTGACGGGCAGCCCCGACGAAACTTGGTGCGAAGCCCTGCCAGAGAGTGCTGCCGAAGAATTTCACCGCGAAGTTGACGCTGTTCAGGCGCTGATGGATGAGTACCGCGCTCTTAGCAAGGAGGTACCAGAACCCGATTCGGCAGACTATGAACAGAAAATTATTGAGCATCGCGGAAAGAAGTCCGAATGGTTGAAGAAAGCTGTGGATGCCGGACTTCTCGAAAGGAATGAGACCGATGAGGCTGGTGAAGCGCTCCAAATAAGTGAGCGCCAAAAACTTGAGGCTCAGCTTGCTGAGATCCGGGAGGAGATCCGATTTTACGAAAATTATCGCCCATTCAGCATGCTATCGCCCGGCAGAATTCAGTCTGACGCCAACACCGAAAATGAGAATTGGAAACTGCTTCAGCAAGAAAAGCTGAATGCCCTTGCCCATGACGAAGCGAATATCGAGAGAGCGCTGTCAGCTCACCCGGCTGATTCCTCATTGCAAAAGCAACAGAAACTAACAGAAACCGGCCCGAAAAAAAGTTCAGAAGATGGAGCTTCTGAGTATGCGCCGTTTTCCGATGGGGTAGCCGCTGAGGACATGTCCGGTAAAGGTGCGGCAGCAAGCTCAACCAGGAAGTCCGGCAAAGGCGGGCAGGCCCGTATCGTTGAAGTGATGTTGTTCAGCCGGGGGAATCGTCTGAGCTATGTGCGTGCGGACTTCCTGCAGCAATTCCGCACAAAGCACCGCTTACTGGCGATACGTAAAACGGTGAAGATCGCTTCGATGCTCACCGGTGGTCGATCAAAATTGAGTATCGGTGATCTTGTAGGGCAGGTGAAAGAGCAAATCGAGGCGGACCGTCGCAAAGGGAAGCTCGGTGATGTTGGCGTCAAGCTGGCTGAGTGGACGCTCAATGGCAAGGATAATCCGGAATGGGTTCAGTTTTTACAGAGCGAACATGAAACCCTTTGGAAAACAAACCTTGTCAATGGAACCTCAGATGAAACGACAACCATGGCGCTGGACAGCGAGGGGCATTTCATGCGCTTTGCGGCGGCCGCCAGTGCAGACATAGAAGGCCTGGACCCATCAACCGGCAGCTTTGATGTCGGATTCAATGCCAATGCATCGATGAGTCTTCTTGAAGGGAAAGTGGAATTTACCGGTTACATGCCTAACAAAGCAGGCTGGGACTGCAACTGGACCTACATTGATGCGAACGGACAACAGGCCAGACAGTCGTTTGGCAAGTTTCGCTTTGAGGGGCAGACGGTGCTGTCCTGCTTTGTTGGCGCAAAAGTATCAGGCCAGGCCAAGGTAGGTGTTTCCGGTGCAAACATGCTTCTGTCCAGCGCGCCAGGGATTGAATCCGAGGCCTCAGAGTTGGGCGCCGGCGCAAAAGTATCGGGTAATGCCTTTGCGGGCGCGGAAGCGGGTGGTGAGCTTGCAGGAAAGTTGGGATGGAAACCGCCAGTCAAAGCCGGTGAGGATAAGAAAGCATTTTCTGATCTGCTGGAATTAAAGGCATCTGGTCTTGTGGCGTTCGGGGCGGGGGCAGGTTTAGATTTTGAGTTCAAGGTTGGCAATGACTTTAAAACCGAGATCCACAGTCGGGCAAAGGTCGTGTTTGGTCCCGGCGCCAGTGGTGGATTTGGAACCGTAATTGATGGGGCCAAAGTCTGGACGCTCAGTCAGATGATTTGGGATATTCTTCAAGATGCAGACTATCGATTCCTCATGAATGTTCAAAAAGATCTTTTCGCAATGCTTGCAAAAGGTTTGGCGATTTCGCTCGTTGAACACGGTTTGTATATCAGAGATCTTTATGAAGAAGGACTTGTGGCAATCAACAGCCACTGGAGCGACTATCTCAACGAGGAAAGAGCCGCGTCGAAGCTCGCAGAGCAATTGCTATCTGGGGGATGGAGGCCAAACGTTCGAAGAGACGATGGGTCTTCATTACCACTCGGAAAATTACCGCCTGAAACTTTGGGGCCTCTCTGCTGGCGACTATCCGAAAGCTTTGCGTTTTCTTTTGAAACCAACCAAGAAAAGGCGTTGATTTATCTTTTGTCTCACATCAATTCCTGGCGCCAATTTATCGAAGTTCTAGAGCACATGGAGAAAGAAGGTAAAAAGGTGGGGGCATTCGAAAGCTTGGCTCGACTGCAGGCAATACTGGACTTCCGTCAGCAAGAAGAATTTGACCGTTGGATTCACCGGCTGCAAGCCGCTCGTTCCGGGCGGAAAAAACTGGAGATGATTTGGAGTCCCGTATCTCCAGGCTCCAAGCTAAACCAGGTCAAAGAGCAGTTGGCATACCTCGAGAACATTGATACCAGAATCGTTTAGCAACACTCCTATTTGGGTGCTCTTGTGGTACATCTGAATCCCAGCAAACGAGTATATTCCTTCTGGTTCGGTGGCAGTGCCGTCCTGCTGACTGTAAATGAGGAGTCGGGTGATACACCGTTGAACCCTCCCCGGAGCACTTTTTTGTCCGCCGAGGAGGGTCCGGTAGGATCTTTGATCGGGGACTCCGAATAGTAGGTTTCCGAGTACCAGTCAGAAACCCATTCTTTTGAGTTTGCCGCCATGTCATAAATACCAAGAGGGTTTGGTGGATAGCTACCGACCTTTTGGGTTTCTCCAAAACCATCACCGTCTTTGGGAAAATTTCGACCGGGATCAATCTCCCCATTATCCGTAGCCCAGATCAACCACCGTCCGCGACTCCGGGCCGCATACTCCCATTGCGCCTCGGTGGGTAGATCCATTTCCACACCTGCGAACTCCCCAACCCACTGGCAGTAATCCTGCGTTTCCTGCCAGTCTTTGGTCCAGGCAGGTTTTCTGGGATGGAACAGATCAGCTAGCTCTTCAGATTCTCGCCAGTCTTCGCGGTAGGGTTCTTTACCCTGCAATTCGCGGTACAGATCAAAGTCACCCATGGTGGTTTCATACTTGGAAATGCTAAATGAGGATAACTTCACTTCATGGACATGGTCGTTGCTGGTGTCCATGTCCATTCTGCAGCCTTGGCTTTTATCCCATTGGCACTCGATCACCCAGTCGCCCATCTGGAATGTGCCGCCTTCCACATAAACCATGTTTTCAAGGGCACGAACGGCCAGCTTTACGACTTCGCGTTCTTTATCGGCGGAAATGTCGGGGTATGTGTTCTCGACGCGTTGATAAATCGACTGGATTTCTTTGTCGCTCAGAGTGTTGCTGGTAACAGGTGGGGGAGATGAGCACCCCCAGATGGTGAGCAGTGCCAGGCAGGTGAAGATTGATCGCAACTGAAAGTCTCCGCTTTGTTTGATGGATTTCCTTATCCTGATTCTGATGTTACCAGAGAGGGGCGTTTCTGGCAGCGTCGGGATGAGTCCACTGCAAAAATTGCCTTCAGAATTCGCCAAAATCCGTGAGCCGGTTCAAATTAAATGCAGCTCCGGTTATCTTCTCGGTCGGACTGTTTTATAATTTCGACCGGCGACAGGACGTTGCCAGCGCCTGCTAGCAGGCGCCGCTGAGGCCACGGATGGATTTGCTTTAGAGTCCCTTCTTTTCGCCTAACGGCATCTGCTTTGCAGCGCAATTTCTGTTTGTCCTGTTGTCCGTCCAAATTGATGCCTGCCTGGAACTCGGGCTGGTTTACTTGTTCACGGAGGAATAATTGTGAATCAAACGGAACAACGCAAGAACCGGATTTTCGCTCTTCTGCTTGGCCTGCCACTTGGCTTTCTGGGCGCAGATCGTTTTTATCTTGGCAAGTGGAAGTCAGGCGTGTTGAAAGCCATTACTCTGGGTGGGCTGGGACTCTGGTGGTTTTTTGATAACGCCGCCATGCTCATTGACGCGTTTCTGCACTCTTTTGGCAGAGACACAGGATTCGTCAAGGATTCACAGGGGCAAGACCTGAATTACGGCCTGTCTTTCTGGAGAATCAAGAACGGACAGCTGGTCCGGGACTGGTTCTGATATGCGCGTCTACGATTTTCTGAAACTTGTATTCTCGATTGTGGGCGGAGCCCTGCTTCTGGGGGCTTTCGCGGCCTATCAGAGTACCTCGGGCTTTCTCGTTGATGCTCTTGAAGTTCCCGGAACGGTGACGGATCTTGTTTATGACCGTTCGGGAGATTCCAGTGCTTATTATCCTGTTGTTCAGTTCGAGGACGCGACCGGTCGCCCGATTGAATTCCGGTCTTCGTCCGGAAGTAACCCGGCCTCTTACAACGTTGGCGAGAAGGTCCCAGTGCTTTACACACCGGGTGAGCCGGAAAGTGCCCGAATCAACGGCTTTTTCTCGCTGTGGGGGCTGCCGTTGATTGTTGGCATTCTGGGAGGTGCCTTCTTTCTGGTCGGTGTTCTGATGATTCTGGTGCCCCTGATCCGCCGGAGCCGTGGCGCCAGGCTGCGCGAAACGGGCCAGCTTGTGGTGGCGAAGATCCAGGGGGTCGAGCAGAACACGGGGCTGGTGATGAATGGCCAGAGCCCGTTTCGAATCGTCACTCAATGGCAGAACCCAGCAACCGCGAGCGTTCATGTCTTTCGCAGTGACAACATCTGGTTTGACCCGACTGATCACATTCCCGGTGAGTCCGTGAACGTTTATATCCACCCGGATAATCCAAAGCGATACTGGGTTGATACATCGTTCCTGCCGAAAATGGCGTCCTGACAGTGTAGGTTAGCCCGTTCATCGTTCTTCGGTTAAACTGCCCGAAATTAGTCACCGGGGAGACCGACCATGAGTGAAACACCTCCAGATCTGAAATACATCGAAACCCATCAGTGGGTACGTGCGGCGGATGACGGCACCGCGACCGTCGGCATCACCGATTTCGCCCAGGACCAACTGGGCGATGTGGTTTTTGTGGGCGTTCCCGAGGTGGGTGTGACGGTCAATGGTGGCGAGGAAGCTGGCGTTGCCGAGTCGGTGAAATCCGCGTCGGATGTGTTCAGCCCAGTCACAGGTGAAGTCATCGAGGTGAACGAGGCTCTGGAAGAAGAGCCGGAGCTGGTCAATGAAGATCCCTATGGTGATGGCTGGCTGTTCAGGGTCAGACTAAAAGATCAGGGTGAGCTTGACGGGCTTATGGATGCCAGCGCCTATGCGGCTCATGTTGCAGACGCGGAGTAGCATCGGCCGCCAGGGCTGCGCCTGATCTTGCCAATTATTGCCGAAGAGATGCCAGTTCTTGCAAGTCGCTGAAGCTCTCCTCGAAATAGCGGGTTACCTGGTTAGGGTCATTTATCATCTGACTGTCGGCAATGACCCCAAACTGGACGGATCCCGCGTAACTGAGGATGCTGAAACCTACCCCCAGGTGTCCTGACTGGGGCACCCAGACCAGCGGCTGCAGTATGAGCGCCCCCGCTATTCTGAACGGTGTTACTGGTCCGGGCACGTTGGTCATGACCAGTGATGCTTTGTTGCTGAGGGTGTCCAGCGCAAACTTTTCAACGGCGACCGGGCCTTTGCCCAGCAGGTCAAGCAGTCCGAAGGTTACCTGGGGTTGCACGGAGTTCTTGATGTCCGTCATTGCCTGTTGGACTCGGCGGAAACGTTCTAGTGCATCAGGCTCCCCGATCGGAAGCGGAACAATCACCAGGCCGAATTGGTTGCCCAGTCTATTAATCGGCTGGTCTCGCGGACGTAGGCTGAAGGGCACGGCAACGTGGAGCTCCCTGTTAAGGTCATTGTCGGATGCGGACAGATAACGCCGCAGCGCGCCTGCAGCGGCAGTCATCAACACATCATTGACCGTGCCTCCAAGCTGGTGAGCGCTTTCTTTAACCGCCGTCAGATCGAGCGGCTGAGCCCAGG
Source organism: Marinobacter confluentis (assembly GCF_004785685.1). Classification (GTDB taxonomy): domain Bacteria; phylum Pseudomonadota; class Gammaproteobacteria; order Pseudomonadales; family Oleiphilaceae; genus Marinobacter; species Marinobacter confluentis. The sequence goes on along the minus strand of NZ_SRPF01000005.1, from coordinate 88,397 downwards.
CAATGCGCTTGCGCCCCGCCAGAGGCGCGTGCAAGCAAGTCCCTGGGTCGGGTGGTGAAAGCCCCAGATGTACCAGTTCCCGCACGATGTCTTCCGCGTCCTGAGCCCATTGGCGGACCTTTTCGGGGTGTCGGGCCAACTCCATGCCCTCACTGATCAGGTTGTGCCCCAGATGAGTTCCCGCCTCAACAGCCTGTCGCAAAGGCCTGTAAAGTCGCTCGAATAGTGAGCCCTCACCTGGCGGGAAATGATCCGCCGTATCCGGGGTAACGGCCTCGTCCGCCAGCGACATCAATACCTGAACCAGTGCCAGGCCATCGGCGATGCAATGATGGATCCGGGAAATCAGGGCGGCGCCGTTTTCGTAGCGGTCGATCAGGTGGAACTGCCACAGAGGATGGTGAAAATCCAGAGGTTCTGAGGCGAGGTCCGCCACCAGTTCCTGTAGTTCCGCCTGGCCCGCAGGCTCCGGCAGGCCAATGCGGTGAAGGTGGTTGTCCAGATTGAAATGCGGGTCGTCTTCCCAATAGGTTTTATTGTCACGCTCAATTACCCTTTGGCGGAAGCGGTCAAAGTGAAGCAGGCGGGTTTCCAGTACCCTCCTGAACAGGGTCAGGTCCAGCGGCCGATCCAGTATCAGCACGCCTACGATCATCATGTGGTTCTCGCCCTGATCCATATGCAGCCAGGCCGTGTCCACACTGCTCATGGGTTCCATTCCCCTGTCCATCCGCTGAGCCTCCCTGATGAATGTTTTTGTTACTTTGGCAAAGACTCTGTGATATTCAGATTAAAGAGGATTTGATGGGGATCCTGCAACTGATGTTTGGACGTAGCTCCGGATCCTGGTTCACGGGCGCAGCCACAAAGGAAGGTGCGACTATGAAAACCATTGTCAGTGTCAGTCAGGGGTCCAGCGAGTTTGACTACGATCTGGAAACCGAGTTCCTCGGCCAGCTTTTCCGCATTATCCGCATCGGGACAGACGGCGATCTCTCTCGGGCAGAGGCGATGCTGGAATCGGTCCATCCCCGGGCAGACGCTATTGGGCTGAGCATGCTACGTGATCACTACCAGGTGGGTGGGGCGCAGCTCCGGCACCCGATTACGGCCCGGCTGGAGGCCTGCGTTCCAGATAAGCCGATCACCACCGGCGCTGGCCTGAGAGCGATCCTTCAGGAATGGGCCGTTCGCCACACCCAGTCCGAACTCGGGCATTTCTTCGATAACGCCCGGGTGTTGTTCATGGACGGTCAGGCTGGCTATCGAATCGCCAGGGCTCTGTCGGAACACACTGAAAACCTTTTTTTTGCCGATCCTTACATCGACTTTGGCGTGCCGCGGCTGCTGACGTCGTTGAAGCAGCTCGAGACCTATACCTTGCTCACGGCGCCGGTTCTGCGCCGGTCGTTGGCGGTGAAAGCGGTGGACACCTTCCGGCATACTCCGCTTTATCACCTTGGTGAGAGGCTTGTTGCCGGCTCTTTACATAAGGCGGTTTCTGACGCCCAGGTCCTGGTGTCGTCTATTGCTGACCTGGCGGATTTCAGCGACAAAGAGCTGGATGGAAAAACGGTGATCACCTCCCGGGTCACTGAGTCCGCCCTGGACTGGATGCGTTCCAGACGCGTTGCAATGGTTGTGGATTACAGTCCCTGGCTGGCGGGCCGTCCCGTTGGTGTAAATGTGATGGAGGCGCTGATCAGTGCGTCACGTTCCAGGACGCCGGAACAACTGGGGCCGGATGATTACCTGGATGTGATTCAGAGCCTGGGTATAGTGCCCAGGATCCTGTATCCCAATGGCTACCGCAGGGTGAACCGCTTCGCGTTTGTGATTCACCCGCTGTCGCAGCAGTACCTCACCAAAACCTCGCCCCTGGACTGGATTGCCAGTGTGTCGCCGCCCTTGGTGATGAACCTTGTTGAGAAAGCAGTGGCTTATGCGCCGCCGTTTATTTATTCGAAAGTGTCTGGCATCCGCTCGCCCACGGGTGATGAAGCAGAGGGCTGGCTGATTACCGTAGGAGGCACGCCCCGGGAAATCATGGCGCACGACCCTGAGTTTACCTACGCGCGACTGCTTCAGGCGGCGGAACTGGGAAAGAAACTGGGGGCCCAGATCATGGGCCTTGGTGCGTTTACCAAAGTGGTAGGTGATGCCGGTATTACAGTGGCCAAGCGTGCGCCCCTGCCGATTACCACTGGCAACAGCTACAGCGCTTCTGGCGCCCTCTGGGCGGCCCATGAGGCAATGCAGCGAATAGGGCGCATCGACATCGGCCCCAGCGGTAAGGCGTCGGGGAAGGCCATGGTTGTGGGTGCCACGGGTGCCATAGGTTCTGTCTGTGCGCGCCTGTTGGCAAAAGCGGTTGATGAGGTGTTTCTGGCGGCTCCAGAACCGGCGAAACTGTTGGCCCTTAAGGAAACCATCGAGCAGGAAACGCCAGGGGCTGTTATCCATGTCATTGGCGCCGCAGACAGGGATCTTGCGGACATGGACATGATCGTGACCGCCACCTCCGGGGCAGGAAAACGGATTCTGGATATCATGAAAGTGAAGCCGGGCTGTGTGATCACAGACGTTGCCCGACCCCTGGATATTCCTCCGGAAGATGTGGCCAGACGGCCAGACGTACTGGTGATCGAATCCGGTGAAATCCAGTTGCCCGGGGACGTTCAGATGAAGGACATAGGCTTGCCCAAGAACATTGCTTATGCGTGCCTGGCGGAAACCATTGTGCTCACCCTGGAAGCGCGCTTCGAAAATTTCACTCTGGGCCGTAATATTGAGTGGGAAAAGGTGCGGGAGATCTACAAGCTGGGCCTGAAACACGGTATGAAACTGGCGGCGATCTCCGGTGTAAACGGTATTTTCACTGAAGAAGATTTCGAGCAGGTTCGGGACCGGGCTGGAATCGGCCATTCAATCCCTCAAGTCGTTGCTTGCAATAGCCCAAGCAACTAACCTCTACCATTTTCTTCAGGCGGTTTATTTATGAGTTTCCCGGTTTTATACCTCCGTAAAGGCGCGGAGCGCAGGCTCAGGGCCGGTCACCTTTGGGTTTACAGCAACGAGGTCGATATCCGGCGTTCGCCACTCGCCGATTTTGAAGCGGGTGCCCAGGCGGAGTTGCGAGCGGCTAACGACAAGCCGATGGGCACGGTGTTCGTCAATCCCCATGCGCTGATCTGCGGTCGTCTGATTAGCCGGAATTCCGGGCAGGGCATGACCCCACAACGGCTGACTGATCGTTTGGAAACGGCGCTAGCGCTGCGGCAGCGGCTGTTCGATAAGCCGTTCTATCGCTGGGTATTCGGCGACAGTGACGGACTCTCCGGGCTGGTGATTGACCGGTTTGATGATGTTGTAGTGGTCCAGATCTCCACCGCCGGTATGGAGCTGATGAAAGAGTCGGTCGTCCGGGCGGTTCAGCGGCTTGCGCATCCTCGTGCAATCATCCTGAAGAACGACGGCAAGATGCGAAAGGTGGAGGGACTGGACACCTACGTCGAACAGGCCCATGGCCGGGAGATTGATCTGTTGCCGGTTGAGGAAAATGGAGTGCGCTTTGAAGTGCCCATGGAAGGCGGCCAGAAAACTGGCTGGTTCTATGATCACCGCATGAACCGGCAGCGGCTGCAGGCATACGCCCCGGGTAAAAGAGTGCTGGATGTGTTCAGTTACGTCGGCGGCTGGGGTATTCAGGCGGCCTGTGCGGGAGCCACCCAGGTTACCTGCGTGGACAGCTCTGCGGGCGCCATCGAGTCTGTCCATCACAATGCACGAATTAACGGGCTCGACAATATCGAAACCATTGAAGGCGATGCGTTTGATGCGCTTAAAGCTCTGGCAGAAGAAAAAGAAAAGTTCGATATCGTCGTGCTGGATCCACCGGCGTTGATTCCCAGACGACGTGACCAGAAAGCCGGGGAAGAGGCCTATGCGCGCCTTAACCAGTTGGGGTTGCGGCTGCTCGACCGTGACGGACTGCTGGTGTCGGCGTCCTGTTCCATGCATTTGTCACAGGAAAAGCTGACGGACATTATTCGAAGCAGTGGTCGGAAGATTGACCGATTTGTGCAACTGCTGGAACAGGGCCATCAGGCGCCGGATCATCCGGTTATTCCGGGGATTCCGGAGACGGACTATATCAAGAGTTGTTTTGTTCGGTCCTTGACGGGGTTTCTGTAGGTCAGCCGCGAAGGCTCATCACCGGCCAGCCGTTTTCCCGCGCAACCGCTTCCAGATTCGGGTCAGGATCAACCGCAACCGGGTGGGCGACCTGTCTGAGTAGCGGTAAATCATTGTGGGAATCACTGTAGAACCAGGCGCCGTCAAGGGTTTCGCCGGTGCTCGCGAGCCAGTCATTCAGGCGTTCTACCTTGCCGTGCTGAAAACTTGGAATGCCCGCAACACCGCCCGTGAAGCGGCCGTTAACCAGCTCAGGGTCAGTCGCAATCAGATGCTCCACACCCAGTAATTGAGCTACCGGCTCGGTCACGAACCGGTTGGTCGCAGTAATAATCATCAGTGTGTGCTGCTGGTCACGATGGTATTCGAGCAGATCGGCCGCTTTTTTCTGCAACATTGGCCGAACCTTTTCTTCGATGAACTGGTCCCGCCACAGCAGTAATTCATTCATGTCATGACGTGCCAGCGGCTGAAGCGCAAAACTCAGGTAGCGCATGATGTCCAGTTCGCCGTTCAGGTATTCCTGATAAAAGCGATCATTGGCGCGCCTGTATTCTTCAGCATCGACGATGGATTCCTCTACCAGAAATTCGCCCCAGGCGTGATCGCTGTCCCCGGCAAGCAGGGTGTTATCAAGGTCGAATAATGCAAGCGTCACGTTTTGTTCCTCCGGATACGCGGGGCCGATGTAAAGTCCGGGATTCTAACATGACCTGCCGCTAACAGCTGCGTTTGCCGTACCCTTGGGTTTCTGTAAGAATGAGGTCAACTTGGACAATTCTGGCCGGTAAATTTTGAACCGGCCAACCGACTTAAAAGGACTGTGCCGTGATCGATTCAGACGGTTTCAGACCCAACGTCGGAATCATTCTGGCCAATCACAGGGGCGAAGTACTCTGGGCAAGGCGAATCGGGCAGGACTCGTGGCAGTTCCCTCAAGGTGGGATCAAACAGGATGAATCACCGGAAGAGGCGCTGTATCGGGAACTTGGAGAAGAAATCGGACTGGTGGCCAGCGACGTGGAGATCGTCAGCTGTACCCGAGGCTGGTTAAGGTATCGCCTTCCGCGCAGGATGGTGCGGCACAACTCGCACCCCATCTGCGTGGGACAAAAACAGAAATGGTTCCTTCTGAGGATGTTATCGCCGGACGCACAGGTACGTGTGGACGGTACAGACTCTCCCGAATTCGACGGCTGGCAGTGGGTCAGCTACTGGTATCCACTTGGTCAGGTTGTATCGTTCAAGCGGGAAGTCTATCGACGGGCGTTAAGAGAGCTCGCACCACGGTTATTCCATAATATGGATCAGTGGCAGCGGCGCGAGCAACCAGGGCGCGCGAGCGACCAACAGAGGTGACGGATTGAAGCCACCATGCTGAGCATTCTGCGAAATATTGTACAAGAAGTGAACAGCGCCCGCGATCTGCAGGAGGCGCTGGACGTTATCGTTTCGCGTGTTCAAAAAGCGATGGATACCGAGGTGTGTTCGGTGTACCTGCTGGACCCGGCCACCAATCGCTACATTCTGATGGCGACGGAAGGCCTCTATCAACAGGCGGTCGGCCAGGTCAGTCTGGGGTACTCAGAAGGTCTGATCGGCCTTGTGGGTTCCCGGGAAGAACCCATCAACCTTGAAGATGCGCCCTCCCACCCGCGCTACCGCTATTTTCCCGAAACTGGCGAAGAGCGTTTTCGCTCGTTTCTGGGTGTGCCCATTATTCACCACCGCCGTGTACTGGGCGTACTGGTGGTTCAGCAACGGGAAAGCTCGCGCTGTTTTAATGAAGGTGAAGAAGCCTTTCTGGTTACGGTCTCGGCACAGCTTGCGGGCGTTATTGCCCACAGTGAAGCGACGGGCGCCATCAGCGGCCTTTCATTAACCGGTGAAGAAGCGAAAGACGTCAGCTTCAGTGGTGTTCCGGGCTCGCCCGGCGTGGCCATCGGTCAGGGTGTTGTGGTTTATCCCGCGGCCGACCTGGATGTGGTACCCGAAAAACCAACCGATGATGTTGAAGGTGAACTGGTTCTTTTCCGGGGCGCCGTTACAGCCGTGCGTGAGGATATTGAACGGGTGGCAGAGCGGTTGGCGTCGCAGCTGCGCCCGGAAGAGCAGGCACTGTTCGATGTCTACCTGAGAATGTTGGGTGACGACGCCATGCCTGGCGAAGTTGCCAACCGGATTAGCGAAGGGTTCTGGGCCCAGGGTGCGCTCAAGCAGGTGGTCCAGCAGTATATCCGCCACTTTGAAATGATGGACGATCATTACCTTCAGGAGCGGGCCGTTGATATCCGTGATCTGGGCCGGCGACTGCTGTCTCATCTTCAGGAAGGGGAGCAGAAAGATCTGGTTTACCCGGAACGCACGGTGCTGGTCAGTGAAGAGCTCACGCCTGCCATGCTGGGGGAAGTGCCGAAGGGCCAACTGGTTGGTCTGGTGTCGGTGAAAGGGTCCAGTAACTCCCACGTCGCGATTCTTGCCCGGGCCATGGGTGTACCAACGGTGATGGGGCTGGTGGATATTCCGGTTAACCAGCTTGATGGCCGCGAGCTGATTGTGGATGGTTTCGAAGGCCAGATTTTTGCTTCGCCCTCTGTCGATCTTCTGGCGTATTACCAGGAGATCTGTGACGAGGAAAACGAACTGATCCGCGGCCTGGAAGCGCTAAGGGACCTGCCCTGTGAGACCACCGATCATCATCGGGTATCGCTACTGGTCAACACCGGCCTGATGACGGATGTGGTGAGGTCACTCAGTCACGGTGCCGAAGGCATTGGCCTGTACCGGACTGAAGTGCCCTTCATGATCAAGGACCGTTTCCCGTCAGAGCAGGAGCAGCGGGAATATTACCGCGAACAGCTTGAAGCCTTTGCCCCCAGCCCGGTGACCATGCGTACACTCGATATCGGCGGCGACAAGGCGTTGACCTACTTTCCGATACAGGAAGAAAACCCGTTTCTGGGCTGGCGTGGTATCCGGGTCACCCTGGACCACCCGGAAATTTTCCTGGTTCAGGTCCGTGCCATGCTCAAGGCCAGCGAAGGCCTGAATAATCTTCAGATCATGCTGCCGATGATCAGTAACATCTCTGAGGTCGAGGAATCCCTGCACCTGGTATACCGGGTCTACCACGAGGTTCGAGAAGAGGGGTACAACATCCACATGCCCAAGGTCGGGGTAATGGTGGAAATTCCCGCGGCGGTCTACCAGATTCGCGAATTGGCAGACCGGGTTGATTTCCTCTCTGTGGGCTCCAACGATCTGACCCAGTATCTCCTGGCGGTTGACCGCAACAATCCCCGGGTAGCGCAGCTTTATCATTCCTACCACCCGGCTGTGCTGCAGGCGCTGGTCCGCGTTGCCCAGGACGCCCATTCGGTGGGCAAGCCGATTGGTATCTGCGGCGAGTTGGCAGGCGATCCCGGTGGTGCGCTGCTGCTGATGGCCATGGGTTACGATTCGCTGTCGATGAACGCTGCGAGTCTGCCGAAAGTGAAATCAGTTATTCGCAGCGTCAGTCGAGAATGGTCCGTGCAGCTGCTTGAAGACGTGCTGCTGCTGGATTCCCCCCATGTCATCAAGAGTTGCGTTGACCTTGCCTTGCGTAATGCCGGCTTCGGCCGCTATCTGAGACCGTCGAAATCCGCGGTCGCCCTGCGAAGTGACCGCGCCGACACCCAGGCACCCATTGTATGAGTTGTGCAATTGTAGGGTGTGAACTCTAAATCCTGCTGCTAATGTGAGTATAACGACGGTCAGGTTCCGAATTCGAATCTGACCTGAATCTTGCTGGTAAAGACCACTGCTGGAAAGGACCACTGAATGACGGCAACGACCACGGCAATCAAGCCCGGCCCCCGGATCGGCCTTGCCCTCGGCGGCGGTGGCCCTCTGGGTGGTATCTATGAAATCGGGGCGTTGCGGGCGCTTGATGAGGCGCTGGACGGGCTGGATTTCAATAATATCGATGTCTATGTGGGTGTGAACGCCGGTTCTTTTGTGGCGGCAAATCTGGCTAACCAGATGACCACAGCCCAATTGTGCCGGATCTTCGTCCGTAATGAGGCGGAAGTTCACCCCTTTCACCCGGAAGTTTTCTACCGCCCTGCGTTCCGTGAGATCGGCGGCCGCCTGCTAGCGGTTCCCGGCCTGGTATCAACGGCACTTCGACGCTTTATCAATAATCCTTACGATCAGAGCTTTCTGGAGGCCATGACCATACTGGCCGAGGCAGCCCCGGCAGGTCTGTTTGATAACGAGGGCCTTCACGAATACCTGCAGCGCGCCTTCAACATGCTGGGCCGGACCAACGACTTCCGCCAGTTACGCCGCAGCCTTTATATCGTTGCCGCTGATGTGGAAAGCACTGAAGCGGTCTGCTTTGGCGCGCCAGGTTTTGACCATGTGCCCATATCCAAAGCCATTCAGGCAAGCACTTCGTCGCCAGGACTCTATGTTCCGGTAACGGTTGATGGTCGTTATTATGTGGATGGCACACTGCGTAAGGGGTTACATGCCTCAGTTGCCTTTGAAGATGGCGCAGATCTGGTTTTTGCAGTGAATCCCCAGGTGCCCATCGACGCCAGTGCTGCGGTTCGGGCAGGTAGCATGGCCCCGGGGGATCTGACCCGTTCCGGCATGCCAAACCTGTTGTCCCAAATGTTCCGCACCATGGTGTACTCGCGGATGCAGTCAGGTATCGCCCAGTACGCCCGGGATTACCCGGAAAAGGACATTCTGCTGTTCGAACCCACTCGTGACGACGCCAAGCTGTTCTTCTCAAACGTGTTCAGTTTCCAGTCGCGGCGGATGGTGTGTGAACACGCCTACCAGATGACCCGCCGGGATCTGCTGAACCGCGCGGATGAGCTGGAACCGAAACTGGCGAAATATGGCATTCGCCTGCGCCGGGATCGCCTGGAAGACGAACAGCGCACGATCAGTACCAGTCTTTACGGTGAGATGCTGCCGCTATATGTGGCCAAGGGTCGCAAGAAGCGGGCACAGCGGGGCAGGATTGCGTCAGGTCTGGGCAACGTCAGTGAGCTGTTCAGCAAAGCCCTCTGAACTGAACAGCTCTCTGTCGACAGCGCTCCCGACAATACCTGTCTGAAACGCTGTCGGCCTGGGTGATCAGAGAATATACCGGCTCAGATCCTCATCCTCTGCCAGCTCTCCCAGTTTTTCGTCGACAAACTCAGCGGTGACTTCAAAGGCTTCTGTTACCTGATCACCGGCCTCGTAGGACAGGCTTTCAAGCAGCCGTTCAAGCACCGTATGCAGCCGCCTTGCGCCGATATTCTCGGTAGTTTCGTTAACCTTGAACGCCACCTCGGCAATACGGGTAATGGCCTCATCGGTAAAGTTCAGGTTGACCCCTTCCGTGCCCATCAAGGCCACGTACTGCTGAACCAGCGAGGCATCCGGCTCGGTCAGGATGCGCTTGAAATCATCCGGCGTCAGTGCGTGCAGTTCCACTCGAATCGGTAACCGGCCCTGCAGCTCCGGAATCAGATCTGATGGCTTGGACAGATGAAAAGCGCCGGACGCAATGAACAGGATATGATCTGTGCGCACCGAGCCGTACTTGGTGCTGACGGTGCTGCCCTCAATCAGCGGCAGCAGGTCGCGTTGAACGCCTTCCCGGGAAACGTCTGATGAGGTATTCTCAGACCGCTTTGCCACCTTGTCGATCTCATCGATGAACACGATGCCGTTCTGCTCAACTGTGGAAATGGCTTTCTGCTTGATTTCTTCTTCATTGACCAGTTTGGCGGCTTCCTCGTCACGAACCTGCTTGAGCGCATCCGCCACCTTCATTTTCCGGGTTTTGCGCTTGTCGGAGGACATGCTGGAGAACATGTTCTGCAACTGGCTGGTCATCTCTTCCATGCCAGGCGGTGCCATGATCTCTACGCCCGCGCCTGAGTTGCGAAGGTCGATTTCAATTTCCTTGTCGTCCAGCTCGCCTTCCCGCAGTTTTTTGCGGAACAGTTGGCGGGTTGTTGAACCATCCGTGCGCTGACTGTCCTCCTTCAGGTCCCGGGGTGGCGGCAACAGGGCGTCCAGAATCCGCTCTTCGGCGGCGTCCATGGCCCGGTGTTCGTGCCGCTTCATTTCTTTTTCCCGAAGCATCTTGATCGCCATATCGGCCAGGTCACGGATGATGCTTTCGACGTCGCGGCCGACATAGCCTACTTCGGTAAACTTGGTGGCTTCCACTTTCAGAAAGGGTGCGTCCGCCAGTTTGGCCAGGCGGCGGGCGATTTCGGTTTTGCCCACGCCGGTCGGCCCAATCATCAGGATGTTCTTGGGGGTAATTTCATCACGAAGGTCGGAGTCCAGCTGCATCCGGCGCCAGCGGTTACGAAGTGCGATGGCGACCGAGCGCTTTGCCTCTTCCTGGCCGACGATGTGTTTGTTGAGCTCGTGAACAATTTCACGGGGGGTCATTGCAGACATGTTGGCTCCAGATCAGTCGTTGGCAGAGAGCGTTTCAAGGGTGCGATTGTGGTTGGTGTAGATACAGATGTCGGCCGCGATATCCAGGCCTTTTTCCACAATGGCAGTTGCGCTCAGTTCGGTGTTTTCCAGCAGGGCCCTGGCGGACGCCTGGGCAAAAGGGCCGCCTGAACCAATTGCAATCAGACCTTCCTCTGGCTCAATCACGTCGCCATTACCGGTAATGATCAGGGAAGCCGTTTTATCGGCAACCGCGAGAAGGGCTTCCAGGCGCCGCAGTGCACGGTCGGTACGCCAGTCCTTGGCCAGTTCCACGGCGGCTCGGGTGAGGTTGCCCTGGTGCTTTTCAAGCTGGGCTTCGAAACGCTCGAACAGCGTGAACGCATCCGCCGTACCACCGGCGAAACCGGCCAGTACCTGACCGTTGTAAAGGCGCCTGACCTTGCGGGCGTTGCCTTTCATAACGGTGTTTCCAAGGGATACCTGGCCGTCGCCACCCATGGCAACTTCGTTATCACGCCGGACAGAAAGTATGGTAGTCATTCGGGCTCCACTTGCCTGATTTAGAACGTATCCACAGGTAATGGAGGCAGGCGTACGGTTTTCAAGGGGCTGACTCATGGGCCATGTTAAGGCCCTTGAGTCAGTTATCTTCGGCCTTGTCTTTGGGTACTTTGCGCACCAGCGGCTCTATGTTGATGGACACCAACTTGTCCACGGCCGAATTCATCTGGCTGCGGGAAGTAAAAGGCCCGACGTTAACCCGGTACCAGGTGCTGCCGCTGTCCAGGTCAATCTGGGTCACGAAGGCCCGCAGACCCTGGAACGCAATCTCGGCGCGTTGCCGCTCTGCATCCTTTTCCGTTCTGAAGGAACCGGTCTGGACCAGGTAGTCAAAAGTGGTCTGGCCCGGGCCGGGTGTGTACTCATCAACCTTGGGAGGAACTACTTCGGAATCCGGCAACATGTCATAGAATTTGAATCCGGGTTTTTTGTTTTCCGGGTTTTTTGCGGGCGACTCCGTAGTGGTTTCTGCCTGATCCTGGCCACCGGACGGAGTGCGGGTCTGATCAGGTGTCGGCAACGAGTTCAGATAAACGATAAATCCGATGAATCCACCGACGGTGGCCAGTGACAGGATCCATTTCAGTGACAGACCGCCGTGCTGAGCTTTTGCCACAGATTTCCGGGCCGGCTGGGCGTCCCGCTTGCGCGGAGCCGCCTTCGCCTGTTTCCTGGGTGTGGCCGCCGGGCGGTTTTTCTGCGGCTTGCGGGAATAGTCTCTCGACATGGTTACATCTCTTCCGGCGCGCTGACACCAAGCAGTTCAAGCCCGTTGGCGATGACCTGGCGCACGGCAAGGTAGAGTGACAGGCGCGCGTCGCGCACGGCGGTATCTTCAATCAATACCTTGTGTGCGTTGTAGTAAGTGTGGAACTGCCCGGCCAGTTCGCGCAGGTAATGGGTCAGGTGATGCGGCTCGCGCTGGTTGGCCGAGTTTTCAATCAGTTCCGGGTAGCGGGCCAACTGATTGGCCAGGTCTTTTTCTTCGTCCAGCGTCAACAGTGAAAGATCGCCCAGGTTTTCGTTCCGTCCGCGGCTTACGCCTTCTTCTGCCAGCCTGCGCAAAACGCTGCAGATTCGTGCATGGGCATACTGAATGTAGTACACCGGGTTTTCGTTGGTCTGGGAGCGGGCCAGGTCAATATCAAATGTCAGTTGGGAATCCACCCGTCGTGCCGCAAGGAAGAAGCGGGTGGCATCGCGGCCCACTTCATCAATCAGGTCGCGCACGGTGACGTAGCTGCCAGCCCGCTTGGAAATCTTCACCTCCTGGCCAGAGCGGGTCACCATCACCATCTGATGCAGGACATAATCCGGCCAGCCGCTGGGGATACCGGCATTGAGAGCCTGCAGCCCGGCGCGAACCCTGGTGACGGTGGAATGATGGTCAGCGCCCTGTTCATTGATCACAGTGGTAAAACCGCGCTGCCATTTATCGAGATGGTAGGCAACGTCTGGCAGGAAGTAGGTGTAGCCGCCGTCCTGCTTGCGCATGACCCTGTCCTTGTCGTCGCCGAATTCCGTGGTTTTAAGCCACATGGCGCCGTCCTGCTCGTAGGTGAAGCCATTGTTTTTGAGCTGTTCAACGGTTGCTTCAACCTTGCCATCTTTATACAGCGAGGACTCGAGAAAATAGACATCGAATTCGACACCGAAGGCCTTCAGGTCCAGGTCCTGCTCACGTCTGAGATAGGCCACGGCAAATTCCTGGATGGCCGCCCGGTCTTCCGGATCCGCCTTGCCCGTCACTTCACGGTCGTCCGCGACTACCGTTTCCCCGGCAAGATAGGAGTCGGCAACATCGATTATGTAAGCGCCGCGGTAGCCATCGGCGGGCCAGCTCTCGTCTTCCGGGGTCAGGCCTTTCACGCGGGCCTGCACCGACAGGGCCAGATTGGTGATCTGCGCGCCTGCGTCGTTGTAATAGAATTCCCGTGTTACGTCATAGCCGTTGGCTTCCAGAAGACGGCTGAGGCAGTCACCAATAGCGGCCCCCCGTCCATGGCCCACGTGCAGTGGTCCGGTAGGATTAGCTGACACAAACTCAACCTGAACCTTTTCGCCTCGGCCGTTCTGGTTCCGGCCGTACTGATCGGCCTGCTCCAGAATCGTGTTCACCACCTCAAAGGCGCTGGCAGTGCTCATGAAGAAGTTTATAAAACCCGGGCCAGCAATCTCGACTTTGGCTACAGCGGCGCTTGTTGGCAGCTTCTCTACCAGTGCCTCGGCCAGTTTACGCGGGGCACAGCCCGCAGCCTTCGACGCCACCAGTGCAATATTGCAGGCATAGTCACCATGGGCCTTGTCTTTGGTATTGCCCACCTGCGGGGTGAAAGTCTGGTCGGCGGGTAGAACACCTTCGGACTGTAGGGTAGCCAGTGAAGACTGAAGCAGGTCGATTACGGTTTCTTTCATGCTGTCGGGTGACTCGGTTTGCAGGAAAATGGGTCATTGGCGGCAGGCTTTGCCGCATCTGGATAAAGCCGAACATTATCGCGGAATCTGCGCTGGCAAGCAAAATCCTGTGGCTGCTCTGTCAACGGCTACCCGGTTTCCTGGGGGTCGACATCGATCATCCATTTCAGGCCGCGGGGCAGCCTGGTTTCATCCAGGGCCTGGCAGAGGCCTGCCAGTATCGAGCTCAGATGTTTCCGGTTGTCGCTCAGCAACACCAGTTGCGCCCGATGTCGGTCAGCCCGGCGGGCAATTAACGCCGGCAGCGGGCCCCACATCTCGAGCCGGTCATGGCGGGCCAGTGGTTTGATCTGGTCGAGGATTTGCAGGCTTTTGGCCATTGTGTCTGCCTCAGCACGGAATATAGCCATGGCACGAAACGGGGGCAGGGCGCCGGTTTTTCGTTCTTCCAGAAGCTGGTCGGCAACGGGAAGGTAGTGGCCCCGCGCCAGGGATTGAAGCAGAGGGTGGTCGCTATGGCAGGTCTGAACCAATACTTCCCCGGCGAGTTCGCCCCGGCCCGCTCGGCCACTGACCTGGATCAGGGTCTGGATAAGCTGCTCCGGCGCCCGGAAGTCAACGCTGAAAAGGCCGCCATCGGCGTTGATGACCAGCACCAGCGTGACCTTGGGGAAATCGTGACCTTTGGCCAGCATCTGCGTGCCCACAAGAATGCACGGTGCGCCACTGTTTACCTGTTTCAGAATGCTCTGGATGCTGCCCTTGCGCTGGGTGCTGTCTCTGTCCACCCGCACGATGGGTGTGTCTGGAAACTGTTCCGCCAGGTAATCTTCCGCTCTTTCTGTGCCCTGACCAACTGGCCGGAATGCATCACTGTCACACTTCGGACAAATCTCCCGGGCGGCCACCTGATAATCGCAGTGGTGACAGCGCATGGCGCGGTCGCGGCGGTGAAAGGTCAGGCGGGTATCGCAGCGGGGGCATTCAACCATGTGGCCGCAGTCAAAGCACATCATGACTGGAGCGAAGCCGCGGCGGTTAACATACACCAGCGCCTGTTGCCCGTTCTCCAGGGTTCTGCGGACCGCATCCAGGGCCGGTCGGGAGAACCCGGCCTGTAATGGGCGGCTACGGATGTCCAGCAGCTTGATCTGCGGGGGCCGTGACTTTCCGGCCCGCTCTTCAAGTTTTACGAGCTGGTATTTTGCAGCCTGCACATTATGAATGGATTCCAGGGAAGGGGTCGCAGAGCCAAGAATAACCGGGCAGTTGTTCAGGAATCCCCGGTATACCGCAGTATCCCGGCCGGAATAACGAAATCCCTCGCCCTGCTTGTAAGAGCTGTCATGTTCTTCGTCGACGATGATGGTTTTCAGCTGTGTAAAAGGAAGCAGGACAGCCGAACGCGTGCCAATAAGAATCACCGGCTCGCCATTGCGGACTTTCAGCCAGGCATTGAGCCGTTGGGCATCGTTAAGCGCTGAATGCCAAACGGCAATGCGCCCACCGAAATAGCGCTCGAAACGAGCGACGGTCTGGGGTGTCAGGTTGATTTCTGGCACCAGCACCAGCGCCTGCGCAGAGGCATCCAGATACTGCTTGAGGTAGTCCAGATAGATCTCTGTCTTGCCACTGCCAGTGATTCCGTACAGCAACGTGGTTGAAAAACCGTTGCCGGGTTTCGCAAGTTCCCGTGCCGCCTTTGTCTGGGCTTCTGACAGGTGAGGACCGTCAATGTTCGGAACGCATGGTTTGTCGGCCTTTGGCGGATCGGTTTCTTCAATCAGGTGTCGTTCCTTGAGCGCGCGAATCTGGGCATGAGAGAACCCGGCCTGGGTAATTTGCCGGGTTGCGGCGCCGGATGAATGTCGCCTCAGCCATGCCAGGAGGGCTCTCTGCTTTGTTGCGTTGGCGGGCAAAAGTTCTTCGCCGGCCAGGGCTACCCAATGGGGGTCTGCTTTTTCTTTCGCTGGTTGGCCACGACGCAATGCCGGGGGCAGGGCGGTAAACAGACACTCACCCAGCGGGTGCTGGTAGTAGTTGGCTGCCCAGCTCAGCAGCTGGAAGGTTTCCGGTGGCAGTGCTGGCCAGTCTTCGCAGGTAGACTGGATGGTTTTCAGGGTGATGCCTTCCGGTGGCGGCGTGCCCAGAGCGGCCACCAGCCCCGTTGCCGAGGCGCGGCCAAACGGGACTGTGACACGTTGGCCGCAGGCCAGATCCATTCCGTCCGGAACCCGATAATCGAATAGCCGCCTGAGTGGGCGGTTCAATGCGATGCGCGCAGTGCGGGGCACGTTTGGCTCCAGTGGAGAGATGGTATAGGTACAAATGCTTGACAGCAGCGATAAGGGCTTGCCTGCAACTCTGTTTGTCAGTAAGATTCGCGGTCTGTTTCAGGCAGGGCATGATTGTGCCCCGTCTTGCCATTTGATTCAAACATGCGGTGCCTGACGCCAGGGTCAAATCCGATCCCGCGATCTGGTAGCGGCATGACCGACCGAGGTTAGCCATGAAAGAAGGTATTCACCCCAAGTACGAAGAGATTTCCGCAACCTGTTCCTGCGGCAATACATTCAAGACCCGTTCAACCTTCACCCAGGATCTGCAACTGGATGTCTGTTCCCAGTGCCATCCGTTCTACACCGGCAAGCAGAAGGTGATGGATACCGGTGGCCGTATTGATCGCTTCCAGAAGCGCTTCGGCGGCAGAATCGCTGGCAAGAAATCCTGATCCCCGATCCTGGATCCAAAAAGCGCCCAAGGGCGCTTTTTTTGTGCCTGTTGCACCGTACGGCAGGCTTGGTCGCTGGAACCGGTATACGCGATATGGCTTATTGACTGTACAGGAAATGCTCAGTGGGGCCTTGTCTGCGTTCGGGCTTCGCGCCATAATGTCGCGCTCCGCTGGGAACTCCCACCACAGTGGTCCCCTTTCTATAAACGTTAAAAAAACGGAACAGTGGCAATGTCTCAAGATCTGAAAGAAGCAGCCCTTGAATATCACGCCAAGCCGCGGCCTGGTAAGCTGAGTGTTGAAATCACCAAGCCCACCAAAACCTCCCGCGACCTTTCCCTGGCGTATAGCCCCGGGGTTGCCGAGCCGGTCCGCGAGATCGCTAAAGACCCGGAGAACGCATACAAGTACACAGGTAAGGGCAACCTGGTTGCCGTTATTTCGGACGGCTCTGCGATTCTTGGGCTGGGTAACCTGGGTCCGCTGGCGAGCAAGCCGGTAATGGAAGGCAAAGGCGTACTGTTCAAGCGCTTTGCCGGTATCGATGTTTTTGATATCGAGGTCAATTCCGAAAGCCCTCAGGCTTTTATTGAAACCGTCGAGCGCATTGCCGATACCTTTGGTGGTATCAACCTTGAGGACATCAAGGCGCCAGAGTGCTTTGAAGTTGAGCGTGCGTTGATTGAAAAGTGCAATGTGCCGATTTTTCACGATGATCAGCACGGTACCGCGATCGTGACCGCTGCCGGTATGATCAATGCACTGGAGCTTCAGGGCAAGAAAATCGAAGAGGCCAAAGTGGTCTGCCTGGGGGCTGGTGCCGCTGCGATTGCCTGTATGAAGTTGCTTGTAAGCTGTGGCGTTCGGTCCGAGAACATCTTTATGCTGGACCGCAAGGGTGTGATCCACTCTGGTCGTGATGACCTGAATCAGTACAAGGCGATGTTTGCGAACGACACTGATCGTCGCACCCTGGATGACGCGATGAACGGCGCTGATGTGTTTCTCGGTCTTTCCGGTCCCGACCTGTTAACTGCTGATCAACTCAAATTGATGGCGCCAAATCCCATCGTTTTTGCCTGCTCCAATCCTGATCCTGAAATCAGCCCGGAAGTAGCGCTGGCAACCCGAGACGATCTGATTATGGCGACAGGTCGCTCTGATTACCCGAATCAGGTCAACAATGTGCTTGGTTTCCCGTTCATCTTCCGCGGCGCGCTCGATGTTCGTGCGACAGCGATAAACGAAGAGATGAAAGTTGCGGCGGTTCATGCCATTCGTGAACTGGCAAAAGAGCCTGTGCCACAGGAAATCTGTGAGGCCTATGGCGTTGCAAGCTTCGAGTTTGGCCGTGAATACATCATTCCGAAGCCGATGGACGTACGCCTGCTGGAAGTGGTTCCAGCAGCGGTTGCCCGGGCAGCCGTGGACTCGGGGGTTGCGCGCAACCCTTACCCGGCGCATTACCCGCTTAAGTCGATGGACGATATCATCTAGGCGCCTTTCGGGGACAAAAAAACCGACGGTTAGAGCCGTCGGTTTTTTTATGGACGTCTATTAGTCGCCGCCATTGTTCAGAAGATCTGGCGCGAAAAATCTCCTCCGCCGCCATTGTCCCCGGATTCGTTGGGCTCGTCGTCCGGATCCAGCTGCGGTGGTGCGTCTTCCTCACGGAACACTTCGAAGATAGCGCCTTCCTGTCCCGGCCGGGCACGTTTGCCGGTTTCGGAGTC
The DNA here is from genome assembly GCF_004785685.1 of Marinobacter confluentis. Lineage (GTDB taxonomy): Bacteria > Pseudomonadota > Gammaproteobacteria > Pseudomonadales > Oleiphilaceae > Marinobacter > Marinobacter confluentis. Next base: position 70,295 of record NZ_SRPF01000005.1, on the reverse strand, counting down.
AATTCGTACGTTCACGATGCCATTGGGGCGAGGCATCAGCGATGATGGTTGGCCTTTCAACGCATCTTCCATATAGTCGAGCCAGATCGGGAGTGCGGTGCTGGCGCCGAATTCGCTACGGCCCAGGGGTGCCGGCTGGTCGAATCCGACCCACACAGTCGTGGCCATGTCGTGATTGAAGCCGCCAAACCAGGTGTCGCGCTGTTCATTGGTGGTGCCGGTTTTTCCGCTGATGTCATCGCGTCCCAGTGCCAGTGCACGGCGCCCTGTGCCCAGGCGGATCACGTCCCGCATCATTGAATGAAGAATATAGACGGCGCGTTCGTCTGCCAGGCGTTCGGCCAGTCGTGTCTCCGGTTCTTTTTCGCCTGCGTCATCATTGAGTTCAGCCTGCTTTTTCTCGCAGTCCCGGTCGCAAAGCACGGTGTCCGGAGCGGTGTAGAGCGCTTCGCCGTTAACGTCGGTAATGCTTTCTATAAAGTAGGGCTCCACGTCGTAGCCGCCGTTGGCAATCACCGCGAAACCCCGGGCCAGATCCATAGGAGTCAGCAGGCCGCTGCCGAGCGAGAGCGACAGGTCTTTCTGCATATCGTCGGTCGGAATTTTCAGCTGCTTGAGGTAGTCGATGGTTGATTCGATGCCAAGGTCTCGAAGCAGGCGAATGGATACCAGGTTGCGCGAGCGGTAAAGTGCTTCCCGAAGCCTCGTCGGACCATAGAACTGCCCGGATGAATTCTGTGGTCGCCAGGTGGTTTCCAGCTCCGAATCATCAAATACAATGGGTGCATCGTTGTAGATGCTGGCCGGGGTTTTCCCCTTTTCCAGAGCGCTCAGATAGAGGAAGGGTTTAAATGTTGACCCTGGCTGGCGACGCGCCTGAGTTGCCCGATTGTACTTCGTCTGGCTGAAGCTGTAGCCGCCCGACAGAGCCTCAACCGCACCGGTTTTTGCCTCAAGCGAGATCAGCGCGCCCTGAACCTTCGGCACCTGGGATAGCGCAAGCTGCAGCCGGTTGTCGGTCTCCGGAGCTTGCTCGGGCGAATTTTCTGTCGGGGCCTGGACCGGCTGGATTTCCATGGTTTTTACGTAAACGATGTCGCCAACATCAACCACGTCCGAGGGTTTTTCCGGCTCTGGCCCGGTAAGATCTTCGGTTTTGTAGCGTCGGGCCCAGGTCATGGTTTCAAACGGTATGATCGCTTCCCCCAGGGTACGCGCATAGATCTCGGCAACGGCGTCTTCATCCTTAACGGCAGTCACCACGGCGGGGATCAGACTGGCGACTCTCGGGTAGCCGGCCATCAGTCCGGGCAGATTGTCCGGGGCAAGGTCGGCTTCGGATACCTGGCCAATCGGGCCCCGAAAGCCGTGCCGCTGGTCATAGGCTTCGAGTCCGGCACGCAACGCATCGGTGGCTTCCTGCTGTCGTTTGCTGTTCACGGTCAGCTTGACCGTATAGCCATCGGTGTAGGCAGCATCACCGAAACGGTCGACCATCTCCTTTCGGGCCATTTCGGCGATATGGTCGGCGTCCACTTCGGTCGACGGCGCATAGTAGCTGGCGGTTATCGGCGCTGTTGATGCCTGCTCGAAGGCATCGTCTGTGATGTAACCAAGGTCCCGCATGCGCCCCAGGATCCAGTTTCTCCGGATACCCGCCCGCTCAGGATTGGCAATCGGGTTAAAGGCAGAAGGGGCTTTCGGTAGACCTGCAAGCATGGCCATCTGGGCCAGGGACAATTCGGCAACCGGTTTATCGTAGTAAACCTCCGATGCAGCCTCTATTCCATAAGCCCGGTTACCCAGATAGATTTTGTTCAGGTACAGCTCCAGGATGCGGTCTTTATCCAGTTCACGTTCAATCTGAAGAGCCAGAAGTATCTCGTTGAACTTGCGAATAAACGTCCTGTCGCGTGACAAAAAGTAATTTTTTGCAACCTGCATTGTGATGGTGCTGCCGCCAGACTGGATCTCGCCGGTGGAGACCAGTTCGATTGCAGCCCGCATCAGGCCTTTGATGTCGACCCCGAAGTGCTCATAGAAACGGGCGTCTTCCGCCGCGAGAAACGCATGTAACTGAATTGTAGGGATCTGTTCTATTGTGACTGGTGCCCTTCTCTTTTCACCGAATTCTGCTATTAATCTGTCGTCTGCGCTGTAGACCCGTAGTGGGGTCTGAAGTTTAATGTCCAGAAGCTGTTCAACCGCTGGCAAACCGGGTCGAAGGTAAAGATAGAATCCGGAACCAACCAGGGTGGCGATACTGAGACCGACAACAAAGAACCAGGCAAAGAGGCGAGATGTGCGCAACAAATGAGACATTTTTTTCTGACAACTGTTGGATATAGGTCTATCATTTGAGAAATTGCTTTAGGAAGGAAGAGACACTTCCGGGCAGCACTGCTCATGATAAAAGAAGAATGGGCATTGTAGACGGAAAGATAAAGAAATTCTCTTAAATAAAAAACACATATGAAACGGTTTTAACAAACCATTCATGACCCGGTGCGTGTAACCAGGTATAGGGTGAGCCAGTGTTCGGATTGTTAGGAAAAAAATCCAGTGCGGTTCTCGGGTTGGACATCAGCTCCAGCTCGGTCAAGTTACTGGAATTATCAAAACAGGGTGACCGCTACAAGGTCGAGAGCTACGCGGTAGAGCCGTTACCGGCCAATGCCGTCGTAGAAAAAAACATCACTGACGTTGAGGCGGTCGGAGAGGTCCTGAAACGGGTCGCTTCCAAAGCCCGCACCGGCGTCAAACAGGTTGCCGTGGCCGTTTCCGGCTCCGCCGTGATCACCAAGCTGATCCAGATGGACGGTGGTCTCAATGAATTTGAGATGGAAGACCAGATCACTCTCGAGGCGGATCAGTACATTCCTTATCCTTTGGATGAGGTGGCCATTGATTTCGAAGTCCAGGGCCCATCTGAATCAAACCCTGATCAGGTAGACGTGCTACTGGCAGCTTGCCGGAAAGAGAACGTGGACATCCGGGAAGATGCGCTGGAAATTGCGTCATTGACGACCAAGGTGGTCGACGTTGAGGCTTACGCTCTGGAACGCGCATTTTCGCTGATTGAACCGCAGCTCGACTCCCAGGGCGAAGAACTGGTTGTCGCCATTGTTGATATTGGCGCCACCATGACGACTCTGAGCGTCCTCGCTGAAGGCAAGACCGTTTACACCCGCGAACAGATTTTTGGTGGTAAGCAGCTTACTGAAGAAATCCAGCGCCGCTACGGTCTCTCTCTCGAGGAAGCTGGCCTGGCGAAAAAACAGGGCGGCCTTCCTGACGATTACGAGTCCGAAGTACTGACGCCGTTCCGCGAAGCGGTTGTTCAGCAGGTTGCCCGGGCGCTGCAATTCTTCTTCGGCGCAAGCCAGTACAACGCCGTGGACTATGTAGTGCTTGCCGGTGGGACAGCTTCGATACAGGGTCTGACCGAAATGGTTGAAGAAAAGACAAGCACGCCAACGCTGGTTGCCAACCCGTTTGCGGATATGGCGGTTGGCTCCCGTGTCAATGCGTCTTCGCTGAGTAACGATGCCCCGTCGCTGATGATTGCGTGTGGCCTGGCAATGAGGAGCTTTGACTAATGGCAAAGATTAACCTCAGACCCTGGCGCGAAGAGCTACGGGCGGAAAAGCAGAAGCAGTTCGTTGTGATGATTTTTGGCGCCGCTATCATTGCGGGCGGCCTGGCGTTTCTCTGGAAAAGCGATATGGATGGCCGGATTGCCTATCAGGAATCGCGCAATGCCTATATCGAAACCGCGACAAAGCAGCTGGATCAGCAGATCAAGGAAATTGAAGACCTCAAGCGCAAGCGTGATGAACTGCTGGCACGTATGCGGGTCATTCAGGATCTCCAGGGCAAGCGCCCGGTGATCGTGCGGGTTTTCGATGAACTGGTCAGAACGCTGCCAGACGGACTTTATTACACTGACCTGAGCAAGACTGGCGAGCGGTTGAGCATTGTGGGCATGTCCGAATCCAACAGCCGGATCGCTTCCCTGATGCGTCGCTTTGAGGACTCCGAGTGGTTTACCAATCCCAATCTCTCAAACGTTGCATCTGCCGACAGTCGCAGGGCTGGGTATAGCCAGTTCAACCTGACCGTACAGCAGAAAACGCCAGAGCCCGAAAAGGGGGATGAATAATGAGCCTCGCGGACTCCATGCAGAAACTGAATGAATTCGATATCAATGATCTTGATATCAACAACGCCGGAATCTGGCCGGCACCTGTCAAGGCGATTGTTGCGTTGCTGGTGTTTGGCCTGATTCTGGGCGGTGGCTACTGGTTCTTTATAAAGGATCAGTATGTGGCACTTGAGCGCGTCAAACAGGAAGAGCAGCAACTGCGTGAGCGCTACGAAAGCAAGGCCTACCAGGTTGCCAACCTCGAAGTCTTCAAGTCCCAGATGGTGGAGATGGAGGAAACCTTCGGGGCGCTCGTGCGCCAGTTGCCGAGCGAGACAGAAGTGCCCGGGCTGCTTGAGGACATTACCAATACTGCACTCGGTAGTGGTCTGGAGCTGCAGGAAGTCGCGCTTCAGGGGGAGGTTCAGCGTGACTTCTACTCAGAACTGCCGATCAATATTCGCGTCGATGGCTCTTATCATGAGCTCGCAAGTTTTGTCAGTAGCGTTGCCGGCTTGCCCCGGATCGTAACGCTGCATGACCTCAAGATAACACCGGCTGCCGGTGACGGAGAGCGATTGAACATGCAGGTGGTTGCGCGCACCTATCGATACAGGGCAGGGGAGTGAGCATGAGTCTGAAGCATGCAATGAAAGCCTGTTTTGGTATTGGTCTGGTTTCACTGCTGACGGCGTGTTCCCAGGGTAACGGATTCTCCGACCTTGACCAGTTCATGGCCGAGACACGGGCAAAGCCAAGGGGGTTCGTAGAGCCCCTCCCGGAATTCAAATCCTATGAAGCCTTCACCTATTCGGCTGCAGATCGCAGAGCGCCTTTCGAGCCGCCGGTGGACGTTCAGCTCACCATGATGGATGAGGAGCCCATCAGTGACATTGAGCCGGATCTGGACAGGCCAAAAGAGGTGTTGGAAAACTTTGGGCTGAAAGAGCTGACGATGGTCGGAACCCTGAACAGAGAAGCGGGTGAAGATTCGGGTTCTGGATCAGGCAATCTTTTTGCGCTGATCCGGGATAACACCGGCGGCATTCATCGGGTCAGGACTGGTAATTATATGGGTCAGAACTATGGCCGGATTATTGGTGTCAACGAAACCCGGGTTGAGTTGATCGAGATCGTTCCCAATGGTCGCGGCGGATGGGTCGAGCGTCCGCGCTCGCTGACGCTGGACGGCGAGGCAGAGGGCTAAGGAGCGGCACAATGAATAGTGAAAGAAACATGCACGAACAAAAAAGTTTAGGGTCGAGGCTAGCGATGTTTAGAAAACTCAATGTATACGTCAGCATGATTGCTCTTGGGTTGTTGTCCGGCCTGGCCAATGCGGTCACTCTGGAAGACGTGTCGTTTTCGTCACTGTCCGGCGACCGAACGGAGGTTACTCTGTCTTTTGACGGTGCCCCACCGGAACCGACCGGTTATACCATCGAGCGACCGGCGAGAATCGCCGTGGATCTGCGGGGTACAACCAGCGGCCTTGATTCCCGGAATATCTCCCTTGGCTCCGGTAATGCCCAGAGCATGACAGTGGTAGAGACCAGTGACCGCACCCGCCTGATTTTCAACCTGGCGGAGCTGGTTCCCTATGAAACCGTCCGCAACCAGAACAGTCTCGTTATGGTTATCGGGTCTGAATCCGGCGGATCGACTTCGGTTTCTTCCTCTTCCTCGTCTGCTGTGATGGGCGCCAGCGCCAGCGCGTCGTCTGGTGCCGATGAGCTTGCCGGTGTCGACTTCCGCCGCGGCAAAGATGGAGAAGGACGTGTCATTGTCGATCTTGGCAGTGCAGGTGCCCCCGTTGACCTATCCGAGCTCGGTGGCAAGATTCGTCTTACCATGGATAGCCTCACAGTCCCGGAGAATCTCCGTCGCAGGCTGGATGTAACCGATTTCGCAACACCCGTGACCCGCATTGATACTTTCATCGAGAATGGCAGTGCCGTGGTCGAGATTCGTCCTGAAGGCAACTACGACTATATCGCCTATCAGTCAGGCAGTGAGTTCACCGTCAGCGTTGAACAACTGACCGAGCAGGAAGCCGAATCCCGTCGTGAAGAGAAGTTCCCGTATACCGGTGACAAGCTCTCCCTGAATTTCCAGGACATCGAAGTGCGTTCAGTGCTGCAGCTGATTGCTGACTTTACTGGCCTCAACCTGGTAGCCAGCGATACCGTCAGCGGCAGCATCACACTTCGCTTGCAGAACGTGCCATGGGATCAGGCGCTGGATCTGATTCTCAAAACCAAAGGTCTGGACAAGCGCCAGATCGGTAATGTCCTGCTGGTAGCACCGGCTGACGAAATTGCGGCTCGTGAGCGCCTCGAGCTTGAAACCAACAAGCAGATTGCGGAACTGGCTCCGGTTCGTCTGGACATCATTCAGGTGAACTATGCCAAAGCGGCCGATGTGGTTTCCCTAATCCAGGCGGACGAAGAGCTTATTTCCTCGCGGGGCTTTGTTTCCTCTGACGCCCGAACCAATACCATCAGCGTTCGTGAAACGGCGGAGAAGCTGGATGAAATCCGTCGTCTGGTCACCACCTGGGACGTGCCTGTTCGCCAGGTGTCTATCGAGGCGCGAATCGTTCGCGCCCAGACCAACGTTGCCGAGGACCTTGGTGTTCGCTGGGGTGGTGCTGCTTACGATATCCGCGGCGACGGCAGTGTAGTGTCCGTTGGCGGTTCACTCGACGGCGTTCAGGATGGTCGGGATTCATCGGCTCCGGGTGTTGGATTTGAAACGACGTTCCCGGGAGCGCTTGCAGTTGATCTGGGTGTAACCGGACAAGGCGCCTCTTCCTTTGCCCTCGGCTGGGGCAGCGATGATTATCTGGTTGATCTGGAACTCTCGGCGCTCGAGAGCGATGGTCAGGCCGAGGTTGTGTCGCAGCCTCGAGTAGTCACTGCAGACCGCCAGACCGCGTCCATCAAATCCGGTGAAGAGATTCCCTATCAGGAAGCGTCTTCAAGCGGTGCAACGTCAGTTTCGTTCAAGGAAGCGGCACTGTCCCTGGAAGTCACCCCGCAGATCACACCGGACGACAAGATCATTATGGATCTGGTGGTGAATCAGGATTCGCGAGGCGAAGTGACCGGTGGTATTCCCTCTATCAATACCAACTCGGTGACCACTCAGGTACTGGTTGGTAACGGCGAAACAGTCGTGCTCGGTGGTATCTTCCAGTCTGAAGTGGCAACCACCACGACCAAGACACCGTTCCTGGGGGACATCCCCTACCTCGGCCGACTGTTCAAGCGCACTGAGCACATCGACGAGCGCAGCGAACTGTTGATCTTTATCACGCCCAAGATCATCAAGAGCGACCTGATTCAGTAACGGGTCTCACTGCAAAAAAAACCGCCGTCTCCACGGCGGTTTTTTTTGGTGGTTGATTTGTGGAAACTTATGGAAAGGCTGACCCTGTGATATTCTCACCCGCCTGAACATACGTGAGCATGAGCTATGTCCCTGCCTAAACGAGTTGTCCTGGTTGGCCCAATGGGCGCCGGCAAAAGCACCATTGGCCGAATGCTGGCCAGGGAGCTGGGCTACCGCTTTATGGATTCTGATCGGATCATTGAAGAGCGATGTGGGGCCAACATTCCCTGGATCTTCGATGTCGAGGGCGAGGACGGTTTCAGGCAGAGAGAGACAGCCATGCTCAATGAGCTTGCCGATGAGCCCGAGTCTGTTCTGGCGACCGGCGGAGGTGCAGTGATGCGGGAAGAAAATCACCCCCATCTCAAACGCGACGCCGTCGTTGTCTACCTGAAAACATCAATTGAACAGCAGGTTGAGCGAACCCGCAAAGATAAGAACCGGCCCCTGCTTCAGAACGACAATCCTGAGGCGGTGCTGCGGCGACTGTTCGCGCTGAGAGATCCGCTTTACACCCAGCTTGCGGATATTGTGATGTTTACAGATCGAAAAAGTCCGCGCCTGGTCGTTCGCCAACTGATCAACCAGATGAACCCGAAATCGCCCAGGCAGGTAAGAAAGGTTGGCAAAGAGGGTAAGAAACATGCATGAGATTACCAGAGAGCTGAACGTTGATCTGGGCGACCGCAGCTACCCGATTCTGATTGGTCAGGGTCTGCTGGGCACTGCGGATCTGACCCCCTGGGTTGTTGGCTCCCAGGTCATGATCGTCACCAACGACACCGTCGCGCCGCTGTATCTGGAGTCCGCCCGGGCATGTTTTCCGGGCAAGCAGGTGGATACCGTTGTTCTGCCTGATGGCGAGAAATTCAAGGACTGGCAAACCCTCAACCTGATCTTCGATGCGCTGCTTGAGAAGCGCCACTCAAGAAAAACCACGCTGGTGGCGCTCGGTGGTGGCGTAGTCGGTGATATGGCGGGCTTTGCCGCGGCCTGCTATCAGCGCGGCGTTGCTTTTATCCAGGTGCCAACGACGCTTCTGTCGCAGGTGGATTCGTCGGTTGGTGGAAAAACCGGCATCAATCACCCGCTTGGCAAGAATATGATTGGCGCGTTTCATCAGCCGGAAATGGTGCTGATTGATACCGAAAGCCTGCAATCCCTGCCTGCGCGCGAGGTTTCCGCGGGCCTGGCAGAGGTGATCAAGTACGGGTTGATCCGCGCCCCGGATTTTCTGACCTGGCTGGAGTCTTCCATCGCCGAATTGCTTGATCTGGACCAGCAAACCCTTGCGGAGGCCATTTACCGTTCCTGCGCCTGCAAAGCTGAGGTGGTCGCTCTGGACGAGCGTGAGAGTGGCCTGCGGGCAATCCTCAACCTGGGGCACACCTTTGGTCACGCCATCGAAACCTTCGCCGGCTACGGCACCATACTTCATGGTGAGGCAGTCGGAACCGGAATGATGATGGCAGCCGATCTGTCAGCCAGGCAAGGTTGGATTACAGAGGATGACCGGGATCGTGCAATTCGGTTGATTACCGGCGCCAGGCTGCCTGACCGGGCGCCTCCGGGCATGACGCCAGAGGATTTTCGGTCGTTGATGGCTGTCGACAAGAAAAACGTGGATGGTAGTCTTCGACTTGTTCTGCTGACCGCCCTGGGTGAGGCAGTGATCACTGAGGATGCCGGCGCCGGGCATCTTCAGGATACCCTGCAAGCCTATTGTCAGCCTGCCGTCTGATGAGCGCTGACCGTTCAACGGCCAATTCAACTTGGAAAGGGAGCAGGGCTGGAAATGACCCTAGCGGATGATGAGCTGGTAGGTCCTGGCGAGACGGAGTTGCACGCCGATCTCGAGGCGAGGCTTGGGCTCAATTCGAACCCGCTGGCCATGGATCTTCCGTTTTTTCCGGACGCAGCTCGGCATCACGCACTTGAGACGCTTCGTCATCTGAGTGGTTTTGGCGATCTTGCACTGGTTCTGACCGGAGATACAGGCGCAGGCAAGAGCAGGCTTCTGGCTGAGCTGGTTCGCAGTGAGTCATCCCGGCTTGACTTCCACCAGATATCGGCCGGTTCACTGACCAGCACACAGGCGTTGGCCAGCGCCCTGGTGAGGCTGGCTTATCGAGGCCTGGAGGCCACCGAGGGTGCCCGCGATTCGGTTTACGGCTTCTTTCGCTGGTCAGAAACCCGGGCCCGGAAAGGACGGCGCATGGTGTTGCTGGTTGATGATGCCGATCAGGTGCCGGCAGATGTGCTGCGCCTGTTACTGTCCGCCTATCATGCCGCTGAACGTGCATCAGCAGCGGTCGTCGTATTTAGCGGCACGGATGAGCTGATTGGGCTTCTCGGGCTGACGGGTGATAGCGAGGGTGTTTATCAGATTCATTTGCGCCCCCTTTCAAGCGATGAGATGCTTGCCTATCTTGAGCCACGAATCCACAAGGCCGGTGGCGATGTGAAAGTGATGCTGTCGTCACCCCGTCTTGCGCTTCTTCATAGTCTCAGCCACGGTAGTTTTGGCCGGCTGAAACGTATTGCGCCGGCCGTGTGGCTCGACAGAGTCCCTGCAGAAAACCCGCCTGCGCAGCGCTACCGCTGGGTTACCAGTGCCCGTTGGCCGGCCCTGGCGCTGGTGTTGCTGGCGGTTTCGTGGTGGCTGGTTTCCCTCCAGTACGACGCGTCAGTCGAGCGGGAGCAGATGCCGTCGAGCCCAGAGCCCGTGCGGAAAAGCGTGACCATCGGTCCAGATAATCCGGTTGTTGACATAACCGGGCAGGTGGCGCCCGCGGCTCCTGCCCCCGAGTTGCCTATCGAGCCGCAAATACCGGATCCTGCTCCAGAGCCAGAGCCAGAGCCAGAGCCAGAGCCAGAGCCAGAGCCAGAGCCAGAGCCAGAGCCAGAGCCAGAGCCAGAGCCAGAGCCAGAGCCAGAGCCAGAGCCAGAGCCAGAGCCAGAGCCAGAGGCCTCATTTACTCCCATGAAACCCTCTGCCTTCGTGCCGCTAGCGGAAGTTCGTGCCTGGAACGCCTGGACCATTCAGGTCATTGCCGGCAACCAGGAGCAAACGGTTATCAATGTTATAGACCAGCACGAATCCGTGCTCAGTATCCGGTATACTGTGTCCACACGGCAGGGAAGCGACTGGTACATCGGTTTTTTTGGTAATTTTGCGACCAAAGACGCGGCCAGAGAGGCGATCAGCCAGTTGCCCCGATCACTGAAGCGCCAGTCCCCATGGATCAGACAGTTGAGCGGATTCTGATCGGAAAGTACCTTTATTAGCAGGGGAATCCTGTTTGAAAACAAAAGGTTCTGCTCTTCATTACCTCAAGGCGTAACGTCCGGTTACCCTCGTAACTGACCTTTTGTCGCCCTAGTATTAAACCTCTTTGGTTTGAGTACGTATTTGTACGCGTGTAAAATGGCCAGCCCTCATTTTCAGTGTCGAAGAGTGCACGTTTTGTGAACGCAGTTTAACTCTTTGATTGAAAAGCATTTCTACTCGAGAGAACGCTTATGACGACAGGTTTGTATCATCCCGATGAATTCAGGGACAACTGCGGCTTTGGTCTGATCGCCCACATGAAGGGAGAGACCAGCCACAAGTTGTTGCAAACTGCCATCGAGTCTCTGACCTGTATGACCCACCGTGGTGGTATTGCTGCAGACGGCAAGACCGGCGACGGTTGTGGTCTCTTGATCCAGAGCCCTGACGCCTTTCTGCGCAAGACTGCCAAGGAATGCTTTGGTAAGGCGCCGGAGGGCGAATTCGCTGTTGGCCAGGTATTTCTGAGCCCGGACGAATCTCAGGCTCAGGCGGGGCGGACAGCCATTGAAAAGCGTCTGACTGAGCAGGGTCTGGAAATCATGGGCTGGCGCAAAGTTCCTACAGACGATAGTTGCCTGGGCCCAATGGCGCTCGACTGCCTGCCCTGGATCGAGCAGGTCTTTGTAGTGCCAACTAAACAGACTGAGCAGGAATTTGCCATTGCTCTGTTTGTCGGTCGCCGTCATGCCGAACGGGACATGGCCGAAGACCCTGAATTCTACATCTGCAGCCTGTCCCACCGTACGCTGGCCTACAAGGGCCTGATGATGCCCGCGGATCTGGCCAATTTTTACAAGGATCTGGGCGATCCGGACCTGGCGACGGCTATCTGCGTGTTTCACCAGCGCTTCTCCACCAATACAGCGCCCAAATGGCCGCTGGCTCAGCCGTTCCGCTACCTGGCCCACAACGGCGAGATCAACACAGTGGACGGCAACCGCAACTGGGCCATCGCCCGGGCGGCCAAGTTCAGTTCACCGTCACTGCCAGATCTGCAGACCCTGCAGCCCCTGGTTAACCTGACCGGTTCCGATTCCTCAAGCATGGACAATATGCTTGAGGTACTCCTGGCTGGCGGTGTCGACCTTTTCCGTGCTGTGCGCATGATGATTCCGCCCGCCTGGCAGAACGTTGACACCATGGATTCCCAGCTGCGTGCCTTCTACGAATACAACTCCATGCACATGGAGCCCTGGGATGGCCCGGCCGGGCTGGTGCTCTCTGATGGTCGCTATGCCGTCTGTATGCTGGACCGGAATGGCCTGCGCCCAGCGCGCTGGGTTATCACCAAAGACGACTTTATTACGCTGGCCTCTGAAATCGGAACCTACGGCTACAAGCCGGAAGACGTGGTGGCAAAAGGCCGGGTAGGCCCCGGACAGATGCTGGCCATCGACACGAAATCCGGCGAAGTTCTTCATACCAAAGATATAGATCAGCGCCTGAAAACAGCGCAGCCCTACAAGCAATGGTTGAGGGACAACTCCCTGCGGGTTGAGGCAACACTTAATCAGGAAACACCTGAATTCAAACTGATGAAGTCGGAAGACCTGCAGGTTCATCAGAAGATGTTCATGGTGTCTTACGAAGAGCGCGATCAGGTTCTGCGTCCGCTGGCAGAGAATGGTCAGGAAGCTGTGGGCTCAATGGGTGACGATACACCCATGGCGGTGCTTTCCAGTCGTGTCCGCCATGTGGCGGACTATTTCCGCCAGAAATTTGCCCAGGTCACCAACCCGGCGATCGATCCTCTGCGTGAGTCCATTGTCATGTCCCTTGAGACCTGCATTGGCGCCGAGCGCAACGTATTCGAGGAAACCCCGGAGCACGCGAACCGGATCATCCTGACCACGCCCGTTCTGTCACCGGCCAAGTTCCTGAAGATCGCCAACAATGATCGTCCCGGCTTTGAGGTTGCGAAGATTCCGCTGGGCTATCGTCCGGAGATGGGACTGGAAAAGGCCATCGAACAGATCTGCCAGACCGCTGAGCAGGCGGTACGTAATGGCAAGGTCATTCTGATATTGAGCGACAAAGACCTTGCGGAAGGTGAAATTCCCGCTAATGCCCTGATGGCAACTGGCGCGGTGCATCACCATCTGGTCAAGAACGGCCTGCGCTGTGACTCCAACATCCTGGTTGAAACCGGCTGGGCAAGAGATCCGCATCACTTTGCCGTGCTCTTCGGCTTTGGCGCGACTGCGGTCTATCCGTACCTTGCGTTCCAGGTGCTGAACGACCTGATCCGCACTGGTGAAGTCATGATGGACCCCATCGATGCGAAGAATAATTACCGCAAGGGCATCAACAAGGGGCTTTTGAAGATCCTGTCCAAGATGGGTATCTCCACCATTACCTCCTATCGCGGTGCGCAACTGTTTGAAGCGATTGGTCTGGCGGATGAAGTTGTCGATCTTTGCTTTAAAGGCGTTCCCAGCCGAATTCAGGGTGCCGGGTTCTACGATTTTCAGCAGGATCAGGAGGAATTGGCGAAAGTGGCCTGGAAGCCGCGCAAGCCAATTTCCCAGGGCGGCCTGCTGAAGTATGTTCACGGCCAGGAATACCATGCATTCAATCCGGATGTGGTGGCCAGGCTGCAGGAAGCCGTCACCAGCGGCGACTATGGTCAGTACATGGAATATGCGGGACTGGTAAACGAGCGCCCGGTGGCTACGCTTCGGGACCTGCTGGTTTTCCGTAAAGATTTGAAGCCCATCGATCTTTCCGAAGTTGAGCCGGTTGAAAACATTTTCCCGCGCTTTGATTCAGCGGCCATGTCGCTTGGCGCTCTGTCGCCGGAAGCCCACGAGGCGCTGGCGGTTGCCATGAACACCCTGGGAGGACGTTCCAACTCGGGTGAAGGCGGTGAAGATCCGGCCCGTTACGGCACCAACAAGCGCTCCAAGATCAAGCAGGTGGCTTCTGGCCGCTTTGGTGTGACTGCAGAATATCTGCGCAGTGCAGACGTCATGCAGATCAAGGTTGCCCAAGGCGCCAAGCCGGGTGAGGGCGGACAGCTGCCGGGCGGTAAGGTCAACGACCTCATTGCCCGTTTGCGTTACTCCGTGCCTGGCGTCACCCTGATTTCGCCACCGCCGCACCACGATATCTACTCGATTGAGGATCTGGCGCAGCTGATTTTTGACCTGAAGCAGGTCAATCCGAAAGCGCTGGTATCTGTCAAGCTAGTTTCCGAGCCCGGTGTCGGCACTATTGCCGCGGGCGTTGCCAAGGCTTACGCCGACCTGATTACCGTATCCGGGTACGATGGCGGCACAGCGGCCAGTCCCCTGACCTCCATCCGTTACGCCGGATCACCCTGGGAGCTTGGTTTAAGCGAGACCCAGCAGGCGCTGCGGGCCAATGACCTGCGTGGCAAGATCCGCCTGCAGACAGACGGTGGTATCAAGACCGGTCTGGACGTGGTAAAAGGCGCTATTCTGGGTGCAGAAAGTTTTGGTTTCGGCACCACGCCGATGGTGGCGCTGGGTTGCAAATACCTGCGCATCTGCCACCTGAACAACTGTGCCACCGGTGTGGCAACCCAGAACGAGCACCTGCGTGAAGAGCACTTCAAAGGCACAGTGGAAATGGCCATGAACTTCTTCCGCTTTGTGGCGGAAGAAACCCGCGGCTGGCTGGCCCAGTTGGGTGTTCGCAGCCTGGAAGAGCTGGTGGGTCGCGTCGACCTGCTCGAGCGCCTGCCGGGCAATACGCCGCGTCAGCAGAAGCTGGATCTGAGCCGCCTGCTGCACAATGAACATATTCCGGCGGACAAACCCAACACCTGCCAGGTGGAACGGAACCATCCGTTTGACCCGGGTACCCTGGCCGAGCAGATGGTCAAGGATACGGCAGAGACCATTGCCGAGAAGAAGGGTGGCGAGTTCAGCTACCGGGTGACTAACTGTGATCGCTCCATCGGTGCGCGCCTGTCCGGAGAAATCGCCGACCTGCACGGCAACCAGGGCATGGTGTCGGCGCCGGTCACTCTGAACCTGACCGGCACTGCGGGCCAGAGCTTCGGTGTCTGGAACGTGGGCGGCCTCAATCTGATCCTCGAAGGCGATGCCAACGACTACGTCGGCAAAGGCATGACTGGCGGCAAGCTGGTTGTCCGCCCACCGGCGAGCAGCAGCTTCAAGTCCCAGGAGACATCGATCGTCGGTAACACCTGTCTATACGGCGCCACGGGCGGCAAGCTGTTCGCGGCGGGCACGGCAGGTGAGCGCTTCGGCGTGAGAAATTCCGGCGCCCACGCGGTGATCGAAGGTGTCGGTGACCACTGCTGCGAATACATGACTGGTGGCCTGATCACGGTTCTGGGCAGCACCGGACATAACTTTGGTGCCGGTATGACCGGCGGCTTCGCTTACGTGCTGGACATCAACAACACCTTCGTGGACAAGTACAACCACGAACTAGTGGAAATACAGCGGATTTCCAGTGAAGAGATGGAGTCTTACCGAAACCACCTTCGGGGTGTGATCCGTGAGCACATTTCTGAAACGTCCAGCGAATGGGCAGATCACATTTTGGACAATTTCGACGATTACATCGGCCGTTTCTGGCTGGTCAAGCCTAAGGCTGCGAATCTGCGCAGCCTGCTGGCCAGCACCCGGGCTCGCCCGGAATAAGCGGCACATTAGCCAAATAGAGGCGCTGCAGTGGACGCAGCGCCGCCGTCGAAATTGAGTTTGATGAGAGCTTCATAATGAAAGAACGACTGAGTAACGACTTCCAGTTTGTCGAGGTCGGGCGTGTTGACCCGAAAAAAGTGCCCGCTAAGAAGCGCAAGAAAGAGTTTGGTGAGATCTATCACCAGTTCACTCAGGATCACGCCTCTTCCCAGGCCCATCGCTGTCTCGAGTGTGGCAATCCGTACTGTGAGTGGAAGTGCCCGGTGCACAACTACATTCCGAACTGGCTGAAGCTGGTGTCGGAAGGCAACATCATGAAAGCCGTCGAGCTTTGCCACCAGACCAACTCACTGCCGGAAGTATGTGGCCGTGTCTGTCCCCAGGATCGCCTGTGTGAGGGTGCCTGTACGCTGAACGATGGCTATGGTGCGGTAACCATTGGCTCGGTGGAAAAATACATCACCGATACCGCCTTTGCCCTGGGCTGGAAGCCGGATATGTCGGCGGTGAAATGGACCGACAAGAAGGTGGCTGTCATCGGCGCCGGGCCCGCCGGTCTCGGTTGTGCCGACGTACTGGTCCGGAACGGCGTAAAGCCGGTAGTTTTCGATATTTACCCGGAAATCGGGGGCCTGCTGACCTTCGGTATTCCTGAATTCAAGCTGGAAAAGTCGGTCATGACTCGCCGCCGCAAGATTTTTGAGGAAATGGGCGTGGAATTCCGCCTGTCCACGGAAGTGGGCAAGGACGTGGCCATGGCTGACATTCTGGAAGAGTACGATGCGGTTTTCATGGGCATGGGTACCTACACCTACATGAAGGGTGGTTTCCCGGGTGAAGACCTGGATGGCGTACACGACGCGCTTCCGTTCCTGGTGTCCAACGTCAATCGCCGTCTCGGTTTCGAGAAAGACGCCGAAGATTTTATCGACATGAAGGGCAAGCGTGTGGTGGTGCTTGGTGGCGGCGACACGGCCATGGACTGCAACCGCACATCAATCCGTCAGCAGGCGGCCAGCGTAACCTGTGCCTATCGTCGTGATGAGAGCAACATGCCCGGTTCCCGCCGCGAAGTGGCAAACGCCAAGGAAGAGGGCGTGAAGTTCCTGTTCAACCGTCAGCCCATCGCGGTTATCGGTGAAGACAAGGTGGAAGGCGTCAAGGTGGTGCGGACCCAACTGGGCGAGCCCGATGAAAACGGCCGCCAGCGTCCGGAAGTCGTGCCGGGTAGTGAAGAAGTGATCCCGGCGGACGCCGTACTGGTTGCCTTTGGCTTCCGGCCCAGCCCCGCCGACTGGTTCGACGAGCAGAAAGTATCCACGGACGAATCCGGCCGCGTCAGCGCGCCGGAAGAAGTCGAGTTCCCATTCCAGACCAGCAACGCGAAAATTTTCGCCGGTGGTGACATGGTTCGGGGCTCTGATCTTGTAGTCACCGCAATCTGGGAAGGCCGCCAGGCCGCCGAGGGCATTATGGATTATCTGGACGTATGACCGAACTAAAGAACGATCGCCTGCTGCGTGCCCTGATGCGCCAACCCGTCGACCGTACGCCGGTGTGGATGATGCGTCAGGCCGGGCGTTACCTGCCGGAATACCGTGCTACCCGGGCAAAAGCCGGTGACTTCCTGAGTCTGTGCAAGAACACGCCGCTGGCTTGCGAAGTGACACTGCAGCCTTTGGAGCGTTATCCGCTGGATGCAGCCATCCTGTTTTCGGACATACTGACCATTCCCGATGCTCTGGGCCTGGGCTTGTATTTCGAAACTGGGGAAGGGCCCAAGTTCCGCAACACCATTCGCTCCGCTGCCGATGTGGATGCCCTGCCGACGCTGAAGGCCGATGTGGATCTGGATTACGTGATGAACGCGGTGTCCACCATCCGTGGCGCTCTGGGCGGCTCAGTGCCGCTGATTGGTTTCTCTGGCAGCCCCTGGACCCTGGCCACCTACATGATTGAAGGTGGCTCATCCAAGGACTTCCGGGAAGCGAAAAAACTGATGTATGGCCAGCCGGAGGCCATGCACCGGTTGCTCGACCACCTGGCTAACTCAGTAATAGACTATCTGAACAGCCAGATCCGCGCAGGCGCCCAGGCCGTTCAGATTTTCGATACCTGGGGTGGTGTGCTGAGCAGCTGGGCCTACGAAGAGTTTTCGCTGCGCTACATGAAGAAAATCGTGGACGGGCTGATTCGAGAAAACGACGGTCGCCATGTTCCGGTCATCCTGTTCACCAAGAACGGTGGCCAGTGGCTGGAATCCATCGCCGCATCCGGCGCCGACGCCGTCGGCCTGGACTGGACCACCGACATCGGCGAAGCCCGCAAACGCATTGGCGACAAAGTAGCCCTGCAGGGCAACATGGATCCGGCCATGCTGTTTGCGCCACCGGAGCGAATCCGCGAAGAAGTGGCCGACATCCTGTCCCGCTACGGCAATGGTCCTGGTCACATCTTTAATCTGGGCCACGGCATAACGCCGGACGTTGACCCGGAACACGCCGGAGCCTTCATCCGCGCCGTCACTGAGCTGAGCCCCCGATACCATAACCAGAGCTGATGATTGACTAGTAACATTGCCGCGTGGGGTCTATATTCCCTGAGAGCCCAGAGTTTTCAGGGAAACAGGGCCCCACCGGCCATTGAAGACAGTCAGGAGCAGCCCCTTGCCAGCCAAATCCGCTGAAAAACGCCGTTTTCACAGAATCTCCTTCGATGCCGGCTGCGAACTGCACTGCAGGGATTCCGTGTGGTCGAGCGAAGTGCTGGATATTTCCCTCAAAGGTGTTCTGGTTGCGCGTCCCGAGAACTGGGACGTGCCATTAAAAGAACCCTGCGAAATAGTGATAATGCTGGACGACCACGAAACCGGCATCGTTATGGCCGTTGAACTCCGACATGTTGAAACTCATCGCCTGGGTTTCAAGTGCCAGTACATTGATCTTGAAAGCGCTACACATCTGAAGCGGTTGGTGGAACTGAATCTTGGGGATCAGGCATTGCTAGAACGTGAATTTGCGCATCTTATTGATTAGGCTCATAAATCCTCCAGAGCCGAAAGCGCATCACTCAGCTTGGCAACCGGAATCACTTTCATCCCCTCAATGGCCTTCCGCGGTGCATTGGCCTTGGGCACCAGTGCTCGGGTAAATCCGTGTTTGGAGGCCTCATAAATCCGCTCCTGGCCACTGGGCACTGGCCGGATCTCGCCAGACAGACCCACCTCCCCGAAAATCACCAGATCCTGGGGCAAAGCCCGATCCCGGAAAGACGACACAACAGCCGAGAGTAAGGCAAGGTCAGCGCTGGTCTCATTGACCTTTACGCCGCCAACCACATTCACAAACACATCCTGATCCGACACATGAAGGCCACCATGGCGATGCAGCACCGCCAGCAACATCGCCAACCGGTTCTGATCCAGCCCCACCGCCACCCGGCGCGGATACCCACCTTGTGCTATGTCCACCAGAGCCTGAATTTCCACCAGCATCGGCCGCGTGCCTTCCCAGACAACCATCACCACACTGCCGGGTGCGGCTTCCTCGCCACGGTTCAGGAAAATCGCGCTGGGGTTCTTAACTTCTTTCAGGCCCTGTTCCAGCATGGCAAATACGCCGAGCTCGTTCACCGCGCCAAACCGGTTCTTGATGCCCCGGAGCGTGCGGTAACGGCTGTCGCTGGAACCTTCCAGCAGAATTGAGCAGTCGATCATATGCTCAAGCACTTTCGGCCCCGCCAGGCTGCCGTCCTTGGTGACGTGGCCCACCAGAAACAGAATGGTGCCGGTCTGCTTGGCAAACCGGGTGAGGTAAGCGGCGCTTTCTCGCACCTGGGACACGCTGCCCGGAGCCGACTCGGACTCGGCCACGTGCATGACCTGAATACTGTCCACCACAAGGATCCGGGGCTTTTCCGCCTCCGCCACCTGCATGACCCTTTCAACACTGGTTTCCGACAGCATCTTCAGGTCTTTGGTGGGCAGGCTGAGGCGTTTGGCGCGCATGGCCACCTGCTGCAGGGATTCCTCGCCGGTGACATATAGGGCCGGTGTGCTGGCCGCCAGATGGCAGACGGCC
Organism: Marinobacter confluentis; assembly: GCF_004785685.1. Lineage (GTDB taxonomy): Bacteria > Pseudomonadota > Gammaproteobacteria > Pseudomonadales > Oleiphilaceae > Marinobacter > Marinobacter confluentis. The sequence continues at coordinate 50,705 of NZ_SRPF01000005.1, read as the reverse complement.
TGAAGGAGCAGGGTGCTTTTGCCAGCGCCTGGATGGCCGCCCATCAGTACGGCGGAACCTTCCACCAGCCCGCCGCCCAGAACCCGGTCGAATTCGGCCATGCCGGAACTGATTCTTGGTTGTTCCGCGAGACTGACATCGTCCAGGCTCTGCACTTCTGACAGACTACCTGCAAACCCTTCAAAGCGCTGCCCGCGGCTGCCCTTGGCATTGCCGCTTACACCGCGAACCTCGGTAATTGTATTCCAGGCCTGGCAGGCCGTGCACTGGCCCTGCCACTTGGAATAGTCTGAACCGCATTCGGTGCAGACAAAGGCGGTTTTCGCTTTGGCCATCAGGCCAGCTTCTTATACTTCATGCGCTGGGGCACCATGGCGGAATCCCCCTTGCGCTTTTTGTGGTCTTCATCGTAATCCGTGAAGTTACCTTCGAAGTAAACCACCTCACCGTCGTCCTCAAACGCCAGAATGTGCGTGGCCACCCGGTCCAGGAACCAGCGGTCGTGGGAGATAACCAGGGCAGATCCGGGGAAGTTCAGCAGCGCTTCTTCCAGCGCCCGCAGGGTTTCCACGTCCAGGTCGTTGGTCGGTTCGTCCAGCAGCAACACGTTGCCGCCTTCCTTCAATAGTTTCGCCAGGTGCAGGCGGTTACGCTCACCACCGGACAGGTCGCCCACCCGCTTCTGCTGGTCAGAGCCCTTGAAGTTGAAGCGCCCCACGTAAGCGCGGGAAGGAGTCTCGTAGTTGCCGATTTTAATGATGTCGTTGCCGTCACTCAGTTCTTCCCAGACGGTTTTTTCGTCATTCAGGTCGCGCATCTGGTCGACATAGGCAAGCTCGACAGTTTCACCCACAACAATGTTGCCGGAATCCGGCTTGTCTTTTTCAGCAATCATCCGGAACAGGGTGGACTTACCCGCACCGTTACCACCGATAATACCCACGATGGCGCCCGGCGGCACACTGAATGACACGTCTTCATAGAGCAGTCGGTCATCAAAGGATTTGCTGATGCCGTCAACTTCAATCACCTTGTCGCCAAGACGCGGTCCGGGCGGAATGTAGATTTCGTTGGTCTCGTTTCGCTTCTGGAATTCCTGGGAGCTCATTTCCTCAAAGCGGGCCAGACGAGCTTTGCTCTTGGACTGACGTCCCTTGGCGTTGCTGCGAACCCACTCCAGCTCCTGCTTGACCGCTTTCTGATGAGAGGCTTCCTGCTTGGACTCCATCTCCAGGCGCTTTTCCTTGTTCTCCAGCCACTGGCTGTAGTTGCCCTCAAACGGAATACCCTGGCCACGGTCCAGCTCCAGAATCCAGCCGGCGACATTATCCAGGAAGTAACGGTCGTGGGTGATGGCTACAACGGTGCCATCGAAATCGTGGAGGAATCTCTCCAGCCACGCCACAGACTCGGCGTCCAGGTGGTTGGTGGGCTCGTCCAAAAGCAGCATATCCGGCGCGGACAGCAACAGGCGACACAGCGCTACACGGCGGCGCTCACCACCGGACAGGTTCTTGACCATGGCATCCCAGGCGGGCAGTCGCAGGGCATCGGCGGCCACTTCCATCTTGCGCTCAATATCATGGCCGTCCGTGGCCTGAATCAATGCTTCCAGCTCGCCCTGGCGCTTAGCCAGGGCGTCAAAGTCGGCATCCGGTTCGGCGTAATCCGCGTACACCTGATCAAGTTCAGCCAGGGCGTTATGGACGCTGGCAACCGCTTCGTCGACAATTTCCTTGACGGTCTTGGTGTCGTCTAGCTCCGGCTCCTGGGGCAGATAGCCCACATTGATGCCAGGCTGCGGGCGGGCTTCGCCGATGTAATCCTCGTCGATCCCGGCCATAATGCGAAGAAGGCTGGACTTACCCGAGCCGTTCAGGCCCAGAACGCCGATCTTGGCGCCGGGAAAAAAACTGAGAGAAATATCTTTGAGAATCTCGCGCTTGGGAGGAACAACCTTCCCAACGCGGTTCATAGTGTAGACATATTGCGCCATGTGTCGGAATCCTTCTTGCTGATCTGGGCTGTTGAATGGCGGAATGACTGAAGGAGTCTGGATAAGGCCATCGTACATGGACGTATTCACAGCGTATCCCGGATCGCCCTGGCCGATGGCCGGTAGTCTACAGTCAGTGGCCGCAAGCAATGAACATTGACCGAGTAAGGTATCGAAACCAATCAGCGATAGCAATTGAGAGGAAATAGCCATCGGCTTCATACCGGTTTCTACGGAGCATTCCACTGAACAACCAGAAGATGATTTTGTACCCCTTTTCAGGCTAGAATAGGCGCCCAAATTTCAGGGCAGCTAAGCACATAGAGGCAGCGCATCCATGTTTAATCGTGATATGAAAATCGCCGGCTACGACGACGAACTCTGGAACGCCATGCAGGCGGAAACCGAACGGCAGGAAGCTCACATCGAGCTGATCGCCTCGGAGAACTACACCAGCCCACGGGTCATGGAAGCGCAGGGCAGCGTGCTGACCAACAAGTACGCCGAAGGTTACCCCGGCAAACGCTACTACGGTGGCTGCGAATTCGTTGATATTGCTGAAGATCTGGCCATTAGTCGCGCCAAGGAACTGTTTGGGGCGGCTTATGCCAACGTGCAGCCCCATTCCGGATCACAGGCCAACTCTGCGGTTTTCATGGCCCTGCTCAAGCCGGGCGACACCGTGCTGGGCATGAGCCTTGCTCACGGCGGACACCTGACTCATGGTGCCAGCGTTAATTTCTCTGGCAAGATTTACAACGCCGTTCAGTACGGTATCGACACTGACACCGGGCTGATCGACTACGACGATGTCGAGCGCCTGGCCCTTGAGCACAAGCCCAAGATGATCATCGCCGGCTTCTCCGCCTACTCACAGGCGCTGGATTTCGCCCGCTTCCGCGCCATTGCGGATAAAGTCGGTGCTTACCTGTTTGTGGATATGGCTCACGTTGCAGGCCTGGTGGCCGCAGGCGTCTATCCGGATCCGGTTCCCCACGCGCACGTGATTGCGACCACGACTCACAAGACCCTGCGTGGCCCACGCGGTGGCCTGATTCTGGCCTGCGACGACGCCGACCTGCAGAAGAAGTTGAACTCCTCGGTGTTCCCCGGCGGCCAGGGCGGCCCACTGATGCACGTGATCGCCGCTAAAGCGGTCTGCTTCAAGGAAGCCATGAGCGACGAATTCAAGGCCTACCAGAAGCAGGTGATCAGGAACGCCAAGGCCATGGCCGACGTGTTTGTTTCCCGCGGTTTTGACGTGATTTCCGGTGGCACCGAGAACCACCTGTTCCTGGTCAGCCTGATCAAACAGGACATCACCGGTAAAGACGCCGATGCGGCCCTGGGCAAGGCTCATATCACCGTTAACAAGAACGCGGTGCCTAACGATCCGCGCTCGCCCTTCGTTACTTCCGGCCTGCGCATCGGTACGCCTGCTGTGACTACCCGTGGCTTCGGTGAGTCCGAGTGTCGGGACCTGGCTGGCTGGATGTGCGACGTGCTGGATAACCTGGAAGATGAAACCGTTAATGACCGTGTGCGCGAGCAGGTAGAAGGCCTGTGCAAGCGCTTTCCGGTATACGCCGGCTGAATAGGGCTGAGCCCGCCGCCGTGTCAGCCATGTGGCTGCTGCGGTGGCCCTCTGGAGTTCCGACTTATGCATTGTCCTTTCTGTGGTGAAGCGGATACCAAAGTGATCGACTCGCGGCTGGTGGCCGAGGGTGATCAGGTCCGTCGTCGCCGGGAATGCCTGTCGTGTCGGGAGCGCTTCACCACCTTCGAGTCTGCCGAGCTGGTAATGCCAAGGGTGGTCAAACAGGATGGCACGCGCCAGCCGTTTGACGAGGAAAAACTACGGTCCGGGCTGATGAAAGCTCTGGAGAAGCGCCCAGTCAGTATTGAAGAGATTGAAGCATCGCTGAACCGGATCAAATTCCGCCTGCGGGCAACCGGCGAGCGTGAAATCAAATCCATGTATCTGGGTGAGGAAGTGATGACTGAACTGCGGCAGTTGGACAAGGTTGCCTATGTCCGCTTTGCCTCAGTCTATCGTAGCTTCCAGGACATTAACGAATTCAAGGAAGAGATTGAGCGCCTGTCTGCGTCATCCGGCGAAGATCCGGTTGATGTTGCCAAGGCACTGGCAGATACCAAGCCGCCCAAGGGAAGTGCATGACCGACAGCCTGGACAGGGCAATGATGGCGCGGGCGGTCCAGCTTGCATGGCGCGGCCGCTATTCGACGCATCCGAACCCCAGGGTCGGCTGCGTGATTGCCCGTGGTGATCGGATTCTCGGGGAGGGTTGGCACGAGCGCGCGGGTGAAGCCCACGCGGAGATCCGGGCGTTGAGCCAGGCGGGCCCAGACGCCCGTGGCGCCACTGCCTACGTAACACTTGAGCCGTGCAGTCATTTTGGCCGTACTCCGCCCTGCGCCAAAGCGCTGGTAGAAGCCGGCGTTGCCCACGTTCATGCCGCCACCGAAGACCCTAACCCGTCGGTGTCTGGCCGCGGGCTGGCCATGTTGAGGGATGCGGGCGTGAAAGTGACACTTGGCCTGCTTGCGGACGAGGCGATGCGGCTGAATCCGGGTTTTATGAAACGTATGAACACCGGTAGGCCGTTTGTGCGCCTGAAGATGGCCGCCAGCATTGATGGCAGAACCGCGATGGCGTCCGGTGAAAGCCAGTGGATTACTGGCCCACAGGCCAGGCAGGATGTTCAACGGCTACGCGCCATCAGCGATGCGATTCTGACCGGGGTCGGCACGGTGCTGGCGGATGATCCGTCACTGACGGTACGACGGGAAGAGCTTGGCGAAATTGGTGATGCGACTGAGCCCTCGCGGCAGCCGCTCAGGGTCATTGCCGACCGGGACGCAAGAACACCGGCAGACGCCACCATACTCCGGGGCGGTAACGTGCAGGTCTTCTGTGCATCGCCAGCGCTGGATACAGCGCCAGCCCAGGACCTGGCAGCATTGGGTATCAGTCTCAGTGGTGTGGCCTGGAAAGACAACGGTATTGATGTCGGCGAACTTCTGGACAGCCTGGGCGAGCTGGGTATCAATGAGCTTCTGGTAGAAGCCGGTCCAACGTTGGCTGGAACCTTTATCAATGAGCGGCTGGTGGACGAGCTCTGGCTTTACCAGGCACCGGTATTCCTCGGCAGTACCGGGCGGCCAACGGCCCATCTGCCGCTGGAATCTATGGCCGATAAAGTGCAATGGAAGGTGCTGGATCGCCGTCAGATTGGTGAGGATCAAAGGTTGATACTCGCCCCGGTCTGACGGACTTACACTCATGGTCTGCGCGGGCGTCGAAACGCGGCCGGCAGACCGCCAAGGTATTTACACAGTATGGCACTGAACAGCATTGAAGAAATCATCGAGGATATCCGCCAGGGCAAAATGGTCATCCTGATGGATGATGAGGACCGCGAGAACGAGGGCGACCTGGTGATGGCGGCGGAGCACTGCACGCCGGAAGCCATCAACTTCATGGCTCGTTATGGCCGTGGTCTGATATGCATGCCCATGACCCGTCAGCGCTGTGAGCAGCTGGGCCTGCCATTAATGGTGGAGCGCAACGCCTCCGGGTTCGGCACCAAGTTTACCCTGTCGATTGAGGCCACTGAAGGCGTAACCACTGGCATTTCTGCGGCCGACCGCGCCAGAACGGTACAGGCTGCGGTCGCCCGCGACGCCAAGGCGTCTGATCTGGTTCAGCCAGGCCACATCTTCCCCCTGATGTCAGATCCTGGCGGGGTACTCAGCCGCGCCGGGCATACCGAAGCCTCCTGCGATCTGGCATCCCTTGCAGGCAGTGAGCCGGCCGGTGTTATCTGTGAAATCATGAACGATGACGGCTCCATGGCCAGGCGCGAGGATCTGGAACGTTTCGCCGAGCAGCATGATCTGAAAATTGGCACCATCGCAGACCTGATTCACTATCGGACCATGAACGAGCGCACGGTCGAATGCGTTGAGCAGAATGACCTGGACACCGAATACGGTGTGTTTAATTTGCGCACCTATCGCGACAGTATCCAGGGCTCAACCCACCTGGCGATGGTGATGGGCAAGATAACGCCAGACGAGCCGGTACTGGTCAGAGTGCACATTACTGACACACTGCGTGACCTGCTGGGCGCGCGGCGGGTGGACTCCCGCAGCTGGCCCCTGCACAGGGCCCTGGCGAAAGTCGCCGATGAAGGGCGGGGCGTGGTGGTGCTGCTTAACAGCGCTGAAGACAGCTACAATCTTGAAGACCGGATTCATGAATTTTTTGAGCAGGGCAACAAATCTGCTGGCAAGGGTAGCTCTGGCGTTTACTTCACCGTCGGCACCGGCTCCCAGATTCTGCGGGATCTTGGCGTTGGCAAGATGCGCCTGCTGAGCCCGCCAATCAAGTTTTCTGCGATCTCCGGGTTTGACCTGGAAGTTGTAGAATACATGCCCTATAACCACCAATGATCTAACCCTGTGGCGCCGGCGAGCGCTTGGCCGGGTCGCAATGAAGGAGCCATTCATGGCAGATGTAAAAATAATTGAAGGTGATTTCACGAACTGCAGCGGTCGTTATGCCCTGGTGGTTGGCCGGTTCAACGGTTTTGTGGTGGAAAGCCTGGTTGAGGGTGCGCTGGATACATTGCGCAGGCACGGTATTGCCGATGCGGACGTCACCATCGTTCGCGTTCCCGGTGCCTACGAAATGCCCCTGGCGGTAAAACGGGTGGCAGAGACCGGAAATTTCGACGCCATTATTGCCCTGGGCGCCGTCATTCGCGGTGGCACACCCCACTTCGAATATGTGGCCGGTGAAGCTGCAAGCGGGCTTGGGGCTGTCAGCCTGGATACGGACGTACCGGTAACCTTCGGTGTGCTGACGGTGGATTCCATCGAGCAGGCCATCGAACGGGCAGGAACCAAGGCGGGCAATAAGGGTGCAGAAGCCGCAATCACCGCGCTGGAAATGGTCAGCCTGTTCAATAAGCTGGGTGAATAATGACCACATCTGACGAAAGCGCCGCCCAACCTGCGCCGACTGGCCAGCCCAAGGCCGGCGATCGCCGTCGTGCTCGAGCGCTTGCAATGCAGGGGCTTTACCAGCGCCATTTTTCCAAGAGCTCAATCACCGACATCGAATCGGAATTTATTGTCGATAACGATATGTCGAAGGTCGATTCTGCCTATTTCCGGGACATCCTCAGGGGCGTCCACCGTGAACAGGAAGAACTGGATCGGCTTATCGGGCCCTTTCTCGATCGCCCGATCCACGAAGTGGACGCCATTGAGCTTGCGATCGTGCGCCTTGGCACCTACGAGCTGAAGCACCGTCTGGACGTGCCTTACCGGGTTGTGATCAACGAAGGCATTGAAATGGCGAAAAAATTCGGTGGCACTGAGGGGCACAAGTTCGTAAACAGCGTTCTGGACAAGCTGGGCCACCGCCTTCGTCTTGCCGAGACCCGTCAACGCTGATCGATGGGTGAATTCGACCTGATTCGTCGGTACTTCCTGCCCGTGGCAAACGCGGAGCGGCATCCATCGCTGGTTCTGGGCCCCGGTGACGACTGCGCGATTCAGCGGGTCGATCAGGGTCAGGAACTGGTGTTTTCAGTGGATACCCTGGTTGAAGGCGTCCATTTTCCGGCAAATTACCCCCCGGAAAAGCTCGCCCGGCGTAGCCTGGCCGTGGCCGCCAGTGATCTGGCTGCCATGGGCGCGGAGCCGGTCTGTTTCACCCTGGCGTTGACCCTGCCGAAAGCCAGTACTGACTGGCTGAAAGCCTTTAGCGCGGGTCTGGCGACGGCATCCCGCGAATTCGGGCTCAGCCTGGCCGGCGGAGATACCACGCGGGGCCCGCTTAGCCTGACGCTTCAGGTGCATGGCACGGTGCCGATTGATGGCGCCATCAAACGCTCGGGCGCACAAGTGGGTGATCTGGTCTGTGTGTCCGGTACCCTCGGTGATGCCGGCGCGGCTCTGTCCCTTCTTGACCAGCCCTCGCCCACGGCCGAACAGGCAGCCCTTCTGGCACGATACCATTCGCCTCAACCCCGGCTCGCGTTGGGTAAGGCGCTACGGGGGTATGCGTCGGCGGCTATCGACATTTCCGACGGTCTGGTCGCCGACCTGGGGCACCTGCTTGAGGCTTCCGGCGCCGGTGGTGTTATCGATACGCACAAACTGCCTTTATCGGATGCCCTGACTGCACTAAGACCCGATGCCCTGCAACTGGCCCTGAACGCCGGGGACGATTACGAGTTGTGCTTCACGATATCAGAGCCATCCCTGGACTCCCTGAATTCGCAAAAAACCCACCCCGAGGCCATGCTTGAGCGACTAACGGTCATTGGTCGCGTGCGGGAAGGGCCCGGTCTTTCACTTGATGGCGTTTCCACTCAGGTGCAATCGGGAGGGTACGATCATTTTGGGAGTCAGTGAATGAATCAGAATGACCAGAGCCCAGAAACAGAGGTCCCAGAGCAGATTCTGCCGCCGGGCTTCCTGAGAGACCCGATTCATCTTCTGGCCTTCGGTTTCGGCAGCGGTGCGGCTGCGCGGGCGCCTGGAACCTGGGGCAGTCTGGCTGCAATTCCGCTATGGCTGGGTTTTGCCTGGGTGCCGCCGGCCGTCTACTGGCTGATTGTGGGCCTTGCCTTTCTGGTGGGTGTCTGGCTGTGCGGTAAAACCGCGTCAGACCTGAAGGTTCATGACCACGGCGGGATTGTCTGGGACGAGTTCGTGGGGATGTGGATTGTTCTGGGCCTGTTCCCGGACAATGTCTTCGGTGTGTTGATGGCGTTTGCGCTGTTCAGGCTGTTCGATGTGGTGAAACCCTGGCCGATCAGTTGGCTGGACCGTTACATGCCCGGCGGGCTCGGTATCATGGTTGACGATGTGGTGGCAGGGTTTATGGCGATGGCATGCCTGTACTCCCTAGACCGGTGGTTGATGCCGGTCCTGGTCTGACGCAGACAGTGCGGACAGTCACCTGCCCCGGCGCTGTTAGTGAATCTGCTGTTCTTCCGGCAATAGCTTCACAACATGCAGAAAGCGCCTGAGCCCAACTTCAGCTCGCTCGCGTGAAGCAAAGGGGCCGCTGTCAAAGCCTTCTCTGGTGGTGAAATACCATTTGCCACCGACACAGAAATAACGGCTGCTGCGAAATGGGGCCGGGCCCTGCTCACCGGTTCGACGTTGCGTATCCATGACTGCTCCTGAGCCTGACCTCGAGTGGACAAAGATCGGGCGACGCGAAATTTCGTAATTCGACTGTTTAAAATTAAATCAATTCCCGCCGAATTCAACATTTTTTTACATTTCTTTGTTCAAGATACTTGATGCAAAAAATTAACCGGTCTTGCTCTGTCGGGTCTGTCTGGTCAGAATGCCGATTCAGGCATTTTTTAACAGCCAACAGGCTGATCATCCGGATAAGGGTACACCCATGAAGAGGCGACACATTCTGTTATCTGTTGAGCGCGTGCGAACCACCTTTCTGGCCCTCCTGGGACTGGCCGTGATCACCGGGTGCAGCTCGGGCATGTCCAGGGTGCAGACCTGGGAAGGCTCCGTTGAAAACAGTGGCCAGGCTGCCGTGCTATCGGCACCGGGAGCGGTCAATATAAGTGAGGTTAACGGTCGTTCCATGACCAGCTTCATGATCGACGACCTGAGCGTAGATTATGAGCTGCTCCCCGGGGAAAATCTGGTGGTATTTACTTACAAGACGATCTGGTCCAAAGCCGAGCGAGTGGATGACGGTGAGTCCAAAGTACACGTTGTGGAAACCCCGAAGCAGACCCTGACGATCAATGCCGAGCCTGGCGAAACCTATCAGTTTGACATTGAAAGGCCGCAGACCCGCGAACAGGCGATGGCTCAGGCGCAGGATTTTCAGGTGGCTCTGGTAGACTCCAGTGGTAACACTGTTGCCACGTCTTCACCCTGGGTTGCCTCGGACAGTCGCCAGGTGGCAAACAGGGCACCAGTCCCGGCTTCCAGAAAACCGGCTGCATCCGCAGACAGCTCGGCCGATTCGACACTTGATCAACTCAAGGCCCTCTGGGGTGATGCTTCTGAAGATGAAAAACGCGAGTTTCTGCGCTGGGCTTTCGAGTAGCCCAGGCTGCGCCCAGGAAAACCGGCCGAAACCTAACTCCGGAATCGGTTAACGGTTTTGCGCAGTGCGCCCTCCATCAGATTCAGGGCGTCATCCATCAAGGTAGGGTGAACCTCAGTATCGAACCCGGTCTCTGCGGGTTCATCCTCAAGGCTGACGGCTGACCGCTCGATTGCATCGAGGCTTTCTTCCAGTAATCCCGCCAGTGTTTCGCCCTTTGCCACCACGTCCGGGCAGAGGGTGAAATTGATCGTCAGTGTCCCCTGATAGCTGACTGCCACAATAACCAGACCCATGCTGTCGAACAGAGGCGCCGTGTTGAACTGGGCGGTCAGCCTGGCTCCCTGTAAATAAAGCGGAACCTGGGGCCCAGGCACATTGGTGATCGGCAGGTTGAAAACCGGCTGGTACCGTTGGGCAATCTGGAGCTCTGAGTACAGCCTTGCCGACAGTGCCAGCATGGTGGAAGGCAGAAGCTCGGTAAGGCGGTCAGCGGCAATGGCTTCACGGTAGGGTTCGGATTCGACGGCATTCCAGTGAATCCGGCGGATGCGCCGGGCAGGGTCCGGTTCACTGGTGGCCAGGTCCAGCAGCATTGCCGACATCTGGTTTCCCGTCGCCTTGCGCAGGCTACTTGAACGTACCGAGATGGGCGTCATGGCCACTAGCGACCGATCCGTTTTCATGCCCTGCGCCTGCATATAGCGCCGCAGGGTCTCTGCACACAGGCCCAGCACCACATCATTGAGCGTGACGTTGCCAAGGGTTGCCTTGATGGCCTTGAGGCGCGACAGGTCGACACTGCTGGACACAATTTCCCTGTTGGCGGTGATCTGGCGGTTGAATGGGCTCTGCGGCGCCGAAAACAGAGGAAAGGGCAGCGGCAGTTTTCGCATCTGTTTCTGGATAATGCCCCGTGCTGTTGCTTCGGCCGCGCTGAATGCCACCGAGGTAATCTGCAATGGTTTACGGGCCAGATTTGCTCCCGCCTGCAACATGACCCGCTCGTCCGATGGCGCCGGTCTCGCCGACCAGGCCCGGGGCGGATCAATTCGGCGTGGGTCGGGGCTGTATTCCAGTAACTTGGCAATGATTTCCTCGCCGCTGAACGCATCGATGGCGGCGTGGTGCAGCTTGACGATCAGGGCAAATCCCCTCTGACTGTCAGCTGCCCCGGCATTGCGGAATCCGTCAACGAAGGTGATGTGCCAGAGCGGCCGATCCCTTTTCAGGGGCTGCTCCAGAATGCGAGACGCCAGTTTCATCAGGCTGGACTGATCGCCGTTTTCCCCGAGGTTCACATAGGCCAGGTGCCGCTCGATGCTGAAATCCGGGTCGTCAATCCAGTAGGGGCGGCCCAGGCGGAAGGGTATCTCTTTAAGGCGCTGGCGAAATAGCGGAACAACGTGCAGCCGGCTGCGTAGATAGGCCACAAAAGTACTGAATGCCAGCGGTGTGTCGCGGTCTGCGGCATCAAACAGATAGATGCCGCCGATGTGCATAGGGGCGGTTTCGGACTCCAGATAGAGAAAAGAAGCGTCCAGTTCCGACAGCTGCCGCATGGTTTGAGAACTCCGTTCAGTGTAAGCGCGTCGGAGCAGTATAAACGAGCCGGGGGCAGGGCTGTTAATCAGTGGGCGCTATCCAGCCAGTCGGAGATGGCCGGGGAGCTGGTCAGCCTTTCCCAGAACCACATCAGTGCCTTGCCCTGATCTTCAGAATGGCGGGCAAGATGCAGCATGATGGGCTGTCTCGGCTCGTGGACCTCGAGGCCGATCAGGTCACCGCTTTCCAGAAGTGAGCGCACCCGGGGTTCTGGAAGCCAGCCCACGGCCAGCCCGGCTTTCTGAACGGCGATTTTCTGTTCGATATTGGCAACGGTCAGCGTGCGCTGGCGGCGGAAGATCCCGGCATTGCCCGGTGGCAGAGATCGGGACGTGTCTGCTGCAACGGCGGCCGGGAATGCCGCTATGTCGGCTTCCGTTAACGGTTGCCTGGCGCTGGTAAGGGAATGGCCCGGCGCAACAGCGTAAACGAACGACATTTTGCCCAGAGGACTGGTGGTGAAGGCTCCGGCCGGCTTGCTCATCTGGTCGGCGCCCACGATCATGTCAATCCGGCGGCTTTGCAGAGCGTCCCAGGAGCCGGCGAACACTTCCTCGACCAGCTGTACCTCCACCGGTACGCCAAGGTCGTAGAAATCACGAACCGCATCGAACAGGCATTCTGCTGGCAGCAGGGAATTGAAACCGATCCGCAGCCTGGTTTCCCAACCTTTGGCCACCTGTTGCGTGGTGTGCGCCAGGGTTTCTGCGGCTTCAAGCAGGCTCCGCCCCTCTTCCAGCAGATAACGGCCGGCCGGCGTAAGCGCTGCCCGGTGTCCGGTGCGGTCGAAGATGGCGACGTTCAGGTCTTCTTCCAGTTTCTGGACGGTGTAGCTGATGGCCGAAGGTACCCGGAAAAGTTCGCTGGCTGCCCCGGCGAAGCTACCTTTGCGGTCGATGGCGTCGAGAACCTTGAGGGCGTCTATGGTAATGGCTGTGTGCATGTTCGAATTATCTGATTGTGTTGGCCAGAATTGATTGTTTGAGAGCGTAGCAGGGTCCTCGGTATTCTGCCTTCACTTTCTAATGAACAGACCTTGAGGGCTTTATGGGACTTCTCGTTGACGGCAAATGGCACGATCAGTGGTACGACACCTCAAAAACCGGCGGCAAATTCGAACGCGAAGCTGCCAGATTTCGCAACTGGGTAACGGCTGATGGCTCAGCCGGGCCTGACGGTGAGGGAGGCTTTCCCGCAGTGCCCGGGCGTTACCATCTCTACGTGTCCATGGCCTGCCCCTGGGCCCACCGGACGCTGATTTTTCGGGCGCTTAAAGGGCTTGAGAAACACATTTCAGTGTCTGTTGTGCACCCGGACATGGTCGAGAACGGCTGGGAGTTTCGGCCGGACGACCCCACACACCGGGACGATGTGAACGGTAAGCGGTTTATGTACGAGGTGTATCTGGAAGCTGCGCCAGACTATTCCGGTCGGGTAACTGTGCCAACCCTCTGGGACAAGGAAAAGCGAACCATTGTCAGCAATGAGTCCGCAGACATTATCCGGATGTTCAATTCGGCCTTCGACGGGCTGGAAGGCGTGCGCAGCGACCTGGACTTTTACCCGGAAGCCTTGCGCGGCGAAATTGACGAGGTGAACGAGCGGGTCTACCACACGGTGAACAATGGCGTTTACAAGTCCGGCTTTGCAACGGCGCAGGACAAGTACGAGGAGGCTTACAACGCTCTGTTTGACTCGCTGGACTGGCTGGAAGACCGGCTGTCTTCCCAGCGCTATCTGGCAGGTAATCGGCTGACCGAGGCGGACTGGCGCCTGTTCACCACGCTGATCCGCTTTGATGCGGTCTACTACAGTCACTTCAAGTGCAATCGTCAGCGAATTTCGGATTTCCCGGCGCTGTCCGCTTATGTGCGGGATCTTTATCAGGTGCCAGGCGTGGCGGAGACGGTGGATATCCGCCAGATCAAGCAGCATTATTACGTGAGCCAGCGGACCATCAATCCGACCCAGATTGTGCCGGTGGGACCGGCGTTGGATTTTGAATCGGCCCATAACCGCGGAACTCTGGGGCCGGATTTCAAGGTTTGATTAGCTAACCCGCGCGACCGCCACATCAGTCAGCAGCGCCAAGGCCTCTTTGTGGTCAGAGTCCGGGAGGATCTGAAGGCAGGCGGCAGCCAGCCTAGCCTGCTCTTTGGCCTTGGCCATGGTGTATTCCAGGGCGCCTGAGCTTCTGACAATGTCCAGAATTGCCGGCAGGTCATCCAGCCCGCCCTTGCGGATGGCCTGACGGATCAACTGCTTTTCGTCTGCCGTGCCTTTAGCCATGGCGTAAATCAGTGGCAGGGTGGGCTTGCCCTCGGCCAGGTCATCCCCGACATCCTTGCCCATTTCCTCGGCGTTGCCCTGGTAGTCCAGCAGGTCGTCCACCAGCTGGAATGCCAGGCCGAGGTGTTTGCCGTAGTCCCGCAGGGCGTTTTCCTGTTGCGGGTTTGCGCCAGCGAGCAGGGCGCCGGTATGTGAAGCGGCCTCGAACAGCATGGCCGTCTTGTTGTGAATAACCTCCATGTATTTGGCCTCGGATACATCCGGGTTCTTCACGTTCATCAACTGAAGCACTTCACCTTCGGCAATCACGGCGGTGGCGTGCGACAGCACGTCCATAATGCGCAGATTCTGCAACTCCACCATCATTTCAAAAGCCCGGGCGTAAAGGAAATCACCGACAAGCACACTCGGGGCATTGCCCCAGCGGGCATTGGCGGTGCTGCGGCCACGACGCAGGTCTGAGGTGTCGACAACGTCATCGTGAAGCAGGGTCGCGGTGTGCAGGAACTCAATCACCGCCGCAAGCTTGAGATGATCGTGACCTTTGTAACCAACCGCTTGGCTGGATAGCAGAACCAGCAGCGGGCGAAGACGCTTGCCACCGCTTTCAATGATGTACTGGGCAATTTTTTCAACCAGAGGGACGTCTGAGGCGAGACGCTTGATAATCAGATCATTGACCCGGCTGAAGTCGTCCGTGACGGTGTCGTAGATTCGCTGGGCTGTCATGGGGTTGATCCGGTTCCTTTTTTGGTCCTGCGGATGGCAGTAACCGTAATGTTGGCAGGTCGCGCAATGCTAGGTATTGCACACATCAGTGTCAACTTGGCTTGTGTTGCCCTGAGTCTTTTCGTACAATCACGCGCCCAACTCATCCCAACCTGCGCTCCCTGCTATAGGGTTGCCAAAGCGCTTCCCTTAGAACCAGGTGGAAAAGAGCAGGGATGGGTCAATCGCGGAGAAGATTAATGTACGCAGTTATTGTTAGCGGTGGCAAGCAGCACCGGGTAAAGGAAGGCGAAACGCTGAAGCTTGAAAAGCTGGAAGTGGAAACAGGTGGAAGCATCGATTTCGATCGCGTTCTGCTGGTTGCCGATGGTGACAAGGTTCAGGTTGGCGCGCCGGTTGTAGACGGTGCCAAAGTGACCGCTGAAGTGGTTAGCCACGGCCGTCACGACAAGATCCAGATCATCAAGTTCCGTCGCCGGAAGCATTCCATGAAGCGTCAGGGCCACCGTCAGTGGTTTACTGAAGTCAAGATCACGGGTATCAAGGGCTGAGGCTCTGAAACACCCCTTAGATAAGGAGGCTTGTAATGGCTCATAAAAAAGCAGCAGGTAGTACCCGTAACGGTCGCGATTCCGAGTCGAAACGACTTGGTGTGAAGCGCTACGGCGGTGAAACCGTTTCCTCGGGCAGCATCATTGTTCGTCAGCGAGGAACCCGTTTCCACGCCGGCCAGAACGTTGGCCTGGGCAAGGACCACACCCTGTTCGCAACCGCGGAAGGGCAGGTCAAGTTCGAAGTCAAAGGTCCCGACAACCGTAAGTTTGTGAGCATCGTTCCAGCGGCGTAAGTCGCGGCGATCTCAGGTTCTGTCGAACCTTGGGCGGTGCTGATAGGATAACCTGTCAGCGCCGCCCGGAGCCCCGCAAAGCTTCCCAGAGGCTGCGGGGCTTTTTAGTTTATGCGCCAGGCGCAAAGGGTTGATCATGAAATTTGTAGACGAAGCCACCATCATTGTTGAGGCGGGCAAGGGCGGCCACGGTTGCCTGAGCTTTCGCCGTGAAAAATACGTGCCCAAAGGCGGCCCCGATGGTGGCGATGGCGGCGACGGTGGGTCTGTGTTCCTGGAAGCCGACAGTGCACTGAACACGCTGATTGACTACCGGTTCCAGCGCAAGCACAAAGCCGAAAACGGCCAGCCGGGTTCTGGCCGCAATTGCAACGGCATCAAGGGCGAAGATCTGGTGCTGCCGGTGCCGGTTGGCACCACCGTTGTGGATATGGATACCCACGAAGTACTGGGCGACCTGACGCACGCCGGTGAGCGTCTGAAAGTAGCCCAGGCCGGGTTTCACGGACTAGGGAACACCCGCTTCAAATCCTCAGTCAACCGCGCCCCACGTCAGACCACCAAAGGCTCCGAAGGCGAACTTCGCAACCTGCGTCTGGAACTGAAAGTGTTGGCCGACGTCGGTCTATTGGGTATGCCCAACGCCGGTAAATCCACCTTTATCCGTTCGGTGTCGGCGGCCAAGCCCAAAGTGGCCGACTACCCGTTCACTACCCTGGTGCCAAACCTGGGTGTTGTCAGCGTTCAGGCTCACCAGAGCTTTGTCATTGCCGACATCCCAGGCCTGATTGAAGGAGCCGCAGAGGGCGCTGGGCTGGGTATCCGGTTCCTGAAGCATCTGGTGCGTACACGCCTGCTGCTCCACCTGGTCGACGTGGCGCCCTACGACCAGTCATCGCCCGTGGACAGCGTTCGCGCGATCGAGCACGAACTGGAAAAATTCAGTGAAACCCTGGCCAACCGCGAGCGCTGGCTGGTGCTGAACAAAGTCGACATGCTGTCCGAAGAAGACCGTGACGCCCACTGCCAGGCGATTGTCGATGAGCTTGACTGGAAAGGCCCGGTATTCTGGATTTCTGCGCTGAGCGGTGAGGGCACCAAGCCGCTGACCCAGGCGGTGATGCGCTGGATCGAAGATCTGGCCCGGGAAGAGGCAGAGAACCCAGAGTTCGCAGAACGCGAAGCGGCACGCCGTCGCCAAATGGATGAAGAGGCACGCGCAAGAATTGAAGCCGAACGTCAGATCCGCCGCGAAGCCCGTCAGGACGGCGATGATGACTTCGACGACGATGATTACGATGTGGAAGTAGTTTACGCTCCTGAGTGATAGGGCTTGTTGTTTGAATTAACTGCAAAGTACCGCCGGGCGGGCAGGCATCTGCCCGCCCGCTCCCGTGGACTGGAATCCAATGAGCAAACGCACCCAACTTCGCCAGGCACGCCGCCTGGTGGTAAAAATCGGAAGCGCACTATTAACCAATGATGGCCGCGGGCTGGATGTGGCCGTTCTGGGGCTATGGGTCGACCAGATTGCGGAGCTGGTTGAAGCTGGCGTGGAGGTCGTGATCGTTTCTTCCGGCGCCGTGGCGGAAGGCATGAGTCGACTGGGCTGGACCGCACGCCCTGAGCGCCTGCACGAACTGCAGGCAGCCGCCGCCGTTGGCCAGATGGGTCTGGTGCAAACCTGGGAAGCCCAGTTCAAACGTCACGATCTGCACACTGCGCAGATCCTCCTGACTCACGATGATCTTTCCGACCGCAGACGCTACCTGAACGCTCGCAGCACCCTGAGGGCGTTGCTGGATTTTGGCGTGGTACCAATCGTCAACGAAAACGACACAGTGATCACCGACGAAATCCGCTTCGGCGACAACGACACCCTGGGTGCTCTGGTGGCCAACCTGATCGAAGCCGACGGCCTGATTATCCTGACTGATCAGCTTGGCCTGTTCGACAAAGACCCGCGCAAAAATGCCGATGCGGCGCTTATCGAACAACGCCAGGCCATTGATTCCGAACTGGACGCCATGGCCGCTGGCGGTGCCGGTGCCCTGGGCCGTGGTGGCATGCAGACCAAAGTCCGCGCCGCCCGCCTGGCCGCCCGATCCGGCGCTTTCACCGTCATCGTTGGCGGCAAGATCGAACAGGTCATCACCCGCCTGCGAGACGGCGAGCCTATCGGTACCCTGCTGTTACCGGAACAGGGCCGCATCGCCGCCCGCAAACAGTGGCTCGCCAGCCACCTGCAGACCCGCGGCAAACTCACCCTGGATCAGGGAGCCGTGGCTGTTCTTTGCCGAGGCGGTCGCAGCCTGCTGCCAGTCGGGGTCAAAGGCATCTCCGGCCAGTTCCGTCGGGGCGAAATGGTTTCCTGCGTCGATGAAGACGGCAAAGAAATCGCGCGCGGCCTGGTCAATTACGACGCTGAAGAAGCAAGAGCGATTGCTGGTTTGTCCAGCAAGCGAATTACCGAAGTATTGGGTTACATCTCTGACGAGGAAATGGTGCACCGAGACAACTTGGTGATTGTGTAAAATTCAGACACAAAAAAAACCGGCCACAAAGGCCGGTTCTTTCATTCAGGATCCGAAAAACGCTTTAAGCGCTTGCCAGAGCCTTGATGCGGGCATTCAGGCGGCTCTTCTGGCGAGCAACCTTGTTCTTGGCAAAAATGCCCTTGTTAACCATGCTGTCCATGATCGGCTGAGCCTTCTCGAAAGCCGCCTTGGCTTCTTCCGGCTTGCCAGCTTCAATGCTGGACTGAACTTTCTTGATGTAAGTACGCGCCATGGAACGCAGGCTAGCGTTGTGCTTGCGGTTCTTCTCGTTCTGACGTGCGCGCTTCTTGGCTTGTGGGGAATTTGCCACCGTTAAACTCCTGAGATCTGAAATTCGTTGTGAATCGATTCGTAAAAAATCGCGGGCGCGCCAACCAGCGCGTCGAATTAAATGACGCGGAACTATGCCGCTACAGCCCCCGAATGTCAAGGTTAAAACCTTTTTAGCGCGAGACACCGCAAGGGCTGTGCTAAACTCCCCGCACCTTCCAGCAACATCCTGGGACATTCCCGGAACACGCTACGGAATTACCGAAACGAGCCAGTCATGTCGACCGAACCCGAACAGGCCGATCAGCAGAAAAAACTCCCAAAGCCGCCGGGGCTGCTGCGCTCTTCGGGGCTTGTGGGCATGATGACCATGCTATCGAGGGTGTTGGGCCTGGTGCGCGACATGGTGATCGCCCGCTATTTTGGCGCGGGCGCCGGTGCAGACGCCTTTTTTGTTGCCTTCAAGATCCCCAACTTCCTCCGCCGCCTGTTTGCCGAAGGTGCTTTCAATCAGGCGTTTGTGCCCGTGCTGTCCTCCTATCGTCAGCAGGAATCCATTGGCGAAGTGCGCCGACTGGTCAACGCCGTTGCGGGCTCGCTGGGGCTGGTATTGTTGGGCGTAACCATCGCTGCGGTGCTGGGCGCGCCGCTATTGACGGCACTGTTCGCGCCAGGCTTTGTGGGCGACGAGCTCAAGTTCGACCTTGCCAGCGACATGCTGCGCATTACCTTTCCCTATCTGTTCCTGATTTCCCTGACTGCCTTTGCCGGGTCGATCCTCAACAGCTATGACCGCTTTGCGATTCCAGCGTTTACCCCGGTGCTCCTGAATCTGGCGATGATCGGCGCCGCCATCTTCCTGTCGCCGTTGATGGACACCCCGGTGGTCGCGCTGGCGTGGGGCGTATTCATCGCCGGGGCACTACAGCTGTTCTTTCAGTTGCCCTTTCTGATGCGTCTGGGGTTGCTGCCAAGGCCGCGGGTGGATTATCGCCACGAGGGCGTAAAGCGGATCATGCAACTGATGCTTCCCGCCCTATTCGGTGTATCAGTCAGCCAGATCAACCTGCTGCTGGATACAGTGCTGGCGTCTTTCCTGCAGACCGGCAGCGTGTCCTGGCTGTATTATTCCGACCGGCTTTCTGAGCTGCCTCTGGGCGTATTCGGCATTGCTATCGGCACCGTCATCCTGCCCAGCCTGTCCCGCAAGCACGCAGATGCCTCGCCCGACCAGTTTGCGGCCACGCTCGACTGGGCAGTGCGGGCAGTATTGCTCATTGGTCTGCCCGCCGCGCTGGCCCTGGCCCTGTTGGCGGAACCGCTGATTGCGACGCTGTTCTACTACGGGGAAGTGACCAGCCGGGATGTGATGATGTCCGGCCAGGCGCTGCGGGCGTACTCCGCCGGCCTGCTGGCTTTCATGCTGATCAAGGTGCTGGCGCCGGGCTATTTTGCCCGCCAGGACACCAAAACCCCGGTGAAGATCGGCATTTTCGCCATGGTGGCAAACATGGTGTTCAACCTGGCGCTGGTGTTCCCCTTGGCCCATGCGGGCCTTGCGCTGGCCACATCGCTGTCGGCCTGGCTTAACGCCGGTCTGCTCTGGCGCGGGCTGATCAAGGAAGGCGCCTGGCGCTGGCAGTCCGGCTGGCCCGTGTTCCTGTTCCGGATCGGCGTTGCCAACGCTGCGCTGGCGGGGGTGATCCTCTGGTTCCAGCCGCCGCTGGAGCAATGGCTGGCGGCCGACGGCTTCCAGCGCTCGGCGGATATGGCGATTCTGGTGACCGCTGGCCTGGCAGTGTATTTCATTGCGCTGGCCGCCGCCGGGGTCCGGGTAAGACATTTCCGCCACAGGTAGGGTATAATCGCGCGTTTTCTCACCGCTGGAAATCAAGGGTTCGCCGTTACATGCGTCTCATCCGGGGCCTGACCAATCTGAAGCAGTTTTCACAGCAGGCGGAAGCGCCGTTGGCCAACGGCTGTGTGGCAACGATCGGTAATTTCGACGGTGTCCACTTGGGCCATCAGACCATCATCGACCAGGTTCGCGAAAAAGCCCGGGAACTGGGTGTGCCTTCGGTTGTCATGGTGTTCGAGCCCCAGCCTCGCGAATTCTTTCAGGGCGACGAAGCGCCACCCCGGTTGATGCCTTTCCGCCAGAAATTTGAATCCCTGCTGGCCTCCGGCATCGACATAGTGCTTTGTCTTCGTTTCAACGAGAAATTCCGCAGCTATTCCGGCATGGGCTTTATTGAGGAGGTATTGATCGACGGCCTGCGGGTTCATCATCTGGTGGTGGGCGATGATTTCCGCTTTGGTTGCGACCGTGCCGGGGACTTCGCCCTTCTTAAAAGCGTGGGTGATAAGCGTGGCTTTGCCGTCGAGAATACGCGCACCGTTGAAGTGGCCGGTGACCGGGTAAGCAGTACACGCATTCGCCAGGTGCTGGGTGAGAATCGGCTGGCTGACGCGGAAGACCTGCTCGGGCATCCGTATCGGATTCGCGGAAGGGTCGTCTACGGCCAGCAGTTGGGGCGTCAGATAGGCGCACCAACGGCCAACGTGCTGTTGCCCAGAATGCCCGCCCTACGCGGCGTCTATGTAGTGTTCGCGACCCTGGAAGATGGTCGAACGCTGGACGGCGTGGCGAATATTGGTGTGCGGCCCACGGTCGACGGCAAGCAGCCGTCCCTGGAAGTGCACCTGCTGGATTTTGCTGGCACACTTTATGGCCAGCGCATCGACGTCGTGTTTCGCCATTTTCTGCGCGGCGAAGTGAAATTTGATTCCGTAGACGACCTCAAACATCAGATTGCCCGGGATTTTGAAGACGCCCGGGCCTGGCTCGACATTTCTACAACCTGAGTTACCCACAACGACCATGAGCGATTACAAGCACACTCTGAATCTGCCTGACACCGCCTTTCCCATGCGCGGTAACCTTGCCAAGCGCGAGCCGGACATGCTCAAGCACTGGCAGGATCTGGATGTCTACGGCAACCTGCGCAAGCAGCGCGAAGGCCGGGAGAAGTTCATTCTTCACGATGGTCCTCCCTATGCCAACGGCAGCATTCACATTGGTCACGCGGTCAACAAGATTCTCAAGGACATGATCGTAAAGTCCCGCAGCTTCATGGGCTATGACGCGCCCTACGTGCCGGGCTGGGACTGCCATGGCCTGCCCATTGAGCACAAGGTGGAACAGGAAATCGGTAAGGCTGGAGTAAAAGTAGACTTTAAGACCTTCCGCCAGGCTTGTCGCGACTACGCCACCAAACAGATCGCCGGGCAGAAAGAGGACTTTATTCGCCTGGGCGTGATGGGTGAGTGGGACAAGCCCTACCTGACCATGGACCCGAAAGTGGAGGCCGGTATTGTTCGGGCGCTTGGCAAGATTGTCGCCAAGGGTCATCTGGTACGTGGTTTCAAGCCGGTTTACTGGAGCGTGGTTGGCCAATCTGCGCTGGCGGAAGCCGAAGTGGAGTATCAGGACAAGGTTTCGGTGCAGATCGACGTGCGCTTTACTGCGGTTGACCAGAAAAAGGTACTGGACCTGTTCAGTACCAGCGAAGGGCAGGGTGATGTCTCGGTAGTGATCTGGACCACCACCCCCTGGACCATCCCCGCTAACCAGGCCGTGTCGATCCACCCCGAGCTGGAATACGCGCTGGTTCAGACAGACGCCGGTAACGGCCCGGAACGCCTGATCGTGGCCGCGGAAATGGTCGACGACATCATGGCCCGCTGGGGCGTCGAGAATTTTGAAGTACTGGCGACCGTCATTGGCGAGAAGCTGGACAAGCTGGCCCTGCAGCACCCGGTTTTCGACAAGCAGGTTCCGCTGATTCTGGGCGACCATGTGTCTACCGACGCCGGTACCGGTGTGGTTCATACCGCGCCGGATCACGGCATGGAAGACTTTGAAGTGGGCAAGGCAAATGGCATTGGCACCATCAGTCTGGTCAAGGCTGACGGCACCTACACCCAGGCTGCTGGCGAATTTGCCGGGGTTCACGTCTACAAGGCGGACGACCCGGTGTGTTCAGCACTGGAGCGGGAAGGCAAGCTGGTGCGCGCAGAGAAATTCAGCCACAGCTATCCACACTGCTGGCGGACCAAAACGCCGCTGATCTACCGCGCCACGCCCCAGTGGTTTATCAGCATGGACAAGGAAAACCTGCGTAATGATGCCCTGGAAGCCATCAAGGGCGTGCGCTGGATCCCTGGCTGGGGCCAGAACCGCATTGAAGCAATGTTCAAACAGTCTCCGGACTGGTGCGTGTCCCGCCAGCGGACCTGGGGCGTGCCAATTACCCTGTTTATCCATAAGGAAACCCAGGAGTTGCACCCGGACACCCAGAACCTGATCGAGGCAGCCGCGAAGCAGATCGAGAAGGGCGGTATCGATGCCTGGTACGACATGGATGCCAAAGAGCTTCTGGGCAGCGACGCCGAGCAGTATGAAAAGGTAACAGACACTCTGGACGTCTGGTTTGATTCCGGGGTGACCCACGAATCCGTGTTGCGCCCGCGCCCTGAGCTGGGCCAGTTTCCGGCGGATCTTTATCTGGAAGGTTCAGACCAGCATCGCGGTTGGTTCCAGTCGTCTCTGAAAACCTCCATCGCGATGAACGGTGTTGCGCCCTATAAAGAAGTGCTGACTCATGGTTTTACCGTTGATGGCAAGGGCCGCAAGATGTCCAAGTCCCTGGGTAATGTGATTGCGCCCCAGGAAGTCATGAACGAGCTAGGCGCGGACATTCTTCGCCTGTGGGTATCGGCCACCGACTACAGCGGCGAGATGACGGTGTCCAAGGACATCCTCAAGCAGACCGCAGACGGTTATCGCCGGATTCGCAACACCGCCCGCTTCCTGCTCAGCAATCTGACCGGATTCGACCCCAAACAGCACGCACTGGCGCCGGACGACATGATCGCCCTGGACCGCTGGATGGTGGACAAGGCCCTGCAACTTCAGAAAGAGCTGCACGAGGATTTCCAGAACTACGCCTTCCTTAAGATCTATCAGAAGGTGTACAGCTTCTGCGAAGCAACCCTCGGTGGTTTCTACCTGGACATCATCAAGGACCGCCAGTACACCACCCAGGCGGACAGCCGTGAAAGGCGTTCCTGCCAGACGGCGCTCTATCACGTAGCGGAAGCCCTGGTTCGCTGGATTGCTCCGATTCTGAGCTTCACCGCCGACGAAATCTGGCAGCACTTGCCCGGCCAACGCGGCGATACGGTGTTCTATGAAACCTGGTATGAAGGCCTGACGGCGCTGCCGGATAACGCTGAATTGGGCCGTGACTACTGGGGCCGTATTCACGCGGTGAAGGAAGCGGTGAATAAGTGCCTGGAAGAGGCCCGCAGCCGTGGCGAAATCAAGGGCTCCCTGAGTTCGGAAGTGACCCTGTTCTGTGATGGCGATCTGGCGAAAGACCTGAACCATCTGGGTGAAGAGCTTCGTTTCGTGCTGATTACTTCAGAAGCTACGGTGAAACTACTGGCTGATGCTGGTGATGCCGAGCAGACGACCCACGAAGGCCTGAAAGTGAAGGTTATTCCTGCGGCCCACGACAAGTGCGAGCGCTGCTGGCACCACCGCGCGGATGTGGGCCAGAATGAGCATTACAGCGACCTGTGTGGCCGCTGCGTTACCAACGTGGAAGGCGAGGGTGAGGCGCGTTCATTTGCCTGATGTTCAGAGTTCGCCGGAGTCTGTAATGAGCCAGAATGAAGCGCAGGGTTCCAAACTTCGCTGGCTTTGGCTGGCGGGTCTGGTCATCGTACTGGATCTGGGCACCAAGGCCATGGCCACGGCCATGCTGACCTATGCGGTGCCGGTGCCAGTGATGCCCAGCTTCAACTTCACGCTGCTGCACAACACCGGGGCCGCCTTCAGCTTTCTGGCAGGTGAGTCTGGCTGGCAACGGTGGTTCTTTGTCACCCTGGCGGCGGTGGTCAGCGTGATACTGTTTCGCTGGCTGAAATCCCTGAAGCCGGATGAAACCTGGTCGGCCATTGCCATCGTATTGATACTCGGCGGCGCCCTGGGCAACGTTTACGACCGCGTTGTTCACGGCTACGTAGTGGATTTCCTGCATTTCTACTGGAACGACTACCACTTCCCCGCCTTCAATATTGCCGATACCGCCATCACCATCGGCGCCGGCATGATGATTCTCGATATATTCCGCAAGCCCGCTGAGTCACAGGATAAAGCGGACTGACCGGACCCGGAGCAGGCAAGATGAAAGAACTTCCCATAGACCAGCAAACACGAGTCACCTTGCACTTCGCCCTAAAGTTCAGCGACGGCGAGGTGATTGACTCCACCTTCGATAAAGCCCCGGCTACCCTGGAAATCGGGGATGAAAATCTTCCTGAGAACTTCGAGGCCTACCTGATGGGCATGAAGGCAGGGGAGAGCAACAGCTTCCAGGTGCCGCCGGAAAAGGCCTTTGGCCAGCACAACCCCAGCAACGTTCAGACCTTCAAGCGCAGGGAATTCAGCCCGGACATGGTGCTGGAGAAAGGCGTGATGATCTCCTTCGCCGATGCGCGCCAGAGCGAACTGCCCGGTGTGGTCAGCCGGGTTGAGGGTGACGAAGTCGAAGTGGACTTTAATCACCCTCTGGCGGGGCGTACACTGACGTTTGACGTTGAAATCATTGATGTGGAGCCCGTCGGGGCTGCGCACTAGGGCAATATTGCAGGGCATTGTTTATGCAGATCAGACTCGCCAATCCCCGTGGTTTCTGTGCCGGTGTCGACCGCGCCATCGAGATCGTGAACCGTGCCCTGGACGTGTTTGGCGCGCCCATCTACGTGCGCCACGAGGTTGTGCACAACAAGTTTGTGGTGGATAACCTGCGTGAACGCGGCGCCATCTTCGTGGATGAACTGGAAGAAGTGCCGGACGACAAACTGGTGATCTTCAGCGCCCATGGTGTATCCCAGGCAGTGCAGAAAGAGGCGGCGCGCCGTGGCCTGAAAGTGTTCGACGCCACCTGCCCTCTGGTCACCAAGGTTCACCTGGAAGTGATGAAGTACAGCCGCGAAGGCCGCGAATGCATCCTGATCGGCCACCATGGCCATCCGGAGGTAGAAGGCACCATGGGGCAGTATGACCATTCGAACGGTGGTGAGATCTATCTGGTTGAGGATGAAAAAGACGTGGCGGCGCTGGCGGTTAAAGACCCCGCCAAACTGTCTTACGTCACCCAGACCACCCTGTCCATGGATGACACTGCCCGGGTGATCGACGCCCTCAGGGCGAACTTCCCTGAAATCCAGGGCCCCCGCAAAGACGACATCTGCTACGCCACCCAGAACCGTCAGGATGCGGTGAAGCAGCTAGCCGGCGATTGTGACCTGATGCTGGTCGTTGGCTCCCCCAACAGCTCCAACTCCAACCGCCTGCGTGAGCTGGCGGAGAGAATGGGCACCCCTGCTTACCTGATTGACCAGGCTTCCCAGATTGAACCCCAGTGGCTGGAGGGCAAGCAGTCCGTTGGCGTAACTGCAGGCGCCTCCGCCCCCGAGGTGCTGGTGAATGATGTGATTTCCCGGCTGCGTGAGCTCGGCGGTGACCTGCCTGAGGAGATTGCTGGGCGGGAAGAGAACATTGTGTTCTCTATGCCGAAAGAGCTCAGGATTGAGGCGGTGGAGGTTTCCTGACTTCTCGCAAGGGCCGCTGCCTTTGATTTTTTTGCTTTGATTCGTCGTTGATTTTCCGTAAAGCTTGATCCCGGTCACAATCTCCTGCCTGTTTGCGCCGCTTGTCTCCCTCCTTTTGCCGCTCGTCGCTGTGCCCTCGTATCAGTTGCTGTGCTCTTCTATGCTTCATTAAGGTAAATTTAGGAAGTTGTCATGATTGACCGAAATGCCCACAGAGGTTTTACGATTATTGAGCTGATGGTGGTCGTCGCCGTTCTGGCCATTGTTGCGACCGTAGCGGTACCTTCGTTTCAGCAGATAATCGAGAATAATCGCCTGGCCACGGAATCCAACCGCATATACTCGGCAATGAGCTTTGCCCGGAGTGAAGCCGTTCGTATTGGCGATGATGTTTCGCTGAGCGCGAAGACTGGTGGCTTTGATGAGGGTTGGTGTGTGCACCTTGGTGCAGCCTGCACGGGCACAGATATCCTGCGGCAGTTTGATGCGGGCGACGAGCTTGATTATTCCGGTTCAGCGAACACCCTTACGTTCAACGCCCGCGGTGAAATGACCAACACGACTTTTAATTTGAGCATTGAACCAAGTAACTGCGAGTCTGGCGAAACCGATAAAACCCGCACAATCAGCGTGAGTCTTTCTGGGCGTGGTTCCATTCAGAAGGGAGATTGTGCATGAGCCGCCATCCTGTGCCACGTCATTTTATCGCCCCCAGGCGCGCCGAGGCATTTCCGACTAGCAGACATAAAGGTTTCGGCCTTATTGAAATACTGGTTGCCCTTCTGATTCTCGCAATTGGCCTGCTGGGTATGGCATCGCTGCAAACCACTAGCCTCCAACAGACAACGGGAAGCCAGGCTCGGACACAGGCAATATTTCTGGCGGAAGATATCGTCGAAAGAATCCGTGCGAACCGACCGAACAGGACGTCTTATGTCCTGACTGATCCGGATGCCGTTGACTGCGATTCGGATTTCGCCATTACCAACGCCGATATTGTGGACGATGATCTCGACGAATGGCGCAATGCCCTTGCCTGCCTGCTACCTGGTGGTAACGGGGAGATTGCGGTCAACGGGGATGTGGTTACCGTTGACATTACCTGGAGTCCGCGTGAGGAAGTCGATGATCTGGACGAAGGCGAGTTCACCCTGGAGGTAACGTTATGAGGTTCTTGAACTGTAATCCCAGGGCACGGCAAATGCAGACAGGCTTGTCGCTGATCGAACTTCTAATTGCCTTAGCGCTTGGCCTGATATTGACCCTTGGGGTGGTTCAGGTTTTTCTCGGATCAAGTCAGACTTATCGCCTGAGCGATTCCCTCGGCAAGACCCAGGAGAATATCCGGTTCACGCTGGGTACCCTTCAGTATGATGCTCGAATGGCCGGTCATTTCGGTTGTTTGATCGGTGAGCCGTTTAATCAGCTCGATGAAACCGATGATGATTACGACGAAATTTCATATGGCGGTGGGGCAATTATCGGATGGGAAGCTGGAGATACCGGACTCGGCGAGGAGTTTGAGATTACATCGCTTACCGCTGGCACTGGTAGCTGGAGCAACGGAAGCGGTGATGCTATTCCGGACCAGATTGAAGATCAGATGTTACCGGGCACAGACTTTTTTATTGTGAATTCTGGTGAGAGGTCGCCGGTTGAGCTGGATATCAATCCGAGTGCGGCCGCCAATACTCTCGGCACAACGGGTAATGTTGATATTGACCAGGATACGATCCTGCTTGTCATCGCGGGGGATTGCAGCGGTGGGGATCTTTTCCAGAAAACCAACCAATCCGGTGACACGCTTACCAAGGGCTCTGGAAACGCCCCGGGTAACAAAACGCCAGTGAACGAAAAGTTCAACGGAGATTATGACGATGATGCGTCGATTTATCTGTTCAAAAGCGCAGCCTATTTTATAGGTGAGGGCGCGAGCGGTGAACCTGCACTGTTTCGTGAGCGCCTGGACGCAGGTGACACCAGTGGCGCCGTTGAGTTGGCCGAGGGCGTAGAGAACATGCAGATTCTTTACGGTGTCGCCAGTGGCGTTGAGGCGGCAGCTGACTCCTATGTTACAGCGGAAAATGTAACCAACTGGGACAACGTGGTAAGCGTGCGTATGGCACTGCTATATCGCACGGGCGACTTCATCACCGACGTTGCAGAAGCCCGGGAATTCAATCTCGCCGGCACAGAAATCACGACCCAGTCAGACAGACGGTCCCGGGTCGTGGGCATGTCTACCGTTGGTATTCGGAACAGGTTGGAGTAGATCAATGTTGGAAACTCGTTCGGACCACAACAGTTTGTTGGGAAAGCGTCAGCAAGGTAGCGTTTTGCTCGTTTCCCTGATCATGCTTCTGTTGCTGACGCTGGTAGCGGTGGGAGGGATGCAGGGAACCATCCTTCAGGAGCGCATGACAGGCAATTTGCGTGACAGGGACCTGGCGTTCCAGGCTGCTGAGGCAGCTCTGAGGGAAGCCGAGGATTTCGTTCGGAACAATCCCAACCAGATTTACAACAATAATAATGGCTTCTACCAGGTCACCAGTGACGACCATCCTGACTGGCGTACCCGAACAACCACGGCCGGAAATGGATCGATAACCTATGGTGGAAGTTTTCCGGGAGTTGCGGCTCAGCCGACTTACTACATAGAACAGATAAATACATTTCAGCCAGCAGGCACGGAAACGGAAGCAGGAACCGCAGTTCCGCCGCCGCCGTTTTACAGAATTACAGCGCTGGGGACCGGCGGTTCGGATAGCACTACCGTTGTCCTCACCAGTGTTTACCGGTCTCAGTGACGCAACAGGCAATACCCTTGAAGAGGAATTTTGTGATGGTTAATCAATCTGTTCCATCCAGCTATGGTAAGCGCATCGCCGGCGGACTTGTCGCTGGTCTACTCTGGTTGACTGCTGCCTCGGCGGCGAACGCCAATATATCACAGGCGCCGCTGTTCCTGACCCAGGGTGTTGAACCTCAGGTAATGCTCTCGCTTTCCAACGACCATCAGCTGTTTTTTGAGGCCTACCCTGATTACCTCGACCTTGATGGCGATGGCGCTGCAGATCAGACTTACAAACACTCAAATGACTATTATGGCTATTTCGATAGTTACAAGTGCTATGACTACGATACTTCTCTGGGGCGCTTTCAGCCGGAGGCGATCACGAGCAATAAGTACTGTGATACCGTCAGTGGCGCCTGGAGTGGAAATTTTCTTAATTATCTGACGATGTCCCGAATGGACGTTGTTCGCAAAATTCTGTTTGGTGGGTTTCGTCGAACAGACTCTTCATCTCTGACTGTTCTTGAGCGCGCCTATTTTCCTACCGACGCTCACTCCTGGGTCAGATATTACAATGGTAGCGATCTGCCCAAGTTGACGCCATTTGCCAAACCAGAGGAAGTGGTGTCTACAAGCTCGTCTTCCGTGACTGTCGGCAATGGAGATAAATTATTTGTGCTCGACAGCAATCAGTCGATCTTTTTCAACTCTGTTCAGATTGGGGATCAGGTTCTGGCTTACAAGGGGAGCACCCGGCCCGATATCAGCGATCCAGGCACGACGCCAGTCATGCTTGGCCGAATAAGTAGTGAAAATGATTTGACAAATGTCATCGCGGTTCAGGTTCAGGGAGCGAATACCGGTGTTAATACGTCAGCAAACTGGACGATTGTAAACCTCTCCAGGAGTGGGGTCTCATTTTGCAACACAACCATGAACTCGCGGCTCAGCGGTGGCGAAAGGGTGCCAGACACCAAGCCGCCAAGAATGAGTGTCGCCAGTGGTAATTACAGTCTGTGGAATGCCAACGAACGCTGGCAGTGTACCTGGAGCAGTGAAAAGAGTGCCACTAACGGCAATAACATAGGCCTCACCGAATTTGCCGCCAATGACCGAAACCCGAATAAAACGGCTGTGTCACTTGGTCAAGCGGACTATAACGTTCGTGTTGAGGTTTGTGATCCAACGCTTATTCACGAAGAGCGCTGTAAGCAATACCCAGACGGGAACTACAAGCCGGTAGGTCTGCTTCAGCAATACGGTGACGATGAGGAAATCCTGTTTGGCTTGCTAAGCGGTAGTTACCTCAAGAACAAGTCAGGCGGTGTGGTAAGGAAAAATGTGTCCGCATTTACTGACGAAGTGGCGGCAGAGACGGATGGTAGATTCAGTTCGCCGCCGACAACTGGCGGTATAGTGGATTCGCTGAATTTGCTGAGAATGTTTGGTTACGATAACGCAGGAACCTATTCTCAGAGCCCTGAGAGCTGTACTTTCAATCTCAGCCTTGAAGATATTGCTGATGGTCGATGTGCAAGTTGGGGTAATCCTCAGTCCGAGATCTTCCTCGAGGCGATCCGGTATTTTGCAGGCCAGAGTCCAACAGGAGATTTCACTTTCGAAGGGGATGACCGCTTAACAGGGTTGAAAAGTCAGCCCTGGCAGGACACTGTTTCGGAAGACCTGTATTGTGCCCCGCTGAACGTTATCAATTTCAACAGCAGTTCGGCATCGCTTGATAGGGATGAGCTTGGTAGCGTTTCTAACCTATCGGGGCTGGATTCTCTTGATGATCTTAGGGCCATTGTTGGCGAGATTGGCTCTGCCGAAGGTATTAACGGAAATGACTGGTTTGTGGGCGCCACGTCGAGTGAAACCAATCAGCTATGTACATCGAAAACCGTAGGAACTCTGGCTGAAGTTGCAGGATTGTGCCCTGAAGCTCCCCGGCTATCTGCGGGATATGACGCAGCAGGTATTGCAAATCATGCCTATACAACCGATCTCAGGCCCGGCATTACCGGAGACCAATTCGTCAAAACGTTTGCGGTCTCGCTGGCACCGGCTGTTCCCAGAATCGATATCAGAAAGCCTGGATCCGATGAAGTTGCCGTGACTATTCTGCCTGCCTGTCGTAATCAAACCAGCGGCGGTAACTGTGCGCTTGTCGATTTCAAGGTTGTTAGGCAGGACGTGGAAAACGGCACCGGCCTGTTCCTCGTCAATTGGGAGGACAGCGAGCAGGGTGGTGACTATGACCAGGATATGTATGGCACGATCAGATATGAGATTACGGATAGTGAACTGACGGTTACAACCGATGTGGCAGGGCAGTCGACGCCCTTTATTCTGGGCTTTGGTTATGTCCTGAATGGCACGACAAAGAATGGTTTCCACGCCCACTCTGGGATCAATAATTTCACCTACTCTGACCCGGGGGTCACTTCTTGTAGCGGTTGCCAGAGTAGTAATGGCGAAACTTCCCACACGTATACCCTGAGTTCATCAGAAACGTCTGAAGGCCTGCTTGAGAGCCCCATGTTCTACGCGGCCAAATGGGGTGGCTATGACAAGCAGGCTGATTTCCCCAGTGATCCAGCTTCCTGGGATGCGGACGGTGATGGACTTCCCGATAACTATTACTTTGCAATTGACCCTTCCAAGCTGGCAACGGATCTGGAGTTGGTCTTTGCCGATATTCTCCGGTCATCCTCTGCTGCGGCGTCGGTTGCGGCAAGTTCCTCCAGTCTGAGCACGGATACTGCCGTCTATCAGGCGTCGTTCAATAGTGAAAACTGGAGCGGTGATTTACGGGCTTTTTCCATCGAAGATGATGGAAGTGTGTCAGAAACGTTCGACTGGAGCGCCGCTGCGATGTTGGACAACCTGACAGCGGGCGACATTGAAGACAGAAACATTATAACCAACCAGAGTCTGTCGACGGCAGATCAGGTGGCTGGAGAGCTGTTATCGACTACGGGTAATGCGTTCGAATGGGATGCGCTTGATGACGCACAGCGCCTATCGCTGAGGCAGAACCTTGATGGCAGTGAAGCTTCCGAAAGCATCGGCGAGCTTCGGCTCGAGTATCTGCGAGGAGATCGCAGTAACGAACGGACTCTGACGAATACCAGTGGCATATTTCGTGAACGGGATAGCCGTTTGGGAGATATTATTAACTCGAACCCGCAATTTGTTCACCAGCAGAATTTCGGTTACGGGGGGCTCGACGCAGTATCGGCATTCTCGACCGTTGGCGACTATAACGCTTTCAGGGCCACTACTGCCTATCAGGAAAGACCTCCACTAGTCGTTGTGGGCGCCAATGACGGAATGCTGCACGGCTTCAACGCTTCCTCTGGTGAGGATGGCGGTAAGGAGCTCTTCGCCTATATTCCCTCGGAAATTATCCCGAATCTGGCGGAGCTGACTGAGCAGGACTACGCGCATCGCTATTATGTTGATGGCTCGCCCAGAGTCGCTGACGCCTGGTTGGGAACCTCTCTGGGGTGGCGCACTTTGGCAGTTGGTGCGACAGGTGCCGGTGGCGGCAGTATTTTCGCATTGGACGTGACCGACCCCGAAAATATGACGGCGGATCAGTTCCTCTGGGAGTTTTCACATCCGGACCTTGGTCGCACGCTTCAGCAGCCTGCTATTGTGCCGATGCCGAACGGTGAGTTTGCGGTTGTGGTTTCCAGCGGATTCTTTGATACCGCTCCAGCCGGTGGAGGCAAGATATGGCTTCTGAACGCCAGCAGTGGTCGCCCATTCAGGACCTTCGATTTGCCGGACAGCGGTCAGTTGGGCTCACCCCTTGCGGTCGATCTTGATAACGACCGGATTGTCGATCGAATTTATGTTGGCGATTCTGAGGGTCAGGTCTGGAGGATTGATACTGAGGGAACCAACGCTTCCCAGTGGGATGCGCCAAATGGTCTCAAGTCAGGGTCCGATCTGATTCCGCTGTTCACTGCACCAGCCGGGCAACCTATCACTGCACCTTTAACCTCCGCATTTAATGAGAAAGGTGAGCACATGGTGTTTTTTGGCACGGGAAGCTTTATCCGTCAGGGGGATAATGTCGTTGGCGAGGACCCGGACGTCCAGGCTTTCTATGGCATTGTTGACGATGATGAAGCCTCTGGAACCCTCACGGTGAGCGACCTCCTGCAACAGGAGATTCTGACCCGGGTTACCCAGGTAGAGATTGCAGGCGAAGAAGAGGGTGAAACGGAGATCGTCAATGTGGGCCTTACCGCAGTTTCCGCCAATCAAATCACGAATCAGAAGGGCTGGTATCTGAATCTTGAGTGGGAAACCGACCTTGGTGGCCCGGGACCGGAGGGTGAGCGTGTTACAGCAAGGGCTCTGGTCCGAGGGGATAGGGTGATTTTTACGAGCCTGATACCTTCAGCAGATGCCTGCGCAGCCGGTGGTACAAGCTGGCTATATGAGCTTGATACTTTCAGCGGTAGTCGCCTGTCCTACTCGGTCTTTGATATCAACAACGATAACAAGTTTGATGAGGGTGATTTCATTGAGATTGTTATTGAAGGGGAGACCGTTCGTATCCCGGCGTCTGGTTTTAATCCAGAAGTTGGCATTATCAATACGCCAACTGTTTTGATCGATCCAGAAAGCGGTGATGAGCGCAAAGTGTTCACAGGATCATCCGGTCAGATAATCAGTGTGCCTGAAGCCGGTTCGATAAGCCGCGGCCGACAGAACTGGGAACAGATTCGCTGATCAGCGTTCAAGTTGTATAACCGGCAGAGGCTGTTGAGGCTTCTGTCGGCCTGAAGATAACTGAGAGGTCTCAACCTGATGCAGGCATCAACCAGACACAAAGGTTTCACACTGATCGAACTGATGATTGTGGTCGCCATCATTGGCATTATTGCGGCCATAGCTTTTCCATCTTATCGAGCGTATGTCGAGAGAACCCAGCGAGGCCAGGCGCAGGCGGACCTGTTGGAGTTGGTGCAATATATGGAGCGGCGTTACTCCAATGGCTTTGATTACCGGACAACGGACAGCGACGGTAATGCCGTAGCTCCAACCCTTCCCTTTGATACTTCTCCGCGTAGTGGCGATTCTGTGGCCTACAACATCAGTTTTTCGGGAACAGTTGGCAGGGATAGCTTTACACTTCAGGCAGTTCCCCAGGGCGCGCAGGTTGACGACGAGTGCGGCACCCTTTCGATTGACGAAGAGGGGAACCGGTTGCCGGCAACCGCCGGCTGCTGGAAGTAGTTGCAAGGCGTCAACTGCAGGCAAGCGCTTGCCCTTGAGCATCCTCGCGGATGCCGTCATTGTCTTGGTCCAGAGCCCAGGTAATCCGCCCTCCAAAGTTCATTCTTAGCTGAATGGCCAAGGAGGCATTCCCATCTTCAGGACACCAAACGATGTTGCCAATGGTCCCTTTGGCCGTACCATCCGGGTTGTACTGAAAATATCGTCTTTCAGCAGGCCCGGATTTGCTGGCTGTCAGTGAACCATTGGGGATGGGGTGGTGGACGCTCAGAATTTCCGTATCGCTCGTGATAGCACGGTCATTGTTTGGATCCAGGAACACGGATATTGGCTGGTTCCAGTTGGCGGTACAGACCTGATTTGCATCGAGCGGGCACAGCGTCGTGGTCTGGTTCTGGGTAACGGCGTGGCTGCGCGCGTCCGCGAATGAGTTGACCAGTGTCGACCGCACTCTCTGGCTGCTAGTGCTTTCAATCAGGCTTTGCCAGCCGGCGGTTGCTGCGGAGGCTATGATTACAGCAATGGTAATTGTGATCATCAGTTCTAGCAGAGTGAATCCGCTCTGCTTTAAGCGCTTTGGAATCATCCTTGAATCCTTCTTGAATGGCAGACCATCCTGGTCTGAAATGTTTTTGAGGTGTGGCCGAGTATATCTCCGGGATTTTTGATCGCTGTCGGCAGAATCGGTGCTCAGACGTAAGAAAT
The DNA here is from genome assembly GCF_004785685.1 of Marinobacter confluentis. Classification (GTDB taxonomy): domain Bacteria; phylum Pseudomonadota; class Gammaproteobacteria; order Pseudomonadales; family Oleiphilaceae; genus Marinobacter; species Marinobacter confluentis. Next base: position 15,842 of record NZ_SRPF01000005.1, on the reverse strand, counting down.
CGCCTATTCCATCCCCAACTTCTTCAACCGATACCGCAACGCCCTAAAACTGATCCCCAGCCTTTTGGCTGCCGCTGTCTTATTCCATCGGGTCGCTTCCAGCGCTTTTTCGATGGCCGTGCGCTCAATGGTTTCCAGGTAACCCTCGAGGTCCATCTCGCCTTCCGGTACGTTTGACGCCCCGCCGTTGTTCCGGGCCTCGTCCGCGTCTGCGGATGACCGGCTGTCCGCGATTATCGGCGCATTGCCCATATGAAGGTCGTTTTCGCCGATCAGTTCCGCGTCACACAGGGTAAAGGCCCGTTCCAGGATGTTCTCAAGCTCCCGCACGTTGCCGGGAAAATTATAGGCTTGCAGGCGGGCGATGGCCTCTGCGGTCAGGGTGGCGGGCTCGCACTCATACTCCCGGGCGATCCGCCCCAGGATGTGGTTGGCCAGCAGTTTGACGTCGTCCGGGCGGTCCCGCAGGGCGGGTACGGCCAGTTCAATCACGTTGATGCGATAGAACAGGTCTTGGCGGAAGTCGCCATTTTGCACCAGTGCTGGCAGGTCCTTGTGGGTAGCGCTCAGCACCCGGATATCCACCGGGAACTCCTTGGTTTCCCCCACCGGGCGCACGGCTTTTTCCTGAATCGCGCGCAGCAGTTTGACCTGCATCGCCAGTGGCAGGTCCGCCACTTCATCCAGAAACAGGGTGCCGCCGTCAGCGGATCGGAACAGGCCATCCTTGTTGTCGGTGGCGCCGGTAAAACTGCCTTTCTTGTGTCCGAAAAATTCACTTTCCATAAGCTCAGATGGAATAGCACCGCAGTTCACGGCAACAAAGGGGGCGTCCCGCCTTGGGCCCTGGAGGTGAATCATCCGGGCCACCAGCTCCTTGCCGCTGCCCGATTCTCCGCTGATGAAAACCGGAGCCTGGCTTCGGGCGAGTTTGCGGACCTGGTTCCTCAGCCGTTTGATTTCCTGCGAGTTGCCAAGCAGCAGGCCGGGTTCGTCGTCTGTCGTGTCCGGGGCAAGCGCAGGCTCTGACAGTTTCAGGGCGCTGCTGACCAGTTCCCGCAGGCGCGGAAGTTCAACGGGCTTGGATACGAAATCAAAGGCGCCGGCTTTAAGGGATTCGATGGCCGTTTCCATATTGCCGTAGGCGGTAATCACCGCGACGGGCGTCGCCGGGGCGTGTTGTTGAATCCACTGAACCAGTTCAATTCCGTTGCCGTCGGGCAGGTTCATGTCGGTAAGACAAAGCTGTGGCGAATGCTCTTGCAGCAGGGTTCTAGCCGTACCCACGTCCGGTGCTGTCAGGGTGTTAATACCCATGCGGCTGAGGGTGATCTCAAGAAGGTCGCGGATATCCGGTTCATCATCGACAATGAGGACTGTATGCGTGGTCATGGGTTTGGACTGGACTCCGTGTCGTGGGTCATATCATGCGCCCATGGTGGGCAAAGGTAATGCGGAAACAGCAGCCAGGGTTCTTGCTGTCCACCAGGGAAAGGTGGGCCTGATTAGATTCGCACAGTTCCCGGGCCAGATAAAGACCCAGGCCGGTGCCGCTCTTGTCTGTGGTGAAGAAGGGTTCGAAAACCGAGGCCCTGTTTTCCTGGGGAATGCCTACCCCAAAATCGCGCACATCAATATAGGTCCGTTCGCCATCGGCTGTTGCCCCGGCATGCAGCCGGATTTCCGGCTGGCCGGTGTGTTCGAGGCTATAGCGAAGGCCATTATCGCAAAGGTTGACCAGCACCTGCTCCAGCTGGCTGATATCGAATCGGGCCTGGGGCAGGTTATCTTCGATTTCCAGGTGGATCACGGGTGGGTTTCCGTCAGTACCATCCAGCGTTTGTAGATAATCATCACGGAAAGCCTGGAGCCACTGGTCCACCTGCACCAGATCGCTGCTTGCCTCGCGCCGGCGGGAAAGATCAAGCACGTTTTCGATGATGCCGTTTACCCGTTTTGAATGTCGCTGAATAATATCGAGCATTCTGCGGTCGCCGTCATCGAGATGCTCCGATTCCCGCATTAACTGTGATGCGTGGCTGATGGCTCCCAGCGGGTTGCGGACTTCATGGGCGATACCGGCGGTCAGGCGGCCGAGGGAGGCCAGCTTCATCTGTTGCGCCTGTTGGGTGACCTTGCTGAGGTCGTCGATAAACACCAGAATCTGGTCGCCCCGCTCCTGATCCAGCTGCGTGAAGTTTGCCTGCACCATGGGGGCCGTTGGCATGGCCTGAAAAGGCTCGGTGCGCTCTCTGGGATTTTTCAGCCAGCTTTCCAGTCCCCGGCGCAGGGGTTTTGGCAGGGTGCGGCCGCGGCTGAGGGTTTCCTCGCTAGGGGCAGATCCAAAAAGCAGCTCTTCGGCCGCCGCATTCGCCAGGCGGATGGCACCGTAGCGGTCGAGTACCAGAATGCCGGTGCGCATACGCTGGATAATCTGCCGGTTGATCTGTTCCAGCTCGGCAATGCTCTTGGCCCTTGAGCTGGCCAGGGCTTCGCTTCGAACCATGCGCCGTGAGATGTATTGAAGGATGAACGCAGCGGCAAAATAAAGAATACCAAGCGAACCGGCCCGTACGATTTCATCCGCTGAGGCGAACATGGAAAGCACCGACCATGACGCAATACCCAGGGAGCAGATGGCGCCCAGCGCAGCGTAGAGAGTACCGATTCGGGTAGGTGTCAGGATATTGCCTGCCGCCACGGTAACAATGACCAGATTCGCCAGCCCGCTGGTCATGCCACTGCTGGTCAGCAGCAGCCCGTGCAGGATCAGGATATCCATGAAAATGGACAGGATGATATGCCGGTTGCGGGGCTGGAACCCTGCCAGAAGGATCAGTGCGATCAGAAGGTTGATGGCCAGGTAGGTAAAAATGCTGGCCTGATAATATTCCGCAGCCCGCATGCGGGTGTCGAATTCCGTGGGCGCGATGAACAGCAGTGCCACCAGAAGAAGGCTGAGAACCACCCGGTAATGGTTATATATTCTGAACAGCCTCGCGCGCTGGCGGCTGGGCGGTGCGCTGGCGTTGATGTTGGGGGCGCTGTCGATGTTGTTTTGCATGATCCGTGGGTATCCCGGAAGAATTCTTGGGCGCTGCGTGGTTATAATAGCCTTTTAACGGCAATGAGTTACAGGAGCGGTAGTTTATGTCTGCGCAATCCGGTCAGTCACCTACAACACTCAGGGTGGTGATGGCACAGCTCGATTTCCTGGTGGGCGATATTCCGGGCAATACCCAGAAGGTCATCGATGCGGCTCGCCGCGCGGGCAAAGAGCTGGCCGCAGATATTGTGGTCTTCCCTGAGCTCTGCCTGACCGGCTATCCGCCGGAAGACCTGTTGTTGCGCCCCAGTATGGACCTTAGAGTGGCCAAGGCTCTGGAAACGCTTCAGGCGGAAGCCTTTGCGCCGGCCATCGTCGTGGGGGCGCCCATTCGCCAGGGCGGGCTGCTCTACAACGCGGCACTGGTGATCGATCAGGGCGCAATCGCGGCGCAGTACTTCAAGCGCTTCCCGCCGAATTATCAGGTATTTGATGAAAAACGGTATTTCGCAGAGGGCCGGGAGGTCCTGGTTCAGAACATCCGCGGCGTTTCCGTGGGGCTGACCGTGTGTGAGGATATCTGGAGCGACGGCCCGGTGGAGGAGGCCGCTGCACGGGGTGCCAAGCTGATTCTCAACCTCAATGCCTCGCCCTATGACATCGGCAAACAGGCCCGGCGAAAGGCGCTGCTGGAGCGTAAGTCCAGCGAAAACCGGGTCACTATTGCCTATGTGAATCTGGTCGGGGGGCAGGACGAGCTGGTGTTCGATGGCGGGTCCATGGCCTTTGATCACTCCGGCGCGCTCTGCGCCGAAGCGCCACAGTTCAGCGAAGGGCTTTTCCCCGTCGATCTGATCTGTGAGCACCACTGCCAGCCGGTTTCCCAGCCGGCATTGCCGGAACCGTCGGTGGAAGAAAACGTCTATCATGCGCTGGTTCTGGGAGTCCGGGATTACGTCAACAAGAATGGCTTCAAGTCCGTTGTTCTGGGCTTGTCGGGCGGTATTGATTCAGCGGTGACGCTGGCTGTTGCGGTGGATGCTCTGGGCGCTGATCGGGTGCGGGCGGTGATGATGCCGTTCCGGTATACCTCAGGTATGAGCATAGAAGATGCCGAGCTGCAGGCTCGGGCGCTGGGTGTGCAGTACGATGTATTTTCGATTGAGCCCATGTACGACGCCTTCATGGAAACTCTGGCGGCGCCCTTTGAGGGAACAAAGCCCGACACAACGGAAGAGAATCTGCAGGCGCGTCTGAGGGGCGTGTTGTTAATGTCCCTGTCGAATAAATTCGGCGCGCTGGTGCTGACAACCGGCAACAAGAGCGAAATGGCCGTGGGTTATTCCACCCTGTATGGCGACATGGCCGGCGGTTTCGATGTGTTGAAAGATGTGCCAAAAACCCTGGTGTTCAAGCTGGCATGGTATCGCAATAGTGTGGCGCCGGTGATTCCGGAACGGGTCATTACACGCCCGCCGTCAGCGGAGCTTGCACCGGATCAGAAGGACGAGGACAGTCTGCCGGGTTATGACATTCTGGATCAGATTCTTAATCTGTACGTAGAGCGGGACCTGAGCGCAGACGCCATTGTGGCTCAGGGATTCAATCGGGAAGATGTGGACAGGGTGGTTCGCCTGGTGGACATCAACGAGTACAAACGCCGGCAGGCGCCGATTGGCGTCAGGATCACGGAGCGCGGCTTCGGGAAAGACCGGCGCTACCCGATCACCAATGGCTGGAAGAGCGGCGCATAAGCGCCGCCCCACTCTTGGGTAGGCGCCCAGATGGACTTCTTGGCCTATTCGTCGCCCATCAGCCCGAAGGTGACAACACTGGCCAGCGAACGGTCTTCCCGATCCAGAATATCGGATTCAAACTCGCCATTTTCATTGAACGCTGCGCTTTCCGGGAAGTTTTCTTTGAGCATGGCAACCGCGTCTGACGCACCCTTTTTCAGATCAAGAAAACGGAAGGTTTCCGCAAGAATGATCAGTGCATCCTCGACCGGGGGTGTGGATGGATAGTTCTCAATCAGGTATCGCGCACGGGTGTTTGCGGCCACATAGGCTTCGCGGCTGATGTAATACTGCGCGGCCAGCAACTCCAGCCGGGCTAGCCGGTTGCGGATGGCAATCATTCGCTGGCGGGCATCCGGCGCGTATTCGCTGCTCGGATAGCGGTTCAGCAGCTGTGAAAAATCCTGAAAGGCCTGGCGCTGCTCGCCGGGGTCGCGGGCTTCAATGTCAATGGGCAGGTAGCGCGCGCCAAGGCCAATATCCAGATTGTAGGAGGCCAGTCCGCGCATATACAGTGCATAATCGGCGTGCTCGCTTTGGGGGTTCAGGCGGAGGAAGCGGTCGGCGGCTGCCCGGGCGCCCTCAAGATCCAGATTCTGGTAGCGGGCATAGATCAGGTCGAGTTGGGCCTGTTCGGCATAGCGGCCAAAGGGATAGTAGGTTTCCAGGGCGTCAAGGTTGGTCTCGGCCTCGTTGAAATTGCCAGCGGTCATGGCATCACGAGCATTCTCGTAATAGGTTTCTTCCGCGAGTACTTCTTCCTGCCCTTTATTGGAGGCACAGGCGCTGATCAACAACGCTGTGGTAAAGAGCAAGATTAATCGAGCAACTGATCTCATGCCGGAATCCCGTATAATGGCAAAACTGAAATTGCGGGTCGAAATTGAACGCCATTGTAACGGGGTTATCCCTGATTGTGCAGTGGCAGGTCCGTTGGATTCCGCCTTTTTGACTCAAACGTAACTTTATAAACGGCCCCGGGGGCTTAATGTCATCTGAATCACGTATCATCGCCCGCTTCTCCATTCCGCCGGAACTCAGCGATCGGCGGCTGGATCAGGCCGCTGCCGAACTCATGCCCGAACACTCCCGTTCTCGGCTGCAGGGCTGGATCAAGTCAGGGGCTTTAACGGTTGATGGGAAAACCTGCAAGCCCAGGGACAAAGTGATGATGGGCGATGTGCTGTTGCTGGACGCGGAGCCGGAAGCACAGGTTAGCTGGGAAGCTGAAGCGATCAGCCTGGATGTGGTTTATGAAGACGAGCATCTACTGGTAATCAACAAGCCAGCCGGGCTGGTGGTTCACCCTGCGGCAGGGCATGCCGATGGCACCCTGGTCAACGCGTTGCTGAATTACGCCCCGGAAGTGGAAAACCTGCCCCGGGCTGGCATCGTTCACCGTCTGGATAAGGATACTTCCGGCATCATGGTGGTGGCCCGCAGCCTGATCGCCCATACGTCGCTGGTTGATCAGTTGCAGACCCGAACCATGGGCCGTGAATACGAAGCGGTGATTGTTGGAACAATTACCGGTGGGGCGACGGTAGATGCGCCGATCGGGCGACACCCGCAGGAGCGTAAAAAGATGGCCGTGGTTTCGTCCGGTAAGCCGGCAGTGACGCACTACCGGTTGGCGGAACGCTTTGCAGCGCACACCCACGTTCGTTGTACGCTGGAAAGCGGGCGAACCCACCAGATCCGGGTTCATATGGCCCACGTGAAGCATCCACTTGTGGGCGACCCGCAATACGGTGGGCGCCTGAGGTTGCCCAAGGGTACAACAGACGAGTTGCGCGAGGCCTTGTCCGCGTTTCATCGTCAGGCCCTGCATGCCCGTAAATTGACCCTTGAACACCCACAGACCGGTGAAACCCTGAGTTGGGAAGTGCCCATGCCTCAGGATATGGTGGATTTGCTCGCAGCGCTGCGAAAACACTTCAGTGAACTGAACAGCAATGAATTCTGAGCTGAACCTGATTTTCCCAGAATGGCCGGCACCGGCCGGGATTAGAGCAGTTTCTACCACCCGGGCTGGGGGTTTCAGTCCGGCACCCTGGGATAGCTTCAATCTTGGCGGCCACGTTAGCGATGAACCCGCGCGGGTTGAACAGAATCGTCGGCAACTGGCCGACGCCATGGGGCTTTTGCCGTCCGCCTTCTGTTTCATGAATCAGGTTCATGGCACGGATGTGGTCACGTTGCCTCAGAGGGCGCCCGTTACCGCCGATGGTTGCGTAACAACGCGGCCTGGCGTTCCCTGCTTGATCATGACCGCCGACTGTTTGCCAGTGCTCTTCTGTAACTACGAAGGGACCCGTGTGGCGGCTGCCCATGCGGGCTGGCGGGGGCTGTGTGACGGCGTATTAGAGAAGGTGTTGGCACAGTTTGATGACCCATCGGAGGTGATGGCCTGGCTTGGTCCCGCTATTGGCCCGAGTCAATTTGAGGTAGGTGGGGAAGTGCGGGAGGCGTTTATCCGTGAGCATCCTGACGCTGGTGATGCCTTCGTGCCCGGGTCGCGAGCCGGCCACTACATGGGCGACTTATACCTGCTTGCCCGACAGCGCCTGAAAGCGCAGGGGGTCATCCAGATCTATGGCGGGACAGAGTGCACGTTTTCTGCGCCTGAGCGCTTCTTTTCCTACCGCCGCGACGGTGTGACCGGTCGTATGGCCAGCCTGATTTTCATTGCCTGAACACCCTCGAATCCCCTTGCCGGGGTTTCGCGTCAAATTTCTGACACTTATTTCAGTCTGCCGCTTGAACTCCCGTTAAACGCCCCTACATTGACGTTATCAGACGAACGAAAGTTTGTGGGCGCGCTTATGTTTAAAGCGCGCCAGCACAGAAGGGAACAGGATTATGAGAATCGACAAACTGACCAGTAAATTGCAGACGGCGCTGGCCGATGCCCAGTCCCTTGCGGTGGGAAAAGACCACAATTTCATCGAGCCCGTGCATCTCATGCTGGCGCTGATGGATCAGCAGGGCAGTTCAATCAAGCCCTTGCTCAAACAGGCAGGCGCCGAGCCCGGTCGTATTCGCCAGGAGATTGCCAGGGAAATTGGCAACCTGCCGGAAGTTCAGGGCACCGCAGGCGATGTCTCCATGTCCAATGACATGGGTCGGCTGTTCAACATGGCCGACAAACTGGCCCAGAAGCGGGGTGATCAGTACGTTTCAAGCGAACTGGTGCTGCTGGCGGCCCTGGAGGATCGCGGTACTCTGGGGCGAGTGCTACGGGAGCAGGGCGTCGACAAGGCGGCGCTGGAAAAGGCGATTGACGATGTGCGCGGTGGCGAGGCCGTCAAGGATGCGTCTGCGGAGGAGAACCGTCAGGCCCTCGATAAATACACCATTGATCTGACCGAGCGGGCCGAAGCCGGCAAGCTGGACCCGGTGATCGGCCGCGACGATGAGATTCGCCGTACCATCCAGGTATTGCAGCGCCGTCGCAAGAATAACCCGGTGCTGATCGGCGAGCCCGGCGTTGGCAAAACCGCCATTGTGGAAGGCCTCGCCCAGCGCATCGTCAACGGTGAAGTGCCGGAAGGGCTGAAAAACAAGCGTGTACTCTCGCTGGATATGGGCTCTCTTATCGCTGGTGCCAAGTTCCGTGGTGATTTTGAAGAACGTCTGAAAGCGGTTCTGAGCGAGCTGGCAAAACAGGAAGGCCAGATCATTCTGTTCATTGACGAGATTCATACGGTGGTTGGCGCCGGTAAAGCCGAAGGCTCGATGGACGCCGGTAACATGCTCAAGCCTGCGTTGGCGCGCGGTGAGCTGCACTGTGTCGGCGCGACGACTCTTGATGAATACCGGGAAAATATTGAAAAAGACGCCGCGCTGGAGCGCCGGTTCCAGAAGGTGTTGGTCAGCGAGCCCAACGAAGAAGACACCATCGCCATTCTCCGCGGCCTTAAAGAGCGCTATGAGGTGCACCATGGGGTAGAAGTAACCGATGGCGCTATCATTGCTGCGGCCAGGCTGTCCCATCGCTACATCGCGGACCGGCAACTGCCCGACAAGGCGATCGATCTGGTGGACGAGGCAGCCAGCCAGATCCGTATGGAAATGGATTCCAAGCCAGAGGCTCTGGACCGCCTTGAGCGCCGCCTGATCCAGTTAAAGATCGAGCGTGAAGCACTGAAAAAGGAAACGGACGCGGCCTCGAAAAAGCGGCTTTCTGAACTGTCGGCTGTCATCAGTGGGGTTGAACGGGAATACGCCGACCTGGAGGAAATCTGGAATACTGAAAAGGCCGCCCTGCATGGTTCCCAGAAGATCAAGAGCCGGCTCGAACAGGCCCGGATTGATCTGGAGAATGCCCGCCGAGCAGGCGACCTGGGAAAGATGTCTGAGTTGCAGTACGGGCAGATTCCGGAACTTGAGCGTCAGCTCGATATGGCCAGCCAGGCCGAGATGATGGAAATGAAGCTGCTTCGCAACCGGGTGACGGATGAAGAAATCGCTGAAATCGTCTCCAAATGGACGGGTATTCCGGTCTCCAAGATGCTGGAAGGCGAACGGGATAAGCTGATGCGCATGGAAGAGGCGCTTCACGGCCGGGTGATTGGTCAGGACGAGGCGGTTGAAGCGGTGTCTAATGCGGTGCGCCGCTCAAGGGCGGGGCTCTCTGATCCTCATCGCCCGAACGGCTCGTTCCTTTTTCTCGGACCCACCGGCGTTGGCAAGACCGAGTTGTGCAAGGCCCTGGCGTCTTTCCTGTTCGATACCGAGGAGGCGATGGTTCGGATTGATATGTCCGAGTTCATGGAAAAACACTCGGTGGCGCGGCTGATTGGCGCGCCTCCGGGTTATGTCGGTTATGAAGAGGGCGGTTACCTGACCGAAGCAGTCCGTCGGCGGCCCTATTCAGTGCTGTTGCTGGACGAAGTGGAGAAAGCCCACCCGGATGTTTTCAATATCCTGTTGCAGGTATTGGAGGACGGCCGGCTCACAGATGGTCAGGGCCGCACGGTGGATTTCAGAAATACCGTGATTGTCATGACCTCCAACCTGGGTTCGGACATTATTCAACAGAAAGCGGGAGAAGCAAACTACGAGTCTATGAAAGCGGATGTCATGGAGGTAGTGGGTACTCACTTCCGGCCTGAGTTCATCAACCGTGTAGACGAGGTTGTGGTCTTCCATCCGTTGGCTGAAAACCAGATCCAGGGCATTGCCAGAATCCAGATCGAGATTCTCAGCAAGCGCCTGAAAGAGCAGGAGATGAAGCTGGAGCTGGACGATTCGGCCATGGAATTGCTGGCGGAAGTGGGTTACGACCCGGTGTATGGGGCGCGGCCGTTGAAGCGGGCAATCCAGCGGATGATTGAGAATCCTCTGGCACAACGGCTGTTGCAGGGCGATTTTGTGTCGGGCGACACCATCCGGGCAGAGGTGAAGGGCAATGCCCTGGTGTTCAGCAAGACGTGAGCACTGGTTGGTGATTTGATAGGGGGCCTGCTGGCCCCCTTTTCTGTTACGGCGATTATTGCTGGGTTTCTTCGTTGCAGTTCAGCTCAGCGATCTCTTCGAACTGCTCACGTTTCTCGGCTTTTTCTTCCTCGGTCAGATACCGTTCTTCACCATTCTCTTCAACTCTTATGCGGCTGCCGCTGCGGATCAGGCTAAGGTTACTTCTTGCGGTCTGGCAGTTTGCCGCGCGTTGCTTCTGCCTGGCTTCTTCCGCGGCGCTGAGCTGTTCGCGTTCAGCGCTCTGTGCTGCCTGCTCATCCATTTGTTGAACACGTTGTTGGGGGCTTGCTGAGTCAGAGTCGCCCGAGCCGGCTCTCTTGCCGGTGCGGATGCTGACAGATTCGGACTCTGTTCCACTGGGCGCACGGTCACCAAAATGCACGATTCCGTTTTCGTCTGTCCATTTGTAGACCGACTGCGCTGAAGCGGAGGCCGGAATCACCATGATGCATACTGCGAGAGCGAGGATTTTCCTGTTCATGCCTTTACTCTTTTGCGTAGGCCTATACTGCGTCGGCCTGTTTGTTTTAGCCTGATCAAAGCGCCCGGGAGCGCATCGTTACCACTAAGCCTAAAGCGATCCTGCCATTTGTAAAGCCAACTTTCTTCGGGCTGGTTCAAATCCTGACTGAATTGCTGACGGAAATCTTTGCCAAAAGTATGGCAGACCTGAGCCAGGATAGGGCATAGAATGCGGCGGTTGCTATTGACAGGGAGTTTCCCGCTGTCAAAATTACGCGTTGCCTGAAGACTGGGGTCAATACGGCAGGAAATCCCGTGCAGGTATCCCCCATCAGCAACCACACTGGACGCTCGTCGATTGGTCGTTCTCCGCAACCCTCAGGAGGGCGGCTGGCCAGGAGACAACCTCTTTCATCAGTGTGGCACAGAATCCGTTTCCGCTTTCAAAAGAAGCGCGAAGGCCGGATACCCAGGCACCCGGCCGGAAGCAGTCCGGCTCATTCACCTGTAGAAGAGGGTAGAACATCGTGGAGTTATTGTCTGGCGCTGATATGCTGATTCGGTCCCTGCAGGACGAGGGCATCGAATACATATATGGCTATCCGGGTGGTGCGGCATTGCATATCTATGACGCGCTTTTCAGACAGGATAAAGTAAAACATATCCTGGTGCGGCATGAGCAGGCCGCCGTGCACATGGCTGATGGTTACGCGCGCGCATCCGGAAAACCTGGCACCGTTCTGGTTACATCTGGCCCTGGGGCCACCAACACCATCACCGGTATTGCAACCGCGTTCATGGATTCCATTCCTATGGTCGTGCTTTGTGGCCAGGTGGCATCGACTCTGATTGGCGAGGATGCTTTCCAGGAAACGGATATGATGGGTGTGTCCCGGCCGGTGGTAAAGCACAACCTGAGCGTTCGCCACCCGGAAGAAATTCCTGAAATTATCCGCAAGGCCTATTATATCGCTTCGACCGGCCGGCCCGGACCTGTGGTTGTGGATATCCCGAAGGATATGACGACCCCGAACGAGCGGTATGAGTACAGCTTCCCCAAGAAAGTGAAGCTGCGTTCCTATAACCCGGCGATCCGGGGCCATGCTGGTCAGATCAAGAAAGCTGTGGACATGCTGATGGCGGCCAAGCGGCCGATGATCTACGCCGGTGGCGGTGTCATTCTGGGCAAGGCGTCGGATCAGTTGACAGAGCTGGTGCAGATGCTGGGTTACCCGATCACCAATACCATCATGGGTATCGGTTGCTACCCCGCTTCGGACAAGCAGCATCTAGGCTGGCTGGGTATGCATGGCACCTATGAGTCGAACATGGCCATGCACCATGCGGATCTCATCCTGTGTGTCGGAGCGCGGTTTGATGACCGGGTGACTAATGCCACCGAGAAGTTCTGTCCGGGCGCGCGCATTGTTCACATCGACATAGACCCGGCTTCCATTTCCAAGACGATCGACGCCGACGTTCCCATCGTCGGGCCCGTTGATGCCGTGCTCAAGGAAATGATTACCCTGGTCAAGGAAAGCAAAGAAAAGCCGGACGCCGATGCCATTGCGTCCTGGTGGAAGCAGATCGAAGAATGGCGCGCCTTCCATGGCATGCGCTATGAAACCAGTGATGACACTATTAAGCCGCAGGAAGTGATTGAAGCGCTCTGGCGCCTGACGAATGGCGACGCCTATGTGACGACAGACGTTGGGCAGCACCAGATGTTTGCCGCTCAATACTACAAGTTTGATCGCCCCAACCGCTGGATCAATTCCGGTGGCCTGGGAACCATGGGCTTCGGTCTGCCGGCCGCCATGGGCGTCAAGCTGAACTATCCGGACGATGAAGTGCTGTGCATTACCGGTGAGGGCAGTATTCAGATGAACATTCAGGAGCTGTCCACCTGCAAGCAGTACAATTTGCCGGTGAAGATTATCAATGTGAACAATCAGGCACTGGGTATGGTCAAGCAGTGGCAGGACATGAACTACGAGTCCCGCCATGCGGAGTCTTACATGGAATCCCTGCCGGACTTCATCAAGCTGGCCGAAGCCTATGGTCACGTTGGCGTGCGGATCGACAAGAAAGAAGATCTTGAGCCAAAACTCAAAGAAGTGCTGGCCATGAAAGACAAGCTGGTGTTTGTCGATATTTACGTTGACCGCTTCGAGCATGTGTACCCAATGCAGGTGGCCCGTGGTTCGATGAAAGACATGTGGCTCAGCAAAACGGAGAGGGTCTGATCATGCGTCGAATCATATCCGTTCTTCTGGAAAATGAGCCGGGCGCGCTGTCGAGGGTCGTGGGCCTTTTCTCCCAGCGCAACTACAACATCGAAACATTGACAGTCGCCCCAACAGAAGATGAAACCCTGTCCAGGTTGACGGTTACAACAACCGGCTCTGACCGGGTGATTGAGCAGATCACCAAGCAGCTGAACAAGCTGATAGAAGTGGTGAAGCTTGTTGACCTGACAGAAGGTGCTCACATCGAGCGGGAGCTGATGCTGGTGAAGCTCAAGGCGACCGGTTCCCAGCGGGCTGAAATCAAGCGCACGGTTGATATCTTCCGCGGCCAGATTGTCGACGTGACCAGTTCCGTCTACACGGTTCAGTTGGCGGGCGACAGTGAGAAGCTCGATGGATTTATTCAGGCGATAGGCACGTCCGGTGTCCTCGAAGTGGTGCGTTCCGGTGTTTCTGGCATCGCCCGGGGCGAAAAGGTACTGAGCCTTTAACAGGTATCGCCAATATTCTGTACAATCGCGGGCCAATAATCGGTCCCTATAAAACACAGAGGTTTTTATGCAGGTTTATTACGATAAGGATTGCGATCTTTCCATCATTCAGGGCAAGAAAGTTGCCATCATCGGTTTCGGCTCGCAGGGGCATGCTCACGCCTGTAACCTGAAAGAGTCCGGAGTTGACGTTACGGTTGGCCTGCGCCCCGGGTCATCTTCCATCGCCAAAGCCGAGGCCTACGGTCTGAAAACCAATGACGTACCTTCTGCCGTAGCCGCAGCGGACGTTGTTATGGTTCTCACGCCTGACGAATTCCAGGCTCAGCTTTACAAGGCCGAGATCGAGCCCAACCTGAAGCAGGGTGCGACTCTGGCATTCGCCCACGGTTTTGCGATCCACTACAACCAGATCGTTCCCCGGAAAGATCTGGACGTTATCATGATCGCGCCGAAAGCGCCTGGTCACACAGTTCGCACCGAGTTCACCCGTGGCGGCGGTATCCCTGACCTGATTGCGATTTTTCAGGATGCGTCTGGAACGGCGAAAAACCTGGCCCTGTCCTATGCCAGCGGTATCGGTGGCGGTCGGACCGGCATCATTGAAACCACCTTCAAGGACGAGACCGAAACCGATCTGTTTGGTGAGCAGGCCGTTCTTTGTGGTGGCACAGTTGAGCTGGTTAAGGCGGCGTTTGAAACACTGGTAGATGCCGGCTATGAGCCCGAAATGGCCTACTTCGAATGCCTGCACGAGCTCAAGCTGATCGTTGACCTGATGTATGAAGGCGGCATCGCCAACATGAACTACTCCATCTCCAATAACGCGGAATACGGTGAATACGTGACTGGACCGGAGATTATCAACGAGCAGTCCCGCGAAGCTATGCGCAACGCACTGAAGCGCATTCAGACCGGTGAATATGCCAAGATGTTCATTCAGGAAGGCAGCAGCAACTACCCGTCAATGACGGCCCGTCGCCGCATCAATGCCGAGCACCAGATCGAAACGGTTGGCGAAAAGCTTCGCTCAATGATGCCCTGGATCTCTGCGAACAAGATTGTCGATAAAGAGAAAAACTAGGTTGATTGGCGGAGACCAATAACAGAGCGCGGCCCTAGAGGCCGCGTTTTTCGTATATACTCCGCACAAATGCTATCCGGAGTGATTGAGGATGAGTGAACAAAAACCACAGGCGCATTCCAGGTCAGGAGCTGATTCAAAGCAGGCTGCGGACTTCGATGCTGAGCCGGGCGAAGTTGTTGAAGAAGAGCTGGTCGAAGGCGCGCCGGTAAGACGCAAAGGCATCTACCTTTTGCCGAATGCCCTGACAACGGCGTCACTCTTTTCCGGCTTTTACGCCATTGTGTCGGCGGCCAATGGTGTCTTCGACAACGCCGCCATTGCCATTTTCGTCTCCATGATCCTTGACGGTCTGGACGGTCGCGTCGCACGGCTCACGAATACCCAGAGCAAATTTGGCGAAGAGTATGACAGTCTTGCAGATATGGTGGCGTTCGGTGTCGCGCCTGGTCTGGTCGCATTCTTCTGGTCTCTCAACAATCTGGGTCAGTTTGGTTGGGCTATTACCTTTATCTATGTGGCTGGCGCTGCACTTCGGTTGGCCCGATTCAATACCCAGATAGGTTCTGTGGATAAGAAATTCTTCGTCGGGCTTGCCAGCCCTGCCGCGGCGGCCTGTGTGGCCGGTGTTGTCTGGTGTTTTCATGCGTTTGAGCCGGCAGCATGGCTGACTGCGATGACCATTGTTGTTGTGGGCGGTTGCGGTGTGCTTATGGTCAGCAACATTCTGTACAAGAGTTTCAAGGATCTGGACCTGCGGGGACGAGTCCCGTTTGCCGCCATCCTGCTGGTGGTGCTGACCTTTGTGATTGTCGCACTTGATCCTGCTACCGTACTTTTTGTTGGGTTCCTGGCTTACGCCCTGTCTGGCCCTTTATTTTCACTATTTCGTCGTTCCCGCAAGCCGGAAGAACCTGCGGACGAAAATTGAGCAGGTTTTGCTGCCAATTGGTTGCTGAATAACCAGCATGTAAGGGCTAACCGAAGTAAAAAAAGATATTTGTTTTAACGTCGTTGACACAGTCTTCGGTGTCTGTAGAATGCCGGTTCACTTGAGGGGAGCAGCCAGTTTTAACGCAGCGCTCTACCTCAGAAAACAATTGACAAGGTCACGATTCGCTGTAGAATACGCGGCCTTGATCAGGGAACGGAAGTTCCCACTGCTCTTTAAAAAGTTAACCAAGTAATTCGTGTGGGCGCTGGCCGAGGTATTTCGGATACGAAATATCAGGA
>NZ_SRPF01000004.1 GCF_004785685.1 Marinobacter confluentis | reverse complement strand
CATCGAGACGCAGGGTGAGGCATTTTGGTCAGGTGCCGCCTAACCAGTCGCTCAAATTCGTTCCCGGCCTGGCGGCCGTCCACCGGACGCCCTTGTCAGGGCGCCGCTTAGCTATTCGTTATGAATCAGCACGGAGGATTCTATGCTCGAATTGAGACCCAATTGCGAGTGTTGTGACAAGGATTTGCCGCCGGATTCCAGTGAGGCGGTAATCTGCACATTCGAGTGCACGTTCTGCGAATCTTGCGCATCTGGTGTGTTGGGTAATCAGTGCCCCAACTGTGGTGGCAATTTTTCGCCCCGTCCCATTCGCCCTGCATTACTGCTTAGTAAATATCCGGCGACAACGAAACGAGTGGTAAAGGCCGGTGGGTGCAGTGCCAATTCATAACCAGTCGCATCAGTACGCGGCCTGCGGCCGCCGGACGCCACTGTCGTGGCGCCGCTGTGCTCAGCGTTATGTGGGCGCTTCTATAGAGAATCCGTATGGCATTCAGCGAGTTTGAAGCAAAGAAAATTGAGCGTGCTACTTCGGAGTTTCTGGAAATCCGGCGTCCACCGGTCGCGATCCGTCCCGAGCTTGATATAGAAGTTCGGGTTACTGGCCAGAGCGTACAAATTGTGGAGGTTCGCCCGCATTTCCGTGAACCATCAAAGAGCATTGAGTCGCCGGTGGCAAAAGCTACCTACGTCCAGAAATCTCAACGCTGGAAAATCTACTGGATGCGCAGCGATTTAAAGTGGCATTCGTACGAGCCAGAACCTGAGTCACGCTCCATCGAGGAATTTTTTGCTATCGTGAATGCCGACGAGAATGGCTGTTTCTTCGGGTAGCACATAACCAGTCATTCAAGTTCGTTCCCGGCCTGGCGGCCGTCCACCGGACGCCGTAGTCGGGCGCCGCTTAATATTGGCGTTAAATAGGATCTATGAGGGATCAGTGCGAATGAATAGTAGATTTTTTGCGCTCTGCTTGATTTTTGTCGCAGGGCCGTTGTTTGCAGAAACTGAAATTAGTAGTTACTTCGGCTTCAATGCAGTGCTGCCAAATGGATGGGTTCAGGTTGGCCCTGGTTCTGCATCAAAGATGGAATTCGAGAATTTTGCCGAGGGGAGCCCCATCAATAAAGAAATTCTCAACCAGGTCAGAGATAAGGTAGCTGGAAAAGAAGTTGAATTCTTTTATGACATACCAACCCTCGAATCTGACTTTAAGTTAAATATAAGTGTTCAAAAAAGCGAGCCGGTCTTAGTCGATAGTCTGCAGGAGCTGAACGCTGAGTGCTCTAGCCTTCCTGAGGCTTTAAAGGAAGTCTATGGTGAACCGGTTGATATAAAGTTCTGTGAGGCAGGAGTTTTGAACAAGTGGGCTGTTTTTCGTGATGTACATGTAGTTCCTTCCCAAGAGATTATGATTATCAGTGACACGCTCCCCGTAGACGCAAAGCACTCTCTGATAATTGTCGGAGGTGCACCGATTTCTGATAAGGAGGGTTTGCAAAGGGTCCTAGCCGCTCAGCAATCCTTGTTAGAAGGACTGACGAAGCATCTACATACACAGATGGAATCGAAATAATAAGTATTAATCTTAAAGCCGTATATCGAGAGGATTCGGTATTTATTTAACAAGGCAATCAAATTCGTTCCGGCCTATGGCCTCCACCGGACGCCCTTTTCAGGGCGCCGCTTATTTCAGCGTTAGCAGCTACAGCTTCCTTCCAAATATTGCGGAATGAGTAAAAAAGGAATAATTTGTACTCATGGATGAGTTTGAATTCGACGAAGCCAAAAGCCAGGCCAACTTGGACAAGCACGGTATTGATTTCGTTGCTGCCCAGGGGTTGTGGAAAGATCCATACCTGCTGGAGATCCGCGCAAAATCAGAGGATGAGCAAAGGTTTTTGCTGATAGGCAAGATTGGTGACAAGCACTGGTCGGCCGTCGTCACATACAGGGATGCTCGTATTCGTCTGATTTCAGTCAGACGTTCCCGTAAGAAGGAGGTTGAGCTCTATGAAAGCTAAAGACTTCGACAAAAAATTTGAGGAAGGTCAGGAAGACATTGTTGATGACCTGGATCTGTCCTCTGCCCGTCGCGTTAATCAGGAACAAAAGCGAATCAACGTCGATTTCCCGGCTTGGGTTGTCGAGTCGTTGGATCGTGAGGCTGCGCGCATAGGCGTTACCCGCCAATCGATCATCAAGGTGTGGCTGGTGGAGCGCCTTCAGGCAGAATCTGCTAACAAGCCGCTCAATGGTGACGCCGCAGGCGGCGCACATTAGCGGAGCGTTACACCTCACTGATCTTGCCTTGACGCTAGTACGGCAACGCCGTATATTTTTGCAATGCTATTCATCGAAACCTCGACGTTCAGCAAGTTATTGCCGAATTACCTCACGGACGAGGAATATCGTGGGCTTCAAACCTACCTTTTGCAGAAGCCGGATGCCGGAGATCTAATCAAAGGCTCAGGTGGCGTTCGTAAAGTTCGATGGGCACCAGCGGGTTCGGGAAAGAGCGGTGGTATCAGAGCCATTTACTACTGGAAGAAGTCTGACCACGAGATATGGATGCTCACGCTGTACAGTAAATCAGAGCGCGCCAGCATTCCTGGCCATACGCTCAAGCAGATAGCGGAGGCAATCAAAAATGGGTGACAGGAACCTTGGGGCAGAAATTCTTGATGGCATCAATGAAATCAAGCAGTTCAAGAAGGGCAAATTGGCGTTACGAACCCAAGAGCTATCAGAGCCCTCACCGCCCAAAGTGATCAGGCTGAAGTTGAACATGTCGCAATCTGCCTTTGCCGGTCTTATGGGCGTGAGTGTGCGAACCCTTCAGGATTGGGAACAGGGTCGGCGTGAGCCTCAGGGGCCTGCGGTTGCGCTTCTGCGCATTGCTGAGCAACACCCGGAAGTTTTCAATAAGCTTCACTGACCAAAGTGAGGTGTAACCAGGCCATGCACCGGATGCCAAACCCTTCGCTTCGCTGCGGTTTTGTCACCGGTGATGGCGGGCGTTATATTTCTTAGGCCTCAATCAAGGAAGATCATGAGAGTTTCAGTATTTCCCCTACTCATTCTCGGCCTTTTCATGGGCTTCACCTTTTGGGCTATGGCGGGCACAGAGCAGTCGCTTCTGGCTTTCGGTGTAGAGCTCATGTCCAGCCCGGATACCGCCCAGGTTGTCATTGATCTTTATATTCTCGCCGCAATGGCTTGTGTATGGATGTACCAAGATGCAAAAGGTCGTGGCAAAGGGCTGGGTTATCTCCTACCGTTTTTCATTCTGACAGCGGTATTTGTATCGGCAGGCCCGCTGCTATATTTGGTACTGCGTGGCGGGCGCGAAACTGGCGCCGCCACCGGACGCCCTTTTTAGGACGCCGCTTAGCTTCGCGTTAAATCAGTAGTGATAACGGAGCTGTGCTATAAGCAAAGCGTCATCCGTGACCTTGTAAACGATGCGGTGTTCTTCGTTAATTCGGCGGGACCAGTAACCAGCGAGACTGTGTTTGAGGGGTTCCGGTTTGCCGACACCCTCGAACGGTTCTCGTTTGGTCTCCTTGATAAGCCTGTTGATGCGATTCAGGATTTTTTTGTCGGTTCTCTGCCAGTACAGATAGTCTTCCCAGGCGTTCTCGGAGAAGATGAGTTTCATTCAAGAAGTTCCTTTTCTTGACCACCGCCTTGCTCCAGCTCGGCAACGGATTCCAGCAAACGCCGTGCGTTTTTTGGTGCGCGCAGGAGGTATGCGGTCTCCTGCAATGCCTCATAGTCCTCAAGAGAGATCATGACCACGGACTGCGATTTGCTCCGGGTGATGATCACGGGAGAATGGTCTTCGCAGACCTGCTCCATGGTTTTTGCTAGATTGGTTCTAGCGGCTGTGTAGCTAATGGCATCCATAAGGTTACTCCTGTACAGGATGTTGACCATGGTCAGGATACCGTACGCCAAAAGATTTAACAATCGGCTGCACAGCGACCGATTTTCCGCCGCTTCGCGGCTCCAAGCCGGCGCGTGAGCCGGGCGTTAGGCAGGTCGATGAACAAAGCTTTGGTGTTTTTTTCAGCCCTATTGGTCTCTCATTTAGTTCAGGGAGCGGGAATGAGTATTCAGGATCATCCAAGATATGGGCCCAATCCGGTCTACATTTTCTTCGAGGCATACATCCAAGACGTGATCGGGTATTTGCCAGAAGATAAGTCGGCATCAATTCAGAGTATGAATATCCAGCGAGTGTTCGATACCCAGGCATCCGATTGGAGAGCGGTTGTGAAGGAGACCCTTCACTTATCCGATACCATCGACGTTGCAATACTTGACCTTTGGTACCGCAATCGTGAGCACTTCACTTCAGAATCTGGTGAATATGATCCTGTGTGGTTTAGCCAAATATTCACTGACGAATACATGAAAGAGGGTAGTACCGTTGACGTGTGGCCTGAAGGTGCACTGGCGGCTGCAAAAAGTCGAATTGCTCAGGCGAAGTCGGGTGAAAGTAAATAGGCCTAACAAGTGACTATGGCGTCAACCCACGTTAAATAGCCAAATTCGGGTCCCAAGTTTTTCCGCTTCTAACCATCGAATTGAGCACCACAACCATCTTTCTGACACAGGCAATGATGGCCGCACGCTTGGCTTTTCCGGCGTCGACGAGACGCTGGTAAAGCGCCTTGAATTTGGAGTTGCACTGGATGGCCGACATCATGGCCATGAACATTGCAGTGCGCACCTTAGCTCTCCCACCTCGGATGTATCGCTTGCCCCGGAAGGTGCCGCTCTCGCGGCTAATGGGTGCTACACCGACCAGAGATGCGGCCTGTTTATTCGACATGGTTCCCAGCTCTGGAAGATCCGCGAGGAGCGTCAGAGCAACGACGTTTCCGACACCGGGAACGCTCTTGATGATCTTGGTTTTCTTGTCGTAATCGGCGTCTTTTTCGATCTCGAGTTCCAGCAACACTTCCATGCGTTGGATGTGCATATCGAGATGTTTTATCACCGCTTTCATCGAATGAGTGAGGAATTTCGGCATGATCTTCATTCGATTCTTTTCCTGGGTCCTAAGATCAATCAGTTGATTGCGTCGGGTGAGTAGATCACTGATTCGGTTCAGAGATTCGGCTTTTTTCGGAGTGGGTTCTGGGCGCATTACCTCAGCAAACTGAGCAATGAGTTGTGCATCCAGATAATCGGTTTTTGCCCGTTGTCCCAAGACGCCGGCAAACTTTTTGATCCGAACGGGATCGGAGATCACGCAGGAGAATCCGGCTTTGCGGCATGCGTTGATGAAGGCAAGCTCTAAACGCCCTGTGGCCTCACAGACGATGCGATCCGGCTTTACCTGGCGCAGTTTCTTGAGGGCAATTCGGATGCCCTCAGGGGAATTGTCGACTGTGAATGTCTCGTTGTTTGGGCGGATACAGATATCGAGTTTAGCCTTGCTGACATCGACACCGACGTTGGTTTCGTTTGAGTGATTGAGGGGATTCATAATAAGCTGACTCTGCCTTGTGATACGGGCTCGAGGCCCAGTTGACTATCCGAGTTTCGGCTTGGAGTCCTCTGTGAGTTTCTTACTTGTTAACGATCTCTGAAAACAGGATCTAGGCGCTATCGAAATCTCACAGGGAAAGCTTTGGCGGCCACCAAAGCCTGGGCCTCACTTTACCCTTTCAAGGAAGAATTCAACCATACAAGGCCATGAAGGTTGTTCCGGGCCTTTGGCCCTCCACTGGGCGCCCCTTATGGCTGGCGTTATATTCGGTTACAGGTGATCTGAACTATGGAATGGTACAAGGATGGATTTCGGGTTTCGGACGCCCGAGAAGAGCTGGATATAAATCTGGTCCATGAGATTTTACGCTCAATGCCTTGGGCAGAAGATGTCCCTAGGGAGACGGTTGCTCGGTCAATAGATCAGTCCTTGTGCCTCGGTGTGTACAAGGAAAACGAGCAAGTGGGATTTGGCCGGGCGATCACCGACCGAGCCACTTTTGCGTATCTGGACGATGTTTTTATCGTTGAGGCATGGCGTGGAGTTGGTCTTTCAAAATGGCTCCTGAGCTGTTTTCTTGAGCACCCTGAGCTACAGGGCTTAAGGCGGTGGATGTTGGCAACGACAGACGCCCACGCACTTTATAAGAAAAAGGGCTTCTCGGCTCTGAACTCACCAGAATGGTTTATGGAAATCTATGATCCCGCAGGGGGCCGAGAAAGCATATAACCAACACAGTCACGGCGACGCCTACTCCATTGCGGCTTCGCCGTCATTCCGCAGCCGCGCGTGCTGTTGGCGTTATGGGTATCTAAGGAAGGAGCAACATGCGAATAAGGAGCTGTGAAGCAGAAGATATCGAGCAAGCTGCACAGATCTTCTGTCAGGCCTATTCAGCCCCGCCATATAACGAATCCTGGGAATTGGCCAATGCTTCTGCTTATTTGCATCGGTTTTGGGAAATCGACCCCGAGGGTTGTTTTGTCTCTGAAGAAAACAACGAGATAACCGGGGCAATTTTTTCTTTTTCCTACCCGTGGCATTCGGGCCAGCTCACATGCATCCAAGAGCTATTTGTTGCTGAGCCGAGCAGAAAAAAGGGCGTTGCTCGAACGTTGGTACAAAGCATGAGTGGTGGCACGTGGCTGGTCGCCCACAAGGCTTCCGGTGCAGCTGAGTTCTACAAGCGCATGGGATTTCGCAAAGATGGACCGTATGAGTTTTACTATGGCGCTATCAAGCCATAACAAGACGCATCAGTACGGGGCCTGCGGCCGCCGGACGCCGCTGTGCTCAGCGTTAATTGCAGGAATAGTATGCGAATAGGGAGCTTTATTTTCACTGTGATTGGGCTTTTAGGAGCCGTTTTCAGCTTCCTGGAGTTGTCTGGAGCCTCCCTTCCTTACCAGGAGATGCAACGCCAGAAATGTTGGAGCAGCAATCCGCTAGCGTTTCCCTGCAGGCCCCAAAACCGGGCACCGTTGCAAATCGAAGCTATACTGACTGGTTCGTATGTCGAGAAGCTGGCGAGTTAGGGATGGTTGGCAGCGTGTCTATTGGTTCTGGGCGGCTGTCACTTTGGCCGCGGGAGTAACGATGAATACATCAGTCAAAGAGGTGGAACGCACCCATTTTTCGCCGCGGGATTTTTCAGATCGGTTTGCTTATCGCCTTGTGCGTTTTATGCGGTTTTTCGCAGATAAGTTTTTTGCCGGGCGCTATGGTCACCGGGCAGTGGTTCTGGAAACGGTAGCCGCTGTACCGGGGATGGTGGCAGGCAATATTCAGCACCTGAGTTCGCTGCGCCGAATGAAAGATGATGACGGCTGGATACACACCCTGCTGGATGAGGCTGAAAACGAGCGCATGCACCTGCTGACGTTCATTCAGATTGCCCAGCCAACTGCTTTTGAGCGGATGCTGATCATTATTGCCCAGGGTATTTTCTACAATGGGTTTTTCCTGCTCTATCTGCTGTCCAGCAAAACTGCGCATCGTATCGTGGGGTATCTGGAAGAAGAGGCTGTCTATAGCTACACCGAATACCTTGAAGGTGTGGACAGCGGGAAATATGAAAATGTGCCGGCGCCACAGATTGCGATTGATTACTGGCAGTTGCCGCAGGATGCGAGATTGAGAGAGGTGATTGTTGCGGTTCGGGCCGATGAGGCCAAACACCGGGACGTGAACCACGAATTTGCAGCAAAGCTGAAAACCGACTGACACCCACCATGATTGAGCAACACACAGACGTTCTGATTGTTGGTGCCGGTGTATCCGGCATCGGCATGGCCTGTCATCTTCGGCGGGATTGTCCTGGCAAGAGTTTTACCATTCTCGAGCGCCGTGATTCCCTCGGCGGCACCTGGGATCTCTTCCGGTATCCCGGAATCCGTTCGGATTCGGATATGTACACCTTCGGTTTCAGCTTTCGCCCCTGGACCGGGGGCAAGGTGCTGGCGGATGGCCCCTCCATCAAGCGCTATCTGGCAGACACCGCAGAAGAATACGATGTGACGTCGCATATCCGCTTTGGCCTGGCCCTGAAACACGCGGAATGGTCCAGCGAAAACGCCTGCTGGAGGATTACGGCCGAGCGTGAAGCCACGGGTGAACCGCTTACCTTTACGGCGAATTTCCTGATTGGCTGCACCGGCTACTACAACTATGACGCTGGCTATAAACCGGATTTTCCGGGCGAGGAGGTGTTTAAAGGTCAGGTGGTTCATCCCCAGCACTGGCCCGAGCACCTCGACTACAAAGGCAAGCAGGTGGTTGTGATCGGCAGTGGCGCTACGGCGGTTACACTGGTGCCCAAAATGGCTGAGCAGGCCAGCCATGTGACCATGCTTCAGCGTTCGCCCACTTATCTGATGCCGTTGCCGTCGGATGATCGTATTGCCCGATTCCTGCAGCGTACGCTGCCGTCAAAACTGGCGTATCGGCTGATTCGCGCCCGCAACGTTACCATAGCCCGGCTGCTGTTTAACCTGTCACGCAAGCGCCCGCAGATGATGCGGCGCTGGATGCTGAAGACTGTTGAGAAACAGCTGGGTAACAAGGCCGACATGCGGCATTTCACGCCCAGCTATAACCCTTGGGATCAACGCTTGTGTGTGGTGAAGGACGGGGATCTGTTCCGGTGTATTCGCGAGGGCTCTGTGTCCATGGCGACGGATCATATCGAACGATTCACCGAAACCGGCATCCGCCTGAAGTCAGGGCAGCAGCTAGACGCCGATATCATCATTCCGGCAACCGGGCTGGATATCCAGATGCTGGGTGGCGCCGAGCTGATTGTTGACGGCGAGCCGGTGATATTGCGGAACAAGGTGGTATACAAGAACGTGATGATCGAAGGTGTGCCCAACGCGGGGATGGTCTTCGGCTATACCAACCTGTCCTGGACCCTGAAAGTTGATATTGCTGCCGAATACCTGTGCCGGGTGCTGAATCACATGGAGGCCACTGGCCAGCAGGTGTGTGTGGCGCAAAATCCCGATGGCCGGCGCGCTGACGATACGGTTATGGGCGGTCTGGATTCCGGCTATATCCGCCGCGCCGACGACCGCCTGCCGCGGCAGGGCCTGGATGATCCCTGGCGGGTCACCCAGAACTACAAAGCCGATGTTAAATCCCTCCGGTTCGGACCGATTGACGATGGTTATCTCAGATTCACTGCCGGCATCAGTTCTCGCCCAGGTATTTCCGCAGGTTGGTCTGCCAGTTCTCAGCCTCAGTAACCATCAGGATCTGTTCGGAAACCGCTTCCCGCAACGGGCTGCCGGCAGGAAGTGCCAGGGCGTAGAGCTGCTTCTGGAATACGGATGGCAGTAGCGTCAGCCGGTCTTCATCCAATTGCAGATTACGGTATTGGAGCAGGGCGCGGTCATACACCACGGCATCTGTTTCGCCGCTGGCGACGGACCGCATGGCGGAGGTGAGGTCAGGATATTCCTGGTGCCGGATACGCTGTTCCAGCAGATACTGTTCGCTTGCGGTGTTGGCAATGGTTGCAACGTTGGCGCGTATCAGGTCATCCGGCCCCTGAATCTGCGAGCGCAGATTGCTGACTGTCAGCGATGAGGTGATCGCCGCCGTGAAACTGGCCACCATGATCAACCCGGCAAACATCCAGACCAGAGCAATGGTTCGCCCTGTCAGCGACGTTGGTGCCTTGTCACCATAGCCAACGGTGGTCATGGTAACCGCGGCCCACCAGAAACCCGAACCAATGCCCTGGGCGGCCGACCCACCGAACTGGTCAGAATTGCGCTTGCGCTCGAACAGCCAGAGTACGAAGCCCACGCCCAGAAGCAATGCGCCGAGTGAAATTACGACGCTCAGGAATTCCCAGCTCAGCAGGCTTAGCAGGCTGTTAATCAGGCCCTGGTCCGGGGCGGGCGGAATCGCAATGGACAGACCGGTCTGGTAGAAAGGGTGGGTGAAATCGAAGGCGGCTTCACGCTGGGCGGTCATGGTCAGGGCACCCACGGCCAGGTCGATCTGTCCGCTTTCAACCTGTTCGAGCAGGTCGCTGAAGGGCAGCGGCACCCACTCGTACTGCTGTCCCATGTTTTCGGCGATCTGACGCCACAGGTCAATGCTGATGCCTTCCCATTCGCCGTTTTCAGATTGCATGACAAACGGCGGCACCTCGGTTATGCCAACCTTGACCGGCGCTTCAGCGTTGCCATCTTCCCCCTGGCTCAGGGCCAGGGCTGGAAGCATCACTAACACAGAGGCCAGCAGGCGAAATGCTCGCATCATTCGAAGGCTCCCTGAATGACGTCACGATAATTGCGGATGCGCTGCACGTAATGAACCGGTTCATAACCCCGGGCATAGCCATAGCGGGTGCTGGGGTAGTAGCGCTTGTCGGCTTTGAGGGGTAGCACTTCTTTCATGTCTTCCCAGGAATCCGGGTTCTTGCCCAGATCACGGGCCAGTTGGCGGGCATCGAGCAGGTGGCCACGGCCAATGTTGTAGCTGGCCAGGGCCAGGAAGGTGCGGTCCGGCTCGGGGATGGTTTCCGGCAGCCGACGGTGACGGTCGGCCAGGTAGCGTGCGCCACCATCAATGGCCGCGATCGGGTCAAGGCGGTTGGTGACGCCCAGGGATTCGGCGGTGTTCCGGGTCAGCATCATGATGCCGCGCACACCGGTTGGCGATACTGCATCCGGGTCCCAGTGGGATTCCTGATAGGACAGAGCCGCCAGCAGATCCGCTGGCATACCGGTGCTTTGTTCTGCTTCAACAAACTGGTCTTTGAAATCTGGCAACCGGTCATCGATACGACGGTTCAGGGCGCGAAGGTCAACGAAGTCAAACTCGCCAATGTAACTGTAATAGCGGGTTTCCATTTCGCCGATTGCCTCGTCGCCCTCCTGGCTGTTCATCCATTCATGGGCAGTATCGGCGACGCTTGCGAATGTTTCAGGGCTGTACCAGCCGAGATTTTTGCCGTCGCTCAGGTTCATGGCCACTTCCAGGTGGGGAAAGTGGCGGCGCATAACCTGCACAATGTTAGAGTCTGCCACGGTGCAGTCCAGATCTCTCTCTGCTACTTCAGACAGCAGGATTTCGGTGGTGAGCTCGTCGTCTTCGGAGAAGGTAATCCCTTCATGTTGGCTGGCCAGCCCTTTCAGGGTTTCGACATAACTGGACTCGGCGGTGACCCGTATCTCCACGCCGGCCATGTTCTCTGGCAGTCGTGGCATGGGCCGGAGTTCCCGGTGGCAGACCAGCTGTTCGGTAATTTCCGTATGGGCAGGGCCGCGGGTGAAGCGCTCGGTACGCGAGGGAAGGTGAGTCAGCCCTGCGGCTGCCAGGTGTGTCTGCCCCGATTCAAGGGCTTCCAGTACCTGTGCTGTGGAATCGTACATGGTCCATTCGACGGACCAGCCTTTGTTTTCCGCGAACTTGCTGATCAGGCTGAACTCCGGGCCGATGGGATTTTCGTGCCGGTCCAGGTAATAGGTGGTCGAGCCGTTTCGGGTGGCAACTTTCAGAATTCCGCTTTCCTCGGGGCTGGCAAGCTTGGAAACGTTTTCTTCTGGACTGCTGGAGTCAGCATTGTTGTTTTCAGGTTCCTGCTGGCTGCAGCCAGAAAAAGCGAGCGCAAGGGGAAGGAGCGAAACGTAGAAGCCCCGTCTGATAACGTGAGTCATGGTCGACCTCGTTGTCGGAATTGGCGGATTTGTCAGTATAATTACGAGCTTGTCACGAAACTGTACCACTTTGCGGGGCGATTGATTAGCAAAGTGTTGGTATCAGGGCTGTCCTGCGGGCGGGGGCACTTCGCCACTGTCGCTTCTATTCGCTACGTAGGTAGAAGCCGTCTATAGCTATTGGGAAGGCATTCTGTTAGGGTGCTCACTATCTCGCCTCTAGAGATTTCCGCAAGTGTTTTGGCCTCAGGGCCTGTGCGAACCTCCATACGACCTGTCAGAGGACGTCACCCCAGATTTGGCGCGTGACCGTAGTCGTCTTTTTTCCATGACTGAATCATGGCATCTGCCTTGCGCTTTTTGGCGACTGGGCGGAATTATCAAGAGTTGAACCAATATGAGTTTTTCGTCACTCGGTTTGTCCGAGCAGCTGGTCCGTGCTACTACCGACCAGGGTTATGAAACCCCATCCCCCATTCAGGCCCAGGCAATTCCTGCCGTGCTTTCCGGTAAGGATGTAATGGCCGCCGCGCAAACCGGCACCGGCAAAACCGCTGGTTTTACGCTGCCCATCCTGCAGCGTCTGTCTGAAAATCCCCGTTCCGGCAAGGGTCCAAGGGCACTGATTTTGACCCCTACCCGCGAGTTGGCGGCGCAGGTCCACGACAGCGTGGCGCTCTACAGTCGCTATATGCCCACCAAATCGGCGGTGGTTTTCGGCGGCGTAAAAATCAATCCGCAGATGATGAAGCTGCGCAAAGGCCTTGACGTGCTGGTGGCAACACCCGGCCGCCTGATGGACCTGCACCAGCAGAATGCTGTGAGTTTCAAGGAAGTGGAAGTGCTGGTGCTGGACGAAGCCGACCGCATGCTGGACATGGGTTTTATCCGCGATATTCGCAAAATCCTGGCATTGCTGCCGGCGAAGCGCCAGAACCTGCTGTTTTCCGCGACCTTTTCACCGGAGATTCGCAAGCTGGCCACTGGCCTGCTGAACAACCCGGTTCAGGTGGAAGTGGCTGCCCGTAACACCGCCGCTGAAAAAATTATCCAGTCGGTGTACCCGGTAGACCAGAGCCAGAAAACCGCTTTGCTGAGCAAGCTGGTGCGTGATAACGCCTGGGAGCAGGTACTGGTGTTTACCCGCACCAAGCACGGCGCCAACCGCCTGACCCAGAAGCTGGAACGCGATGGCATTACCGCCGCTGCGATTCACGGCAACAAGTCACAGGGCGCCCGTACCCGCGCGCTTGCAGACTTCAAGGCTGGCGAAGTACGTGTGCTGGTAGCCACAGATATCGCCGCCCGTGGTCTGGATATCAAGCAACTACCGCAGGTGGTGAACTTCGAGCTGCCAAACGTGCCGGAAGATTACGTGCACCGCATCGGCCGCACCGGCCGCGCTGGCGAAAGTGGCCATGCGTTATCGCTGGTCAGTGCCGATGAAGGCAAGATGCTGGCGGGTATCGAGAAGCTGATCAAGAAGCAGCTGCCGCGCAAGGAAGTGGAAGGTTTCGAGCCGAGGAACAATCTGCCGTTGAAGCCAAAAGCGAAAGCCGACCCCAGCCGCGCCCGGACCAACAATCCGAATAATCGCGGCCGAAACAGTAGTGGCAATCGCAGCAGCCGCAGCCGCGCGACGGCTTAAACGGCTTTCTTGCTGCTGACGGGCACGGGCTCCTGAACGAATACATCGCGTATGGTCAGGGGCGCGCCGTCAGCATTCTGCACTTCCACCGGGCGAATGCTTCGCTGGGTTTCCCGGTCGCGCAGATCCAGAGTAGGCTGTTCCGGTGCCGGGTTCCACTTGTCGCCCCACTGGCGCAAGGCAATCACAATCGGGAACAGGTCGCGGCCTTTCTCGGTCAGTCGGTACTCGAAGCGGGAACCGTGCTCGCCCACCTCAACTTTTCTCAGTACCTCGTTATCCACTAGCCGGGCCAGACGGTCGCAGAGGATATTGCGGGCAATCCCCAGTTCTTTCTGAAAATCCACGAAACGGCGTGTGCCGTACATCGCGTGCAACACCACCAGCAATGACCACCAATCGCCCACTTCATTCAGTGCGCGGGCGACAGAGCAATTCGAATCGTCAAAACGTTTTCTAGCCATGTCTCGAGTGTAGCGAATAGGGTTGCGTTTTAAAACCAGATTCCATAAAGTGGACGAAAGAGTTGCGTAAAGAAACCAGATTAGTGAGGTTGCGATCTATCATGAGCATGACCCTTGGCCCGATTTTCGAGCCGTTTCAAATCCATAACCTGACGCTGCGTAACCGCGTGGCCATGGCCCCCATGACCCGCAATTTCTCGCCGGGTAATGCCCCTAACCAGAAAGTGGTTGACTATTACCGCCGTCGTGCGGAAGGCGGCGTTGGTTTGCTGATTTCCGAAGGCACCACCGTCAATCATGACGCGGCAAACGGTTACCCGAATGTGCCGTTTTTCCACGGTGACGACGCCCTCGCTGGCTGGAAAGAGGTTGTCGATGCGGTTCACGAAGCCGGCGGCGCCATTTTTCCGCAGTTGTGGCACGTTGGCGCAGTGCGTAAAGAGGGCATGGAACCGAATGCCAGCGTACCCGGCTACAGCCCGTCCGGCCTGTTCGCGCCCGATAAGCCTAATGGCAAGGCCATGAGCAAGGACGACATCAACGAGGTCATCCAGGCCTTCGCCGATGGCGCCCAGGATGCCAAGGCTCTCGGTTTCGATGGCGTTGAGATCCACGGTGCCCACGGCTACCTGCTGGACCAGTTCCTGTGGGAAGGCACCAACCAGCGTGACGACGAATACGGCGGCAGTATGGAAAACCGGCTGCGCTTCGTGGTGGAAATTGTGGAAGCGGTGCGTGAGCGAGTTGGCCCGGATTTCCCGATCATGCTGCGTTTCTCCCAATGGAAGCAGCAGGATTACGAAGCGAAGCTGGTCAGCACTCCGGAAGAGCTTGAGCAATTCCTGAAGCCGTTGGTAGAAGCCGGTGTTGATATTTTCCACGCCTCGACAAGACGTTTCTGGGAGCCAGAGTTCGAAGGGTCAAACCTGAATCTGGCGGGCTGGACCCAGAAGCTGTCCGGCAAGCCGACCATGTCCGTCGGCAGTGTCGGCCTGACCGAGGACTTTATCAGCGGCACCTTTGCCAGCAAGAAGGAAGCCGTGGAGCAGTCCGGTATCGATGAACTGGTTGAGCGCATGAACAACCACGAATTCGAGCTGATCGCGGTTGGCCGTGCTCTGCTGCAGGATCCGGAGTGGCTGATCAAGGTGAAGGAAGGCCGCTTGAACGAAGTGGAAGCGTTTGCCAAGAAGTCGCTGACGAAACTGTATTGATGCGCTGAATTTGCCCCTTCCTTGAAGTGACATACTTCAACCCTGGCTCCGGCCGGGGTTTTTTTGTTCACGGATTAATGGATCCGTAATCTGCAGGTAAACCAACCAGCCGGCCATTTACGGTATGCTGCTGAGCTCATCACTGACCATTCTGAGGAGCATGACATGAAGCGGATTCAATCTGTTCGCGTAATTCTGATTGGATTTTTTATGACGCTGCTGGTTGGCTGCGCCACTGTCGGCAAGGACTTCGCCACCCACAATGTGGACCAGATCGAAGTTGGCGAAACCACCCGCTCCGACATCCAGGAAATGTTTGGCGAGCCCTGGCGTACCGGTATTGAGGACGGCAAGCGTACCTGGACCTATGGAAAGTACCGCTGGTCTGCGTTTGGCGAGGCGGAAACCACGGACCTGGTGGTGCGCTTCAATGACGATGGCACCGTGTCTTCCTACGTTTACAACACCACTGAATAGCTCCCAGACATCCGGGGACAGGAACTGATGCCCGACCAGAAAGACCCAGCCGACATAAGGCAGTTGCTGGACCGGATTGAAACGGGCGCCCAGGGCCGCGACTTTGTGTCCATCGGTGAAATGTTGGATTCGGTAGGCCGACGAAGTTTCGGCCCGATGGTGCTTCTTGTGGGGATTATTCTGGTCACGCCGTTCAGTGGTTTGCCGGGTGTTCCCACCATCATGGGGATGCTCACGTTGCTGACCCTCGGGCAGATTCTGCTAGGGCGACAACATCTCTGGTTGCCGGGATGGATCGTCAAGCGGGAAATGTCCCGGCAGAAACTGATGAAGGGACTGCATTGGCTGCGACCATTCGCCCGGAAAATCGACCGCCTGATCCGCCAGAGACTCACCTTGCTGGTGGACGGGCCGGGACTCTACCTGATGGCTCTGGGTTGCATGGTGATTGCGATCGTCATGCCGGCGACGGAAGTGGTCCCGTTTAGCGCCAGCCTTGCTGGCCTGGCACTGGTGGCCTTTGGCCTGGCGATGGTGGCCCGGGATGGGTTAGTGGCGGTGTTTGCCTGGTCTATTTCATTAATAGGCCCGGTTCTGCTGGTTCAAAACCTGGGAAACTGAGCATCAGGCGAGCCCAACTACAAATTAAGTAAAAATGGCGATTTTGAGCTAGATTGTAATTGAGGAACTCCTCATATTCTGGCCATAAAAGGAGAGTCGCCATGATACGTCTATTCTATCTGGTTTCTTCGATTGACAGCGCCAAAGAGATATCCGATGACCTTCACGAACATGGCGTGACTGACTGGCGGTTTCACATCGTCAGTAAGGACGAAGCTGGGCTGTATACCCATCAGTTGCATACCGCTTCCATTCTGGACCGAACAGATTTACCGCGTTTTGTAGAGCGCGGGGCCATAATCGGTTTTGTAGTGGCGTTGGTGGTGCTCCTGTCCCTGTCATTCCTGGAGGTGTTGTCCATGCCCACGGCGGCCTGGATTGCGCTGTTTGCCTTCATTGTGGCGGCAGGCGCCTGGGTTGGTGGCTTTGGTGGCATCCAGAGCGAGAATTACCGGATCCAGCCTTTCCACGATGACATAGAGGCAGGAAAATATCTGATCATGGTGGATGCCCCGAAGAATCACATCCCCAAGGTCAAGGAACTAATGACCAAGAACCACCCCGAAGCGGAGCTGCAGGGCAAGGACTCGAGCATCAACAATCCGTTTGCAGGCAGACGCACGCATAAGATACAGGCCGCATGACCAAAACTGGGGTCATTCTGACCGGCGGCGGTGCGCGGGCGGCCTATCAGGTTGGTGTTCTGCGTGCCGTCGCCGATATGTATCCGGACTGGCATTACCCCTTCAACGTCATCGTCGGCACTTCCGCTGGCGCCATCAATGCCATGGCGCTGGCGGGCAGCCGGGGGCTTTTCCGACACAACATTGATCACCTGGACAGGGTCTGGTCAGAGCTGACCATGGACCGGATATTCCGATCCAGCTCCTTCAGTCTGGTGCGCAGCCTGAGTTCCGTAGCCGGCAAGTTTATAAGCCGCCCGGCGGATCGTGGCCCGGTGTCGCTGCTGGATAACGCACCCCTGCGGGACCTGCTGGAGCAGGAAATCAACCTTGAGAATATCCGTGAAACCATTCGCGAGGGCCACATTGATGCTCTGGGCCTGAACGCCTGTGGTTATTCCACCGGTCAGAATATCTGCTTTTTCCAGGGTGTTGAGGGCCTCGAAGGCTGGTCGGTGGGGCAGCGTGCAGGCACCCGGACCGAACTGACGCTGGACCACATCATGGCGTCTTCGGCGATTCCCACGCTGTTTCCGCCGGTAAGGATCAATCGGGAGTATTTTGGCGACGGCGCCACGCGGCAGATGGCCCATATCAGCCCGGCGCTGCGGCTGGGGGCGAGAAAAGTCATGGTGGTGGGAGTCAGCGCCAACCAGATGAGCCCGGTCAGGCGGCCGGTAAAGCCGGATATGCCCACCATGAGCCAGGTGCTCGGGCATGTGTTCAACGGCATCTTTCTGGATACGCTGGACTACGACATTGACCGCTCGCGAATCATCAATCAGTTGCTGGAACTGATACCACCGGAGCGGCTGAAAGAAGCGGGGCTGGATTTGAGTCCGGTGGAAATTCTGGAGATATCGCCGTCCCAACCTATCGATGAGATTGCTGCAAAATACGTGGATGGCATGCCACTAATTCTGCGGCGGTTGGCGGGAGCTTCCGATACTGAGGGTGACAGCAGCGCCAGCCTCGCCAGCTTTCTGCTGTTTGACCACAGGTTCTGTAAAGACCTGATCAATCTTGGCTACCGGGATGGCCAGAGCCATGCCCGGCAGATTGAACGCTTTTTTTCAGGGGCCCGAGTGGGCCCCGAATCCGCGTAACCGGCTCAGCCTCTGAGGCCTGACACCAGTTTATCCACGCTCTCCTTGGCATCGCCAAACAACATGCGGGTGTTGTCCTTGAAGAACAGCGGGTTTTCCACACCGGCGTAACCGGATGCCATGCCACGCTTCAGAACCACCACCTGGCCAGCTTTCCACACTTCCAGTACCGGCATGCCGGCAATGGGGCTGGCGGGGTCTTCAGCAGCGGCCGGGTTGACCGTATCGTTAGCGCCGATCACCAGCACCACGTCGGTATCCGGGAAATCTTCGTTGATTTCGTCCATCTCCAGCACGATGTCGTAGGGCACATGGGCCTCGGCCAGCAATACGTTCATATGGCCGGGCAGGCGTCCTGCCACCGGATGGATGCCGAACCGCACGTTAACGCCCTTGTCCCGCAGATACTTGGTCATGTCGCTGACGCCGTTCTGCGCCTGGGCAACGGCCATGCCGTAGCCGGGTACGATGATCACCGAGCGGGCATTACGAAGTTCTTCGCAGACTTCGTCCACCGTGGTTTCGTAAACGGACTGCTCTTCACCGCTGGCGGCGGAGCTGCTGCTGGTCTGGCCGAAGCCGCCCAGAATCACGCTGATGAACGAGCGGTTCATGGCCTTGCACATGATGTAGCTCAGAATCGCACCGCTACTACCTACCAGTGCACCTACCACGATGAGCAGATCGTTACCCAGCATGAAGCCGATGGATGCCGCCGCCCAGCCGGAATAGCTGTTGAGCATGGACACCACCACCGGCATATCGGCACCGCCGATGGCCATGATCAGATGCACACCCAGGACGCAGGCGATGACTGTCATGATGACCAGGAAAAGAATTCCCAGACCCATGCTGTCTGTGCCTAGGAACCAGCTGCCCAGGACCACGCAGGCAATAATGGCCGCCAGGTTCATCCAGTGACGGCCGGGCAGGGTCAGCGCTTTACTGTCGATGCGACCGTCCAGCTTGCCACAGGCAACCAGTGACCCGGTGAAGGTAACGGCACCGATAAAGATGCCCAGATAGACTTCCACCAGGTGAATGGTGTGTTCGGTGCCGGTGGTGGCAACCAGCGGTTCGATGTAGCCGGAAAAGCCCACCAACACCGCAGCCAGGCCCACAAAGCTGTGCAGCAGGGCCACCAGCTGCGGCATCTGGGTCATTTCCACTTTATTGGCAATGGGGATGCCGATACCGGCACCAATCAGTATGGCAATGGCGATGGCAATGATGCCGCCGTCGCTGCCAAAGCTCGCCAGGGTGGCACCCACGGCGATGATGATCCCGGCGACACCGTAGAGGTTACCGCGGCGGGCAGATTCCTGGTGGCTGAGGCCACCCAGGCTGAGGATAAACAACACACTCGCGACCACGTAGGCCACGCTCACCATTCCTGTACTCATGTTGGGCGTCTCCTACTTGCGGAACATTTTGAGCATGCGATGGGTGACGTAGAAGCCCCCGCCGATGTTGATGCTGGCAATCAGCACGGCCACAAACGCCATAATGCCGACGGCGACGTTTTCCGCCTGGGCAAGATGAAGCATGGCGCCAATGACGATAATGCCGCTGATGGCGTTGGTTACACTCATCAGTGGCGTATGCAGTGATGGTGTCACGTTCCAGATAACCTGCCAGCCAATGAAGCAGGAGAGCACAAACACGGTGAAGTGGCTCAGGAAACTCTCCGGGGCATGGGCACCAACGCCGTAAAGCGCAAACACCGTGACGGCCAGTAATGCCATCTTGCCGATCAGGCTCTTTTTCCTGGCAGCCTGTTCAGCGGCTTCCTTCTTTGCATGGACCTCGGCCGGAGAAGGCTCTTCTGTACCCGGCTTGTGTTGAGGCTGGGCTGGCGCCTCCGGCTGGGGCGGTGGCCAGGTGATGTCTTTATCATTGACGACAGTAATGCCACGGATAACCGTGTCTTCCATGTTCACCACCGGCTTGCCGTCTTTCTCAGGCGTCAGCTCGGTCATCAGGTGGACCAGGTTGGTAGCGTAGAGATCACTGGCGACTTTCGACATACGGCTGGGCAGGTCGGTATAGCCAATCACGGTAACGCCGTGTTTGGTGGCAACCTTGCCTGGCTCGGTCGCTTCGCAGTTGCCGCCGCGCTCGGAGGCCAGGTCGACAATCACGCTGCCCGGCTTCATGGATTTCACCATGTCCTCGGTAATCAGCTTGGGGGCGGGCTTGCCGGGAATCAGCGCAGTGGTGATGATAATGTCCACGTCTTTGGCCTGTTCCGCGAACAGGGCCATTTCCGCCTTGATGAATTCGTCGCTCATCTGCTTGGCGTAGCCGCCGGTGCCGCTGCCGTCTTCGTCGTCAAAGTCCAGCTGGAGGAATTCGGCGCCCATGCTTTCAACCTGTTCCCGCACTTCCAGCCGGGTGTCGAAAGCTCGCACTATGGCGCCCATGCTGTTGGCGGCGCCAATGGCGGCCAGGCCTGCAACGCCGGCACCGATTACCATCACTTTGGCGGGTGGTACCTTACCTGCGGCGGTGACCTGCCCGGTAAAGAAACGCCCGAAGTGGTTGGCGGATTCAATCACCGCGCGATAACCGGCGATGTTCGCCATGGCGCTGAGCGCGTCCATTTTCTGTGCGCGGCTGATGCGGGGCAGGCTGTCGATGGCGAAAGAGGTAATCTTGTTCTTCGCCAGATGGTCCAGCAGTTCCGGGTTCTGGGCAGGCCAGATATAGCTCACCAGGTAACTGCCTTCGGTCATCAGGTCAGCTTCGTGTTTCTTGAGGCTGGCGTTTTTCATCGGTGCCCTCACTTTCAGGATGACGTTTGCATCCTTCCAGAGGGCTTTGGTGTCCTCGATGATTGTCGCGCCGGCGGCCTTATAGGTCTCGTCTGAATAGTCAGCACGGTCGCCTGCGCCGGTTTCTATCAGCACCTCGTATCCGAGGTCGGTCAGCTTCTTGACCGATGAGGGAGTGGCGGCAACACGCCTTTCTCCCTCGAAAATTTCCTTTGGAATGCCTAATTTCATGGTCTCTGAATCCTCCGGAACTACCCTTTTCGGGTGAGTTTTTATAGTTGGCTATCAAAGCCTTAACATCGGATTCCGACAGCTTATCCAGCATGGCGCCGCGGAATTGTCGGTTGATAAACCGCTCAGTTTCCTCGCGAATGGTACCGCGTTGGTCAGGTTTATCAATGTAGTCCATCGCACGCAAAAGGATATACCGGTTCGTCATCTGGGGAATTTCATGGGTTGTGGCATGTGCCAATCAAGTCACCAGAATCCTCTCGACAATGTCCTCTGCCATTTCCCTGGCAGCTGAGTTCGACTGGTGTGCCAATGTCGAGCGAAGCTGTTTTGATGGACCCAATAGCTCCCGGACAGCCACATATGCGGACGTCGGGTTTGCCAGGAAATGTTCGTATACGAACATAATGGTATCATGGCTTGCCCGTTCGAACGACGCTGCCATCCGGCGGAGGTTTCGGACCTGGGTTTTTAAATCTTCGGCAAGGTGCCCAAGCAGGGTTGGAGGATCGTGGAAGTGAGGGAAGCCGGGGTTCACCCGGCAGTTTCGGAAGTAGACCCGGCGGTTTATTGAAAAGCGAAAAAGGACCTGGGGCTGGCGTCGCACGCGTCACAAATGTCTTTGACCAGCTCCGTACCCTCCTCGGTGCCATCGCTGCGCCAGAGCTCACGGCCGTAGACACCGTCGTCTGCACTGAAATACAGCGCACCGTCGAAAACCGTCAGATTTTCCGGCGACGAGTTTGCACCAACGGCCGGGTTAATGTCCTTGACCATGAGCGTGCCACCTTCGCTACCATCACTGCGCCACAGCTCAAAGCCATTTGTGCCGTCATTGGCTTTGTAGTAAATGGCGTCATCGAATGCGGTCATGTAGTCGGTACCTCGCGGGGATGGACTGGTATCCGTGACCAGTTCTGTCCCACTCTCGGTGCCGTCACTGCGCCACAGGCCAGGGTTATCAGTCTCTTTGTTCGCAACAAAATAGAGCGCGCCGTCGAAGGCGGTCAGCCCTCTGGGAGAACTGCTATCGGCTCCAGGATCAATATCCTTCACCATGTAGGTGCCGCCTTCGGTTCCGTCACTGCGCCACAGTTCATAAGCCTGGGTACCATTGCTTGCAGTGAAATAGAGGACGCCACCAAAAGCCGTCAGATTGCTTGGGCTGGAACCCTGTGTTGCATTCTCCGGTTTGTCCGGGTTAAACCCCTCAAGTGCTTCCGGATTAATATCCCTGACCATGTAAGTGCCGCTCTCGGTACCGTCGCTGCGCCACAACTCCGAACCAGATGTGCCATCGTCCGCGCGGAAATAGAGTGTGCCATCGAGGGCTGTCAGAAGTTCAACATTGCCATTACTGGCGAGCTCAAAGTCCTTGACGATGTCGCTGCCCTGGGCAGTGCCATCGCTTCGCCAAAGCTGTCGACCAACAGTGTTCCCCGTCGATGCACTGAAATAAAGCAAACCGTCAAGAACCGTGAGAAAAGCCGGAGCGTTGAAGTCTCCGGTTATTTGCTCGGTGCCCGCTTCCGTGCCATCGCTGCGCCATAGTCCCGTTAAGCCCGCAACCCTTGCACGAAAATAGAGGGTGTCACCCACACCTTGAAGGTCAGAGGGGGCTGAACCAAAACCGCCCGGGTTAATATCCTTGACCAGCTCGGTCCCCTCTTCGGTGCCATCAGTCTTCCAGAGTTCGGGGCCGGTTTCGTCGGACGAAGCCGTGAAAAACACGGTATCGCCAATACGGTAGAAGTTGTCGGGGCTTCGGGCATCGGCCAAACGCCGTGTTCCCTCGGCTGTACCGTCTGAACCCCACAGGCTTTCAGGACCGCTTTGAGGATCGTAGGCACTGAACAGCAATACACTCATCCTATCCGCTTCGCCGCCGGTGTCGCCGACTCCGCTGTCTTCACCACCCCCTTCGTTTGTACCGGTGTTGGCATTTCCTCCGGTGTCCGGTTCACGGGGATCGCCACCATCACTGTCGCCGCACGCAGCGAGCATTACGGCAAGAGCGAGTAGTGCTATGGTATTGGACATTCGAATGGGCACCAGGCCTGACATCATCATGTTTTCCTCTTGAGTCCCGCTCAAAGGAGCCAGCGGTTTTGAGCGATTGCCTTCGGGTTTGAAGTCACAAATTCTGTAGAACGTGCATGTTAACTTTCTCCAGAAACGTTCTGTTATCCGTCAAATGCACTACAGTTCTATTGGAAAGCAGGCCTGGCCCAGCGAAAAAACACGCTCAGAAAATCTTTGGGTTCTGATGAGCTGCCATTAATCGAATGGGAAGAACGGACCCGACCCATGAATTTAAAAATGAGTGAGTTCATACTTACTGTGCATGACGCCAGCATGCATCTGTCACCCAGCGATTTTCACAGTTGGGCGTTGAAGGAAGTTCGGCAATATATTGACTTCGACTTTGCGGTCTGGGGCGCTGGTGATGGAAGGAGCCGTGAATTACATACTTCGACGATTCTGAATCAGACGGATAACCTGTTCGAAACCTGGGAAACCGTTAAGCACGAAGATCCTTTTGCCAATTTGGTAATTGGCAACACAGGCAAAACCTGGTCGGCCGAGGAGGTCCCTGACTTTCGCGAAAGCCGCGCTTACAGTGACCATTGGGGGCTTTATGAGGCCCGGCAGATGATTGCCACCATGGAAGTCGACCGTCATACCGGGCTGCATATATTTGTTATTCTGGCACGGGATAGCCAGAGAAAGGCATTCACGGAACAGGAAGTCGTGTTCAAGAATCTGGTGACCCAGCACTTTTTCCTTGCCGCTCGCCATAATGACATGCACCACCTGCGCTCCAACCAGACCCCGGCAGCATTTATCGATCAACACGGTCTTCTACATGCCTCATTACCGGAATTCAAAGCTCTGCTGGTCAATGAGTGGGGTAAGAAGGCAGGCACTGTACTTCCGGAAGCGGTCAACGTAGCTCTCTGGGAAACCGGGCATTATCGAGGTAACGGTCTGGCCCTGAATGCGGAGCGTTTCTATAACCGCCTGCTTGTTCGGGCTGGAATGATGCCCTGCCTGTCGCTCAGCCCACGGGAAACCGAAATTGCCTGGGCGTACGCCATGGGGAAAAGCCACAAAGAAGTGGCGAAATTATTAGGTATTGCCCCAGCTACGGTAAGAACACACCTTTCAAGGGTGTATGAGAAGCTGGACATCTCAGACAAAGGGGCTCTGGCCATTTGTCTGAAAGAGCAGGGCAACGGAAGAGGGTTATGAGCAACAAACGCATCCTTGCTCAGTGATACCATCAGGCTGCCCAGATGATCCGGCTCAACTCACCAGCGTTCCGCCGTCTACTGCCAGGCACTGCCCGGTAATGTGACGGCCAGCTTCCGAGGCCATCAGCACGGCGGCACCTTTCAGGTCCTCTTCACCACCAAACCGGTTCAAAGGAATACGCTGCAGCATGGTCTCACCCTGGGCATCCAGCAGTCCCTGGGACATCTTCGATGGGAAGAAGCCGGGGCAGAGGGCGTTGACGTTGATGTTGTAACGCCCCCACTCGGACGCCAGTGCGCGGGTGAAGTTCACCATGGCGCCTTTGCTGGTGTTGTAGGCAATGGTGTTCATGCCTTCCGGGTTGCCGGACAGGCCCGCGATGGAGGCAATGTTGATCACCTTGCCGGTCTTGCGCGGGATCATGCAGCGCTTGCCGACGGTCTGGGTCAGGAAGAAGCTGGCGTTGACGTTCAGGTTCATCACCTTCATCCAGCCTTCCGGCGGATAGTCCTCGGCTGGCGCACCCCAGGTGGCGCCGGCGTTGTTGACCAGTATGTCGATGTCGCCAAGCTGGCTGACCACCTGATCCACCACGTCCGGAATACCTTCCAGCTTGCCCAGGTCGGCGGCAACGGTGACGACTGTCACGCCCAGCCCTTCCAGGTGTTCTTTGGCCGCATCCAGTTCATGCTGTTTGCGGGCGCTGATGGCAATGCTGGCACCCAGCTCGCCCAGGGCCTCGGCCATCTGCAGGCCCAGGCCGCGGGAGCCGCCGGTGATGAAGGCGACTTTGCCGGTCAGGTCGAGTAACTGTTTAACGCTCATAGCGGTTTCCTTCTAGGCTCAGGCGCTGGCGGCCAGCAGGCCGTCGCTGACTTGTGCCAGGTGGTGGTCGGCATCGCCGAACAGCAGGTTGATCAGCGTCAGGCGCTTGAACAGGTGCGCGGCAAACATTTCTTCGGTCACACCCATACCACCGTGCAACTGAACCCCTTCCTGGGCCACATAACGGGCGCCCTGGCCGACCAGGGTCTTCGCCATGGAGATGGCTTCCCGGCGGCTGGCACGGTCATCGGAGTCGGCTTCGGTCGCAGCCAGAATGGCCATGGTTTTCGATTGTTCGGTCTGGATAAACATATCCGCCATCCGGTGCTGAAGCACCTGGAATTTGCCGATGGGCACACCGAACTGCTTGCGGGTCTTGATATATTCCAGCGTTGCCGCGTTCATGGCTTCCATGGCGCCCACCGCTTCGGCACAGACTGCGGCAATGCCCAGATCAATCGCCTTTTCGATGTGGGGGAAGGCGTTATCAATCTCACCCAGCAGGTTGTCGGCACTGACGGTGACATTGGAGAAGCTGATGTCGGCAATGCGATGGCCATCGTGGGTGGCAAAGTCGTCGACCTTCACTCCCTTGGAATCCGCGTCCACGATGAACAGGGACAGCCCCTGTTTGTCGGTAGCGGTGCCGCTGGTGCGGGCAGAGACGATCAGCTGGTTGGCCTGGCCGCCATGAAGCACAGCCGTTTTGTGGCCACTGATCAGGAAGTGGTCGCCGTCTTTGCGGGCGGTGGTGTGAACGTGCTCGAGGTTATAGCGGGCACCGGGTTCGCTGTGGGCAAAGGCCATCAGCCGTTCGCCCATGGTAATGGCAGGCAGCACATCGGCTTTCTGGGCATCGTTACCCAGGTCCCGCACCAGCCCTCCGGCCAGCACCACGGTGGCCAGGTAGGGTTCCACCACCAGGCCGCGGCCGAAGTTTTCCATCACTACGAGGGTGTCGACGGCATTGCCGCCCAGGCCGTCATAGTCTTCCGGGAAGGTAAAGCCCAGCAGGCCCATCTCTGCAAAGGCGGACCAGGTGGCCGGATCTGTGCCTTTTCCGGATTTAATGATTTCCCCGCGCTTTTCAAAGCTGTATTCGTTGGCCACGAAGCGACGGAGGGAATCGTTCAGCATCTGCTGTTCTTCGGTCAGGTCAAAGTTCATCGGGATGTCTCTCCAAATTCTGTCAGCTGATGGCTCTTTAAAGACCAAGCACGAGTTGGGCGATGATATTGCGCTGGATCTCGTTGGATCCGCCAAAGATCGACAGCTTGCGCATGTTGAAGTAATCGCCCGCCGCCGGGGTGGCTTCCATCGATCCGGCCCGCGGGCCTTTGTAGTCCAGCTCCAGGGCCTCTGGTATGTGGGCAATGGCATCCTGGCCGCCGGCTTCCATCAGCATTTCAAACAACTGCTGGCCGATTTCGGTGCCACGGATTTTCAGGATCGACGCCTGCGGCCCGGGGCCGCGCTTGTCGGTCAGCACACGAAGAACGGTCAACTCCAGGGCGCGAAGTTCTGCGTCCAGCTGTGCCAGGCGATCGCGGAAGCGGGTGTTCTCGATCAACGGCCGCTGGCCATCCTGTTCCTGTCGCGCCACTTCCTTTAGCCGCTTCATGGTGGCTTTCCACTGGCCGACGTTGGCCAGACCGGTGCGCTCATGGCCCAGCAGAAACTTGGCGTAGGTCCAGCCCTGGTTCTCTTCGCCGATCAGGTTTTCGGCGGGGACCTTGACGTTGTCAAAGTAGACTTCGTTAATCTCGTGTTCACCATCCAGCATGATGATGGGCTTCACATCAATGCCCGGGGTGTTCATGTCGATCAGCAGGAAGGAGATGCCCTGCTGCGGCTTGCCTTCGTTGCTGGTGCGCACGAGGCAGAAGATCCAGTCGGCGTGCTGGCCCAGGGTGGTCCAGGTTTTCTGGCCGTTGACGATGTAGTGGTCGCCTTCGAGTTTGGCGCTGGTGCGCAATGAAGCTAGATCGGAACCGGCGCCGGGTTCTGAGTAACCCTGGCACCACCAGTCTTCACCGCTGAGAATGCCCGGCAGGAAGCGCTGCTTCTGCTCGTCGTTGCCAAACGTCATGATCACGGGCGCAACCATGCGCAGCCCGAAGTCCAACTGGCGGGGTGCACCGGCGAGGGCGCATTCTTCCTCGAAGATGATCTGCTGAATCGGGTCCCAGCCAGTGCCACCGAATTCTTCCGGCCAGGTGGAAGCGCCCCAGCCCTTATCAAACAGAATTTTCTGCCAGCGCTCGGTCATGGCTTTGTCGGGGCGCAGGCGTTTCTGTACCCGTTCGCGGATGTCGTCTGGCAGGTTTTCATCAAGAAACTGTTGAACTTCGGCGCGGAAGGCCTCTTGTTCTGGTGTGTAATTCAGATCCATGGAGCACCTCTTCTGTTGGCTGAGGTTTTTGGCTCCTTGTTTCGGAGCCGCCTATGAGTTTGGGATAGCGCGTCTTCAAGTTTGAGAGCGGCGCCGGCCAGATATCACCGTTCAAAACACGCTCCTTCGGCACGTCCATGTGACGCTTGGGCTCCGCCATCCCTGGCTCCGCACAGTTTTGAACGGTGATATCTGGCTGGCGCTTCGAGTCTTTTCGTGCCTGCTTGAATAAAT
The DNA here is from genome assembly GCF_004785685.1 of Marinobacter confluentis. Lineage (GTDB taxonomy): Bacteria > Pseudomonadota > Gammaproteobacteria > Pseudomonadales > Oleiphilaceae > Marinobacter > Marinobacter confluentis. Next base: position 339,131 of record NZ_SRPF01000004.1, on the reverse strand, counting down.
TCAGTTTCTCGGTTTTGGCACAGCGTTCTAACGCTGCACCTGTCGGCCATTGCACTAAGCTATGGGCGGCTGTTGGGTAGGGGGCTCCAAAACCGTGCGGAGCCATGGATGGCGGAGCTCGAGCGTCACATGGACGTGCCGAAGGAGCGCGTTTTGGAGCCCCCTACCCAACAGGTGCCTCCACCCAAGCAGTAGGCAAACAGAGCTTTAGGCCACCTCAAACAACCCGGCAGCCCCCATACCGGTACCGACGCACATAGTAACGACGACGTATTTAACACCGCGGCGTTTGCCTTCGATCAGGGCGTGGCCGACCAGGCGCGAGCCGGTGGTGCCGTATGGGTGGCCGACTGCGATGGCGCCGCCGTTGACGTTCAGGCGGTCCATCGGGATGCCCAGTTTGCGCTGGCAGTAGAGGACCTGGACGGCGAAAGCTTCGTTGAGTTCCCACAGGCCGATGTCGTCGACGGTCAGGCCGGCACGCTTCAACAGCTTGGGTACCGCGAAGACCGGGCCGATGCCCATTTCGTCGGGCTCACAACCGGCAACGGCAAAGCCACGGAAGATGCCGAGTGGAGTGGCGTTGCGCTGTTCAGCGATTTTGCTGTCCATCAGAACGCAGGCAGAAGCGCCGTCAGAGAACTGACTGGCGTTGCCGGCGGTAACCACACCGCCTTCTTTGGCAGAGCGGATCTTGCTGACGCCCTCCAGGTTGGTGTCCGGGCGGATGCCTTCGTCCTGGCTGACGGTGATTTCCTGGCTGGACAGCTGGCCGGTGGCCTTGTCAGCCACGCCCATGGTGGTGGTGATGGGTACGATTTCGTCGTCGAATTTGCCGTCCTGACGCGCCTGATCCGCCAGGTTCTGGCTGCGTACGCCGTATTCGTCCATGTCTTCTTTCTTGATGCCGTAGCGCTTGGCGACGGTTTCAGCGGTGTCCAGCATGGACCAGTAGAGCTCCGGCTTGTTCTTCGCCAGCCAGGGTTCCATGAAGTAGTTCTGGTTCACGTTGGCCTGGACGGTGGAGATGGATTCAACACCACCAGCGACCATCACCGGTACCCGGTCAACGGCAATGTGCTGCGCCGCCATGGCGATGGCCTGCAGTCCGGACGAGCAGAAGCGGTTGATGGTAGCGCCTGCTACGGATACCGGCAGGCCCGCGCGAATCGCACCCATACGGGCGACGTCGTTACCGGTGGAACCTTCCGGCAGGGCGCAGCCCATCAGTACGTCTTCGATTTCGTTGGGGTCGACTTTGGAACGCTCTACCGCGTGCTGGATGGCGTGACCAGCCAGGGTAGCGCCGTGGGTCATGTTCAGGCCGCCGCGCCAGGATTTGGCCAGGGGCGTGCGGGCAGTGGATACGATGACGACATCATTGGACATAATTCATTCTCCTGAGCTCGGAGCGCCTTCTATCAGGGCGCCCCGATTTAATTGGTTTACCCGTTATTTGCTATCGAAACCCTTGCCTTCCTCAGCGCGCTTGGCCAGCAGCGCTGCGGGCTCCCAGAAACCTGGCTGGGTGTGGCGATCTTCGGTAAAGGCCTGCATGGCGCGAACCACGTTGGGCAGCCCGACTTCTTCGGCGTAATGCATGGGGCCGCCGCGGAACACGGGGAAGCCGTAACCGGTCAGGTACACCATGTCGATGTCGGACGCGCGCTGGGCGATGCCTTCGTCCAGAATCTGCGCGCCTTCGTTGACCAGCGCATACACACAGCGCTCAAGGATTTCCTGGTTGCTGATCTTGCGCGGGGTAATGCCCAGCTCGGCGCGGACTTCGTCCACCACCTTGTCCACTTCCGGGTCGTGCAGGGCGTTGCGGTTACCCGGCTCGTAACGGTAGAAACCGGCGCCGGTTTTCTGGCCGTAGCGGCCCATTTCACAGATGCGGTCGGCGAGCACCATCTTCACCATGTTCGGGTTTTCTTCATACTGGCGTTTGCGGATGGCCCAGCCGATGTCGCCGCCGGCCAGGTCGGCCATGCGCAGCGGGCCCATGGCAAAGCCGAACTTCTCAATGGCCTTGTCGATCTGCTGCACGCTGGCGCCTTCTTCCAGCATCAGCAGGGCTTCTCGCTGGTACTGGTTGATCATGCGGTTGCCGATGAAGCCGTCACAGACGCCGGAGACCACAGCGGTCTTCTTGATCGCCTTGGCCAGTTTCATGGCGGTTGCCAGTACGTCCTTGGCGGTCTTGTCACCGCGAACGACTTCCAGCAGCTTCATGATGTTGGCGGGGCTGAAGAAGTGCAGGCCGATCACGTCTTCCGGGCGCTTGGTGAAGCTGGCGATCTTGTTCAGGTCCAGAGTGGAGGTGTTGGAAGCCAGGATGGCGCCGGGCTTGCACACCTCGTCCAGCTTCTCGAATACGGACTGTTTGACGCCCATTTCCTCGAACACGGCCTCGATCACCAGGTCCACGTTGCTCAGGTCGTCATAGCTCAGAGAAGGAGTGAGCAGTGCCATTTTGGCCTTGGCGTCGTCCTCGCTCATGCGGCCTTTCTTCACCCGGCCTTCGTAGACTTTGCGAATGGCTTCAACACCCCGGTCCAGGCCTTCCTGCTTCATCTCGACAATCGTCACCGGGATACCGGCGTTGAGGAAGTTGATACTGATGCCGGTACCCATGGTGCCGCCGCCAATCACGCCGACGGTCTTGATGTCGCGAACCGGCGTATCGGAGGGCACGTCAGCAATCTTGCTGGTCAGGCGCTCGGAGAAAAACGCGTGGCGCAGGGCTCGGGATTCCGGGGTCTGCATCAGATTAACAAACGCTTCGCGCTCCACTTCCATGCCTTTGTCAAACGGCATGGTTACCGCTGCCTTCACGGCTTCAACACACTTCAGCGGGGCCGGGTAGTTCTTGGCCATGGCGCCGACGGTGTTCTGGGTGAACATGAAGAAGCCTTCCGGATTCGGGTGCTTGGCTTTCAGGTCACGCACTTTTTTCAGCGGCAGGTTTTCGCTGACAACCTTGGTGGCGTAGGCGATGGCGGCGTCCAACAGTTCGCCGTCGACGATCTCGTCAAACAGCGCGCTGCCCTTGAACTGCTTGGCGGGCACAACGCTGCCGGAGACGATCATGTTGACCGCGTGCTCGGCACCGATCACGCGCGGTAGGCGCTGGGTACCACCGGCACCGGGTAGCAAGCCCAGTTTCACTTCCGGCAGGGCGATCTGCGCGTCCGGCTTGGCAATGCGGTAGTGGCAGCCAAGGGCCAGTTCCAGACCGCCGCCCATGCAGGCACCGCTTATAGCCGCGATCACCGGCTTGCGGCTGCTTTCCACATAGTTGATCACGGTGGTCAGGATCGGCTCGGCCATGGCCTTGTCGGTGCCGAATTCGCTGATGTCGGCTCCGCCGGAGAAGGCACGGTCGGAACCGATCAGTACAACGGCTTTGACGGCGTCATCGGCTTCGGCTTTCTGGATGCCGTTAACAATGCCCCGGCGCAGTTCCAGGCCAAGGCCGTTGACCGGCGGGTTGTCGAGTCGGATAACGGCGATGTTGCCGTTGACGTCGTAGTGGGCGGTACTCATTGGGCAGCTCCCTGATCTGGAATCGGGTTGATCGGTGGTATGGAGACCTGTGTTGAAATCTCCATACACTGGTGTATTGTTGGTCCATACACTAATGTATGTTCTGTGCACCGTCAACGGTTTTGAAAGGCGGTCGTCTGGTAAGATGGCGCTTCTTTCAGACCCGGAACAGCCACGGAAAAAGGCACCAACCCGACCGCTTCAGGAAGTACGTGATTCATGACAAACACCAAGCAGCCAGCGAGAGACAAAAGCCAGCTCACACGTGATGACTGGCTGGACGCCGCTGCTGGTGAAGTGGCCGCCGGCGGTTTTGGCAATCTGCGGGTGCTGACCCTGTCGAAAAAGCTGGGGGTGACCCGCGGCAGTTTCTACTGGCATTTCAAGGACCATGAGGACCTGGTAGTCAGCTTCCTGAACCGCTGGCGGGATCGCCGCCTTCATGAACTGCAGTACTGGAAGCCCAGGGGCGGTGACGTAGAAACCGAGCTGCGGCAGATTCTGGAATTGCTGTTGACGGATGCGTCCCGCAACATTCGTCGGCTGCAGGTGGAACTGGCAGTACGGGATTTCGCCCGCCGCAATGACTATGCAGCTGATCTGGTCAACCAGGTCGACGAAGCGCGGATTGATCAGAACTGCGAGCTTTACCAGCGCTTGAGCCAGGACCCACAGCGAATTCGCGACCTGTCCCTGCTGATGTATGTAGCCACCATTGGTTCCCAGGTGGTTCTAACGGGCAAGAAGGGCGATGCCGAAACCATTCGCCGGGTGGAAGATCTGATGGCACGGGTGGCGCTTGGGCAGCGGGATGATGACTAGACGCGCGCCTTTTCTATTGCTGTGCGCATTAACCGCTGGCGCTGCTCACCCTGCACTCGCGGCGGATGATGCCTGCATGCAAGCTGCAGGATCCGATCTGGAGAGGCTTTACTGCCAGGTAATTGAAGAGGGCGGCGGTGCTGGGCTTCCGTCGCCCACGGATTTCAGGCGTAACGACCCCAGCGTTCAGGCGCTGCTGCTTCGCCGCCCCGCGCAGCGCTTGGGGCTTGAGGTGCCGGAAGTCAGCGGCACGTCTACACAGCCTCAACAGCAACAGGCAGCGCCAGAACCGGCATCTTCTGAACGTAACGATCCTGACCGTGATTCTCAACCCGAGCCTCAGCCCAGGGGGCGCCTGGCCGATTGTCGCCTTGAGAACCAGCGAATCACCTGCCCACATGGCCGATTTGACCTGGCGGCAAACCTGCCCAACAGTCAGCTGAAAGAGGGGGTTCTGGCACCGGAGAACCGTCTGGGGCTGAGCTCTTTCCAGGGCAATCGCAACAATGAAGAAACCGTCCGGCAATATCTGTCTGATGCCTATGACCAGTACATCCCCAAGATGGTAGATCTCGGCCTGGGTGCCAACACCATGAGCTTCACCGCCTTCCACAACGCCTTTCATACCCTGGAAGACGCCGGTGTGGATTTTGCCCGGCGCATGGAGCAGACCTTCACCCTGCTGAAGCAGGACAAGAAAACCCTCGGCGTGAAGGCTCGTTACCACGACGAACTGCCCCGGGACCTGTCCCTGTGCACGGTCATCAATGCCGACATCATTGTTTGTGATAACGTAGGCACCAACTGGGTGTTCGTCAGCGCTATCCGCTAAACCCGCCAAGCCTTTTCCGATTCGCAGGGAATCCATGTCCGACAGAGCCTCCACCCGCCTTAACAAATACATCAGCGAGAGCGGTATCTGTTCACGGCGCGAGGCGGATCGTTTCATCGAGAACGGGCAGGTGACCATCAACGGAAAAAATGCCCAGGTGGGTGATCAGGTCTTTGACGGCGACAAGGTCACGGTCGGCGGACGCAAGGTGCAGCCTCGTGACAAGCGCGACCTGGTATTTATCGCCCTCAACAAGCCGGTGGGTGTGGTCAGCACCACTGATCCCGCCGAGCGCCGCAATATCCAGGATTTCGTGGGGCACAGCGAGCGGATTTTTCCCATTGGCCGGCTGGACAAGGACTCCCAGGGCCTGATTTTCATGACCAGCGACGGCGATCTGGTCAACAAGATCCTGCGGGCGGGGAATAATCACGAGAAAGAATACCTGGTGACCGTCGACCGCCCGGTGACCGCCGAATTCGTCAAAGGCATGGGTTCTGGCGTGCCGATTCTGGGTACGGTGACCAAACCCTGCCAGGTCGAAAAAGTCTCCAAATTCGTGTTCCGCATCATCCTGGTCCAGGGCCTGAACCGCCAGATTCGCCGCATGTGCGAATTTTTCGGCTTTGAAGTGAAGAAGCTGGAGCGGGTGCGAATCATGAACGTGAGTCTGAAAGGGCTGCCGGTCGGACAATGGCGGGATCTGGGTAAGGCGGAGCTGAAAACCCTGTTTGATAGGATCAAGGACTCGTCATCGGAGGTTAGCCCGGATATCCGCAGCGAAACGAAAAAGCCTGCGGGGAAAAAACCGGCTCGAAAATCGGGTAAACCGCCGGGCAAACCGCCCCGATCGGGAAAGCCTGCCCGGCCTGTTGGGGCTCGCAAAACCCGAAAGCCCCGTAAGCCCAGCGTAAAACGCTAGCAGAGGTTTATTTCCGTATGTTTGAAGTGTTTTTCAGTACGTTTGTCAGCAGTTCCATACGTTTCGTGTTCCTGCTGGCCCCGTTCTTTGTGGTGACCATGTTTCTGGCGCTGACCCGCGGGCTGCCGGTCGCTGAAAAACGTTCGATCATCCGGCGCTCCTCCGTATCGGCGCTGATTCTGGGGCTGGTTCTGTTTTTCGTCGGCCCGCTATTGTTCAGCGCTATCGGTATCACCCTGAATTCGTTCCGGATTGGCGCCGGCAGCCTTCTGTTCCTGACCGCCATCAGCCTGGTCACTAACGGAACCCGCAGCCACGCCACCGGGCTGCCGGATGAGGACCGTGACGACATTGCCGTGGTGCCCCTGGCCATACCGGTGATGATCGGCCCGGCGACCATCGGCGCTATACTGGTCTACGGTGCTGAATTGAACAGTGTGCCTGAAGTCGCCGGAGGTCTACTGGGGCTGGTTTCGGCGCTGTTTATCATGGCGATGCTGCTTCACCTGTCCGGTTACCTGGAAACGGCCCTGGGTAATACCGGGCTGAACATTCTGTCGAAAGTCAGCGGGCTTATACTCTCTGCCATGGCCGCGGAAATGGTGCTGACGGGGATTGCCGGATTTATCGCTTCCACGTCTGCTGCCTGATGATTCCAGCCAGCCTCGATAAGGCCAGCTTTAGTGACAAAGGAACCCTGCACAAATGTCATTTGATACCGTGGAACAGAACCGCAGTCGCCAGCAATTCGATGGCATCTCCTCCGTCTGGTTGTTCGGCTATGGCTCCCTGATCTACAAAGTGGATTTCCCCTTCCTCGAAAAGCGCCCGGCGACCATCGAAGGGTGGGCGAGACGTTTCTGGCAGGGCTCCCACGATCATCGTGGTACCCCGGAAGCGCCCGGCCGGGTGGTGACGCTGATTCAGCAACCGGGAGTGCGTTGCAAGGGAATGGCGTATCGTGTGTCCCCGGACGTTTTTGAACACCTGGATGTCAGAGAGAAAAATGGCTATCTGCGCTTCACCACGCCAATGACGTTCGACGACGGCAGTGTTGAAGACGGATTGGTCTACATCGCCACTGAAGACAATGCGGCCTTCCTGGGGCCGGCACCGGCGGCCGATATCGCGCAGCAGATTGCCCGGTCATCCGGCCCCAGTGGCCCTAACCGGGATTACCTTCTGAATCTCGCGGAAGCCCTGCGCAGCCTGGGCGATGAGGATTCCCATGTCCTCGAAATAGAATCTCACCTGCGATAAGGCGCCTTTTCAACGTCCTGTCAGCACGGTTTCTGTCAAGCCTTACCCTTGATGTGTAAAGGAACTGCAAAGCTGGCCTGCCAGCGCTGACATCCCGCTGTGATTCCGTATTCTGAAATCAAGGCACACAGGTGAACCACCTGCCAGTGTGATTTCAGCGGGTTTGACAGAACCCGTAAAGATCGGGAGCAAAATCATGAAACAGTTTCTGATAGGCAGTTTTATACTGGCGTTCCTGTTGGGCGCGACACCGGCAATCGCCGAATCCGACTATCGTCAGGGCACTTTCACCAAGGTTGGTGGCGCGGACCGGGACGGCCCCCATCATAAAAAGTTCCTGACATCGCGGTACCATGATGACCATTACCGTGGCGGCTATAAAAACCGCGGGCATGATCGCAAAGGCCACGGCTGGCGGGACCACCATGGTGGTGACAAGCACTGGAAGCGCAGCTGGAAAAAGGACAAATGGCACCATCGAAAGCATCGCTATCATGGCCACAAGCGCCAATGGGACAAACACCATTGGTACAAGCACCGTCACTACCGTGATCATGATGACGGCTACCGTTACCGCTTTCGCTACAACGGCGTGCTGGGTTCAGACGGTGGCCCTTCCATCAGCAGCGGTCAGATCATGATTGACCTGTCCCGCTGATCCGACCCGTTAAAGCCCCTGGCCGGCGCCTGCAAGCGGCGCCGGTGACTGAGGCCGATAAGTATCAAAGGCACCACGATCATGGTACTGCCAGCCAGGAACCACAGGTCCGGCACTTCCGCAAACCAGATCCAGCCAATAGCAACCGCCCAGATCAGGCCGGTGTATTCAGCGCTGGTGACCTGGTTGGCATCCACCTGTTTGTAGGCCAATAGCACGGTGATGTTATACCCCAGGATAAACAGAGCCGAGCCGCCGGCACTGATCAGGATGCCGCTGTCCCACTCGGCGCCTTCCCAGATGGCCAGCGCACCGGCGGCGGGGATGATCAGTAGGTAGTTCAGCAACAGTTTGTGCACGGTGGTCTGTTCTTTTGGCAGCTTGCGCACCATGACTGCGTTGATGGCCAGGGTCAGGGCGGCTGCCAGTGCTGCGATGGCCGCCCAGTTGAATTCCACCGGGCGGAGGATCACAACAATGCCGGCGAAGCCGCTGAATACCGCAAACACGCTCAGGAGCGTGAGTTTTTCCCGGAATACAATGGTAGACAGCACCATGACCAGGATAGGTGCGGCGTAGAACACAGCATTGGCGGTAGCCAATGGCAAGTTGCCCAGCGCTACGACCATGCAAAGCAAACCAGCCAGATGAACGTGTGAACGCACGGCGTGGATCTTGAAGCCGGTAAAAAGGTGTTTACGGTTGAGCTGGCCTGCCAGGGGCAGCAGTAGCAACAGGGTGATGACGCAGCGAACAAAAGCAAACTGGAATATCGGCGCGCCTGGCTCCATCAGCTTGATAAACACATCAGAAATAATGGCCATCGCATTACCAATGACCAGTAGCAGAATTGCACTGTTGACGGTTCTTCCTGACATGTTTTACCTCCTAATATCCTGTCTTATTCGATCGCCATCACCCGAAGATTGCAGAGCCCTGGGTATTGCCTCTTTCAAAACTGTGCGGAGCCATGGATGGCGGAGCCCGAGCGCCCCAGGGATGGGCCGTAAGGAGCGTGTTTTGAAAGAGGCAATACCCAGGGCGACCACACCCGGGCTTGAAGCAGGCATTCTATGCGCGTGCTAATATCCGATAAAATGATCTTTAATCACTAGGTAGTAGAAAAATAGATAATGAGGCTCCCACCCCTGAAAGCGCTCCCCGTATTCGAAGCCGTTGCCCGATTGAACAGCTTTTCGCTGGCTGCCGAGGAACTGGCGGTGAGCCAGAGTGCGATCAGTCATCAGATCAAGCAGCTGGAAACCTATCTGGGGGAGAAGCTGTTCTGGCGTAGTGGTCGCACACTGACGTTGACCGATGAGGGGCGGCAGTATCTGGATGGTATTGGCACGGCGCTGCTGCAGATCGAGCGGGTCAGTGAGCAGTTACTGGGCCACGAGGGAGCGCGCCTGCGGCTGTCGGTGTTCAGCTCCTTTGCGGTGCGCTGGTTGGTGCCGCGGCTGCCGGATCTACAGCGGCAGTATCCGCAGTTGGAACTGGCGCTGGAGATGAGCAGCGAGAGCCCGGTGCTGTCGGACCGGGTGGCGGACTGTTTCATCACCATCAAGCCGGCGTCGGCGGCCTTCAGCTATGAGCTGCTTTACACCGAGCGCCTGTTTCCGGTGTGCAGCCAGGATTACTGGCAGCGGATGCGGCGGGAGCTGGGATGGGACGCTCAGGCTCCCGGGGCGGATACGCCGGCGTTGACGCCGGAACATGTGTCCGGGTTCCCGCTGCTGTCCACCCATAGCATTTTTGACAAGGCCGCGGGCGACTGGGAGGCTTGGTATGGCACGGTGAACCAGACGATTCCTGCTGACGCCCGGCTGCAGCATTTCAGCCATATGCTGCTGGCTCTGGAGGCGGCCCGATTTCATCAGGGCATCGCCCTGACCAACGATTACATGCTCAGCACGCGCAAGGATTCGGGGGACTTTGTGCGTCTGCCGGGTCATGCGGTGATGACCGGGGACACCTTCTATTTTGCCTGGAAAACCAGTCGCCGCCACGAGCGTGGGATTCAGATGCTGCGTCGCTGGCTGGTGGACGAGGCCATCCTCGGTGGCCTGCGCAATGAATGAAGATAAACAACCGGGTCCGAGCCGGGATCCATCGACGGATAATCAGGAGAAGTAACCGATGAAAACCATTTTGATCACCACTTTGCTTGCCGCTGCCCTTGTGGCGACGACACCGGTCATGGCCAAGCAGGGTGACCAGCTGCCGCCGGGACTGCAGAAGAAGATTGAACGGGGGGAGCCGCTGCCTCCAGGCTGGCAGAAAAAGCTGAATTATCGAACTGGCGACCGCTTTGATCCGGCGCTGCTGCCCTATGGGGAGGTTCGCGATTTGGGGGATAACCGTCAGGAGATAGAGGTGGAGGATCAGGTCTACACCATCATTAAGGACACCCGCGAGATCATCGACATTCTGGGTCAGTAGCCGTGGGCGCCTGCGGGCGCCCTGGCGTTGGTTTCAGAGGTATGGTTCAGATGCAGTGCTTAGAGGTACTGGTAGCGCAGCAGGCGATGCTTGATGCGTTCCAGGATCACCTGGTCGATTACCGCGGCCAGCACTGCAATCACCAGTATGTTGGTCATCACACCGGTCATGTCGGCAATCTCGCCGGAATAGGCCAGGGATTTGCCCAGGCCAGCGCTGAAGCCGACGATCATCTCGGCGGAGATCAGCGCTCGCCAGGCGTTGCCGAAGGCAAGCTGGGCGCCGGTAATCAACTCGGGAGTTACCGCGGGAAAGTAGACCCGCTTGAGCATCTGCAGCTTGGACGCACCCATCACCCGGGCCGCCGAAATGTGGACCTTTTCCACGCTTTCAGTGGCGTTCATCACGCTGAGGGCGGTTGGGAAGAAGGCGCCAATGGCCACCACCACGATAATCGGCAGGTTGCCGAAACCCATCAGGATCAGGAACAGCGGCACCCAGGCAATGGATGGGATCGACTGTAGAATGATGATGGCGGCCTTGAGGGTGCTGCGCACCGCGTTCAGGGTGCCGCCCACCAGTCCCAGAATGATGCCGAAGAAGAGCGCGGAACCGTAGCCGGCGCCCAGCCGGGTCATGCTGTTGCCGAGACCCTCGTAGAACTCGCTGCTGTTCAGCTCTTCCCACAGCCTTATCAGTGCCGTGGGCACGTCGGGCATCAGGAAGTCCGGCAGGAACCAGGCGGCCACCTGCCAGAACAACATGATGATCAGAATCGCCGCGACGTAGGCCCGTTTACTGGCTACGCCGGAGGAAGAGCGGTCAGCCATGATTAGAGTCCACGTGCCTCTTGCCAGGCCAGGTCGAGCAGGCCGTCAACGTCAAAGTCTTTGTCCGCCGGCAGTATGCCCTGCTGTTGCATGATCGCCGCCAGCTCCCGCATACGGCTGATGTCGCCGTCGGTCAGCTTGGCGCTGAAGTCGTTGGTCTGAATCGCCGTTGAAATCACCTGCTGTGCCGGAACTTCGCCCTGATTCAGGGACTTCACGCTGGCTTCCTTGATGAAGTAGTCGGTGATGTAGGGTGCGGCTTTCTCAGGCTCGTTTTCCAGCATGTCGATGGCGTCACGCTGGGCATCCATGGCGGCCCAGACCAGCTCTTTGCGGTTCTTCAGGGTGTCTCCGGAGGTGATCACCACCATGCAGGGGAAGGGCCATACTGAGCCCACTTCGTAGATTTCTTTCACCGGCGCCACCAGCTGGGCGATGCTGGCATAGGGCTCGAACAAGAAGGCGGCATTGACCCGGCCGCCCACCAGTGACTGCACCGCCACTGCGGGGGCTACCCCGAGGATGTTCAGGTCGGCGGGTGCCAGCCCGGCGTCTGCCAGAGTCACGCCCTTGAGGACGATATCGGCGGTACTGCCCTGCTTCTGGGAGGCGAGGCTTTTACCCCGCAGATCCGACACCTGATCGATGTTGGCGTCTTCGCGCACAAGAATGGAGTGGTAGCCACGCTGAGCGCCGCCCACGATCTTCAGGTCTGCGCCGCGAGAGGCCCAGGTGAAGGCGTTAGAGAAGCCCAGCACGCCAATATCCAGCTGGCCCCCGACAATGCCCTTGATCAGGTCGGTGCCGGAGGTGAACTCAATCAGCTGGGCGTCCAGGCCATATTTTTCATAGAGACCCGCCTCATAAGCCAGCATGGCCTGGGCATCGTCCATAACCCGGACGTAGCCAACGCGGAATTCTTCTGCTGCGGTGGCCGGGCTGATTACAGCCAGGCCCAGCACGAAGGCAAACAGGGCAGCCAGTAAAGAACGGTTCATGCCATTTCTCCTTGGTAATCTTTGGGTTCGTGTTGTTCGGTGTCTATGCCCAGCAGGTTCAGAACTTCCCGGCGGACATCGGCAAATGCAGACAGGTCGTGGGTCTTGGGAATGTGGCCCAGCTCGACTTCCTTGAGGACGGTCGCCGGGCGCTGGCTGAAGACCATCACCCGGTCCGCCAGGTAAAGTGCTTCGTCCACATCGTGGGTGACCAGAACCACGGTGGGCCGTTCTTCTTCAATGAGGTCTTTCAGTACGCTTTGCAGGGTCATCCGGGTCAGCGCGTCCAGCGCCCCGAAAGGTTCATCCAGCAGCAGGACTTTGGGGCGGGCAATAAAAGCCCGGGCCAGGGCGCAGCGCTGGCGCATACCGCCAGACACCTGGTGAGGGTAGTAATCTTCAAAACCTGACAGCTGCACCCGGGCCAGCCACTTTTCGGCTTCCACCAGGGATTCCTTGCGGGGCTGGTCCTGAAATTCCAGCGCCAGTGACACGTTGTCGCGCAGGGTCATCCAGGGATAGAGCGCGTGTTCCTGGAAGACCAGCGTGCGCTCCGGGGATGGTTCGGCAACAGAGTCGCCATCTGCCGTAAGGCTACCGGATGAAGGTTGCTGCAGACCGGCAAGCATGTGCAACAGCGTTGATTTGCCGCAACCAGAGGGACCCACCAACGCTACGATCTCGCCGTCCGCGATGCTGGTGTCAAACTGTTTGATCACGTTCAGATCGCCGAAGGATTTGGTGACCTGACTGAAGTTCAGTTTCATATAGCCTGCCGGAATATCTTTATATTCTAAAATGAAATATTGATCTTTTATTTTATAACTTAAAGTTTTCGAAAAAAAGGATTTCCCATGCCTTGAACCATTGAATGTGCCAATCACACTTAAAGGCGCAGACAATGGTGGCTTGTCAGTCGGGCAGGAAGGTAGCAAAGAAGTGGGGCGTATCAGAATAATCTGGGATTCCAGCCGCATCCTGTCATCGGATGCGGCTGGCTGGAATTATTCCTCTTCTCTTGGCGGGCGTTCGACGACTTTACGCTTGCCCTTGGCGCAGCGGGACAGCGACTTCAGTCCGTCGGCATCAAAGGCATCCACGCGAATGACGTCATAAAGCGCTTCGAGTGCTTCCAGTAGTTTTGCGCGCTCCTCCTTTTTCACCACGCCCTGCTCACAGGCCCAGTCCACAAGCTCCTTGCGCTGGTGGCCCATCAACAGGTCAATGCCGCCAAGCTCGTCTTCGTCGCGGTTGCGCATGGCGTCATGGAGGCGATCGCGCATATCCTTGGTCTCATTGGCCAGCCGGTAGGCGTTCAGCACCCGGCCCAGGGAATCTTCCGGATCGGTGTTTACATAGGCTCCCCGGCTGATGCGCTGGCGCAGTGGCGTGTCTTTGACAATGCTGTTGGCCACCGTGGTACCCAGGATGTCGTCCGGGCCGTTAAGGCCGGTCGCGCCCAGCGGGAATACCAGAAGCCGCAGCGGCCAGCGCAGCAGCGGCACCGGGAAGTTGATGACCAGTTCACGCATCGAGACTTTGAGATCTCGCAGGCAGGTCTGCAGGCACCAGTCCACCAGCGGGCGCTGGTCGTCCGGGTAGCCTTCCTCGTGCCACTGCTTGATCACCGCCGTGGCGTAGTAAAGATGCACCAGGCAATCCGCCATTCGCCCGGACAGCCTCTGGCGGGCCTTCAGACCGCCCCCGACGGAAAGCAGGGTGACATCGGTCATCAGTGCGAAGGCGGCGGAGAAGCGGGCCAGCTGGCGGTACGAAGACTGGATGTTGCCCTGGCGTGGGACCGGTTCCAGAAAACCACCGGTCAGCGCTAGCACGAAGGACCGCAGGGCGTTCCGCGTGGTGTGAGCAATATGGCGATAGAAGATACCGTCGAACTTCTCAACGGCCGCTTTTTTGTCTTCCATCCCCGCCGCTGCGATTTCTTCCACAATGAACGGGTGACAGCGAATGGCGCCCTGGCCGAACACCATCAGGCTTCGGGTCAGAATGTTGGCGCCTTCCACCGTAATACCAATGGGCACCGCCTGATAGGCCCGGGCCAGGAAGTTGCGGGGGCCGGTGATGACACCACGGCCTGCGACCACATCCATGGAATGGTTGATGACTTTGCGCATCAGGTCCGTATTGCGGTATTTCAGCAGCGCAGAGGGCACGGAGGGCCGAACGCCCCGGTCTAGCATGCCGGCGGTCAGCAGGCGGGCAGCGTCCATCATGTAGGTGTAGCCGGCAATGGGTTCCAGGGCTTCCTGTACGCCTTCGAACTGGCTAATAGAACGGCCGAACTGCTCACGGGTCAGGGCATAGGAACCGGTTGCCAGGCTGGCAACCTTGCCAGCGCCGGTACCGAGAGCGGGCAGCGAGATCGAGCGGCCTATAGACAGGCACTCCAGCAGCATTTTCCAGCCCTTGCCCAGCTTGTCCTGGCCACCGATGACCTGGTCCATGGGGATGAACACATCGTTGCCCCAGGTAGGCCCGTTCATGAATACGGTATTCATCGGCAAATGGCGGGCGCCGGAGTTTACCCCTTCCAGATCCTTTGGGACCATGACGCAGGTCACGCCTATGTCGTCGTTGTCGCCTAGCAGTTTGTCCGGGTCATACACCTTGATGGCGAGGCCGATCAGGGTGGCCACTGGTGCCAGGGTAATATAGCGCTTGTTCCAGGTGACTTTCAGACCCAGTACTTCTTCGCCGTTCCACTGACCCTTGCAGACAATGCCCTTGTCTGGAATGGCGCCGGCGTCAGATCCGGCGACCGGAGAGGTCAGGGCAAAACAGGGGATTTCTTCGCCGCCGGCCAGTCTGGGTAGATAAAATGCCTTCTGGGCGTCGGTACCGTACTCCATAAGCAGTTCGCCGGGGCCCAGGGAGTTGGGTACCATCACGGTGACCGCGGTGGATACGCTGCGGGTGGAAATTTTCATGACGATTTCAGAGTGGGCGGTGTGGGAAAAGCCCTTGCCGCCCTGTTCCTCCGGGATCATCAGCCCGAAAAAACCGTTTTCGCGGATGAATTTCCAGACCTTCGGTGGCAGGTCGTACTCTTCATGGGTGATCTTCCAGTCATCCAGCATGCCGCAAAGCGTTTCCACCGGGCCATCCAGAAACGCCTGTTCCTCGCTGCTCAGGTGCGCCGGCTTGGCGTCAAGCAGCTTCGACCATTCCGGTTGACCTGAAAACAGCTCGCCGTCCCAGTCCACGGTGCCCGAGCGCAGGGCTTCTTCTTCTGTGGAAGACAGTTGGGGCAGGCGCCCCCGAACCCAGCCTAGCAATGGCGCACTCAGCTTGTTGCGGCGGAATTCGCCCGGCATCAGCAAAACCAGGCTCAGCGCCAGCAGGCCGCCACCAAACAGGAGACTGACAAGGTGCCAGCCGTCCTGAAACAGCCCGATTAGGGTGGCGATAACAAGCACGCCGGCAGCGGTGGTACCGCCAATGCCCAGGTAGATCAGCACCAGGGCACTGAGAAGCAGCAGAAGAACACTCATGGGTAGACCTCCCTATCAGAATTGCATGTGAGTCAGTTCAGTCTTTAACCATCGGCCAAAGTCACGGTAGTTGCAAGGGGAACCGGGTAGCGATGTAACTGTTCGTTACTCCAATGAAAATTGTTGTCAACAAAGGGATGTTTCTGGAGTGCTGGCTGATCTGAATTGCGGAATTCAGTGAATACCCTGCCCAGTGAATCAATTTCTGGAGTCTGTGTATGCTGGGTCATCTTACTGTGGCGAAACGCCTCACCCTGGGTTTTGGCCTGATTCTGTCGCTGATGATAGTGGTCAGCCTGATAGGCAACAACCGGGTAGGTTTCATTGACCGGACCCTGACGGAAGTGGGGGATGGCGCCTCAGTGAAGCAAAGGTATGCCATCAATTTCCGGGGTAGTGTTCATGACAGAGCCATCGCCATTCGTGATGCAGTGCTGGTGGAAAACGACCGGGAGTTGCAGAAACACCTGAATGACATCGAGGAATTGAAAAGCTTTTATCAGCAATCTGCAGGGCCGATGGATGCCATGTTCCGGGATCAGGGCGCCACTGCCCAGGAAAAACAGCTGCTGGCAGCGATAAAAGAAATACAGCGCCGGGCGCTAGGATTAACCGACGAGTTGTTGGAACGTCGCCTGGCTGGCGACATTCAGGGCTCCAGGAATTTTTTGCTGGAAGATGTATCCGGGGCTTACAGCGAGTGGCTTGATCGGATTAACGCGTTCATCAACCACCAGGAAGATCTGATTGCCGGTGACGTGACGGCGGTAAGAGACACCGCCAGTAATTTCAACACGCTTATTCTGACCATTACCGGCATTGCCGTGCTGCTGAGTGCCCTGGTGGCATGGACCATCATTCGCAGGCTCAAGCGGGTGCTTGGCGGTGAGCCGGAAGAGGTTGCTGGCGCCATACGGCGGCTGGCCGATGGTGACCTGAACCAGGATATTCGTACCGACTACCCGAACAGTGTGATGGGCGCTCTGCAGGGCACCATTGAGCGGCTCGCTAACATCATCTGGGAAGTTCGCGTCGCCGCCGAGGAAATGACCAATTCGTCCGCTGAGCTGGAAAGCACGTCCGACAACAACAGCCAGCAGATTCGCATACAGGCCAGTGAGGCCGAGCAGATGGCTACAGCGGTCAATCAGATGGCAGCGACAGTGAATGAAGTCGCCGGATTTGCGGCCAACGCCGCAACGGCCACGCAAAAGGCCGATGCCGAGGTAGAAAGCGGCAATCGCGTCGTCAAGGAAACCACCACGTCCATCGCCCAGCTGGCGGACACTCTGGAAAAAGCCGCACGGACTGTTGAACGGGTCTCCAACGACAGTGCCAACATTGAAAAAATCGTGGTTGTGATCAATGCCATCGCTGAGCAGACCAACCTGCTGGCGCTGAATGCGGCCATTGAGGCGGCCCGTGCTGGAACCCATGGCCGCGGTTTTGCGGTGGTTGCGGATGAAGTTCGGTCACTGGCCTCACGGACCCAGGATTCAACCCGTGAAATTCAGGAAATGATTGGTAACCTTCAGGCCGGTGCCAGCGAGGCCGCATCGGTGATGGAAAGCAGCCGCGAGCTTGCCCGTACCACGGTGGACAAGACCAGCGAGGCGGAAACGGCGCTGGACCGCATTCGCGAAGAAGTGGGGGCGATTAACGATATGAACGCGCAGATCGCCAGTGCATCTGAAGAGCAAAGCTCTGTTGCCGAAGAAGTGAACCGGAACATCAGCCGCATTCACGATGCCACCGTGGAAACCTCGGCTGGCTCAGAGCAGGTCGCTGGCGCCAGCCGCGATCTGGCCGTTCTGGCCGGTCAGCTGCGCTCGCGGGTGAGTGTGTTCCGGCTCAAAGGCTGATCGGCCAGGGCCGTTAAACGTAGCCCGCCGCAAACACCAGTCCCAGCACAATGGGCATCACCACCAGGCTGCCCAGATTACTGATCAGGACCAGTGACGCCACCTTGTGGGGTTCCTGCTGGTACTGCTCAGCCACCATATAATTGAGAACCGCAGACGGCAGGGCCGCGAACACCCAGAGGGACGCGACCTGAAGTCCGGGCAGGTCCAGCACGATAATCATCGGCCAGGCCAGAATCAGGCCACTGGCGGGGCAGGCAATGGCGCCCAGAAGTCCCAGTTTCCAGTCGCTGAAATCCACTTCCAGCATTCTTACCCCCAGCGCAAACAGCATCAGCGGAATGCACACCCCGCCCAGCATATTCAGGGTTTCCAGCAGCCAGCCCGGCAGGGCAACGCCGCTGAAGTTCACGGCCAGGCCGGCAATGCTTGCAAACACAATCGGCAGCCGCAGGCGCTTCAGAATCGAGGTGTTGGGGTCGAGCATGTGCAGCCCGAAGGAAAAGTGCAGCAGCATTTCGACGATAAACAACACGATCGCGGCGGGCAATGCCTGCTCGCCAAAGGCCAGTACCAACAATGGAATGCCCATATTGCCGCTGTTGTTGAACATCATCGGCGGCAGGAAGGTTTTAAGGTTCAGTTTCAGAACCCGGGCCAGTGGATACAGAATAATGCCTGACCCCAGAACCACCACCGTTGCACCCAACGCCAGGCCCGCGTAATCCTGTAACGGCGCCTGCTTGTCGGCCAGCACCGCGAACACCAGCATGGGCACGAACAGTTCCATGTTCAGCACGTTCAGGCCCTGAATATCGGGTGTGCGATACCGGCCATAGAGTGCGCCACAGCCGGCGATCAGGAAAACCGGCAGCATTGTGGAAAGAATCTGGGCAATCATTGAGGGCTCCCGTGTAGCCACTTTAAAGCGCCGGGACGGCACGAGGGCGCTGATTGTGTAATCAGCGCAACCAAACCGTTAGGTTCGCAAGTAATGGCCCGGCCGGGCAAGTAAAACCGCTAATACTTGCGACCAATAGCGAATGCACCACAGAATAGCCGCCAATAAAACAAGACCAGTCTCGCGGAGGTAATCTGTGTCCAGCAAATTCGACCAACCGATCTCGCGCGAAAACACCGGCGCCGTGAAATACGATGCGCGACAGGCGGTGTTTGGCCGTCATGATGTGATTCCGCTATGGGTTGCAGATATGGATTTTGCGGCGCCGGATGCCGTGGTGGAAGCGCTAGAACAGAGGGCCCGGCACCCTGCCTACGGCTACACCCTGTATCCGGACAGCGTTTACGAGGCCATGATCCGCTGGTACGAAGCTCGCCACCAGTGGCGGATTGATCGGGACTGGATATTGCTGGTGCCCGGGGTTGTGCCCTCGCTGCATGCCGCAGCCATGGCGTTTTCGTCCCCGGGTGATGGCATCATCATTCAGCCGCCGGTGTATCCGCCGTTTTTCGACGCGATCCGGAAAACCGGTCGCCAGGTCATTGAAAATCCACTGGTGGAAGACGATGGTACCTACCGGATGGACCTGGGCCATCTGGACGCCTGCGCTGCCCGCGAGGACGCAAAGATTCTGTTGCTGTGTTCGCCCCACAACCCGGTTGGCCGGGTCTGGAGCCGTGATGAACTGAGCGCCGTACTGGATATTGCCCAGCGTCATTCGCTGATGGTGGTGTCGGACGAAATCCATTGTGACCTGGTGTTCCCGGACAAAACGCCGCACCAGATGCTGGGCCGTCTGATCAACGAGGGTGATTCGCTGATAACGACGCTTGCACCCAGCAAAACCTTTAATCTTCCGGGGCTTGGTCTGTCAGCGCTGGTGGTACCCAACCCGGAACACCGGGCGGCGCTGAAAACTGTCTTCGATTCCATGCACATGCTGCAATGCAACCCGTTCAGCATGACCGGCTTTGAGGCCGGCTACCGCCACGGCAGCCTCTGGCTGGACGAGCTTCTGGCCTACCTTCAGCAGAACCGCGATTTTGTCGTTCGAACCGTAAACGCCGATCTGCCCGGAATCACCGCGATCGAGCCAGAAGGTTGTTATCTGGTCTGGCTGGACTGTCGTGAACTGGGCATGAGTGATTCGCAGCTCAAGGCGTTTTTCGTTGAAGACGCCGGGGTGGGCCTGAACCCCGGGATTACTTTCGGCCAGCAGGGCAGTGGCTTTATGCGCCTCAACCTTGCCTGCCCCAAGGGTACCCTTGAAACCGCCCTGGACAAGATCCGGGTGGCGCTTGAGAATCGCTAGTTCACTTTCCGCGAGCGGGTCGCCAGCACCAGCCCAACCAGAATCAGCGCGCCGCCAACCAGATGGGACGGGCCCAGGCGCTCGCCCAGGAAGATTCCCGCCAGCAAGGACGCGAAGACCGGTGTCAGATACATGAAAATGGCGGCCTTTGACGGGCCTATTCTGTGTACCCCGTGGTTCCAGAAGGCGTAGGCCAGAATGCCGGGGAAGATCGCAAAATACATCATCGGTATGGCCGTCGTGCGGGTCAGCTCGAACCCGCCGGAAATGAACATCACATCCACCAGGTAGAACGGCAGAATCACCAGCGCGCCAGTGGCAATCTGCACCGTCAGAAAGGTCAGGGGCGGTAACGGCACAGCCTGTCGCCGAAGCAGTACCGAGAACAGGCCCCAGCTGGATACCGCCAGCACCATGATCAGGTCGCCGGGCTGCGCCTGCAGGCCAGTCAGAACCGATAGATCGCCCCTAGCCACCACGGTGGCAATCCCCACAATCGCCAGCCCTATGCCCAGCGCCTGCAGCGGACGGGTGCGATCACCTAACAATAGCCAGGCCAACAGGGCCACCATGATTGGAATGGTGGCATTGATCAGGGCGATATTGATGGCGGAGGTGGTCACGGCCGCCAGGTACAACAGGGAGTTGAAGGCGCCTACGCTGAACGTGGCCAGTGCCAGGATTGACAGCCAGTGCTGGCGGATGACCGCCTTCTGGCGAAGAACCCCCGGTAACCCGAAGGGCAGTAGAATGGCCAGGGCAATAATCCAGCGCCAGAAAGACATGGACATGGGTGGAATCTGGTCCACCACACCCTTGGCGAGCACAGCGTTGCCAGCCCAGAACAGCGGGGTCAGAACCAGCCCGGCGTAAGCCAGCCATAAGGATTTTGGGGTTGCTGAAGGCACTCAGACTCCTGTTGTCCGGCCCTGAGGAATTTCAGGAGCGGGACAGGATACTACTCTGCGGGCACCTCTGCCTCTGTACCAACGTGGTAGGCAGCAAACCCTGCCATCACGACCTGATCCACCGCCATGCCAATAATCCGCCCATCGCTTCCGGCGCGGATCGGGTGCTGCTCGTTGGTAATCGGGTCTGACACATAGCCAAGGATCTCGCCGACGGTCACCTTATCGCCCAGGGCGACCTCACTGAACAGAATGCCGCCGTGTTCCGCGCGGATCCATTCCGAGTCGTAGTAAACCGGTTCAGGCTCACCCCAGACAAACATCCTTGAAATCATGCCTTCCTTGTCCATCAGGCTGGTCAGGCTGTTAACACCGGCCTTGATCTGGTTTTCCTGGATTCGCAGTGATTCGCCGGCCTCCATGGTAACCGTGCGGATGCCGGCGGCCACGGCCGCAAATCTCAGCATGCCCGGTGCACCGGTGCTATGTACAACGGCCATGCCGTCAAACCCGCGGGTGAAACGAGCGACTTCCGGATTGTTCATGTCGGCTCTCAGTTGGGGCAGGTTGGTGCGTTTAAGAGAGCCGGTGTGAATATCCACCAGCATGTCGCAGTGGCGGATGATGCTGAAAAACAGCGAATGGGCGATCCGGTCCGCCAGGCTGCCGTCGGTGCTGCCGGGGAAGTGACGGTTCAGGTCACGGCGATCAGGCAGATAGCGGCTGCCCTGCTGAAAACCCGGCAGATTGACGATGGGAATGCCGATTACCCGCCCGGACAGTTTATCCGGCTCCAGATCGTAGACCGCACGGCGGATAATCTCGATGCCGTTCAGTTCATCACCATGCACCGCGCCGGTCAGGCACAGATTCGGGCCGGGTTTGGCACCATTAACGACCAGCACGGGTGTTGGCTGAGACAGCCCGGCAATCTGGATAGCGGGTGACCAGGACAGCCGGGTTGCGGTACCTGGGGGTACCTCTGTGCCCAGCAGTTCCAGGCTGGTGGCTTCCGGCTCGGGTTGGCTCTGCTGAGGCTTGACGATTTCCTCAACCGTTGGCGCTGCTTCCGGGGTTTCGGGTTCGGCAGGTACTTCAGGGATAACGTCGGTGGTTTCAAGGGGTTCGGAATTCTCAACGTCTTCCACGCTTTCGTCTTCCGGCAGCGCTGAAACAATGATTTTCTGCTTGGCGGTCGTTGCGGTCTGCTCAGCGTAGGCCACCGGGAGCATGACCGAACTGCAGAAGAGCGCGATGATAATACCCGCCGGACGCGGAACCCTGAGCCATTGGTAACCCATAATATCTGTTGAATATCCCCTTGTAGTTTTTTCAGATGGATCTCTGAGTTCTGGGTAGATCTCTGAAATTTAATGCCGTTTTCATGAAGTCTTTGTGTATTTCCGCACAATGTTTTAAAGATTCAGGTGACAGATTACCAGTTACGGTACTGTATTCATTTCAGGCCTGATAGGGAGTGCACTGTATGGACCCTATACGAGTTCTGATTGCGATTTTGCTACCGCCCCTGGGCGTATTTCTTCAGGTTGGCATTGGCAAACGTCCACGCCGTCTGGATCAGCGCGAAGAAATAGCGGCCCAGCTCTGATCCTGGATCGTGGCTTTGCCCTCGGCCTGCAGTTTCAGCAGATGGGCCAGCGCCGACCTGGATGCCACCCCGTGCAGGGCATCGGGTACGTCATCGTAGGCTTTCGCCGTGATGGTCTTCAGGTCGGCAGGCCCTGCCTGTTGGAGCGCCCGCTCGATCTTGTGTTCCCGCGCCAGCCTATGGGTGATCAGGTAATCGATCACCACGCCAGGCTGGCCCATCAGAAAACCGTGGGCCGGGGCGATAAACTGCACCGGCTCCGCCAGCAGTTCGTAAAGCGACTCAATGTAGGCCTTCATGTCGCCGTCCGGCGGATTGATCACCACCGTCGAGCCCTGCATGATGTGATCGCCCGAAAACAGCAGTTGCTGATCCAGCAGCAGAAAACACTGATGATTGGAGGCATGGCCCGGGGTATGGATGGTTTTGAGAATGCCCGCCTCCGTGACAATCAGGTCACCGTCTTCCGGTTCATCGTCCGCGTAGAAAGTCTGGTCCTGTCCCGGGCCTTCCGGCGCCGGCAGGCCAAACACTCGGCATCCGGTTTTAGCTTTCAGTGTCGCAACGGCCGGTGAGTGGTCCAGATGGGTGTGGGTTACCACCACCTGATCAATCACGCCGCCGGTTAGCTCCAGAATCTTTTCAATGTGGGCCTGATTGTCCGGGCCCGGATCCAGCACCGTGAAGCGTTCCCTGCCCAGAATATAGGTGTTGGTGCCCGGCCCGGTCATCATCCCAGGATTGGGCGCCGTCAGCCGGATAACCCCGGCGGCAATTTCCACCGGCTGCCCCGGAATAATCTCGGCGCGGGTCGAGCCTTCGCCTTCCGGGTCCAGCTTGCGGGCCTCATCAAAGGCCGGTGCACCGGGTTCAAGCTCGACGGTCTTGCCCTTCTTCAGGGCCGGCCAGGGCTTGCTGGGTGTTGGTGCCGGCGGGTTAGCGTGGGCATAGCGCATGGCCGCTTCGGTGGAGTCAAAGTCACTCAACATCCGCAGGGTCTGAAGGGTGGGAAGCCCTAACAGGCGACGCCCGGCGCGATGATCATCCAGCGCCTGAGCCGGCGTTAGCCAGACGTGATCAATGGTTTCGATGCCATCGTGATGAGCGATCTGGCCATTCGGCGCGGGGGTAATGAAAAACCGGGTATCAAACCGCCGGGGTGGCCCGGGCGGTGTGGTCCAGTGACCCAGATAGGCCAACTGGTCCAGCGGAATGGTCAGGCCGTGCTTGTGGCACAGGTCGGCAAAGGAAATCTCACCCTGAAACAGGGCCTCGCGGTCCTGGTGAACCGGGTGATCTGCCGGGACCAACTGACCAGTATCCGTTCGCGCCAGCAGAACCCCCGCCTCCTCAAAACATTCCCGCACCGCCGCCAGCATAAAGTCAGCACCACCCTCGTCCAGACTCATAATCTGGCTGATTTCGGCGTCTTCGGGCCCGAGCGCATGCTCACGCCCCAGGGCTTCGGTCTCATCAACCCCGCCTCCAGGAAACACATAGAATCCGGGCAGAAACACGGCCTCCCAGGTGCGCTGGAGAAGCAGGACCTGCAGACCTTCAGCGGTATCCCGTGTCAAAACCAACGTTGCAGCAGGGCGAATATCCATGATGAATCCGTATTTTTTGTCAGGCTCTGGGTGCATAAAAGAGGTTGGGAGGCTACTGTCAAAACACGCTCCTTCGGCCCATCCCTGGGGCGCTTGGGCTCCGCCATCCCTGGCTCCGCACAGTTTTGACAGTAGCCTCCCAACCTCTTTTCTCGGGCAACGGGTGATGCTGCCAATGAAAATGCAAGATAAACAATATCTGAGGCGATGTCTCTGGATGAAGGTATACGGGCAACCGGGTATCATTGGCCATCCGACCAAATGCTACTAACACGCAGGATTCCTCCCTTGGCTCGCATCAAGCTCTCATTCCCGGATAACGTTTTTTACTTTGAAACCCGGATGCCAGTGCGTATTACCGATATCAATGGCGCCAACCATTTGGGCAATGATGCACTTATCTCCATGCTTTCCGAAGCCAGGGCCCAGTTTCTGGTGAATTATGGCATTCAGGAAGCGGGCCATGATGGCGTGGGGATCATCGTGACCGACCTGGCCACCATGTACCAGTCCGAGTCCTTCTTCCCGGAAATGCTGCGGTTTGAAGTGGGCCTGATGGATTTCAACAAATACGGCGGTGATTTCGTCTTCCGGGTCACCAAGGCCGAAAGCGGGCAACCGGTGGCCATGGCCAAATACGGGTTTGTCTTCTTCAATTACCAGCGCAAGTCGGTGGTGCCCATGCCGGATAGCTTCCGGGCGCGTTTCAGTGCCGACTGATCAGCGTCTGGCGACCAGCAGGCGAACGCCCCGACGATAGAACAGGTAGGCCATGCCCCCTGCCAGAAGGTTGCCGATCAGGGCGCCGGCCATCAGGCCATTGATGCCGCCCAGTTGCGCGCCCACCCATAAAAACGGCAGGAAGCAGGCGAACAGTCGCAGGGTAGATACCAGCAGCCCGCGCATGGCCATACCTAGCGCGTTGCACACGGACACCATCAGAATACAGACACCCAGGCCGCTGTAGCTCAGCGGCACCATCACCAGATAGCTGCCCAGCACATCACTGACCGCCTTGTCACTGCTGAACAGCTCCGACGCCAGCCCGGACGTAAGCGCCCAGAGCAGGCCGATGACCAGGTGCAGGGCTACCACAAAGCGCACGGCAATGCGGATCAGCCGGCGAATCTGTTCGATATTGCCCTCGCCCAGCAGGCGGCCGATCATCGGCGGCATCGACATGGTCAGAGCCAGCACCACCACAATCGAGAAAAACTCCAGCCGTGTGCCCAGGCCCCAGGCGGCCACCGCCGCCGAGCCAAAGCCGGCAACGATTGCCGTGGCGGCCATGGCTGAAGCCGGCGGCATCAACTGGCTGACCATCGCCGGGGCCATGATGCCGCCGAGCTGACGTACCGCTTTGGCCAGCGCCAGTTGGGTGATATCGAACCGGAGCCATTGGGCCCTGAACAGTTTGGGGAAGATCAACAGGCAACCCAGGGCAAACGACGTCACCGTGGCCCAGGCAGCGCCCGGCAGGCCCCAGCCGAAAACAAAAATGAAAAGCGGGTCCAGCGCCAGGTTCAGCAGACTGGTGGCCACCATCAGATAGCCCGGCAGCTTCGTGTCGCCGTGGGACCGGCAAACGCTATAGCCAAAATACAGCATGGCGCCGGTCCAGGCGGACAGCAGCCAGGGCATCCAGTAACTGCGTATCAGCGGTAGCAGGCTGTCTTCCGCACCGAGCAGGGTCATGATCAGGGATTGGAATGACCAGAGCCCGAGGCACAGCACCAGAACCATGGCCGCGCCAATAATGACTACAAGACCGCCCAGGCGCTCTGCCCGTAGCAGGTCACCTTCCCCCAGGGTTCGGGAAATGATGGCGGTAGTAGCGATGCCAAGGCCGACCTGCAGCCCGATGATCAACTGCTGCATGGGCAGGGTAAAACCCAGGGCGGCCAGCGGGTCGCGCCCCAGCTGGCCGATAAAGGCACTGTCCACCAGCTGAAAGGTCATCAGCGAGAGGACACCAAACAGCATGGGCCAGGTCATCGCAAACAGATGACGGCCCAGGCTCTTATCGGAAGTGGCAGGGTTTGCGGACAAGCCCCTTACAGCGCGCCCAGGGCCGCGTCGTAATCAGGCTCGTTCTTGATGTCGTCAACAAGCTGGCTGTGGATAACCTTGTTGTTCTCATCAAGCACCACCACCGCGCGGGCACAGAGACCTGCCAGTGGGCCGTCCTGGATTGCCACACCGTAATCCTGCTGGAAGCTGTAGTTGCGGAAGGTCGACAGGGTAATAACGTTTTCCAGACCTTCGGCGCCGCAGAAACGGCCCATGGCCATGGGAAGATCCGCAGCCACCACCAGCACAACCGTGTTGTCCAGGCCGCTGGCCTTTTCATTGAATTTGCGGGTAGACGTCGCGCAGGTGGGAGTGTCCAGGCTTGGAACAATGTTCAGAACCTTACGCTTGCCTGCCCATTCGTCCAGGGTGACCTCTTCTAGACTCTGATTAGTCAGGGTAAATGCCGGTGCCTGATCGCCGGGTTGGGGGAAAGTGCCGCTTACCTGAATGGGATTGCCGCCGCGAGTGACCTGCGCCATTGTGTGCTCCTCTGATTACAGACATGGTTGATGGATACAACCTACTCTGTTTAGTCCATTTCGGATGTTTTTTCACGCAATGAATCGTGAAATCAGGGAATGTCCCGCTCGCGGATAAAACCGGAGAGCTGCTTGGCCACCCGGTCGAACTCCGGGTTGTAGGTCAACCGGCTGGTGGGTACCGGTTGCTTCTGGTCAGTCCATGCGCTGAACCAGAGCTCATCCTTTGCCAGCGCCCGACACGCTTTCAGGCTCATCAGGTTTGGCTCCAGGCATCTTTGCAGCGGTTGGCCCAGCCCGTAGAGCTCGTTGTCCGGTGAGGCTGGGAGTGACTGGTGAGAGAACTCCAGAATATTCAGATCCGGCCGGTAGCTGTCGAATAACATAATTTGCGGGTTCGGCGCATAGGGCCAGCTCCGTCGCTGGTCCCGGAACACCAGCATTTGGTTGTCCGGGTTACGGAATCGGGTGTTGAAGCTGTCGATGAGGTAGGGCAGGTTGATGACCGAATCCGCTTCCGTGGCGACCAGAAACAGGGGCATATCGAAAGCCGGGGCCTGTTCGAACCGGTGCCTCAGATTGTCCAGAACGTCCGCCAGCTGAACGGCCGCGTTGATGCTGAAAGACTCGTATTTCACTGGATTCAGCTCGGGCTCCTGCTCGACGAAATCCACGAACAGGTTGGCGGTGCTGGCCAGCCACAGGTAGTTTTTCAGGCCATTGAGCTCCCAGGCGGGAGCTATGGCAACCAGTCCTGCAGGTTTGGGATCCGCACTGGAAAGAGCCAGTTCCGTTGCCAGGGCGCCGCCCAGTGAAAACCCGCCGATCATAGGTATATCCACGTCCCTGGCCAGGGCATTGAAGTGGTTTCTGACCTGTTCACGCCAGACGTCTGCCTCGGCCCTGGTCATGTCGCCGGGTCGGGTGCCATGGCCCTGAAGCAGCACAGTGCGGACTTGGACACAGTCTTTTGCCAGCACTCTGGCAAAATCCCTGAACACAAACGGCGAGTCGCTCAGGCCGTGCACCAGCAGAATTCCCCGTGTCGGCTGTGTCGGCCCGGTGCGGCATTTTTCCGGCGGCATTGACCGGAAGGGCATGTTCCAGTCCACCTGATCCCGCCGTGAGAAGCCCGGAAGCGCCACCAGATTCTCTTCCAGATAACGCCGGGTGTTTGCCAGGTACCCGTCAAAATCCTCAGGGTTGCCGGGGGCAAGCCTGGTGTCTGAGGGTTGATACAGCGCTGGCCTTGTGGAACAGGCGGATAAGAGTCCAAGCGCGGTGGCGACAAAAATGGTGAGCAGGGTTTTAAGCATGGATCGCTTTTCCCAATGGATTGAATGACTATTCAAAAAGTCAGGAGCCATTAGGTACGATTGATCGATACCGACTGGATGATAACAAGGAGATGAGCAATGCAGCCCTACCTGGCTTTTGATGTATACGGCACCCTGGTCGACCCGATGGGTATGTCAGAGCTGTTGGCGTCTGATGCCCGCGATGCGGCTCGGTCCGTCAGTGCCCAGTGGCGTGAGAAACAGCTGGAGTTTTCGTTCCGAAAGGGGCTGATGCGCGCTTATGAGGATTTCGGTGTGTGTACCCGTCAGGCGCTTCGTTATTCAATGGCCAGTCATGGTCTGACCCTGACCAAAAAGCGCGAGGATGAGTTGATGGCTGCCTATCTTCAACTGCCCGCGTTTGAGGATGCTTTGCCATCCCTGCGGGCGCTGGAGGGCAATTACCTGATGTTTGCGTTCTCCAATGGTACGCCTGCGGCGCTCAAGAAGGTGCTGGGGCACAATAATCTGCTGCCGCTGTTTGATGGGCTGGTGTCGGTGGATGACATCAGGAGTTTCAAGCCGGATCCGGCGGTTTACGCTTATGCACGCCGGGCGACGGGGGCCATGGATCAGCCGTTGTGTCTGGTGTCGAGTAATGCCTGGGATGTGATTGGGGCGCGGTCTGCCGGTTTGATGGCGATCTGGGTGCGGCGGGATCCTCATAAGGTGTTCGAGGACTGGGGTATTGAGCCTAACGCTACTATAAACAGGCTTTCGGAACTTCCTGCCGTGCTCTCAAGTTTGTAAACACCGAGCATGTGGCTGAGGTGCCGGGGTTGTTCAAACACGCTCCTTCGGCCCATCCCTGGGGCGCTTGGGCTCCGCCATCCATGGCTCCGCACAGTTTGAACAACCCCGACACCCCAGCCACCCCGGCTCCTCAAGTGGTATCCAGAAAAGACTGATCCATAGGTAATGTTAGTCCGAACGCTCGGCCAACCACTCAGCAAGTTCCAGCCAACTTGCCTTGGGCGCTTTACTGCCCGCCAGTATCCCCATATGCCCGCCCGGCACTACGCGAAACGTCACATCTTCTGACCGGATATGCTGCTGGATTTTCCCGACCGCATCCGGCATGGCCAGGGTGTCGGTTTCGCCGGCGATGGCGAACAGGCTGGCGTTGATGTTGTCGAGTCGGGCGACGTCGTCGCCGATCTGGATTTTGCCGGTGGAGGGCTGGTTGGCGATCCAGAGTCTTACCACTGCGTCCTGAACGATACCGCCGGGGTAGGCGACCATTCGGTCCAGGAAGGCAGACGTTGTCGCATGATCGGCGACGAAGTCGCGGTCGCCGAGTTTGACCAGCAGTTCCCAGTAGCCTTTGAAGCTGCCGATGGGGTTGGTGAGTTTGAAGGCGATGGTGTTGGCCCAGCCGGGGCTGTGGAACCAGTCCGGTTTCATGTCGTGGAGTCGGAAGCCGGTACGTTTCTGGACGAAATCGGCGGCGCCGGAGAAGCCCTGGTAGATCAGCCCCAGAACGCCGGAGGCGTGGCTGTCGATGGGGGATCCCAAGACTATGGCGTTGCGGATGTGCTGGTCGCGGCTGAGCGCGGAGTAGAACAGGGTGAACATGCCGCCCAGGCTCCAGCCGTGCAGGGTCAGTTCCTGTTCGCCACTGTGTTCCCGCACCCGGTTCAGGGCGGCAGGCAGCAGTTCGGCGACGTAGGTGTGGAGGTTATAGTGGCTGTGTTCGCGGGTGGGGATGCCCCAATCGATCAGGTAGACTTCGAAGCCCTTGGCCCGCAGGAATCTCACCAGGCTGCGCTGGGGGAACAGGTCGTAGATCAGCATGTTCACCGCCAGCGGCGGAACGATCACAACCGGGGTTTTATGGCGGGTTGGTTCCACGGGGATGGTCAGGTCGTCCAGTTCGATGGTGGTTTCGGTCAGCGGCGGATAGTAGCGCAGGCTGACCAGGCCATCGTTGTGCAGCACTTCAAACGGGGTTTTACCTGCCTGCACCATGCTGGCGGCGTTAAAGATCCGGTCATAGGCGTTTTTGAACAGGTTGGGCATAGTGGATCTGCAGGCTTAAGGGTGGACGGGAATTTCAGGCCGACGATGGTAGAGCAGCCTAACGGCTTTACCTATGGCACAATCGTCCAATGCCATTGGCAAACCGGTCAAATCCGGCCATCGAAACAAACAGAATAACAGGATCCCCATGCTCAGTTTTTTGCCCGCCACGGTTATTGGTGTCATCAATTCGGTTCTGCTGGGGCTGAATACCGTCTTCTGGTGTGTGCTGCTGTACATCCCGGCTGTGTTCAAGCTGATCATTCCCCATCAAGGCTTCCGGGTGCTGTGTACCCGCCTGATTATCTGGATTTCCGAATCCTGGGTGGCCTGCAACACCGGCTGGATGAGGCTGACCCATAACACCAAGTGGACGGTGCACGGCGACGAGAAACTGAAGCGGGAAAGCTGGTATCTGGTGCTCAGTAACCACCAGAGCTGGGTGGATATTTTTGCCATGCAGCGGGTGTTTAACCGCCGGGCGCCGTTTCTGAAGTTCTTCCTGAAGCAGCAGCTGATCTGGGTGCCGGTGATCGGCCTGGCCTGGTGGGGGCTGGATTTCCCGTTCATGAAGCGATACAGCCGTGAATACCTGATCAAGCATCCGGAAAAGCGTGGTGAAGATCTGAAAGCCACCCGCAGAGCCTGCGAGAAATTCCGCTACACGCCCGTCAGCATCATGAATTTCGTGGAAGGCACGCGCTTTACCCAGGCCAAGCACCACCAGCAGAAATCAAAGTACACTCACCTGCTGACGCCCAAGGCTGGCGGTGCCGCTTTTGTGCTGGATGCCATGGGGGACACCATTGAAACCCTGGTGGACGTGACCATCGCCTATCCCGGCGGTGCACCCAGTTTCTGGGATTTTCTGTGTGGCAGAACCCGGGAAGTGAAGATGGAAATTGATACCGTGAGAATCCCGGATCATCTCAAAGGGCGGGATTACGCAACGGATTCCGAGCATCGCAAGAACGTGAAGAACTGGTTGGCAGAGCAGTGGCGGGCCAAGGATGAAAGGCTGTCCGAGATGCTTGCAGAGCGCTAATCCTTGTCGCTCTGCTCGTCATCCTCCACCTCGTCAGGGTGCTCCTGTTTGAAGCGCTCCCACTCTTCCCAGTCGTGAGGTGTGCCCGCGTGCGGCCGACGCAGATGTTTTGCGTGCTCCATGGCGTTGTGTCGCAGGCTGTGGTCGCGCTCTTCATCGTCTTTGTCGAAGCCGTATTTTTTCAGAAACTCGTCAGGGCTGATGGGCATTCTGGCCACCTCCGGAATAATCCTGCCTATATCATCTACGGTGGTGGCTCAGGCGCAGATTATCAAGCGGATTCTTTCAGAGCGAGCAGGATCTGTTTGCGCTCATCGTCTACACCGGCAAAACAGACGGTCACTGGCTGGTCGAGCTGGAAAATGCGACCGTTCTTGTTGTGGGTCAGGCGTAGGGTGACCGGGTCAAAGCTGAATTTGCCGTCCAGGGTTTTGCAGCTGACAAACCCCTCCAGCCCATTGCAGTCCAGGCGTACGAAGAAGCCGGCAGGCGTGGTGCGGCTGATGGTTCCGGTGAATTCGCCTTCGCCCAGGGTTCTGGCAAAGTCGGATTTAAGCCAGCTTTCCAGGCTGTTGGCGGCCTGCCGGGCGTGCAGCTGTGTCCGCTGAAGTTCTTCCAGCCGAGCGTCATCCAGCTCTGACATCGGCGTGTTCCAGAGTACCGATTTGATCAGCCGGTGAACGTGAAAATCGGTGTACTTTCGCAGCGGCGAGGTAAAGGTGGTGTAGGCGCTCAGGCCCATTCCCTGGTGGGGGGCCGGGGTAAACGACAACTCTGCCCGGGCCAGTTGCCGGGAAATAATGGTTTTCACCGGTACCTCGGCCTCAAGCCCGTCGGCCTGTTTCATCAGGTCCCGAAAACCATCTGCCTGATGGACTGCCAGCCCGCCTAGCTGCGGCGCATAACCTTCCAGCAATGACCTGATATTATCCACCCGGTCCTCACGAAGCCCGGGGTGCTGGATAAACAGCCCCCTGGTCTGCTTGCCCAGAAAGTCCGCGGCACAGCGGTTTGCCGCCACCATGCATTCTTCCACCAGGCGGTGGGCTTCATTCTGTACCGAAGGTTCAATCAGGCGTACCCGGCGGTTTTCATCCAGGCGCAAGCGGAATTCAGGCCGGTCAGCGCTGAGCAGTGCATGTTCTGCCCGCCATTTTCGCAGCGCCGTGGCCGCCTGATGTAGCTGGTCAAGGCTGTTGGTGATGGCATCCGGCAGAGCCTTGATGTCATCGTCGATGCGGCCGTCGATGAAATTGGACACCAGCTCGTAGCTGAGTTTGCCCTGGGATTTGATGGTCGCCAGGTGGAAGTCGTAATCACCCAGGCTGCCATCGTTGTTGACCTGCAGGTCGCAGACCAGTGCCAGCCGGTCGACGTCCGGCATCAGCGAACACAGGCGAGTGCTCAGGCTGTCTGGCAGCATGGGCAGGGGCTCGCCGGGGAAGTAGATCGCCGTGGCCCGACGGAAGGCTTCCTGTTCTGCGGGTGAGCCCGGTTCAATCAGCGCGGTGGGGTCGGCAATGGCAATAGACAGCTTCCAGCCGGTGGCGTTGGGTTCGGCCAGCAGTGCGTCGTCCATATCCTGGGTGCCAGGGCTGTCGATGGTTACATAGGGCTGATCCGTACGGTCCTCGCGGTCCGCCTTGAGCGCGTTAATGGCGCTTTCATCCAGTGTTTCGGCCTGTTTCTGAACCGCATCCGGCCAGGTGTCCGGAAGGTCAAAGGTGGCCAGGGTCAGGGCCCGCTCTATGCCGGTGTCTCCGGCTTTGCCAAGCACTTTCAGGATTTTTGCCTGGCCTTTGCCATCCTTGATCGGGTGGCGATGAATCCTGCAGTAGATAAAGTCATCAGGCTCGGCGTTCTGGCGTTCCTGGGGCGGGATGAAAATCCACCGGTTTATGCCCGGGGTTTCAGGGGCGACAAAGTGGCCTTTTCCGCGGATGATGTAGCGGCCGACAAAGGTATCGAGTTTTGATTGCAGCAGTTCGTCTACCAGGCCCTGGGTTTTGCCCTTGTCGCCTTCCTGCACGGTAATGTTCACCCGGTCGCCGGGCAGCACTTTCTGCATTTCTTCCGGCGGCAGGAACACGTCCCGCCCATCGTCCAGTGCTACAAATCCGAAGCGCCCGTTGGTGGCTTTAACGGTACCGGGGTACACCACCTTGTGTTCTTCAATATCGGATTTCAGCTGGCGCAACTGGTTTAGGGCGTCGGCATTGAGCATGAACGGAACCTGACTGGATAAAAATTGAATGATGCGCCGGAGTATACCGGTTATGGCGGTACGAGTCAGACCCGTTACACGGGGTTAATGTCCCGGTCACAGCCAGTGACCGGGACAGTCAGCGGGGGCAAAGGCGACAGGTCAGGCTAGTTATGTTCCGAGAAGACCCGTGTCTGGCCGCTTTCGTTGAACATCAGCACCTGGTAATGGTCCTTGCGGTCGCCCATTTCCATTCCCGGAGAACCAACCGGCATACCTGGTACGGCCAACCCTCTCGCATCCGGTGATTCGGAGATCAACCGGTGAATGTCGTTGGCCGGCACATGGCCCTCGATCACATAATCGCCGACAAAGGCGGTGTGACAGCTGGCCAGTGATGGGTTCAGCCCGGCATCCTGCTTGATAGGATTCAGGTTGTTGGTTTCAGTGACTTCCACATTGAAACCATTGGCTTTCAGGTGATCGACCCAGTCAGTACAACAACCGCAGGTGGGCGATTTGTAGACATGAATGTCCTGCAGGGCTTCATCTGCCTGCAATTGGCCATTCAGGGTAAACGTGGCGACCAGGCCAAGGGCCAGCATGTGTCTCTTCATGATATTACCTCAGTGATGATGGCTATGATCCTGTTTTGATCCATTGGCGTCAGAGGGCGAGAGCCAGAACCACCAGACGATGGCGGCCATCAGGGTCAGTCCTCCAGCATTGACCAGAAATGTGCTCATTGGGTTCCCTCCTTGCTGGTGGTGTGATCAGCACGGCTGCTGGTTCTGAACAGCCGCAACCGGTTTGCGTTGGTGACCACCGTGACCGACGATGCTGACATGGCGGCACCGGCAATGATAGGGCTCATCAGTATGCCCCAGATCGGATACAGCAGGCCGGCGGCCACCGGAATTCCCAGCGTGTTATAGATGAACGCCCCAAAAAGGTTCTGATGAATATTACGAACCGTTGCGCGAGATATCTCAATGGCATCCGCAACACCGTGCAATGAACCCCGCATCAGGGTGATACCAGCGCTTTCAATGGCGACATCTGTGCCGGTGCCAATGGCAAAGCCCACATCTGCCGCGGCCAGTGCCGGGGCATCGTTGATGCCGTCGCCCACCATGGCTACGGTGAAACCCTTGCCGCGCATTTCACTGACAATGGTGGACTTGTCCTCCGGCAGCACTTCGGCTCGATAGTCATCAATGCCAGTTTTCCGGGCAATGGCTTTGGCGGTGGCGTCTATATCGCCGGTCACCATCATTACCCGTATGCCGGCGTCGTGCAGGCGGCGGATGGCGGCCTCGGAGTCCGGTTTGACCGCATCCGCCACCCCGATCACCCCCAGAGCCTTATTGCCCAGGGCCAGAAACAGCGGAGTGCCAGCTTCGGAGGTAATG
This sequence comes from Marinobacter confluentis, assembly GCF_004785685.1. Classification (GTDB taxonomy): domain Bacteria; phylum Pseudomonadota; class Gammaproteobacteria; order Pseudomonadales; family Oleiphilaceae; genus Marinobacter; species Marinobacter confluentis. Next base: position 304,479 of record NZ_SRPF01000004.1, on the reverse strand, counting down.
GCATCCGCTTCTTCCTGAAGCCCGGCCAGTTCGATGCCCTCTTTTTCGATCCAGCGGCGATTGCCCAGGCGCACCGTCTGGCCGCCCAGTCTACCGGTCACGCCTTTGCCGTTGAGGGCTTTGAAACCGGTCACTTGTTCCGGGCTGGCATTTTCGGCTTTGGCTTTCGCCATAATGGCTTCAGCCAGTGGGTGTTCCGAATGCTGCTCCACCCCGGCAGCCACAGCCAGCAAACGGTTGGAATCGCCATCGATGGCATGGAAACGGGTTACAGCCGGGTGGCCCTCGGTGATGGTGCCGGTTTTATCCAGAATCACCAGGTCCAGCTTGCCGGCGGTCTGCAGGGCATCGCCCTGGCGGATCAGCGCGCCGTATTCTGCGGCTTTACCAACACCGACCATGACTGACATGGGCGTAGCCAGGCCCAGAGCGCAAGGGCAGGCGATGATTAGCACCGTGGTGGCGGCCACCATCATATGCACCACCGCCGGTTCCGGCCCGACGTTGTACCAGACCAGAGCAGCCACCACAGCGATCAGCATGACGGTCGGCACGAATACCGATGAAATCTTGTCCGCCAGTCGCCCGATCGCAGGCTTCGAGCCCTGGGCTTTCTTCACCAGACGGATGATCTGGGCCAACGCCGTATCGCTGCCCACTCGAGTCGCCTGGTAAATGATCGACCCGTGGGTATTCAGGGTGCCGGCAGACACCTCGTCGCCTTCGCCCTTGCTGACCGGCATGGGTTCGCCAGTGAGCATACTTTCATCAATACGGGTGCTGCCCTCGATGATTTCTCCGTCTACCGGCACGCTCTCACCGGGGCGCACTCGGATCTGGTCGCCAACCTGGACCTGCTCAACCGGCAGGTCCTGTTCCTCGCCATCGCGAATGATCCGCGCCGTCTTGGCCCGCAGATCCAGCAGCCGGCGCACCGCTTCCGACGTCTTGCCCTTGGCACGAAGCTCCAGCGCCTGACCCAGATTGATCAGGCCGATGATCATCGCTGACGCCTCAAAATACACATGCTGCGCCATTTCCGGCAGCGCATACGGAATGCTGGCCACGACGATGGAATAGAGCCAGGCGGTACCCGTACCCAGAGCAATCAGTGTGTCCATATTGGCATTGTGATGACGGAACGCCTTCCAGGCGCCGGTGAAGAAGTGACCGCCGGTCGCAGCCATCACCACCAGAGTGATAGCGCCCAAAATCAACCAGGTCATCTGGTTGTCTTCAGTCACCATCATCGAGCCAAAGCCCATGCCCCAGATCATCAGACCCAGACCTAGCCCCAGACTGATGGCCATCTTCACCAGCAGGGACTTGTACTGCTTGCGGTCTTCTGCCTCCTTCTGCTCGTCCGCCGCGTCCGGATCCTCGATCACACTGGCGCCGTAACCGGAGCTTTCTACCGCTTTGATCAGCGTCTGCGGGTCTGCATGCCCGGTAGCCGTGGCGGTATTGTCCGCCAGATTCATGTGGGCTCCGGTCACGCCATCCACCGACTTCAGGGCTTTCTCAATGGTATTCACACAGGACGCACAGGTGGCGCCGGTTACCGTCAGATGGATCTGATCGCCGCCCCCGTTGCTCGTGGGTTTGGCTTTTTGGGACTTGTGCCCAGGTTCCCCGTGCGTGTGATGATCCGCGTGTTCATGACTGGCATGTGAAGGCGACTCGCTAACGGACGACTCCGCAATCGGGACCGCAGGGTAACCTGCCTCGGTCACGACACGGGCCGCCTCATTCGCGTTTATGCCATCGGGCAGGGAGACCGTCTGTTTCTCCAGATCCACGCCGACCAGGTCGGCACTGCCCGTCAACGGCTCGAGCGCCCGGCTGATCTTGCGCGCACAGCCCTGACAGGACGCACCTGAAATCGACAGCGCGGGTTCTAGTTCAGTGTTCTCACTCATGGAGTATCACCCCTTGTTACCTGTGTCTGGAACCGTATCGTCCCAGCGTTCAATCAATCTGCAGATGGTGTGGCCGTCTGGCGTACCATCCGGCATCTCCTGCCAGGCGGACAGCGCCGCCGTCATCCGCTTGCGAAGCTGCTGCAACTCGGCAATTTCACGCTCCACTTCTGCAAGGCGCTGCTGGAACACATCCCGAACCATCGGGCAGGGCGAATAGTGATCGTCAGCCTGCTCCAGAATCTGACGAATCTCGGGTAGGGAAAACCCCAGCTGCCGTGCTTTGCGGGCAAACCGCAGCCGCCGTAGATCTTCAGCATCGTACTGCTGGTAGTTGTTGTCCGGGTTCCGGGTTGGTTTTAGCAGCCCTTCCCGGGTATAGAATCGGACCGTATCCGGGTTAACCCCCGCTCCCACAGCAAGTTCTTTGACTTTCATGAATCAGCCCCGTTACCCATCAAGTTGAACAAGTGGGTGGCGAGAACTGACTTCCGAAACTGTGCGGAGCCATGGATGGCGGAGCCCAAGCGTACAGGGACGTATTTACAGCGTGTTTCGGAAGTCAGTTCTCGCCATCCACGAATGGCACCCAGTCGTGAATGCTGGAACTATCTATAAGGATAGCCTAAAACCTGTGAGCTACTCACAGGTCAAAGGTTTTTTTCAGGAAGAGGAATCTTTCGCGCGAAGGAAGGTGCCGCAGGCTTTGCATTGGTCCGGGGCCATCAGCTTCGCTTGCCAGCCAATCTTCTGCCCACAGGCCGGGCAGGCCAGGCGCATCTGCAGAATAATGATAGGCGTCACCAGCGCCGCAATCAGAACACCCAAAGGCCCCCAACTTTCGCCGCTGGAAAGTCCCAACTGACTGCTGAAAACCAGAATCACAATCAGGGCAAAAAACGCAAAAATGAAATAGCCCTTGTTCAGGGATTCCCACCGCCGCAACCGGCCATCCTGCTCTGACGTCAGATAATTTGAACTCATGAATCGGCACCTCGAAAACTGATACCGGAATAGTGGTGATTCACAGCGCCTATTTCAATCAGCTGCCGACCGGAACCTCATATTCCAGCTTGCCACTGCGCAGAGCTTTCTCAAGTTCGTCAGCAGGCACCGGCCGGCTGATAAAGTAGCCCTGGATCAGATCGCAGCGGTGATTTTTCAGGAACCGCAGCTGTTCAGCGGTTTCAACACCCTCGGCCACCACCTCGATGCCCAGGTTATGGGCCAGATTGATCACCGCCCGGGTAATCACTGCGTCATCATGGCGCTCCATCACATCAGTAATGAACGAACGGTCTATTTTCAGCAGATCAACCGGGAAATTCCGCAGATAGCCCAGGGAAGAATAGCCAACGCCGAAATCATCAATCGCAAGGTGCACACCTAGATGATGCAGGCGGGTAAGCTGGTTCATGTTGTGTTCAATGTTCTGGATGAAGACCTCTTCCGTCAGTTCCACCTCCAGCCGGTCTGGAGGCACGCCGTTGGCCTCCAGGGACGACTGGATATGATCCACAATGTGTTCGTCGTCCAGCTCCCGGCCGGACAGATTCACGGCGATACGAAGGTGGGCAAAGGGCGTGTCACGCCAGGCAGCCAGTTGTTTGCAGGCGGCCATGACCACCCAGTGCCCGATGTCGGTGATGCGCCCGCTTTCTTCCGCCAGGGGAATAAAATCCATCGGCTGCACCAGCCCCCTGCGGGGATGCTGCCACCGAATCAGTGCTTCCACACTTTTGATGGAAGAGTCACGCAGGTCCAGCTGAGGCTGGTAGTAAAGAACAAATTCGTCCTTTGCCAGCGCCTGGCTGATGTCCTTGTCCAGCTCCAGGCGGCTAACCTCACGGTCCTGCATGCCCTCGGTGTAGAACTGATAGGTATTGCGGCCCTGGTCCTTGGCGCGGTACAGGGCAATGTCGGCGTTTCGCAATAGTGTGTCGGCATCCAGACCGCTCTGGGGGTACACGGCCACACCCATGGTGGCGGTGATGCCATGGCGCTGGCCCTGCACCTCAAACTCTTCTGCGAAGCACTGTTTTATCTGACCCAGCAGGAAAATGACATCATCCACGTTTTCGACGTGTTGCTGGCAGATCATGAATTCATCGCCGCCGGAATAACCGATGAAAACACGCTCGTCGCTGAGGTTGTTCAGACGTTCGGACACCTTGATCAGAAGTTCGTCCCCAAATTGATGGCCTAACGAATCATTCAGGGTCTGGAACCGGTCCAGATCGATCAGGATCAGGGCTACCTGGCGCATCTGACGATCCGCCATACTCAGGGTGTGGGCCAGATCTTCCATAAAGAAACGGCGATTGGCCAGGCCGGTCAGGGTGTCGGTGGTTTCCAGGCGCTGCAGGTCCTGCTGCACGGCCTGACGCTGGCTGATCTCTTCGTCCAGTTCCATGCGGGTTTTCAGCAACGCCTGATTACGCTTGAGAATCAATTGAACCAGCAGTGTCGAAAGGCTGGTGAGAATACCCATGGCGAGCATGACCAGAAAGGTCACCCGGGGCCAGTCGCTGAGCTGACTCCTGACCCATCGGCTTGATGGAGTGATCAACAATGACCAGTCAAGGGTGGGAAGGCTGACTTTGGCTTCACTGGAGAATCGCTGATCGGCATTGATACCGGCGTTGAGTTCATAAACCAGCCTGCCACCGTTCAGAATATTGATCTGCAGAGGGTCGGCGGAATCCGGTGCCAACAGTTCACTGGCCAGCACGTCCATCCGGAAAACACCGGCGATGAAGCCGTTATTGGAGGCCCCGCGGCCCACGGGCGCATAGATTACCAGGCCTTTGCTGCCCTGTTTCAGGTCGATAATCCCGGAAAGATCCAGGTTGCCGGTGGCCTTGGCCTCCTGGAGGGCTGCAAGGCGTTCAGGTGAGAAAGCGACGTTATAACCAACAACCGTTTCGTTATCGTTCAGCGGTTCGAGCCAGCGGATGACGTAATCCGAATCAATCCACTCAATCGCCTGATACACGCCAAAATCTTCAAGGTAGTTGCGGGCATCAGCTGACCATAGCGCCTGGTTCAGGGAAGGGTTGGCTTCCCGCCTTTCTGCCATACGCTGGATCGCTTCAACATGAATCAGGAAATCCCGCTCAAGCCGCTGTGCAATCAGTTGGGCCTGATTATCCAGGCTATGCTGGAGGCTCTGGCGGTCCTGCTTTTTTATGCCATATTGCAAGCCCATGGCAATAGCCAGAAACACTATGAAAGTCAGCGCAGGAAAGCCCGGATGCAATAATGCCCTGGCGATCAGGGTGAGCGTTGACACAGGTCTGGGCACAGAATGCTCCGGTTGATTGCGAAAACAGTCGGGGTTACTGCCTATGGTAACCGGAAGTTGGGCTTAAAGATCGATCTCTAGCACCCTCTGCTGAATCCGTGCTTTCAGCGACAGCCTGAAGGAGCCATGAGATAAAGCCGACCGTCAATGCCGGTGAGTATGCCAGAAGAGTTCGGGGCGAGACAGCCGGCAGAGGTTACCGGCTGGCCTGAAGGCTGATGGAAACAGACTCCGAATAGCGCAGTGCGTGGGGTTTGTCGATTTCTACCCGGGCCCAGGTAACGGGCTGATGCTCCATAACAATGGTGAGCACCTCGTGAGTCATGCGCTCAAGCAGGGCAAAGCGGTTACCGTCCACGTGGGCGATGATCTGTTTGGTGATGGTACGATAATTAAGGGCCGCGCTGATTTCGTTCAGATTAATCGCATCAGTGGCATCGTAGGTCAGACGCACATTGATCACCACATCCTGCTGGTTATTGATTTCTTCATCCTTGATGCCGATGTAGGCCCGAAGCAGCAGATCCTTGATCTGCACCGTGGCTTCGTGGGTTGTTCTGAAGTCAGTCATTCAAGCAGCTCCTGGCGGTTTCAGTGGTCGCGAATCAGAGTCAGGAATTCAGTCCGCGTGGCTTGGGACTTGCGGAACTGGCCCAGCATCATGGATGTCTTCATACTGGAGTTCTGCTTTTCAACGCCCCGCATCATCATGCACATGTGCTTAGCTTCGATAACCACCGCGACGCCCTTGGCGCCAGTGACCGACTCAATCGCTTCAGCGATCTGACGGGTCAGATTTTCCTGAATCTGATATCGCCTGGCATACATATCCACAATACGGGCAAACTTTGAAAGGCCCAGCACCTTGCCCTGGGGCAGGTAGGCAATATGGCACTTGCCGATAAACGGCAGAAGATGATGCTCACACATGCTGTACAGCTCGATATCCTTGATCACCACCATCTCATCCATGGTGGACTCGAACACCGCCCCGTTTACCAGTGTTTCAAGATTCTGCTGGTAGCCATGGGTAAGAAACTGCATGGCTTTGGCGGCTCTGACGGGTGTGTCCTGAAGACCCTCTCTATGGGGATCTTCGCCAATGCCCGCAATGATCTGCTGGTAATGGCTGGCAAGGTCGTCAAGCTTGTTGGTCATAGTGTTTTCCGGTGTTGTTGTGTCATTCAGTGACGAGAGCTTAAGGGAATTCGGTCCGCTGCTCCACTCTGTACAGTTCCCCATTACCCTCACTACAAGCAAAATACGAACAGCTGGTTGCAAAAGACCACTGTCAGGGGCAAGCACTGTTATCGCGACTGTTCGCAGTTTGCTACCTGAGTTCTGGCAGCCGGTGCTGCTTTCCTTTAGAGTTCAGGAACAGGGTTGGTTTCGGGAATTCCAAATGGAACAGGTCATGCCGGACGCGTCTGGCGAGCGCGCGCCGGGTGCGGGAAACGAGAATCTGGAGCATTGGCAGCAGCAGGGGAAATGGTTTTCCTACGGTGGCTATGCCATTTTCAGCCGAATGGCCGGGCAGGGTGATCCACTTGTTCTTCTGCACGGTTTTCCCACCGCAAGCTGGGACTGGAACCGTCTCTGGCCTATGCTGGCTCAGCATCATCAGGTTCTGACGCTGGATATGCTGGGCTTCGGATTTTCCGACAAGCCGCCATTGTACGATTACAGCATTGAAGATCAGGCGGACCTTTTTGAAGGCTGGATTACCGGCCTTGGGCTGAAATCCGTCAGTCTGTTTGCTCACGATTATGGCAGCAGCGTTGCCCAGGAACTGCTGGCCAGGGAACAGGAGGGCTTGCTGCCTTTTCACATTCAGCAGGTGTGTTTCCTTAACGGTGCCCTGTTTCCGGAAGTCCACAATCCTCTTTTGATCCAGAAACTACTGCATAGCCCGCTGGGTGGCCTGATCAGCCTTGGGCTAACCCGCCGTACGTTCGAGCGCAGTTTCACCCGCCTGTTTTCACCTGGTCGGCCGCCCGAAAAGAATGACCTTGACGATTTCTGGTATTTGCTGACCTACAACAACGGCCGCGGCATCCTGCACCGGCTGATTCACTTCATGGAAGAACGGCGCTGCCACCGCAATCGGTGGGTGGGCGCACTGCAGAACGCGACTCAGCCGCTCAGACTGATCTCTGGCGTTGCCGACCCGGTATCGGGCGCTGCCATGGCCAGGCGCTATCGGGAACTGATTACCGAACCGGATGTAGTCAGCCTGAGAAATGTCGGGCACTACCCGCATTTTGAAAGTGCCGGTGAAGTGTACCGGGCCTGGCGTGAATTCTGGAAACAGCATCACTGACCCGGAAGTGGGCCTTCAGTTGCGGTTTCGGCGGGCATCTCTTCCCCCGGTCTGGCAGCGCTGACGACCTGGTTTCGCCCCCGGTCCTTTGCCAGATAAAGCGCCTGATCCGCACGGTTCAGCCAGACTGACCAGGTTTCGCCTTTCCCGACTTCTGCAACACTGGCGCTGGCTGTAACCTTGATGTCCTCACAGAAGGGCGTCGCGCTGATGCTGGTCAGAAGTTCGTGGGCCAGCTGGTCGGCGTCTTTCTGGCGGGTTTCCGGCAGAACAATCATGAATTCCTCACCGCCGACCCGGAACAGCTGGTCGCTCTCCCGAAGTCGCCGCAGGATGCGCCTGGGAAGCTCCTGTAAGACCAGGTCCCCGGCCAGGTGGCCCCAGCGGTCGTTAATCAGCTTGAAGTAATCCAGGTCCATCAGAATGATGCTGCATACGCGCTCGTAGCGCTCACGCATCTGGATCTGCACATTCAGAACATCTGCCAGCTGTGAGCGATTGAGGCACCCGGTAAGCGGGTCTGTGGTTGCCAGCCGGGTCAATTCTGTCTGCAGGCGGCCAACCAGCCAGGCAAAGATCATTACAAACAGGCAGGTCAGCCCCAGGGAGAAAGTAATTCGCCAGAAGTCCGCTTCCGGAAACTTGACGAATGACACCACCGACATACCAACCACAAACAGAATGTTAAAGGCCGTCGCTTCCCGCAGTGGCAGCAGGAAAAATAACGCCGCGGCCGCGGGGTAAGCCCAGTACAGACCGGCATGGCCGTTGATGGCTGTAGAGTAGATAGCGCAGATAACCGCTAGAATCGGGAACAGTCGCCCCTTGAGGAAATAGTGGCCGCGGAATTTCAGAAACGCGATCACGGCCACTGCATTGAGGCAGAAAAGGACCAGCAGCGATGCCAGCAGGGGGTGGTTCTGTCGCCATTGCACCAGCACTAGCGGAACAACCGCTACAAAAGCCCAGAAGTGAAGGTGGTAGACGATCTGGTGCTTGAAACCGAGCACCGTCAGCGTCGGATTCGTGTCCAGCTTTTCAGCAACCGCAAGAGGATTCACAGCCCGTTCCCGCTCCCTTAGAGTCGTCGCCCGCTTCCCTGATCAGGCTTTATTCGAGTCTAGCATGGTCTCTGGAAGATGACAGACCCAGTTCGGGCGGGCGCCGGCTGGCACTGTGGCCCGGCTGAAGCCAGTTCGCTAAACTGTAACGGCATTGATAAGGAGCTTCCATGACCGCTGTACACACCAGAGCCCCAGCCTTGACGTTCCGCGCCGGGCGCCGCGCGTTCGAACGGCTGAAAAGCCAGCCTTTGTCCGCCGCAGATGTTCACGTTATTCCCGGCGCTGCCGGCGGGCCGAAGGCGCTGGGTATTTCAGGGCTGGATAAGGCCATTTTTGGTGATTTTTTGCCGCGGGCACAGCAGCCGCGATCGCTGATCGGCTCGTCTATTGGTAGCTGGCGGTTTGCTGCGGTGGCGTCAACCGACGACCCCAGGGCCCAGCTGGCAAGGTTGGCAGAACTTTACACCGCCCAACGTTTTGCCAAAGGCGTCAGCATGGCGGAAGTCAGTCGTAAAAGTACGCTGTTTCTGGAAGAACTGCTGGCCGGTTGTGAAGACCGGATTCTGAACCATCCTTTCTATCGCCTCAGTATTGTGGTGGTCCGCAGCCGGGGCATGCTTGAGCACGACACAAAAGGCCGGCTGAGTCTGGGACTGATGAATGCGATCAGCGCCAACATGGTCAGCCGAAGGCATCTGGGCCGGTTTATGGAGCGCGGTATTATTCACGATGGTCGGGCCAGGGTGCCCGTGTCGAAACTGGTGGATTTCCCCAGTCATGAAGTGCCTCTCAGCCGTGACAATCTGATGCCGGCACTCCTGGCGTCCGCCTCGATTCCCATGGTGATGTCCGGTGTGCGTAACATCCCCGGCGCCCCCGATGGGCTCTACCGCGATGGCGGTCTACTGGATTACCACCTTGATCTGCCCTATGACCAGCCGGGCGTGATCCTTTATCCCCATTTCACCGATCGTGTGGTGCCCGGCTGGTTTGATAAATCCCTGCCCTGGCGCCGGGGCGATGCCACCAGGCTGCAGGACGTGCTGCTGGTGTCGCCATCACGGGAATACCTTGATTCGCTGCCTGGCAGGAAGCTTCCGGACCGTAAGGATTTTGAGCGATACGCGGGTGATGACGCCGGGCGGGAAAAAGTCTGGCGACAGGCGATTGCTGCCAGTGACCAGCTCGGCGACGAGTTTATGGAACTGGTGGATTCCGGGCGACTGCACGAGGTGTTGCGGCCGCTTTAGTGCCTTTTACGCTAAACCGGTGTGGGATGCATGCTCAGGCGGAAGCCGCTGAAACCATGCAGGGTGTCATGCAGGGGCAGAACCCTCAGGGTCACCGGAATCCGTTGATGCTCAGCATTGGTCAGGTTCAGTTCTGCCTGTTGTAGCTGGCGGGTCTGACGGGCGGCATTCAGGGTCTGGTCGAAAATCTCCCGGTCGCTATCCGCAATCAGCTGATTGACCTCAACGTCCGTCAGGTCTGCCGGAGCAAAGCCGAGTACGTCGACAACGCCGGTGGACACGAACCCTGCCTTCCCCTGTTCATCAAGCTCGCAGACAATGGCGCCAGACAGCGACACCAGGTCCCGGCTGCGCTGCTCGCTATCGTTCAATGCTTTTCTGAGGATTCTTTTTTCGGTCTGCAGGTTGCTCAGGTGCTGGTTCTGGGCCTCTTGCTCGCGACGGATGGCGGACGAGACCTGCAGTTGTTTAAACCAGCGCAAACCCACCATCAAACAGACGAAGGCTCCGAAAAGGCTCAGCATTGTGCCGGAAACCCAGGTTACGATGGCCGATTCACGAACGGACTGTTCGAATACGGCCCGGTCAGGAATCGAGGTGATCAGCCATTGCCCCGAAGGCTGGGAAAGACTCGATCGCAGGGTATGGTCTTGGGCCCTTGGCTTGCCTGTATTGACTTCGAAAACCGTCGAATTGGTGTGCTGTTCCAGTGCGTCAATGCGAACCGACATCTGGTTTGGGATCTGGTCGACAAACCCTGAATCAAAACCGGCCGGGCCGGGTGCCGAAGCTAGTGCAGCGTGAGCGGCGTTGACGATGGCGCTGTGCTGGGCCTCGGTCATCCTCTTCGAATGCTCCCGGGCGTACTGGCCCAGCGACTGAGCGGCGATGGCGGTCATCAGCAGGCCGGCAAGAATAATAAGCAGTGGTGGCCCAGTCAGCGTAAACAATGGTCGCGACAGGGTGTTAGGCGACGCCGGTGCATCCGTGTGGTCATCCATTACCGCCTCCGATGTGGTGGAATTTTCTGGTTCAACTGTAAACCAGAGGCGGTGGTTGAAGAACTGTCTGTTTAAAGGTCAGGTTTTATGCGGGGGCCCGCCGGGCGCTGCCGTAGACCAGCAAAAAAGCACAGAAGGCGGTGACCACCACGGACGGCCCCGCCGGTGTATCGAGGAACCACGACATGGACAGCCCCCCTGTCACCGCCACGCATCCGAAACCGATCGCCAGTGCCACCATGTGTTCAGGGTTGCCCGCCAGCCGCCGCGCAGTGGCCGCGGGAATGATCAGCAGGGCGGTGATCAGCAGCACGCCGACAATCTTCATGGCCACCGCAATCACGATGGAAAACATCAGCATCAGTACCAGCCGCAGGGTTTCTACCGATAAGCCCTCGACCCGCGCCAGCTCCTCGTGAATGGTGCTCATCAACAGGCCGCGCCAGAAAACCGCAAGCAGGCCCAGAATGACGAGAGCACCACCGTATATCCAAAGCAGGTCAGTGCGGCTCATGGCCAGCAGATCGCCGAATAGCAGGCCAGTCAGGTCGAACCGGACATCCGGCATAAAGCTCAGGGCCACCAGGCCGATCGCCAGCGCACTGTGCGCCAGAATACCCAGCAGGGTGTCGGTGGCCAGGGCACGGCTGCGCTGGAATACCACCAGCACCAGTGATAGAACAACGCAGGTGACAATAACACCCAGGTTCAGCGGCACACTGATCAGGAAGCTCAGGGCAATACCCAGCAACGCCGAGTGGGCAAGGGTGTCGCCGAAATAGGCCATTCGCCGCCAGACCACAAAGCAGCCCAACGGGCCTGCCACCAGGGCAACGCCAAGGCCACCAATCAGTGCGCGCCAGAAAAAATCATCCAGCAAGGCATCAATGATGGGCATGATCGCACCCTTGATGACTGTCATCGGTCGCATGGCTGTGATGTTTGTGGTGGCCCCTGTCCACCACATCGCCGTGCAGGTCATGGCTGTGATTGTGGCGATGGTGGTAGACCGCCAGGCTCTCGGCTACGGGCTGACCAAAGGTTTCTATAAACGCCGGGTCGTGGGAAATGTCCGCCGGGTAGCCGCTGCAGCAGATGTGCTGGTTCAGGCAGATCACCTTGTCGGTGGCAGCCATCACCAGATGCAGGTCATGGGATACCATCAGCACACCGCAGTTAAGTTCGTCCCGCAGATTGCGGATCAGATCGTACAGGGCCGCCTGGCCGTTGATATCCACGCCCTGGGCTGGTTCGTCCAGCACCAGAAGATCAGGTTTCCGTGCCAGTGCCCGCGCCAGTAGCAGCCGCTGCTTTTCACCGCCGGACAGATGATGCACTGAGGCATCCAGCAGGTGTGCCACCCCGGTCTTGGCCAGCGCTTCCCGACAGGCCGTCAGTTTTTGCCCGCTGAGTAACATGAATCGCCGCACACTTAACGGCAGAGTGGGTTCGAGGCTAAGGTACTGGGGCACATAGCCGAGAGTCAGGCCGGGTTTCAGGACGATGGACCCCCGCGTGGCTTTCTGGAGCCCCAGAATCGCCTTGATCAAGGTAGTTTTGCCGGCGCCATTGGGACCGATGACGGTGATAATATCCCCCCGGCTGACGGTCAGGTCGACCCGGTCAACCACCACACGTTTATCGAAGGCAACAGTCAGTTGTTGCAGGCTTGCCAGGGAATCATTCATCTTTGTGGTCCACGCACCGGGGACAGTAGCCTGAGACTTCAACCGCGACACTGTCCGGGCGAAAATGGACATCAGCGGCGGCACCTTCAATGGCGTCAGAGACATCCGGTGCTGACAGTTCAAGCACGTTGCCGCACTGTTGGCAGATCAGGAACATGCCCTGGTGCCGTGTGCCTGCGTGGGTGCAGCCGATAAAGGCGTTCAGTGAGGCGATACGGTGAACCAGACCATATTGCTGAAGGAAGTCCAGGGCCCGGTAAACCGTGGGTGGCGCCGCGTTATGTCCGTCCTGTGCCAGCATGGCGAGGACATCGTAGGCGCCCAGGGGACGGTGGGATTGCCAGATCAGTTCCAGAACCCGTTCCCGGGTAGCGGTCAGCCGCGCATTCTGGCGCTGGCAGATGGCCCGGGCGTCGGCCAGTGCATCAGCAATGCAGGCATCGTGGTTGTGCTGGCGGTAGGGAAGAGCACTGACAGACATGAGGGTAATCCTGGCGAATTTGAAACATTATAACATTCCTCTCCGCCAGTGCCAGGGACCTGTTTCAGTTCTGTGAAGCCTCAATAGCCAGAGACTCGAGAAATCCCAGGTCGGGGATATAGGCGGTTTCACCGTCGACATCCACCTGCATCAGATCCGCCGAGCCGGTGTCTCCATCAAGGCGCTTGACCTGATCTTCAGTAAGGCGAGTCTGGCTGGGGATGCCCTGGGTCACCAGTGCCATGAAGGGAACCCGGTCGTGGTGGTCACCGATGGTATTGAGCACAACGATCCGCCCACGACTGCCAGCGGTGGCGATGGCTGCGCCGCCGTTTGCCGCATCATAGGAAATGATCGGTAGGTCCAGGCCTCGCCACTCCAGTTTGCCAGCCAGCCATTCCGGGCCGCCGGCCGGTGCCTCAGTGCCGGCAAAGTCCACCACTTCGGCGATGGACACGTTAGGCAGTAACAGCTGCCTGCCGTTCATCGGAATCATGACGCAGGAAAGGGTATCGGTACTGTCGTTCATTGCACTTTTCCTCAGGCGGAATCCCGTTTCTGCCGACCTTTCAGCAGGCAGGACTCTTCAATTGTTTTCACCAGTTCCCGGGCCAGTTGTTCGGGTGTGCCGCAGAATCCGGTACAGCCGGTGGCGGCCACAGAGTCGGGCATGGAGCTGTTGCCGCAGCTGGAACTCTCCTGCACCCAGATACGACTACCATAGGCTTTCAGCAAGGGGGCGGCAATGGCTCCATCGTTTCCCATGCCGGAGAAGAAAATGGCGTTGCATCGGGAACCGTAATGGTCACCAATATTCAGTAACACCTGATCAATGGACGGTCCATAGGGGCCGGGCCAGGGGCTGCTGCGTTCTGTCAGCGCGCCCTCGTCGTCCAGGGTCCATTCATGCTCTACCGGCATCAACACCACATCGCCATTGCGGATCCGGTAGCCGGTTTCCGCTTTCCGCAATTGATAATGGGCGTGACGGCCCAGTACCCGGGTCAGGACATCGGTGAAGTTGTTGTCAATGTGCTGGGCATAGACGAACCCAACGGGCAGACCTGCCGGCAGATTATCAAGAAAAGTTTTAACTGCTGCCGGCCCGCCAAGGGACGCACCCAGTATCCACACCTGCTCGGCCACTGAGCCAGCGGGTGCAGGCGTAATCCAGTGGGGCAGAGCCGGTGCTCCGGCCGCTTTGGGTGACTCCTGGGCCAGCTCTTCTATGGCGTCTGCCGAATCGAATTTTTCGAGGTGGCCCAGCGACTGCTCAAGCTTATCAAGCAGCCGTCTTTCCCAGCGGAAGTACTCGGTGAATCCGGGTTTTGGCGCCGGGTCCAACCCGAACAACACAGGCACGTCGGTATTTTCCAGAAGATGGTCAAACAGGGCAGGATGATCGGCCTCGTCTTCCAGTGTCACCAGCCATAGGCAGGCATCCGGAAAACCCGGCTGGGCAAGCAAACGGTCCGGATCTCCGGAAAAACAGACGTCCAGGCAAAACCTGGACGCTGCTTCCTGCAAACGGTGACGCTGCAGGACGATGTCAGAAACAATGCCGACTTGCGGTCGTTCTGACGCCCCGGGCATCACTGATTACCGGTCAGCCGACTGATGGTTTCGAGCAGCTCGGTTTCCTGGAAGGGTTTGCCGAGGTACTCGTTGACACCAATGGACAGCGCCCGTTCACGATGCTTTTCGCCAGTCCGAGAGGTGATCATGCAGATGGGCGTATCCTTCAGGTTTTCGTCGTGCCTGACGAAGCTCGCCACTTCGAAGCCGTCCATCCGCGGCATCTCGATATCCAGCAGGATAATATCCGGCTTGTGGTCCTGAAGCTGGGCCACGGCATCCAGGCCATCTTTCGCGGTGATCACTTCCATGCCGTTGCGCTCCAGCAGGCGTGAGGTGACCTTCCGTACCGTGACCGAATCGTCTACCACCATCACCGTGGTTACCTGAACCGCCTTGCGGCTGGCCTCCTTGGCATTTTCCAGGCTGGCCAGGCGCTGACGCTCTGACAGGATGTCGGAACGGATCATTGCCGGCAGATCGAGGATCACCACCACGTTGCCGTCACCCAGGATGGTTGCACCTGATACACCACGGACGGTGCCAAACTGTGGCCCCAGGGATTTAACCACGATTTCGCGGCTACCCATCAGGCTATCGACCTGAAGCGCCATTGGCTGCTCCGCGCCGCGAACCAGAATCACCGGCAGCGGCAGGGCCTGGCCCTGAAGCTTCGGATGGTGATCACTGTTCAGCAGGCTGCCCAGGTACTGCAGGCGGTATTCCTGGCCCGCGTACTCGTAAAGCGGCGCATCCGGCTTGTAATACTCTTCCAGCTCATAGGTGCTGACCCGCACAATACCTTCGATGGTATTCAGCGGGATGGCGTAGAAGTCTTCGCCGGTAGAGACCATCAGTGCCCGGTTGACCGATACCGTGAACGGCAGGCGAACAGTGAAGACAGTCCCTTTGCCAAGGGTGGAATCAATGTCCAGGCTGCCACCCAGCTGCTTGATTTCGCTGGCGACGACGTCCATCCCAACGCCCCGTCCGGAAATCTGGGTGACCTGTTGGGCGGTGGAGAAGCCGGGCTGAAGTATGAATTGCAGGATTTCCCGCTCGCTGAGCTCCTCGTTCCGGTCCAGCAGGCCCTGGCTGATCGCCTTTTCGCGGATGACGCTGGCGGGAATACCGGCGCCGTCATCAATCATCCGCAGCACCACGTCACCGCCTTCGCGGGTCAGGGACAGGGTAACTTCACCGGTTTCAGGTTTGCCGGCTTTCTTGCGGTCAGCCGGCTTTTCAATGCCGTGGTCGAGGGCATTACGGAGCATGTGTTCCAGAGGCGCGATCATGCGCTCCAGAATGTTGCGGTCCATTTCGCCTTCGGCGTTACGAACGTCAAACTCCACTTTCTTGGCCAGTTCGCCACTGATCTGACGAACAATCCGGCGCAGTCTGGGCACCATGGAGGCGAACGGAATCATTCGGGTCTTCATCAGACCTTCCTGCAGTTCCGTGTTAATCCGCGATTGCTGGACCAGCAGGGTTTCCGTATCCCGGACGCGATCCGACAGGGTTTCCCGGAGATCGGCAAGGTCAGATGAAGATTCTGTCAGTGCCCGGGACAGCTGCTGGATCGCGGAATAGCGGTCCATTTCCAGTGGGTCGAAGTCGTCGCCATAATCCGGCCCATGCTCTTTCTCGGCCCGGAACAGGATCTGGGTTTCGGTTTCGATTTCCATGCGGCGCAGCTGCTCGCGCAGGCGCTCGATGGTGGCGGCCATTTCAACCAGGTTATGGCTGAAGTCACTGGTCTGCTGCTCAAGCCGGCCACGGGTAATACTGGTTTCACCGGCCAGGTTAACCAGCTCATCCAGCAAGGGCGCAGATACCCGGATATTTTCCTGTGGTGCCCGTTGGGCGGCTTGACCGCCTTGCTCTTTCGCCGGCGACTTTTTCTGTATGGCCGGTTTGGGCTGCGGTTCAGGGGCCGGCGCCTGTGCTTTCTCTGCCTTTTTGGTGTCACCTTTTTTGGCTTTCGGTTTCTTGGCCTCGGTCGCTGGTGCTTCGGTCGCAGGCGTCTGGATCTGGGCCGGCACGCTACCGGTTTTTTCAAAGCGCTGACGGATCTCATTCACCAGGGCAATAATGCCGTCGTGATCGGCGGTGATCGCCTGCCAGTCCTGCTCGGCTGGTTTGTTGCCGCCCAGGTCAATCAGGCGGGTTTCCATTTCGTGGGCCTTGTCGCCCAGAACAGACAGCTGTGACAGCCGCGCGCCGCCCTTCAGGGTATGCAGCGCACGCTGGGCTTCCTGATTGAAATGGTGGTTCGCGGGTTCTTTGTGCCAGTCGCTCAGCAGTTGCTCAAGCTGGTCGAGAATCTCGCCGGCCTCTTCCAGGAAAATTTCCAGAACTTCGGCATCGACCGATTCGTCTTCATTGGCCTGCGTTGTAGCAGGCTCCGACGCCTGATCCGGCGCGGTCTCCTGGTGGGCCTGTTCAAACGCGCGGATGAGATCCCTGTCGCCTTCAGGCTTGTTGCCATCTTCCAGGCTGGTCAGCATCGCGCGCAGTGATTCCTGGGCTCTGCCACTCAGCTCCAGCAGGCCAGGTTGGTTGCCACCACCGGCAATCAGCGGATCGAGGGCGTCGGACCAGGCTTCAGCCAGTTCGGCAATCGGGTCGACATCAGACAGGCGAGCACCACCTTTCAGGGTATGCAGTTCCTGCTGAAGCTGGGAAACGCCCTGCAGCTCGTCAGGCTCATCCCGCCACTGGGCCAGACATTCACCGATGGCTTCATGAATTTCCAGGCCTTCGTCCAGGAAGATGCCGACCAGATCATCATCCGAGGCGTTGGGTATGGCATCGGCCAGAGACGGCTCGCTCTGCTGCGGTTCCGGTAAATCGTCCGGCTGCCGTTTGTCGGCTTCGGTCGGCCCGCTGTCCAGTGGCTCCCCTGCGAGGATGGCTTTTACCTTCGCGACCAGATCGTTGGCGGGCGGACAGGGCTTTTCGGTGGCAACTTCCTCGACCATTCTCGCCAGCCGGTCGTGGCAGGCAAACAGCAGGTCATTCATTTCCTCACTGGCGTCAAGCTGGCCTTCCGCTACCTTTTCGAACAGGTCTTCCAGAACGTGGGTCAGATCGCCGATGGCATCTACACCGGCCATCCGCGCGCCACCCTTTAGGGTGTGGACATCCCTCTGAAGCTCGGCCGCGACACCTCTGTTGGAGGGGTCTTCTGTCCAGCTGTGCAGCAGGCTGCCGGTAGAATTGATCAGGTCGTAGGCTTCTTCCAGGAAAATGCCCAGCAGCTCAGGGTCCAGATGGGACAGATCTGTTGGCGCCAGTTCCTCTTCTTCCGGCTGATTCTGTTCTGGTGCTGGTTCTGTTTCCGGTTCTTCCAGTTCAGGCACGGGCAGCGGGTCGTCGTCACCGGTGTGATCAGACTGACCACTGACGTCCGTAACCGGGCGTGTCCCGGTGGCGCTGTCCATGTAAGCGTGTATTTCACTAATCAGATCCGGGGCCGGTCTGGGTGTTTCCTGTTGCTCCAGCGCATCGACCATACCCGCAAGGCGGTCGTGGCAACGGAATAGCAGCTCTGACAAAGAGTCAGTGACAGCCAGCCGGTTTTCGGTAAGGCCTTCGAACAGGTTTTCCAGCTCGTGGGACAGGTCGCCGATGGACGTTATATCGGCAAGCCTGGCACCGCCTTTCAAGGTGTGCAGGTCACGCTGTAACAGGCGCAGAAGCTCATTATTGCCGGTGCTTTCACTCCAGGAATGCAGCGAGTCGGCGGTGCTGTCGATCAGATCCCGGGCTTCTTCCAGGAAAATGGCCGCCAGCTCGTCGTCCATTTTCTCGTCGGTTTCCGGCAGGGGTGGTGTTTCGTCTTCTGCCTGTTCGCCTTCTGTGGCCGGATCTTCGGCGCCGTCGACATCGTCATCAAGGCTGCGGTCAATCTCTTCCAGATCGTCCGTAAATTCCTCGTCAAAGGCACTGGGCGTTTCGGGTTCCGGCTCCGAGGCGTCTTCGGTGGCCAGCGATGCGAGATCGTCAATCAGCGGCTGGCTGGCTTCGGTGGCCAGCCCGGCGGCTACCTGGTCCATCATATTGATCAGGTGCTCGTGAGCCGCCCGCACAACAAAGAAGTAGTCTTCATCGGGGCTGATGGCGTTGGACGCGGTGCGCTCGTAGGCCTGGCGAATGGCTTCGGACAGGTCCGCAACGTCTTTGAGCCTGGCTGCGTTGGCGCCTTCGGTGAGCCGGTTCAGCTCGTCTCTGAGTACGTCCCGTGGCTGGGTCTGTTCCGGGTCAGAGGCCCATTCGTCGAGAATCCGGTCAGCATCCAGCAGGATATCCAGGCCTTCGCTCAGGAACAGCTGCACCAGCTGCGGGCTGGTATGGGATTCAGTTTCGCTGGCCTCTGCCGCTCGGTTGCGCAGGGTGGAAGATGATATCGCGTCCAGCCGCTTGAGGAAGGCATCTGTTCCGGGAAGCTCGGCCTGAGGGTTCTCTGCGATCTGGCGAAGACCCTGGGTAAGGAAAGTGCACACCTCTTCAATTTGTTCAATGACATCCCGGTCGGCGCGTTTGTTCTGTGCCCGGGCTTCTTTGACAAATCGCTCAAGGGGCGTGATCACCGCCGCGATAGGAGCGATGCCCGCCGTGTGAGCGCTGCCTTTCAACGTATGCAGGGCCCTCGAGAGATCATCGGAGTAGGCAACGCTGGATTTGTCCCCTGCGGCGTCCAGGAAGTCCCTCAAGGTCTGCAGATGGGTTTCGGTTTCGCTCTCAAATATTTCCAGCAGCACTGGGTCAACGGGTTCTTCGGTATCGGATGCCAGTGGCGGTGCGCTATCTAGGTCATCCACCAGTGGTTCTGCGACGGTGTCGTCAGCCTCGGAATCAGGCATTGCGGTGGTGTCGGGAATCTCGCCGTTTGCCAGGGCATTGGCACGGGCTTCCAGAATGCTGGTGTCTTCAGATGGTGGCCGTTGTTTCTCGAAGTCTTCAACCAGTGCTGGCAGGGTAGCGGTGACATCGTCCAGAAGGCTGGCGATGTCGTCGTTCATGAAGATACTGCCATCAATCACGCGATTGAGCATGTTTTCAACCGACCAGGCGAGCTCGCCCACAACCAGTGCGCCAACCATTCGGCCGCTGCCTTTGAGGGTGTGAAAGGCGCGACGGACTTCTGACAGGGCGGTGCGGTCTTCGTGGTGGCGCAGCAGTGCTGGCAGGTATTCGCGAATGGTGTCGAGCACTTCACCCGCTTCCTCGATAAATATCTCGAGGATTTCGTCGTCGATCAGGTTATCGCTGTCGTCTGCAGCCGGCTCGGGTTTTTCCTCGACGGCTTCAGGCGTTTCCTCGCTGGCGTGCAGGGCAGTGCCTTCGCCGTCGGTTTTGCGGGTCGTGGAAAGCGCTTCGGCCTGTTCAATCAGCGGCTGAACATCACCGGCGGATTCGCCATCACGGAACTCACTGATCAGCGATGGTATCCGGGCGTTCACCTGATCAATCAGGTTGAACATATCGTCGGTGGCCCGCAGGGTCTGGTCGATGACCCGGTTAAGCAGGTTTTCAACCGACCAGGCCAGCTCTGCCAGGCTGGTAGCTCCCACCAGCCGGCCACTACCTTTGAGGGTGTGGAAGGCCCGGCGAACTTCCGTCAGCGCTTCCCGATCATCGGAAGCCTGGCGCAAGCGGGGGTAAAATTCATTGATTGTTTCCAGAACTTCTTCGGCTTCTTCGATAAAAATGCCGAGAATTTCGTCATCCAGCAGTTCCTGGTCAGAGCTTTTCGCTGGCGCACTGCCGGATTCCGCTGGCGCCGCGCTGATGGTTGGCAGATCCTCGATGTCGGCAGGGTGCTCCCAGGTCGGGTCCTCTCCAACAGGGAAACCGAGTTCCCGGAAGCTGGATTCGGCCAGTGCCAGAACGCTATCGTTTTCACCAATGCCGTCGGCCAGACGCTCCAGGTAATACTCGATGCTGGTGACTGCGTCGGCCAGGGTGTCCAGTTGCTTCCAGTCGGGGATCTGTTTGCCGCCAAGAAGCACGTCAGTGACGTAGCGTTCGGCCGAGGCCAGCATATCGGCCACGCGGTCCAGGGGAATCAGCGCCAGGCCGCCACGGATGCTGTGAAGCAGGCCGGGGACGTGTTCGATTTCGCCGGTTTCCCACTGTGAGGCGATGAAATTGACGATGGCCGATTTCACCTGCTCCAGGGTGTTGCGGGATTCCCGCAGGAGCGCACTGCTGGCTTCACCCAGTTCCCGGGAGCCAAGATTGATGGTGTCCGGTTCTTCCTGGTTACCGCCCCGGTTGCGCTGGCGCTCGCTGTCGAGGCCGGCCAGGCTGGCCTCGACGTATAGCAGGGCGCCGGCGATATCCATCAGGGTACCGTCGTCGACGGCATCCTGTTGGCCAGAGAGTTTTTCTACCAGCTCAATCTGTTCGGTGACCACCTTGCGCGGAATGCCAAGCCCCAGCACGGCAAGGGTATTGGCAACCTGCCGCAGGCCCGGTAGCAACTCATCCAGTTCGTCGTTCTGGCGCAGGTCCGAGCGCACAAACAGGTCCAGCTGGTCTTTCAGTTTGGCCAGCTCTTCGTTGAGCGCGCTGACAACCGAATGGATGGCGTCCCGGCCAGGGCCGGATACGCGGTCTTTGGCCGCATCAACGTCGTCATCCGATGGTAGCGCCTGGGCAAGGCGATAGCTTTCGCGCAGTTCGCTGACCTTTTCGGTGTCCAGGTCCCGGGCGCGAGCGACATAGTAAAGCAGGTGTTTCAGCAGCGCTTCCGGCGCCGGCTGCTGGAGAATATCCACGTGCTCGTCGGTAAGCCTGCGGATTTCCGCGTCCAGCTCACGCAGAAGCGATTTGACCGCCGCGTTGACCGGGTTGACATGGCCCTGAAGGGTTTCCACGAACGCCCCTGCGGCTTTCCAGAGTTCGCCCCGCGGCGTGTTCTTGCATAGCCGGACCAGGCGCTCAATAACTTTCTGCATGTATTCGAAGTGGGCGTCCAGGTCCGCCTCGCGGATCACGCCGGCAAGGGCGAACTGGAACATCTGGCGCAGTTTGCGGACGTGGCCCAGGACTTTGGGGTCTTGCAGACGCTGGGAGACATTCGCCGGAGCACCCTTGCGTGCCCGGGAAAGGTCGGGCTTGAACAGGGAGGTGTCAGACAGCAGGGTTTCGCCACGGGCCGCCCGGAGGTCGTTCAGCAGGGGCAGCAGTACCAGCGGAAAATCGTCCTGGCTGCTGGCCAGGTGCTCAAGGTATTGCGGCAGCTGGAGAATGGCCTGCATCAATACTTCCACCGCATCATCAAGATTGGTGACGGTTTCGTTGAGGATGGCCTGGGTGAGCTTTTCCATTTCTTCGGTTAGCAGGGCTGCGCCATAAAGCTCAACCATCTGCAGAGTACCGTGAACCTGGTGGAGATAGTTCAGGCAAAAGCGCAGCCGCGCTGTGTCGTCCCGATTATCGACGTACGCTTCCAAGGCCTGCTGGCTCTGGGTCAGCGTGTCCTGTATTTCGCCACGAACCCAGTCCAGGGCGATGCTGTCATGGTGATTGCCCATAACCACTCCGGTTATTCTTCGTCAGGCTGGCGCTTTATCCACGCCAGCACATGTTCCGAGGGTACCCTCTGTAAACCAGGGGGCTGCCAGTCGGTCAACTCCCCTTGCCCCAGCACCAGCAACCCCCCGGGCGCCAGCCTTTCTGCAAGCCGTTTTACTATCTCTCTTCGGCGCCAGCGCCGGAAGTAAATCAGCAGATTCTGGCAGAAGATAATGTTCATTCCATGCATCGGGGCATGCTTGAGATCAAGCACATTCAACCGCGTAAAACACACGCGCTCCCGGATGCTCTCAACAATTTCAACGGTATTCCTCTGCGCCGGGTGGAAGTACCGGTTTTTCATGGCATCGTCCATGCCCATCAGCTTTCTGGCACTGAAGAGGCCGGACTGAGCCTTGTCGATGGCCGGCTTGCTGATGTCTGACCCGGTCACGCCAAACAGGGGTTTCAGCGCCAGCGCCTCCATGCATTCGTTGAGCACCATGGCCAGGGTGTAAGGCTCTTCCCCGGTCGAGGATCCAACGCTCCAAGCCTCCAGAGGCCTCTTTTTGAGCGCTTCTCTGGGCCGGGTCATGACGTAATCCGACACCAGGCGGAAGGCGTCCGGGTCCCGGAAGAAACGGGTTTCCTGAACGGTCAGCCGGTCTACCAGCGTTGCCCACTCCCTGATGGCTTCCGGGCCGGATACGATTTTCTCGTAGTAGGCCTGGTAGCTGCTGCAGCCGATTTCCCGCATGCGAATCCCGAGGTTGGTTTCGAGAAACGATTTGCGGCCCTCCGACAGCGTCATGCCGGTTCTGTGTTCCAGCAGTGCCTGCCACTGGCTGAACTGCGCTTCGTCCATGCCTGGAAGTGTGCGCAGTGTCCAGATGCCATCGGCGGTTGTCAGGTCGTTGCGGGTTTCAGCCATAAACTGCAGGCAGCCTCAGCGCGAACGTTAGCTAACCACCGGAACGTCGTCGTCTTCCTCTTCTTCCATGTCAGCGTTGTCGTCTTCTTCCGGCAGGGTGAAGCCGGCAACCGAAGACCGCAGTTCAGACGCCATTTCGGCAAGATTACCGATAGACTTCGCCGTCGCGTTGGTACCGGAGGACGTCTGCGAGGTGATTTCCTGGATGACGTTCATGGTGTTGGAAATGTGTGCCGCCGACGACGACTGCTGGCGAGCGGCGTTGGAGATGTTCTGGATCAGTTCCGCCAGGGACATGGATACGTTCTCGATTTCCTCGAGGGCAATACCGGCGTCCTGGGCCAGGCGGGCACCACGGACCACCTCGGCGGTGGTGTGTTCCATGGAGATAACGGCTTCGTTGGTGTCCGACTGGATCGTCTTAACCAGCGCTTCAATCTGCTTGGTTGCCGCAGAGGAGCGTTCCGCCAGACGCTGAACTTCGTCCGCAACCACCGCGAAGCCCCGGCCCGCGTCACCGGCCATGGAGGCCTGGATGGCGGCGTTCAGGGACAGGATGTTGGTCTGGTCGGCGATGTCGTTGATCAACGATACGATGTCGCCGATTTCCTGGGAAGACTCACCCAGACGCTTGATACGTTTGGAGGTTTCCTGGATCTGCTCACGGATGTTGTCCATGCCGCGGATGGTGTTCTGTACCACTTCCGCGCCTTTCTTGGCGATCGCAACCGACCGCTCCGCAACCGCGGAGGATTCAGCAGCGTTGGAAGATACCTGGTCGATGGACACCGCCATCTCGTTAACCGCGGCGGAGGCGCCGGCAATTTCCTGGGCCTGGTGCTCGGAAGCATCCGCCAGGTGCATGGCCGTGGCCTGGGTTTCCTGGGCGGCTGATGCCACCCGTACCGCCGTACCACGAATCGCCTGTACCAGTCCGCGCATCTGGTCGATCGCGTAGTTGATGGAGTCGGCGATGGCGCCGGTGAAGTCCTCGGTTACCGTGGCCTCAGTGGTCAGGTCACCATCGGCCAGGTCGGCCAGTTCGTCCAGCAGTCGCAGGATCGCGTTCTGGTTCTGCTCGTTCTGTTCCTGAGTCGTGGCCAGGCGCTCCTGGGCTTCGCGGTAGAGCACCACGCCGATCATCACGACAATACCCACCATGGCGGCCAGAATGATGAAGGCCAGGGTCGGGCTGATGAAGCGGGAGCCGGCCTGGTTGGTAAAGCCTTCGGCCAGGCTGGAGAGTTCGTCCAGCAGGACCTGTGAATTGGCAAAGATGTCGCTGGCGGCAGTACGCACCTTGAAGAGGTCGGGAGAGGCTTCAAGGATGGCGTCTACGTTCTGGGACACGAATTCGAAAAGTTCGCCGACGGCCTCAAGGCCGTAGACGGCATCAACGTCGGTAACCTGGGTGATGCCCATGGCAGGGTTGCCATTGACCTGGCCGTCCAGAACCCGGCCAAACAGGCTGGCGTCGCGACCGAAGCGGTCAGCGGCGATAACGGCGTCTTCATCACCGGACAGTACGTTGTTGACCGAACGCACAATACGCTCTGCCAGCAGGGACTGGCGCTGGGCCAGCTGGATCTGTTCTGCCGGGGCGTCGTTTTCGAGAAGAATCTGAACGATGTCGTCGTATTCCACCTGCAGCTGGGGAATGGTTTCGTTCAGTGTCCGGGCCACTTCGTGAAGCCCCAGTACCGCGTCGCGGGTGGACAGAATGCTGTCGGCGTTGTCGCGAACGGTCTGCCATGTTTCCTGTACGCCGCTGTCCTGGGCAAGGTCACTCGGTGGCAGGCCGGTCGCCGGGTTGCCGTCCACGATATAGCCCCAGAGTCGGTCGAACTCGTCGCGGGAGCGCCTCAGGGCGTCAAAGGCAGAGTCGGTACCGCCCGCCGCTTCTGTGGCGTTCTTCGCAATTTCCTGCGACAGAACCCGCAGTTCCGCAGCGTGAGCGATGTATTGCTGATCGTGCTGACTGTCACGGTTGAGGATGAACAGTACTGCGACGAGCAGGACGGTCAATGCAATCAGCGCGGCGATCAGGCCGGCAACGAGCTTGTTGCCTCCCTGTCCCATACTGAGTTTTCCGGCTCTATTTTTCATTGTCTGGCTCCCGGCCTCTTCTTAATCTAGATAGTGGTAAGTCTTGCTCTGCGGGCGTTCGGCAAGTCGCAAGGAATACCTGCAGCTCTGACCACCCTTACCATTGCGCGACATCCAGAAAACGTTCGTCTCCGAGCAGATCGGCTGCGGAGAACACTTTCCAGACTTCCTCGTTACGCTCATAACCGCCGCTTACAAACGGCTGAACGCTTGCCGGCACACCCTGTGGCGAGGCCACATGACTGTCGACGGCGAAATACTGCATCCCTGACACGCTGTCTACTACCAGGCCGCTGAATACGTCACCCTGCTCAACTACCAGCACCCGGCGTTCACGATGGCTGCGGGAGGATCTGGGGACGTCGAAAAAACCGGCGAGATCGATCAATGGCAGGAGTCGGCCGCGAACGTTCGCGGCCCCAAGCATAAAAGAACGAACCCCCGGTATATGGGTATAGCGGGGGACGTGAAGAATCTCGATGACTTCGCCCATGGGCGCCACATAACGCTCACCGGCCAGAACGAAGCCGATTCCATTCCAGAGTTCGACGGCTTGCTGCTGCTCGGGCAGACCGGCCGCGAGGGAACGGCTGCGCCGGGCGATATCCGTCAGAACGGCAAAAGGGGCGGCCTGGGCGGACATGCTCACTCCACGGTTAAGGATCAGCCAATCAGGCTGTTGATGGTTTTGATCAGGTCATCTTCATTGACGGGTTTTACAAGGTAACCCTTGGCGCCTTGACGAGTACCCCAGACACGGTCTGTTTCCTGGTCCTTTGTGGTTACAATGACCACCGGAATTGAAGCGGTTTCGGGAGCGCGTGTCAGCTGGCGGGTGGCCTGAAAGCCATTGAGACCAGGCATGACCACGTCCATCAGGACCAGATCGGGTGTTTCGGCCCGGGCTTTTGCAACGCCGTCGGCACCATTGTCTGCGGTGAGTACTTCATGCTTGTGCTTTTCAAGAATGCTCGAGATTTTTTTAACCTCGGTCGGCGAATCGTCAACAATCAGAATGCGGGCCATGGTGTCCTCAATAGTTCAATGCTGGAGCTGGGTTACTGTTCCGCAGCGGGAACGTACTGGCGAATGGTATTCAGAAGCTCGTCCTTACTGAACGGCTTGGTCAGGTACTGGTCAGACCCGACAATGCGCCCCTTGGCTTTGTCAAAAAGACCGTCTTTGCTGGAAAGCATGATAACCGGGGTCTTTTTGAAGGAGGAGTTGTTCTTGATCAGCGCACAGGTCTGATAGCCGTCCAGCCGGGGCATCATGATGTCCACGAAGATAATGTTAGGCTGGGAATCGGCAATCTTGGCCAGAGCGTCAAAACCATCGGTTGCGGTAATGACTTCGCAACCCACTTTCTTTAAAAGGGTTTCTGCGGTCCGACGAATGGTTTTGCTGTCGTCGATCACCATGATCTTCAGATTTTCGAAGTTGTCATCCATTATCC
This sequence comes from Marinobacter confluentis, assembly GCF_004785685.1. Taxonomy (GTDB): domain Bacteria; phylum Pseudomonadota; class Gammaproteobacteria; order Pseudomonadales; family Oleiphilaceae; genus Marinobacter; species Marinobacter confluentis. The sequence goes on along the minus strand of NZ_SRPF01000004.1, from coordinate 277,860 downwards.
AACAGCCTTGCGCTCTGCGTATCGTTATTTTTCGACCGGGCTTTTTAACACAATCATCAACGTTGTTCCATAAGCCCCGCTTATTTATAGAGTATTGGTGCCCGGATAAAAAGTATAACTTTGTGACCAAATGTACTTGCGCGGGTACAATACCATCGGTATTCACAGCATAGCACTTATTCCACTGGTCGCTTTGCATAGCGGTTCCGGTTTTTCACCTTTGATCAGATGAGGCAATATGACAGTCCGGCTTGGTATCGTAATGGACCCCATCGAGAAGATTCACTTCAAGAAAGACAGCTCTCTGGCCATGCTGGTGGCGGCCCAGAAACGGGGCTGGGCCATTGAATATATGGAACTTCCTGATCTGTATCTAAAAGGCGCCCAGGCCCGTGCGAGGACCCGTGACCTGACTGTCAGAATGGACCCGGATGACTGGTTTGATTACGGCGAATCCAGGGATCGAGCACTGGGCGACCTGGACGTCATACTGATGCGCCAGGACCCGCCCGTGGACCGTGAGTTCCTGATGGCCACTTACATACTGGAAGCTGCCGAACAGCAGGGCGCCCTGGTGGTGAACCCGGCATCGACCCTGCGGGACTGTAATGAAAAGCTGTTTGCCACCCAGTTCGAGGACCTGACTCCTCCGCTTATTGTTACCCGCTCCTCCGAGCGCCTGCGTGAATTTTACGCCGAACATAAAGACGTCATCATGAAGCCGGTAGACGGCATGGGTGGAAGCTCGATATTCCGGGTGAAAGAAGGCGACGCCAATCTGGGTGTCATTATCGAGACCCTGACCAATAAGGGCGCCCATCAGGCCATGGCCCAGAAATACGTGCCTGAAATAAAGCAGGGCGACAAGCGCATTCTGCTGATTGATGGCGAGCCCGTTCCCTATGCCCTTGCAAGGATCCCTTCAGCCGGGGAGAATCGCGGTAATCTGGCCGCCGGCGGTCGGGGCGAAGGTCGGGAGCTTACTGCAAGGGATCGCGCCATCTGCGACCGGGTTGCGCCGGTGCTGAAAAAAAAGGGGCTGATCTTTGTCGGCATCGATGTCATCGGCGATTTCCTGACCGAAATCAACGTCACCAGTCCGACCTGCATCCGGGAACTGGACGCGGCTTTCGGGATCGATATATCAGGCCTGCTGATGGATGCCATCGAACGGCGACTTTCGAACAGAGGGTAACAGGCAAGAATGGCAGTTCAGGTCAGCGACTTCGATCGGTTTTCGTTTACGCTTTTCATAGCGCTGGCTTTGCATGCGATCATCGTGCTCGGTATTACCTTTGCCCCGGAACCGCCAAGGTCCTCCGCCCAGACCATGGAAATTACCCTGTCACAGGCCGATGACGAGGCCGAGCCTGAAAAGGCCGATTTTCTGGCTGAGACCAATCAGCAGGGCAGTGGCACGGAAGAAGAGCCGGTTGAAATGACGTCACCCCAGCCGTCCGATGTCAGCCAGAATGAGATTCAGCCGGTGCAGCCGGAACCGCCATCGCAGACCCGGGCGACGCCGCAGCAGCAACAGTCGGTCGTCAGCACCGAATCTGCCAGTGATCGAAGTGCACCTGAGCCGGAAGTCGCCGAGCCGGTCCCGGAAGAGCCCTTGCCAGTTCGTGAAAAGAAGAGCCTGATGGAGCGCAGCCTGGAAATCGCCAGCCTGGAAGCCCGTTTCGATCAGCAGCGTCAGGCCTACGCCAGAAAGCCCCGAATCATGCGGGTAACGGCGGCATCTACCCTCAAATCCACCAATGCAGCCTATGTTCGTAACTGGGTCGATAAAGTGGTTCGGGTGGGCAACATCAACTACCCATCTGAGGCACGGCGTGCCAATATTTACGGTAACGCCAGAATTCTGGTATCGCTGCGTAAGGATGGCACCGTTAAAGAGTTGGCCATTCTTGAGTCTTCTGGCAGCACGGTTCTGGACGACGCGGCTATCCGCATTGTCAGAATGGCCGCGCCTTTTGCACCGTTTCCTGATTCGCTGAAGGAGGACGTGGATGAGCTCGAGATTATTCGCACCTGGGTGTTTGGCCAGCAGGGGTTGAGCTCCGGATGACAGCATCCAAGGCATCACCCAACAGTCTTCGAAACCACTTTCTGGTGGCCTCTCCCTATCTGCAGGACCCGAGATTCCACGGTGCCGTGATTTATCTCTGCGAGCACTCTGATGACGGCGCCCTCGGCCTGATGGTCAATCAGCCCCTGGATATCCACCTGGGTGAAATTCTGGAACAGCTGGATATGGAAGGCGGTGAGCTGGACGTACCGGTATACAGCGGCGGTCCGGTCCAGCCAGAGCGCGGTTTTGTACTTCATACGCCTGACCGGAGCTGGCAGAACACCGCCGAAGTCACCAGGGACATCTGGATGACCACCTCCCGGGATGTGCTGGCAGATATAGGCAACAGTGCCGGGCCGTCCGAGTATCTGGTCTGTCTGGGGTACGCTGGCTGGAGTGAGGGGCAGCTGGAACAGGAACTGGCCAGTAATTCCTGGCTTAACTGCCCGGCGTCACCGGACCTTCTGTTCAGGACCACGGCTGAGCAAAGATATGAGGCCGTGCTGAAAACCATCGGTATCGATATCAATCAGCTCAGTGAGTCCGTCGGTCATGCCTGATGTGGGCCGGCGAAGAGTCATGGCTTTCGATTTCGGTACCCGTCGGATCGGTGTCGCCAGCGGGCAGGAAATGCTGGGTACCGGTCAGACCGTGGCCATGTTGCCGGCCAACGATGGCGTGCCCGACTGGCGCAGCATTGAAGCTCTGCTAAAAGAGTGGCGGCCGGACCTTATTGTGGTTGGTCTGCCGCTGAACATGGATGATACCGAAAACGACATGTGCGCACGGGCGCGGAAGTTTGGTAAGCGACTACACGGCCGATTTCATCTGGCGGTGGAAATGGTAGATGAGCGCCTGACCAGCTTTGAGGCCAAGGGCGAGGTGATGGCGCAGGGTGGCAGCCGCGACTTCGGCCGGAATGGCGTCGATGACCGGGCGGCCGTGCTGATTCTTGAGACCTGGTTCAATCAACAGCCGTCATTCGCGGCAACCCGAGAGCCCCAATGATCCAATTGCCTGATGTAGAACAGCTCCTGCAACAGATGGAAGCAGACCTTCGCCAGACCCTGGCGCGTCGTGGTGTGACCGACCCGGTAATGGTGGGCATTCGCACCGGCGGTGTCTGGCTTGCCGAGCAGCTGAACCAGCGCCTGGGCCTGTCGGGTCCGTTGGGGGAGCTTGATATCTCTTTCTACCGGGACGACTTCAGTCGTCTTGGTCTGAACCCTCGCGTCAAGCCCTCAAGTCTGCCCTTTGATACCGAAGGGCGGGATATTGTACTAATCGATGATGTGCTGATGAGCGGTCGGACCATCCGGGCAGCGATGAACGAGATTTTCGATTACGGGCGCCCCGCCAGTATCATTCTTGCGGTGCTGATGGATCTGGGTAAGCGGGAACTGCCGATCCAGCCGGATGTGACCGGCCAGGTGGTGTCGATGGCGCCGAATCAGCGAGTGAAGTTGCGCGGGCCGGCCCCCTTGCGCCTTGAACTCAGGGAAACCAGCGAATAAACCGACCATAACGCAACCCGGCAGGCGACTCATGACCGCACAGGATACATCGACAACATCTTTGCAACTGACCGAGGAAGGCCAGTTGCGCCACTTCCTGACGCTGGATGGCCTCGACCGGGCCTTGCTGACCGACATTCTTGATACCGCGGATTCTTTCATAGAGGTAGGCGAGCGCAGCATAAAAAAGGTGCCTCTGTTGCGTGGACGCACGGTGGTCAACCTGTTCTTCGAATCCAGCACCCGTACCCGAAGCACCTTCGAGCTGGCCGCGAAACGCCTGTCCGCAGACGTGCTCAATCTCGATATTAATACCTCCGCCACCTCAAAAGGCGAGTCGCTTTCAGACACCCTGCTGAACCTGGAAGCCATGGCCAGCGACATGTTTGTGGTGCGTCATTCCCAGAGCGGAGCACCTCACTTCATTGCCGAAAGTGTGACCCCGGGAGTGGCCATCATCAACGCCGGGGACGGCCGCCACGCGCATCCGACCCAGGCGATGCTGGACATGCTGACCATTCGCCAGCACAAGGGCCGGTTTGAGGGTCTGAAAGTGGCGATTGTCGGGGACATACTGCACTCCCGTGTGGCCCGCTCGCAGATTCGCGCCCTGCAGGAACTGGGAGCAGCCGAGGTGCGGGTGATTGCGCCGGCCACGCTTCTGCCCAGGAGCGTCGAGGCCCTGGGCTGTACCGTGGAATATGACATGACCCGCGGCATGAAAGACCTGGACGTGGTGATCATGCTCCGCTTGCAGAAGGAGCGCATGGAAGGCGCACTATTGCCCAGCGAGCGTGAGTTCTATCGCCTTTACGGGCTCAGCCGGGAGAAACTGGCGCTGGCCCATCCGGACTGCATTGTGATGCACCCTGGCCCGATAAACCGGGGCGTCGAAATCGAGTCAGCGGTGGCTGATGGCCCCCAGTCCGTGATCCTCGATCAGGTCACCAACGGCATTGCCATCCGCATGGCAGTCATGTCTATGGCCATGGGTGGGCAGATGGCCGACCGAAACCGACAGTCATTAGAAAGGAAAGTCCTGTGAACGTGACCACCGAGCAGTCATCACCGAGCCTGGCCCTGGTTGGCGGTCGCCTGGCAAGTACTGGCGAGCCAGCCACGGTGCTGATCCGCAACGGAGAAATTGCTGAGCTGGCAGCCCCGGGCGCTCGTTCGCAGGCGGATACGACCATCGATATCAACGGTTGCCTGATAAGCCCTGGCTTCGTGGATCTGTGCTGCAACCTGCGGGAACCGGGCAATGGCCAGAAGGGCAATATTGCCTCTGAAAGCCGGGCTGCTGCCCACGGCGGTTTCACCACCCTGTGTGCGTCGCCGGAAACGTCGCCGGTCAACGATTCCGGAGCGGTGACCAATCTGATTCTGGATGTCGCCGCCAAGCGCTCGGCGGTCAGAATTCTGCCGATCGGGGCCATTACCCGGGGCCTGGAAGGGGATCTTCTCAGTGATCTTGCCGGGCTCTCGGGTGCCGGTTGTGTCGCCATGGGTAATGGCAGCCGCCCGGTCCGCAATGCCCGGGTGCTGCGCCGTTGCATGGCGTACGCACAGACCTTCGGGCTGACGGTTATGTTCAGCCCGGAAAATCATGCCCTGGCGGCCGATGGTTATGCACATGACGGCCTGGTTACCTCACGGCTCGGCCTGCTGGGTATTCCGGAAGTGGCAGAAACGGCCTCGGTGATGGAGATGCTGCTACTGGCAGAGGAAACCGGCGTACGCCTGCATCTGAGCCAGCTATCCTGTGCCCGCAGCGTGGAAATGCTGGTGGAGGCCCGGCGTCGAGGTGTTGCTGTGACGGCGGACGTGGCAATGCACCAGCTGTTGTTTACCGATGAGGCGCTGTCCGGCTTTGACAGCCGTTACCACGTTCGTCCGCCGCTGCGCAGCGAGACTGACCGCCAGGCACTGCTGGCCGGTGTGCGGGAAGGGGTCATTGACGCCATTACCAGTCAGCACTTGCCCCACGATTCTGCTGCAAAACAGGCACCGCTGGCGGCCACCGAGCCGGGCCTGTCCACCATCGAGACGGTCCTGTCCATGGGGCTGATGTTGGTTGCCCGCGGCGAGCTGTCGCAACAGCAGTTACTCAGGGCGCTGACGGAAGGCCCGGCATCCGTTATCGGCCGGACTGCAAGGCTGGAACCCCAGGCCCCGGCCGATCTTTGCGTGTTTGATCCGGCGGCTGTTTGGACCCCGTCTGCGAAAACTCTCTGTTCAGCGGGCCTGCATCATCCGTTTCCCCCCAGATCCCTGCCCTCGCAGACCCTGCCCGGGGTCGTGCGCCTGACTCTTTGTAACGGCGCCACTGCCTGGTCGTCTTAGCCAGCCTTGGCCAGTGAGCAAGGCCAGAAGTGTGGCAAGGGTTACCCTGGCCCTGTCGAGCCTGTCACATTTTGTTACTTTTTGGCGCTAAGCCCTTGAATAGTGCCACCTGTGCCAACGTATTCTTGCATCATTCAGCCTAATGTCGGCTGCGAAATCACTGGGTAATCGACGCACACATGGATGTGTCGGTACCACGATAACAATGCAGGAGTCGTCCCTTGAAATCATTCAATCTCACGCGAAAGGCCGCTGCGGCCGTCGCGTTCTGTATCAGCCTGATCCTTTCCCCTTTTGCCCACTCCCAGCAGGAAATGCTGGACCGCAGCTTCTGCGTTTTTGACCCGGTTGGCGCCAATGGACCACTGTTCGCCATTGCCAAGACTTTCAAGCCCGTCGCCATGAAGCAGGGCATCAACTTTGACCTACGCGCCTACACGGATGAAAAAGTGGCGGCCGAGGATTTCAAAGCCGGCCAGTGCGACGGTGTTCTTTTGACCGGTACCCGCGCAAGAGAATTCAACAAATTCACCGGCAGCCTGGAGGCCATCGGTGCAGTGCCGGGTGAGGAGGAAATGCGGCTGCTCTACAACACTCTGAGCCAGCCGAAGGCGCGCAGTTTCATGATTGATGGCGCCTACGAAGTCGCCGGCGTATTGCCTGCCGGTGCCATTTATCTGCACACCCGCGACCGGACTATCAATTCGGTAGAAAAGCTGCAGGGCAAACGTATTGCAACCCTCGACTATGATGCTGCTTCCGTGCGGATGGTGCGTCACGTAGGGGCGTCAGTGGTGGGCGCGAATTCCGCCAATTTTGCAGGTAAATTCAACAATGGCAGCGTTGATCTGGCCTATGCGCCCGCGGTTGCCTATCAGCCCATGGAACTTTACAAAGGCGTGAACCCGAACGGCGCTGTGGTCAAGTATGCGCTGGGTTACATGAATTTCCAGATCATCATTCACCGGGATCGGTTCCCGGATGAAACCAGCAGTTTCATTCGCGAACAGGCCATGAGCAAACTCGATGAAGCCTACGAGATTATCGCCACAGCCGAGTCCGAAATCCCCGCTGATGTGTGGCTGAGCCTGCCCCAGGAGCGGTTGGCGGAATACGACAGAATGCTTCAGTCGGTACGTCTGTCGCTGACGGAAGACGGCATTTTCGATGAGCGGGCGATTCAGCTGATGAAGGCTATCCGATGCCGGGTCGATGGCTCACGTTCCGAGTGTGCCTCCTGACAATGAATTGAGATTACCGGCGAGGGCTCAAAAGCCCTCGCCACTCCCTCTGTCTCAGCGGAGAGAATCTTTCAGCGCTTTTCCTGCCTTGAACCCCACGGTTTTGCTCGCCGGGATGCGAATGCTTGCGCCTGTCTGCGGGTTGCGGCCGTCTCTGGCCTCACGATGGCGAACAGTGAAAGTGCCAAAACCAATCAGTGTGATGTCCTCACCACGGGCGGCGGCCGCCGAGACCTGATCCGTAAACGCGGTAATCACTTCGCTGGCTTTGTCCCGGGTGAGTCCGGTCTGGTCGGCAACGGCCGTCGCAAGTTCAGGTTTGCGCATAGATGTCTCCTTGAAGTGGTTAGCAGCGCTGGCACAGGGCGCGTGTCAGCAGTTGAAAGCTATAGCGGTTCTCAGTGGTTTACGCAAACGCCGACCTTAACGGAATTTAACCGGTTGCCCGTGTTTGCGGCGCGGGTCTCATAAAACCGGGCCTGTGTCGGGGATAATGCCCGGTCAGTTACAAACGGTAACAAGTCAGCCCAAACCGGTATGCACCTGGGCAAGTGCATCACAGTCAGAAAAAGGTACAGCGATATGAGGTCTGATCAGCAAACCCTGAGCCAGTGCGGAATCAGGACGGAAGGATTCCGGAAACTGTTGACCATGGCAGTGGTTGGCATTCTGCTGACCGGATGCAGCGCGGTCGACAACATGATGTACAAAACCACCGGTGACGTCATGCAGGGGTTTTCCCGTGACCATACCGTGCCTTATCTGCTTGAAAGCCGCGACCTCGCCATGGGCTGCGCCATGAGTGAGGCCACGGCGCCGCTGTTGATGTCCTTCGGGCGAGTGACGGCGGAGCCTGATCAACTGGCGATAATGCTGTACCTGTCAGCCGGTGGTTGCGCTGAAGAGCGGGCAAGGGAGCACGAGCTGGACAGTCTTGCGGCCATGAAAAGCCTGGAAGCCGACCGCGCCCAGGACGCCATTATCCAGCAGAAACGGGCGCTGTCGCTGGCAGCGACCCGATATTTTCAGGCCTGGAAACGCCACAACGCCTTCTACGGCGAGCCGGTCGCCGGGGAATGTCCTGGGTTTGAAGACGACCTGGGCGAATTTATCTACCTGGCAGGTCTGCTGTCCGGTCTGCAGGCTCTGAACGCAGAAATCCAGTCCACGTCCTCCATCGGGGTTCCGAAAAATATCGGGTCCACCGTTGCCCGTGCCACCCAGTGTCTGGACAACGAGAAGTGGTGGGGCGCTCCCATGGCCCTGCGCGCTACCGTCTGGGCGATGATTCCGGGGGCACAGCCGGATGGCGAAGATCCGTTCGTGCGGCTTGATATCGCTGACCAGCAGGGTGAAGACGCCGGCGTCCGCATCAGTCATGTGTTCCACGCCATTGCTGCCCAGAACAAGGGCAACGATGAGCGCCTGCGCTCTGTTATCCGCAGCCACGCCGAAGCCATTGATGAGACCCCGCCAAACGAGCAGTGGCAGATGGTCGATGCCATGGCCACCCAGATGATCGTCGCCATCTCAGACCGCCTGTGGATGGAAAACACCGGCCACCGCACGCCTATGGGCAAGCTTGGAACCTTCTGGGACGACCGGAAGAAAACGGTCGAAACCATGGACCTTGATGGTCTGCTTTAAATCAAACGTTTCTGAGTGAGCTGTTATGTTCCAGGGTGGTTTTCGTCGTAATGGCCGTGAGTGGTTCTCGTCTCTTCCGGCGTGTCTGTTGTTGCTGGCGGTGGTGCTGTTTTCCACCAGCAGCGACATCCACAATCAGATGCTGCGTGGCGGCGAGCAGCTCTGGAGCGGTTACTACAAACTCAGAGTCGATCCGGTGCAGCCGACCTGCGACCCCAATGTTGATATAGATGCAGCGGTTGCGGAAAAACTGGCAGAAGACGCCTCCGATCAGGACCCGATGGCGGCGTTGCTGGGTGAGGCGGAAGTGGATCCGGACGAGGTTCGCCTGTCGATCGAACGCTCTGTGGAAAACTGTCGCCAGAGCTACGAATCCTTTGAAAACTTGCAGGGCAAAGTCACTCCGGGGCTGGAGCTTTACCGAACCATTGAACTTTTCATAGCCGATATGATTGCCATCGGCCTGGAGTCGCAGCGGTTCATCCTGCTGATTCTGGTGATGTTGTGCGCGGTCACGGCGACGCTCACCCGCCACCATATTGCCATGCGGGCCATGGAAACCCGTCTGGATTACCGGGTTTCCCACACCCTGCAGACGGTCGCCAATGCCATGCTGCTGGGCTCAAGCCTGATGTTCAGGCAGTCCAGTGTTGCCGCAGAATCATCGATTTCGACCGCGGACCTTATGCTTCATAACCTTTGGGTAATCGGCTTCGCGGCGCTGACGTTGGCCAGCCTGTTTCGCCTGATGCGCCCGCCACAGGATCTTCAGGACGGCGGCAACCTGAACAAGGCCTTTCTGGCTGTGCCTCTGTACACGGTCATGTGTCTGATTTCCGGCAGTTATTTTGCGCTGATTGGCCACGCATCGGGTATTGGCATTTACCTGGGCAACATGATGGCGCTGTCGGACATGTTCCTGAACGTCGGGCTTTATGTCTGGGTCGGCATGATGTTGAAGCAGACCCGGCTGGCAACCCTGGTATTCAATGTCTTCCGCCCCTGGCGAATGCCGCCTGAAATGCTGGCGGTGGTGGCCGTTCTGGTTGCAGCGGTGCCGACGGCCTACACTGGGGCGTCCGGCATTTTTGTCATCGCCGCTGGTGCGGTGATCTACAGCGAGTTACGGGCCGCAGGGGCTCGCAGGCACCTGGCCCTTGCCGCCACCGCCATGTCCGGTTCTCTGGGTGTGGTTCTCAGGCCCTGCCTTCTGGTTGTGGTGATCGCCTATCTCAACCGGGAAGTCACCACGGACGAGCTGTTTGGGTGGGGTATCTGGGTATTCGTGCTGACGGCTGTGATGTTCAGCGGTGTCGCCCTTACGGTCAATCGTCAGAGCAATTTCAATCTGGCGCCGGCGTCAGAGGCACTGGCGCCCATGTTCTCTGCGCTTAAACAACTGGTTCCCTATGTTCTGGTGATTAGCGCCGTGGTTCTGTTTTACCGGCTGGCTCTGGATGTGTCCATGGACGAGTTCTCAGCGCCAAGGTTGCTGCCGGTTATCATGCTGGCGATTCTGGTGTATGAGCACTTCAGCTTGGGCAGCAAAAAGGCCAGAGCACAAACCGGGGTAAACCATCAGGGTCTGGAGCACAGTGTCAGATCGGCAACTAACGACACAACCGCTGAAATCGGTGCCCTGCTGCTGCTATTGGGGCTTTCGGTGAGCATCGGTGGCGTGATCGAACGCTCCCATCTGATGGAAATCTTCCCCCAGGCTTTCGATAGCGCCTGGGCTGCCATGATGCTGATGGTGGTCATCCTGGTCCTATTGGGAATGATCATGGACGCATTCGGGGCGATCATACTGGTTTCCGCCACCGTTGCCAGTGTGGCCTACGCAAGTGGCATTCATCCGGTCCACTTCTGGATGGTTACCCTGGTAGCCTTCGAACTTGGTTATCTCAGCCCGCCGGTGGCGTTGAACCACTTGCTGACCCGGCAGGTGGTGGGTGAGGCCGAGGTACTGGCAGCGCAAAATGAAGGCGGCAGTTACTATCAGCGGCATGAACGAATCATAATGCCTTTGATTGCCATGGGTATATCGCTGATACTGGTTGCATTCGTTCCGCTGATTTTCTACAGCTGAGGTGCGCCATGCCAATGATTGGTTGGGTTTTCATACTGCTTGCGGTTGCCCTGGTCGCCGGCAGTCTGCTGATGCTGAGGGATTCGGCCAACATGCCGCTCAGCGCTGAGAAGCGCGAGAAAATCCGTAAGCGGCAAGCCGAGCTGGAAGCTGAGGAAGAGCAGGAGCGTCGGGACGACCAGTGATCAGTCGCCACGAAAAAGGCCTGCATTTGCAGGCCTTTTCTTTACACGGTCTATTCACTGCAGGGTAAGCTTATTTCCGGCGGCGCAGACCAAGCCCGGCGAGTCCCAGGGCCAGAAGTGCCAGGGTGCCTGGCTCTGGCACTGATGCCGTTACTCTTACGTCATCAATAAAGTTGCCGATCGTGCCTGAGGCTGGAATAACAGAGGTGAACATCAATGTTGTTGTAGCCGATGTTGCCTCGAAGCTTCCGTTGAACAGGCTCCATGCTCCGGTGGTGTGATCGGTGAGCGACCATTCAATACCGGCAGCGCCTACTTTAAACTCCTCGGTATCCGACTGACGTGCGCGGTAAGCAAAGCTCAGATCATACCATTGTCCATCGACAGTGGAAAAACTCTGAAATATGCTAAAAAAGCCGTCAGGGTCTGAAGGGTCTGCATTAAGCTCGGCAAATTGGCTTTCATGATACGCATTGACGCCGTTGTAGTTGTCCCAGATCTCTATTCTGTCTCCTGCCCAGCCGGTAACGCCAGTTGAGTCAAATGCATCCCAGGTACCGGTCGGGATATCTGGATTCTCAAAGCTGCCATTCTGGATAAGATTAGCACTGGCTGGCGCAGCAATTGCCAGGCTGGCGCCAAGCAGGCTGATTGCGGTAAAGCGACTGATTACTGACATTACGACGTCCCTTCATTAAGAAATTGATCAGGTATTGATCAGTTTTCTGCAAGTCATGGGCCGTTATTGCAAAAAGTACGGTAGAACAGTAAGTAAGGGTTTTATGGGCGCCTTCTATAAACTGTACCTGTAAGAAAAACCGACGCATCAGCTGAGTGGCCAGGTTATCAGGTACTGGCGCTGATGGCGCCGCCCGGGCCGGCAATCCGGCGGTGCATCCAAGCCAGACCGAGCAGCGCCAGCCCCAGGCCCATGAAGGCCGCTACCCGCCAGAGCCCCTGTAACCCAGCCATATCAACCAGAAAAATTTTGGCAGTGACCAGGCCGAGCAACACCATGCCGGCTTTGTAGAGAAGCGTCTTTGCTTTACTGGCTCCGAAGACGACTGCACCTATGGCGTAAAGCAGGCCGACACCGGAATAGGTATACAGTTCACCCTCAGACATGCCCTGGGTCAGGGCCATTTCCGAGCCCTGCCAGAGATGACGGATTTCCAGCAGGGTAAACAGGCCGAACCCCACGCCAGCGACGATCCGCGACCAATGAGACGGCACCAGTTGCGGGGACCTGCTGAGCGCAACAGCCAGCAGCACCGGTGCGCCATAGGCCAGTAGCAGCAGATTGAACACCGGGGTGTCGCCCACTGAATGCTGTCCCCACCAGGGGTTGTGGTAGATCATCAGCGACAGGTAACTGAGCCCGGCCATTACCAGCAGAGCGCGTGCAAACCAGCGATACAGCCGTGCCAGGGATTCGCTCGCTCGGGAGCGAATCATATAAGTGATGCTGAGAGCACCCCATAGCAGGGTGTTGAGCGTGGCCTCAGTCATAGTGAAACGCCGCGCGAATATGTCGCCGTCGTATAGCCAGTAGCGCAGCTCAATACCCAGGAAAAGAACCAGCAGGTGCAGGCTGGCAGCTTCCAGCCAGGGCCGCATGGCATGATCCCGAAGGGTAAGACGGCTGGCGACGACCGCGCAGACCAGGGCGCCACCATAGGTCCAGAATGACCAGTGAGAGCCGGTTTCATAGTCTGCAATCCAGGGGTTGAGCGTCAGCCGCGCTACCACTAGGGCCAGGGCAATTTTTAGTAGCCAGTAGAGTTCAGGCATCTGATAACGGCGCGCCAGCCAGGCCAGGCTGATGAACTGTGCCGACAGGGCGAGGGTCAGGGATGCGTCACGCAGCCACATGACAACGGCTAGCGAATAACTGGTGTGAGCGGCGAGAATCGCGAAAACCACGGCGATGCGCCCTTCACCGCGACGCTCGATCTGCCATGCAGTCAGGCCATAAAGAGCACCCAACAGGAGGGTCCAGACGGCCCAGCTGCCTGAAGTCCCATGGCCGTGGAGTAACAGCCAGCCAAGGGTGAGCCATACCAGTGGCGTCAGTAGGCACAGGGAAACCCAGCGCCGCCGGTCACCCTGTTGCCGCCATTGCCAGAGTGACAGACCGGTTGCCAGGAGCGTAGCCGCGATCAGATAGCTGATAAACCCTGCTTCACATCCGGTCACGAACCCTTGCAAATCCGGTCTGACCGCCAGGCTATCGATGCGGTAGACCAGCCAGCCGGCGGCACTGGACAGAACCGCCACCCAGGGCAAATACCAGAACTGGCGTCGACTCTGGGGCAAAAGAATGGCGGCCGGGATTATCAGCAGCCAGCTCCAGAAAAACGGCGCCTGTTCCGGCTGGCGGGCAACCGATACGCCCCAGACAGCAAGGAGCATGAGTAGCGCTTCCCGGTGTCGGGCGCGCTTGAGCCCGTGTGATGGAGCAAGGCCGCCGAACGCGAGTAAAAGTGCCGTTAGGTACCAGGCCACGGCTGCTTCTGACGGCCCTGCCGCCGCGCTGAGCCACCACCAGAGTGAGGCCCCTGCCAGGGTGGTGTGCCAGAGCCAGGGCCTGAACACATAACGCATCAGTGACAGCGAGCTGAGTGTGATGACGAAACTGTACCCCAGCAGGAAGGGGATGTTTCCGCCTTCCCCGCCGACCAGAATCGGAACCAGATAAGCCCCGCTGAGCCCCATGACGGCCAGGACAGGACCGTGAACCAGCGCCAGCGCCATTGTGACAAGGGAGGTTATGGCTAGCAGGGTCAGAGCGGTAACTGGGCCAATCAGTTGGAAATGATGCACGCCCGCCAGCAGGGCAGCGTAGACCGTAATGCTGCCGCCGCCTGCCAGAGCTGCAAACACCTGGTCTGTGCCCCGGCTACGGCGCCGCAGATACTCCGACCCCAGGTGCAGTGCGACACCAGTCATCAACGCCATGACAAACTGCTGCGTGGGACCAATAAGGCCAATTGAAATGGAGTGGCTGACCATGAAAATGCCGGCCAGCCCGACACTGAGTCCACCTAGCCAGACCATCCAGTTTTCCCGAATTCTGCGGGCCAGAACCGAACGGGTTCTTTCGGCTCTGGTCGAGGCTTGGGCGGAAAAACCGGATTCTTCTTTGGAACTTGTTGTCTGCGGCTGGACGGATGGCGTTGCTGACGCCGGGTCTGCGCTGTCAGAGGCTCTCAGATAATATTGCAGGTCAGCCAGTTCCCGTTCCAGCCTGTCGATGCGGGCCTGCTGACGGTTGCGATGAATGAACGCCAGGGTACCGAGCACTGAACCGACCGGGATGATGACTCCCAGTGAAACCAATATCAGCAGCAGAAAGCCATCCAAGTTGCGTCTCCATTCCCTGATTACAAACCGGTTTATCAATGATAGTACCGGATCTGCACCGAAAGGCGGAAACCTGCATTGCCAGCGTCGGTCTGGTCAGGCTATTTACGGAACCTTAAGAGATGTTATTCGTGTTCTCTGATACTGTGCAAAAGTTCAGTTATCCAAAAACAACGTTTTTAAGGAGAACGCGCCATGCATTCAATCAGAACCTACCTGCGTCAGATTTCCCTGTTCATGATTCTTGCGATGGGACTTGCGACTACCTGGTCAACCACGGCAGTTGCGGGTGTGGTTGGTACCGGCGATGTATTGACTGAGCAAAGGGCAGAGGTGGACCGCCAGTCACTGATGAGCATGCTTGAGCGTGACGAAGTGAAAGAAGCGCTCAGTACCATGGGTGTGGACCAGTCCGAAGTGGAAAACCGCATCCAGAGCCTGACGCCGTCGGAGCTGGCGGATTTTAACGAACAGCTGGCAGAGGCGCCGGTCGGCCAGGACGTGGTAGGCATCATCGTGCTGTTCCTGCTGGTGTTTATCGTAACGGACCTGCTGTGCGCTACCAATATCTTCAGCTTTATCAACTGCATTCGCTAGCACTTCAGTGATAGCGTTGCCCAGGGTGCTTGCGGGCACCCTTGTTGCCCTGTTTGCTGGCTGTGCGAGTGTGCCGCCCTGGCCGGAAACGGCGGGTGGCGACGCGGGTGAACCCCTGGTTCAGCTTGATGTGCCCTTCTTCCCACAGGAACGCTATCAATGCGGCCCCGCCGCCCTCGCGACCATGCTTGCCAGCCAGGATATTGCGGTGACAGCCGACGATCTGGTGCCCAGAGTGTATCTGCCCGAGCGTGAAGGCAGTCTGAAGGTGGAGCTGGTTGCCGCGGCGCGCCAGTACGGCATGCTGGTGTACCCGTTGGACAGGAAACTGGCGGATATAGTGGCAGAGGTCGATGCCGGTCACCCGGTTCTGGTGATGCAGAATCTGGGCTTCGACTGGTTCCCGCAGTGGCATTTTGCCGTTGTGGTAGGCTACGACCCCACCGAAGAAGACCTGATCCTGCACACTGACACCCGCCGCGCCAACCGACAGCCCCTGAGTGTGTTCTATCGCACCTGGGAGCGGGCAGAGCGCTGGGCTGCAGTGATCCTGCCGCCGGGTGATTTTCCTGCCACTGCCCAGGCGTTGCCTTATCTCGAAGCGGCCAGTGATCTGGAGTTGACGGGGCAGCAGGCTGCGGCTTTTGCCGCATATCAGGCTTCCGTTTCCCGCTGGCCCGATGAGCCTGCCCCGAAGCTGGGTATGGGCAATATTGCCTACAGTCAGGAACGCTGGACAGAAGCGGCCGGGTATTATCTGGAAACGGTGGCAAGCTTTCCAGGTCTGGCGCCCGGCTGGAACAATCTGGCCCATGCACTGGCACGTTCGGGTTGTGCCAGTCAGTCAGCAGAGGCTCTGGCCTGCGCCAACCGGCTGAAACCCGACACTTTTGCATCTGATCTGCCGACTCCGCCCGAGAATTCAGATTTTGTCTGCCCGACCATTCAGTGCCCGGCTATCGACTGATTCATGACGGCATAAAAAAAGCGCCGTGCCGATTAAGGCAGGGCGCTTTCCGGTTTTCCGGGACCGGTTGTTCAGGAGGCTTTCGGGCCTGCTGCTACAATGGCATCGGACACATCAAACTTCTTGAAGTTTTCAACAAACTGACCAATCAGCTCCGCCGCTTTGGCATCGTAGTCCGCTTCGCTGGCCCAGGTGTTACGCGGGTTCAGGAGGTTGCTGTCGACGCCGGGCACTGACTTGGGTACCTCCAGGTTCAGTGTGGGCAGGTGTTCGGTTTCAGTGTCGTCCAGGTCGCCATTCTGGATGGCGGCAATCACACCACGGGTTGTGGGAATGCTGAAGCGCTCGCCAACGCCATAGGGGCCGCCGGTCCAGCCGGTATTGACCAGGAAGACCTTGCTTCCGAACTCATCCATGCGCTTCATCAACAGTTCGGCGTAAACGCCAGCCGGTCGCGGGAAGAAGGGTGCACCGAAGCAGGTTGAGAAAGTCGCTTTCAGCTTGGAAGAGGATCCCATTTC
Source organism: Marinobacter confluentis (assembly GCF_004785685.1). Classification (GTDB taxonomy): domain Bacteria; phylum Pseudomonadota; class Gammaproteobacteria; order Pseudomonadales; family Oleiphilaceae; genus Marinobacter; species Marinobacter confluentis. Next base: position 261,319 of record NZ_SRPF01000004.1, on the reverse strand, counting down.
GGTAGAACCGACAAGCGCTGTGTAGCCACTCAGGAAATGGTAGGCGGCGGCTTCCTTGCTGAGAATCGACACAGGAGGCAGAACGCCCGTCATGTCACAGGTCAGGAATACAATATGCGAAGGTTCACCGGCGCGGTTTTCCAGAACCCGTTTTTCAACGTGCTCCAGGGGATAGGCCACGCGGGAGTTCTCGGTCAGGGATACGTCGGTGTAGTCGGGTTCGCGGGTTTCAGGATCAACCACAACGTTTTCAACAATGGCACCAAAGCGGATTGCGTCCCAGATAATGGGCTCGTTCTTTTGGCTCAGGTCAATGCACTTGGCGTAGCAGCCGCCTTCGATGTTGAAGACCGTGCCCGGGCCCCAGCCGTGCTCATCGTCACCGATCAGGAAACGGTCCGGGTCGGCAGACAGGGTGGTCTTGCCGGTACCGGACAGGCCAAAGAACAGGCAGGTTTCGCCGTCTTCACCGACGTTAGCCGAGCAGTGCATGGGCAGAACGTCTTTCTCTGGCAGCAGGAAGTTCTGGACAGAGAACATCGCTTTTTTCATTTCGCCAGCGTAGTGCATGCCAGCCAGCAACACCTTGCGCTTGGCAAAGTTGATGATGACGCAGCCATCGCTGTTGGTGCCGTCCCGTTCGGGTACGCACTCGAAGTTGGCGGCGTTCAGAATCTGCCATTCCTGTTTGTCTGCCGGGTTGTAACTTTCCGGCACAATAAACAGGTTGCGGCCAAAGAGATTCTGCCAGGCGGTTTCGGTGGTCATCTTGACCGGCAGGTAATGTTCAGGGTCAGAGCCAACGTGGACGTGGGATACAAAGCTTTCCTTTTCAGCAATGTAAGCTTCCACCCGATCCCAGAGGGCGTCAAAGTTATCGGCATCGAAAGGGCGATTGATCGGACCCCAGTGGATGTCGTCTGACGTACTGGGCTCTTTGACAATGAAGCGGTCCATCGGAGAGCGGCCGGTGCGTTCGCCGGTTTCCACAACCAGTGAGCCATTTACCGCCAGCTTGCCTTCGCCTCTTTCAAGTGCCAGCTCAACCAGGGGTGCTGCACTCAGATCTTGATAGCTATTACTCACTTCAACCTCGCCCTCGGGGTGTACTCGTGGTCAGTCAGGCGCGCTATTATGCCAGAGGCGCCGGTAAAAAACGACTACGCTGAAAGCCGCTCTGGGACTGGCTTTCGGGCTTTTCAGCAAGCTGTAGTGGCGGTTAGTGTAACGTATGGCCGGTGAAAAGGTGATCAATGTCGTTTCTATCAAAGCGATAGTGAGCGTGACAGAACTGGCAGTCCATTTCGATCGCGCCCTGTTCGTCGAGGATGCTGTAGCATTCTTCCTTACCAATAGATTCCAGAGCAGCCAGTGTGCGCTCGGCGGAACAGCTGCAGCGGAAGGCGACCGGCTCGGCATCGAACAGACGCACAGTCTCTTCGTGAAACAGCCGGTGAAGCAGGGTTTCGCTGTCCAGGTTAAGCAGCTCTTCCGCTTCCACGGTGCTGGCCAGATGATTCAGGCGGTCCCAGAGGTCCTCATCCTGCTCGGTGTTGCCTGGCAGCTTCTGGAGCATCAGCCCGGCGCTGCCGTGTTCATCCGCAAACAGAAAGAAACTGGTGGGAATCTGTTCTGAGCGTTCAAAATAGTCTTTCAGGCAGCCTGCCAGGTCCGGCTCTTCCCGCGGCACCAATCCCTGATAACGCTGGCCCTGATCGGGAGTGATGGTAATAGCCATGTGGCCGCCGCCCAGCAGTGAATGAAGCCCATCTTCGGTCACGGCGTGCTCGTCAAAGCGCGCGATTCCGCGGATGAACCGGTCATTGCTGCATTCTGCCAGCAGCGTTTTTACCGGGCCGTCACCCTGGGCCTGAAGCGACAGGGAGCCTTCAAATTTGAGGGTACTGCTCATCAGTACGCTGGCCACCAGAGACTCACCCAGCATGCGTCGGACTGAATCCGGGTAGGGCGCCTGGCTGCCAATCTCGGTGTAGCTTTTGTTCAATCTCACCCAGGCGCCGCGCACCTGGCTGTCTTCAAACAGAAATCGCTGGAACTGGTCCCCGGATGCCATGTGTGTCTCCTGAGCTTGAACATAAAGAATAGATAGTGATGAAACGGCAGGTTAGAGCCCGTTCTGTTCGCGGAAGCGCTGAATGTCCCGGCGATCCTTCTTTGACGGTCGGCGGGCCGGGGGCAGTTGGGCCGCCTGCATGGTCTTGCGCTGCCAGGCCAGATCTTCACGGCGTTTCACGCTGTCTTCGGTTTCGTGGTACAGCGTCTGTGCTTCCGGGGCGCTGCGCCGGCGGTCGCTTATGTTATCAATCACCACAATGCGCTCCTGCCAGCCAAGCCGCAGGGTAATGGTTGCTTCGGTTTCTACCAGTTTTCCCGGTTTGGCGCGCTGGCCGTTGTAGTGAACCTTGCCACCTTCAATGGCCTGCTTGGCCAGGTTGCGGGTTTTATAGAACCTGGCAGCCCAGAGCCATTTGTCCAGTCGCACACGATCCTGATCAGCGGTGGTTGCCGTCATGTCTCCTCACCTGATTAATGGGCGGGCATTGTTTACCAACAGTATAGCGGTCTCAGGCTCTGTATGGCAGAGGTTCACTCTGCAGCAGCGCCGGTGTGACTTCATCAAAATGATGGATGGAGGGAAAATCCGGGTGGCGCTGGTTCGGCGATTTCTGGCTGTCCGGTGCCAGTATCGCAAGGCACTGTCCGATGCCGGCGTTGCGGGCGCTCTCGAGAACCGGGAAGCTGTCATCCACCATCAGCGTGGATTCGCATCGGTAGGGCTCACGTTTCGCCAGATCCGCCCAGAATGAGGGGTCTTCCTTGGGTTTGCCAAGTTCATGACTGGAAATGATGCCGTCGACCCGGCTCGCAAGCCCGGTGCGTTCAAGTTTCAGGTTTAGCGGGTCCGGGTGACAATTGGTGACAATGACCGAGCGCAGACCTTTGCCGCGCAGTGCTTCGAGAAAGTCGGTGACGTGGGGGCGGTAACCAATACGTTCTCCCACTTCCGCTTTGAGCCCGGTAATGTCCAGAGCCAGCCGGTTGCTCCAGTAGTCGGTGCAATACCAGTTCAGCGAGCCGCGTTCAGCCATGATCATCGGCACGATCAGGTCGTGTGCCTGCCTGGGGCTTAGGTTGTTGTGTTCGGCGTATCGCCTGGGCAGGTGTTCCAGCCAGAAATGATTGTCAAAATGAAGGTCCAGCAGTGTTCCATCCATATCCAGGAACACGGTTTCCAGAAAATGCCAGTTCACCATAAACGCAGACAGCCTGAAGTTGATGAAACTTCAGGCTGCCGAAGATCGTGCCGGATGGCAACCGGGGATTTTACGGATCAGTTACCGGAGGTCTGTTCAACGGTTTCTGGCTTGCGACCGATGCGGGTGCAGCCGAGGCACCGGACGAACGTCGCTTTGGCTGGCCCCATGACCAGCGTTTCACCGGCTTCTGCAGCGTTTCCGCCAAGCAGGGAGAAGGGTAATGAAACCACGTAAACGACACTGCCAACCACGGTGGTTGCAAACAGAGCGGGCCGGGCGAAGAGTGCGTCACCGGTCATGGCCAGCGCGCTCGGGCTTTCATCAATCGCCTGGGCATGCCCGGCAGAGGAGAACGCCAACATGCAAACCGCCAGGGCGGTGATCACGAAGTGGGAAATTTTACCGCTCATTACATTATCTCCTGAATATGTCGGCCCTATATCGGTCTATCCGCGGCCGTTTGTCGCCAAGCTATGCAGGTGGACGGCGTTTTCCTGATGGCCTGCCCATGATTCTACAGTCTAGCTGAGGACCATAAATACTCTGTTAACTATGAATCATATTTACGTATTTTCAAACGATTTTTCTGTTGCATTATTTCTCTAGCGTTGACAGTGGCCGCAATACACTGTGGTGCGCTGATTCATCCGGATCTCTTTTAGCGCTTTGCCGCACTCGCGGCAGGGCTCGCCACCGCGCCCATACACCAGCAGGGATTGGGCAAAATAGCCGGGTTTGCCATCACTATTCACAAAATCCCTGAGCGTTGTGCCCCCCATCAATATGGCGGCAGACAGGGTTTCTTTGATGGCCTCTGCCAGCCGGTGGTAGCGGCTGAGACTTATGCGCCCGGCGGCCCGCCTGGGGTGGATGCCGGCCTTGAACAGGGCTTCATTGGCGTAAATGTTGCCAGCGCCAACCACAATGCGGTTATCCATAATGAAGGATTTCACCGGCGTCTGTTTGCCACGGGAAAGCCGGTACAGCAGAGCGCCGTTGAATTCAGGCGCCAGTGGTTCCGGGCCGAGGCTGGCGAGCAAACGGTGACTGTCAGGGGTTTCCGACCAGAGCCAGCAACCGAACCGTCTGGGGTCGTTAAACCGGAGCCTTACACCGTTTTGTAACCAGAGTTCGATATGGTCATGGATCAGCGGTTCACTGGCGTCGGTGATCACCCGCAGACTGCCGGACATGCCAAGGTGGACAATCAGCGTTCCGGTTGCCGCCGTGCCTGATACCCGTATCAGCAGATACTTCGCTCGCCGGTCGACTTCGGTAATGGTGGCACCTTCTATCAGTGCTGGCAGGTTGTCCGGAACCGGCCAACGTAGCCGTCCGTCCCGGACGATGACTCTGGCAATCACCTGGTGTTCGCAGTGGGGCGCTATGCCACGGCGGGTTGTTTCAACTTCAGGTAACTCAGGCAAGGGCGGGCTCCGAAAAAGTCATAGATGGACACAGGTTAATGCAATCAGACACCAAACCACACCCAAATACGGTTGTTATGGTGAACAACTGTACGCTAAAGTGATTGCACTCGGTTCTGGCCCTCCGCTTTACCGGCAGATTCTGGCCAACCCGATGATTTCGAACGAGGAAACCTTACATGTGGTACAACGGTCTTCTGGACCTTTCAGTAATTCAGCTGATTCTGGTTGCTCTGGTATTGACGCACATCACCATCATCAGCGTGACACTCTATCTCCATCGCCATTCTGCGCATAACTCCCTGGATCTGCACCCGGTGCTGGCGCATTTTTTCCGGTTCTGGCTGTGGCTGACGACGGCCACCAATACCAAGCAGTGGACGGCGATTCATCGCAAACACCACGCCAAATGCGAAACCGATGAAGACCCCCATAGTCCGGTGGTTCTGGGCATCCGCAAGGTGCTGTTCGAGGGTGCGGAGCTCTATGCTGGTGCGGGCACGGATGAGACCCTGCAACGTTATGGGCAGCGCACCCCTGAAGACTGGGTAGAGCGCAATGTATACAGTCGTCACCAGACACTGGGGATCGGCCTGATGGCCGCCATCGACCTGATGCTGTTCGGTGTCAACGGTATTTGGATCTGGGCGGTGCAGATGATGTGGATTCCGGTCTGGGCGGCAGGCGTCGTCAACGGCCTTGGTCACTTTATGGGCTACCGCAACTTTGAATGCGCAGACAATGCCCGGAATATCTGGCCGCTGGGGCTTTTGATTGGTGGCGAAGAGTTGCACAACAATCATCACACCTATCCAAATTCGTCGAAACTTTCCCGGCGCTGGTACGAAGTGGATATTGGCTGGGGTTATATCCGGCTGTTCCAGGCATTGGGTCTCGCCACCCCCAAGGGTTATCGCCCGATTGCCCACTATGTGCCAGGCAAGCAGGAAGTGGATGTTGAAACAGTTCAGGCCATTGCCAACAACCGCTTTGACATCATGCGCCAGTATCGTAAGCGGGTTATGGAGCCTGTGTTGCGCCAGCAGAAAGCTCTGATGGACGTCGAAATCCGTCCTCGCTACCGCACCATCAAACGGTTGCTGTCCCGCGAGATCACGCTGATCAAACCGGCAGACAAAGAGCATCTGGAAACGGCGCTGGACAGCAACCAGGCCCTGCGCACGATCTATCAGATGAGTCATGAACTGCAGGAGCTCTGGCGTCGCCGGGGCGTTAAGCCGCAGGAAAAGCTGCAGGCGCTGATGCAGTGGTGCCGCGAGGCCGAAGCCAGCGGCATCCGCTACCTTGAGGACTTTGCCGCGCACCTGCGCGCTTATTCCCTGCGGCCTTCTGCCTGACCCGTCAGCGCGGGCTCAGGCCTGGCAGTGACCAACCAACCCCGCTGGATCAGGCGGGGTTTTTTGTGCCAGTCTGATAAAGACAGTAAGTTACCTGGCCGGCGGATTTGGCGCGGTGTAATTGCCAGCCGGTTGGTGGTGTAGGGCTTGCCAATTCGCTTTCGTGTTCGACGTAGACCCAGCCCCTCTCTGCCACCCAGGCGTTTTCTGCAAGAAGCGGCAACAGGCGTTCCAGCCAGCCCTGGCGGAACGGCGGGTCCATGAACACAAGGTCGAACGGCGCCGTTGCCTGCTGGGCCAGAAACTGCTCGACTGGCTGCAAAACCACCCGGCCGTTATCCGCTTTTAACAGGCTCAGATTCTTTCGCAGGGCCTCCACCAGCGCCTGATTGTGTTCGACCAGGGTTGCTGACGCGGCACCCCGGGACATCGCCTCCAGGCCAAGGGCACCGGAGCCGCTGAAAAGGTCAAGGCAGCGGCTACCCGGTAGCTGGCTGGCCAGCCAGTTGAAGAGGGTTTCACGGGTGCGTGCCGGAGTCGGACGAACGCCGCCTGCATCGGGGAATCGCAGCTTACGGCTGCGCCAGTCACCGCCGATGATTCTGAGTTCGCCGCCAGCGGGCGGACGGGTTGTGGATTTTCGGGCCATACGTAGGGTCTGTTCCGGGGAGTTGGTTGCAAAGGCGGTTGCGTGGTCTGCATGTTACGAGGCTTCGGATGATCCGTCACTTCCAGCGGACAGTCTGCTAGAATACCGCCTTTCTTTTATCCTGCGAATTCTACGATCAACGGTATGACTATGACGGCAGAATGGATCTCCATCGGGCTACTGGCCCTTCTGGTTCTTGTGTTTGTAGCGGATCTGGTGGGCAATCGTCCGCGGCCCCGCCCCAAAGCCGTTCCCCAGAAAAAACCCGAGCCCCAGCCCGGCGCAACGCCGCAAACCGGCCCCGCCCCGGAAACCCCGGATGCGGTTGCCGAGGCTGCGCCAGCAAAGGCAGAACCCGAGGCGCCAGAGTCAGAGCCTGAACCGCAGGTCAGCGTATTCGAACGTATCCGTAGCGGGCTCGGAAAGACCCGGGCAAATCTGACCGGTGGCTTTTCCGGTCTCTTCTCCGGCGGTAAGAAAATTGACGCTGACCTTCTGGAAGAGATCGAAACTACGCTGTTGATGGCAGACGTTGGCGTAACTGCCACCACGGAAATCATTGAATCGCTGACCGACAAGCTGGAACGGAACCAGCTCAAGAATGGCGAGGCCCTGCGGAAGGCGCTGCGGGATCAATTGTACGATCTGCTGGCGGATGTTACCAAGCCGCTGGATATCAACGTTGGCAAGAAGCCCTATGTCATTCTGATGGTGGGCGTTAACGGCGTTGGCAAAACCACCACCATTGGCAAGCTGACCAAGCTTTTCCAGCGGGACGGTAAGTCAGTAATGCTGGCAGCGGGTGATACTTTTCGGGCGGCCGCCGTGGAGCAACTGCAGGTCTGGGGAGAGCGCAACAAGGTGCCGGTCATCGCGCAGCATACCGGGGCTGACAGCGCCTCGGTCATTTACGATGCGGTTCAGTCTGCCCAGTCCCGTGGTATTGACGTGGTGATCGCCGATACCGCCGGGCGTCTGCAGAATAAGGATAATCTGATGAGTGAGCTGGAAAAGGTAGTCCGGGTGATGAAAAAGCTCGACGACACCGCTCCTCATGAAGTCATGCTGGTACTGGACGCGGGCACTGGCCAGAATGCCTTGAGCCAGGCCCAGGTGTTCCAGGAGGCGGTAGGGGTCAGCGGCATTACCCTGACCAAGCTGGATGGTACCGCCAAGGGTGGCATTGTGTTCGCCATAGCACGGCAATTGCAGTTGCCCATCCGTTACATCGGGGTGGGTGAACAGGTGGATGACCTGCGCAGCTTTGACGCGCGGACCTTTGTTGACGCATTGTTCGATGAAACCTCCGAGACATAAGCCTTCATGATTGAATTCCGGCAGGTCACCAAACGTTATGACAGCGACCATACCGCGCTGAGGCAGGTGAACTTTGGCCTGGATCGGGGTGAACTGGCCTTTCTGACCGGCCATTCCGGTGCCGGCAAGAGCACGCTGCTCAAGCTCATCATGGTGATGGAGCGCCCCAGTGCCGGTGAAGTCGTCGTCGGCGGGCAGGTGCTTAACCGCCTGCCCCGACGTCAGGTGCCTTATATTCGCCGTCATATTGGCGTGGTCTTCCAGAACCATCAGCTGCTTTTCGACCGCTCCGTGTTCGATAATGTGGCCATGCCGCTTGAAGTCATGGGTACATCGGCGCGGGATATCGGCCGCCGGGTGCGGGCGGCGCTGGATAAGGTGGGCTTGCTCAGCAAAGAGAAAATGAACCCCCTGCAGTTATCCGGCGGTGAGCAGCAACGGGTCGGCATTGCCCGGGCCGTGGTAAACAAGCCACCGGTTCTGCTGGCGGACGAGCCCACCGGTAACCTCGACCCCCAGCTTTCCGCCGACATCATGGGTCTGTTTGCGGAATTCAGTCAGGTTGGTGTGACCGTTCTGATTGCCACTCACGACATTGGTCTGATTAATGATCTGGGTCGACGAACCCTCACCCTTGATCAGGGTCGTCTGGTGGCAGGCGCAGGGGGTTTGCATGGCTGACGCCCAGAATCGGCGGAAAGACCCATCCAGGGAAAGCGATACCAGAAGCAGAGGGGCCAGAACCACACGGTCCCCGCTGGCCCAGCAGGCCAGCAGCTATTTCGGGCATCATCGCAAGGTGGCCCGGGACAGTGCCCGCCGGCTCTGGCAAGCCCCTGTGGCGAGTTTGATGACATGGACGGTCATGGGCGTGGCACTGGCACTGCCGGTAGCACTGATGCTGCTTCTGACCAGCCTCCAGGGTGTCAGCGCTGGCTGGGAAAGCTCGGCACGGGTCACCGCCTATCTGGCCGAAGAGGTTACGCTGGAACAGGCGCAAACTCTGAAACAGACGGTTGCTGGGGACAGTCGGGTAGCGGAGGTAGAGCTGATTGACCGTGATACTGCTCTGGATGAATTCCGGGCGTCGTCTGGCCTGGAGGATGCTTTGGATTATCTGGACGGTAACCCCCTTCCCCACACACTTCTGGTTACCCCCAGCGATGGTTCCCGAACAGCGGACGGTGTTCAGACGTTGCTGGCACTGGTGGAAGGCATGGACGGCGTGGAGCAGGTACAGGTAGATCTGGGCTGGCTACAGCGGCTGAACGCCATGACCGAACTGCTGGGCCGTGCAGTCTGGGCGCTGGCGCTACTGTTGGCTGCGGCCGTGGTTCTGGTTATCGGCAATACGGTTCGGTTATCGATCGAGAACCGTCGGGATGAAATCCTGGTGGCAAAGCTGGTAGGGGGCACGGACGCTTTCGTTCGTCGGCCTTTTCTTTACACCGGTGCCTGGTTTGGTCTGGGCGGTGGTGTGGTTGCCTGGCTACTGCTCCAGTTATCCTTGTGGTGGCTCAGCGGGCCAGTGGAGCGGCTTGCCGGCCTTTACCGCAGTGATTTCTCGCTCAGTGGGCTGACCTTCGACGGCATTATCGCGTTGATAATCGCCGCGATGCTGTTAGGGTGGTTGGGCGCCTGGGTGGCCGTAAAGCGCCATCTTGACGATATCGAGCCCGGCGAGATCGCGGGCGGGTGATCTTCCATCTCGGCAATACCGTATTGTCAATTCAGATCGTTGAGGCGTAATTTGAAAAGATAAGCGGGTGCAACCCTGAAGTTCCAGGCCGCTGATTTAAAAGCGTTTATCCTGGCTTTCGGGAACTTTATCAGATCTTGGCGGTCTAAGATTTAGTTGTTATATTTAATGGCCGTCATGTCCGGAGGGAAAAAATGAGCACGAACTTACAGGTTCTCGACAGACTAGTCCCAGGCGCCAACCTTGAATCCTACATTCAGGCGGCGGCCCGTATTCCGGTTCTTTCGGTTGAAGAGGAGCGTAAGCTTTCCGAGCGGTTGCATTACGAAGGTGATGTAGACGCAGCCAGAGAGCTGGTGCTGTCGCACCTCCGGTTTGTGATTCACATCGCCCGCAGCTATGCCGGTTACGGCCTGAACCAGGCGGACCTGATTCAGGAAGGCAATGTGGGCCTGATGAAGGCGGTCAAGCGCTTCAACCCTGAATACGGTGTGCGGCTGGTGTCTTTTGCGGTGCACTGGATCAAGGCCGAGATCCACGAGTTTATCCTGCGCAACTGGCGCATTGTGAAAGTGGCCACCACCAAGGCCCAGCGTAAACTGTTTTTCAACCTGCGCAGCCAGAAGAAGCGCCTGGCTTGGCTCAGCCACGATGAGGTGAATGCGGTTGCTGCCGATCTTGGGGTGGAGCCGAAGGTGGTCCGTGAAATGGAGGGTCGTCTGTCTTCCCATGATACGGCGTTTGATGGTCCGCAGGATGATGATGACGATAACGCCTATCAGGCACCCGCCTATTTCCTGGAAGACCACCGCAGCAATCCGGCGACGCAGCTTGAGCAGGCTGACTGGACAGATGACTCTAACGGTCGGCTGATGGAAGCACTTGGCCAGCTGGATGAGCGCAGCCAGGATATTCTTCGGGAGCGCTGGTTGTCTGATGGTAAGTCGACGCTTCATGAGCTGGCGGATCGATATGGGGTTTCGGCTGAGCGGATTCGTCAGCTTGAGAAAAACGCCATGAAGAAGATTCGCACAGCGATGATGGCGGAAACTGAAGCCGCCTGATTCAGCGGATAGTCCTGGCATTGTCAAAACGCCACCACCCAAGTCGGGTCGGTGGCGTTTTTGTTTGTGTAGTTCGCTTCTCTCGAACCTTGGCGGGCGGAAGTGAGTGGGCAGGCGCTTCCAAAACACGCTATAAATACGTCCCTGTACGCTCGGGCTCCGCCATCCATGGCTCCGCACGGTTTTGGAAGCGCCTGCCCACTCACTTCTTCTGGCTTTGGAGTTAGAGGCTCGAATTATGACTGCGAAAGAACTGCATATCGCGTTTCTCGGGATTGGGCTTATGGGAGCGCCCATGGTCCGAAATCTTCTGGACGCCGGCTTCACCGTGACTTTGTGGAACAGGACGGCCGGTAAGTGCGCTCCGTTCAAAGATCAGGCAACCATTGCCGATTCCCCTGAAAACGCCGTTCGTGATGCCGATGTGGTAATCACGATGTTGGAGAACGGCGATGTGGTGGAACGGGTCATGGTTGAGCAGGGCGGCATCGTCGCCCTGAAAGCGGGAGCGGTTTACGTTGATATGAGCTCCGTTCAGCCTTCCCTGGCTCGTCGCCATGCCGGAATGGCGCAGAAGCAGGGCGCGGGTTATGTGGATGCGCCGGTGTCTGGCGGCACCGTGGGGGCGGAACAGGCGACGTTGAGTATTATGGCTGGCGGCGCGGAGGCGGACATTGAACGGGTTCGGCCGGTTTTCGATGCGCTGGGCAAATGTACCCGGATTGGTCCGGTGGGTAGCGGCCAGTTAGCGAAGCTGGCCAATCAGGCGATTGTGGGGATTACCATTGGCGCGGTGTCCGAGGCGCTGCTGTTGGCGGCCAAGGGTGGGGCGGACCCGGCGGCGGTTCGGGAAGCGTTGATGGGAGGCTTTGCCGGTAGTCGGATTCTGGAGCTTCATGGCCAGCGGATGATTGACCGGAATTTTGCACCGGGCGCCCCATCGCGAATTCAGTTGAAGGACATGCGGATGATTCTGGACGAGGCCCGGGCGGAGGGGCTGACGTTGCCGCTGGCGCAGCAGACTCACAATGAATACCAGAGTCTGATTGCCAACGGCCACAGTGAAGCGGACCATAGTGGGCTGTTGCTGGAGCTGGAACACATGAACGGCGCGCTGCTGGGCTCGTCCGTCAATCCTCGGAAGAAGGGATAACAATGCCTGCGTTTGCTGCCAATCTGTCGATGTTGTTCAACGAGGTCGATTTCCTCGACCGTTTCCAGCTGGCCAGCGAAGCGGGTTTCCGTGGTGTGGAATATCTTTTTCCCTACGCTTATGAACCGGAACAGCTGAAGCAGATTCTGGATGCGAATAACCTGACCCAGGTGCTGTTCAATCTGCCGCCGGGTGACTGGGATGCGGGTGAGCGGGGCATTGCCTGTCTGCCGGATCGCGTTGAAGAGTTCAGGGCCGGGGTAGACCAGGCGATCCGTTACGCCGGGGTCCTGAGCTGCACGCAGGTTAACTGCCTGGCCGGGCTCCTCCCCGCTGGATTGAATGAAGATCAGGCCTGGACCACGCTGTTGGGGAATGTTGAATACGCGGCGCAAAAACTGGCTGGTGCTGGTATGACCCTCTGCCTGGAAGCCATCAATTCGCGGGTGGATATGCCCGGCTTTTTCCTGGATACCTCCGCCCGGGTCATGCAGGTAATCGAGAGCATTGAGGCGGACAACGTCAGGCTGCAGTACGATGTTTACCATATGCAGGTCATGGAAGGGGATCTGATTCGCACCATGGAGTGCCTGCTGCCCTGGATCGCCCACGTGCAGATTGCTGATAATCCGGGGCGAAACCAGCCCGGTACCGGTGAGATCAATTTCACCAGGGCGTTCGAGGCGCTGGACCGGATGGGGTATCAGGGCTGGGTCGGGGCAGAGTATCGGCCGGCCGGCACCACGTCGGAGAGCCTGGACTGGTTCCGGAATCTGGCGTGACCGTCGTCTATGGCGACACCCTCTTACAAGATCGTAACTGGCCGCGGTTCTGGCATACTCGTACCCTAGCTGTTAATGAAAACCGCTAATCAGGAGGTTTACCGGTGAAAGCGCTGGTCATTGAAGACGATCAAGATGTGGCAAATTACCTTATCAAGGGTCTGAAAGAGTCGGACTTTGTGGTGGATCATGCGGCCGATGGCAAAGACGGCATGATGATGGCCGCCAGTGAAGACTACGACATCATGATTGTGGATCGGATGCTGCCCGGTATGGACGGCCTGGCCATCATCAAGACCGTGCGGGCCACCGGCAACCAGGTGCCTGTGCTGATCCTCAGCGCCCTGGGTGATGTCGACGACCGGGTGGAAGGCCTTCGTGGTGGCGGTGATGATTACCTGACCAAGCCGTTTTCGTTCACCGAGCTTCTGGCCCGTATCGAGTCGCTGGTTCGCCGTAACCGCCAGTCGGCGGAGACCGAGACGGTGCTGCATGTGGCCGATCTGGAGATGGACCTGCTGGCCCGCACCGTCAAACGTGCCGGGCAGAACATCGATGTCCAGCCCCGGGAATTCCGGCTACTGGAATACCTGATGCGCAACGCCGGGCAGGTGGTCACCCGTACCATGCTGTTGGAAAAGGTCTGGGATTATCATTTTGATCCGCAGACCAATGTGATTGATGTGCACATCAGCCGCCTGCGGGCCAAGATCGACAAGGAATTCGACACGCCTCTGTTGCAGACCATCCGGGGCGCCGGGTACATGCTTCGTGAAACTGCTTAGCCAGCTTCGCACTTCCTCATTCCAGCTGGCACTGCTTTACATGGTGGTGTTTGCCACCTCGGTGTTTCTGCTGCTGGCGTTTATATACTGGCGCACGGCCGGTTTCATGACGGCCCAGACCGACGAGACCATTGAGGCGGAGATCGCCGGGCTTGCCGAGCAGTACCGTGGCAGCGGCATAAACGGGTTGATTTCAATCATCCGTGAACGGGTTGCCCGTGATCCCAACGCCAAATCCATTTACCTGCTGACCACCGATGATTTCCTCAAGCTGGCCGGCAACATCGAAACCTGGCCCCAGGGATCCCGATCTGAGAGCGGCTGGATCAATTTCACGTTGGACGACTCCGTAGGCTGGACCGGCCCTGAGCGGTTGGCCCGTGCCCGGATTTTTGAAGTTCAGGGGGGCCTGCGTCTGCTGGTGGGGCGGGACGTTGATGAACTTACCAATCTGAAACGGCTGATCGAGGGCGCGATAAACTGGGGTATGGGCATTACCCTGGCACTGGCGCTTCTGGGCGGGTTCCTGATGAGCCGCAGTACCACAAGGCGAATCGAGGTGATCAATAACACCTCCCGCCGAATCATGAACGGCCACCTGTCATTACGAATTCCGACCCGCGGTACCGACGACGATTTTGATCAGCTGGCGGAAAACCTCAACCAGATGCTGGACCGGATTGTGTATCTGATGGAAGGCATCCGGCATGTATCTGACAGCATTGCCCATGACCTGAGAACCCCGCTTACCCGGCTGCGCAACCAGCTTGAAAACACTTTGATGTCGGTGGATAACGATGAAGCCCGGGACCAGGCCGCCCGTGCGGTTGCAGAGGCAGACCAGCTTCTGGCGACCTTCAACGCGTTGCTTCGCATCGCCCGGCTGGAAACCCGTGGCAACGCGGCGGACATGAAGCCGGTATCGCTGGGAGAACTGGTCACCGATGCCTGTGAGCTTTACGAGGCGCTGGCGGAAGACAAGGATCAGCAGTTTGAACAGTCAGTCGACAGCAGTGTGTCGATTGAGGGCGACCGTGATCTCCTGTTCCAGATGGTCAGCAACCTCATCGATAACGCCATCAAATACACGCCGGAGCATGGTCTGATCAGGGTAGAGGTTCGCAAAGAGGGTGATGATGCCATTTTCGAGGTCGGCGACAGCGGGATTGGCATACCGGACAGCGAAAAGGATCAGGTATTCCAGCGTTTCTACCGGGTCGGTAAGAGCCGGTCGTTGCCGGGTAACGGTCTCGGGTTAAGTCTGGTGAGCGCCGTGGCGGAAATCCATCAGGGTGTCATCAGGTTGAGTGATCATTTTGATGACCCAGAATGTCCGGGTCTGAAGGTAACGATCAGCATGCCTGCATACACGCCGGGTCGGAAGCGCCTCAAAGATACTCAGACGCTTCAGGCAGGAGAGCCCGGTGAGTCAACGTCACCGGGCGAACTTCGGAGTCTGTAACGCTGATCAGTTGCCGGATACGCCGCGGAACTGATTGATGCGGCTTATCAAGGGCCGGATCAGCGGGTCAGTGCGGGTTTCGATGGCGGTCAGAACGCCTTCAACCTGTGAGCGCCGGCGATCAAACCTCGCCTGAATGCTGTCCCACTCGCCTTCAAGGTGCTTCTGTTCAAGCATGATAAAAGCGGCCAGGTTGTGACGGTTCAGCTTGCCGGTAATACCATACTGGTCCAGCTGGAAGCCGATACGGTCAAGGCCGTTAAGGGCTGAATCCATGAGTTTTTGTGTGTTCATTGTTGTTCCCATCCCCATTTCAAATGATTTCAAAACCTGTGTTATTGGCACGAATTTACGTTGGAACCTTAGAGTGCACAACCTAATCCGGGCTCTGACCAAAACGTAATCCCAGGGCCACCTGGAGTTAAGATGGTCTGTGCATAATAGGAACCATGGACAGCGAGGGAGATTTCCCTTGCGTCTTCCTCCAGCACAGCGCTAGCTTTGTACCCCGTATTTACGGGGTTTTTTTATGTCTGAAGGTTTTAGTTCCGGGTGTTTTATTTCCAGATTGGGGGCACGTTATGGCCAGGACACGGTATATCACTGCCGAAGGTGAACAGGCCCTGCGGGAGGAGCTGCGCTTCCTGTGGAAAAAAAAGCGGCCAGAAGTGACGCAGGCGGTGCGTGAAGCAGCTGCGCTGGGGGATCGTTCGGAAAACGCCGAATACATCTATGGCAAGAAACAGCTAAGGGAAATTGACCGCAGGGTCAGGTTTCTCAGCAAGCGTCTCGATGAACTGACGGTGGTCGATCGCCTGCCGGACGACCGCAGCCGGGTGTTCTTCGGAGCCTGGGTCACGATTGAAAATGATGATGGCTCGACCCACAGGTATCGTCTGGTGGGCCCGGATGAGTTTGATCTGTCACGGGGTTACCTGAGCATAGACGCGCCCATGGCAAGGGCGCTGCTGGGCAAACGGGTGGATGACGAAGTCAGCGTCCGTACTCCTGATGGCTTCACCCAGACCATAATCACCGACATCCGCTATGAGCCCCTGTCGTCAGACAAGTGAGGAATGTCACAATTCTGACGGTTGACCGGGTTTTTACCTGCCATTGACGCTAGACTGATCAAAAATTGTCAACCTGACGCGATGCCGTACACAGGCAGATTGTGGATGTTCAGGCAAGACAGTGAATAATAAGGCAAGTGTCATGGGCGAAATCGAAACAGTCGTTAAAACAATTGGGCTGGCAGCCGTTGCAGCGTTGTCACCACTGGTATTTGCACAGACCAGCAAAACCACCGTTGAGGGCGGTGCCTTCAGTTACGAAGAGCGCACCACCATCGACACCATTCCTTTCCGGTCGCTGGAAGAAGATTCGCTTGCCAGTACCGTCATCGAAGGTGGCCTGGAAGCGCCGGCTGAAGGCGTAGCGGTGCGGCCACGGACGGATAAGGATTTCTACCTTGATCCACTGGCCCTGCAGCCCAGGGACAGGCGAACAGACCTTGGGCGAAGCGAAATCCCGGTGGAATTCAATTTCAGCAATCCCCGGCAGATACCTGGACAGACCTGGGGCAATCAGTACCAGATCGTGCCTCAGCCTCAGTCCAACCGGACTTACGAATCGTTCAGTTCCACCACCACGACTCGCTAGGGGAATTTCAGGCAGCGGCCGGTGTCTCCGGCGTTGTCAGTACTTCTGAGTACAGAAATGCCAGCGCCTGGGTTGCCTGGTTCAGCCTTGCCCGGGAAACCTTAACCTGTGCGGTCAGGTAGTCAAGATAGAGCCGGCGATCATCCGCTTTCAGCAGGGCGGGGTCTGTCAGATCGTGAAACAGCACGAAGCGTGATATCCAGTGAAGGTAGGTCTGTTCCGAGCGGTAATTGAGCTGGTGCTGGCGGGTAGCCGTGGTCAGGCGTTTAACGAGGCCGGGCTGGGAATGCTCCAGCGCCTGGGAAATTTCCATCAGCAATAACCTTCCATGTCGTTTGTTGTTGTTATGATGCGCGCATCTTATGACAAACGTTTTACGACCACAAAGTTACGTTTCTGAAAATTGTAAACAGCCCGGTTGGCCGGGCTGCGGGGCGTGCTTTCGGCGGACGACTTACTTCAGCGCTTCCAGCTTATCGATGTACTGCTGCATGGCTTGCTCGGAAGACGTACCTTTCACCTTTTCCCAGGCGTCGTATTTGGCGCGGTTCACAAAATCCATCATGCCCGGGCGCTTGCCACTAACGTCGCCAGCCGTTGCCTGCTTGTACAGGGCATAGAATTCCAGCTTCATTTCATTGGACGGCTGAAAATCGCCTTCGGCGTTCTGGATGTAGTTTACGGCTTCTTCAAACTGGCTTTTCAGGTCGCTCATGTCGGGTTCCTTGAATGAGATTAGGAGAGGTAAAGTCCAGGGGGAGTATAGCGGGACTCGCTGCTGACGCCAAAACGGTCAGAATGTCGATGGGTTGGCAATTTCTTGCCTCGGGTCTTTTTTTGCCCGCCGCTGGCCATTCTTTGCTTGAGTGACGATAAATTCATGTGTAGAGTTTCGGGGGTCACGTGCCGGGAGGGTGCGTACAAAGGAATGTATCACGGCAAACAAGAATGTTTGCAAATGGAGCACAGGGAGCAAGCGCATGTCGTCAAAAGACGGTTCCGTCGCGCCTAAAGAGCGCATCAATATCAAATACGTCCCCGCCACCGGTGACCAGCAGGCAGAAACTGAACTGCCGCTGAAGATGTTCGTCGTCGGCGACTTCAAGGGACAACCCGAAGAAACCCCCATCGAAGAACGTAAGGCCATTTCTGTTGACAAGAACAACTTCCGTTCTGTCATGTCAGAAGCCGGTCTGACGCTTTCCACTACGGTCACCAACAAGCTGGAAGACGAAGCCGACGAACTGCCGGTCAATCTTGAATTCCAGACCCTGGATGACTTCTCTCCGGACAGCATTTCCCGTCAGGTTCCAGAGCTCAAGAAGCTGATCGAGCTTCGTGAAGCGCTGGTTGCCCTCAAGGGCCCGCTGGGTAATGTGCCGTCGTTCCGGTCCAAGCTGCAGGAACTGCTGGACAACGACGATGCCCGCGACAAACTCCTTCAGGAGCTTGAGCTGGCCACGGACGAAAGCGGCGAATAATCCGGACTTTTGAGCCGAACTTTTATCTGAACTTTTGTCTGAATTCTGCCAACACTGGCAGCTTTCACATTGTGTTTAAAACGTACTGAAGGGATGTGGTATGTCTGATACTGCTGAGCAGCAATCTGCTGCTACCGAAGCTGTCGCCGAGGGATCGTTGTTGGACCAGGTCATGGCCAACAGCCGCATGGCGCCCGCTGATGAAGGCTACGATGTTGCCCGCCGCGGCGTCGCAACGTTTATCTCCAACCTGCTGAAAAGCGACGAGAAAGGCCAGCCGGTCAACAAGGCACTGGTCGACCAGATGGTGGTCGAGCTGGATCGCAAGATCAGCGCCCAGATGGATGAAATCCTGCACGCGCCCAAGCTGCAGGAACTGGAATCCTCCTGGCGCGGCCTGAAGCTGATGGTGGATCGCACCGACTTCCGCGAGAACATCAAGGTGGACATTCTGCACGCCACCAAGACCGAACTGCTGGAAGACTTCGAGTTCGCACCGGACGTCACCCAGACCGGTTTCTACCAGCACATTTACTCCACCGAATACGGCCAGTTTGGCGGTGAACCTGTCGGCGCGGTCGTCGGCAACTACGCCTTCACACCGTCCACCCCAGACATGAAGCTGCTGCAGTATGTGTCGTCTGTCGGCGCCATGGCCCACGCGCCTTTCCTGTCCTCGGTTGCGCCCTCTTTCTTCGGCGTTGACAGCTACCAGGAACTGCCAGCCATCAAGGAACTGAAAGCCGTTTTCGAAGGCCCGAAATATGCCAAGTGGCGTTCCCTGCGCGAGTCGGAAGACGCCCGCTATCTGGGCCTGACCTCACCACGCTTCCTGCTGCGGGTGCCTTACGACCCCACGGAAAACCCGGTGCGCAGCTTCAACTACAAGGAAGATGTGTCTGGCGACCACGAGCATTACCTGTGGGGCAACACCGCCTATCTCCTAGCCACGCGCCTGACCGAAAGCTTCGCCAAGTACCGCTGGTGCCCGAACATCATTGGCCCGCAGAGCGGTGGTTCGGTAGAAGACCTGCCGGTTCACACCTTTGAATCCTTCGGCCAGCTGGAAGCCAAGATTCCGACCGAGGTGCTGATCACCGACCGTCGCGAATACGAAATGGCCGACGAAGGCTTCATCGCCCTGACCATGCGCAAAGGCAGCGACAACGCCGCCTTCTTCTCCGCCAACTCGGTACAGAAGCCCAAGCAGTTCCCGAACACCAAGGAAGGCAAGGAAGCGGAAACCAACTATAAGCTGGGTACACAACTGCCTTACATGATGATCGTGAACCGCCTGGCGCACTACATCAAAGTGCTGCAGCGCGAACAGATCGGCTCCTGGAAAGAGCGCCAGGACCTTGAGCGCGAGCTCAACACCTGGATCCGCCAGTACGTCGCCGACCAGGAAAACCCCCCGGCCGACGTCCGCAGCCGTCGCCCCCTGCGCGCCGCCAAGGTCACCGTTTCCGACGTGGAAGGCGATCCGGGCTGGTACCAGGTATCACTGGCGGTTCGTCCGCACTTCAAGTACATGGGTGCGAACTTCGAACTGTCACTGGTTGGCCGACTGGACAAGGATTAATCCATGTCCATGAACACCGGCGCAGACGGTGTTCAGGTTCCGGGCGGCAGCCTGTTCGAACGACTGGAACAGGCTGCCGAGCCAGCGGGGCAGAGCATGGGAGAAGTCACCCATGTGGTGGATTCCATCAAACGCCACCTGGTACGCCTGCTGAATGCCCATCCGGGCAACAGCCAGAGCGTACCAGACCTTGGCCTGGTGGACTTCAACGACGCCACCCTGGGTACCCACGACCTGAGCATCCGCATTCGAGGCGCCATTCGGCAGTGTATTGAGAAATTCGAACCCAGAGTGAGCCGGGTCGACGTAATGGCCATGCCCCAGGGGCCGGACCCATTGCAGCTTCGGTTCCAGGTAACGGTCTACCTGAGGGTGGGTTCGGAAGACGATAAAACGACCATTGATTTGTTATTGGATGACAAGCGCTACTACCGGGTGATGTGAATTCAAAGGAAGTAGCTATCGGACAAGGATGAGAGGTCAGGGCAGGTGTGGCTCCCAAAAGTGTGCGGAGCCAAGGATGGCGGAGCCCAAGCGCCCCAAGGATGGGCCGAAGGAGCGTCTTTTGGGAGCCACACCTGACCTGAGCTCGGAGTCAGCGGGAAATATCAGGCCCGCAATCGAACTTGGTGTAGTAGTTCTATGAAGTTGAATCGGTTTTACAGGGACGAACTCAGTTTTCTCAGATTGCAGGGCCGGGAGTTTGCCGATGCGCATCCTCAGCTGACCCGTTTTCTCTCTGAGCAAAGCACCGACCCGGACGTTGAACGGCTGCTGGAAGGCTTCGCTTTTCTCACAGGCAAGCTCCGCGAGAAGGTCGAGGACGAGTTTCCGGAACTGACCCATTCGCTGCTCAACATGCTGTGGCCCAACTATTTAAGGCCAGTACCCAGCTGCACCATCATGCGCTTCGATCCCCAGCTTCACGCCATCAGTGAACGCCAGCGGGTCGAACGCCACACCGAAATCAAAAGCCGCCCCCTGGGCGACGCCAGCCGCCAGACCCAGTGCCGGTTCCGCACCTGCCGAGCCGTTGACGTCTTGCCACTGACCGTGGCCGACGCCCACGCCGAGCATTCCCGTGAAGTGTCTTCCGTCACCGTCGACCTGGCGCTGCACACAGATCAGCCCTTGAACGTCATAGGTCTGGAAAATCTGCGCTTCTATTTAGGCGGTGAAAACCATATTGGCGAAACCCTGTACCTGTGGCTGAACCACTACCTGCAGAAAGTCGAACTGACCGTTGGTGATGCAACCTACACCATTCCATCGAGCCTGCTGCAGCCGGTCGGATTTGCCAGCGACGAAGCACTGCTGCCGTATCCGAAAAACGCCTATCCCGGTTACCGGATTCTGCAGGAATATCTGAGCTTCCCTGAAGCCTTCCGGTTTGTAGATCTACAGGGCCTGGCCCCCAGGCTGCCAGCAGTCCAGGCCGATGAAATCAGCCTGCGTTTCCATTTCAGCCGGATTCTGCCGCCGGATGTGAAAATCCGCGCCGAGAATTTCCAGCTTTACTGCACCCCGGCCATCAATCTGTTCAGCCACGAAGCCGATCCGGTTGATCTGAACGGCCGCCAGACCGAATACCGGATCGCGCCCTCCAGTCGATCACCGGAGCACTATGAAGTGTTCAACATTGAGCAGGTGGAAGGCTGGCTGGAAGGTCGCAGCGGGCTGGGCGAGCCGCGTATCTACACTGCGTTTGAAAGCTTCCAGCACGAAGTGGAGCGGGAGCGTGGGCGAAAGGCGCTTTATTACCGGGTCAAGGCCCGTGACAGCGTGCGCGGGGATGGTTTCGATCACTATATTTCGTTTGTACGCGGCGACGAGTCCGAATGCATGAATCGCCAGGAAGCGGTGTCACTGACCCTGACCTGCACCAACCGCCAGTTGCCACATCAGCTGGCCGTGGGTGAAATCTCCATGGCGACAGAAAGCACCCCGGCGTTTGCATCTTTCAGCAACATCACCCGGCCGACGCAAACACTGCGCCCAACGTTAGACGGCAGCCTGCTGTGGACACTGATTTCCAACCTGTCCCTGAATTATCTGTCGCTGCTGGACGTGGACGCTCTGAGAACCGTGCTGCGGGTTTATGACTTCCGGGCGCTGGTCGATCGCCAGGCCGAGCGAATTTCCCGGAAGCGTCTTTCCGGCATTCTCGACATTGAAACCAACCCGGTGGACCGAATGATCCGTGGCCTGCCGGTAAGGGGCATCCGTTCGGTGATGAAGCTGGATCAGCAGTCGTTCGCCTCGGAAGGCGACCTGTATATGTTTGGCACGGTGCTCAGCCAGTTCTTTGCGCTTTACGCCAGTATTAACGCATTTCACCACCTGGAAGTGGTGAACGAAGACAACCAGGAACGGTACACATGGACGTTACAGCAAGGCCAGCAGCCTCTGATGTAGCCGAACTGCAACCCGTACTGGGCAATGCACGGCGCTACAACTTTTTCCAGCTGGTGGACCTGATCCACCGGCACCACGGTGACGATCTGGAGCGGGCTCAGGACGAGCAGCCCCAACAGGAGCGTATCCGGTTTTCCGCCTCTGCCGGGCTGGGCTTTCCGGGCAGCGATGTGGTGTCGGCGGCGTCGCCGGAACACGAACACGCGCCTTATCAGCTCGAAGTCAGCTTTCTTGGCCTGCACGGCGCCCAGTCGCCGCTGCCGGGTTACTACCTGGAAGATCTTGCATGGGAAGCGGGGCAGAATCTGGGCGTGCGTCGGCATTTTCTGGATTTCTTCAATCACCGCCTGGTGACCCTGTTTCACCGGGCCTGGCGCAAATACCGCTACTACGTGCGATTCCGCCCGGAAGCCTCGGACGGCTTTTCCGATCACATTTTTGCCCTGGTGGGCCTGAGTGATCCGAAGCTGCGCCAGGCAACGCCGGTCAACTGGTCAAAGATGCTGGCTTACGCCGGGCTGATGGCGGGCCGCAGCCGCTCGCCGGAAGTGGTCAGCGGCATCATCGGTCACTGCTTTGATCTCGACAGCGTGGAAATTGAACAGTGGGTACTGCGCAAGGTGCAGATTCCCAGTGATCAGCAGACCCGGCTGGGGCAGGCCAACGGCAGCCTGGGGAATGACACTCTTGTGGGTTCCGCCATCCGGGATCGCAGCGGCAAGTTCGTGCTGCGCATCCGCAACCTGGATCGCAAGCGGTTCGCAGAGTTTCTGCCGGATGGAGAGGAACACGAACGCCTGGTGAAGCTGGTTGAGTTTGTTACCCGGGAACAGTTGGCCTACGACCTGGAACTGCAGATGCGGGAAAAGGACATCCGACCCATGGAACTGGGGAACGACATCCGGCTGGGCTGGAACTCGTTTGTAACGCCGGACAAGGCCAGTGAGCTGCCGGCGGTTCGCCTGCAGATTCGCCGCTAACAAGGATTTGAGGATATGGAACATCAAACAGATCGCAACCTGAAACTGGTGGTCAGCAACCCCACCCAGGTTGCCAGTGGTGCGAGCCGTGAACACGTCTTCGGGGTGTCCGGTGGCTCCATTGGCAGCGCCGAAAGCGACACCTGGCGGCTGTCCTCCCATCGCACTGGCGCCGCTCAGGGCCATGCGGAAGTGCGCTTTATGGACGGTGTTTTCTGCCTGATTGACCGCAGCGGCCGCACTTATATCAACAGTGGCACCCAGCCGGTAGGTCGCGGCCGCAGGGCTCGGCTGAAAAGTGGCGACCTGATCACCATCGGGCGCTATCAGCTCAAGGCTGAGGTGTTTGATCAGCGCCAGGCGGCCGCCGAATTTGGCGAAGACACTGAAGACTCGTCATTGGTGGATGTGGATGAAGGCGATCTGGTCCGGGCTGAACGCCGCGAAGCACAGTTTTTCGGTGACGAACCCATGCAAGAATTCAGGCCTGCACCGGGAGAGGCCGTCAGCGAAGACCCGATGTTGGCGTGGGAAGAGCCCCGGCCTGATAGGAGTGCAGGCGTGACCACAACGGTCACGGATGAATATCGTGAAAACCGGGATGTGGCTATCGGGCTGCCAATCCGCCAGGGAGGAAAAGACAGGATGTCGGAAAACAGAACCAGACAGGTCGAGTCGGAAGCACCTGACCAGAGCCGCAACCACATCAGTGGCGCGCCGCTCATGCGCGGTATGGACAGCCATCTGTCGTTTGAGAACAGTGATGACCTGCGGCTTTTTCTGGAAGAAGCCGGGCAGACGTTAAAAGCAACGGTGGAAGGCCTGCTGGCGTTGCATCAGGGGGAGGACAGCCGCCATCAGGCCCTGCGCACCCGCCTGCAGCCTATCGAGGACAATCCACTGCGCCTGGGCGGCGACTATGGCGACACCGTCCAGACCCTATTCGCCAGCCAGCGCAGCCCGGTGCATCTGTCGGCCCCTGCCGCGGTCAGTGAGAGCCTGCAGAGCCTGCACCACCACCAGATGGCAACCCAGGTCGCCATCAGGGAAGGGCTCAATGCCATCCTGCACGCTTTTTCACCCCAGGCGCTGCTGCGCCGCTTCCACGGTTACCGCCGTGGGCTGAAAACCGACGAGCCGGAGGGCAACTGGGCCTGGGAAATGTACCAACACTATTACGAGGAGTTGAGTTCCAGCCGTCAGCAGGGATTTGAACGCCTTTTTCAGGAGGTCTTTGAACAGGCCTACGACCAACAACTGCGCCAATTACAGAGGGAAGATCTGTCATGAAGTACTGCAAATGGAATTTGCTGGTTGCCGTCCTTTTTCTGGCGGGCTGTAGCACGCCCTACAACGCGGTCACCAAAACCGCGAAAGTCATGTGGGATCCGGATATCCCCGTGGGCTATGCGGAAGACCTGCCCAGCCGCGTCGACCTGACCATGGTGGCGGAGCCGGATGTGAATCCGAATGAATCCCTGGCCCCAACACCGATCGCTTTCCAGATCATCGAGATGCGGGACAGCTCCCGCCTGATGGCGGCGGATTTTGATCAGCTGCTGGGCGAGTTGGAACCCTCCCTGGGTCGCAACTACATCGACCACAGCGATTACACCCTGGTGCCCGGCCAGTTCAAGTTTATCGAACCCTTCGACATTGACGAGGAAACCCGCTTCATCGGTGTCATCGCTTTCTACGCCTATCCCAACCTTTCCCAGTGGAAGAAGGTGGTGAAAGTGGATCCCATGGGCGGTCGTTACCACCTGCTGGTCAACCTGCGCGATCGTGAAGTTCAACTCAGAAGGTCGGATGAATCCTGATGTCTGCAACCAACCGAGTCGTCTGGAGTGACGGGCTGTTTATCAAGCCGCAGCACTTCCAGCAACAACAGCGTTACCTGGAACACCAGATCAACGAGCGAGCCCTGGCGGTCTCTGACTTCCTGTATGGCTTCAGCGACCTGCAACTGAACGCCGAATACCTGAGTTTCGGGCGGGTCGGCCTGGTCCGGGCTAGCGGCCTGTTTCCCGACGGCACCCGCTTCTGCCTGCCGGAAGACGACGTTATGCCGGAGCCGCTGGAAATCACCGACGCCTCGGTGGCGAACCAGGTGGTTTACTTGGCTCTGCCACTGGGCAGCGAAAGCCTGGCGGAAGTGGAGTGGCCGGAAGCCGCGATTGCCGGGCGCTTTCGGGCCCAGAGTTCGGAAGTCCGCGACCTGCACTCCATCGACGGCGATTCCCACGCCATTGATGTGGCCCGGGTTGCCCCGCGCCTGATGCTGGAACGGGACGATCGCAGCGCCTACGCCGCCCTGGCCATCGGCCGGATCCTGGAAAAACGCCCGGACGGTAGTCTGGTGATGGACCCGAACTTCGTGCCCACCATGCTCAGCGTTCGCGCCGCGCCACGCCTTCAGCGTTTTGTGGGCGAGATGGCCGGCCTGATGCGTGAACGCGCCAAGAACATCGCCGAGCGTGTGGGCGCCCCCGGCCAGGGTGGGGTGGCAGACGTTGCCGATTTCATGCTGCTGCAGATGCTGAACCGGGCACACCCGAAATTTATGCATCTGGCCCGGCTGCGCCAGCTTCATCCGGAACGGCTCTACGAAGCCCTGCTGGAGCTTTGCGGGGAACTGGTGACGTTTACCGATGAAAACCGGCTGCCTCAGGAATTCACGGCTTACGACCACGACCTGCCGGAAGACAGCTTTACTCCGCTGATGCAGGTGCTGCGACAGTCCCTGAGCACGGTTCTGGAACCGCGCGCCCTGGCCATCCAGCTGCAGCAGCGCCAGTACGGCCTGACCGTTGCGCCAATCCAGGACGCTCAGCTGATCGGGCAGGCGGAATTCATCCTGGCGGTGAAGGCAGACATGCCGCTGGACGATCTGCGCAAACAGTTTACCCAGCAATGCAAGGTGGCGTCGGTGGAGAAGATTCGCGACCTCATCAGCCTGCAACTGCCCGGTGTACCACTGACGCCACTGCCGGTGGCACCGCGTCAGCTGCCTTATCACGCCGGGTTTGTGTACTTCCGGCTGGACGATCAGAGCCAGGCCTGGCAGATGCTGGACAACGCCAGCGGCTTTGCCTTCCACGTGGCGGGCAGCTTCCCGGGTATGGAAATGCAGTTCTGGGCAATCAGGAGCTAAAACATGGCCAATGCACCGGTGATGGATTCACCCTCTAACGGCTCAAGAGACGGCGCCCGGGAAAGCGGCGACAGTGCATTTGATGACCTGTTGTTCGCCGATTCCCGGAACCCCGATATGGATCAGGAGTCCGGATTGGGGGATGAGCAATTCCAGCTGCGCGGGCTGGAAGACAACCGGCTGATCGATGCCGCCACGCCGCTGCTTGGGCTGGTCATTCGTGTCCGTCGGCTGGCGGATTTTCGGGGTGTTGAACAGCTTTACCAGCAGGTGGTGGACGAAGTGGCCGCCATCGATCGGGAACTGGTGGAGCAGGGCTATGAGCGCCCCACCGTGGTGGCCTATCGCTACGTGCTTTGCGCCTTTATTGATGAAGCCGTTCTGGGCACCGACTGGGGCGCCCACAGCATCTGGTCCCAGCACTCGCTGTTGTCCCGTTTTCACAATGAAACCTGGGGCGGCGAAAAAGTCTTCGCGATTACCTCCCGCATGGAGCAGGAGCCGGAACGTTATCGCGACATGCTGGAATTCATCCACTTGTGCCTGTGCCTGGGTTTTGAAGGCCGCTACAAGGTCATGGACAACGGCCGGGACGAATACGAGCAGATCATTCGCGGCCTTAATGAACAGATCCGCTCATTGCGGGCGGACCAGGAACCGCAGCCCCTGGCCAGCGCCCTGGACAATGTCGCCCCGGCGCGTAACCGCCTTAGAACCGGCCTGCCGCTATGGAGTATCGGCGGTCTGTTTCTGGCGGCCATGGGCGGTGTTTACTGGCTCTATAACGTGGCGCTGAACGAACGCATCAGGGATGTGCTCAGCGTACTGGAACAACTCCCGAAATAAGGAGATCACTGTGATTCGGGTAGAACTACCGGCGCTTATCGGGCGCCTAAACGAGATTTGCCGCCAGGGCCTGGAAAGCTCAGCGGCGCTGTGCATCAGCCGCCAGGGCGCGGAAATTACACCCGCGCACCTGCTGTTCAAATTGCTGGACACGCCGTTTTCCGACGTCCGCCAGATTCTGGAAAACACCGAGGTGGATCACCTGACGCTGCAGCCGGTGATCGGTGACAGCCTCAACGGCGAGCGCCAGACGGCCGAACCCTATCCGTCTTTCTCGCCGCTGCTGATTGATCTGCTGCAGGACGCCTGGCTGGTCGCCTCCACCGAACTGGGCCACACCAACCTCCGTTCCGGCGCCATCCTGCTGGCACTGCTGCTGAATGCAGACCGTTACCTGATGCCAGAAGTCAGCCAGCGCCTGAAAGACATCAACCGCGAGCAGCTTCGCCGTCAGTTTGACCGGATGACCAAAGGCTCTGTTGAACAGCCCCGAGCCGAAGACGGCCCGGCGGAAGGCGCCCAGGTCCAGGTGGATATGGACCCGCTGAAGCGCTACGCCACCGACTTTACCCAACGGGCCCGGGACAAGAAACTCGACCCGGTAGTCTGCCGGGACGCGGAAATCGACCAGATGATCGACATTCTCTGCCGTCGCCGCAAGAACAACCCGATTGTGGTGGGCGATGCCGGCGTAGGCAAAAGCGCCGTGGTCGAAGGCCTGGCCCAGCGCATCGTCAACGGTGACGTACCGGAGCGCCTGGCCAAAGTAGAACTCTGGACCCTGGACATGGGCGCCCTGCAGGCAGGTGCGTCAGTCAAAGGCGAGTTCGAGAAGCGCCTGAAAGGCGTGATCGAAGCGGTGAAAAGCTCGCCCACGCCCATCATCCTGTTTATCGACGAAGCCCACACAATGATCGGCGCTGGCAACAGTGAAGGCGGCTCTGACGCCGCCAACCTGCTCAAGCCCGCCCTGGCCCGCGGCGAACTGCGCACTATCGCGGCGACCACCTGGCGCGAGTACAAGAAATACTTCGAAAAAGACCCGGCCCTGAGCCGTCGCTTCCAGCCCGTGGCGCTGGACGAACCGAGTCCAGAGCAGGCGGTTCATATCCTGCGTGGCCTGCGCACGGTTTATGAACAGTCCCACCAGGTCCTGATCGCCGACAGCGCCCTGAAGGCCGCTGCCGAAATGTCCGCCCGCTACCTGGCCGGTCGCCAACTACCGGACAAGGCCATCGACGTACTGGACACCGCCTGCGCCCGGGTCAGCCTGAACCTCAGCACGCCACCCCGCCGCCTGAGCCACGTGCGCAGCGAACTGCACCAGCTCGCCATGGAACAGGAACTGATGACCCGGGAACATACCCTGGGCCAGACCGTGGATCTGACCCGCGAAGCGGAACTGGTCGAGCGCCTGGAAATTCTGGGAACCGAAGCTGCCAACCTTGAGCAGCGTTGGGAAGACCAACGCCAGCTGGTCGCACGACTGGTCGAAATCCGCCAACAGCTGCTAGCGGACGATGTTGCCGACGCTGGTGACGCAGAAACGACCGTTGAAGAGGGGCCGGAAACCGCCGAGGAAACCCCGGACCTGAAAAGCGAGGCCGCTGCCATTGAACAGGAACTGACAGAACTGCAGGCCGACGAACCCCTGGTCCACGCCCGGGTAGATGCTCGCCAGATCGCCGAAGTCATCGCCGACTGGACCGGCATCCCGGTCAACCGCATGACCGCCGACGAGCTGGAAAAAGTCACCCATCTGCCGGCCTACCTGTACCAACACATCAAAGGCCAGGACACCGCCATTCAGGCCTTGCACCAGCACCTGCTCACCGCCCGCGCTGACCTGCGCCGCCCCGGCCGCCCCATGGGCGCCTTCCTGCTGGCAGGCCCGAGCGGCGTCGGTAAAACGGAAACGGTCGTACAACTGGCTGAACTGCTCTACGGCGGCCGCCAGTTCCTGACCACCATTAACATGTCCGAATACCAGGAAAAGCACACCGTCTCCCGCCTGATCGGTTCGCCCCCTGGCTACGTCGGATTCGGCGAAGGCGGCATCCTCACCGAAGCCATCCGCCAGAAGCCTTATTCGGTGGTGCTGCTCGACGAAGTCGAAAAAGCCCACCCGGAAGTCCTCAACCTCTTCTACCAGGCCTTCGACAAAGGCGAACTGGCAGATGGTGAAGGCCGGTTGATCGACTGCAAAAACGTCGTCTTCTTCCTCACCTCGAATCTGGGCTACCAGACCATCGTGAAAAATGCGGACGAGCCGGAGAAAATCGAAGAAGCCCTGTACCCGGAACTCGCCGACTTCTTCAAACCGGCCCTGCTGGCTCGAATGGAAGTGGTACCTTACCTGCCGCTGGGCGAGGAAACTCTCAACCGCATCGTCGCCGACAAACTCGACCGTCTGGCTACCCAGATTGGTGAGCGTTACCAGGCAGAGGTTGAACTGGAAGAAGGCCTGGTCGAAGCCATCCGCAGCCGTGCAACCCGAAGCGAAAACGGTGCACGGATGCTGGAATCGATTATCGAAGGTGAGCTGTTGCCGCCGGTATCGCTGGCGCTGCTGGAGAAGCTGGCAGCACGGGAGCCGGTGGCAAAAGTCACGCTTGGTGTTGATGAAAACAGATTCACTGGGGTTGTTGTCTGAGGACAACTGAAACGGAGCGTAGCCTGCGGGGTGGTTATCCAAAACCTTGCGGAGCCATGGATGGCGGAGCAGAGCGTACAGGGATGTATTCACAGCGTGTTTTGGATAACCACCCCGCAGGATGCGCGGTTGGCGAACTCCAAAAAAACCTTACAGGGAAAGGAAAAATGGGACGGATGCAAACGGAGTTGCACACCGGCATAGACCTGGCGGTTGAACTGCTCCGGCAGGACAACCTGCCAACCCTGCTGAATGTCGCCTCGCGGCAACTGCAGAACACCTTCGGCCTCACCCGCTGCTGGTCACTGGAACTCGACCTCAGCGGCCGAACCCTCCACTGTGCCGCACTGGGCGAACAGGGCGAATTCGACTGCGGCGACTTCAGCCACCCCTTTGCGCACCTGATTCAGCAAGGCAAAGCCCGGGAACTGTCACGGGCCGCCAGCTACCGCCTGGACCATGAAGGCTTCCAGGCCATGGTCGACGCCAGCAACCGCCCGAGATCATTCTGGCTGGAACCTATTAAAGGTGAAGACGGCCGCACCCTGGGCATCCTGGTGCTGTGCAACGAAGAGCCCGAATGGGAAGGCATCACCGCCCAGCCCCTGTATCGCGGTCTGTTGACCCTATTGTCCCACCAATGGGTCAGCCAGCTAAGAAGCAGCGATCAGGTCTGGCAGCGCCGATTGCTCAAGCGATCACTGGACAACCTGCACGACGCCGAATCCATGCGCCAGAGCTGTGAACAGCTGTCGGAAACCCTGGTGGGCAACTCCATGGCCATGACCGACCTGCGCTCACAGATCGTCCGCGCCGCCGGCAGCCAGCTTTCGGTTCTGGTGCAGGGTGAAACCGGCTGCGGCAAAGACATCGTGGCCCAGGGCATCCACCAGTTCTCCGACCGCAAAAACGGACCCATGGTGGTGGTCAATTGCGCCGCCATCCCGGATACCCTGCTGGAAAGTGAACTCTTCGGCCACACCAAAGGTGCGTTTTCCGGCGCCGACCGTGCCAAAGAGGGCCTGCTGGCCCAGGCCAATGGCGGCACCCTGTTTCTGGACGAAATCGGCGATATGCCCATGGCACTGCAGTCAAAACTGCTGCGGGTTCTGGAAAGCCGCCGCTTCCGGCCATTGGGAGCCCAGCAGGAACAGCATTCCGATTTCCGCCTGGTTGCGGCTACCCATCAGCCGCTGAACGAATGCATCGAAGACGGTCGCTTCCGCCGGGACCTGTTCTTCCGCCTCAGCCAGTTCCCGCTGCGGGTGCTGCCACTGCGGGATCGTCCGGACGACCTGGAGCCCCTGTGCCGGCATTTTATCCGGGAATACACCGCCCGCGAAGGCGCTGGACCCATGGGTATCAGCAGCCATGCACTGAAACTGCTTGCCGGCTACAGTTTCCCCGGTAACGCCCGTGAACTCAGAAATATCGTTGAATTTGCCTGCCTGCAAACGCCGGTGGGTGACGACATCCAGCCGGAAGTGCTGCGGCTGGACGAACTGTTTCCGACCCAGGAAAGCTGCTTCGGCGAACCGGCGCTGGCCGACGGCCTGGCAGGCATTCCAACGGCTGAGGAAGTGTTTGACCTGCGGGCGGCGTCCCAGGCCTACGAAGCAGCCATCATCCGGGAGCGTTTGCGCCAGTACGGCGGCAACCGCGCGCAGGCGGCCGACAGTCTGGGCCTGCCCAAACGCACCCTGGCCCATAAATGTTTGAAGTATCAGGTAACAGAAGTATGAATCCGTTCATTCAAAGTTGTCATCTAAGTTGGGTCGCAGGTGCTGTGTTCCTGGCCGTTGTCGGGACTGCATCGGTTCAGGCCGACACCAGCGGGCAGCTTTCAGACGCCCGGGATTGCACCGCCGAAGCCCAGAGGCTTGAAAGACTGGCCTGTTTTGATGATGTCTTCGGCACGCCCATTACCGTGGCTTTTGCCGAGGATTTCAGCGGCCAGCAGCCGGAGCGCTGGCGCCAGGCGTTCGCCCAGGAACAGCGCCGTCGCCCCGACGACGGCCCGATCTACCGCAACACCGGCCAGATCTCCGGGCACCTGATGACGCTCAGCGCATTGGGTTCCGCGCCCCCGCGCCCGCTGTTGGCCATTCAGTGCCACAACAACATCACTGAGCTGACCGTGATGCTGCCGGAAGATATTGACGATGAGCCGCTGACCCTGGATTTCGGGCAGGGCAAACAGAAGTGGCGGGTGCGGGATAACGGCTATGTGGTTAGCGGTGGCCGTGGCCTACCGGCGATCCGCACGATTCTGGATATGTCGAAAGCCAGTGATGTCACCGTGGCGTCGTCCAACAGCCGTATCGACGGACTGGTGTTCGACCTGACCGATTTTGGCAGCACACTCAGGCCGCTGCGCGAAGCCTGCGGCTGGTAAGGGATTCATCATGCAAGCAGTAGAGCAGCATCCTTACGTAGAGCCGGTACTGGCAAAGCTTCCCGGTGAGCATCCGGCAGGCGATAGCCTGGCTGAAGACGCCACCATGGAGTACCTGGAAAACGAGATCATGAAGGTGGGCTCCCTGGCCCACACCGGGGTTGAGTGGTCGAAGGTGGAAAGTGAGTCTTTGCGCCTGCTGGCGGATACCAGCAAGGACCTGAAAGTGCTGGGGTTCCTGTTGATCTGCCTGCAACGGGGTGGGGACGGTGAACGGTTTGCGCTGTCACTGTATCTATTGAATCAGGTGCTTGATGCCTGGTGGGATGACGCCTGGCCGTATCCCGGCGACAAGGGCAAACGCGCGCGCAAGATGCTTTTCAATCAGATGCTCCAGCGGTCCCTGAAAGAAATCAACACCGTGTCCTTTGACCCGGGCGTGGGTGACGGTCGGGACTATTGTCTGGCGCTGCTGACGAAACTGGATCAGCAGGCGAAAGAACGCGAATTACCCGACGACGGCCTGTTCAGCCTTCGCCGGGCGGTGGAAAAACTGCCGTCGCCCGCCGAGGCCCCCAAGCCTTCGGCCTCGCCAGCTCAGGAATCTACATCGGCTGCGACCAGTCAGAGCCAGGAAAACCAGAACCAGGGCAGCAGTGCCGGAGCGGTTTCCCTCGGCAGCCTGACACTGGACTCGTCCAACGAGAGGGCCATGCGCCAGAGCCTGCTTAAAGTGGCGGACCTGCTGACGGAACTGACGCCGTCGGAACCCCTGGGTTACCAGCTTCGGCGTTACGCCCTGTGGCAGAGCATTACCTCGGTGCCGCCGACCCGCGATGGCGTGAAAACCGACCTGGCCGCGGTCAGCGCTGACCGGGTGGCAGATTATCGCGAAGCCCTGGACAAGGCGCCGGATAAAGCCCTTTGGCAGCGCGTTGAACAGAGCCTGTCGGTCAGCCCGTTCTGGCTGGAAGGCCACTGGCTCAGCGCCCAGGTGGCCAGTGCTCTGGGGCATCACGATTGCGCCGAGGGCATTCGCCAGCAGGTAAAGGCATTCGTGGATCGATTACCGGAACTGGCGGATACCACCTTCAACGATGGCACCCCCTTTCTGCCCAAGGCCGCCGCCGACTGGCTGTTCAGCGGCCCGGCGAAAGGTGGTGTAGGCGGTGGCGCCAGCCCCTGGGAAAGCGCCTACGAAGACGCCAAAGGCGCCCTGGAACAGAAAGGTCTGGCCCCGGCCATGCAGTTGTTGGAAGAAGGACTTGAGAGCGCCCGGGAACCCCGGGACCGCTTCTACTGGCGCCTGATGAGCAGCCAATTGATGAAAGACAGCGGCATGAAAAGCCTGGCCAGGCAGCAGGTTCAGGATCTGAGGGAACAGACCCGCGACATGCAGCTGAACGACTGGGAACCCGGACTTATTGCCCGCCTGGACCGGCTGGCCTGACAAACACGAATTATCTGACAGGAATGGACACCATGTGGAGACACGCCCTACTCATCGGACGCCGGATTTTGCCTTATCTGCGCAGTGCCGCGCCTATCACCCTTGCATTGGGGGTAGTTGTGCTGCTGGTTGCCACCTGGTGGCTGGGCCCACGCCTGGAAATCGGTGGAGAATATCCGCTGGCAGCCTGGCAGATGCGGGCGCTGGTCACCCTGGGTGTGGTGCTGCTGGTCGCCATGATCTGGGGCATGGTTCTGGCCCGCAAACTGGGGAAGGTCAATGCCGAAAAGGCCGAAGAAAAGCAGGAAGAGGAAGACCCCATCCTGCCGCTGGAGCGCCGCCAGCAGCGACTGCTGGACAAGCGGTTGGCAGAACTGAAGAAAAATCTGCCCGGGCGCAAAGGCGTCTACAGGCTGCCCTGGTATCTGGTGATGGGCCTGGAAGATGCGGGCAAAAGCAGCCTGATCCAGCGTTCAGGCCAGACCTATACCCTCACCAACGTTACCCGTAACGCCCGCACCGAGCGCAATCCCTATGGCTTTGAATGGTGGGTTGGCGACAATGGCGTACTGATCGATCCGGACGGTGAACTGCTGAGCCAGGATGCCGGCAAGGGCAGTGCCGGCAGCGAAATCCAGCAGCGCCTGTGGAATCATTTCCTGGGCTGGCTGGAAAAGAATCGCCCCCAACGCCCGCTGAACGGCGTGGTGCTGACCGTGGACCTGGCCCGCTTCTGCAAAGGCACGACTGCCCAGCGCCAGGCGCAGGCCATTCTGCTGCGTACCCGCCTGCGGGAGCTGATGGAGCAACTGGGTTCCCGGTTGCCGGTATACATTACCTTCACCAAGCTGGACCTGATGTACGGTTTTGCACCCTTTGCCAAAACCCTGAGCAAAGCGGAAAAGGAAGATCCACTCGGCTGCACCTTCAACATGGAAGGTCAGCAGGACCCGGACGATTGGCTGACAGAATTCGAGGCAACCTTCACCACCATGGTGGAGCGCTTGAATGATCGGCTTCCCGATGTGCTGGCGGCCACTCGCGATGCCGAGGAACGAGCGGCGGCCTATTCTTTCACTCGCCAGCTGGCGGGCCTGAAACCGGCGCTGGAGCGATTCCTGGCGGATATGCTGTCGGCGGATGCCTTTTCTACTCCCGCTCTGGTGCGCGGTGCCTATTTCACCTCTGTGGTCCAGGAAGGCGTTCCGGAAGATGCCTTTGTATCCGCAGCTGCGGACAACTACGGCCTGGCCGAGCCGATCCAGCCGGCCCAGCGCGGCGGCCAGTCGTCCAGCCTGTTTGCCGGGACGCTGTTCCCGAAGGTGATTTACCGCGAAGCCGGCCTGGCTGGAGACAACCGCAAGGTCACGGCCCGTCGTCGTCGCGGACTTGCCGTGGCTGCCGTGGTGGCGGTGGCGTCTGGTATCGGTATGACAGCCGGTTGGCAGCACTATTTCATCAAGAACGCCAACGCGGCTCAGGCTGTGGAAACCGGTGTGGAAAGTTTTATCCGCAACTGGCGCCCCACCGGCTACGAGCCGGATACCACCGGCCGCAGCCTGCTGGAGCCGTTGGACCAGCTACGGGAAGCAACCCTGGCGTTCGGCGACTACCGCAGCGAACCCGCAATGATTGCGGACATGGGGCTATACCAGGGCCATAAAGTGGGTCCGGAAGTGGAGAAGTCCTATCTTGATATTCTGGCCTACCAGTTCATGCCCGCGTTGATGCTGGGCGTGATGGAAGAAATGGGCGAAGCCCCGGACCTGAGTTCCGAGCGCCTGGATCATCTGCGGGTGCTGCGCATGCTCTACGACGCCAGCGGTCGCCGTTCCGATATTGTTCGCAGCTATATGCAGGACTACTGGCAGAATGCTTTTCCCGCCCAGCGGGATCTACAGCAGCGGCTGGTCAGCCATCTGGATTACGCTCTGGCCCACACCGACCTGAATGCCAGGGTGCAGAATGGAGACTCCACCGCAGATATGGCACTGGCGCCATTCCGGGGCAGTGTCCAATGGGCCCAGCAGGAGCTGGGGAGCATTGCAACTCCAGAGCGGGTCTACCGTGACCTGGAAATCGAGGCGGCGCAGAATTTCCGCTCGCCCCTGGACCTTGCCCGGGAATCCGGGCCTGCATTCAGCACCGTGTTTGTCCGGCTTGATGAATACGGCGATCCTCTGGGTGAAGAGGTAATGCCGGAGCAGGACCCGGTGCGGATTCCATCCCTGCTGACCCGCGAAGGCATGGACTCCTGGTTCCTGCGCAAATCGGATTCTGTGACCGAACTGGCGTTGATCGACGCCTGGGTTCTGGGCCGCCGTTCGGACGTGGATTTCAGCGAGATAGACGAAGCCCGCCTGCGGACCGAGCTGCAACTGATTTACGCCGAGCAGTACGCCACCCGCTGGCGTGAAGCCCTGAGCCGCCTGGACATCCAGAGCTTCAGCGATCTTAACCATGGCGTTCGTGTGCTGGAGAGCCTTACCAGCGGGCACGAACCCCTGAACCAGTTGTTGGCCAACGTCACCACCAACACCCGGCTGATTCCGGGTGGATCAGAGTCCGCGGAAGCAGCGAGAAAGGTAATGGAGCAGTCTGCGCACTTCCAGATGATCCAGAACATTGAGCGGCAGTTTACCGACCTGAACGAACTGCTGGAACGTGAGGGAGACGAGCCCAGCCAGCTGGATCAGGTGATGGAGGTGGTCGAGAGTCTCCATATCTATATGCGCAATATCCAGGAATCGCCGGATCGCGGCAAAGCAGCACTGTCAGCGGCCAGGGCGCGGATGGGGCTGCAAGGGGTAGACCCGATCTTTACCCTGCAGCGGGTTGCCGCCAATCAGCCGGCTCCGCTTGATCGCATGCTGGAAAAACTGGCTTCAGAAAGCTGGCGGGTGGTGCTTGACCAGGCCGTGGCACAGCTGGAACGCCAGTGGTACCAGGAGGTTTACCAGCCGTTCCAGCAAAGCCTGGCCCGCCATTATCCGTTTAATCAGGGCGCTGGCCGTGATGCGGCGCTGCAGGATTTCGAGCGTTTCTTCGCACCAGA
Organism: Marinobacter confluentis; assembly: GCF_004785685.1. Lineage (GTDB taxonomy): Bacteria > Pseudomonadota > Gammaproteobacteria > Pseudomonadales > Oleiphilaceae > Marinobacter > Marinobacter confluentis. The sequence continues at coordinate 224,672 of NZ_SRPF01000004.1, read as the reverse complement.
GGGTGTTCTGGACCGATTCTACGCGGATAATCTCAAGCTGTTTCTTGAAGATCACCCGGAACATATTGCCGGTTCCCAGCGGGCAAGCCTTGTGCGCAAGGACGTGGTCCGGGCCCTGGAACAAGCCGAAGAAATCCGGCGGGCCTTCTTTACGCGTAGCGGGTCACTGGACGTCGAGTTCGCACTTGAACCGCTGCACCTGTCCTCCAATAAACGACGCAGCGTAATGAACGTTGACGGCCAGTTGGTGGAATTCAGCCATGGCCCAAGGCAGAGCATTCCGCTGGTGTGGCCGAACACACTGCGGGATTCGGTAGAAAGCCGCGTCACCCTGGTGCCGACGGAAGTGAACCGCTCGCCCAGAAGTATTTCGGAGAACGGCCCCTGGGCACTGTTCCGGCTGCTGGACGAAGCGGACATCACCGGCGTGAGCAGCAGTGCGGTAGATGTGCGCTTCGCTCTGGATGACGGCGAAATGCGTTATCGTTTGCATGCGGGCAGTAATACCAACCCGTTCACACAGCAGCTATTGTCGGGGTATCAGATACCGCGCAGTCTGTATTAAAATGCGAGCCGCTGGCGGTCAACAGGACGTTGCTCTGCTGGCGGCTCGCTTTTCAAACTTCAAGGACCGAAGACATGCCCCAGGCAAGTGGACTGCAGTTCACCGCCACCATTGGCGGACTCCCCCGGGATTTTTTCAGCGTCGTCGGCTTCGAGCTGACCGAAAGTCTGTCGAGCCTGTTTGTCGGCCGGCTGGACCTGGCCAGTACCTTTTCCGACATTTCTGCGTCTGACGTACTGGAACAACCGGTTGACCTGGTGGTCTGGCAGCACGGCGAACCTTTGCGCCGCTTCACCGGCGTGGTCAACGAATTCGCCCGGGGCGACACCGGCCACCGCCGTACCCGCTATGAAGTCATCATCCAGCCGCCGCTGTGGCGTTTGGGCCTGATGCACAACAGCCGCATCTTCCAGACCCAGACCACCGACGCCATTGTAAAAACCCTGCTGGAAGAGCGGGGCATCATCGACACCACCTTCGATCTGAAAAGGGTTCCCGAAGAACGGGAATACTGCGTCCAGCATCGGGAAAGCGATCTCTCGTTTCTGGAAAGATTGGCTTGTGAGGAAGGCTGGCATTACCGATACAGCCACGGCGACGTCAACGGCGAAGAACAACCCCAGCTGATCATCGCCGATCATCACGGCGATGCCCCGAAGCTTCCAGATTCCGAATACAACGCCAAAGCCGGCGGCAGCACCCAGCAACCGGCCATCTTCCGGTTCAGCTATCAGGAACGGGTCAGAGCCGCCTCCGTGGCCATGAAGGACTACACCTTCAAAAACCCCGCCTACGCCCTGATGCACGAACACCAGGCCGATAAGCTGGACGCCCAGCGGGAAGACTACCAACACTACGATTACCCCGGCCGATTCAAAGCCGACGCCAGCGGCCAGCCGCTTACCGAATCCAGGTTGGATGGCCTTAGAAACGACGCCAGCACCGCCACCGGCAAAAGCAACCGCCCGGACTTCACCCCCGGCGCCAAGACCGAACTCACCGAACACGACAACGACACCCTGAACCGGGAATGGCTGTTCACCAGCATTACCCACAAAGGCGAACAGCCCCAGGCTCTGGAAGAAGAGGGGGGCAGTGGCCCCACCACCTATCACAACGACTTCCAGGCCATCCCGGCAGACCGCAGCTGGCGGCCAAACCCCAACACCATCAACCGCCCAATTATGGACGGCCCTCAGATCGCCATCGTCACTGGCCCGGACGGGGAAGAGATTCACTGCGATGAACACGGGCGAGTCAAAGTCAGATTCCCCTGGGATCGTTATTCAAAAAACGACGAACACAGCAGCGCCTGGCTGCGGGTCAGCCAGGGCTGGGCCGGCGGCCAGTATGGATTCATGGCCCTACCCAGAATCGGCCACGAAGTCATCGTCTCCTTCCTGGACGGCGACCCGGACCAGCCCATCATCACGGGCAGAACCTATCACGCCACCAACACGCCGCCCTATGCGCTGCCAGAACACAAAACCCGCACTACCCTGAAAACCCAGACTCACAAGGGCGAGGGCAGTAACGAACTGAGATTTGAAGACGAAGCGGACAAACAACAGATCTACGTCCACGCCCAGAAAGACCTGGACCTGTTGACGGAGAACAACCGCACCGAAGTCATCAAAAACGACAGCCACCGCACGGTGGAGAACAACGACTTCAGCCACGTCAAAGCCAACCAGCACAGTACGGTGGGTGGTGAAAAGCGGGAGTCTATCGGCGGTGATTGTAGTCTGAACATAGGCGGAACTTTCCACCAAAAATCCGGCAGCGGCACGCTAAGCGAGGCCGGTACGGAAGTCCACCACAAAGCAGGTAATAAGGTGGTTCTGGATGCGGGTGCTGAGCTGACTATTTCTGCGGGTGGTAGTTTGTTGAAATTGGATCCGAGTGGGGTGACGCTGTCTGGGCCCGGCATAAAGATCAACTCTGGTGGAGCGCCGGGTAGTGGTTCGGGGCAGGGTGTGATGATGCCGGGTATGCCTCAGGACCTGGAAGGGTTGGTGCACGAAGCTGTTGAACCTGCAAGACTCGCAGAAGTGCCTCTCACTACGCCACAACTCAATAATCTCATGTCGGATGCACCTTTCTGTGAGGAATGTGTGAAATGCCAGGACGGGGTCTGTGATGTCTGATCCGTCTGGTTTCCGGGAACAGTTGCAGGCCGCCAGCCAGGCACTCGACAACCGGGGTGCCCTGTACCTGGTCCTCAGTGGCACCAGTGAAGCAAAACCGGTACGACATTTCTACGGGACTGATGGCCTGACGGCCGTCCCTCTATTCCAGGGTACGCCATATGCGGGTTGGCACGAAGTGATGCCCTTCCTCGTCCAGGTGACTGACACAAGTGGGTTTCTGGATTGGGTAGATGATACCGATGCAGCCGATTGGGGGTGGGGGCTTATCAGTGATGCCACACTGGGCGAAGTGTTCGGGCATGTTCGAAGCCTCACGAAAATCCTGCTGCCGGATGGGAAGGAGGTGTTCTTCCGCTACTGGGACCCACGCTACCTTGGCGCCCTTCTCTCGGGTGTTGAAGATACCTGTCGCGCCAATCTGATGGGGCCTGCTCAATCCATCGTTCTGCCGGACGGCGAGGTGATAAATCATCCAGGCACGCCGGGTAATGCAACGCCAGCCCCGGAATTTCCCTGGTTCTCCCTGTCGGCTGAAACCCTTAAAAAGATTGCTGTTCTTTGCTGGAGCCGGTTGGTGGACAACACCATTTCTGCCCTTGGCAAGAAAAAACACTCGCCCCTGATCCAATATCCGGGGCCTGTTGCCCGTCAGAAAGTCGAGCGTCAATTGCGGCGGCTGACCAGTGGTGAGGCCGTTACCGAACTCTCTCCTGAACACGTACAAACCATACACCATGCCCTGCTGCACGAGGCATCCCGGGGCACATACTGATTGAGGATGAATCAATGATCGAGTCACGGACGGCTCTTCAGGCTTCGGAACAGACATCCGACGCGCTTCCGGATATCAATGCCATCACCCGTGAACTCCGGGAATCCCTCACGGCAACGTATGACGAGTGGCGCGATGGCTGGTTTTCTTCCATTTTCATGGGCCATGAACAGGTTCTTGAGGTCAATGGCGAGAACAACCGTGAGGGTGCCAGCGAAGATGAGATTGTCTCGTCCACCGTTGCGCCCTGTGAGGAAACCCGCAAGATCAAGATTGCCCATTTCCACGAGAACGTAAGCAAGACTCCCATCCCTTCCACGCGTTTTCAGGTCCAGGAAAATACCGGTTGGATATTCGATAGTTGGGACACCATCCACAGCGGCACTACGGATGAGAATGGCCTGGCGGAAGTACCGGTTACCCCTGGAAAGGAATACAGGGTGCTGATGTCGCCCGATATCTCACAAGCGGAAATGGAGGCTCTCTATAACACCTACGAGGGCTTTATCGACCAGTGCTGTTCACTGTTGGAGAACACCTGGAATAACGGAGCTCGCCAGGAGTGGGACAGCTATCTGTCCATGAACTCCGCTGCGCAGTCTCTTGCCGTCTACGCTCGACTGCAGGAAGGCATTGCCGATGGCTTCACATCCATTTTGGACGACATCCGCCGAATCTACGATGTGATCTGTGGCCTTCAGGATTACGACTTCAGCAACCTTCCCGAAGACCTTCAGGAACAGATGGAAACCCTGAAAAAAGCCGACGACGCCTACCTTAAAGCATGTTTGGTTGCGAACGACGAGGTTTTCCTGTTCCTGGTGATGTATACCGTTCGCCAGTACTTCCGGTTGCTATCACCGACACAGGTTGCCGAGATCTCCGGTGGCCTGGTGGGGCAGATACTGTTTGATGTGGTTGTGGGGCTGATCATTACCGGTGGTGCCGGCCTGGCCGCCAAATATGGCGCCCGGATTGGCAGTAAAGCCGTCGCCGGTGCCATGAACACTGCCGACGACGCCCGTGCCAACATGAACATACTCGGCGAGTTCCTTGGCCAGTTCGCCCGGGAATTCCAGCGGTATATGAAAGAAATTGGCACCAACCACCGGGCCCTGCAAATGTCGGGGGTTGGTCCCCTGGACGCCTCAAGCACCCAGCCCGGGCCCGATGTCCGGGGCCGCAATGCAGTTTACAGTGAAATGGCCGACGACGATCAGGTTGTGAACCTGCAATCTGCTGGCCGTGACCATGCTGCAACCAGTGAAACCAGCAACGCGCCCGTTCGTGACGAGCCATCGCCTTCAACCACCGACCAGGGCAGGGCTACCCGGGACAACGAATCAACGGAAAACGTCGCTGACCCCATCAGCACCGTGACGGGTGAAGAGGTACTGGAGCTGGTAGACGCACGCCTTGCCGGCCCCTTGCCCTTTGAATTCAAGCGGGTGTATCGCTCTGGTAGCAGTGACAGGCGTCTGGACATGGGTTACGGCTGGCGTCACAGCCTGAACCACAGCCTGAGCTTTGATGGCGACGGCATTACCTGGCACGACCACGAGGGCAAGAATACCCGTCTGCCGGAGCTCGACAGTGCTCCCTTCGGCACCAACTCCCAGGCTGGCACAGCGGCCTGGAAAGAGGGCGAACAGATTGTGGTGTGCGCCGGCGAGAAAGCACCCCGCTACCACTTCAGTCGCGAGGGTGATCGCGGCCTGCTGGTGCAGATATCAGATCGTTACGGCAATCAGCTGCAGGTCGGCTACGATCTCCATGGCCAGCTTGAACGGCTGGTCAGCGATGCGGGTAATGCCCTGAAGTTTGACTTTGAAGGCGTCTGTCTCAAGGCGGTCAGCTTGTTACGTCGTGAGCTTACAGACACCGGCTACCAGTGGCAGCCCCTGCGAACCGAACGCCGCTTTGAATACGACAGCCACAACGACCTGATCGCCGCTGAAGATGCGGTTGGTGGCATCGAACGCTACGGCTACGACAACCATATGCTGACCAGCCGACAGCTTGCCGGTGGATACAGCTTTTATCTTGAATGGGACGAAGCCTCACCAAGCGGGCGTTGCGTGCATCAATGGGGCGATAGTGCCCAGGTGGATACCCGGTTTGAATGGGATGACGAGAATCACACCTGCACCGTCAGCTACGTCGACGGCAGCAAGGAAATCTGGCATTACGATGGCGGCGCCCAACTGCAGGAAAAGATCGATCCGGACGGCGCCAAACACATCAACGAATACGATGATAAAGGCCGCCTGCAAGCCACCGTAGACCCCATGGGTGCGCGCACGGAATATCAGTACGACAGGAACGGTCGCCTCCAGGGTAAAACTGGCCCGGACGGACAGCCCATCCTGTTTACCTATCGCAAAGGGCGCATCGCGGAAATCCACCGCAATGGTCAGACCTGGGCATTTGATTACACCCGCCACGGCGACCTTTCCCGCGAGACCGATCCAAAGGGGCGCGCAACCCTTTACAGCTACAACCCCCAGGGCCAGCTCACCCAGGTCCACCTGCCAGACGGACGAACCCACAAATGGGGCTGGAACAGCCGCGGCCAGTTGATTGAGGAAACCACGCCCACCGGCGCTTTCTACCAATACAGGTACGACGAATTCGGCCAGCTATTGGCCAGGAAAGATGCCCGTGGTGCCATTACCCGGTACCAGTACGACGGCCTGGGGCGGGTAACCGACGAAATTCTCTCCGGTAACCGGCGCCGGCAGTACCACTACAATCACTACAACAAGGTGACGCGGTTTGTCGACGAGAAGGGTCGGGAAACCCGCTACGAATACGGCAACAACCTGCACCTGCTGACCCGACGCATCAATCCGGACGGCAGCGAGCTGCGCTACCGTTATGATCACCATCGCTTTCTGCTCACCCAAATCGAGAATGAACGGGGTGAAGAGTATCGCATTGATTATTACCCGAACGGTCTGGTCAAACAGGAAACTGCCTTTGACGGCCATCGCACCGCCTACCAGTACGACCTGAACGGCCATCTGATCGAGAAGGCCGAGTACGGAACTGCCAGCGATGTCCTGCAAACCACGGCCTATGAGCGCGACGAACTCGGGCAGTTACTGAAAAAAGTGCTCCCAGACGGCCGCGAAATCCAGTACGGATACAACGCCGACGGCAAGCTTACCGCCGTGGATGACGGGCACTGGCCACTGGCGTTCGAGTACGACGAATTCGGATTGTTGAAAACCGAACATCAGGGTTGGGCAACCCTGCAATATCGTTACGATGACATGGACCGTCTGAGAGGTATGGTCCTGCCAGATGGCCAGGCGCTGGCCTACCAGCACGACAAAGCCGGCCTGCTGTCCGGCATCGACCTGAACGGTCAGCCGTTGACCCGCCATCGAATGGCAGCCACCGGCGAGGAAATGGAACGGCAACAGGGCGACCTGCTGAGCGCCTACGTCTACGACGACGAAGGCCGCCTGACCCAGCACCGGGTGCACCAGGGCCGCATCAAGGACATCGCGGCCCAGCGGGATTACCAGTACGATCCCAACGGCAACCTCAAAGCTATCCAGGATAGCCGCAAAGGCCTGCGGGAATACGTTTACGACCCCATGGACCGGCTGGTTGGCGTGCGTGGCGACCTGTACGAACAACTGATCCACGACCCGGCCGGCAACCTGCTGGAACAAAGCCAGAGCCCGGCCAGTGGCAAAAACGCCAATGTGCGAGGCAACCGCCTCAGCATGCACGGCGACTGCCACTACGAATACGACGAATTCGGCAACCTGACCGAAGAACGACGGGGCAAGGACCAGAAGCTGATCACCCGCTACAGCTACAACTGCGAACACAGACTGGCCAGCGTCACCAAACCGGACGGCAGCACCTGGCACTACGAATACGACGCTTTCGGCCGCCGCATTGCCAAAACCAACGGCCTGACACGAACCGAATTCCTCTGGCAGGGCGACCGCCTGATCGCCGAGGAAACCGGCGATCAGTACCGCACCTATATTTACGAGCCCGACACCTTCAAGCCCCTGGCGCTGGTAGACGACCACGGCCCCGAACACGCCAGCATCTACTACTACCACCTGGATCATCTGGGCACCCCCCAGGAACTCACCAATGAAAAGGGAGACCTGGTCTGGTCGGTGACCTACCGCGCCTACGGCAACGTCGTCCGCGCCCTGGTCAACGAGATCGACAACCCGATCCGCTTCCAGGGCCAATACCACGACCCGGAAACCGGCCTGCATTACAACCGCCACCGGTACTACAATCCCAACACAGGGCGCTTCCTGACTCCGGACCCGATTGGGCTTGCGGGTGGGTTGAATAACTACCAGTATGTTCCGAATCCGACGGGGTGGGTGGATCCGTTGGGGTTGTCTTCGGTAAAAGGGGATTGCCCTGGAGCGGGTGGGAATTATAGTTCGATTGTACCGGGCGGAGGGCTCATGAGTCATGAAAGGGCTGGAGGTCATCTCCTGGAACGACATGTCGGACATTCAGAGCAGCAGCTTTTATCGAGAATTGAGCAGAACAGACGAATTAGCGGAGCCTCGTCGTTCTTGGATCGCACTACCGCGGAAAGAGCTGTTGGTCAGACGCTAGAGGCAAATAACAGGGGCGTCGAAAGGTTCCTTAACGGGGATGAGCGCCGGCTTGTTATAAATCATTCGTTGGAGGATTCCGTCGGTATTTCTATGAAAAGAGGCAGCACAGCTGCAGATACTGCAAGTAACGTAAGAGTTGTATTGGAACGTGATCCGAAGATGTCCATAGGTTACCGAATCGTTACGGGGTTTCCCACATTATGAATAAAGATCTTTTTAATAACCTTGAGCAAATATTAGGCGCCTACTTTCATCAAGATTGGGAGGAGGAGTTTTCGTCAGAGAAAAGCGTCATAGAATATATTCTGGAAAATGAGCCGCCCCAAAAAATTATTTCTGCTAAAGAGGCTATTGACGAGTTGCTAAATATTGATATGTCTGAAAGCGAGTATAAAGAAAAAATTTTTTCAATGGGAAGTGAATATGAATATGAGGTCGATGGCTATACTAGTAAGCAATGGTTAAAATATTTGCGAGATTCGTTTGATATTTAATACGTTAACTGAACGGTGAGCATAGTAATGGTATTTGCCTGAAATGGAGTCTCGATGGGTGGGTATTTTTGAAAATTTAAAGCTTCTCTCCGTGTTCAGTTCGATTCTGTCTCGGCAATCTTTTCCGAAGTTATTGCATGGCTAAATTTGACCAATGGCAATAAGGGTTTCCGGATATTATGTCGATAGAGTTAGAGAGTGTTTATTTTTTTAGTAAAATCAGAATAGATAGCGCGCTATTGTATAAGATAACGTCTTCATCTGATTTTAGATTTGTAAATGCAGCTCCTGTCAGTGTCGAGCCGAAGCAGGAGGCTGAGCAGATGAGAATACACTACGACTCAGTTCTGAATGCTGGATTTGAGAATTGGGGCTTCGAATCGACGCTTGAGCAACTTAGTGTTTCCGACAGAGAAACCATTCAGTTTATCGGTCTCAAAGGAGCTGGCTATTCAGCCAAGTTCTATTTCGAGGAAATACCGGAAAAGGTGATCGGTGAGTAACAGGGTCAGGTCTTGCCCTTTGACCTTGAGAGAAAGGAGCTTTCTCAACCCGTAACCGACAAGGAGCCAACGAATGGCCAGAACCTTACGTCTCGAATTTGAAGGCGCACTCTACCACATCACCTCCCGAGGTAACCGCCGGGAAACTATCTACGAGACACCCGATGACCGTGAACGCTTCCTTGAAATTCTGGGGGGCGTCCGTGAGAAATATAACTGGCTCTGTCACGCCTATTGCCTGATGGGGAACCACTACCACCTGCTGATCGAAACCCCCGAAGCCAATCTTTCTAAAGGCATGCGCCAACTGAACGGCGTATACACTCAGTGTTTCAACAAGGCCCATGCCCGGGTGGGCCATGTTTTTCAGGGGCGATACAAGGCCATTTTGGTTGAGAAGGAAACTTATCTGCTGGAACTCGCCCGTTACATTGTTCTGAACCCCGTCAGGGCCGGCATGGTTTCGTCCCCATCTGAATGGCCGTGGAGTAGTTACCGGGCCACAGCTGGCGAGATTCCTCCGTTGGATTATCTGTCCACAGACTGGCTGCTTTCGGTATTCGGAGTGATCAAAAGCCAGGCACAGATAGCTTATGTCGACTTCGTCAGTAATGCCCGCTCCCAAAGTTCACCCTGGGAAGACCTCAAGGGGCAGATCTATCTAGGGAGTGATCAGTTTTTCGAGCGCATGCTGGAACATCTGGGCGAGCCGGACCGCTTGAGTGAAGTCCCGGCGGCTCAACGCCGCGCGGAGGCGTTGCCTCTGAAAACATATTTTGGCAAAACCGACAACCGGAATGCCGTGATCGCGGAAGCCTATGCCAGCGGCGGGTATACGCTAAAGGAAATTGGAGACTATCTGGGGCTGAGTTATTCACGCGTCAGTCGGATTGCAAAAGAGTACAAAAGCAAGACCTGACCCTCCATACACGATTGAATAGCTTGGAAAATTTGTATGCCAGCCATTGAAAAGTTCGTAGTAGATAAGAAGAAAGAATCTATTAGTTGGTCCTGTTTTGGCCAAACTAGGAATAAGACTATACCCGGACTAGACCAAGCCATTGTTGAGTCTAAAAACGGGAACATACTTGTTCTTGCAGGTGCTAACGGGTCTCCAAACAAGCTGGTGATTCTAGATGGTGAAGGCAGAATATCATGTGAGCTATCACCTCCTGAAGGCTTCCAGTTCTACTATTTGTCTAATCACCCTGAAATTGGCGGAGCAGTAGTGTGTGTGACAGATGAATCGATTGATGGTTGGAACGACTGGTTTTTCGGTATTGATTTCTCCAATGCGTCTCTCTTTAGGCACTGTCCAGCACATTAGATGCTGGCAGCAAGGTCATCTTCCGAAGGTAGGCTCACTGTGGTGTGAGTCAAATGATGGAGTCAGGTCTAAATCAACTACACAGAGTCACGTCGGATATACCTTCCCCTGCTCGCAGTGAAAGTGATAGGTGGGCTTGGGATTGGTCTCCAGATGAATGGGGCGAACAGGAAATTCTTCTGCGCGGACCTAGAGAAGGTATTGAGGTATTCAGACCATGATCAAAAAAGATCTAGAGAATATGATAGATACAACAGTGAACAGCACAGATGCCGCATTGTTGCGCGAAATAGTCTTGTCACCTGATTTTAGATTCGTGAATACCGCCCCTGTCAGTGCCGAGCCGAGGAAGGAAGCAGAGCAGGTGAAAATTCACTACGATTCGGTTCTGAGGGCCGGATTTGAAAACTGTGGCTTCGAATCAACGCTTAAGAAACTTGGTGCTTCCGAAAGAGAAAACATTCAGTTTATCGGTTTCAAAGGAGCGGGCTTTTCAGCCAAGCTTTATTTTGAGGAAGTACCGGAAAAGGTGATTGGTCTGTCAGTAACTCGGCGAGGTTCAGTCTCACCGGCCATAGATCAGTCTGGAAAGGCTTTGTAGGCCACTATGCCTCGAATTTGAAAGCATACGCTGGCTCGGGGCTAGAACCGCGTCGGTGCTGGTATCATGCGGGGGACAACCAACAGGAGCACCACCATGCAATACCTCCACACCATGATCCGCGTCAGCAACCTTGACGACACCCTGCACTTCTTCTGCGACCTGCTGGGCATGGTCGAAATCAGCCGTAAAGACAGCGAAAAGGGTCGTTTCACCCTGGTTTTTCTCGCTGCAGCGGAAGACGAAGCGCGTGCAAGAGAAGATAGGGCGCCGATGATCGAGCTGACTCACAACTGGGATCCGGAAGAATATACCGGCGGCCGCAATTTCGGACATCTGGCCTACCGTGTGGATGACATTTATGGGCTTTGCCAGCACTTGCGGGATAATGGCGTCACCATCAATCGCCCGCCCCGGGATGGGCATATGGCCTTTATCCGGTCACCGGACGGCATTTCCATCGAACTGCTGCAGAAAGGCGAGTCGTTGCCGCCACTGGAACCCTGGGCGAGCATGGAAAATACCGGCACCTGGTAACAGCGAGGGATCAGGCCTTTAGTAACAGGAACCCGCCGATCCAAAGCACGGCGATGGTCAGGTAAACACCTGAATGTATGCGGGAAAAGCGTTCGGTCAGGCTTGCCACCAGTTCTCGTTTTCGATGGGCCGCAAAGTACTCGCGATAGGCGCGTTCGTAGGCTGGTGAGAATTTCAGGCGGGGGTCTTTCACTTTTTCGTTGTGCTTCGGGGCGCCCAGAAGGTAGAAGATCCAGACGGCCGGGAAGATTATACCCACCGTGATGGCCAACGCCGGGTTGATGCCGACATCCCTGGTGCGTTTGATCATCAGACAGATGAGGCAGTAGAGCATCAGTAGTGCTGTCGTCATCAGAGTCACTATGTTTCCGTCCGAGCCTGGCATGCCGCCGCTCAATGCTGCGGTCATCAGTACGGCACCCAGGAGGGTTGCCAGTCCAAGCAGGCATTCGATCCGCGAAATTCGCCCCGAAAGTGAAAGCAGCGTATGGGCTAGCCAGCGCCACCCGAACCGGGCGCGGGTGCCCGCAAGCTGCTGATCGGCCGCTTCTATTAACAGGCTCAGCCGGAATGCCTTGTCATCAGAGATCGGTATATTCCTGTGATCGGTAAGCCAGTGAAAGCGGTGGTTGAGTCGGGCGATCAGTGCGGGTTCCAGAGGGCACTGGTCACTTCCGGACTGCAGGATGCGAACCACTTCTGCGAGCAACCAGTGACTGACCGCCGAGGCTAACTGGAAATCGTCCAGCTCCGGCCCGGTAAGCAAAGGTTCCCAGTGAGCCAGGTTGTTGCGCAGATCCAGGTTCTCCAGCAGGTGTGAGATAGCGAGAATCAACTGGTTCAGTTGCTGCTGTCGATCCTCGAAGTCATCCGCTACCTGGATTGGCGGTGGCTGGTCCCAGGCACTTCGCGTGTCACCCTCGGTAGCCAAGTCATCGTTAATGGTCTCAGCTTTTGGAGCGGGTCCGGGGTCATTTTCCGGGCGGGAGTCTCTGATGGTAGTAGAGGCTTCGCGGTTATCCGCAGTTTCATGATCGAATGCATTGCCCCAGCCGGAAAAATCCAGCGGCTCAGTTCTGGCGGTTTTATCCTCAGGTGAAAACACCATTGGCGTAGACGGCGATTCCAGTGTTTTCAGCGCCCATTCATAGGCTTCACGCAGTTGCATGAAATCATCCGGACGCTCCTCCGGATGAACATCCTTGATCAGTCGGGTATAGGCCCGCTTGATGGTTTTGCGATCACTGCCGGGCTCGACGCCCAGTAGCTGCCAGGGATTTACCATCGTCCTTTCTGGGCCTTGAGTTCGTTCAGCTTTTCGGCGACCAGGCTTCGGGCTTCCGCTGCGCGCTGAGGGTCCTGGGAGTCCAGGGCATTTTCCAGATAGCGAACGATTTGCTCGATGTAGTCCCGCTCGTCGCCAAGGGCCTCGGACCACATGCGCTCCGCTTCGTTCATTACGGCGATGTTGGCACTGTCCTCCCGCGGGTGGAACTTGAGCGCTTGCATGTTCTCGAGCAACTGCGTCAATTCGGCATCGCCCAGGTTATTACTGGTATTCTGGATGACGAGAGTTTCCCTTACCCCGGTGCTTACCACGTCGACCTGCACCTCAAGCAGACCGTTGATGTTATAGGTAAACCGGACATCCGCGGCTTCCTTTCCGGCCGGCGCCCGGGGTACCCGGACACTGAGTTCGCCGATGTGAACGTTGTTCTTTACCAGTCGATGTTCGCCTTGATAAACCATGATTTTCAGAGAGGTCTGGTAATCACCAGTGGTACAGAAAGTGTCGACACGACTGGCGGGAACCACCGTGTTACGGGGAATAAGCACGGCAAAGAAGCCTCCCCTATGTCCCTGTTCTGACTTCTGGGCCGTTTCGATGCCCAGGGAAAAAGGGCAGACATCGGTCAGTACGGTGTCCTTCAGGGCCTGGTTGCGTTCTTTCAGGGCGGCTTGTACCGCCGCGCCCATGGCCACGACCAGGTCTGGGTCGATGGTAGCGGAAGGTATTCGCCCGAATAGCCGAACAACGAAGTTTTTTACCAGTGGCATCCGTGATGCGCCGCCTACCAGGATCACGTCGTGGAATTCACTCCGGTTCATGCCAGAGTCCTTTACCGCGCGTTCCAGCGGAGCCCGGATGCGCTCCAGAAGTTCTGCGGAGCATTGGCTGAAATCTTCCCGGCTGAAATGGACCCGGTGTTCTGCGCCTCCCAGCTTGGCCGCAATTTCCACTGCTGGCTGGTCCCCCAGCGCTTTTTTGGCCTGGTCGCATAGGCGATACAGGTGGGCCCGCTCCTCGGGGGGCAGTGCCTGCATATCCATGGAAAGTTTTTCGCAAACCGCGCCGACCATTGCGAAAGTGAAATCTTCGCCCCCCAGGAAGCTGTCACCGCTGGTGGCATGTACTTCCAGCAGATCATCAAATTTTTCGAGAATGGAGACATCCAGGGTACCGCCACCCAGGTCCACTACAATGAAGTTGCGTTCGTCCTCGGCCTCCTGAATGCCGTAGGCCAGTGCGGCCGCGGTGGGTTCGTTGATCAGTCGCTCCACATGCAGACCCGCCAGCTGGGCAGCGTGCAGGGTGGCTGTCCGCTGGTTGTTGTTGAAATAGGCGGGCACACTGATGATGGCTTCGTCGACTGTCTCTCCAAGGTGATTTTCGGCGTCGGCCACTAGCTGTTTGAGAACCAGCGCGGAAAGTTCTTCTGGCGAAAATGTGCGGCGCCCCAGGGTAACTTTCTCCTGGGTGCCCATCAGTCGTTTGAACTGGGAGGCCGTCAGTTGCGGGTGGGATACCAGCCGATCCTTGGCCGCGCGGCCGACCAGAACCATGTCGCGGTCATCAACGCTGACTACTGATGGGGTCAGCAGCTCGCCGAGGGAATTTGGAATGACACGGCTTGCGCCGTCCTGCCAGACACTCACCAGACTGTTGGTGGTGCCAAGGTCAATGCCTACTACTGCCATTGTGATTACCCGTCCTTAGGTGATGTAGTCGCGATCAGGGGTTCCGATGGTTTCGCCCGAAAGAAATTATACGCCATCGTGAGGATCAGAAAAACGCGCTGGAACAGCGGATTGAACCAGAAGTTACTCTTGTATTGGTGAATGAATCACAGTGGCATGAAAAACACATGACCAGATGGTATTGCTCATTTAATGAACATTATCCCTGTATGCCGTTAGCCTGATAACAGGTAATCGGCATAAAGCTTTGCCGGTTGATCCGTAGATCGACCCTACAAGGATGAATGTTATGACTTACAAATCTGGTATCGCCTGTGCTTCGGTTCTGGCTTCAGCCATGTTTGCGGCCCCTGTAGTCTGGGCGCAGGACAATACGTCCCGGGATAGCTCCGGCGTCTATATCAGCGGTAGTTACGGTGGCTATAAATCCCACGGCGGCGAATTCGATGACGACAACGACCTGTACGGCCTTGGCCTGGGTTATCAGTTCAACGAGTTCTTTGCCCTGGAAGCGGAGTACATCGATTTCGGCAACTTCGGTGACGACGATGTCGATGGCAAGCTGAAAGGCACCTCCCTTGGCCTGCGCGCACGCCTTCCGTTGACGGACACCTTTGGCATTTATGCCAAAGCCGGCGCCTTTGCCTCATCGTTCGATGTGGATGCGTTCAACGAAAGCGAGACTTATGACGAGGTTAATCCCTTCGTCGGTGCCGGCGTTGATTTCCGGGTAACTCATCAGCTCACGGCCTTCGCGGAATATAACCGCTACAACGTCGATATCGATGAGGACGATTTCAACGGCCAGATCTCCAATGACGGCCCGGATTTCGACACCGGGCGCGTAGGCGTGCGCTTCCAGTTCTGATCAGCGGGTCCCATGCTAAACTCCCCGAACGCAAATTCGGAGAAACCCCATGGGACTGATGTTCGAGCAGATTGACAGCCAGCCGTCGGCGCTGGGGGAAATTACCCTCCGGCGCCGTCGTATTCCGGCCCTGGGTGACCGGGATATTTTCGAGGTAAAGCTGGGCGATGAGTTCCTGATGTCCAGTATGTTCGTGGATGCGGAAGTCGCCCTGGCGGACCTGGGTATTGAGCGGGCTGCCGGCGAGTCACTGGATGTGGTGGTGGGCGGCCTTGGCCTGGGTTATACCGCCGACGCCGCGCTGCGCCATGACCGGGTGAATGAACTGCTGGTGGTGGATGCTCTGGATGCGGTGATTCAATGGCATGAGCAGGAAAAAGTGCCCCTGGGCCAGGTGTTGAACGCAGACCCGCGCTGCCGCTATGTGCTGGGCAGTTTTTTTGATCTGGCGGTGTCACGCGGCGGGTTTGATACGCAATCGCCGGGCCGCCTGTTCGACGCCATTCTTCTCGATATTGATCACTCCCCCCGTGCACTGCTGAACGAATCCAACGCCAGTTTTTATACCACCGAAAGCCTGGGCAGGATGGCCCGTTTCCTTAAGGACGGCGGGGTCTTCGCCATGTGGTCCAACGATCCGCCGGATGAGCCTTTTATGGACACCCTGCGGGAGCTGTTCGTGGATGTGGAAGCCAGGGTGGTGTCTTTCTACAATCCTTTCCAGAACAGGGAATCCACCAACACGGTTTTCCTGGCAACGAAGTCGGAGGGCTGAAGCCATGGCGGAACCTGAAACCATCAACTGGGCCTCGACTGCGGCAGCTGTCTGGCGTCGTCATCGTTTCGGCCTTCGGGCCATACGCCGGCTTGACCCGGTGCAGTGGGACAGCCTGAAAGGCATTGACCGCCAGCGGGATGCCCTGGCCCGAAACACCGAGCGTTTCTTGGCCGGGCAGCCTTCCAATAATGCTCTGCTGTGGGGCTCTCGTGGCACGGGTAAATCGTCGCTGATCAAGGCGTTGCTGAACCGCTATAAAGATCAGGGCCTGCGGATGATCGAGGTGGACAAGGACGACCTGGTGACGCTGCCGGAGATCGTGGATGATCTCTGCGACCTGCCGTTTCGGTTTGTGATTTTCTGCGATGACCTGTCTTTTGATGTGGGTGAATCCGGTTACAAGGCGCTGAAAAGTATTCTGGAAGGCTCGCTGGAACTGCCGCCGGAGAACGTCCGGGTCTATGCCACCTCCAATCGCCGCCATCTGATGCCGGAATTCATGTCCGATAACCTGCAAAGCCAGGTCAAGGACGGCGAACTGCATCCCGCCGAGGCCATTGAAGAGCAGGTGTCCCTGGCGGACCGTTTCGGGTTGCAGCTGTCGTTCTATCCCTTTCCCCAGGACACCTATCTGCAGACGGTAGATTCCCTGTTTCCCGATGTCCGTGATCGAGCCAAGCTACATGAAGAGGCGGTCCGCTTTGCCACAGCCAAGGGGGTTCGCAATGGGCGTACTGCCCAGCAGTTCTATCGTCAGTTTGCGGGTTCTTTCAGCTAGGTTTGTGACCGGGAGCTGATCACCCCTGGTCCCGTTCGGCAAGTTTCAGAAACCGCTGGCGGATGGATCGCACCGTTAGATAAACCAGCCCCAGAGTGGTGGGAATTGCCAGCCCCAGCAGCAGGGGCTTGTTGAAGTCGAAGCCCGCCTCTTGTGCCACGTCCATGGCCATGCGCATTAGGGCGATCAGATAGTAGGAAATCACCACCACTGAAAAACTTTCCACCGTATGCTGCATCATCAACTGCACTTTCGAGCGCTGGTTCATGGACGCCAATAGCTGCTGGTTCTGGCTCTGAATCGCCACTTCCACCCGGGCCCGCATCATGTCGGATGCCCGACCTACCCGGCGGGACAGGTCGTCCAGCCGCTCGCTGACGGATTCGCAGGTTTCCACCGCGGGGGTCAGTCGGCGGTTCATGAATTCCCGAATGGTCAGATGGCCAGACAGCTCGTCTTCCCGCAGCACGGCCAGTCGCGCCAATACCAGTTGATGATAGGCCCGGGTGGCGGAGAAACGAAAGGTGGAGTGGGCTCGAAAAGCCTCGATGCGGGCAGCCATATCCGTCAAACGGGCAAGCACTTTCTGTTCGTCCACGGTGGCGTCGTCCGTCAGTGAATCGGTGATCCTTGCCAGGGTGTGGTCCATCTCGTTCAGGTCCGGCGTCATGTCCCGGGCTTCCGGAAGGGCTAGCAGTGACATCAGGCGATAGGTTTCCAGTTCCATCAAACGCTGGGTCAGCCGCCCCAGCTGGCTGTCAGACAGGCCGCTGTTGATGATCATGAAGCGCCCGAATCCGTCCCCATGAAGCTTGAATGAGCTCCAGACCTGGGCCTTGCCCTCTGCTGGCCGGCTGCCGACCAGACGCTCGCCGTCAAAATGCCTGCGGATGGCGCCAGGCTCAGGTTCCTGACTGGCATTAACCGGTTGCAGGTCCAGATGGAAGGCCGCCACCACGGTGCCAGTCAGCCGCTCAAGCCAGCCCTCCGGAAGGCCCGCCAGGCCGGTCTGCTGGAACGGCTGATGGCCTTGTGAGGCACCCAGATGGATGAAGGTGTAGGAGGTAAACTCCATGTGCAGTTCACGGCGGATTCGCAGATCACCGAAGGTGGCCTCGAAGCAGCTGTCATCCTGATGGGGAATGGGCTGGCCCAGCTGGGCGTGCAGTTCCTGCCAGTGATGGAATTGCGCGTTGCGTTGCTCCGGTGTGGTCAGCACCGCAAGATGGGATACCTGTGACGGGCAGGGCAGAACCTGAAAAGGCCGGGCGTGGAGTTCGTTATACAGCGATTCCCTAAGCGGGTGAAAATCGAGCTTGAGCGGTGGCGGGTTCAATGTCCTTTCCTCGGGGCGCGGCGGGCGATTTGCAGCGTGTAACGGTAACCTTAGCGGCTGACGCCATTGCTGAAAACACGACCTGTGGTTTAAGACTCAGGTAGGGCAACCGTGAACCGCACACCGCCGTTTTCATTCGCCGCCTGAATTCTGCCGCCGTGATGCTCGGCAATCAGCCGGGCGATCAGCAGTCCCTGGCCCAGATGGCCTTCGTGGCTGGAGGAGCGAACGGATACGAATGGGCTGAAGATGTCTTTGGCCAGTTCTTCCGGCAGCGCCGAGCCTTCGTTGAACACACTCAGCAAAAGGTATTTGCCATCCCTTCGCAGGCTGACCTCGATCAGGCCGCTCTCCGGCGTAAAGTCCCGGGCGTTATCCACCAGCTTGTCCAGCAACTGCACCAGCAGCTCCGGTGAACCATTGTAGCGAACGCCTTCCTGCGGGCCCTGGTAACAAACCCGGAAATCCGGGGCCAGGCTCTGGTAAGCCTGGGTGGTCTGGGCGCACACATCCGCCAGATCAAAGGCTTCTTTTTCCGCGTGGTCCAGGCTCTGTTCCAGGCGAGCGGCCTCGCTCATGCCATGCAGTATCTGGCTCAGGCGGTCGGTGGCGGCTTTTGCCCGGGCCAGGTAGTTGTCCCGGTCTTCCTCGCGGGTGCTCTGGCTCAGGTTTTCCAGGGACGAGCGCACCACAGCGATTGGGGTTTTAAGTTCGTGGGACAGGCGTTGGGAAAAGCTTTCCAGGTAGTGGGTGTAGCCATGTAGCCGTTCAGTCAGGTGGGTGAACTGGCGTGAAAGGTCGCCAAGCTCGTCTTTGGCCTTGACCGGTGGCAGGGTTCGCAGCAGGCGGCCGTCTTCGTCAATGCTGGCGCTGACGGCTCTTTGCAGCCGGGTAATGCGCCAGGACAGCCAGCTGGCGTACCCAAGCAGCACCAGCATCAGGCCTACCAGCAGCAGCGAACTGCGGGCGATCACCGAGCCCAGGGTGCTGCCGGAGAGCGTCAGCATCTGGTCCAGGGATTCTTCAAGCACCAATGTGCGGCCATTGGCCAGGCGTTCGGTCGCCAGCAGATAAAGGTCGCCGTTGTCGTGTCGCACCAGGCCCTGGCTGGGCAGGTCACCGGGCGCGAACTGGCGCGCCTGGTCGCGAATCAGAACCGGGTCAGGCTGGTAGGCTCTGACCAGTGCCCGCAGGCCATTCAGGCTGATGCGCTCGAGAATCTGCACTGGTGTCAGGCTGTCAAAGTCGGGAATCTCCCGGGTGGGCGGCTGGGTCTGCCGGGCGATTACCCAGCCTTCCGGTTCCAGAATCCAGGCGTTCTGGCCGGGGGCAATCAACTGTTCAAGTGTCTGTTCCAGTGAGGCAATACGGCTGATCAGCCGGGAATGAGTGTATTCATACAACACCGGATTTGCCTCCCCTGCCTGGTCGGTCCCGATATTCTTTGGGCCGGTCAGGCGAAAGCCAAAGACAGCGCCCTGGTCGGGGCGAGGCAGAAGCAGTTCCAGCTGGTGGCCATCGTTGCTCGCAGATTCCCATTTTCCGCGGATACGGTAGTCCCGTTCGCCGTCCAGGCCGGGAATAAGGGCGTTTACATTGCCCCGGCCGGTGCTGGGCAGGCGCCGTTCGATAACGCCTTGCTCTTGTTCCAGAAAAATCTGCAGCTCATCGAAAGGCCGGCCTGGCCGTGAGGGGTCGTAAATATGCTGTCTGCGGTTGTAAATGCGGACCAGCAGGTAAAGATTTCCACCCTGCACGGCCACCCGCCAGTTCAGGGTGCCATCACCGGGTAGGCTTGCCGTTCCCTGCCAGGGCTGGTGGTCATGCTCTTCGTCATAGTCGGGCCAGTCATAACCGAAGCCATCCAGATTCAGGGGGCGGTTAAGGGTCGGGGCATAGGTCACTGGTCCGGGGGCCGGTTGGCGGTCCAGCACGCTGGCCTGGTTATCGATCAGGTTGGCCAGTTTGCCAGCCTGCTGCTCGAGCCCGGTGGCTGCCTGTTGGCGCAGGGCGGTGTCCAGTTCCAGAACAAACTGCAGGCCTGCCCAGGGGATGATCAGCATCAGCAGGCTGGCGATAAAAAGCTGGCGCTTGAGGGTCACGAATCAGGCCTCATGGGCGTTCCAGCGGTAACCCATGCCATAGGCGGTGTGAATGCCATCGAAATCACTGTCCACGCCCTGGAATTTCCGGCGAATGCGCTTGATGTGGGAAGTCACGGTGTTGTCGTCCAGCACAGTGCTGGCGGCGTCCATCAGCTGGTCACGGCTGCGCACATGGCCGGGGTGCTGCACCAGGGAATGCAGCATCCAGAATTCGGTGACGGTCAGTTCGATGGCCTGGTTGTCCCAGTGGGCGGTCATGCGGTCCACGTTCAATGTCAGGCGGCCACGATTCAGTACTTCGTCCGGCTGCTTCAGCGCCTCGGCCCAGGCGTCGGCCCGCCGGAGCAGGGCGGTCACCCGTGCCAACAGGTGGTCCAGGCTCATGTCCTTGGTGACGTAATCGTCAGCCCCCAGGCGTAGCCCGTGTACCGAATCGATGTCGCTGTCCCTGGCGGTCAGGAAGATGATGGGCAGGGTGGGGGACAGCTGGCGCAGGTCCTGACACAGGGTAAAGCCACCTTCCGGCTCGTCGCCCAGGCCCACATCGATAATGGCCAGATCCGGCAGCCGGGTGCGCATGGCCTGGTAGGCACTGCTGCGGTCGCCGTAGGCGGAGACCTGATAACCCCGACGTTCGAACGCATCCCGGTAGTTTTCCCGAATCGCCGGTTCATCTTCGATTAGCACGATATGACGTTTCATAACCCCTGGCTGACCTCTTTTGATGACAGGCTCCATTTAACCACGGTGCGGTGCCAGAACAAGGGCAACCAGCCCCTTCGCCACAATTCATCATTATTCATCGGGCAATCTGCCCGTTTCTGGCACCGGATGGTCCTTTCCTGACGTTGAAATAGCAAACAGTCGCTCTTGCATCCGAGCATTCGTTTTCTGGCTCAATAAGGAACTGAATCCATGTTGCCAACATACTCATTATCAGGACGGTCCAGACCTGCACCAGGGATTTCATCAAGGCATGCGCGCCGGATCATGGAGGGGATTTCGCTCTGGCTGGCGGTGCTGCTGTTGCTGTTTGTGCATCCACTCTATGCGGAGGCTTCCGAGTCTGGTCGTGAGAACGCGGGCGAACTGAGGTTTGTGGACGACCAGGGTCGCCATCTGGAATCGGCGACCCTGATGAATGCCGACTATCAGGTGAAAGTGACTGGCCTGGTGGCGGATGTAGAACTGAAGCAGACCTTCCAGAACACCAGCCAGCAATGGCGGGAAGCGGTGTACGTTTTCCCGCTGCCGGAAAAGGCCAGCGTTTACGGCATGACTATGACCTCCGGTGAACGTCGCATTGTCGGCGAAATCCGGGAAAAGTCGGTGGCCAAGAAAGAGTATGACACGGCCAAGAGTGAGGGCCGCAAAGTGGCCCGGGTGGACCAGCAGCGTCCCAACCTGTTTACCACCCACCTCGCCAACATTCCGCCGGGGGAATCCATAGCCATTGAGCTCAGCTATCAGCAACCGGTGCGCTACCAGTCCGGCGAATTCGACCTGCGCATTCCCACCACCATCACGCCACGTTACATGCCGGGTGAAATCGTTCACGACGGCCCGAAAAGCTGGCAGAGCGGATGGGCAATGCCTACCACCGACGTACCAGACGCGGATCAAATCAGTCCGTACACGGTATTGCCACAGGATCTGGGGCCTGGTAGTCATCAGGCAACCGTGTCCATGAGTATCAGAGCCGGCCTGCCGGTGAGCCGCGTCAGCAGCCCCAGTCATCGGCTGACCAACACCTGGAATGGCAATACCGTGGAGGTAAAAGCCGAAAACGGGCACTTCAGCATGGACCGTGACCTGATCGTGCGCTGGGCGCCGACACGGGGCATGGCCCCTTCTGCCGCAGTCTTTCAGGAGCAGTGGCAGGGGGAAAACTATCTGATGGCGATGATGATTCCGGGTCTGGAGACCCAGCAGCAGGTAGCTCGGGAGCTTGTGTTTGTGATCGACACATCCGGCTCCATGGCGGGGGAATCCATACGCCAGGCAACCCAATCGTTGCTACGCGGGCTGGAAACCCTGGGTCCGGACGACACCTTCAATGTCATCCAGTTCAACAGCCAGACCGCCTCCCTGTTCATTGACCCGGTGCCTGCCGACGGCAACTACCTGGCCCGTGCCCGCCGCTATGTGGGCAATCTGGCAGCGGATGGCGGCACCGAAATGGCGCCAGCGCTGGACGCCGCCCTGAACCGTCGCGGTTCTGAAACCGCCGACGGTGTGCAGCGCCTGCGGCAGGTGGTGTTCATCACCGATGGATCGGTTGGTAACGAGTCAGCGCTGTTCCAGCGCATCAAGCAGCAACTGGGAGACACCCGGCTGTTCACCGTGGGCATTGGGTCTGCCCCCAATATGCACTTCATGCGCGAAGCCGCCCGTTTTGGCCGGGGCACCTATACCTCGATCAACAGCACCTCGGACGTCGAACGGCCGCTGGACGAGCTGTTCGGCAAGATGCAGTCGGCGGTGCTCACTGATATTCAGGTGGACTGGCCGGACGCTGGCGCCAATCAGAGCGCACAGCCTCAACGTATCGGCGATCTGTTCCGCGGCGAGCCGATGATTCAGGTGGTTCGCGGCCAGGCCGCGCAGGGGGAAGTGCGGGTATCCGGGCGCCTGCCGAATGGCAGTGTCTGGCAGCAGTCGCTCGATCTGGAACAGGCGGCCAGTGGCAAGGGGCTGCATCGGGTTTGGGCCCGGCAGAAAATTGATGGCCTACTGGATGCGCGCACACTGGGCAGGGATCAGAGTGAAGACGGCCAGGATCAGACCAAAGAAAAGGTGACCGACCTGGGTATTCAGCACCAGTTAATAACCCCCTACACCAGCTTTCTGGCGGTGGATAAAACGCCGTCCAGGCCGGTGGATTCGTTGCTGGCCTCGGACAACGTCCCCACCTTGCTGCCTGCCGGTTCCGACGCGGGCATGCTGCGCTACCCGCAAACTGCCACCGTGGCGCCACTCCTGCAGGCGCTGGGGCTTCTGGGGCTGGTGTTTGGCGCAGCCATCACTCTGCTGAAGAGGAGGGTTTGCCCATGAAACACCTTGGTCTGTTGGTCACCGTTTTATCGTTTACCGTTCTGGCGTTTGGCCTGTGGATTCCATTCAAGGCTCTGGTCGCCCAGGAACTGCTGGCACTGGCCTGGGCCGAAACCCAGGCGCGGCAGATGCAGGTTCGTCCCTGGCCCTGGGCGGACACCTGGCCTGTAGCGCGGCTTAATTTCCAGAGCGATAGCCTGCAGTCCCTGATCGTGCTCGACGGCGCCCACGGTGAAAGCCTGGCCTTCGGGCCTGGCCAGGTGTTTGGCGACCAGATGAATGCCGGGCCAACCGTCATCGCCGGTCACCGGGACACGCATTTCAGCCATCTCAGACATCTGGGCCCTGGCAGCTCACTGGAACTGCAGAGCCGTGATGGGCAGTGGCGTCGTTTCCGGGTGACCGACACCCGGGTGGTAGACAGCCGTTTTGAACAGATCAACACCAGTGCGCTGCCCAGGGATGCGTTGCTTCTGGTCACCTGCTATCCCTTTAATGGCCTGGAGGCGAATGGCCCACTACGCTATGTGGTAGAGGCAAAGGCCGTCCCTGAAGAGCTGGTGGCGGCAGTTGTCGAACGCTGAAAATTGCGTACACTTGTGCGCCTGAAACTGCGGCAGGGTAGAGTCTGGTGGAAAGAATCTAATGGGATTGCTGAGGAAATTTCTGGCCTGGTTGAGCGTTCTGGTGATCTGCCTGTTCGGTCTCCTGTTTTATCTTGTGCGCCCCTTTAACCCCGATAACAATCGTTATCTGGCGTGGGTCATATCCCGGGTCGGCCGTGCCCTGCTGGGGATGCAGTGCACGGTCACCGGCAGAGAGAATATTCCACGGGACAGGCCCACCGTGGTCATTGCCAACCATCAGCACAATGACGATCTGTTCATGCTGGGAGGGCTGTTGCCCCCACGTACCGTCACGGTTGGCAAGAAAGCGCTGATCTGGGTGCCCTTTTTTGGCCAGGTCTTCTGGCTTGGTGGTAATGTCATTATTGACCGTAGCCGCTCCAACAAGGCCGTTGCTGTTATGCGCGCGACTGCTAACGCCATCAGTAAAGAACGAAAGAGCCTCTGGGTTTTTCCGGAAGGCACCCGCAGCCGAGGTCGCGGTTTGCAGGCGTTCAAAAAAGGCGCCTTTCATACCGCGGTAGCCGCCGGGGCTCCGATCACCATGGTGTGTGTCAGCCAGTACCAGGACAAAACCATCGGCTGGAGCGGTCGCCGGGAGCCCGTTGCTATTCACGTGCTGCCGCCTGTTGAGACCGCCGGGCTCACCGCCGACGACATTCCCCGGCTGATCCGTGAATGCCATGACGCCATGGCAGCAACCATCGACTCCATCTCTCCGGCCGCCCGATAACACGCAAGGGCGGGCTGAATAGCTTGATGCGGGGTCTGAAAACGGGCAGTCTTTGCTGGTCACTCAAGGGGGAAGGCTATGAATCTGATTCTGTTTCTGATTATTGGCGGTGTCGCAGGCTGGCTTGCGGGACTGATCATGAAAGGTCGGGGCTTTGGCGTGCTGGCCAATATCGGTATCGGTATTGTCGGTTCTGTTCTGGGCGGTTTCGTGTTCCGCCTGCTCGGGCTGGCTGCGCAGGGCGCAGTGGGTGAGTTGGTAACCGCGACGGTTGGTGCGGTACTTCTGCTTGCTGTGGTGAGCGCTATCAAGAAGGCCTGATAATGATCGTTCCTGTTACTGCTGTATTTGCAGCGGCCCTCGGGCTGTTGCTGCTGGTTCTTTCCCTGCTTGTTGTCCGCTACCGCCTGAAGTTCAAACAGGGGCTTGGGGTGAGCGAGGATATTGATTTTCAGGCCGCGGTCCGCGCCCAGGCCAATCTGGTGGAATACGCCCCCACTGGTCTGATCATGCTGGCAATAGCCGAATTGAATGGGGTGTCCGGCACCTGGATCTATTGGACGGGTCTGGGCTTTGTGGTTGGGCGCCTGCTGCATGCATTCGGCATGGTGAATGGTCGTGGCGGGCCCCACATGGCGCGCATGGTCGGCATTCTGCTGACGTGGCTCGCCATTGTGGTCCTGGCCGTCTTACTGATCTGGAACGTTTATCAGGTTTACGGCTAGAGTCTGTACGGGCCCGTTTTACAGGGCCTGTGCCATATCCATGTTCAGGTATTGCAGTTCAAGGCGCCGGTTGGCGGCGTGGTCTTCGGGCCTGGCCAGTGGCCGTTCGCTGCCCCAGCCGCTGATGACAATCTGATTTTCCCTGGCGCCTTCGTTCAACATCAGTTTGGCCGCGCTGCTGGCCCTGAGTCTTGATAGAAACTCGTTGTATTCCCCAACACCGAACACATCCGCGTGGCCGTGAATGTGAACACAGGCCCCCGGGTTGTGCTTGAGCCAGAGTGCATGCTGGCGGAGCAGAGCCTGATCTTCCGGGTTCAGGCGGTGCTGGTTGAATCCGTAATGAAAGCGCAGGCGATGCGGACGTTTCGGGAGGCTATCAGTGCCGGTATCAGGTAACTCGCTTGCTGGCATATCCATGCCCGCCGCAAAGCCGGTTCGCGACATCAGTTCCGGGTGATCAAGTACAAGTACAGTCATGGTAAATTCCTTTAAGACTCAGGCTGTTCTTCTTATTGTCCCGGGCATCATTAGTGCTGCCCGGGACAACCGCAATAAGCGATTGGTCGAAAGATTATGGGGTCTGTCCGGTTAGTGTGTCGGAGCGCCCAATGTTCTTACGCTTTCGCTTCATATTTATTACACCGCGAAAAACAGGCCATGCTGTGGTAAAAAGCTGTTCTGCTGAGGCGAATAATGATGAATTGTGACAACCCATGCTGCTGATCCCTGCTGAAAATGCCATTAACTGGAAGCGCCCTCCCTGGATGACCCTGGGGCTGATGCTTGCCTGCTTCCTGATGTTCGTGTTTTACCAGAGCGACGACGAGCGGCTGTATGGCGAAGCAATCGAGGCTTACCTTGAAGCCGATCTGCAGTCCCTTGAAGCCCCGGCCTACGAGGATTACCTGCAACGGAAGATCCGCCTGGACGGCCAGGACGACCTGGTTTCCAGATTGCAGGACTTCAATGCCCTGCAGGAACAGAACGAACAGGGCTGGATTGCGGTCACTCTGCTCTTTGATGCCGAGTTTTACCAGTATCTTCTCAGTAACCGCGATGTAATCTGGGCGCCAGCACAGCGACAGGCGTGGACCGAGCAGCGCAGCCAGATTCAGCAACAGTACGTTGACCAGTTGAGCAGCAACCAGTTGGGGCTGATTCCCGCTGAACTCTCCCTGTACACCCTGATCACCTACCAGTTCCTGCATGGCGGCTGGGGGCACCTGATCGGTAACCTGGTTTTTCTGTTCCTGCTGGGCTTTACCGTCGAAAAAGCGCTGGGCAGCGCCCGTTTTCTGATGGCCTACCTGTTCTGCGGTGCGGTTTCCGGGTTGGTGTTTACCGCTTTCTCACTGGGCAGTGCGGTGCCGCTGGTAGGCGCTTCGGGTTCGATCTCCGGTCTGATGGGCATGTATGTCGCCATTTACGGTCTGCAGAAGATACGGTTTTTCTACTTCGTGGGGGTGTATTTCAACTATTTCCGCGCCCCCGCGCTGGCCATGCTGCCGGTCTGGCTGGGCAAGGAAATCTATGACTACTGGTTTGCCGGTGCTACCGGTATTGCCTATATGGCCCATGCCGGTGGCCTGGTGGCCGGCGCGGGGCTGGTGTGGCTACTGGGCAGAAGCTGGCTGCAGGTCAAAGAGGAATTTTACGAACCCGCGGAAACCGAGCAGGACGAACGCTTCACCACCGGCTATGCCCAGGCCATGGCCAGCCTGGGCCGGATGGAATTTGACCTGGCCCGGCGCCAGTTCGAGGCGCTGCGGGCGCATTACCCGGACCGCACGGTACTGCTGGAACACCTTTACAAGCTGTCCCGGTTGCGCCCGGACCTGCCGGCCTATCGCGACTACGCCCGGGAACTGATGAACGAATCACTGACCCGGCGCCAGCCGGAGCGCACCATTGAAGTGTGGGCCGAATACATGAAGGCAGGTGAGAGCCACGCCCCACTGGACCCTGAGGACCACAACCGGGTTCTGTTTACCTGCCTGAAGAACGATGACCTCAAATCTGCCGAACGGGCTTTTGAGCGCCTTCGCAGTGCTGGCGACAAAGCCCTGGCGGGGGAAGCGTGCCGACTGCTGGCAGAGGAGTTCGAGAAGCGCCAGGTAACCCCGAAAGCCCGTCATTACCGGCAGTTGATGGCTAACGGGGTCTGACGTTGAATCATTCAACGCTGAACGAGGCTTTTGGTCCTTTCAATGGCTCCCGGTTCTGCGCCTGCTGAAGATAAACATCAATCTGTTCGTGCAGCGGGTGGTTCCCGCATCGTTTTTTGACAAAGGTCAGAAACGCTGTCGCCTTCTCCCATTGCCCAAGGCCATTGGCCAGGGCCTGGGCAGCAGTCAGATAGGCCTGTGGCAGGCTTTCGCTTTCCGGGAAGCGCTTGTGGAAATCCTGTAGCAGTTTCAGCGCGGGTTTGAACTGGCCGCGATGGTAGAGTGTTTGGGCGCAGTGTACCGCAAGCTGGGGATCGTCCAGCCGGAAACCGGGCTCCACTTTTTCAAGGGTTGTTAGCAGCCCGGCCATGGTGTCGCCATCGTTCCGGTCGGCCAGCATGGTCAGCAGGCGCGGGTGGTAGCGGTATAACTCTTGTTGGTCGTTGCGGGCGCTCAGCAGAGCGTGAAGCTGTTCCAGCCTGTGAGCATTCGATGGGTCACGTTTCAGGCTTTCCTTCAGCATCGACTGTACCCGGTCGTAATTGCCGTCTTTCAGGTTCATGTCGATATCAGCGTCAAACCGGTGGGTGCGGTCCCGTCCCTGCATCTCAGCCACGCTTTCTTCATCCTGATGATCGCTGGCAAAGCCCAGCTCTTCCTGGTACTGGAATAACAGATAGCCCAGCATGTGAAACAGCATCAGCGTAAAGGTACTGTTGAGGAAGCCTGCCACGATGTTGGCCATCTGCGGTGCGAAGTGGTTGAAGGCAAATTCCTGGGCAGCGCCGGAAGCAACGGACAGCAGAATCAGATAGCCGTAAAGCAGAAAATAAGGGCTGCCGATGCGGGAGATCAGCACCGCAAGGTTCATCGGGTTGACGGCGGCAGCCACCGAATGCTCCATCGCCAGCACCATGACGCTCGCGGGCAGGGCGAGCACCACCAGCGCCAGAACAACCAGCATCAGCACTGGCCCGCCGACCATCATGGCGGCGCTGACCAGCGCAAACATCAGGATGAAGACCAGTAGCTGGAGAATGACAATGTCGAAGCCGCTGCCGCTGAAGGCAACCGACACCGGGGGCGGTTTCATATGCCCCTCAGCGGTGTGATTGATCACCGCGTAGGTATATTTCAGCAGGGCAATGGCCAGCACCAGCCAGACAATCAGCCCTACAATACTGTTGGTGATCAGTAGTGGCACCAGGGTGCAGATGGCAATAACCAGAAGCGGGTCAGTGTGGAACGGATATCGGAAAAAGGCGCCGATCCGGTTCCAGAAAGGTACGGCTTCGGTCGCCGCCCCAAGGTAACGCATGGCGCGACTGCATTTCGGGCACAGGGCGTGCTGTTTACGCTGGTCTGCATCGGGCATGCAGCGGGAACAGAAGTGGATCTGGCACTCGCCGCAATGCCATTTTGCGGGGTCGCCCGGGTGGTAATCGCAATCGTGTTTCACAGTGGGTCCGGCTCGAATGGGTCTTTGGGTCCTGAACTGCAATGATGGCAGATGGCAGGCCCGGTCACCAGCCACCAGCGGTCCGCTGCGGGATGGCCGTCGTATCTTTCCGCCTGACTTTATGAACAGGAGGCTGTTTGGAACAGGCAACAGAACAGAGCAGACCCCGGGACCAGGCTGCTGGCGAAACAGAACAGCCATACACCTGGCGAAGTATTCTATCGCTGGCCCTTAAGCACAAGCCAAGGTTGGTCAGGGCCAATCTGCTGGCGATCCTGGCGACGGCTGTCAGCGTCCCGATTCCGCTGTTGCTTCCGGTACTGGTTGATGAAGTGCTGCTGGATGAGTCCGGCCCGGTGCTGCCCTTCATGCAGGCGTTTCTTCCCGAAGCCTGGCACACGCCTGTTGTCTACATCAGCCTGATGGTGCTTGCGGCGTTTTTACTGCGTTTGCTGGCTCTCAGCTTCAACGTGCTGCAATCCCGGGAGTTCTCAAAGATCTCCAAGGACGTGGTGTTCCGCATTCGATCCCGGCTACTGGGGCGCCTTCGCCGGGTTGCCATGTCGGAATATGAAACCCGGGGCTCCGGTGGCATTACCAGCCACTTCATCACCGATCTGGACACCATCGACCAGTTTCTGGGCACCACCATCAGCCGCTTCATTGTCGCCAGCCTGACCGTCACCGGCACGGCCTGCGTGCTGGTCTGGGTACACTGGCAACTAGGGCTTCTGATACTGCTGTTCAACCCACTGGTGATTTTCCTGACCATGCTGATCAGCAAACGGGTAAAAGAGCTCAAACGCCAGGAGAACAGCGCCTATGAAGATTTCCAGGGCGACCTGACCGAAACCCTCGATGCTATCCATCAGCTTCGCGCCGCCAACCGGGAAGGCCATTACCTCCAGCACCTGGTATCCCGGGCCCGGGTAGTGCGTGATCATGCTGTCCAGTTCGAATGGCGTAGCGACGCGGCCAGTCGGGCCAGTTTTGCGCTGTTTCAATTCGGGGTAGACACCTTCCGGGCGGCGGCCATGGTCACGGTGCTGCTCAGTGATCTGAGCATCGGCATGATGTTCGCCATTTTCGGCTATCTCTGGTTCATGCTGACGCCGGTTCAGGAAATGCTGAATATGCAGTACGCCTGGTTCGCCGCCAACGCCGCGCTTGGCCGGATCAACCGGCTGCTGGACCTGAAAGAGGAACCGCGCTATCCCGCCCTGGAAAACCCGTTTCGCGATAAGCACACGGTGGATCTGGAACTGCGGAATATCCATTTCAGCTACGGCGAGGAATCGGTGCTAAACGGCATTGATCTGCACGTCAGGGCTGGCGAGAAAGTTGCCGTTGTCGGCGCCAGTGGCGGCGGCAAGTCCACGCTGGTGCAGGTGATTCTGGGGCTCTACACGCCCCAGCAGGGGGAGATACTGCTCGGCGGCGTGCCGGTACAGCGCATCGGTTTGCCCTGCCTGCGGGAGCATGTGGCCACGGTGCTTCAGCATCCCGCGCTGTTCAACGACACCGTCCGTCAGAATTTGACGCTCGGCCGTCAGAAGGGCGACGAAGCCCTTTGGCAGGCTCTTGCGATTGCTCAACTGGACCAGACCGTCGCGGATATGCCGGATGGCCTGGACACCATGATCGGCCGACAGGGCGTGCGCCTCTCCGGCGGCCAGCGCCAGCGCCTGGCCATTGCGCGCATGGTACTGTCGGACCCGTCGGTGGTGATTCTGGATGAAGCCACTTCCGCCCTGGACGCGGAAACGGAATATCAGCTGCACAAGGATCTGGAAGCCTTCCTGAGCCAGCGCACAACCCTGATTATTGCGCACCGGCTGAGCGCGGTAAAACAGGCAGACCGTGTCTATGTTTTCGAAGACGGGTATATTAGTGAAGAAGGGCATCACGACGAACTCATTGCCCGTCAGGGTCTGTATGCGCAGCTATACGGTGATCGCCAGGCCTGACCGCCATTCATTCTACCTATAACGAACATTCACCGCCTGTAGTTGAACTCTCATCATTCGGTGCAATAGTTGTAGGAACGGAAGAAATCACAGGAGGCATCCCATGTCGAAGCCCACTCTCAGCAAAGACAGTCTCGGTACCTTGTCCAGCCTCGACGCTGGTGGTAAGACTTTTCATTACTACAGCTTGCCAAAGGCTGCAGAAACCCTGGGTGATCTGAACCGGCTGCCGTTTTCACTCAAAGTTCTGATGGAAAACCTGCTGCGCAACGAAGACGACACGACCGTCGAGCGCAAGCACATCGACGCCATGGTGCAGTGGATGAAAGACCGGCGCTCGGACACCGAAATCCAGTTCCGCCCGGCGCGGGTACTGATGCAGGATTTCACTGGTGTGCCGGGCGTGGTTGATCTGGCCGCCATGCGCGCAGCGGTGGAGGAAGCGGGCAAAGACCCCGCCATGATCAACCCGCTGTCGCCGGTGGACCTGGTGATTGACCACTCGGTGATGGTGGACAAATACGGTGATCCCAGCTCGTTCCGGGATAACGTCGACATCGAGATGGACCGCAACGAGGAACGCTACGAGTTCCTGCGCTGGGGCCAGCAGGCGTTTGATAACTTCCGCGTGGTGCCGCCAGGTACTGGCATCTGTCACCAGGTGAACCTGGAATACCTGGGCAAAACCGTGTGGCAGAAGGAAATCGAGGGCAAAAACATCGCCTATCCGGACACCCTGGTAGGCACCGACTCCCACACCACCATGATCAACGGCCTGGGCATTCTGGGTTGGGGCGTTGGCGGCATCGAGGCCGAAGCGGCCATGTTGGGGCAGCCCGTCTCAATGCTGATTCCCGAAGTGGTCGGCTTCAAGATGACCGGCAAGCTGCGCGAAGGCATCACCGCCACCGATCTGGTGCTCACTGTCACCGAAATGCTGCGCAAGAAAGGCGTGGTGGGCAAGTTTGTTGAATTCTACGGCGACGGCCTGAAAGAAATGCCGGTAGCTGATCGGGCGACCCTGGCCAATATGGCGCCCGAGTATGGCGCCACTTGCGGCTTCTTCCCGGTAGACGAGCAGACCATAGATTACATGCGCCTGACCGGCCGTGAGGAAGAACAGCTGGAGCTTGTGGAGGCTTATGCCAAAGCCCAGGGCCTGTGGCGCGAGCCCGGCCATGAACCGGTGTACACCGATTCCCTGGAACTGAATATGGATGATGTGGAAGCCAGCCTTGCCGGGCCCAAGCGCCCTCAGGACCGGGTTGCACTTCGGGATATGAAATCCTCATTCGAGCTGTTGATGGAAACCGCAGAAGGCCCGGCCACCTCTAGAGAGGGCGAGCTGTCATCAGAAGGCGGGCAGACTGCGGTCGGCATTGAAAAAAGTTACGAGCATGCCGCCAGCCAGCCGCTGGAAATGAAAGGCCAGAAAACCCGGCTGGACCCGGGTGCAGTGGTGATCGCCGCGATTACGTCCTGCACCAACACCTCCAATCCCAGCGTGATGATGGCCGCCGGCCTGATTGCCCAGAAAGCGGTGGCAAAGGGTCTGAACACCAAACCCTGGGTCAAAACCTCACTGGCGCCCGGCTCCAAGGTGGTGACGGATTACTTGCGGGTCGGCGGCTTCCAGGATGATCTGGACAAGCTCGGCTTCAACCTGGTGGGCTACGGCTGCACCACCTGCATCGGTAACTCCGGCCCCCTGCCGGACGAGGTGGAAAAAGCCATCAACGATGGCAACCTGACGGTCGCCTCGGTGCTGTCCGGTAACCGCAACTTCGAGGGCCGGGTGCACCCCAACGTGAAAACCAACTGGCTGGCGTCACCGCCCCTGGTGGTGGCCTTTGCGCTGGCGGGTAACGTCCGCATCGACCTGTCCAAGGATCCTCTGGGCACGGACAAAGACGGCAACCCGGTCTACCTGAAAGACCTCTGGCCCAGCCAGCAGGAAATCGCCGAAGCGGTCGAGAAGGTCAAGACCGACATGTTCCACAAGGAATACGCCGCGGTGTTCGACGGCGATGAAACCTGGCAGGCCATCAAGGTGCCGGAAAGCAAGGTGTACGAGTGGTCCGACAAGTCCACGTATATCCAGCATCCGCCTTTCTTCAAAGGCCTGAAGGAAGAGCCGGACGCCATTGAGGACATCAAGGACGCGAATATTCTCGCGATGCTGGGGGATTCAGTGACCACTGACCATATCTCCCCGGCCGGTTCCTTCAAGCCGGATTCTCCGGCAGGGAAGTACCTGCAGGAAAACGGTGTCGAGCCCAAGGATTTCAACTCCTACGGTTCCCGCCGTGGTAACCACGAAGTGATGATGCGCGGCACCTTTGCCAACGTGCGCATCAGGAACGAAATGCTGGACGGCGTGGAAGGGGGTTACACCAAATTCGTGCCCACTGGCGAACAGATGCCGATCTACGATGCAGCCATGAAGTACCAGGAGCAGAATACGCCCCTGGTGGTTATTGCCGGCAAGGAATACGGCACCGGCTCAAGTCGGGATTGGGCCGCAAAGGGCACCCGCTTGCTGGGTGTACGCGCTGTGGTGGCCGAATCCTACGAGCGGATTCATCGCTCCAATCTGATTGGCATGGGCGTAATGCCTCTGCAGTTTCCCGAAGGAACGGATCGCAAGAGCCTGAAGCTGACCGGTGAGGAAACCATCAGTATTGAAGGACTGTCCGGGGAAATCGAAACCGGCCAGACCCTGAAAATGACCGTGAAATACAAGGACGGCTCCACCCAAACCTGTGATCTGAAATCACGGATTGATACCGCCAATGAGGCGGTGTACTTCAAGCACGGCGGCATTCTGCACTATGTGGTGCGGGAGATGCTCAAGTCGGCCTGATGTTGGCCGTCACATCCGAAACCCGGTGGGCGTGCTCACCGGGTTTTTTCGATGGGAAGCTCCAGCCAGAATGTTGCACCGGCGCCCTCAATTGACTCGAAGCCGACATCACCGCCCATCTGTGCCATGATTTCTCTGGTAATGGCCAGTCCCAGGCCAGTCCCGCCCTTGCTGCGGGTTGCCGAGCCGTCGGCCTGCGCGAATTTCTCGAATAGCCGTGGTTTGAAGGCTTCAGGCACACCTGGCCCCTGGTCAGTGACGGAAATGCGCAGCTTTTGCCCCCATGGTTCAACGGACACCTTAACAACGCCGCCTTTGGGCGAGAACTTGACGGCGTTGGACAGTAAGTTGGTCAAAGCCTGATTTATCCGGACCCGGTCAGCCCTCACTTTTGCTTCCTTGACGCTGTCTTTTATATTGACTGAAATCTGCGGGTCATTCGCGTAGCTGAATTTTTCCACCGACTCCTCTATGAGTGCCAGAGGCGGCTCTGGCTGGATAGTCATCACCAGCTTGCCTGAAACCAGTTTTTCCATATCCAACAGGTCGTCTACCAGGTGCTTAAGATGAGTGGCGTTGCGGTAGGCAATCGACGCCATCTGGCCGACTTTATCCGGCAGGTTTCCAAAGGCGCCACCGGCAATGAGGCCGAGTCCCCCGGTGATCGATGTAAGCGGCGTTCGCAGTTCATGGCTGACGGTGGAAATGAACTCGTTCTTCATCCGGTCCACTTTTTTTCGCTCGGAAATATCCTCGACCAGGGTCCAGACCAGGCGCCGTCCGTGACTGTCCCGTATTCGAACTCCCTGAACAAGGGCGGGGAAACCGCTGCCCTTTGAATTCCTGATCTGCAGCTCCAGGGGGCCGAAACGTTCGTCCCGTTCAAGGTTTTCAATCAGCGCTCCGCGGCTGTTGTCGAACTCTTCGGACAACAGCTCATGAAATCCCCGGGACATCAGGGCCTGACGGTTGAAACCGGTAGGTTTGAGTAATGCATCGTTTACGTCCAGAAAGGTTCCTGACTCGTAGTCGATCAGGGCGATACCAATGGGCGAGAGTTCGAACAGGCGACGCAGTTGGGCCTCGCTTTCCTTCAAAGCCAGTTCTACCCGTTTTTGATTGTCGATATCCGCGATGTATCCGTGCCAGATGATGCTGTCATCCGGCATGCGCTCAGGCACTGCTTTGCCCTCGACCCAGCGCCATTCACCAGCCGAGTGTTGGGACCGAACCCGGTATTGATCCTGCCAGATGGACAGCGTTTTTGCAGAGTGGTCGATGCTAGCCGCGACATCAGCGACATCATTGGGGTGAATCTGGTCAAACGCTGCCGACGCATCTTCCCGGACTTCGTGGCTCTCCACGCCGTAAATGTCCCGGATGTGTGGGCTGGAAAACGGAAACGCAGAACGTCCATCCGGCCAGAGCTGAAATTGATAGAGCATGCCAGGGGTCTGATCCACCAGTTTGGTCAGCATCTGAAAACTCTGTTTACGCTCAAGAACACCGGCGACCCAGCGGGCGAGGAGTGTGACGAACGTGACTTCGGTATCGGTAAACGGCGTTTTACGCGGCTCAGGTGATGAGAAATTCAGCGTGCCGAAAAGCTGATTCCGAACAAAGATGGGGGCAGCAACATAGCTTTCGAGGCCAAAATGATCGTAGCAGGGGTGGTGTCGATTGATGGATTCGGCCATGTGGTTGATGGCCAGGCTCTCGCGTGTCTGAAGTAGCAATGAGCAATAGGTGTGCTCAAGAGGAAAGCTGACGTTCGGCGCCAGGCCGGAATCGTCTGGCGCGATAAAATAACGCACGGAATAGACCCGGCTGGTGATCTCGCTGACAATCGCTATGGGCAGTTTCAGGAACTCGGACGCCAGCCGAAGTGCTTTCCCAATGCGGATATCGTCGTCTGGTTCCTGATCCAGTGCCAGCTCGTTCAGGATCCCGAAGGCCGAATTCTGTTGTTGAATCCGCTCCAGGTTTTCTTTTTCTTTGGTGATGTCGGCATGGGTGCCAAACATCATCAGGGGCTCACCTTTGTCGGTCCATTCCATTACCTGGCCGCGGTCGTGCACCCATACCCAGTGACCGTCTTTATGTCGCATCCGACATTGGAAGTCATACTCGGGTAGGCGTCCGGCGAAATGTTCATTCAGCATGTGCTCCGACCCGGCAAGATCATCGGGATGGCCCAGGGCCAGCCAGGTTTGAATGCTGACGGGTTCCAGCTCCTCCAGCCGGTAACCGCAGATATTGGCCCATCGTTCATTAAAAACGGTGTCGCCCGTCTGAACGTTCCACTGCCAGGTGCCGATCCTCGTGCCCTCAATAACAGCGCGGCTCCGGCGTTCGCTTTTTTTTAACTCGGTCAGGTATTCGGATGCTTCCTGATTCTCAATCTCCAGCTCGATGCAGTCGGCAATATCCCGCAGCATTCGCTGCTCTTCTTTGTCAAAACGTCTTGGCGAGCGATCGATGACACAAAGGGTGCCCAGTCGGAACCCGCTTCTGTTGCGAAGGGGAGCGCCCGCGTAAAAGCGAATGGAAGGATCGCCTGTGACCAGAGGGTTGTCGCGAAATCGGTCGTCCTCATGGGTATCTTCAACGACGAGGAGTTCGGACTGATTGATTGCATGGCCGCAAAACGAGATGTCCCTTGGCGTTTCTGCCACCGCAAGTCCCACACACGACTTGAACCACTGACGATCCCGGTCGACCAGCGTGACCAGAGCAATCGGAGTTCGAAGCGCAGCTGTCGCCATTCGGGTAAAACGGTCGAAGCGCTCCTCGCTCTGGGTGTCCAGAAGTCTGGTGGCATCGACGGCTGACTGTCGGTCTAATTCGTTTGCAGGCCAATCCGGTGTTTTCATTCCTTCGATCCTCCGGTCTTTTCGACTGGGAACTCTACCCAGAAATGTGCGCCGTGATCGTTGTAGGCGCCGATCTGGCCGTTCATTAGCGTTGCCAGCTCGCGGCAGATGGCCAGCCCCAGACCGGTTCCTTTTGAGGCCCGTTTCGTGCCGGCTTCGGCTTGTGAGAAGCGATGGAACAAATGCGCGTGGAAATTTTCCGGTACTCCGTCGCCCTGGTCGGTGACCGTCAACCGGATTCGGTTTTCTTCTTTTTCGGTAGCTTCCAACCGGACTTGTCCCCCAGGGGGCGAGTGTTTAATGGCATTGCTGATGAAGTTGTCCAGAATCTGTCGCAGCCGGTGGGCGTCGGTCGCCATGTTCAACCCTGAATCACAGTGTGCCACGAGCGTTACTTTGCGCACCTGTGCCGTGGTCTGGTTTTCATGAATTGCCTGCGTGACAATTGGCGCCAGGGGCTGGGCCTTCATGGTCAGTTGCATTTCACCCGCGTTGAGTTTGTTGAAATCGAGCAGATCGGAAATCAGCAGTTGAAGGCGCTGACCATTGCGTAAGGCTCGTGCGATCATCTCAGCGACCTTATCCGGCACGCTGCCCAGGGTCCCGGAAGAGATCAGCTTGAGCGCGCCGTTCAGTGATGTCAGGGGCGTGCGCAGTTCATGGCTGACGTTGGAGATAAAGTCGTCCTGCATCCGGATCGTGGCATCACGTTCATCCTGTAAACGATTAAATGCCTGCGCCAGGTTGCGAACCTCCGGCGGCCCGGTTTCCTCCACCCGGGCCGATGTGGTGCCAGCCGACGACATGGTGCGGATACGCTGTGTCATGCGGTCCAGTGGTCTCATGGCTGAATGGGTGACCAGGTACGTCAGCGGAACCATTAGGCAAACGATCAGCAGGCTGGCGACCAGAAACCGGTTGAAGGAGTCGATGGCCGGAGCCTTGGCAAGCTCCTTGGGCACCACCCGGATAAACAGCCAGCCCAGGCGCTCCAGATGGCTGGTGGCGAAGATAAGCGGGTCACCGCTTTCCGCCGTGACTTCACCAAGACCAAGGCCTGACATGGCGGCGTCAATGAGTGGGCTTTCACCGGGGTTCGGAAGTGGTTGAATATCGCCGATGGCCCTGTGTTCCGGTGACTCTACGTACAGAAAGTTCTGGGTATCGATGACCAGAAGCTCTGCTTTCTGGCGGCGGCTCATGCGCAAAGCGTCAGGCGGTATAAGGTTGGTTTCGTTCAGATCAATACTGCCGGATATAAAACCCAGCAGATCACCCGCATCGCTCTGGATGGGAGCGACAAACGATAGCAGCGGCACCCCGGTTGTACGCCCGATGATCGGTTTGCTGATGACCGGCTGCCGGGTTCTTATGGCCTGTTTAAAGTGATCACGGTCGGCGTAATTGGTGCCGATTCGATTGGGTACAAAGGTATCTTCGGCAATCGCAGTGGTCTGTCTATCAAGAATCAACAAGCCGTTTGAAAACAATGCAGTTAGGGCAGACTGGCGCCCGAGCAACTGTTCGAGACGTTTCTGGGATAGCAGGTTTTCACCATCTGTGAGTGACGTACCGAAGGCTTCCAGCATGGACAGGCGCATTTGTAGGCTCTGGCTGACCTGGCTGGAAACGCGCTCTGCCTGGTAAGTTTGTTGTTCAATCAGGGTGGTTTCAAAGTCCTGGCTCAGGGCCCGATAGGCGGTCATTGCCACGGCCAGCACAATGGCCAGGCTGAAACAGGTGCTGATGATGGCCAGGCGGCTGCTGACACTGATCGAAAATCGTTGCAATTCCGGGTATCCCGATAGCGCTTACAGAAAAAAGTTGCTTTCATCGCAGAATAGCCGAAAGCTAGTGAATAGTTTGTAAAATTGGGTGTCTAAAAAGTTGCCATGTCCGATGTTATAACCAGTAACGTCAGCGCAAAACTGGATGGTCTGCGGCAAAGGTTCAGAGAAAAGGCTGTCCACGAATTTGAGGTGCTCTGTAGCATCGGTCAGGCTGTGGCATCACAGACAGCCGATTGTGAGCAATTGGCCCATGCCGATCACAGCCTCCATCGTCTGGCGGGTTCTGCAGGCACTTTCGGGTTCTCCAGTCTGGGCGAAGAAGCCCGACGGCTTGAACTGCTTGTTAAACCGGCTGTCGATCTCTGTAAAACTGGCGCCGATTCGGGCCTGGCAAATTTGGACGACGAAATGGCCCGAGACTTCGGCCAGCGTTTGCAGAGTTTGCAGGATTTTCTCGACGCTGGAGGGGAGCCCACCACACGGGTTGTTGCCAAGCCCCCCGAGAGTGCCTCTAACGAGCCTCTGGTGCTGGTGATTGAGCCCGATGCAGCGCAAGCTGACAATCTTGTCTCTGGCCTGGGTCTTTATGGATACCGGGTACAGCTGGTCGAGGATCTACAACAGTGGCAGGCGGGCTCTGCGCCGACACCGCCGTTGGTCATTGTTCGAGATCAGGTATTTCTCGCCGGAGGCGGCCGGCTCAACGAGACCTTCGCCGATCTGCCAATCGTCTGTATTGGTGCCACCGACTGTTATCGTCACCGTTACGCTCTGGCCAATGAGGGAGCCGATGCCTTCTTCTGTGAACCGTTGAATTTGCCTCTGTTTGCCAACCATCTGGACAATTTGCTTACCGATCGGGCCGACGCTGAGAGCGGTCGGGTGTTGATTGTTGATGATGACCAAGAGTTGATGGAGCATTACAGTCTCGTGTTATCCGCTGGAGGCATTCGGGTAAAGACGGTCATCGGGGATCCAGGCCTGTTGTTACCGGCGCTGTCAGAGTTCAGGCCCGATATTCTGTTAATGGACCTGCAAATGGAAGACATCTCGGGCATGGCCCTGGCGCGCATGCTCAGGTTTGAGCCCGAATGGCTCAGTCTGCCAATCATTTATCTATCCGCAGAAAGCGACCGTGAGAGACAGCTGGAAGCTCTGGCCCGGGGTGGCGACGATTTTCTGACCAAACCTTTGTCGGATTCCTTTCTGTTAAGGACCATCCGCGTTCGCTGTTACAGGGCCAAACAGCTGAATAATCTGGTGTCCCGTGACAGCATGACAGGGTTGCTCAAACATTCGCTGGTTAAGTCCGAGGCGGCAAGTGAGCATGCCCGCTGCGAGCGCATGGGCTACGATTCCGCAATTGCGATGCTCGACCTCGACCATTTCAAGCGGGTGAACGATTCCCATGGCCACCGGGCGGGAGACGTCGTGATCAAGGGTCTTGCGAACCTGTTGCGGCGCCGCCTGCGGAAGACCGACGTCATCGGCCGTTATGGTGGCGAGGAATTCATGGTTGTGCTTCCGGATTGCCCCATGGGCCAGGCTGAACTGCTCTTGAACGACGTCTGCAAAGACTTTTCAAAAATCGCGTTTGAGGGCAAGTCCGGTGAATTCAATGTTTCCTTGAGCGTAGGCCTGGCAAGTCTGGCCAGTTACGGTCACCCGGAAGAGGCCATTGAAGCCGCCGACAGGGCGCTTTACGAACGTAAACGGTCCGGGAGAAATGGCGTGACAGTGGCTTTCCAATGAAAGTTCTGATCCTGGAAGATGACGAGCTGATTGCGGATCTGCTCGAGACTGTTGTGTCTGGTCTTTATGCGGGCGCGGAAATCCAGCTTGCAGGCCAGTTATCAGACGCACTGGATTGTTGGGAGAAAGCGGCTGCCGATCTGGTTATTGCCGACTGGAACCTGCCCGATGGTTCCGGGCTCAGCCTTATCAAGGCTGTAAGGCGTGTAAGTCAGTCGGTACCGGTGGTCATGATTTCGGGCCGGGCCGATCGGGAGTCGATTCTGGCCGCAGCCAATCTTGGCATCAACAGCTATATCAGCAAACCGTTCACTGTTGAGCTGGTTCATCAACGGCTGGGAAAGCTCATTGATCCCGCCTCGGTAACCGATATCGGCCTGCCGACGCTCGAGGAGCGGTTGGCGTCTGCGGCCGAAGCGGGTGTTCAGATGTCGGGTTCGGTTGACGCTGGAACGGTGCTGGCCCTGTTTCAACGCCAAGATGACCTGACGCCGGGGCAGCTTGCAGAGCGCTGGAAACAGGACGCTGCGCTTACGGCAAAACTGCTGGACGTGGCCAGCCGCTCCTCATTGAAACGTTCCGGCCAGCCGGTTCAGAGCCTGAAAGATGCGATTACAACGATCGGCGTGCCGATGGCACTGAACCAGGCGCTGGCGCTGTCTATGGACATGGCGGGTCAGCTTCCGGATGGGCGATTGAAAACACTCGCCCGGGACTATCAGCAGCAGGCCGAACAGGTAGCGCTTCAGGCTCAGCAGCTGGCGGCAAGACTGGGCGAGCGTGGCGAACTGCATTTTACCGCAGGGCTTTTAAGCCGGGTTGGCGAAATGGTGGTGCTTCGAGTGATCCAGCAGCATCTGGAATCCGGCGAATCCTTGAGTGATGACCAGATACGCCAGGCGGTGAGTGGCTGGTCCCAGACCCTCGGTAACCGGGTGAAAATCCAGTGGCGCCTGTCGCTCTCGCTGCGTGAATTGGTGGGCGCCATCTATCTTCTGCAGAGCGACGCGGTATCCAGAGACCGGTTGATCATGAGGGCGGCAGCGTTGAAAGCCGCTGGTGAGGAAAATACTGAGCAGTGCCGCCGGCTGATGCGCCGTCTGGGATTTGCCGAATCTGACGAACAGGACAAAGATGATGCAGGTTGAAGCTCTGGAGCGGATCATGCTGGTCGAGGACGAAGAGGATATCCGGGCGGTGGCCGAAGTGGCCCTGGAATCGGTGGGCGGTTTTACTCTGAAAACATGCTCCAGCGGACACGAGGCTCTGGAAGCCATTGAAAAGTTTGCACCCCAGCTGGTGATACTGGACGTCATGATGCCCGGTATGGATGGCCCTGAAACCTTGCGGGGCATTCGCGAGCTTGCGGATTTTGCTGGAACGCCAGCGGTGT
Organism: Marinobacter confluentis; assembly: GCF_004785685.1. Lineage (GTDB taxonomy): Bacteria > Pseudomonadota > Gammaproteobacteria > Pseudomonadales > Oleiphilaceae > Marinobacter > Marinobacter confluentis. Next base: position 182,863 of record NZ_SRPF01000004.1, on the reverse strand, counting down.
TCATGACGGCCAAAGTCCAGTCCGACGAGATTGCCAGTTATCTGGCCGAAGGCGCCGTGGATGTCATTCCCAAGCCTTTTGACCCCATGACCCTGGCGTCGCAGATTCTGGAGATCTGGCGATCATCCCGATTCATCGGTTAAGCTAGCGCGGTTTCTTTAGCTGGTTTCCCCCATATTTCGTATGAAAGGTTCAGCCTATGGTTTCCGATGAGTCCCGGGAAGAGCTCCTCGCCAAGCTCAATCTCGAAACTTCGCAGATAAAATGGCGAGACCTGCAAACCTACTTCGCCCGGGGTCATGTGGTGCGGGTAGCCCCGGCACTGGACCTGCTGGCCGTTGCGGCTGAGCTGACGGCGGACAACAAGGTCCAATTTGAGCAGTGGATGTCCGCCGGCCAGGTGGGCGAGGTCACCCCGGATCATGCCCGGCACTGGTACGAACAGGATTCGGAGTTATGGGCTGTGGTGGTAGCGCCCTGGGTACTGGTTCAGGACCGCAATGACCACATCCTGCACTGATGGTCGGCTGATGCGTTCATGCTGACCGGGGCGCTGCTGATTCTGGCGCCACTCTTCTTAGGATTCGCCCTTCGCCTGGAAAATCGCCGGGCCATGACGGTGATTCACTACCTGGTTGAAGGCCTGGTGTATTTCATACTTGGCCTGCTGGGGCTGGGTCTTGGCCAGATGAGCGGGCTGGCGGATCAACTGGCCGGTATGGCGGTGCAGGTGTCGCTGCTGGTGCTGGTGCTGCTGGTTGCCAATCTTGCAGGGCTCTGGCTGTTGCACCAGTTCCAGCCTATGACGCCGGACCAGTCTGCCCCGGCGGTGTCCTCGGGTTATCGTCGGCTGTTTCTGGCAGGGCTGAAGCCGCTGCTGGCAGTCCTGGCTGGAGTTGTCGCCGGCTACTGGCTGTTGCCGGACCTGCCCCTGGCTGAGGATCTGGCGACTGCCATGCTGATGCTGCTGCTGTTACTGATCGGGTTGCAGCTGCGTAACGCCGGGCTGTCTCTACGCCGGTTGCTGTTCAATCGCCATGGACTGGGCATTGCCCTGGCCCTGGCGGTCAGCTCACTGGTTGCTGGCCTGGTTCTGGTGCCGGTTCTGGATACCGGTCTGTATCAGTCGCTGGCGCTGGCTTCCGGTTTTGGCTGGTATTCACTATCAGGGATCGTGATTGGTGATGCGCTGGGTCCGGCCTGGGGTGGTGTGGCGTTTCTCAATGACGTCATCCGGGAAATCATAGCGCTTGCCATCATTCCGCTGCTGATCAGCAAACGACCCGCCATGGCCATTGGGTATGGCGGCGCCACGGCGATGGATTTTACCCTGCCCGTCATCCGCAGCAGCGGTGGCCTGGCCTGTGTGCCTGTGGCCATTGCTTCCGGGTTCATTCTTTCGTTTCTGTCACCGGTGCTGATGGCGGTGTTTCTGTCCCTGGCGGCCTGAAAGGTACCTTTGCGGACAGAGTCACCGCTTTGTTCCACTGATCGCACAACCGTTTCACGGCGCTCAGCGCATCCAGCAACTGGTCGGCGGTTGCTACTGGCAGCGTGTGCTGAACCATCATTGCAAGCACGGCCGATTTCAGCCGTTGGTATTCATCAGCGGTTCTGTCTGTTGGCGGTTGTTCGTTGGCACTGCTGTTGACCAGTTCCCGAACGGCGGCCAGGTAACGGTCAATGCCAGACACCAGCGCACCGGGCGTGCCTGTCCGGTAGTCGGTGCGAAGTGCCAACAGGTCCGGCGCAAGGCTGGCAGCCTCGGCCAGATAACGACAGGTTCGAACGTTGGTGGCCAGCGTGCTCACCGCCTCTTCACTCATGCTGCCGGTGCGCACCCTGGAGATATAATCGATGATGGCATCGTTGAGCCGCTGCGCGGCCTCTGCTTGTGATCGCAGCTGGGCGGGTGGAAGTTCCGGTTGCTCCAGGCTGGCCTTGAGCAGAATAGCCGTCATGCCGAATAATCGTTTCATCTCAAGCTGTGTTGCTGACCGTGCCAGATCGGGGGTGGTGACCAGGGTGTTGTCCAGGTAACGGGGCTCTGCGTTGTCTTCTTCCCGCCCACGGAACAGTCTGCTCAGGTAGTGAGACAGCTGGCGGGTAAACGGCAGCATCAGCACTGCGCCCAGGACGTTGAACAGCGTATGGAACAGGGCCAGCGACAGGGCAGGGTTGGCCTCAAGCTCCAGCGCATCCGCCAGCCAGTCGACGAGCCATAGCATCGCCGGAAGAATCATCACGGCAAGCAGGCCGGTCACGGCATTGAAAAGAATATGCCCCAGTGCCAGCCGTCGGGCATTGGCAGTTGCCTTGAGTACGGAGATGGCAGCGGTGGAGGTGGTTCCAAGATTGGCACCGATGACGGCCGCCGCCGCGCTTTCCAGGGTCAGGAGATTGCCTGCGGCGGCGGTCAGAATCATGGCCAGTGCGGCACTGGAAGACTGGGTTAGCAGGGTTGCGAGAAAACCGCCGAGAATAAAAACCGGAAGGCCATAATTCCGGGCAAAAAAAGCGTCGCTGCCCAGCCCCGCCGTTAAACCGTCCAGCGATTCCTTGAGCAGCGCCAGCCCGAGGAAAAACAGCGCGAAACCGGCGATGGCCTTGCCTAGGGCCCGATAGCGCGAGGACGTGGCCGCCAGTTTGAGGGCAACACCCAGGGCCAGCATGGGCATGGCAAAGGCTTCAATGCGGAAGCCAAAGCCGACGAAACTGACCAGCCATCCGGTCATGGTGGTGCCAACATTGGCACCGAAGACGACGCCCAGGGACTGGGTCAGGTTCAGCAGGCCGGCATTGACAAAACCGATGGTGGCCACTGTTACCGCACTGGATGACTGCACCACGCCGGTGATCAGCACCCCCGCCGCCAGCCCGTGTACTGGGGTGCGGGTCCACTGGCCAAGCAGGTGTTTCAGCTGCTGGCCTGCGAAGCTTTTCAGGCCGTCAGTCATCATCTCCATGGCCAGAAGAAACAGCGCCAGACCACCGAGTATTTCAAAAGCCGATGCCGTCATGATGAAGCCACATGCCCCGGGTAGTGAGAGAGTGTCGTCACCAGATTAGCAGAGTCAGACCAGGAACTTCCTCACATCAATTTTGTAATCGTCCGGGTCTACCGAGCGCACGATCCGGTCCTGGGTGGCCGGCTTTGCCAGGTCCAGCCTGTCTACAGTGATCGGCATGCGGAATTTGGTGCTATACATTACCCGGACTACCGGCAGGCGCTGGTCCGCGTCATTGGTTTCGATTACCACGCCCAGTTTTCCGCTTTCCAGCAGCACCAGTGAGCCGATGGGGTAAAGGCCAACGCAGCGGATGAATTCCTTCACCAGCACCGGGTCCAGGTGGTCCCCGCTCCACTCCAGCAGTTTTTTCAGCCCCTGGGTCGGGGTAAGCCCTTGGTGATACACCCGGTCGGCGGTAATGGCGTCGTACACGTCGGTGATGGCAACCATCCGGCCGTAGACGGAAATCTCTTCGCCTTTCAGGCCCTCCGGGTAGCCGCTGCCGTCCAGCCGTTCGTGGTGCTCTGCCGCCGTCATGATGGTCAGTTCGCCAATGCCTTCGGTTGACCGCAGAATATCCCGTGAATGCCGGGCATGGGCCTTCATCACCTCGAATTCCTCGGGGCTGAGCCGGCCGGGCTTGTGGAGTATGTCGTCAGGGGTGAGTATCTTGCCAATATCGTGCAGCAGGGCGCCCACAATAGTCTGGTGCAAAGCATCCGCGGGTAGTTTGCGATAGTTGCCAAACAGCGACATCAGCACACTGAGGTTGACCGAATGCTCCAGCAGATAGTTGTCTTTTTCGCGGATGCGCCCCAGGCAGCTCAGGGCGTTGGCATTACGGAATACTGAGTTCTGCAATTCGTCAGCCAGTTGATGGATGGGCGCAATATCAATGGCACCGCCAATTTTCACGCTGTTCATCAGGTTGCCCACCAGGCCCTGAGCCTGGGTATGGACCTGCATGGCAAGGCCCATTTCTTCCGCTACGGACACCCGTTTGTCGGCGCCGGGGCTCAGTTCGCCGGCCCTGTGCAGGGCCTTTTCATTGCGCTGATCAACCTCGTGGGCGGGCTCTGAGTCCTGGGAATCAAGGCCTTTGGAAACATCAATATAAACATGGCTGACGCCCATCGCCCGAATTTTATCAATGGTTTCGTCGGTCCTGATCACTCCCCGTTTGCGCTGGGTATTGTGAGGAATCCAGTCATTGTTCAGGTCGGCAATGTACATGCCGACCTTCAGTGCCCCAATGGGGATGCGCTTGATCATTGTCCGTGGAAAAAGGTTCTCAGGCTGTTGTTATAGGTTGTTGCCAGTACGTCCTGAAGAGGCAGTTCTTTCACCTCGGCGATCTTCTCCGCCACAAAAGGAATGTAGAACGGGGCATTTTCCCGGCCCCGATAGGGCACCGGTGTCAGAAACGGTGAATCGGTTTCCAGCAGGATCTGCCCGATGGGCGCCATACGCACGATGTCGCGCACGTTTTCGGCCTTGTTGAAGGTGGTGATACCGTTAAAACCAAGACACCAGCCCTGATCCAGTGCATAGCGGGCCAGCCCCGGGCCAGAGGTAAAGCTGTGAATCACCCCCCGGCGTTTGAGGCTGTCCTCGAATTCTTTGAGAATCTCGATGGTGTCTTCGTCAGCATCACGGCTATGAATCACTACAGGCCGGTCGGTATCGCAGGCAATCTGTAACTGTCTGCGAAAGACCTCGCGCTGCACGTCGCGGTCGGCGTTGTCATAGAAGTAATCCAGGCCGATCTCACCGACCGCCACGATTTTTTCGTCGCCGGCATGGGCGCGGATTTCGGCTTCGGCGGCGTCCGAGTATTTCTCGGCATCGTGAGGATGCACACCCTGGGTTCCGTAGACCCAGCTTGCGGTCTGGCTCAGTTCGCGCACGGTTGCCAGATTTTCCGGCGACACGGCAATGGTGATTACCCGCTCAATATTGACTCTCTGTGCTTCCGCCAGAGTATCTTCAAGAGGGCGATCCTTTAGATAATCCAGGTGGCAGTGGGTTTCGATGATTGGTTGGTCAAAAACGGGAATTTCACGACGTTTCTTGCTCATTATCGGCTTCTGGACTCCATCGCAACCATGGCATTGGCTGCTATTCTGACAGCATTGTCACCGCAGTTTAACAGCTTGTTCGATTATTGACCTGCATCACTTCAATAGGGGCTCTGGATGAATAAAAACGACGCCACTGAAAACCGGAGCAAGGGTTGGTATTTCGATCCGGCAAAGCCCCGTTTCCAGGACTATCCGACCCTTCTGGCGAACGAGGAAGGCCTACCCGGGCTTGAATCCAGTCTGAATGACATCGGTGAGTACCAGCGCCGATTATGGGCGAACCGTGAGAAAGCCCTGCTGTTTATTGTTCAGGGCCCGGACACCAGCGGCAAAGACAGTCTGATCCGCACTCTGGCTACCTATGCCGACCCAGCGGGTTTTCACGCCTGGTCTTTCGGGCGGCCTGAAGGCGCCGAAAAACGGCATGATTTCCTCTGGCGGGTGACGCCCCTGCTGCCCGGCTTTGGGGAGATGGTCGCATTCAATCGCAGTCACCACGAAGCGGTCATCGCCGAGAGGGTCTGGCCGCTGCATGCCCCCAACAGCTACAACTGGGAAAACCGGTACCGGTCGATCCGGAATTTCGAGCGCTATCTGATCGAAGAGGGCACGACTGTGGTAAAGGTGTGGCTGAATCTTTCCGAAGATGAACATCGAAGGCGACTGCTGATGCGTCTGGACAAACCCAGAAAGCGCTGGAAATTTGATGAGTCTGATATCGATGGCTGGGAGAAGCGACGAGAGTACGAGGCCTATGCCGAAGAGGCCATCGCCGCCACCCATACGGATGAAGCGCCCTGGCTGATTGTGCCCGGTGACCGCAAACCCCAGGCCAGGGCAATTGTGGCTGGCATACTGGCCGACACCCTGAAAACCATGGCGCCGGCCTATCCGAAGGAGCGCTCTGACGTTCTGGAAAAATACCGGCGCCTGCTGGCTGAGAATGGAGTTGCCTGATCATGCATATAGCCGTTATCGGTGGCGGCGTGGTCGGTGTGACCACCGCCTGGGAACTGAATCGTCGGGGCCATCAGGTCACCGTGCTGGAGCGTCATGGCCAGGCGGGTAATGAAACCAGCAAAGCCAATGCCGCCCAGCGCTCCTACGGCGTGGTTTATCCCTGGGCTGATTCAGCCATGGTAATGCGGGCCATTCCCTGGCTGCTGAAGCAGGACGGCCCTCTGAAAATGTCCTTGCCGCCGTCCCTCGACACCCTCAGATTCATGTTTTCAACCCTGCGCTACGCCTGGTCGCCGGGGCTTTACGGTCTGAACAAGCGCGCCATGCTGCGCCTGGGTATGCACAGCCGCGAGCGCTTCATGGAGCTGGAACAGCAGGTGGATCTGGAATTTGACGGCAACCACCGGGGCCTGCTGCATCTGGCCAGCACCCCGGAGGCCCTTGAGAACTATCGACAGACCCAGAAACTGCTGAACGAGCTGGGTATTGCCTCGCGCCTGCTCACGCCGGAGCAGGTTCGTGAAGCCGAGCCCGGGATGACCGGCAATGGCCCGCTCTATGGCGCACTTAGCTACGATACTGACGGCACCGGCGACTGCCATCTGTTCAGCCGGGCGTTGGCGAAAGCCTGCGAAGACAATGGCGTGAACTTCCGCTATAACACCGAAACCACCCATCTGATGGCGGATGATCAACGGGTCACCCGCATCGCCATCCGTGATGCTGCTGGCAGCACTCAGGTTCTGGACGTGGACGCAGTGGTCGTCTGTGCCGGCTGCTGGTCGAACAGCCTGACTCAGCCCCTGAACCTGAAGCTGCCAATCTATCCGGTCAAGGGCTACAGCTTGACCGTGCCATTGAAAGATCCCAATCGCGCGCCGGTTTCCACCGTTCATGACGACAACTTCAAAGTGGTCGCGACCCGGCTGGGCGACCGCCTGCGCGCCACCGGCTTTGTGGAAATGGCTGACTTCAACCGGGACATTCCGGAGGCGCGGCTGGCCACCATTCGTAAATCCGTGGAGTCCCGTTTTCCCGGCTGTGCCGACCTGATGGCCGCCGAAACCTGGACCGGCTTTCGCCCGATGACGCCGGATGGCCCGGCGATTATTGGCCGTGGCCCTCGGGATAACCTGTTTCTCAACACCGGCCACGGCACGTTCGGCTGGACCCTGTCAGCAGGCAGCGCTGATGTGATCGCGCAGCTGATTGATGGTGAGCCCACAGCCATCTGCCTGGATCCGTTCAGGCCGGGCCGGTTCCGGGAGTGACCCTGTTGGCTTGCAACTCATACAACGCCCACTGGCGGCAGTTGAATGACTGGCTGCAGGCACACCGGGAATTCTGGCAGCCCACGCCTTTTACCGAGCCCAACCCGGTCTGGACCCGACGCTGGCCGGAACTGTCCGCGAAGGTTGATGCCTTCAGCGGGGATGAGTGTCAGCGTTTTGAAAACGACCCGGTGGTCCTGGCCCATAGCCTGGCGAACTGGCTGCCCGCACTGGCAGAGCTGGAGTGTCTGACGGCGCTCCCGGAATTCACTGACGCGATCGCTGCCAGCGCCTGCACCCTGCGAGAAGTCAGGGCCCGGGACATGCCCGGACGCAAGCGCTTGCAAGCAGGTGCCTTTGCAGCGGCCGTAAAGCCGTTGAATGCTCCGGTTGTGGACTGGTGCTGCGGCAAGGGTCATCTGTCCCGCACGCTGCTGCCGTTATCCGAAGCCCCGGTCACCGGTTATGAGTGGGATCCGGCACTGGTGGAAGATGGCAACCGGCTGGCGCGGAGGGCCGGCGATGCGCTGACCATTCATTGTCAGGATGTGATGGCAGAGGGCCTCGATTTGCCTGACGGAGCACACGGCGTTGCATTGCATGCCTGCGGCGACCTGCATAGGCAGCTGATCATCCAGGCGTCGCAACAGTCGCTGCCCAGGGTAAGCCTTGCACCCTGCTGTTTTCATCTGTCTGCCAGGGAAGATTATCAGCCGCTTTCCGGGTTTGCCCGGCAATGGAATGACTGTCTGAAGGTGAACAGGGCCGACCTCAAGCTAGCAGTCGAAGAAACGGTGACCGCTCCCGCCCGGGTGCGAAAGCAGGTTCAGACCTTCAGCCAGTGGCGATTGGGGTTTGATGGCTTGCAGAGGCAACTGCGCCAGCAGGATGAATACCTGCCAGTGCCGTCCCACCCTGGTTGGGTGGCAAAGGGAGACTTCAGGCAGTTCTGTGGCTGGGCGGCTGATAAAAAAGGGCTGACGCTTCCGGACGATACCGATTATGCCGCCTGGAACGCCTACGGTATTCAGCGTCTGGCGCAGGTGCGGCGTCACGAACTGGTCCGGCACCTGTTCCGTCGCCCTCTGGAGTTGTGGCTGGTGCTGGATTACGCCGTTTTCCTGGAAGAACAGGACTATTCGGTTCGGCTGGGCACTTTCTGCCAGCGGAGCCTGACCCCCAGAAACCTGCTCATCGACGCGACCCGCGCGAACCGGGGCTGATCAGGGCTTGCGGTAAACCACGTCCGCCACGCAGCCGTCCTTGAAATACACATAGGTCAGCTCGTAGAGGGCGCCGTAGTATTTGGTCTGGTAGACCCAGGTTTCCTGGGGCGTGGGGTAGGTTTCCGGCGGGCGGCCAAATGCCCTGAGAACGTGATCTTTGGTCATGCCTTTCACCACCTGTTCGCGGATCAGGTAGCGGCGCAGATCGGTGGAGTTGATAAACCGGCAGGTGTCGGTTTCGTTGTTGGCGGTTTCCGGCTCGGGTTCTGGGGCTGGGTCAGGCTCGGCTTGTTCCGGCAGATTCTGGCCGAAGCTGCCGCCGATGCGATTGTCCTGCACATTGATTTTCTCGGCCTGGTCGCCACAGGGCTCATCGGCGTAGCGCACCCCGTCGGCCGATTCACAGCGGTAGATGTCCGCGGCTGAAAAGCCTGGTAGCAAAAACAGGAGGCCTGCGACCGCCAAAAGGTACTTCATCACACAAACCTCTTGTTGCGATGGGCTTTTACTTGCCGAAACTGTGACCGTTAAAAACCTCGGAAGTTTCGGAAAGGGCGTATTCAGGCCTCTCTGGACAAAGCGTTGAAATACAGATGGGCGCTTTTCTTGCTGAAGTTGAGCGTATCGCCGGAATCAAATCGAACCTCGAAGGACTGCTGGTCCTCACCAACCACCACGCCCGGCCCCAGAACCGCATGGTTGATCCGCTCCAGGGTCCAGACTGGCTGGTTCGCAGTTGCCAGTGGCGTGTGGGTGCCTTCCAGTGTGACCGATTCGTGGGCGGCGTAGCGCTCTGCGGTTTTGGTCAGCGGCGCCGTGACAGCGAGCTGGGTCCGGTTTTCGGTTCGTTGTTCGAGCCAGGTCCCCAGTTCCCGGGAAAGCTCATAGCAGAGTTCATGCACAAACCGGCTGGGGCCAAGGTCGCCGTCAAGATGCGGCTGCCCACTAAAGGGCCGGGTGATCAGATGCAACTGGTGCCGGGTCCGGGTCATGGCCACGTATAACAGCCGCCGCTCGCTTTCCAGAAACGCGTTGACGTCGTCCCGCGATCGGGGGCTGTAGGGCAGGTATTTTTCCTGTAGCCCCGGCAGGATCACCGTCGACCATTCCAGACCCTTGGTGCGGTGAATGGTGGACAGCAGCACACCGCCGGAGGTGTTCTCACCCGCCTGCTGTTTCAGTGCTTTCAGATGATCCAGCGCCCCGGAGGCATCCACTTTCAGCGAGGCGAGATAGGCTCTGAAACCCTGAACCGTCTCGATCCGCTCTTCCGCGGATTCGTGGGTCAGCGCCAGGCTGCGAATGCCTTCGTTCAGCTCCGTAGCTTCCGCATACCGGCTGATCACGTCTGATACCGGGCCTTTGTGGCCATTCAGTTGCGCCAGGACTTCGCCGAGTATACGCAGCTTACGCCCCGCCATGGGCGCCAGGGCGTCGAAGTCCAGCGCCATCAACCGTTCATGCCAGCCTTCCGAAAAGCGGGAGAGGAAGCGGGCTAGCTGTTCCAGCTCCGGCTCTTTCAGGCCGACGTGGGGAAACCGCATCAGTTGCCGGGCCACATCCAGCCGGTCCTCGTCAGGCAGGTTCTGCAGGCGATTGGACACCACCAAAAGCAGGCTGGTGATGGCCTGAACCTCACGGCTGAACAGGGCGCCCTTACCAGAATCAATGCGGTAGGGAATCTGTTTTGCCAGCAGCTTCAACTCAATGGGCACGCTCTGGCTCCAGACCCGGAACAGAATGGCGGTATTGGACAGGGCAGCGTGGTCCATTGGCTGGAGCAGATTCACCACGCTATCGCTGTCATTTTCCTGTTCATGCAGGGTGATACCTGTGTCCGGCGTGGTCGGGTGCGAGTGGCACTGAACGTCCTTGCGCCCCGTATTGTGGCCAATCAGATGGTTGGCCAGTAACGCCACCTGATGGCCGTAGCGGAAGGTGTAGCTCAGGGTCTGTTCCAGCGGCTGGTCAAATTCCTGGCTGAAGCGGGTAAGTATGAACTCGGGCTTGGCGCCGCGGAATTCGTAAATGGTCTGGTCCGGGTCGCCCACCACGGTCACCCGCGCCCGGTCACCGGCCACATAGCGCAGCAGCAGATGCTGGATTTCGTTGGTGTCCTGGTATTCGTCCACCAGAATTATGTCCATCTTGTTGCCCACCAGCCGTTGCAGCGGTGGGTTCTGGTGGATGGCCATGACCGGTTCGTACAGCATGTCGGCGTAACTGATCCGGCTCTGGCTTTTACGCCATTGCTCAAAGCTGTGGAACAGGTCGACCAGGTAGCGGTGCTTGTCGGCGTAGCCCAGTTCTTCGAATACGATCTCGGCGGGGGACAGGGTGGTTTTTACCAGGTCGATAAAGTTGACGGCGGTCTCGACAAAGTCTTTTTTGTTGCGTTTGATCTCTTCAGTCAGGTCTTCTGGTGCCAGCCGCCGGGTCAGCTGCCAGGCCTGGAAGCTGATTTCCTGGTCGGTGAGTATTTTTTCGGCGAAGCCGGGGAGATACCCTTCCCGTACGAACCGTTTGTAGAGCCGGAATCCCATGGCGTGGTAGGTGCGAATTTCCGGCAGTCTCAGCCCGGTGTCTCTGGTGATTTCCCTGAGTTTTCGCTCGAAATCGACTCTTGCACTGCGGTTGAACATCAGCACCAACAGGCGGTCAGGGTCATGGCCTTGCTGAAGCAGATAGCGGATGCGCCAGGCCAGTGTTGAGGTTTTGCCGCTGCCCGCTACCGCGGTGATTACTGCGTGTTCGAAACCGGCGGTGATGATTGCGCGCTGTTCGTCGGTCAGAAAGTCCGGCAGTTGGTCTGGCGCAGATGTTAGGGTTGGATTCAGCATGGCGGTATTGTACGGAGCAATTGGCGGTTCAGATAGCGCTCCTACATACTTGCGTTTGCCTAGTAATTCGTTTGGCCCGCTCGTTGGGTGCTGGCGAATTTGGAGGGGGGCTTTCAAAACACGCTCCTTGCGGCACATTCATGTGGCGCTTGGGCTCCGCCATCCATGGCTCCGCACATTTTTGAAAGCCCCCCTCCAAATCCGCTCAATCAGAATCAGGAGAATGATTTTATGGCAACGATGACAGAAGCTGTGAATGTACTCGGGGAAAAGCTTGAGGTTTGCGGGACTGACCCGAAGACCGGGTTTTATCGGGATGGATGTTGCAACACAGGGCCGGATGATCTGGGTGCACACGTTGTGTGTGCTGTCGTGACAGATGAATTTCTGGAGTACTCGAAAGCGAAAGGTAACGACCTCAGTACACCGCGTCCTGAATTTGGTTTTGAGGGTCTGAAAGGCGGGGACTCGTGGTGTCTTTGTGCCTCCCGTTGGCAGGAGGCTTTTGAGGCAGGTTGTGCGCCGAGGGTTAAGCTTAAAGCGACTCACCGTTCTGCTCTGAAATATTCAACGCTTGAAGACCTTAAACGTCATTCCATGGACCTGAGCTGAGGCTTTGACGAATCAAACGGAACTGCCGGATATTGATGCCTGGCAGCAATTTCAGGACCGCCTGCGAAGCGCTGGTCACCGAAGACTGGTGGTGCTGGAGGGAGACCGCGAGGCTTCGCGGGGTTGGCTTCGCGCGGTTCTTCCGGGGCTTTCGGTCGCCCCTGGAGTCTGGGTCGGAACCGACGATGCTTCTGCCATTGACGGTATAACTGCCATCCACGCAAAAAACGCCCGGCGTTGGCTCGGGCAGGACCTGAGCTGTGTGGTCTGGGATGGCTGGCAGGGGAATCCGCCGGATGGGCTGGCTGCACTGGCGGGTACGCTGTCGGCCGGTGGGCTGTTTTTCTGGTTGATGCCGCCGCTGGCTAACTGGTCCGGGTTTGAGGATCCGGATTATCGGCGGTTGGGGCTGGATGGAATGGGAGATCATCCGTTTCTCGCGCGACTGGCCAGGGTGCTTGGCAAGGATTCGTCCGTTATGCGGGTTCAGCCCGGAAACCCGTCTGCTCCCTTGCCCTCCGGTCCGAAGCCGGTAGAGCCTCCGTTCCGTCCGGGCACAACGTCTGAGCAGACCAGTCTGGTTGAACGCATTGTGAAAACCGGGCTTGGTCGGCGGCGCAGGCCGCTGGTGATTACCGCTGACCGTGGCCGTGGCAAGTCGGCGGCTTTGGGCATGGCGGCGGCCCGGCTGGTTGCCGAGGGTCGGCAGCAGGTGGTGGTGACAGCCAATGAACCGGCGGCGGTTGAGACGCTGCTTCGCCATGCGGAACCGGCGGTCGGTGAGGGCAGGGTCCGGTATCTGTCGGTTGATGATTTGCTGGAGCAGCGCCCGGAAGCGGAAGTGATCATGGTCGATGAGGCAGCCGCGGTGCCGCCCTATCGCCTGCGGCAGATTCTGCTGGGCTGGCCGCGGGTGGTGTTTGCGACCACGGTGCATGGCTACGAGGGCGCCGGGAGGGGGTTTTCGGTGCGGTTTCGCGGTGTGCTGGACAACGAAACGCCGCACTGGAAGCAGGCGTCGCTTCAGGCGCCGATTCGCTGGGCGGAATCGGATCCGCTGGAGCCGTTGATCAGCCGGATGTTTTTGCTTGATGCCGAGGCCCCTGAGCTGCCTGAACATGCGTCCGGCGGTGAACCCCAGGTGGTGATTGAGCGCTGGTATCCGGCCGATGCCAGTGATCCGGAGTTGCAGCAGAGTTTCGGCCTGCTGGTGGACGCCCATTACCGCACCACGCCGTCGGATCTGCGGCAGTGGATGGATGATCCGGCCGCCGTCAGCTGGCGAGCGACCATCGACGGGGTGGTGGTTGGCGTCCTCTGGGCCACCGTGGAAGGTGGGCTGGATGAAGGGCTGGCGCATCAAGTCATGCTGGGCCAGCGGCGTGTTCGCGGTCATCTGCTGCCCCAGTCCCTGGCGTCTCACAGCGGGTTTGCGGATGCCGCCCGGCAGCGGTTATTGCGGGTTGTGCGAATCGCCGTTAACGCCAGTGCCCGTCGGCAGGGTGTGGGTCGTTCACTGGTTCGGGCCGCGCAGGGCCATGCTGAAGCACAGGGGCTGGACGGTCTGGGAACGAGTTTTGGTGGCAACCCCGAGCTGGTGACGTTCTGGCAAGGCTGCGGGCTGATGCCGGTTCGGCTGGGGTTGTCCCGGGAGGCCAGCAGCGGCGAATTGCCTCTGCAGATGCTGAGCGGCACATCCGAGCCCGGTCGGCAGTTGGTGGAGAACCTGCGCCGGCGTCTGGCGCGGCACTGGCTGATGCTGGTGCCGGATAACTGGCGGGATCTGAACCCACGCCTGCTGCTGCAACTGACTGCCAGCCTGCCTGGAGTGGAATCCCTGAACGAGGATGACCGCCGGGATCTGTTGAGCTTTGCCCATGGTTATCGCGGCTTTGATCTGACTCTGCCGGTGCTGCGCAACCTTTCAATGAGTGACGGTGTGGCAGCGTGGCTGATGCTCAACGCCGAAGCTGAGCTTTGGGCAAGGGCGGTGCTTCAGGGTTGGGAATGGTCGCAACTCAGGCGCGATGGGTTGTGTCTGGGCCGTGAGGAAGGTGAGGCCCGCTTGCGGGCCCTGCTGGAGAAACTTTTACAGAACCGGCCTGAGTTGTGATCAGCTCGATTTAATTCACGGTAGCAGGTGAACAGAATAGGCGTTTTCACGTTTTAACAGAGACCAGAGAATCATGGCCCAGGGAACCGGCACCACACTCCGAACTGTTCTGCTGATTTTTTTAACCGGCGTTTTCCTCGCCGGATGCGCCAGCAAGCAGCCTTCCAACCTGGCCCAGAGCGAAGCAAAGGCTGCCGATACCCCGATGATTCAGGCGGTCAGCAGTGGGGACCAGGATGAAGTTGAAAGCCTGGCCGAGTCCGGCGCTTCCCTCAATACGCTGACCGAGAAGGGCACGCCCCTGGAAGCGGCTGTTCGGGCTGGGGAGGATCGTATCGCCTGGTTTCTGCTGAGCGAGGGTGCTGCTCCGGATCGGGCGAATCCCGATGGCAACACCCCGCTGATGATTGCTGCTGCGGATGGCCAGCGCCGCCTAGTTCGCCTGCTGCTGTCGGCCGGCGCGGATGTGAATGCCCGGGATGCGGAAGGCACCACGCCGGTTATGCTGGCGGCCCGCAATGGCCATCTGACGGTGGTGAAAGTCCTGCTAGCCGCCGGTGCCAACGTCAATGTCAGCCAGGATGGACGGTCGCTGCTGATGCAGATTGTGGAGGGCGGGGATCTTCTGACCGCGGAGATGCTGGTTGCTGCCGGTGCCGATGTGAATTACCGAAACGAAGATGGTCGGTCGGCGCTCGACCTCGCCCGCGCTGGCCATAAACGCGATCTGGAAATGCTGCTGATCCAGGCGGGCGCTGAGATCTGAGCGGTTTCCTTCCCGGCTCAACCTCGATTCAATCCAGCCCCATCGGATCGTTGCTATCATCCAGCTCCGGCGTAAAGTGGGATTCAACCACCTCTGCCGGTACGTCAGCCACGGACGCGTATGACCACTGGGGTGACTGGTCCCGGTCAATGATCCGGGCCCGGATGCCTTCCTTCAGGTCAGGTCGCTGAGTGCATCGAGTCGCCATGGTCAGCTCCATCCGGAAAATGTCTTTCAGCGACATCTGCTGAGCTTTCTTCAACTGGTTCCAGACCAGCCAGGCCGTGACCGGGCAGCCGCCGCGAAGGTTGTTCATGGCGGCCTGCCACCAGTCCGAATTTTCTTCCGCGCCAAGCAATTGCTCCACAATATCCGGCAGCTGTTCGCCGGCGCTTAGTTGCGCAATGGTCTGCTCGTGCCGGGCCAGTTCACTGTCCGGCAGTGCGCGGTAGTCCGGGTGTTCCAGCTGTTTGACCAGGCGGAACAGGCGGTTGTCGTCCACCGCCGAATCACCGCTCCAGCGCTCCTGCTGCAGCCGGGCGAGCAGGTCTTCAGCCTGCTCGGGTTTCAATACCATGTCGGCAAGCCCAACCCGCATCACGTCGGAGGCGTTCAGCCGCGCTCCGGTAAGGCCCATGAACAGTCCCAGGCGCCCCGGCAGGCGGTTCAGAAACCAGCTGGCGCCCACGTCGGGGAACAGGCCGATGGTAATCTCCGGCATGGCCATGGTGATATCTGGTAGCACCAGGCGATAGCGGCTGGCCGTGAGCAGCCCCAGGCCGCCACCCATGACTGCACCGTGGGCGATGGTGATAACCGGTTTGGGAAACCGGTGAACGCTGAAATCAAGGCGGTATTCCCGGACAAAATAGTCGGCCGCTTTAGCCCCGTCGCGACCTTCCGAGAGGGCATCGTACAGTTCGCGGATATCGCCACCGGCGCAGAAGCCCCGCTCGCCCGCACCCTTGAGAACCACCATGCAGATGTCAGGGGATTCCGCCCAGCCGTCCAGGGTTTGCTGGATGTCATCAATCATGGCGCCGGACAGCGCGTTCAGGGTCTTTGGCGAATTCAGGGTGATCAGGCCGATAGAGCCCTCCTGGCAGGGAAGTTCCTGAACCTGAATGGACATGGGCAGATCTCCGGTCGATGTAAATGGCGATACGGGCGTTGGTATGAAATCAGGCGCGGGGCGTATCACATAGGCAATTAGTGTATTTGTACCTGTATGTCGCCGGGCGACATGCTGTGCTATAAGTCAGGGCACGGGTTTCAGTGCGATCGTGTCGGTTCCAGAAAGCGTGTCTTTTCGGACACCAATAAAACAATGAGAGGGTAAAACCAATGAGTCTTAAACGCTACACCATTGCTGGTCTGTTTGTTCTGGGTTCTTCCGTTCCCGCTCTGTCTGCGGCGGCGGATGTCGAGGCGGGCAAAGCCCGGGCGGCTGTATGCGCAGCCTGTCATGGCAAAGATGGCATCGCTCAGATTCCGGGTTACCCCAACCTGGCTGGCCAGAACGAGCAATATCTGGTGTCTGCCCTGAACGCTTACAAGAACAAGCAGCGCAGTGGTGGCCAGGCCACCATCATGCAGAGCCAGGCCACGGGGCTGAGCGATGAAGAGATCGCCAACCTTGCCGCTTTTTACGCCAGCCTTCCTGCCGGTGGTAGCAACTGATCAAAAGCGTTGTTGCTCTCAGGCCTCGCGGTCGGTGATTCGATAGCTGGGCTCGTAGGCTCCGGAACCGGGTAGCTTCATCCGGTTCTGGGCTACGAACTCGGTCAGCATGGCGCCCAGCGGTTCAAGCAGAGTCGGGTCGCCGGAAATCTCGAAGGGTCCGAATTCCTCAACCTGCCGAATGCCGCTTTCTTTGACATTTCCTGCCACAATTCCACTGAACGCTTTTCTGAGATTGGCCGCTACCAGGTGGGCGGGCTGGTCCCGATGCAGCTCCAGATTGCGCATACGCTCGTGTGTGGGTTCGAAGGGCATCTGGAACACCGGGTCGATTTTCAGCATCCAGTTAAAGTAGTAGGCGTCCTGCTTGGCGCGCCTGAAAACTTCCACTTCGTGCATACCCTGCTTCATGGTTTGCGCCACCCGCTCCGGGTCGTTAATGATGATTTCATATTTACTGGCGGCTTCGTCGCCCAGTGCGTTACGGATGAACTGGTCAATCATTTCGAAGTATTCTGCGTTTTCTTCTTGCCCGGTAAACACCACCGGGAAGGGCAGGTCTGCGTTTTCCGGATGTAGCAGAATGCCAAGCAGGTAGAGAATTTCTTCTGCCGTGCCCACACCGCCGGGAAAAACGATCACGCCATGCCCGGTGCGCAGGAAAGCTTCCAGGCGTTTCTCGATGTCTGGAAGAATCACCAGTTCGTTCACAATAGGGTTGGGCGCTTCGGCGCCGATGATGCCAGGCTCAGTCAGGCCAATATAACGGCCATCTTTTACCCTCTGCTTGGCATGGCCGATGGTGGCGCCCTTCATCGGGCCTTTCATGGCACCCGGGCCACACCCGGTGCAGATGTTCAGGCCGCGTAATCCGAGCTGGTGGCCGACTTCCTTGCTGTACTGGTATTCCCGCTCATTGATTGAGTGGCCGCCCCAGCAAACCACCAGGTCCGGGCGGCGGCCCGCCTGGAGTACCCTGGCATTACGCAGGATGTGAAACACCAGGTTGGTGATGCCTTCTGGTTCGTCCCGCTTGAAGCCGGCCGCAGACAGAGGGATCGAATAGGAGTAGATAATATCCCGCAATACTGAAAACAGGTGTTCACGCATGGCCCGGAGCATCTCCCCGTCCACAAAGGCGTGGGCGGGTGCATTGATCAGCTCCAGCTTGAGGCCCCGTGGCTGGGGCACCAGGCGTACATCAAAGTCCGCATGAGCTTCGTTAAGCGTTTTACAGTCGTCGGTTTCCACTCCGGTGTTCAGTACCGCCAGGGCGCATTGGCGGAAAAGCTGGTAAAGCCCGCCCTCGCTCCTATCCTTGAGCCGATTGACCTCAAAAGTTGAGAGAATTTCAAGGCTCCCCTCTGGGGACACTAGGGCGTTAATCTTGGAATCGCTCATTCGCGAAAATGTTCCTGATGTGGTTGGGTTCATCCGGCCTGTTGAGTCTCAGCCGTTGAGGCCTTTGAAAAATTCCTGAACGTTTCTGCTCAGCGCCTCAATGTCGTAGCCACCTTCCTGAACGACCAGGGTTGGCAGCCCGGTGGTGCGCACGTGGGCGCCCAGACGGCAGAAGCCTTCTGAACTCACCGACACTTTCGCCTGCGGGTCGTTGTGGTAGATATCAAAACCCAGCGCCAGAATCAGCACGTCGGGCTGATAGAGCCGGACCGCCGCCAGTGCTTCATCTAGCCGGGCAAAAAAGTCTTCCTCTGACGAGCCGTGGGGCATGGGCAGGTTGATGTTGTAACCATAGCCATCGCCCTCGCCGCGTTCTTCTTCATAGCCCGCCACTACCGGATAGAAGTTGGTGGGGTCGCCATGAACCGATACGTAGAGCACGTCGCTGCGGTCATAGAAGATTTCCTGGATGCCCTGACCGTGATGCATGTCGGTATCAAGAATGGCAACCCGGCCGTAGCGGGATTTCAGATGTTCGGCGGCAATCGCGGCATTGTTGAGGTAGCAGAAGCCACCGGCTGCGTCTTTCCGGGCGTGATGCCCCGGTGGGCGGCATACGGCGTAGGACGAGCGATCACCGGCGATCAGTGCGTCAGCCGCGCCAAGGGCGCTCTGGGCTGACCAGTAGGCCGCCTCCCAGGTTTTCTCGCCAATCGGGCAACTGCCGTCGGCCTGGTAACGCGCGGCTTCCGCCAGAATGCCTTTGGTGGCGTTCGGTGAGCGCACAAAAATGTTCGACATCACTTCATCGCCCCAGTCACCCATGGCTGCCCAGCGACGATGCGCAGACTCCAGAAACCGCAGGTAGCCCAGGTCATGAACCTTCGAAATCGGTGCGGCGCCCTGATCCGCTGGCTGTAGTACCTGAATGCCCAGTTCTTTCAGCCCTTCCAGCATCTGCCCGGTACGGTCCGGGACTTCCTGGGGCTGACGCATCTGCCCCCGGGTAAAGTAGGTTTTGGGAAGGTGCTGGTCTTGCGAGGGGTGAAAAAATGCCTTCATCTTCAGGCCTCCTGAATGCGTTGAAAAATCGAGTATAGAGGCGCATGCGCGCAGATCAAAACAGCTCTTCCTTACTTTACAGTGGCAGTTTCTGCATCCACTATGAGAGACATCTCACATTGACGCAAATGCGAATTCAAAGATTCTGGACACGTTCAGAACATAAATTGGAGAGAAGCCCAGATGATCGAGTCACCACTCCTTCCCAAGCTGACCGGCTACATTGGCGGTCGATGGTCTGATGCACCAGTCGGAGACACTTTTGACGTTTACAACCCGGCCACGGGCGAGGTGGTTGCCAGGGTTGCGTCCATGTCTGAAGGTGAAGTCAACGACGCCATCAAGGCGGGAAAGTCGGCCCTGCGCCTGACCCAGCCTTACAGCATCGAAACCCGCCGTAAATGGCTGGAAGATATCCGTGACGCGCTCAAGGCGAATAAAGAGGAAGTGGGCCGTATCCTGTGCATGGAGCACGGTAAACCGCTGAAGGAAGCCCAGGGCGAAGTGGATTATGCGGCCGGTTTCTTCGACTACTGCTCCAAGCATATTCAGGCGCTTGACGCCCACACCATTGCGGAAAAGCCCAAAGACTGCACCTGGACCGTTCATTACCGTCCGATTGGTGTGGCCGGGCTGATCACACCCTGGAACTTTCCAATCGGGATGATCGCCAAGAAGCTGTCGGCTGCGCTGGCCGCTGGCTGTCCTTCGGTGATCAAGCCTGCCAGTGAGACACCGCTGACCATGATCGCCCTGTTTGCGCTGATGGATAAGTACGTCGACATGCCCGATGGCATGGTCAATCTGGTGATGGGCAAGGCCAGCGTCATCGGTAAGGTGCTGTGCGAAAGTCCGGACGTGCCGATGCTGAGCTTTACCGGTTCCACCGAAGTGGGCCGCAAACTGCTGATTGATACCTCCGAGCAGGTGAAGAAGTTGGCTCTGGAGCTGGGCGGTAACGCGCCTTTCATCGTGTTTGACGACGCCGATCTGGATGCGGCCGCCGACAACCTGATTGCCAACAAATTCCGCGGCGGCGGCCAGACCTGCGTCTGCGCCAACCGCATTTTTGTTCACGAAAAAGTGGTTGATGCCTTCAGTGAAAAACTGGCGGAGCGGGTCAATCGCATGACCGTCGGCAATGGCCTGACGGAAGACGTCGACCTGGGGCCGCTGATCAACAAGGCCGGTTTTGACAAGGTCAAACGCCATGTTGAGGATGCCCTGCAGAAGGGCGGCACCCTGGTTGCGGGCAAGCAGCCCGGCGACATTGGCGACGGCCACCTGTTCTTCCCGCCCACGGTGATTTCGGGCGTGACCCGAGACATGGCCTGCTCCCGCGAGGAAACCTTCGGCCCGCTGGTGCCCATGGCCAGTTTCCGGGGTGAAGAGGAAGTGATCGAAGCCGGCAACGATACCGAATTTGGCCTTGCATCCTATGTGTTCACGGCAGACGCCGACCGTGCCCAGCGTGTAGCGGCGGGGCTGCGGTTCGGGCACGTTGGCTGGAACACCGGCACTGGCCCGACACCGGAAGCGCCGTTTGGCGGCATGAAAGCGTCCGGTATCGGTCGTGAAGGTGGCCTGGAAGGTCTGTTCGAGTTTGTCGAAGCCCAGACTATCCCGAGGGGTTTCTGAGGGCGGCTGTGGGTCAGGGTTGCGGCGTCAGCGCAACCTTGACGCTGTCATCCACCAGCGTTGAATCGAGATAACCGATGGCCCCCAGGGTGGATGACACCACGCTTTTCATGCCACTGGCCGAGGACATCTCGGTCGGCGGCTGACCCTTGCCCGTTAACACCTGGCGGGACCAGAACGCCTTCAGCCAGGCATCCGAGCGTTCAGTAATCAGGTCATTGAATTCATCCCGCATACTGTTGCCCGGTGCCAGCTCAAAAGCCACTGCCCGCTGGCCGTCCGGCATCTGGGAACTTCGATTAAGATAGATATCCCGCACCTGTTGTCGGGTGATGCTGTCCGGCCCACCGGGGTGGACGATGATCACCAGTTCGGCACTGGCGATCGGGCTCAGCATCATCAATGTCGCCAGCGCCAGAGTCAGCCGCCCGGGCACTTTTCTTGAGAGAATCCGCATCCTTTTGCTCCTGATCAAATGGGTCCGGATTAAAATGCCGCGTCCAGCCTGATGGTGTACAGGTCGGTGGTATCAGACACGTCGCCCGGATTGCCATTCAGAACCTTCTGCTGGTTGCCGGTCAGTCCACCGGTTGTGCTGCTGAAACCGCGGGCGTGGGTCCAGTCAAATTTCATCGCAACCGAAGGCATCATGTCCCAGCGAAAACCCAGGCTGTAGGCCTGTCGGCGAACGTCAAGAACTTCCAGGGGAGTGCCGTCGCGTTCATAGTTGTCCTGGCTCTCGATCCAGGAAGCGGTCAGGTAAGGGGTCACCTCGCTGATGCGTCGCCCGACCGTAATGTAGGCGGAATCGGTATCCTGGAACTCGCCGTCCACTTCGATTCGGGTCAGCT
The DNA here is from genome assembly GCF_004785685.1 of Marinobacter confluentis. Taxonomy (GTDB): domain Bacteria; phylum Pseudomonadota; class Gammaproteobacteria; order Pseudomonadales; family Oleiphilaceae; genus Marinobacter; species Marinobacter confluentis. The sequence goes on along the minus strand of NZ_SRPF01000004.1, from coordinate 161,351 downwards.
CGGACATAAGCAGCCAGGCGCCGTCATCGTAGGACAGCCCCAGGCCCATGAACTCGGCTTTTTCATCCTGGCCCAGATCAACCGGCCCGCCGACTGAACCCACAGACGACTCTGCCCGGGCATAGACGCCACGGAAGGTCCACAGATAGTTCGTCCAGTTGGCGGTCAGACCGTTCAGGTTGCGAAGCTCCACGTCTACAACGGTGCCGAGCGAGTCGGCTTCATCGTCCAGATGGCCGGCAAACAGGCGGGTCTGGAGCGACGAGCTGTCAAAGTTGAAGGTGTGGGCCAGATCGCCGCCCAGGTAGCTGCGCACCGGTACCGGGTCGTAAACCGCTTCCGGCGGGCGGGCCCAGGTCTGGCCATAGCCGATTTCCAGGGTTTCCGATTCCATAAACAGGGGCAGGCGCATCTTGCCGGCGCGGACTTCGGTGCCGGTACGAAACTGGTGGCGCAGGTAGCCCCACTCAAGCTCGGTGTCCCAGTCTTCATTGCCCCGGGAAACCAGTTGAAGCACCGCATCGGTGTTGCGGCCCAGGGCGAAGGTGCCCTGCAGGCCGAACAGGCTCAGGGTCTGAAGGTCGGATTGCTCGGTGGCATCATCGTAGCCTGCGTCATTGGTGGCGCGGGTGTAGCCGGTGCTGAAAAAGCCGTTGAAGCGGACCTTTTCAAGAGCAGATTCGGTCATCTGCTTCTGCATGGTGTTCAGGCGTTCTTCCATCTGATCCAGTCGCTGCTGCTGATCCTGGCTGAATGCAGGCAGGGACAGAGAGCTGGCAAGCAGAGTTACCGGAAGAATGGCGGGGGTGGACTTTCTGAAACGGAATAGGGAGTACTTCATACATCATCTCCTTGATGTCTGATCGCGACTGATCGTGCGCCATCCTGGCTTTAATAGGGCGGGTTTCGGCCCCGGTGTGTGCAATGCGACACGAAGTATACAGATGTCGCCGGGAATTTCCCAAGCCCGAACGGCAAAAAATGGCTCGGGTTCGTATTTTGGCAATCTCTTGCCAGCGTTTTATCAAACCTGCTGCCGGCGCTTTCCCCTGTTATAATCCGGCGGCTGTCGGGGCTTTATTTTCAGCCCATTTTTCAGTCAATTCACCCGAGCACAGCGGTTTTGCCCATGGATGTATCCACGATTATCGACCCCCTGAATGACGCCCAGCGCGAGGCGGTCACGGCCCAGAATGACCATTTGCTGGTGCTGGCAGGCGCAGGCAGCGGCAAAACCCGGGTGCTGGTGCACCGGATCGCCTGGTTAATGCAGGTCGATAATGTGCCGCCCACCGGCATCCTGGCGGTCACCTTTACCAACAAGGCCGCGAAAGAGATGCGTTATCGCATCGAGCAGATGATGGATATTCCGGCCCGGGGCCTCTGGTTCGGCACCTTTCATGGTATCGCCCACCGGCTGCTACGGGCCCATCACAAGGATGCCGGCCTGCCGGAAAACTTCCAGGTGCTGGACAGCGACGACCAGCTTCGCCTGATCAAGCGGGTGATGCGGGAACTGCAGATCGATGAAAGCCGCTGGCCGCCCAAGCAGGCCCAGTGGTTTATCAGTGCACAGAAAGACGAAGGGCTACGGGCGGACCACATCCAGGAAAACCCCGGTGATCATTTCACCAGCACCATGCTGACGGTCTACCGTCAGTACGAAAAGCTCTGCAACCTGGGCGGCCTCGTGGATTTTGGTGAGTTGTTGCTGCGCTCCCACGAACTGTGGCTGCATCGCCCGGAACTGCTGAAGCATTACCAGAGCCGTTTCCAGCAGATTCTTGTAGACGAGTTCCAGGACACCAATACCATCCAATACGCCTGGCTCCGGCTCCTGGCCGGGAACCGTGTACCGATGACGGTGGTCGGTGACGACGACCAGTCGATCTACGGCTGGCGGGGTGCCAAAGTGGAAAATATTCAGGAGTACCAGCGGGATTTCCCCAATGCCCGACTGGTAAGGCTGGAGCAGAACTACCGCTCCACCCAACTGATCCTGAAAGCGGCCAACTCGGTGATCGCCAACAATCAGGGCCGTTTGGGCAAGGAGTTGTGGAGTGACGGCGCCGATGGTGAGCCGATCAATCTGTATGCGGCCTTCAATGAGCAGGACGAAGCCAACTACATCGCCGACACCATCAGCAGCTGGGTCAGTGAAGGCAACCTGCGCAGCGAGTCCGCAATTCTGTACCGTTCCAACGCCCAGTCCCGGGTGCTGGAAGAATCCCTGATCCGCCAGGGCATTCCCTACCGGGTTTACGGCGGCCTGCGTTTCTACGACCGTCAGGAAATCCGCAACGCCATCGCCTATCTGCGCCTGGTGCATTACCGCCGGGACGACGCGGCCTTCGAGCGGGTCGTGAATATTCCCGCACGCGGTATTGGCGCAAAGAGCCTGGCGGATATGCGGGCCTACGCTACCGAACAGAGTATCTCGTTGTGGGAGTCCGCAGAGCGGCTGCTGGAAGCCGGCCAGGTCAAGGGTCGCGCCAAAACCGGCCTGCAGTCCTTTATGAGTATTATCGAACAGCTGACGGCCATGGTAGACGACGCCACCCTGCACGGTCTGATGAAAACTACCCTGGAGCTGAGCGGCCTGCGGGAATACCACGCCAACGAAAAAGGCGAAAAGGGCCAGGCCCGGGCGGAAAACCTGGACGAGCTGGTGAATGCATTATCGGATTTCGAAGCCGAGGAGGGCGTTGATCCGCTGTCAGAATTCATCGCTCAGGCCGCCCTGGACGCCGGTGAAGCCCAGGCTGAGGTGAACGAAGACTGCGTGCAACTGATGACCTTGCACTCCGCCAAAGGTTTGGAGTTCCCGCTGGTGTTCCTGGCCGGAGTGGAGGAGGGCCTGTTCCCCCACAGCATGTCTCTGGAAGAGCCCGGTCGGATGGAAGAAGAGCGCCGCCTGGCTTACGTAGGCATTACCCGTGCCATGCAGAAGCTGGTGCTCACTTACGCGGAATCCCGCCGTTTATACGGCCAGGAAAAATTCCATGCGTTATCCCGCTTCGTTCGCGAAATACCGGGTGACTGCATTCAGGAAGTGCGTTTGCGTAACACGGTCAGTCGGCCGGCGATGGTGTCACGCCCCAATGAAAGCCTGTTCAGCGAGGACTCCGCTCAGCAATCCGGATTCAGCCTGGGCCAACGGGTACGTCACCCGAAGTTTGGCGAGGGTATCGTCATGAACAGCGAGGGCAACGGTCATCATACGCGCGTGCAGGTAAACTTTGATGAAGGCGCCAAGTGGCTGGTGCTGGCCTATGCTCCTCTTGAAGCCTGCTGAGTTTGGGGGAGAGCACAGGTTGGGAGGGATGGTTTAAAACACGCTCCTTCGGCACATCCATGTGACGCTTGGGCTCCGCCATCCATGGCTCCGCACAGTTTTAAACCATCCCTCCCAACCTGCGCCCCAATCTGCGTTGCAGGCCGCAACACGTTGGTCGTTAGTGCTTCGGCAAACGCAAAATGATCAGGGCTGACAGAGCCAGCAGCACAATAGCCGCGGCCTCGAACAGAATGTTCTGTGGGTCCATATCCTTGCCCTGCAGCACGATCAGTCGGGCCAGTGCGGTCATGGCGATGAAAATCGGATAGACAAAGACCGAGCCCTGCCCGGTGTAGGACACGATCACCATGGCGACGACTTCGGTGTACAGGAACAGCAACAGGATATCGGCAAGCTCAATCACGCCCCGTTCATAAACGCCCAGGATTTCTGCCCCGGCAGCGCCCAGCGTCAGCAGCCCCGTCACGACCAGCAGTAGCTTCTGGATTACGTTGAAGCCACCAACCACAAACACCCGCTCCCGGTTGCTGATGTTCGGACTTTCGTGCCTTTTTTTGTTTGCCTCGTGAGTTTGAGAAGTACTGCTGCTATCGGTTTCTGAACCGCTCATTACTGAACCTTCTCTGGATAGTGTCTGGTGTTGGTAGAATCTGGTTAGCTTAGATAACAATCGCCAATGCGGCCAGAAATGGGCATCGTTCAGGCCGGGAACCTGTCCCTGGTCTTGTTGGCGATCCGCACCAGGGCAAGCATTAGCGGTACTTCCACCAGAACCCCAACCACGGTTGCCAAAGCCGCACCAGATTGCAGGCCGAACAGGGCAATGGCGGCTGCTACCGCCAGCTCAAAGAAGTTGCTGGCACCGATCATGGCGCCGGGGGCGGCGATGCAGTGGCGTACTTTCCACAATCGTGCCCAGCCGTAGGCGATGAAGAAAATCAGCACGGTCTGGATAATCAGCGGCACGGCGATCAGGGCAATGTGAAGCGGGTTCTGCAGGATTACTTCGCCCTGGAAGGCGAACAGCAGAACAAGGGTGACGATCAGCGCAGCGGGCGTGACGGGACCGATTCGTTTCATGAATACGTTATCGAACCATTCCTGTCCCCGGCGGGCGATCAGGGTGCGCCGGGTCAGATAACCTGCGGCCAGCGGAATAACGATGTACAGCACCACCGACAGGATGACCGTATTCCAGGGCACCTGAATGTCGGAGACCCCAAGCAGGAATACCACAATCGGCGCGAAGGCAAACAGCATGATCAGGTCGTTGAGGGACACCTGAACCAGGGTATAAGCGGCGTCGCCTTTGGTGAGGTAGCTCCAGACAAAGACCATGGCCCAGATCAGAATGGCAATGGGGATAGATACCTGGGCGTATTCGAAGCGGGACAGGGATTCGGGGACGGCTGGGGCAAGTTGGCCCAGAGCGATTCCGGCGACTATGGCCAGGGCTACCCAGACAGACAGGTATCGGCTGAATAGATCCATGCCTTCACGGGTGTCTTCGTCCCCAGTGATTTCTGTGCTGCTAATCTGTTATCTCTCACATGGATTTCTGGTTGACCCGCTTTGAAACCTCTTGAGCACTTTCTACCCGCTCAGAATAACGGTCCGTCAGGTAGTCGCTGCGGTCCCTTATCAGCAGGGTGAATTTAACCAGCTCTTCCATCACATCCACAATGCGGTTGTAGAAGGGCGACGGCTTCATCCGGTCATTGTCGTCAAACTCCAGAAACGCCTTGGGCACTGAAGACTGGTTGGGGATGGTCACCATCCGCATCCACCGGCCCAGCACTCGCAGCTGGTTCACCGCATTGAAGGATTGCGAGCCGCCGCACACCTGCATCACTGCCAGGGTCTTGCCCTGGGTCGGGCGCATGCCGCCGATGGACAGGGGAATCCAGTCGATCTGGGTTTTCATGATCCCGGTCATGGCACCGTGGCGTTCCGGCGAGCACCACACCATACCTTCTGACCACTGGGCCAGTTCCCGCAGTTCCTGAACCTTGGGATGAGTCGCGTCCTCAGCGTCGGCCAGGGGTAGGCCGCGGGGGCTGAATACCCGGGTTTCAGCACCCATAGCCTCGAGCAGGCGGGCCGCCTCCTCCACCGCGAGCCGGCTGAAGGATCTTTTCCGCAAGGAGCCGTACAGCAGCAGAATCCGCGGCGGATGGGTCGATGGCCTTGCGGCGAACAGCTGATCTGCCGTCGGCGCGTTGAACTGTTCGGCGTTGACGTTGGGCAGTTCGTCTTCTGGGATGTTTGGAATGCTCATTGTAATGAAACCGTCGCTTTACTCATGTTTTTGATCGACTTATTATGCACTAAAATAAATATGCGAAAAAACGAATATGCGGATAATTGGATATGAGACGCCGGGTTCTGTTTGTCTGTACCGCCAATAGCGCAAGGTCGCTGATGGCTGAAGCATTGCTGCGGGAGATGGCCGGTGACCAATTTGAAGTGGCCAGCGCCGGCACTGAGCCGGACAAACCCCACCCCATGGCCATCCAGGTTCTTCAGGAAGCGGGTTATCCGGTCGACGGCCTGAGCAGCAAATCCCTGTCTGACCTGGAAAGCGAGGACTGGGATTACGTGATCACCCTGTGCGAAAAAGCGTCACAGGAGTGCGGCACCGTTTGCCAGCCCGCCCAACAGATTGCCTGGGATTTCCCGGATCCGGTGCCTGCAGGCCGACACGCCACCTTCGCACTGACGTTGAAAGAAATCCGCGAGCGTATCGGGCTGTTTACTCTGGTCCACCGCAAGGAAACCGGCCTGAAGCCCGAAAGCTTCGACCCGGTGACCGTGTTCAAGGCCCTGGGCGACGAGCTGCGGCTGGCGGCGATGTTGCTGATCCGGGAGAAAAAGAAACTGTGCGTCTGTGAACTGACGGCGGCATTGGATATTCCCCAACCCAAGGCCAGCCGCCACCTGGCGGTCCTGCGAGACGCCGGGCTGCTGGATGCCGAACGCCATGGGCAGTGGACGTACTATTCGGTGAATCCCCGTTTACCTCTGTGGTTGTCGCGGGTGCTAGAAGAAACCGCCTCTGGCAGTCAGGGCCGGATCAACACCGAACTAGAGCGCCTGGCGGCAATGCCGGATAGGCCGGTTATTCGGTTTATCGGATAGTTGAGGGGGCGGAGCAAGAGTAGAGGGCCTTCCAGAACACGCTGTAAATACGTCCGTGTACGCTCGGGCTCCGCCATCCATGGCTCCGCACGGTTCTGAAAGGCCCTCTACTCTTGCTCGGCGTACCATCGGAATACTTTCAAATTAAACAGGAGTGAACAATGAGCAGGATAAAAGTCGGCATCAACGGATTTGGCCGCATTGGGCGCCTGGCACTGCGTGCAGCCTGGCAGTGGCCGGAGATGGAATTTGTCGCCATTAACGACCCGGGTGCGGACGCCCACACCCTGGCGCATCTGCTGAACTTCGACAGTATTCACGGGCGTTGGAACCATGAGGCTGATGCAGACGGCGATCATATTGTCATTGAGGGCAAATCGATTCGGGTCACCCGCAATAAAACCATCGGCGAAACCGATTGGTCCGGCTGCGACCTAGTGATTGAAGCCAGCGGCAAGATGAAGACCGTGGAAGTGCTCCAGGCCTATCTGAAGCAGGGCGTGAAGCGGGTGGTTGTGACCGCGCCGGTAAAGGAAAAAGGCGCCAAGAACATTGTGGTCGGCGTGAACGATGATATTTTTGATCCCGCCAACGACCGCATCGTGACGGCGGCGTCCTGCACCACCAACTGTCTGGCGCCGGTGGTGAAGGTGATTCACGAGAAACTGGGCATCAAGCACGGTTCCATCACCACCATCCACAGCCTGACCAACACCCAGACCATCATCGACGCGCCCCACAAGGATCTGCGCCGGGCCCGGGCCTGTGGCAGTTCGCTGATTCCAACCAGTACTGGCTCTGCCACAGCAATCATTGAGATCTTTCCGGAGCTGAAAGGCCGGCTGGATGGTCACGCGGTTCGGGTGCCTCTGACCAATGCTTCACTGACTGATTGCGTATTTGAAGTGGAAACCCCCACCGATCGCGAAACCGTAAACCAGTTACTCAAAGACGCGTCCGAGGGCGAACTTAAGGACATTCTGGGCTACGAAGAACGCCCGCTGGTATCCATTGATTACCGGACCGACCCCCGTTCATCCATCGTGGATGCCCTGTCCACCATGGTGGTCAACGGCACCCAGGTGAAAATCTACGCCTGGTACGACAACGAATGGGGCTACGCCAACCGCACCGCGGAACTGGCGCGCCGGGTGGGCTCTGCCTGATATGAGCCCCGCCATCCGACAGTACCTGGTCATTACCGGCAACTACTGGGCCTTCACCCTGACCGACGGCGCTCTGCGGATGCTGGTGGTGCTGCATTTCCATCAGCTGGGTTATTCGCCGCTGGAAATTGCGCTGCTGTTCATCTTCTATGAGTTTTTCGGGGTGGTGACCAACCTGGTGGGTGGCTACCTGGGCGCCCGCATGGGCCTGAACCGAACCATGAATATCGGGCTCTTCCTGCAGATTGTAGCGCTGGCCATGCTGGCGGTACCGGCGGCCATGCTTACGGTGCCCTGGGTGATGGCGGCGCAGGCGATGTCCGGCATTGCCAAGGATTTGAACAAGATGTCCGCCAAAAGCGGCATCAAACTGCTGGTGCCGGATCAGCAGCAGGGCACTCTCTACAAGTGGGTGGCGATTCTTACCGGCTCAAAAAACACGCTCAAGGGTGTGGGTTTCTTCCTGGGTGGCGTGCTGCTGATGGCCGCAGGCTTTACCGGTGCCGTTATCATCATGGGGCTGGCCCTGGCTGCTGTCTGGCTGGCCAGTCTGTTCCTGCTCAAGCAGGAGCTTGGCAAAAGCAAAGCCAAGCCCAAATTCAGCGAGATTCTGTCAAAAAGCCGCGCTATTAACGTGCTCTCTGCCGCTCGGATGTTCCTGTTCGGCGCCCGGGACGTGTGGTTCGTGGTGGCGCTGCCGGTCTACCTGAGTACGGTCTTTGGCTGGGACCACTGGCAGGTGGGCGGTTTCATGGCCAGTTGGGTTATTGGTTACGGCTTCATTCAGACCGTTGCGCCCCGCATCACCGGCAATAACGAAGGTAAGCAGCGAGCGGTCATCTGGGCTGCAGTGCTTGCATTGATCCCTGCCGCTATTGCTACCGGGCTGGTGGTGGGCCTGTCACCAAAGATCGTGGTGATTGGTGGTCTGTTGTTGTTTGGGGTGCTGTTCGCGATCAACTCATCCCTGCACAGCTATCTGATTGTCAGCTATGCCAGGGGCGATGGGGTGTCGCTGGATGTTGGCTTTTACTATATGTCGAATGCGGCGGGCCGGCTGCTGGGAACGGTGCTGTCTGGCTGGGTCTATCAGGCCTTCGGGCTGGCGGCCTGCCTCTGGATTTCGTCTGCACTGGTGGCCGCGGCCGCGCTGCTGTCGCTGATGTTGCCGCAAACGAGGCCGGGCGCTACGCTTCGGTGACAATACCGCCACCCAAAGATAATAAAAATGACTGAATTATTCCGGCGATATCCGCTGGCCGTGATCGTGCTGGCCCAGTTGTTCGGGACCTCACTCTGGTTCAGCGTAAACGGTATCTGGCTCTCGCTGTCGGCAGAGCTGGGGCTGACTGAAACCGATCTGGGCCGCTTGACGCTGGCCGTACAGGCGGGATTCATTACCGGTACCCTGACCATCGCGGTGACAGGTCTGGCGGACCGGTTTGGCGCCAGCCGGATTTTTGCCGTGGCATGTCTTCTGGGTGCGCTGGTCAATGGAGCGTTTGTTTTCGCCGCCAACCTGACGCCCCTGGATTCTGTGCTGAGGTTTGCCACTGGCCTCTGCCTTGCGGGTATTTACCCGCTGGGGATGAAGATGGTGATTGCCTGGACTCCTCGGCATTCCGGTGCAGCCCTGGCCTGGCTGGTGGGTATGCTCACACTGGGTACCGCCCTGCCTCATCTGATGCGGGGCGCGACGCTCGGCCTGCCCTGGGAATGGCCGTTACTGGCGGCGTCAGTATTAACGCTGCTTGGCGGCGCTATGGTGTGGGCGCTTGGTGACGGCCCGCATCTGCCCAGAAGCAGTGGGCCTTTGCCGCTCCGGCAGGGTCTGGCGGCATTACGAATGCCCCGGTTCCGGGCTGTGGCAGGTGGTTATTTCGGCCATATGTGGGAGCTTTACGCTTTCTGGACCCTGGTGCCGCTGCTGGCTGCCAGGGAACTTGACCGCCTGGGCTCAGCCCAGGACCTTGTGCCCTGGCTGGCTTTTGCCATTATCGGCATAGGCGCCGCCGGTTGTATCGGCGGCGGCTGGTTCAGTCGCACCCGGGGTAGCGAGTGGGTGGCCCGGTTAGCGCTGACGACGTCCGGTGCTCTTTGCATTGTCTACCCGTTAATCAGTGGACTGGCACCGGGGCTTCTGGTGCTGGTGTTGCTGGTGTGGGGTGTTGCGGTGGTGGCAGATTCGCCGCAGTTCTCAGCGCTTGCGGCGGCCACGGCACCACGCGAGTCCGTTGGCTCATCGCTGGCCGTCATGAATGCTGTCGGTTTCGGCCTGACCCTACCCGCTATCTGGCTGACCAGCGCGCTGTGGAGCGACTTGGGGGTCTGGGTGGCCCTTTTGCTTGTTCCGGGGCCAGTGTTTGGGCTCTGGTCGCTGGGCAAGGGGAAAGCAGAGCCGGGTTCTGACTAGGCGTAAGGCGTCAACGGATACGCCCTGGAAATGGCGAATGCTGGAGCTGGTGGACTACACTCATGGGGTAAAACCGGGAAATGCTTTCCCAGGGAGATGCGTTGGCCATGACCACCAGTTTCAATAGCGAACAGCAGGTTGTATCGTCCGACGGCTTCTTCCAGAAACTGGCCTCCGGCGTGCCGGGTGTTCTGTTTACCTACTGGCTCAGCGCCGACGGCAGTTCTCATCACTATCCTTTTGTTAGCCATCAGGTTCTGGCCCTTTTCGGCGTTGATTCCTCAACCCTGAATGAAACCGCCGATGCGGTGTTTTCCATCATTCACCCGGAGGATGCCGGTGACCTGGTGCAGACCATTCAGGACTCGGCCCAGACTCTTGTGCCCTGGCGATATCGCGCCCGCCTGAAGCTGATCAACGGTGAATACCAATGGTTTGAGGTGCATGCCAGGCCAGAGCGTCAGCCCGATGGCAGTACCGTCTTCTACGGCCAGTTCCACAATATCCAGCACTACAAGGACCTGGAACAGAACCTGCGCGAGAGCGAGGCCGAATTTTCATTCCAGGCGGGTTTCCAGAAACTCATGGCCCGGCTGTCCACGGAATTTATTAATCTGGGCTTTGGCACGATCGATCAGTGCATCGAAGAAGTCCTTAAAAGTATCGGCGAGTTTTTCGCGGTGGATCGGGCTTATCTTTATGAGTTCTCCGACGATTACCAGTTCATGAACAACACCCACGAATGGTGCGGGGACGGTGTGGCCTCGATCATCGGCGACCAGCAGGCGGTGCCTATCGAGGACTTTCACTGGTGGCATCAGCAGATTGGGAGCATGGTGACGGACAATCGCGTGGTGTTTATTGAAGATGTCGACCAACTGCCATCCGAGGCGACCCCAGAAAGATCACTGCTCAAGACCCAGGGCGTTTGCTCGATGTTCTGCGTGCCCATCAGGGTGCGCGGCAAGGTGACCGGGTTCTTCGGTGTGGACTCTCTGCGCAGGCGCTGCTGGAGGGAGGATCAGGCCGACCTGCTGATTATTGTTTCCGGCCTGCTTTCCGGCGCCCTGGATCGCTTCCGCCTTGAGGATGAGCTGCTCAATCAGTCCATACGGGACCCTCTGACCGGCCTGCATAACCGCCGGTATCTGATGCCGCGGCTGGGCGAAATGCTGGGCCGCAACAGCCGGCTTGATGAGCAGTTTACCCTGGCGATGTTTGATATTGATCAGTTCAAGGGGATCAACGATTCTATCGGACACCTGGGTGGTGATTATGTGCTGCAGAAGTTTGCCGGCATTCTAATGAAGAAAACCCGACCGATGGACATTGTGGCCCGTTTTGGCGGCGAGGAATTCATCGTTATATTCAATGCGGTTGATCGAAGTAATGTTCGTCAGTTGGTGCTCAGAATGCTTGAGACCGTGCGCAACGACACTTTCATATTCAATGGCGAGCCTGTCGATGTCACCGTCAGCGTTGGCATGGCCAGCGTTGCAGAATTCGCCGAAGGCCAACCAACCCCGGATGCGATGATTTCACTGGCCGATAACCGGCTTTATCAGTCCAAGCAGGCGGGGCGCGACTGCCTTACCGATGCTTCCGGAACCTTTCGCCTTTAACTGCGCTTTTTCCATCCCGTTTGCAATTGTCTCCGTAAAATCGGCACATTCACGCGGTTCCTGATTTATGGGCATGACCGAAAACCTGTTATCCACCAGCCAGTGGATTATCACGCTGCTGCTGTTTCTGGCTGTACTGGCCCGGGCATGGCGGACAATTGACTGGAAAGTCTTCCGGAAAGACGAAACGCTTCAACACACATTTTTTGGCGTTGCGGTAGTGTTGGGATTTCTGTGGCACCTGCGGGCCGGTCTGTCTCCGGGCCTGTCGATTCATATTTTTGGTATCACAGTCGTGACGTTGATGCTGGGGTGGGGGCTGGCGGTTCTGGCGGGCCTTCTGGCCCTGGTGATCACGGTGATTACCGGGCGCGAGCCCCTGATGATGTTTGCCGCCAACGGTTTGATTACCGTGATGGTTCCGGCGCTGGTCAGCCACTGGATCATGCTGTGGGAGCGCGGTAAGGACTTCCGCAGTTTCTTTGCCTATATCTTCTTTTGCGGCTTTTTTGGCGCCGGTATTTCGGTGGCCGCCGCCGGCACGGTTATGTGCCTGATGCTCTGGGCCAGCGGTGTCTATACCTTTGGCGAGCTGATCCATGAATATCTGCGCTACCTGCCGCTGTTCATGGTTCCCGAGGGATTTGCCAACGGTGCTTTCGTAACCGGCCTGATGGTGTTTCACCCGGATCGACTGACCACATTGGACCAGAGGCGCTACCGTTAGCTTTGGGCAGGCTCAGCGGCTAGGCCAATAACGCTGCATTTCAACAAACAGGAAGGAGGCGCTCCAGGTAATCAGCACCAGGCCGGTCAGGGCTTCAATGCCGGTCAGGAAACGAAGTACGCCGGTAGCCTCGATATCGCCGTAGCCCAGGGTGGTGAAGGTGGTGAACGAGAAATAGACACAGTCCAGCATGGTGCCGCCGAAATTTCCGGACAGTTCCCCCCAGGCCTCTGAATGGTGCATGAAGTAAAAGGCAAGGGCGAAAATCCAGACCTGCAGGGTATGGATCGCCAGGATGCCCAACACACCGGTAACCAGCCGAAAATGGTGACTCTGGTGCATTCCAGATAGCTGATGGCTCAGGCGAAGCAATGCTTCGTTATGGATCAGAACCACCACAATCACGATCGATGCGTTGATGAGTGTCGCGTTGAGTAGTTCGAGTGAGTCAGCGACAGCCATGTTTGCCAGTCTCCGCTGGTGATTCAGATCGAGGGGGCGATAAAATCTGGTGAAATTCCAGATTGCCGGATGCAGCTGTCGATGTCCATTCCCTTCAGTGAGCCGTGGTTGCAGATCAGAAGCGTGGCCATGCCGGAGGCGCGGCCGCCGAGAATGTCGGTGTGTAGCGTATCCCCGATCATCAGCACACGATGCGGGGGCGGATTGCCAAGCCGGCCAAGTGCGGCGTCAAAGGCCAAGCTGTAGGGTTTGCCGAAAAATTCTGGATGGACCGGGGCCGACCTGCGGAGTTGGTGAGCAAAGTAACCCGGTTCCAGCGTCAGGCTGTCGCCCCTTGGTGCTACCAGGTCCGGGTTGGCCACCCTCAGCGGCCGTGGCCGGCGGCAGAGGCTCGCGGTGAGCTGTGTCTGCAGGGTTTCGGTCCAGTCTTCACTGCTCATGAAGATAAAACCATCAAACGCATCCAGATCCTCGTCGCTGATGCCCGGCCTTACCGGTTTCTGGTCAATACCAGGCAGGGACTGGCTGCCAGAGTGGGGTGGGGCAATGACGCCCCAAATACCCGGTGACGGTTTGCCGGCCAGATGATCCTCAAGCAGCCATCGGCTGGAGATGATCTGATCTTCGATCAGATCAAAGCCCATTTCCTGGTACTTTTCAGTCAGGCTCTTCTGGCTGACGGTGGCCGCATTGGACAGCACCAGCACCGGCTTGCCGTTCGCCTGCAAAGACGCAAGTCGCTCGGGCGCCCCGACAATAACGTCGGCGCCGGCATTCAATACCCCAAAGGCGTCAAATACAAACGCGTCGAATTGCGACGTCAGGGGTTCCAGGGACTCTATTCGCTGAGGCGAATTCTGGTTGGGTTCGGCGTATGGCAACTGGTATTGCAGGCGCTGGTACTGCTCAAACGCCCAGGTGGGCGTTGGCGTGAGACCGTCAAAACAGGTGGGGTGGGTGTCTTTCATCCTGTCAGATTACCGCCTGACGGACCCGCGCCGATACCCACTCGGAAACAATGACCGTGCCCAGAATCACCACAAAGATCATTGCCACCTGATTCCAGGCCAGGGTCGCCAGTGACGCGCTGAGCTGAATCCCCAGGCCGCCGGCGCCCACCAGACCAAGAATGGTGGATTCGCGGATGTTGATATCCCAGCGGAACACACTGATGCCCCAGAAGGCCGGCAGTATCTGCGGCACTATGGCGTAGTCGATCACCTGGGCCCCGCTGGCACCCGTCGCGCGCACGGCCTCTACCTGATTGAAGTCGATCTCTTCAATCGCCTCATAAAGCAGTTTGGCAATAAAACCGATGGAGCGCAGGCCGATCGCAATCACCCCTGCCAGCAGCCCGGGGCCGATCACTGCAACCAGCAGCAAGGCCCAGATCAAAGAATTGATGGAACGTGAGGTGACGATTAACAGCAGCGCCAGTGGGCGGACGAAGCGCCGGCTTGGGGTGGTGTTATTGGCCGCCAGAAACGCCACGGGTACCGCAACCGCGACGCCGATCAGGGTGCCCAGGGTGGCGATGTTGATGGTGTCCCACAGCGGTTCCCAGAGCTGATCGATGTAACTCCAGGCCGGCGGAAACATGCGCCCGCCAATGTCCGCCGCCTGTTCCGGCGCATCGCTGACAAAGGCCCAGATGGTGTTCTCGTTCATCAACTGCCAGCAGAAGACCGTCAGTGCGACGAGCGAGAACCAGCCCAGCCAGCCCAGAAGGGTCTGTTTGCGGGTGCGGTAATGCCAGACGGGTGTGGGAGCGTTGGTGGTCACTGTACCCACCTGCGGATGTAGGAAGAGGAGTATTCCACGACCAGTACGATGGCGATGATGATGATCAGAATCGCGCCTGCCGAGTCGTATTCATAGCGGTCAATGGCCGTGTTCAGGGTCGCACCTATACCTCCGGCGCCGACGATACCAATGACCGCCGATTCCCGGAAATTGATGTCCAGCCGATACAGCGAAAGGCCCACCAGCCGCGGCATCACCTGGGGCTGGACGGCGTAGTTGACCACTTGCCACCAGCTGGCGCCGGTGGCGCGTATCGCCTCGATCTGGCTGCGGTCACAGGCCTCGATATCTTCCGCCAGCAGCTTTGACAGAAAACCGATACTGGCGAAGGCCAGTGTCAGGAAGCCGGCAAAAGGCCCGAAACCGAACATGGCCACCAGCAGGATGGCGATAATGACTTCCTGAAACGAGCGGGACAGGGTAATGATGCCGCGGCAGAACAGGTAGACCGGTGCCGGGGCAAGGTTGCGGGCGGCCCCAATGCCAATTGGCACAGACACCAGGATGCCCGCGACCGTGGACGTTACCGTCATGGTCAGGCTCTCAATCAGCCCCTCGCTGATGTCCCGCCAGCGAGTGGTAAAGTCCGGGGTCAGGAAGCCTTCCACGAATTTCCAGCCGCGATCCAGGCCCAGATAGACCCGTTGCCAGTCCACCTCGATGCTCTGCATCGCAAGAACCAGATAGATAAGGGCGCCGGCATAGATTGCCCGTCGCCATCCGGTGTGGGTGAACAGAACCGGCGGGCGTTTCCAGGTCACGGGGTGAACAGAGGGTTGGTCCATCTAGATTCCCTCTGCCAGGTCCACGGCTGGGGTCCGGGGTTCGTCAGCCCCGGCTTCCTCGCCTCGCATCCGGGTCCAGTCCTCGTCACCGTAGATACGGGTCAGCACCTCATCGGTCAGTCCGGACGGCGGGCCATCAAAAACAACCTCGCCGGCGCGCAGGCCGATAATCCGGTCGGTGAACTGCTGTGCCAGCATCACATCGTGGATGTTGATGATGGCGGGCAGGTGCCGCTCCCGACAGGCATCGCCAATCAGCCGCATGATCTGGCGGGAGGTTTTGGGGTCGAGCGAAGCGGTGGGTTCGTCCACCAGCAGCAGCTCCGGGTCCTGCTCCAGTGCCCGGGCAATGCCCACTCGCTGGCGCTGGCCCCCGGAGAGGGCATCCGCCCGTTTATTGTAGTGCTGGGACAGGCCGACCTGCTCCAGCAACGAGAACGCCTTGGAAACATCGTCTGGGGAATAGCGGCGCAGGAAAGAACGCCAGAGCGACACATAGCCAAGACGGCCCGACAGCACGTTTTCCATCACGGTCAGGCGCTCAACCAGTGCGTATTCCTGGAAAATCATGCCGATCCGCCGCCGGGCCCGGCGCAGGGCAGCGCCTTGGAGCTGCGCCAGATCCGTCCCGCCCAGCGTGATAGAGCCCGCAGTGGGCTCAACCAGCCGGTTGATGCAGCGAATCAACGTGGATTTTCCCGCCCCGGAGGGCCCGATCAGGCCGAGTACCTGGCCTGCAGGTACTTCGAAACTGACCTGGTTCAGGGCGGTGTCGCCGGTGGCGTAGGTTTTGGACAGCTTATCCAGCTTTAATACGTTCAAGAGTCACCACTACTGGCAGTTATAGGCAACGCCGTTGGCCGCGTCGATCTTGCGAATCACTTCCCAGTGCTCCTTGAAGGTAATGGGAATGAACTGGGCCTCGCCAGACTTGGAGAACTCTTCTTCCAGGGCCGTGCCTTCCCAGTCAAATGAGAAGAAGGCCTCCTGGATATCTTCCTGTAGCTCAGGTTTCAGATTGTGCGCCAGGCCATAAGCGGTGGTCGGGAACGTCTGTGATGTGTAGATGGTTTCGATCTGGTCCTGGCTCACCACATCACGGTCCAGCATGCGGGCAAGCACCGAGTTGGCGATGGCGGCAGCAGGGTAGTCCTGGTTGGCAACACCCAGAATGGAGTTGTCATGCTTGCCAGAGAAGACCGGTTCGAAGTCTTCACCGGGGATCATGCCGTAATCGGCTTTCAGAATGGCAGACGGGGCCTTGAAACCAGAGTTCGAGGTTTGGGAGGTAAACGCCAGTTCACCGCCGCGGATATCCTCAACCTCTTCAATGCCAGAGTCCGGGTGGGTGATGATTTCCATTTCATAGCCGAAGGAACCATCGGCCGCCGCCATCATGGCAAACGGGCGCAGGCCTGCGCAGGCAACCGCCAGTGGGTTGGACCCGGTGTTGAACCCGGCAATGTGCAGGCGCCCGGCGCGCATGGCTTCAATCTGGGCGGCGTTGGACTGCACCGGGAAGAACTGGACTTTCTTGCCGGTGGCATCTGACAGGTGGGCCAGGAACTCTGACCAGACCTCCCGGTAAACCGCCGGGTCTTCAACGGGGGTATAGGCGAAGATCAGGGTAGAAGGATCTGTCAGCTGGGCGGAATCTTCAGGAATATCAGCAATCAGGTCGCCGTCTTTATCCTGGTAACGGTCATCGAGACTGAAGGCTTGAGCTGAAACAGGTGCCAGCATGACGGCGCAGGCAAGTACGGAAAGCTTGTTCATGTTCATCGTCGGACTCCATCCGGTTCGGGGAAGATACAACCCCGACCGTAAGACCATCCGATGACGGTTTTATGACAGCGTCTCCGCCCGGAACCTGCTACTGATCAGGTACCTCGCGGATACGGCCATGTTCATCAATGGCTACATAGATAAAGAGGCCCTCGGTTACTTTGCGGGGGGACTTTGCGGTGCGGTCCAGGGTCCAGACCTCCACATTGATTTTCATCGAGCTGCGACCGACCTCTTTTAACTCTCCGTAGCAGCCTACCTGTGAGCCCACTCTTAAAGGAGACAGGAACTCCATCCGGTCCATGGCTACGGTGGCATTACGGCCCTGGGATATCCGTCCCGCCAGGGTCGCGGCGGCAATATCCATCTGGCGAACCAGCCAGCCGGCGAATACGTCGCCATTTGGGTTGGTGTCTGAGGGCAGGGGAACAATCTGGGTAATCAGTTCACCGCGAGGCGCGGGGTTGTCATCATTAAGGGCTGTCATGGGCACTGCCTTGTGGCTCTGGAATTGTTTTTAGTCCTCGCATGGTAGCGCCCTTCCGGACGTCTGCAAGAAAAATTCGCTGACCTGTTGTATATTTCAGGGGCTGTCACAAAGCTGTCACAAAACGCCTTTATTGTTTGCTCATCGGTGAAGCAACCCGACATTAAAGTCAAAGTGACGAATGGAGATACAACGTGATCAGACTTAAAACAGCCCTCACTACCGTGGCACTGGCCGGCAGCATTGCTGCTGTGTCTACACCGGCCATGGCTCGCGACACCATCAATATTGTCGGTTCCTCTACTGTCTATCCTTTTGCGACGGTTGTGGCCGAGCGTTTTGGCCGTAACACTGATTTTCCGACCCCGAAGCTTGAATCTACCGGTTCCGGCGGCGGGCTGAAGCTGTTCTGTGAAGGTGTTGGTACCCAGCACCCTGACATCACCAACGCTTCGCGCCGTATGAAGCCCAGCGAGTTTGAGCTTTGCCAGTCCAATGGCGTTGAAGGTATTACGGAAGTACGCATCGGCGCTGACGGTATCGTTATGGCCAACTCCAAGGATGCGGAAAAGCTGGACCTGACCCTCGAGCAGGTATTCCTGGCCCTGGCCAAGGAAGTTCCCAACCCTGACGGCGGCAACGAGCTGGTTGCCAACCCTTACATGAACTGGAGCGACATCGATTCCAGCCTGCCAGATTTTGAAATCAGCGTAATGGGCCCGCCCCCGACTTCCGGCACCCGTGACGCCTTTGTTGAACTGGCAATGGAAGGCGGTTGCAAGCAGTTCGAAATGATTGCAAATATGGACGAAGATCAGTTTGAAACCGTATGCCACAGCATGCGCGAAGACGGTCCCTTTGTTGAAGCTGGTGAAAACGACAACCTGATCGTTCAGCGTCTTGCCCAGGATCCGGAAACTCTGGGTATCTTCGGTTACAGCTTCCTGATGGAAAACAGCGGCCAGATCCAGGCAGCTACCGTAAACGGCGTTGAGCCGACTCCGGAGAACATCTCCAGCGACAAGTATCCAGTGGCCCGCTCACTGTGGTTTTACATCAAGCACGCCCACGTAGGTGTTGTACCGGGCATCCAGGAATACGTGGCCGAGTTCACCAGCGAAGGCACCTGGGGTGACAACGGTTACCTGGCGGACGTAGGCCTGATCCCGCTGCCGCGCAACCAGCGCATGCAGGTGGCCAAGCGTGTCAAGGACCTGGAACCGATGACTGGTAACGAGCTTTAATCTCCGGTCAGGAACGTCATGGATGACGAAACAGGAGCGCGGGCCAGAAGGCTCGCGCTTCTTTATTGCAGTCGCATGAATATTTTTGCGCGCCAAGCTGGCAAAATAGACGCACAGTTTCATCAAAGCCATCAAAACAGAGACTTTTATGCAGACGGCCAATCTTCTGCCACTGGTTCTGGTTCTCACCCTGGTTGCCTATGGCCTCGCCTATATGCGATCCCGGGCTGTGGCAGCGCCCCTTGGCGGTATCCGGAATCTCAAGGCTCTACCTTTTTATTACGCGGCCCGCGCAGCGCTTTGGTGTGCGATTCCCGCGTTGATCGTGCTGGCCGTTTGGTCCGGATTTGAAGGCAAGGTTATCCAGAGTATTGTGATTGCGTCCCTGCCTCAGGATACCTGGCCGGACTCCCCGGGGCAGGCCAGCCTGATTCTTTCCCAGATCAGCAACGTCGCGGCGGGAAACCTGAACCCCGATTTTGTGCCGGATCATATTGCTGGTGCCGCCTCCCTGCTTGAGACGACCGAAAGCCGAAGCGAGAATTTCAAGGCAATTCTGGTTGTGCTGATCGCCGTACTGGGCGCCACTTTTGCGTGGACCCGTGTTGCGCCCCACATTAACGCCCGGAAGAATGTGGAAACCACCCTGCGGCGGATTTTCTTTGTGTGTGCCGCCCTGGCGGTTTTAACCACGGCGGGCATTGTTTTCTCGGTGATTCTGGAAACCCTGCGATTCTTCGACCGGGTGCCGATTACCGAATTCCTGTTCAGTACCAGCTGGAGCCCACAAACGGCCCTGCGCGCCGATCAGGTGGGCTCTGAGGGGGCTTTCGGTGTCATTCCGCTGTTTACCGGTACGCTCCTGATTTCCGCCATAGCATTGCTGGTTGCCGTGCCCGTGGGCCTGCTGTCGGCGATCTATCTCTCCGAATATGCCAGCAAGCGCATGCGTTCGACCATCAAGCCGATACTTGAGCTTCTGGCAGGCATTCCCACGGTGGTTTACGGTTTCTTCGCGGCTTTGACCGTTGCGCCGTTTATCCGTGACCTCGCCGAAATGGTGGGCCTTGAAGCGTCTTCCCAGAGTGCGCTGGCCGCAGGGCTGGTGATGGGGATCATGATCGTGCCGTTTGTCTCTTCACTGTCTGACGATGTGATCAATGCCGTTCCCCAGAACATGAGGGATGGCTCTCTGGCGCTCGGCGCCACCCAGTCGGAAACCATGAAAAAGGTGATCTTCCCGGCGGCCCTGCCGGGCATTATCGGCGGCATTCTGCTGGCGGCGTCCCGCGCTATCGGTGAAACCATGATTGTGGTAATGGCCGCCGGCCTGGCCGCTAACCTGACTGCCAACCCCCTGGAGTCGGTGACCACCGTGACCGTGCAGATCGCGACACTGCTGGTAGGCGACCAGGAGTTTGACAGCGCCAAGACGCTGTCCGCATTTGCCCTGGGCATGCTGCTGTTTATCGTCACGCTGCTGCTTAACGTGGTTGCCCTTAAGATCGTACGCAAATATAGGGAACAGTATGACTGATCAACGTTCTCAGGCGGAAATCGTCCGTAATTCGCTGAAGCGCCGGTATCGCAAAGAGCGCCGTTTCAGGCTGTACGGCCTGTTGGCAATCTCCATTGCGCTGGCGTCGCTGTTCACCCTTTTTGCAGACATTATCAACAAGGGACACACAGGGTTTATCAAAACCACGATTACTTTGGATGTGACGCTCGATTCCGGGATGATGTATCTCGATGATCCGACCGATGAAGATCAGCGGTCCATGGCCGATTTCATGGCGCCGATCATTGCCTCACTGCAGGAACACTTCCCGACGGCCGACAGCGCGAGCGACAGGCGCGCGTTGGGTAGTCTGCTTGGTACCTATGCGGCCAGCGAGGTCCGTGATCTCTTGATCGACAATCCAGACTTGCTGAACACTACGCAGACCATCGAATTGCCGGCACACGACCGGGTGTCGGTGTATGTCAAACATGCGGATAACCCCCGTTACACCATCAAGCTGTCTGAACAGCAGCAGCGCTGGGTGGATGAACTGGTTGAAAAAGGCGTGATTGATACCAGCTTCAACGATGTTCTGTTCAGCCGGGGGGATTCCAGGGAACCTGCCAATGCGGGTGTTCTTGGGGCGATTGTCGGTTCCCTGCTGACCATGCTGGTGACCCTGATCATATCGTTTCCCGTGGGCATTGCGGCGGCGGTCTATCTGGAAGAATTCGCCCCCCAGAACAAGATCACCGACTTTATCGAAGTCAACATCAATAACCTGGCTGCGGTGCCGTCGATCATCTTCGGTCTTCTGGGCCTGGCGGTCTTTATTGGCCTGTTTGGCATGCCCCGTTCGGTTCCGGTAGTGGGTGGCCTGGTGCTGGCGTTGATGACGCTGCCGACCATAATCATTTCCAGCCGCGCTGCCATCAAAAGTGTACCGCCGTCTATCCGTGAGGCCGCCGAGGGCGTTGGTGCCTCCAAGATGCAGGTGGTGCTGCACCATGTGATACCGCTGGCGATGCCGGGTATGTTGACCGGCTCAATCATCGGCATGGCGCAGGCGCTGGGTGAAACAGCACCGCTGCTGCTGATTGGCATGGTGGCGTTTATCGTGGATATTCCGGACGGCTTTTTCAGTTCGGCCACCGTGCTACCGGTACAGATTTACCTCTGGGCAAGCAGCTCTGAGCAGGGCTTCGTGGAACTGGCGTCTGCCGGGATCATGGTGCTGCTTACCTTCATGATGAGTATGAACGCACTGGCGATCTGGCTGCGCAAGCGGCTTGAGCGTCGCTGGTAAGGAGAATGATATGAACACGATGAACTCCGGTATTTCTGCAGAAGCCGAGAACCAGGATGAGCCGCGTGCTGCCTCGGTAGCCGAGCACAAGCCCGAAGACACGGTCATTGAAGAAGGCAAAACCGTTGGTAAGCCATTTTCCGATGATCCCAAATTCAAGCTTCGCAATGTGGAAGTGTTCTACGACCAGGCGCGTGCCATCAAGAACATCAGCCTGGATATCGGGCGTAATGAAGTGATTGCATTCATTGGTCCGTCCGGGTGTGGTAAGTCGACCTTCCTGAGATGCCTGAACCGGATGAATGACAGCATTGATATCTGCCGGGTGAAAGGTTCTCTGGCGCTGGATGACCATGACATCTATGACCCCAAGCGCGACGTGGTCGAACTGCGAGCCCGAGTGGGCATGGTGTTCCAGAAGCCCAACCCTTTTCCGAAGTCGATCTACGACAACGTCGCCTATGGGCCACGGATTCACGGTCTGGCGAACCGCAAATCAGAGCTGGATGACATTGTTGAGAACAGCCTTCGCAAAGCCGGGCTCTGGGAAGAGGCCAAAGACCGTCTGGATGCCACCGCAACCGGTATGTCAGGTGGCCAGCAGCAGCGCTTGTGTATCGCCCGCGCCATTGCTGTCAGCCCGGAAGTGATTCTGATGGACGAGCCATGCTCAGCGCTGGACCCGATCGCCACCGCAAGGGTTGAGGAACTGATTGCCGAGATGTCGGAAAGCTACACCATTGTGATCGTAACTCACTCCATGCAGCAGGCGGCTCGCGTGTCTCACCGCACAGCCTATTTCCACCTGGGGCATCTGGTTGAAGTGAATGAAACCAACAAGGTGTTCACGTCGCCACAGCACGAGCTCACTGAATCCTATATCACCGGTCGTTTTGGTTAACGCCGGTACGGTTGAACACTGGAGAATATAGCTATGCCAGATAAAAAGGACGATGTTTACGGCGATCACATTTCGCACAAATTCAACGACGAGCTGATGGCTCTGAAGAGTGAATTCCTGGAAATGGGCGGGCTGGTGGAATCCCAGGTCGACCGTGCGATCAATGCACTGGTGGACAACGACGGCCATCTTGCGGATGAAGTCCGGGCCACCGACAAGAAAGTCGACCAGATGGAAATCGAGCTGGACGAGGAAGCCACACTGATTCTCGCCCGCCGCCAGCCCACCGCCCGGGATCTGCGGCTGGTGGTAGCGGTGATCAAAATGGTCTCTGATCTGGAGCGGGTCGGTGACGAAGCGAAAAAGATCGCCAAATTTGCCATCAAGCTGTCAGAGGAAGGCCAGGCGCCAAGAGGCTATGTCGAGGTCCGGCACATTGGCAATCATGTGCTGGGCATGCTGCACGATGCTCTGGACGCTTTTGCCCGTCTTGATTCGGAGCAGGCACTGCGGATCATGAAAGAAGACAAACGGGTAGACGAGGAATACCAGGCGGCCACCCGCACTTTGCTGACTTTCATGATGGAAGATACCCGCAACATCTCCCGTTGTATGTCGGTGATGTGGATTCTCCGCGCCCTTGAGCGAGTCGGGGATCACGCCTGCAATATTGCCGAGAACGTGATCTTCATGGTCAAGGGTGAGGATGTCCGACACACGCCGGTGGAAGAAGCCGAAAAGGTGGTCGGGCGCTGAAATTTCAGCCCTGCTTCATCCGGTCCGTATAGGGCGGCCAGCCAAGGGGTTTGCCCGCCAGCAGGTGCAGATGGATGTGAAATACCGTCTGCCCTGCGTTCTCTCCGCAGTTCATGACCACCCTGTAGCCGTCATCGTCAAAGCCCATCTCTTTCGCCAGTCTGGCGGCAACCCAGTATAAATGGCCGACAAGTTCGCGGTCGCCTTCTTCAACGTCATTGATCGTTGCGATTTCTTTTTTCGGAATGATCAGCAGGTGCACTGGAGCCTGTGGGTTAATGTCCCGGAACGCCAGGCTGATGTCGTCCTCAAAAACAATGTCCGCGGGAATTTCGCGGTTAATGATTTTGGTGAATATGGTTCCGGACATGGGCTTTCCTTTTGTTCTGACTGTTCTTTAAAGAGTCTTGAATCCTGGCCGTCGCCGGGCTATCTGGCTGGCCAGGGGTGGCAGTTCGTCGTCGATGCCCATAGCGTAACGGGCAACCTGGTTGCGGGCAAAGGGCATGGCTCTGGCAGCGCCCAGGCCCAGATTCCGCAGCAGGTGCAGCGGCGGAGTGCGGTTGCTGAACAGGTGGTAGAACAGATCCATGGCCAACATCATCCGCCGATTGGCCGGGCGCCGCTGATGCTCATAGGCGGCGAGTAAGCCAGGATCGGCCAGGTCCTTGCCCGCCCGCTGCGCTTCCCGTAGCTGGGTCTGCAGGCAGCGGGCATCCTGAAAGCCAAGGTTGACGCCCTGGCCAGCCAGCGGGTTGATGGTGTGGGCGGCATCGCCAACCAGCACCACTCGCTGGTTTACGTAGCGTTTGGCATGCTGGCGGGCAATCGGGAAGCTGGCTTTTGCCTCAATGTGGGTCAGCGGGGGCAACTCTTGCGGAAAAGCACGGGTGATTTCCTGCAGCAGTTGTTCGTTACTCAGGGCCTTGAGTCGCGCGAGGGTGTCCGGCGAGTCGTACCACACCAGCGATGCCCAGCATTGGTCACCATCAGCACTGTGTAGCGGCAGAAATGCCCGGGGCCCGCTGGGGTAGAAACCCTGCCAGGTAATGTCTTTCACTGGCCCACGGTAGCGGGCTGAAATCACCATGGCCTGCTGCTGGTATTGATCCCGTCGAACGCCTATGCCTGCAAGAGCCCTGACTCCGGAGTTGCCTCCGTCAGCGCCTACGATTAACCGGCCATCCAGAATGTCATGGTTATCCAGCGTTACCTGTGCCGCCTCGGCTCCGTTGTCCAGGGCCGTCAGGGTGCGGCCGGGGAAGCAGGTAACGCCGGGCTCGCTGCTGGCCGAGTTCCAGAGCGCCCGCTGGGTGACGGCGTTTTCGACAATGTGACCGAGGTGGCTTGCGCCGAGAGCACAGGCATCAAAGGTGACCTCCGCCAGTTTGCGCGGCAGAAGGTTGCTCAGGGGGTGGCGGGTTTCGTCCCATACCGCAAGGCGGGTATAGACAGTGGTACGCATCGCTTTGATGGCGGGCCAGGCGCCGAGTTCTGCCAGGTAGCGTTCGCTACCGGCGCTGATGGCGGATACCCGTATATCCGGTGGCAGGTCTGCATCGAAGGTGGCCGGCTCTGCCTGATCAATCAGGGCTACCTTGAAGCCACTGCGTCCGAGACCGGTGGCCAGGGCTGCACCCACCATGCCGGCGCCAACAATTACTACATCAAATGCCTGAGTCATAGAGGAATCCTGTCTGAGGTCCTCAGTTTACGCAAAGAACCTGCTCAGACAAACAATACGACCCCAGGCAGGCTTTAGCCTGTTGACAGCTCAGTATCCGGCCAGGTTGGCGGCATGCCCCTCGGCCAGGCTTTCGCCGCCGGTTGCGCGCTTGCGGGCCAGCCAGGCAGGCTTCTGGGTGCCCGGTTTCACGAACCCCTGCTCAAGCACCATAGGCCGCACCAGCTCAAGAAAATCACGGGTTTTCATGTGAATGGATTCAGTGTGGGTGCCGGCGGCAAACGCCAGTTCCGGTTGCCTGGTCAGGGCTTCGGCGCAGTAAACCGGCATGTGAAACAGGTTGCCGAAGGGTGGCATGGCGCCGACTTCGCAGTCGGGAAAGCGGTCCTGGAATTCCTGTTCGTCGGCCAGGTCAACAAAATCCGTGTCCAGTATCCGGGTCAATCGGTCCCAGCGTATCCGCCAGGTTGCCGGCATGACCAGCATGGCCATTTTGCCGTCCAGCTCGATGATCACCGTTTTGACCACACGGTCTCCGGCGATTTTTACGTGATGGGCAAGTTCCTGGGCGGTAAATGCGGGCGGGTGGGACAGGCACATGTACTCAATGCCTGCCTTATCAAGATGCTTCTTCAACTGCTGTACCGGCATAGTGATGACCTCTAACCAGCAATGACAGCGGTATTGAAACCACTGGCTTCAATGACCTGGCGGTGGCATGCATGAAATTGCCACCGCCATCATTGGTCAGCTTAGTTGAGGCTCTTGAGAATGCGAGTAACAGATTGTGTAAATGAGCGCTCAGTCACTCGCCTTGTTGTAGACATGCACATCCCGCTGTGGGAACGGAATGGTGATGCCCGCCTCATCAAAGGCCTTCTTGACCTTCTCATGCATATCCCAGTAGTAGGGCCAGAGATCATCGGTTGGTACCCAGGCGCGGAACATAAGGTTGACCGAGTTGTCGCCCAGGCTGCCAACGCAGATGCGGGGCGCCGGGTCTTTCAGCGAGCGCTCGTCTTCATCGAACAGGCGCTGGAGGATAGCTTTGGCCTTGTCGATATCGTCATCGTAGTGAATACCGAAGGTCATGTCGCAGCGACGGGTATCGTAGATGCTGACGTTGACCAGGGTGGCGTTGGACAGGCTGCCGTTGGGAATAACGATACGACGGTTGTCGAAGGTGTTCACCACGGTGTAGAGGATCTGGATTTCTGCAACGGCACCCAGGAAGCCCTGGGCTTCAATGGTATCGCCCACCTTGAACGGCTTGAAAATCAGGATCAGCACGCCTCCGGCGAAGTTGGACAGGCTGCCCTGCAGGGCCAGGCCAATGGCCAGGCCGGCGGCACCAATAACGGCAATGAAGGATGTCGTCTCGATGCCGATCATTGAGGCAACCGAGATCAGCAGCATGACTTTCAGGATTGCGCTGATCAGTCCGCACAGGAACTTGTTCAGGGTCGGGTCTTTCGCGCCCAGCTTCTTGTCCATGACACCGATCATGCGGTTGATCAGCCAGAGACCGACAACGAGCGTTACAATGGCCAGAAGCAGCTTGGGGGCGTAGGCCATGATCAGGCTACTGGCCTGTTCATAGAGTTCCGGCACGTTAATGTTGCCTACAAGGTCTTCCATCGGTTCGCTCCTTTTTTCTGAAAATGTTTCTTCTGAATACAGTTCGTCTGCGATTGGTTATAGCAGAAGTTTGCGACTTGAGTGCATCAAGCGGCGAATTCACGAATGACATCCGGGCCGCCTCTGACCAGAATCCGGCCAGCTTTCTGTTCCAGCTGATAGTCGTACATGGGGTCATAGTAGTTCTCGAGCAGGGACTGAATCCACTGATCGTGGCCACCTACGTCACCGGTTGCGCGCTGGTTCTCAAGGGCGCCGAGCATAGACTGGCGCAGGGACTGGTGGCGCTCCCCGCCGAGGCGCTTGCGAATGCGGTCCAGCGCGCTCAGCAGGTAGTCCTCGAAATTGTGCCACCCGGCTTCGTCGCCATCACGCCGGGCATAGTCGGCGGCCATTTTCACCACGTAATCCTCACGGATGATCCTCACCCGTTCTGCCATGGTCTGTTCCAGTACCAGCAGGGGTGCCTGCGACATCCGCTCTCGCAGGGTGTGGGGCAGGGCGCAGCGGCCAACAAGCCGGCTTTCGTCCTCCAGATAAACCGGGCCGCCCACTTTGTGGTGGGCTTTGAGCATGGCGATGGCCAGGCGGTTTTCAAAATCAATCTGGGTTGGCTGTGGTGTAACTTCGCGCCCGAAGCTTGAGCCACGATGGTTAGCCAGGCCTTCAAGGTCGACGGGATTGGGAAGCTGGTTTAGCACTCGGGTTTTGCCTGTGCCGGTTCGACCGCTGACAATCCTGAATTCCGAACTGGCAATGCGTTCTTCCAGCTGGTCAATCAGGAAGCGCCTGAGTGCCTTGTAGCCGCCCTTGATCAGCGGGTAATCAAGCCCGGCTTCCTGAATCCACTGCTGGGTCAGGCGCGAACGCAGGCCACCGCGAAAACAGAACAGGTAGCCGTCCGGGTGTTCGCGTACAAACTGTTGCCAGGCAGCAATGCGCTGCTTTTTCAGATCGCCGGACACCAGTTGGTGGCCCAGCTCAATGGCGGCATCCTGCCCTTTTTCCTTGTAGCAGATGCCCACCTCGTGGCGCTCGTCGTCGTTCATCAGGGGTGCGTTGACGGCGGTAGGGAAACTGCCACGCTGGAATTCCACCGGCGCCCGCACGTCCAGCAAAGGGCTGTCGTTCAGGAATATCGCTAGGTAATCGTCGGTGTCGGCTCTGGACCGCATGATGAATATCGTCGGTAAAAATGAGGCGACAGTATAACGGAACTCAACAGGGCTTGCCTGAAGCGGATGCCTGAGCAGTCTTGGCGGGCTACAATGACGTGAATAAGTGCGCTCGGTTAGCGTCGTCGTTAATCCAGTCGGGAGACACTAATGGCGTCTGCGGATGTTCTTGATGCCCATCTTGCACAAACACTGAGCCGCGGGAGAGTGGCGGTTACACGCCCGGCGGGTTGCCCCGACATTTCCCTCTATCTGTTTGATCCGACCGTTCTGGAAGGGCCAATCAGCCACGACGAGGCCCAGGCGGTCGTGGCTCAGCCCGCCTACTGGTCATTCTGTTGGGCCAGCGGCCAGGTGTTGGCCGCTTACATTCTGGAACACCCCGAGCTGGTTCGGGGCAAGCGAATTCTGGACTTTGGTTCAGGTTCTGGTGTGGTTGCAATCGCCGCTGCCATGGCGGGTGCCAGTGAAGCCATTGCCTGTGACACCGACCCTGCCGCCCTGGATGCCGCGTCCGCAAATGCCGAGCTCAATAAGGTGAACCTGACGCTCTGTAATGACTGGGGGCAACGGCCTGCAGGCGTTGAACTGCTGACCGCAGCAGATGTGCTTTATGACCCCGACAATCGTCCATTGCTTGAGGTGTTCCGCCAGGCAGTGCCAGCGGTACTGTTGGCAGATTCGCGGCTGAAGGATCTTGGTAACGGTGCTTATCACCAGCAGGCCATTCGGCAGTCACGGACCTGGCCAGACCTGCACGAATTCGAGGAGTTCAACCAGGTAAGAATCTATCTGGCATAACCGTCAGACGGCCCGTGAAGGCATAAAAAAAGGGCAACTGTGAAGTTGCCCTTTCCGGAACAGGTCATCGCATCCCTGCGGTGTCGACAACCACCCTGTTGCCGAAGTTATCCGTAATTCCTGTAACCCGTCCGTGGAGTCAGCCTCCGAGCCGACAATCCAATTAGTGTCCCTTAAGCGAGGCGTCCCTGTGTCCTTGCCTCTCCCCGCGTCCAGTGCAGGGGTGCATCCAGTGCGTGGTCCCTTTCCCTGTCATCCTTGATGTGTTCACTATACCAATGGCTAAGTGTCATTCGTGTGAACCAGTTCGGCATTGTGATGTGTCGCGTTCTCGTTTCTAGAATTCTGGCTTTTAAAACAGTGAGTTGAGCGGCGTCAGGCGGTTTCTGGCGGCTGCTCGTACGCCAGAGAGCTTCAGAATCCTACGCAAATGTAGGAAATATCTCACAAGGCGGATAGCGAATATCGCAAATCTAGCGGTGTTGTCGGCATCAGCAGTCGCTCTCAGGCGGTTTTGCGGCTGAAAAGCAGGGCGCAGGGTAACAGGCCGATGGCCGTGCCAACGGCATCGGCGGCCAGGTCCAGCAGGGAGAAATCACGGTAGGGCAGCTGTGCCTGGGTCAATTCAATGGCGAAGCCAAACAGCATCATCCCCGGCGCGATCCAGAGCCGTGACAGTTCGGGCCACGCCAGCCGGGTAACAATCGTCAGTTGAATAAAGGCCAGTATGTGGTTGAGTTTGTCGCTGGGTGCTGACGGAATCGGGTAGGGCTCGCTGGTGGTGGCCAGGAAGACGATCGCAACTGCTGAAAGCACCAGGATTGCCCGCCAAAACGGTTGATACATCAAAAGCGCGCGAAGGCTGTTTTTAAGTAAAGCCATGAAAATTGTCGGGCTGTGGTGGAGTTTGCATCATGATATGCTCTGCAACCCTTACTGTCATTGAAGCTGAGGTGCTGCGAGCTATGGTAAAAGGCAATTTTTTCCGCGGCCTGGGTTATCTTGGGGAAGGCTTCCGGCTGATACGGCAGCCTGGCCTGCGATTGTTCGTGGTTATCCCTCTGATTATTAATATTCTGTTATTCGGCCTCCTGTTCTACTTTCTGGCCGAGCTTTTCTCCGCAATGATCGCCGCTGCCATGAGCTGGCTGCCTGACTGGGCGTGGCTGCAAAGCCTGGACTGGCTGTTCTGGCTGCTCTACGGCGTGGTGATCCTGCTGATGCTGGCTTATGGTTTTGTCATTGTGGCCAACCTGATCGGTTCACCCTTTTATGGTTATCTGGCAGAGCTGACCGAAAAGCACCTTACGGGCCAGGAAATCAACACAGACGACAGCTGGGCCCAGATTATCCGGGACATTCCCCGGTCGCTGATGCGGGAGGTTCACAAGATCCTCTATTACCTGCCCAGGGCGGCGGGCCTGTTTATCATCGGCCTGATTCCGGTCGTTAACCTGCTTGCTGCTGTGCTGTGGTTCGTTTTCAACAGCTGGATGATGGCGCTTCAGTATGTGGATTATCCTGCGGATAACCACCGGGTCAGCTTTCCGGATCTGCGCCGGTCGATGGGGGAATCCCGGCTGTCGGCTCTTGGTTTTGGTCTGCCAGTGGCCCTGGCAGCCATGGTACCGGTACTCAACCTGATAGTTGTGCCTGCAGCGGTCTGCGGTGCTGCGGCTTTCTGGGTGCGCGAAAATCGCCCGTCTGACGTACAGAACGTCTGAAATTATTCCACCTTCTGGAGGCTTCTTGGATACATCGGAATTCGTTATCGGCCAGCGTTGGGTCAGCCACAGTGATACCGCGCTTGGTTTGGGTATCGTCACGGACCTTTCCGGGCGCAGGGTTACACTGGGATTTCCCGCGGCTGATGAGGAGCGAACCTACGCTATCGATAATGCGCCGCTTTCTCGGATCATGTACCAGATCGGTGAAGAGATAGAGACCTTCGACGGCGAGCGCTTTACTGTTCGTGCTGTGGAGGACCTTGGCGGAGTGCTGATGTACTACGCCGATGACGGCAGTGACGACCTGGCGCGGATTTCCGAAGTGAAGCTCAGCAGCGCGGTGGATTTCTCGGCGCCACATCAGCGGCTGTTTGCCGGCCAGTTCGACCGCAACGGTGCCTTCCGTCTGCGAATGGCCACGGCTGGCCACCAGGACCGGCTGCGGGCCTCCGCCGCCCAGGGGCTGATCGGCGCCCGCACCCAGCATCTGCCACACCAGATCTACATTGCCCATGAAGTGGCCACCCGCTTCGCCCCTCGGGTTCTGCTGGCGGATGAAGTAGGCCTGGGTAAGACTATCGAAGCAGGGCTGATACTGCACTACCAGTTGCATACCCAGCGCGCCCGGCGGGCACTTGTCGTGGTGCCTGACTCGCTGATTCACCAGTGGCTGGTGGAAATGCTGCGGCGGTTCAATCTTCGCTTCTCGATCATCGATCAGGGCCGCTACGAGGCAGAATCGGCCTTCGCTGAATTCCCGGAGGACGACGAAGATGTAATCGATGACGCAGCAGCCAACCCCTTTGAGGCCGAACAGCTCGCCCTGTGCAGCCTCGATTTCCTGATGAGCAATGAACAGGCCCAGCAGGATGCGCAGGACGCTGGCTGGGACCTGATGGTGGTCGACGAAGCTCACCACCTGGCCTGGAGCCCAGAAGCGCCTAGCCCGGAATACCGGCTGATTGAACAGCTTTCCGCAGCCAGCAATGGCCTGTTGCTGCTGACGGCCACGCCGGAACAGGTGGGTATCGCCAGTCACTTTGCCCGCCTGCGACTGCTGGACCCGGCGCGCTTCCACGATCTGGAAGCCTTCCGCAAGGAAGAAGAACAGTACGAAGCCATCAACAATGCCGTCACCCGTTTGCGGGAACAGGGCGCGGACCTGGACAAAGCTGCCCAATCGTCTCTACAGGGCTGGCTGGGAGATGACCTTGACCGTTTGATGTCCGAATCGGACCCGGTCCAGGCCATCACCGACGCCCTGCTTGATCGTCATGGCACCGGCCGGGTGCTGTTCCGCAATACCCGCGCCGCCATTGAGGGCTTTCCGGAACGCAAACCGGTCGCGGTGCCGCTGCCTTGCCCTGCGCTCTATGAGCCCGACGCCCGACACGGCCGCGATGCCCTGTCGCCGGAGTTCGGAGTGGATGAGGAGCGATGGCTGGCGGAGGACCCAAGGGTAGCCTGGCTGGAACAGACGCTGACCAGATTAAAACCGGCCAAGGTCGTGGTGATCTGTGCCCATGCCTCCACCGCCGTGGCGCTGGAGCATTATCTGCAGCTGCGGGCCGGTATCCGCAGTACTGCCTTCCATGAACATCTCAGCCTGGTGGAGCGGGACCGGGCCGCCGCCTATTTTGCCGACGACGAGCAGGGCGCCCATGCCCTGATCTGTTCCGAAATTGGCAGCGAAGGCCGCAACTTCCAGTTCGCCCATCATCTGGTGCTGTTTGATCTGCCTGCCAATCCGGATCTGCTGGAGCAGCGCATCGGCCGTCTTGACCGTATCGGCCAGACCGATACCATCGACATTCACATTCCCTACCTGGAGGGCACCGCACAGGCATCCCAGTTCCGCTGGTTTGATGAAGGGCTGAATGCCTTCGCTGAAAGCTGTTCCGTCGGCGTTGCCGTGCAGAACGCAGTTGCCGGGCAATGGCAGCAGGTGATCGACGGTGGCGATGCCGCCGGGCTGGAATCCCTGATCTCTGCCTCCCGCGCCGAAGCGGACCGGTTGCGGGAACTGTTGCGTAACGGCCGCGACGCGCTGATCGAACTGAACTCCTGTCGCCCCGATGTGGCCAGCACACTGATAGCGGCCATTGAGTTGGAAGAAGCCGGCGATCCGGTCCGGGAATACATGCTGGACGCCTGCGACATTCTGGGTGTGGACATTGAAGATCATTCAGAGCACGCCGATATCCTCCGCCCTGGCGAACAGTACCAGGCGGGCCACGTGACCGAGCTTCCCGAGGATGGCCTGACCGTCACCTGGAACCGCCAGCAGGCGCTGGAGCGAGAAGATATGGCGTTCATGAGCTGGGAGCATCCGCTGGTCAGCGGCATCATGGAGTCAGTGACCAGCTCCGGGCTTGGCAAGGCGGCACTGGCCACCATGTCTGTCAAGGCACTTCCGGCGGGCACTCTGTTACTTGAGGCGCTTTACACCGTGCACTGCCCGGCGCCGGAATCGCTTCAGCTGTCACGCTTCCTGCCGGTGTCGCCGGTGCGCCTGCTGGTTGATGTGAACGGCCGCGATCTGTCCGCGACCCTGCCCCATGATCGCCTGAACGACATGTGCTCCAATATCCGTCGCCGCACGGCGCAATCCATCGTGCCGCAGATACGGCCCCAGGTGGAAACTATGGTGGACCACGCCGAACGCCTGGCGGAACCGCATCTCGAACCTCTGAAAGCCGCGGCCCTTGAGGGTCTGCGCCAGCATCTTGAGCCTGAAATCCAGCGCCTGGAATCGATGAAACAGGTCAATCCCGCGATCCGGGAAGAAGAGATCACCTTCTTCCGTGAGCAGCTCGCCGCCGCCCGATCAGCGATTGGTCAGGCCAGCCTGTCGCTGGAGGGAATTCGCGTGATTGTAACTGCCTGAAAGTGAAACGGTTGGTATTCAATCATCATCTGATCATGTACTTTAGTCGTAGTTGTTAACTGTCATTTCTATTCAGTTTATTGAAAACAGAGAGCGCTTATAATGACGATTATTCTGCTTGTGGTTGCTGTCGTGGGGCTCCTGGCCCTGATGCGCAACGAATCCGGGGCAAAGCCTGTAATCGGCCTGCTGGGCATTACCGGCTTGCTGTCGCTGATTTTCGCTTCCGCCATTCTTGGAATTGTTCTGCTTGCCGGCGCTGGTGCGACGGCCGTCGCCGGCCTTCCAGGGTTTCGCCAGAGCTGGCTGACCCCGCGCATTTTCGCGATGTTCAAGAAAGTCGCGCCGAAAGTATCGGACACCGAAAAAGTGGCCCTGGAAGCAGGCACTGTTGGCTGGGATGGCGAGCTCTTCACCGGTCGTCCTGACTGGCACAACCTGCTGATCAACCGCAACACCGGCCTGAGCGAAAAAGAGCAGGCGTTCATCGACAACCAGTGCGTAAAAGCCGTCTCCATGTGTAACGCCTGGGACGTAGCGGTTGAACGCGCTGACCTGCCCGCCGAGGTCTGGGAATATCTGAAGAAAGAAGGCTTCTTCGGTATGATCATTCCCGAAGAGTATGGCGGCCTGCATTTCTCGGCGAAAGCCCAGAGTGCGGTTCTGCAGCGCCTGGCCTGTAATGAAACCTTGATGGTGACCGTGGGCGTTCCCAACTCCCTCGGCCCGGGCGAACTGCTGGTCAAATACGGTACGGAAGAGCAGAAAAACCACTATCTGCCGCGTCTGGCCGATGGTCGCGAGATTCCCTGCTTCGGCCTGACTGGCCCACGTGCTGGCTCCGATGCCACTTCGCTGCCGGACACGGGTATTGTCTGCAAGCAGAAGTTCAACGGCAAAGAAACGGTCGGCATCAAGCTGAACTTCGAAAAACGCTGGATCACTCTGGCGCCGATCGCCACGGTTGTTGGCCTGGCCTTCCGCATGTTCGATCCCGATGGACTGCTTGGCGATACCAAGGATTACGGCATAACCTGCGCGCTGATTCCCCGCGATACCAAGGGTATGGAAATCGGCCGTCGTCATTGTCCGATTGGTAGCCCGTTCCTGAACGGTCCGATCAAGGGCAAGGACGTGTTCATTCCGCTGGATTACATCATCGGCGGTCAGGAAATGGCCGGTCAGGGCTGGCGCATGCTGGTTGAGTGTCTGTCGGTTGGTCGCTGTATCACCCTGCCATCAGGCGCAGCCGGTGCTGCGGCCTATTCCGCTGGCACAGCCGGTGGCTTCACCCGCATCCGTCGCCAGTTCAACACCCCGGTGGCGGATATGGAAGGCGTACAGGAGCCGCTGGCGCGCATTGCCTCCAGCACCTACATCGCCCAGGCCGCGGTTAACCAGACTGCCAACATGATCGACAAGGGCGAAAAGCCCGCCGTTCCCTCGGCCATCATGAAATATCACCTGACCGAAATGCAGCGCGGTGTTCTGACCGACTCCATGGACGTCCATGGCGGTAAAACCGTGACCCTGGGCCCCCGTAACTATCTGGGCATTGGCTACAGCGGTGCGGCAGTATCCATCACGGTTGAGGGCGCCAACATCATGACCCGCAGCCTGATGATCTTCGGCCAGGGTGCAATTCGCTGCCATCCGTACGTGCTTAAAGAGCTGGCCGCGAAGGATAACGACGACATCAAGGCGTTCGACGAAGCCTTCTTTGGCCACGCCGGCCTGATCTTCGGCAATGCCGCCCGGGCTCTGACCCTGGCCTTCGGCATCGGCAAGGCGGACGTACCGTTCGACAGCGCTGCCCGCAAGTACGCCCAGGGCGTGGCCCGTCTCAGCGCGGCCTTCGGCCTGTGCGCTGACGCCGCCATGACCACCCTGGGGTCCGAGCTGAAAATGCGCGAGCTGATCTCGGCCCGTCTGGGCGACATTCTTGCCAATATGTATCTGGCGTCCATGGTGCTGAAACACTGGCACGAAACCCAGCCGGTCGACGGCGAGCGGGATCTGATGGAATACAGCCTGTCTGTGCTGCTGCATCGCGCAGAAAACGCACTGGACGAATTCCTGCAGAATTTGCCGAACCGCGCCGTGGCCGTCGTTCTTCGCGCGGTCACCATGCCCCTGGGCCGCCGCTGGGATAAGCCCCACGACGACCTGGCCAGAAGCGTGGCGCGGGCCGTGTCCACCGACAGCGCCGTGCGCACCAAGCTGCTGTCCAGCATCTGGACCACCAACGAAGTGGGCACCGAAGAAAACCCGGTGGCCCGCTACAACGGCTTGCTGAAGGACTACGACAAGGCAGAGGTGCTGTACCGCAAAGTCACCAAGGCCTACGCCAAAGGCCAGCTGCCAATGACAGCGCTGCATCCGGAAGAGCGCTTTGAGGAAGCCCTCAAGGCGGACATTTTCTCCAAGGAAGAAGCAGACTTCATGCGCCAGTACGAAGAAGTGGTGCTGGAAATGCTGACCGTCGACGACTTCCCGTTCGACGCGTTTGCAGCCAATAAAGACACGGTTATCAATCACAACCCGGCCTGATAGCAGGCGAAAGGTTGGAAACTCAGGGGCGCCGGTTGGCGCCCCTTTTTTTGGCTATAGAGTTTCCGGGGAAGGACGGCGACTTAACTCAAGAGCTTTTTGACGGCATACTCACAAGCTAAAAGCCGGCTGTTGTCATGCCTTTCCGGAAGTGTGTGGAGCCATGGATGGCGGAACCCAAGCGTACATGGATGTAATTGAAGCGTCTTCCGGAAAGGGATGACAACAGCCGGCATGCACCGTAGATGAGGTAAGTCAGACAATGTGGCTATCAGTACTGGCGGTCAGCGCCGGAGCGGTCATAGGCGCCAACCTGAGGTGGGCCCTGGGGCTGTGGCTCAATAGCAGCTCTCAGGTCATCCCCTATGGCACCCTGGCCGCCAACCTCTCCGGAGGCTGGCTGGTTGGCCTGCTGATCGGCTATTTCGCCCAGGGTAGCTCACTCAGCCCGGAATGGCGGCTGTTCGCCATCACCGGTATGTGCGGTGCATTGACCACCTTCTCGACCTTCTCACTGGAAATGCTCACCGCCCTTCAGGATGGCAAGTGGGGCATGGCTGTGGCCGGTATCATGGCCCACGTGGTCGGCTCCATCGCCATGACACTATTGGGCATCTACACCTTTGGCGCCCTCAGGGGATAAGCCGTTGGTATCACTACTTATGAAAAACTTTCAGATTACACTTGGCAACAAAGCTGTTCAGGAGTAGAGTCGGTTTTGAAGGAAAGATTAGTAAAGCATTCAGATCAAGACGAATCTCCGCAGTAAGTAGTGAACGTCCTGTTTTTGATTCCGCGATTTCTGTTTTTCCGTAAACGCTGATCAACCATCATACTGATGTTTGGCGGCAGAATAATTGATTGATTTCAGGAAGTTTAAGATATGTCTACTACTACCGGCACTGTTAAGTTCTTCAACGAAGCTAAAGGTTTTGGCTTTATCACTCGTGAAGGCGGCCCGGACGTATTCGTTCACTACAGCGCAATTCAGGGCAGCGGTTTCAAGACTCTGGCAGAAGGCCAGCAGGTCGAGTTCACCGTTACCCAGGGCCAGAAAGGTCCTCAGGCAGAAAACGTAACTGCTATTTAACTGTTATCAGTTAAATAGTCGTTAACGTGAAAAGGCAGCCAAGGCTGCCTTTTTTTATGCCCGGATTTTACCGGCTCAGTTGCTGAACACTTCCTGGTAAAGCCGCATGGTGCCTTCCCAGGAGCGATTCGCCGCTTCCTCGTTATAGGCGATGGGCATATTGAACTCCTCGGCTACCTTGTCGGCGCCCGGATTCGTAAATGAGTGAAGAACGCCGGGGAAGTTGACCAGCGTCAGATCTGCCTCAGCATCCTGCATTTCCTTGACCAGCCCGGATACCTGATCCGATGGCACCATCTTGTCGGCGCCGCCGGTATATACATGAATTCGCGGCTTAACATTACCCGGCTCTGCCTTGATCGGGCTGCCCAGGGCGCCGTGATAGCTGACAACAGCGTCCAGATCCACACCCAGTCTGGCCATATTCAGTACCACAGCGCCGCCAAAACAGTAACCCTGAGCGGCAATCATGCTGCTGTCCACGGTATCGTGGGCCTGAAGCAGCTCTTTGGCGGCCATGAACCGGGCCTTGACTTGATCCATATCCTTGGTGGCTTCTTTCATGAACGCCTGTGCGTCTTCCGGATGTTCAGCCAGTTTGCCGGAACCGTACATGTCCAGGGCGAAAGCAGTATAGCCGGCTTCTGCCAGACGCTCTGCCTGTTCACGGGCAAACTCGTTGTGTCCCCACCACTCGTGAACGACCAGGACACCGGGGCGTTTGCCTTCGGTTTCATCGTCGTAGGCCATGTAGCCGGTAAAGGTGGTGCCATTTACCTGATATTCCATGGTTTGCGTTTTCAGCTCGGCAGACAGCTGTCCGCTTGCCAGTGTCAGGGCTGCGGCAAGAGAAAGTGGGGTGATTACCATTGCATGTTGATGGGTCTTCATCAGTTATCGCTCCTTTGGTGGATTCTTCTGTTATGAAGCTGATTTACGCCCGGTTTCTGTTAACCGATGCATTTAATGATCACGGTTGGTCATGACGCTGTTTAACATACTCTAGATGATGGGCGTTGTATCGGCAGCGGTTCATGGCGCAGTCAATACCTACAGGGCTCAGGAGGTGCTTGTGCAACTCCACACAATCAGCGTACAGAATTTTGCGCTACCCGGTGTTTACCCGCATCAATTTCGTTATAGTTGTCGTATAACAAGACAACACAACAAGACTTTACGAGGATCTGGCAATGCTCCTGAATCACGCCTTTGGATTATTTAAGAACCCGGATAATGAGTGGGCCGAGATTCGCAAGGAACATGCACCCCCCCGCAGGCTCTACGTTGCCTATGTCTTTGTTCTGGCGGCGATTGGCCCGATCTGCGCCTATATCTCTACCTCTCATTTCGGCTGGACGGTCGGTAACGACCGGCTGATCAAGTTCACTGAAATCAGCGCCATGCAATTGAGCATTCTGACCTACCTGGCAATCCTGGTGGGTGTATTTGCGCTTGGCTATGCCGTGAACTGGATGGCAAAAACCTATGGCGCCAGGGAAGAGCAGGTGCCATCGAACGGCATTGCACTGGCATCCTACTCCTGTACGCCGCTGTTCCTGGCGGGTTTCGCCCTGCTTTACCCGAGCCCCTGGTTCAACGTGATTATTTTCATGATTGCGGCCTGCTATGGCGCCTGGCTGATGTTCGATGGCCTGCCCATTGTTATGGGTATTCCCAAGGATCAGGCATTGATGTATTCCGGCGCCCTGCTGACTGTGGCACTGGTGATACTGGTGTCTACCCGGGTCGGTTCCGTTATCCTGTGGAACTATGGCTTCGGCCCCGTCTACCAGAATGGCTAGGGCGATGTCGCCCGATCCTTCCTATAGAATCTTGAGCGGGCGGTCTGAAAAGATCGCCCGTTTTTCCATCTTGCAGTGAACTGGAGAAACAACATGACAGACGACAAACGACGTCGACATTCCGCGCCTGTCGTGGACGGCCTGGGAAAATCCGCAAGCCGCGCCATGCTCCGCGCCGTTGGTTTTACGGATGAAGACTTCCGCAAGCCCCAGATTGGTATTGCCTCTACCTGGAGCAACCTGACCCCCTGCAACATGCACATCGACAAACTGGCGAAGGAGTCGGCCGCCGGTGCCGACGATGCCGGTGGCAAAAGCCTGACCTTCAACACCATCACCGTGTCTGACGGTATCGCCAACGGCACCGAGGGCATGAAATATTCCCTGGTGTCCCGTGAAGTCATCGCCGACTCCATCGAGACTGTTGCCGGCTGTGAAGGCTTTGACGGCCTGGTGGCGATTGGCGGCTGCGACAAGAATATGCCGGGATGCATGATGGGGCTGGCGCGGCTGAATCGGCCATCAGTGTTTGTTTACGGCGGCACCATCATGCCGGGTGAGAACCACACCGACATTATTTCCGTGTTCGAAGCGGTAGGCGCCCACGCCCGGGGTGACCTGGACCTGATCGAGGTCAAGCAAATTGAAGAAACGGCCATTCCCGGACCGGGGTCCTGTGGTGGTATGTACACTGCCAACACAATGGCCTCGGCCATTGAAGCCATGGGTATGAGCCTGCCGGGCAGTTCGGCTCAGAACGCCATCTCCGACAGCAAGGCTGCAGATTGCCGGGCCGCCGGTGCTGCGGTACTCAACCTGCTGGAAAAGGACATCAAGCCATCCGATGTCATGACCCGTAAGGCCTTCGAAAATGCCATTACCGTGGTCATCGCCCTCGGGGGCTCAACCAATGCCGTGCTGCATTTGCTTGGCATGGCCAGCACCATCGGAGTGGAGCTCTCCCTGGAGGACTTCACGGAAATCGGCAAGCGGGTGCCCGTATTGGCGGACCTGCGGCCCAGCGGTCACTACATGATGTCGGAACTGGTGGCGATTGGTGGCATCCAGCCGTTGATGAAGATGCTGCTGGATCGTGGGCTGCTGCACGGCGACTGCCTGACGGTCACAGGCCAGACCATGGCGGAAAACCTCGCAGGCGTGGATCCTTATCCGGAAGGTCAGGACATCATTCATGCCTTTGATAACCCGATCAAGGCAGACAGCCATCTGCGGATTCTCTATGGCAACCTGGCGCCGACCGGCGCGGTGGCCAAGATCACCGGAAAAGAGGGCACTCACTTCACTGGTCGGGCGCGAGTATTCCACTCCGAGGAAGAAGCCCAGGAGCGGATCATGGATGGCACTGTTGTTGCCGGCGACGTGCTGGTTATCCGCTATGAAGGCCCGAAAGGCGGCCCCGGTATGCGGGAAATGCTGACCCCCACCTCCGCCATTATGGGCAAGGGTCTGGGCAATGATGTGGCGCTGATTACCGATGGACGTTTCTCCGGTGGCAGCCATGGTTTCGTAGTCGGACACATCACCCCGGAAGCAGCGGATGGTGGGCCGCTGGCGCTGGTTGAGAACGGCGATACGGTGACCATCGATGCGGTTGCCAACCGCATCGAGCTAGACGTATCCGAAGAAGAGCTCGAGCGTCGTCGTCAGTCCTGGGTGGCGCCGCCGCCGCGCTTTACCCGTGGCGTTCTGGCAAAGTACGCCCGTGTGGTGGGGTCTGCGTCTGAGGGCGCGGTGACCGATAAGCCCTAGTCGCGCCGCCCAGTCTGAACAAGTGGTAATCCGGCGGGCACTGTGCGGTGGCGCACACAGTGCCCGAGGCTGCTATAGTAAGACATTAAGTTGGGGCTGCAGGCCCTTGTTCAGATCGCAATTTCAGGGTTTGTAGATGCTCCGGTTTGGTTTGGTTGTTCTGGTTTTTATCGCCCATTCATGGCTGCCCGCCCAGGCTCACGAAGTGAAAGCACCCGGCGGTTTGCAGCTGGCATCCGTCAATGCGGCGGTCGCCTACGCTGACGGTGAAAAGCTGTTGTTCGGCAAGAATGCCGATCGCCAGGTGCCCATTGCCTCTGTGACCAAGCTGATGACCGCTCTGGTAGTGATGGACTCCGGCCAGTCGCTCAATGAGTGGCTGGAATTCCGCAAGCGTCACATTCCAGCCCCTGCGAACGCCTATACCCGCATTCGCGTTGGATCAGAGCTCAAACGAGGGGATATTCTGCGCATTGCGCTGATGTCTTCCGAAAACTTTGCTGCCTATACCCTGGCCCGGCATTACCCCGGGGGCTATGACGGCTTTGTCACTGCGATGAATGACAAAGCCGCAGAACTGGGCATGGAGAGCACGGTGTTTGTGGACCCGACCGGACTGTCAGTGGCCAATCAGGCATCGGCCGCCGATCTGGTGCGGCTGGTGGTTGCGGCCAACAAATATCCGGAAATCAGGAATTATTCCACCACCCGCTATTTTACTGCGAGCTTTCGTCAACCCCGTTACCGGTTACCCTTCGGCAATACCAACGCTCTGGTTCACCGGGATAGCTGGGGTGTGGGTATCAGCAAAACCGGCTACCTTTCCGAGGCCGGTCGCTGCCTGGTCATGCTTCATCAGTTCGAGGGTCGGCAACTGGTAACGGTACTGTTGGACTCGCTGGGCACCCGCTCACCCATGGGCGACGCCGGGCGAATCCGCCGCTGGCTCAGTACCGGCAACAGCGGTACGGTAGCCGCCGCTGCCAGGGACTACGCCCGTCAGAAAAACGAGGCTTACGCTGAGTCTGAAACGTCCGTATCCTCGAATTGAGCGGCCAATCGGAGGCAACCCATGATTCACGTTCTGACCACTGGCGGCACCATTGATAAGATCTATTTCGATGCCAACAGTGATTTTGAAATCGGTGACTCCCTGCTGCCGGAATTGCTGGCCGAAGCCAATATTCATGACGGCTACAGCCTTCGGGAATTGTTGCGCAAAGACAGCCTGGAAATGACCGATGAAGACCGGGAGATGATCGCGGCAGCCGTCAGCCAGACCAGCGCTAACCGCGTTCTGATTACCCATGGCACCGACACTATGGCGGAGACCGCCCAGGCTCTTAAAAGCATTGCCGGCAAGACCATTGTATTGTTCGGCGCCATGCAGCCGGCGCGAA
Source organism: Marinobacter confluentis (assembly GCF_004785685.1). Classification (GTDB taxonomy): domain Bacteria; phylum Pseudomonadota; class Gammaproteobacteria; order Pseudomonadales; family Oleiphilaceae; genus Marinobacter; species Marinobacter confluentis. The sequence continues at coordinate 119,433 of NZ_SRPF01000004.1, read as the reverse complement.
TGCGCCGCAGCGATGCAGTGTTCAATCTGGGGTTTGCCTGGGCGGCGGTCAGCCTGCTGCCGGAAGGAGTCTACATTGCCATGAACGGTGAGGTGTTCGAAGCCGGTGCCGTGCGCAAGAATCTCAAGGCGAAGCGTTTCGAGCGAGCCTGAAAGGGGCAATCAGCTGACGCTGTTTCTTTCCTCGGGCGTCAGTTCCCGGAATTCCCCCGGCGCCAACGAAGTGTCCAGCTTAATCTCCCCGATCTGAATCCGGTGCAGGCTCACAACATGATTGCCGACGGCCGCCAGCATCCGTTTCACCTGATGGTACCTGCCTTCACCGATGGTCAGTTCTATCAACTGGTCCGCAACCACCCTCACGCCAGCGGGGCGCGTGGTTGAAGACTCGTCCCTGAGCTGAACGCCGGCCTCCAGCATTTCAATGGCGGTTTCGGTTATGGGTTCGCCAAGGCCAACGCGATAGACCTTGTGGCAGTCAGCGCGGGGTGAGGTAACCCGATGCGACCATTGGCCGTCAGTGGTCAGCAGCAAGAGACCGGTGGTGTCCCGGTCCAGGCGGCCGGCAATGTGAAGGCCCCGTCGGCTTTCGACGGGAAGAAGGTCAATGGCGGTGGGCTGTTGGCTGTCGGTGGTCGCGCTTATGACACCGGCAGGCTTGAACAGCATCAGATAGCGCTCCCCCGGCAGCGATAGCACAACGCCGTCCAGCGTTATCCGGTCTTTGACCTCTACCTGCACCGAGGCCTTGCGGCATGGCTGGTCATTGAGTTCAACCTGGCCTTTGCCAATGGCGCGTTTGGCATCCTTGCGTGACAGTTTGGTGGCGTTGGCAATGAAATAATCCAGTCGCATGATCAGGAGCAGCTTGCACCGGGTTCAGGAATGCTCAGGCTGGCCAGGCAGAGCCGGGTGGTCTGGCCCGTGATGCGCTGCCATAGCAGACCAAGTGCCTCACCCTGAATTTCCGGCCGGTCCAGACGGCCACTGGGTTCCGCTGTCAGGGTGCCATTTTCGTATTTGCCCAGGGTAAATACGAACGGGTGGGCGCCAGGAATTCCCAGCCTGATGTCGGTAGCGGTCAGCGTTCTTCCGTCCAGACCGTAGGCCGTAAAACCATCGGTAAACCATTCCAGGCGCTGGCCTTCAGGGGTCGACTGCCCAACCGCTGCAAGGTCGGGGCGGCGAGGGAAGAACTCGGGCAGCAAGGGCGCATCGTCATCCAGAAAGCCGGTAATGATTTCCACCCGCTGGTCGTCATTCTGGGCCGTGATACGCCAGAGCATTGTGGTGAAAGGCATTGGCTGGACCAGCCGGGGAGCGTCTTCCAGGCCAACCTCGGCCAGTGCCGGATCAACGCGACTGGAAATGATCTGCTGGGCCGCCAGGGTCCAGCCCAGGTATAGGGTAGATAAAGCCAGGCCGACTGTTACCGCCCGGGTCGCATGGTTGCGAACCACAAATAGCAGAATCCCCACCAGCAGAGGAAGCGTGTAGAGCGGGTCGATAATAAAAATACTGCTGATAGCGACCGGCTCGCCAAAGGGCCAGAAGATCTGGGTCCCGTAGGTGGTAAAAGCGTCCAGCAGTGGATGGGTGATCAGGATCAGACCGGTCAGGAATAGCCAGCGTTGATAACCCAGAGCCGGACGCCAGCGGTTCAGCAGCCAGGCCAGAAGAATGGCCAGTGGAAACAGCACCAGCAGGGAATGACTGAAGCCCCGGTGTTGGGAAAAATTGGCAATGGCGGTGCCGTAGTCGATGACCACGTCCAGGTCGGGCAGTGTGCCCAAGGCGGCACCGATCAGTAATGACGAGCGGCCCAGGGTTTTACCGCCAACGGCACCTGCCAGCGACGCCCCGAGCGCCGCCTGAGTAATGGAATCCATAAAACCGCGAGACCTCAATCATCTGGAATGGTCAGGTATAGGGGGCAGGCCCGGGTTTGGATCAGGTTTCGATACCTGCCGCCTTGAGAACCTCGGTGCCCGGGTAACCATCCGCAACCAGGTCATTGGCTTTCTGGAACTCCCGAATTGCCGAACGGGTGCCAGAACCCAGTATTCCGTCGACCGGGCCGGGGTCAAAACCCTGGTCTTCCAGCGCCTGTTGCAGATCAAGAATCTGTTGCCGCGACAGGGCCGGCAAATCTGACGGTGGCGGCACCTGTAGCCCACCGGCACCAGCCACACGATCCGCCAGGTGGCCAACGGCGATGGCGTAGAACTCCGAGCGGTTCCAGCCCATGATTACACCAAAATTCTGGTACACCAGAAAAGCAGGGCCGCGATGCCCGGTCGGGATAATCAGTGACGCCCTGATGTTTTCCTGGGCCAGCGGCTTTCCAAACGCATCGGTGATGCCCAGTTCCCGCCATTTGGTCAGTGGCAGTTTGCGGCCGTCAGACAGTTCATAGTCGAAATTATCGGGTAGCAGAACCTCCCGGCCCCAGCGATAGTCGCCGTCCCAGCCCATGGACTCGAGGAAATGGCCGGCAGACATCATGGCATCAGGCAGGCTGTTCCAGAGGTCGCGGCGGCCGTCGCCGTCGGCGTCAACCGCATGCTTCAGGAAGACCGTTGGCATGAACTGGACATGGCCCATGGCACCGGCCCAGGAACCTTCCATCTGTTCCACTGGTATGGCGCCTTCATCGATGATCTGCAGCGCGGCTACCCACTGCTCGGTAAAGAACCGGCTGCGCCGCTGGTCACAGGCAAGGGTGGCCAGGGAGTCGGGCACGGACATCTTGCCGAAGTAGGAACCAAAATTGGTTTCCAGACCCCAGAACGCCACCAGGTAGGGCGCGGGAACGCCGGTTTCACGGGTAACCCGGTCCAGCAGGTCCCGGTGGGTCTGCAGCAGCTCGCGACCTTTCTCGATGCGGTCCTGGTTCACCCGGCGGTTGAGGTAGTCCTCGAAGGTGGTGGTGAATTCCGGCTGCCGCCGGTCCAGCTCGATGACCCGCTCAATTTTCTCGACGCCGGCGACCACCTGGTTTGCGGTCTGTTCCGATACGCCTGCCTCAATGGCGGTCTTACCCAGTTGCGCAACGCACTGAGCAAACTCTTCAGGTGTCTGGGCCTGGGCCGGGAAGGACAGAGCACCAACAAGCATCAGGCCCGCGGCCATCAGTGGGGTGCGTTTGGATTTTGCTGAACCTATCTGGAGCGCTTGAGAGAGCACGCGAAACCTCGGTATGGAGTGTTTTTCACCAGCCCCATGGTAGCCTGTTTTGGTGCCAGTGAAACACCGGAAATCAGCGTTTTATGTGACAGTTCCTTAACGCCAGAAAGGCCGATAATTGAGGTTTGTTCTATAGTTGTCTGAGCACACCGACCGATGAACTTCAGAAAGGCATCACTATGGCAATGCTCAAGGCGCTGGTTGTTGATGACGCCAGCTTTGTCCGGGATCTGGTCAAGCGAACGATCCGGCAGCGTTTCCCGGTTTTTGAGACGACGGATGCTCAGAACGGGCGCCGTGCCCAGTCGCTGATGTCCAGAAACCGTTTCGATCTGATTCTCTGCGACTGGGAAATGCCTGAGATGTCCGGCATCGAACTACTGCAGTGGATGAGGGCCCAGCCGCAGTATGCCAGCGTGCCGTTTATCATGATTACCAGCCGTGGCGACAAGGATCATGTGGTTGAGGCGGTTAAAGGTGGCGTATCCGAGTACCTGGGTAAACCCTTCAGCCCGGAGGGCCTGAGCAACAAGATCATCAAGGTGATGGGCAGCCAGTTGCGGGATGCCATGGCACGTGGCGGCAAGTCAATGGAAAGCCCTGTGGATGCCCTGCGTGAGTCCGCTGATTTGCTGACCCGGAAACGGGAAAGCCCCCCTGAGGAGGAGTTGCCGTTGGCGTCCCCTGCACCGGATTCCGGTTCGTCTCTGCTGACGCAGGCGGCCAGCGCTGCGGCTGACAAGGCCACCGCCCGCAAACCCTCGCCGAGCGTGGCATCGGTGCGGTTTGCGGAGAGCACACTCAAATCAGTGGTCAGGGACATTAACCTGACTGAAGTGCGGGTGATTGCCAAACGCGACCAGTCCTTCCCCGGTATTCTGGATCAGGCGGTGGTGGACATCGACGTCGGGGACGGGCAGATGGCCAGGCTGAACGGTTACGTTCATCAGCTTCAGGCCGTGGACAAGCGTCAGGACACCGATTTTGTCAGCGTGACCATCCGCTTTGTGGATGAGGACCCGACCAAGCTCGAGGACCTGTCCCGCTTTATCGCCCGCTTCCGCGCAGGCCGTTAAATCGCCGTTATCGCGCTGTGAGGGCAGGCTGTTTTTCGGTCAGCCGTTCCCGGGGGAAATGACAGATAAACTCGCTGCCCTGGCCAATATGACTGCGAATGTCCAGCTTTCCGTCGTGGTTGATCAGTACGTGTTTGACAATGGCCAGACCGAGGCCGGTACCACCGGTTTTCTGGTGGCGGCTCGGGTCGGCCCTGTAGAAACGTTCGGTGAGGCGCGGTATGTGTACGGGGTCAATGCCGATACCGGTGTCCCGGACGGACAGATGGGCCCCATCGCGATCGGTTTTCCAGTCGACAGTGATGGTCCCGCCCGCCGGGGTGTACTTGACGGCATTGAAGATCAGGTTTGAAAAGGCACTTCGCAACTGGCTTTCGTCACCTTTGAGCCAATGACGCTCGCTGACGCTGACCCGGAAGTCATGTTTCTTGTCGCCGCTGAGCACCTCAGCATCGTGACAGATCTGGCGGATCATGCTGTTAACGTCGGTCACCGAATCATTGAGGGTCTGCTCGCCGGTTTCGATCTTGGACAACAGAATCAGGTCGGTAATCAGCGCTTCCATGCGGGATGACTGCTGGGCCATGGTGTTGATGGCCCGACGCCATTTCGGTGGCAGTTCCTGGGCGTGATCGACCAGGGTTTCGAGATAGCCACTGATGACGGTCAGCGGTGTGCGCATCTCATGTGATACGTTGCCCACGAAATCCCGCCGCATCTGTTCCAGGTGATACAGCCGGGTAACATCCTTGGCGACAATCAACCGGTCGTTATCGCCAAACAGACTGAATTGCATCTGCAGGCGGATATGGGGCTTGGCCGGGGAATTCAGTTCCAGGGGTTCGCGGTAGTCACGGGCATCAAAGTAGGCCTTGAACGCCGGATTGCGGATCAGGTTCTGGATGTACTGCCCCTGATCCGAGCTCTGGCGAAATCCCAGCAAATGCTCGGCCGAGCCGTTCCACCACTCCATGGCGCCATTGGAATCGGTCATGACCACGCCGTCGTGCATGGCGTTGGTAGATTCCTGCACCCGGTTTATCCGGGCCATAAGTCGGTCTCTTTCCTTGAGATGGTTCTGGTGCAGGCGGTGCAGGCCATCGAACAGATCGCCCCAGAGGCCAATGCTCTGGGGCGCCTCATCACTGGCGCTGGGGTTGTGCAGCCAGAAGTACAGACGCTTGGCCTGAACCAGGGTCCAGACCATATAAATCAGTAGCCCGAGGGTCAGACCATAAAGGGGCTGGCCAAAAAACAGACCGGCCAGGGTTGCGCCCAGAATAAAAACAATGATCCACCGCAGGTACTTTGACCAGTTATGCTGCATTGATTGCTTTCCCAACCGTTTCTGGCAGTTTTTACTGCGTAGACTCGTTAACCGTTTTGCCGTCTACAGGCCTGCCGTGCGCGGGTGGGTCAGGCGGCGCGGGTCGAAAAACGGTAGCCGGTGCCACGCACGGTCTGGATCAGGTGATCATATTGCTCACCAAGGGCTTTACGCAATCGCCGGATGTGGACATCCACGGTGCGCTCCTCAACATAAACGTTGCCACCCCATACCTGATCCAGCAGCTGCGACCGGGTGTAGACCCTTTCCTGGTGCGTCATGAAAAACTGTAAAAGGCGATATTCCGTGGGGCCGATGTTCAGGGCGCCCTGGGTTGTGGTGACGCGATGGCCTATGGGGTCCAGGGTCAGTCCATCCACTTCAACCGGCGTTTCAACGCCGGGAGGCGTGGTGCGGCGCAGCACCGCTTTCAGACGGGCGACCAGTTCCCGGGGTGAAAACGGTTTGGTGATGTAGTCGTCCGCGCCCACTTCCAGGCCCTGGATCTTGTTGTCTTCCTCGACCTTCGCCGTCAGCATGATAATGGGTATTTCCGACGTTGCCTCTTCTTTCTTAAGGCGACGGGCGAGCTCGACGCCACTGGTGCCGGGCAGCATCCAGTCCAGCAGAATCAGGTCGGGCTGTTTGTCGACGATCAGGGAGTGGGCCTCCCGCGCATCCGCCGCTTCCAGGTAGTTGTAATCGGCCATTTCCAGAGCAACAGCAATCATTTCTCTGATGGACGCCTCGTCATCAACGATGAGGACAGTTTTTCCAGTCATGAGCATTAACCTGTGTCAGACCCTATCAAGATGCGTCCTATTACAACGGGCTCATGTTACAAGTATATGACAGGTTGCGCCCGGGCGTTGGCAAGCTCACGCCAGGACCCGGTCGATCAGTAGGCCCAGAAACACCGCAAAACCCGCCCAGTTGTTGTTCAGAAAGGCTTTGAAGCAGCCCTCCCGGTCACGGAAACGGGCCAGGTGCTGCTGGAAAACAAACAGGCAGGCCATGACGATTACGCCGAGATAGTAAACGCTGCCCAGTTCCGCCTGCCGGCCAACCAACAGAAGAATCAGCACCACCATGGCCTGCAGCACCGCGATTACCGCCCGGTCACCGTCTCCGAACAGTATGGCGGTCGATTTGACGCCGATTTTCAGATCGTCGTCCCGGTCTACCATGGCGTAAAAGGTATCGTAGGCGACAGTCCACAACACGTTGGCGGTAAACAGCAGCCAGGCCAGGCGGGAAATGTCACCGGCTTCGGCCGCCCAGGCCATGGGAATGGCCCAGGAAAACGCGGCCCCCAGGAATAATTGCGGCAGGTGCGTGTAGCGCTTCATGAAGGGGTATATGAACGCGAGCACCACGCCACCGAAGGACAGATAGAGCGTCAGCGTGTTGGTGAACAACACCACCATCAGAAATGCCACCAGACAGATGCCGGCAAACAGGGCGACCGCTTCCCAGGGCTGGATGCGGCCCGAGGTCAGGGGGCGGTCTTTGGTGCGTTTTACGTGCCGGTCAACCTTGCGGTCGGCAAAATCATTGATGGCGCAGCCGGCAGCGCGCATCAGGAACACGCCCAGCGTAAACACAAGCAGGTTGCCAATCTGTGGCACGCCGTCGGCGGCCAGCCAGAGTGCCCAGTAGGTTGGCCACAGCAGCAGCAGGCTGCCGATAGGGCGGTTCAGCCTCAAAAGCAGGGCATAGTCATTGAGGCGTGCCTTGATATCAGGTCCGTTATTCAGCATAAAAGTGTCCGTGGGGCAGAAAATATTCTCCGACCAGCAGGGTCCGGTCACCGCTGTAGAACCGGGAGCGACGGGCAGCGCGAGGCTGTTCGGGCGTTTGCCGCTGGCACAGGCCAGTTTCGAACAGGCCTCTGTGCCACTCGGTATTGCTGAAAAGATAGGCGCCCAGTGGCTGCCTGCCAAGATGCCGCAGGCGTCGCCCTTTGCCAGTCAGCGTTGCCATGGGGATGATGGTTCGCGCCAGAACCCAGGGCTGGTCGTCCCCGAGCAGGCAGACTTCGCGAATCCAGGCATGGTTTCTGGGAGACAGGCCCAGGGTCCTTGATTCTTCCCGGCTGGGGCGGGCATAGCCTTCGCGCATCACTTCTACACGAAAACTGCGCTCACACCTCAGTTGCAGGGCCCGGGTCAGGGAGCCCTCCAGCTTCAGCCAGTGCCCCAGTTCGCCATGGATGACCGGGTCGTTAAGACCGGCGGCGGCAAAAGACTGGTACCAGTGGGTGTCGGGTATTTGAAGCCTGGTGATGGCGTCAGAGTCCTTTGACGGCATAAATTCCCGGTGCGTTTCTCCAGTAACCCTTGTAGTCCATACCGAATCCGAACAGGAAGCGGTCTTCCACGGTCAGACCAGTGAAATCGGCTTTTAGCCCCGGCCTCGCCTTACGGTCGTGCTGCTTGTCCACCAGCACCGCTGTGAGCACTTCTGCGGCACCATGGGCCTTGCAGTAATCCGCAATAGCGCAAAGAGTCGTACCTTCGTCGAGAATGTCGTCGACGATAATAATCGTCCGGCCGTTCATGTCCACTTCCGGGCGAAGTTTCCATTCCAGAATGCCGCCCGTGGTTTCCTGCCGGTAACGGGTTGCGTGGAGGTATTCTGCCTGCACCGGGAATTTGAGCATGGGCAATAGTTGGCCCGTGAGGATCAGACCTCCGTTCATTACACAAAGCAGAAGTGGGTTAGTCTCCCGCAACCGTTCGGTGATGTCGGCGGCCATGGTGCGGATGGCGGAATGAACGCGGTTTTCGTCAACCAGGCAGTCGGCTTCAGCCATTACCTGGTTCAGTTCGTCGACGGTGTCGGTCATTACAATTGTTCCTGCCTGCAAACGGCAGAGTATACCTAAGGAGAAGCGCTGAAGGGAGGGGCAGGGCGCCCGGTCAGTCTTGATAGCCATCAACCTTGGTCACGATAGTTATCAGCCTGTGCCTGGATGATTGGTCTGGCTCGCGGCGATGGGTATGATGAGCAGCCTACAGTTTAAAAAACGCGGAGATGATTATGAAGAAGTGGCAGTGCGTAGTATGCGGGTTTATCTATGACGAAGCCGAAGGCTGGCCGGATGACGGCATTGCACCGGGCACCGCCTGGGAAGACGTGCCTGAAGACTGGGAATGCCCGGACTGTGGCGTTGGCAAGGAAGACTTTGAAATGATCGAAATCGGCTAAGGATCATCCAATGAGCACACAAGCGCCCATTGTTATTGTGGGAACCGGGCTGTCCGGCTACACCCTGGCCAGGGAATTGCGCAAGCAGGACAAGCAGACGCCCATCGTAATGGTAACCGCCGATGACGGCGCGAGCTATTCCAAGCCTATGCTGTCTACCGGTTTTACCAAGGGAAAGGACGCCGAGGAACTGATTCAGGCCCCGCCGGAACAGATGGAAGAGCAGCTGGATGTCACCCTGAAAACCTTTGCCACCGTCACCGGTATCGATCCGGACGCCCACCAGCTGCTTCTGGGGGATGAACGCCTGACCTACAGCAAACTGGTACTTGCCTGGGGCGCGGATGTGGTTCGTCTGTCGATTCCCGGAGATGGCAAGGAGCATGTTTTCTCCATCAACGACCTGATGGATTACCGGGCGTTCCGCAAGGCCCTCGATGGCAGTGGCGATGGCGCCCGCCGGGTTGCCATTATGGGCGCGGGCCTGATCGGCTGTGAGTTTGCCAACGACCTGCGCAATGGTGGCCATGAGGTGGATGTGATTGCGCCGGATGACCGTGTTATGCCCGGTCTGTTGCCGGAAGCGGCGGCCGATGCCGTGTTGAGTGGTCTGACCGACCTGGGGGCGAGATTCCATCTGGGCACGGTGGTGGACCATATCGCAACCGCCGATAACGGCGTCAGGCTGACCCTGGCCAACGGCGAAACCCTGGACGCGGATCTGGTGCTGTCGGCCGTGGGGCTGCGGCCAAGAAAGGAACTGGCTGCAGACGCCGGGCTGGACACCGGTCGCGGAATCCTGGTCAACCGGGCGCTGGAAACCTCGGCGGCCGATATCTATTCCCTGGGCGACTGCGCTGAAGTGGACGGCATGGTTCTGCCCTATGTGATGCCGCTGATGGCCTGCGCCCGTGCCCTGGCCAAAACCCTGGCCGGTGATCGCACCGAGGTAGCCTACGGCACCATGCCGGTCATTGTGAAAACACCCTCGTGCCCCACTGCCGTCTGCCCCCCCTCGGCAGACGCGGAAGGCGACTGGGAAATTGAAGCCGATGGCCAGAACGTGCGTGCGTTATTCAAGTCCGGCGACGGGCAGATTCTCGGTTTTGCCGTAACTGGCAGCTACGCCGTGGAAAAACAGGCCCTTTCAAAGGAAGTGCCGCCGATACACGGCTAGGCCGGACAGGAGAAGGCATGCTTGACGTAACCCGCAAGTTAGTGGAATTGCTGGACCTATCCCCCGTTGGGGATGATCATTTCCAGGGCCAGAGTGAGGACCTTGGCTTTCCCAATGTATTCGGTGGCCAGGTGCTGGGCCAGGCGCTGATGGCCGCCGGCCGTACCATCGAGGGCCGCATGCCTCATTCCATGCACGCCTACTTTCTGCGTCCCGGCAACCACCAGTTGCCTATTGACTATGAGGTTCAGCGGGTCCGGGATGGCGGTACCTTTTCCGTTCGTCGGGTTATTGCCCGGCAGGAAGGCAAGGAAATTCTGACCAGTTCAATGTCGTTCCAGGTGGCCGAGGAGGGGTTTGATCACCAGTTTGAAAAACCGGAGGCCCCAGGGCCAGACGGGCTTAAATCGGAACAGGATTACGGAAAACTCCTGGCCCCTCATGTGCCGGAACACCGGCGGGCAACCCTGACCCGGGACCGGCCCATCGAGATCCGGCCCATTGACCCGGTGAATCCATTGCAGCCCGAGGCCCGCCCGCCATACCGCAAAAGCTGGTTCCGGGCCCAGGGTGAACTGCCCGATGACCCCATGCTGCACTGTTGCCTGCTGGCCTATTCTTCAGACTTTGCGTTTCTGGGAACGTCGCTCAACCCCCATGGCGTGACGTTTCTGAGCAAAGGCCTGCAGGTGGCCAGCCTGGACCATGCGATCTGGTTCCACCGCCCGTTTCGCATGGACCAGTGGCTGCTTTATGACAAGGACAGCCCGAGTGCTTCGGGCGGGCGAGGGTTCAATCGTGGCAGCTTCTACGATCAGGACGGTCGTCTTGTGGCCTCCACGGCCCAGGAAGCGCTGATCCGTCAGCGCAGTTGATGCCCTAGCCCAGTTTTCTGGCGGAGCCTTCCGAGTCGAAGGCTTCGATCCAGGCGACCAGTTCATCAATGGGCAGGGGTGGGGTCAGGATAAAGCCCTGAATCATGTCGCAACCCATCTCCTTCAGTAGTTCCAGTGTCCTGGTGTCTTCCACGCCCTCGGCGACCACCACATAGCCCAGGCTGTGGCACATCTCGATGGTGGTGCGGACAATGACCCGGTCGTCTGTCTGGGACAGCAGTTCGGTAATCAGCGACTGGTCGATCTTGATCTCGCTGGCGGGCAACTGCTTGATGTAGGACAGCGACGAATACCCGGAACCGAAATCGTCAATCGACAGCGGAATACCGGTGCTGTGCAGCGAGTTCAGCGCCCGCAGGGAATTGACCGGGTCCTGCATCATCGAGGTTTCGGTGACTTCCAGGGTGATGGCGCCCCGCACGGAGTGATAGCTGTTCATCAACCGTTGCACAAAGATCGGGAAATCCGGCTCCCGCAGGTTGTTGGGGGAAATGTTAACCGAGATATCCAGCGGCAAGCCCTGTTCATGAAGCTGTGCGCGAAGCTGCAGTGCCTTTTCCAGCACCCAGCGGGTCAGCGGTTTGATCAGGCCAGTCTGCTCTGCGATGGCAACGATCTCGTCCGGGCGGATGGGCGAGCTGCGGCCCGGCCAGCGAATCAGCGCCTCTACCCCGACGATTGTGTGTGATGTCAGTGACAGCTTGGGTTGTAGGTAAAGCTGCAGTTCGTCGTTCTGCAACGCGGCCCGCAGTTCCGATACCAGGGTCAACCGGTCGGCGCTGTAGGAATCCCGGGCAGGCTGGTAGAAAGCCAGGCCCCGATCCCTGGCGTCTTCCGAACCCTGGGCGATGTATGCCCGGCGGATCAGGGTAGTGGCGTCGTCGGCATGATCCGGGTAGATGGCGGTACCGGTGCGCGGATCCAGGGGCAGTTGCATGCCAAGGTAGTCCAGGGGTTCACGGATGGCTTCCAGTGCACGCATCATGGCGTTGGGGGTCTGAATGACTTCGTCGGTGGCGACAACGAAGCCGAAGGTATCGGTTTCCAGTGACGCCAGATAGAAAGTTTGTTTGCCCGATATTTCCACTGCGCAGATGCCTGGCAGTTCCCCCAAGGTTGCGTTGAACCGTTGCGCGGCCAGCTCTATCAGCCGGTCGGTGTTGTGATGCCCAAGGGTTTTGGTGATCGCCTGCAGGTTGGTGAGGTGAATCACCGCAATGGAGTAACGGGTGCGCTGATTGCGGTTGATCAGCTCGTTAATGGCCATTTCCAGGCTGGTGCGGTTTGGCAGCCCGGTCAGTGGGTGGTGCAACGCCTGGTCGATCAGCCGCAGTTCGGCATTACGTCGGGCCGCCATGGCTGAGATTTCCGCCTCCCGGGCTTCCACCTTGTCTTCGCGCTCCTGATATAGCCGGGCTGCCAGCGCGATGGTCAGCAGGATCGCCTCCAGGGCCGAGCCGATCTCGATGCTGTAGGCGGTCAGGAAGTTGTTTGGCAACAGGCCATATTTATTGGCCGCCGCGACCGCACTGCCCAATGTCAGAAGACCCCAGGCCAGGGTGTAGTAGCCGGCCTGGGGGTTGCCCCGGAACCACTGCACCGGGCCAATGACCGTCAGCAGCAGGCAGCTTGGAATGGCCAGCGCCACTGTCACCTGGCTGGCCAGGCTGTAACTGGTGATAAAGGAAATCACGAAAGCACCGATGTTCAGGGCGATGGTCGCCCTGACCATCAGATCCATGGTGGGCCCGGTCTGCCGAAGGTTAAGGAATTCCCGGGAAAACAGCAGTGTGAAAATGACGACCGTGGGCACGGTGATCATCATTGCCTGGTTCTGCAGGCCCGGAAAGGCCGGCCAGAGCAGGTGGAAGGCGGTGCCGTTAAGGGTGCTGATCAGCAGCAAATAGCCTGCGGTGGATAGCACATAAAGCAGGTACATGCGCTCGCGCAGGGCCAGGAAAACAAACAGGTTGAAGAAAATGACCGACAGCAGAATGCCGTAATAGACGGAGTGAAGCTGGTCCTCAATGGAGACCTTTTCGAAGAAATCGCCGGGGGTCCAAAGGCGCATGGGGATCTGCATGGCGCCCTGGGTTTTCACCTGCAGAACAATCTCATAGGTATTGCCGGGGCTGGTGTCGAACGGGAACAGGAAATGCCGGTGCGCCACGGGGCGCTGTTCAAACGGGTAGCGGTCGCCGGTGACTATCCGCTGTTTGAGCTGCCCGTTTTCCAGCAGGTAAAAGGTAATGTCATCAAGCTGAGGGTAGCGGATTTCAAGCAGTTCCCGGTCACCGGTCAGGTCCGGAACGGAGAAACGGAGCCACACCGTATCGGAAATGTATCCGAAGTTGGGGCTCTCTTCTTCCAGTGTCTGCCAACGATCAGAAGCCTGTGCTTCTGTGAGATCCATCTGCTGCGAAGGTGCCACCCGGAGATATTCCGCCTCCGGGATTGCGTAGCCCTGTGTGTCGGGGCTTGCCTGGATGTTGAAAGCCATCATGATCAATACGCCCGCCAGGGCGAAATACTGAGCAATTTGGCGCACGTTCAACCATTTTTATAGTGAGTTTTCGACAATTATGACCTCAAGCGTCGGGTCGCTCAAGGTCGAATTGACATGCTTTCGCAATTATGGCGCTCCCGGTATCTGGCGTTAGAGTAGTGCCAGCCACTCCCGTGACCAGTCCAGAGCCTCTTTTTCTGGCTCAATGGACTCCAGCGCATCGATTTTCAGGGTGTTCCCGATTTTGCGGGCGCCGGTTCCCAGAAACGCCTCTTCCATCAGGTCCCCCGCGCTACAAAAGGTATCGCCGTAGGAGCTGTCTCCCAGCACGATAACGCCAAAAGGCCGTCCCGGCTGCTGGGGCAGGGTTTCCCGCAGGTCCAGGTAAAACGGCAGCAGATTTGGCGGCACTTCGCCCTGTCCGGTGGTGGAGGTACAGATCAGCACAGGGTCGTTGTTATCGGTGATGTCCGTCAGCTCGGGCTGCTCGTTGACGACCAGGGTATGGCCTTCCGGCTCCAGTGCTTTTTTCAGTTCCCGGGCGGTGATCAGAGCGCCCCCATAGACGCTGCCAACCAGAATTCGGATTGAAGCCATACTGCATCCTGTCTTGGTTAGTTGTCGGCCAGGGCCGTACCGGATTCCTGGGTTCTGACTCTTGGGGCGATCCGGTCGCGGCCGCTCTCTTTGGCGCTGTATAGATGAAGATCGGCCTGCTTCAACAGCTCGTTAATCGAGCCGGTTTTGGCAATCGAGCAGACTCCGGCGCTAATAGTAACGGGCATGGCCTGTCCGGCAAAACTGAATTCGTGCCGGGAGACTCGTTGGCGCAGGCGTTCGGCCAGTGTCAGGGCCTGCAGCAGTGAGGTGTCTGGCAGAAGAATCAGGAATTCCTCACCGCCCCAGCGGGCGGCCACGTCAGTCTGGCGGATGACCGATTGCATCAGGGCCGCAAAGTCTCGCAACACCTGGTCGCCGGCATCGTGGCCGTGTCGGTCGTTAATCTGTTTGAACAGGTCCAGGTCAATTAGCGCAACCGAGAAGTGATGCCCGGAGCGCTGGTAGCGGGACAGCTCTTCATTCAGCCGGTGATGCATATCCCGTCGGTTCGACAGGCCGGTCAGTTCATCGGTACTGGCGGCAAACTTGTGGGCCAGGGCCATGTCCATCAGTTCTTTTCGGGCGTTCAGGCGCGAGGCCTCCAGAACAAAGCAGAAGATGGATTCAAAGGCCAGGGTGGCGAAAAAACGGATCTTGAAATCCGTGCTGTATTCTGCCGTAACGAATGGCAGCTGCGGAAACTGGAACACCACAACGGCTATCAGAACGCAGAATAACAGCACTGCGGTGCCGGTTTTCAGGTCCGTGAGGTAAAACAGCAGGGGCGGGAAAACATAGAACCACAGCGGCCCGGTGTTGCTTTCACCCCCGGTAATGATCAGGTAGCCGAACAGCAGCCCGACAATGGAAATGAGCCCGCCTTTCTGTCGGGCCCGGTTACCTGTCTGGGCGTAGACCAGCATGTTGGCGACCACAAACGCCCCGAAGGCCCAGAGTACCCAGGCATGGGTGTGGTGCTCGGCAAACCATGCCTTGCCGCCAATGCCCAGCAGAAAAAGCACGGCCATGACTGAAAGCCCCGTAAGCAGGCGCGATACACGGGCCTCTTCGCTTTCATCGGCGATCTGGTGGCTGGGTTGCTGGAGACTGGCCATGGTTTTTATGGGTTCTTTTAGCTCAGGTTGATAGGGACCCAAGTTAGCGCACTCCGGTACCTTTAACAGTGACTTCGGTCAAAGTCGTGCTTTATGACCGTTATGTTTCATTTTTATGTCAAAAATTTTATAGTTCGCACGCGTATCCGGGCGATAACGACCCAACCCCCTCCCAGCTGTGAGACCGACCTGCTATGGCCAACAATACAGGATTCCTCGACACCCTCCTGACCAGCCCATCCACCGAGCGCTACCGGATCGGATTCAGTTTTCTGTTCCTGCTGGGGGTGTTTCTGGTTGTCGGTCAGATCAGTGCAGGCATGCCGAACAGTATGCTGTTGATGGCTGCCGCCGTCATCGGCGGATATATGGCTATTAACATCGGTGCCAACGATGTCGCGAACAACGTGGGCCCTGCCGTGGGTTCGGGTGCGCTTACCCTCGGTGGTGCGGTGGTGATCGCCGCCGTTTTTGAAGCGGCTGGTGCCCTTATTGCCGGTGGTGATGTGGTGTCCACCATCAAGGGTGGGATTATCTCGGCAGAGCGGCTGGACGATGCCAGTACCTTTGTCTGGCTGATGACCGCTGCGCTGCTTGCCGGTGCTTTGTGGCTGAACCTGGCAACCTGGATGGGTGCTCCGGTCTCCACCACTCACTCCATTGTTGGGGGTGTTCTGGGTGCCGGTATTGCTGCCGGTGGCTGGGGCATTGCCGATTGGGCCGTTATGGGCAAGATTGTCGCCAGCTGGGTCATCTCGCCGGTCATGGGCGGCGTCCTTGCAGCATTGTTCCTCTATGCCCTGAAGCGGACCGTACTTTACCGAAAGGACCTGGTCGCGTCGGCGCGGACCTTCGTGCCCTGGCTGGTGGCCATCATGGCCTGGGCTTTTGGCACCTACCTGATGGTTAAAGGCGTCAAGAAAATCGTAAAAGTGGACTTCATGGAGGCCACACTGGTAGGTCTGGCCCTGGCGGCTGTTATTTTTGTGGCCATGAGGGTCCTGGTCAGTCGCCGGGCGGCCACCATGGAAAACAGCGCCGCCGGGGTGAACGAGCTGTTCACCTGGCCGATGATTTTCGCCGCTGCCCTGCTGAGTTTCGCCCATGGTGCCAACGACGTGGCCAATGCCATAGGCCCGCTGGCGGCCATCAATGATGCGCTGTCTGCCGGTGCTGTTGTGACCTCGGCGGCCATTCCCCTCTGGGTGATGCTGGTGGGGGCTCTGGGCCTGGCGGTGGGCCTGATGCTGTTCGGGCCGCGCCTGATCAAAACGGTGGGCAGCGAGATTACCGAGCTGGACAAGACCCGCGCCTTCTGTATTGCGCTGTCAGCGGCGCTGACCGTGATCATTGCATCGCAGCTCGGGTTGCCGGTCAGCTCCACGCATATCGCGGTGGGCGGAGTGTTTGGTGTTGGCTTCCTGCGGGAATACCTCAAGCGCAATTACGCCACCCAGTTGCACAGCATCATGGAAAGTCACGACGAGAAGGAGCAGGAAAAGCTGCGGCCATTCCTGGAGGATTTCCGCAATGCGTCAGTGGAAGAAATGGAGCGGCTGCTGCAGGCCAGCAAGAAAAAGAAGCAGATGCCGTTGTCCAAAAAGGAACGCAAGCGGCTGAAAAAGATCTACCGGGAAGAAATGGTCAAGCGGTCCCACCTGACACGGATTGTCGCCGCGTGGATTATTACGGTTCCAGTGTCGGCAATCCTGGCAGCCATTCTGTTCTTTACCATTCGCGGGCTGCTGATCTGATCGGTACGGGTCTGGCGCCGCCCTGGCGTTTTGGCCCATACTAGACGCTATCGCAGCGGAGCTCTGTGCTCCGAAATGTTTGTCTGTCCGGGGATGAATGAATGAGTTCAGCTTCAGAAAGCCGTCAGGCCAGGGTTATTGACGAGCTCAGGGTATTTATCAAGAAAGTCCTGAGTGACCCGACCATCGCCGTTAAATCCGTTGAGATTGCCCGTAAATACCGGGATCAGCCCAATGCCAACGAACTGATCGCCCGGGAAATCAGCGCTAACACCAATATCCGCATTCCGGAGAGCTGGAGCGACGCAGACCGCATGTTTCTGGATATTCTGGATGAAGTGCTGGACGACGAAGAGGCCCTCTACTGAGGGCTGGCTGCCATCTGGTGCAGAATGCTGATCTCGTCCTGGATCTCTGGCTCGGTGGCCAGCTCTCTCTGCTCAGCCAGAATGTCCGCCAGAATCTCGCGGGTGGTTAGCGGGTTGGCCAGCACCACCCGGAACACGATGCACGGAAAATGATCGTGCCGGGCCGGCTCCAGCCTTGTCCGTGACACAAATGCCTTGCCCCGTTCCCGCTGGGTTTTCTGAATGAACTTGGTGATGCGATTCAGGCAGGTATTTATTTTCTCGGACTGGTCCGCCGTCGCCCTTGCCAGGGCGTCCTGCACGTTTTTCGGGCAGAAACGGTAGGTCAGAATATTCAGTTCCGGCTGGGTAACCAGCTCAAAATCCTGCTCGTTATCGATCATCTCCGCAAAGGTGCGGGCCTTGTCGATCCCCTGATCAATCAGAATTTCATAGCCTTCCCGCGCCAGTATTTTCAGTCCTGACTGGATCAGCATGGACATGCCGGGGCGTGAGCCTTCCAGAGTGGTGCTGCCGAGGTCGCGGGACCCTTTACGGATGATGTACTGGGCGTGATGCTCCACGGCACTGGCCAGTGACGGATCGCGGAAGACCACCAGCCCGGCGCCCATGGGTACGTAAAGCTGTTTGTGGGCATCGAAGGTGACCGAGTCCGCTTTTTCAATACCCCGCATCAGATGGCGATGGGTCCGCGAAAACAGCGTCGGCCCGCCCCAGGCAGCGTCCACATGGAAATGGGCGCCGAACTCCCGGGCAATGTCCGCCATGGCGTCCAGAGGATCAACGTTGCCGGTTTCGGTGGTGCCGGCAATGCCGCAGATGGCAATAACCCGGATTTTCTGGCGATGGAGCTCGATGCACTTTTCGCGCAGGGCGTCGGTCTGGATCTTGTTATCGTCATCGGTATCCACCGGCACCAGGAATTCACGCCCCAGCCCCAGTACATCCGCGGCTTTGCGCAGGGAATAGTGTCCGCGCCGGGATACCAGAATGGCCGCGCCTTCACAGCCGTAGTAACGCAGGGCGCGGAACAGGCCTTCCTGGTGAATGCCGCGAAAACTGCCTTCCGCCGGAAACGCATTGTTACGGGCCACCCAGAGCGCGGTCAGGTTGGCCACCGTGCCGCCGGAGCACATGGCGCCCAGGGCATGGCGGGGGTCGTGCATCCACTTACGGTAAAAGGCGCCGTCCTGCTCGTAGACCAGCCGGTGAATCATGCCCAGTACCTGGCGTTCCATGGGCGTGAAGGCCTTGGAGGTCTCGGTTTTCACCAGGTTCTGGTTCAGGGCAATCATGATTTTGGACAGCGGCAGCATAAAATAGGGCAGCGCTGACGTCATGTGACCGATAAAGCTGGGGGAAGCCGTGTGAACCGAGTTGGCAACCAGTTTTTCCAGAAGGAACTGTGCCTGCTCCGACACGAAAATGGGCTTCTCGGGAATGGCGTAGTCGGAGAAGTCTTTTTCGACTTCAGACAGGTCCCGCTCAACCGCGACAATATGTTCCTGGAGGAAGCCGGCGAGGTTGCGGGAAATATTCTGATCAATGCGGCTCAGGGTTGATTCAGGGGCCTCAGGCACCGTAAACACCCGGTGCATGGCTTCAATCGAGGCCTGGGCCGACTTTTTCTTTCCAGTCATAGCTGCCACACGCTTTCAGTGGTCGACCACAGGCCCTTCCCGGGTGCCCTGTGGAAACTTCGGTTGTTGCCCGGCGGGCCTGGGCGCTGCGTTCCCTGAGGGCTCGTAGTATACGGCCCTGTGCAGCCATACGCTACAGCAGGCTCTGGCTCAGAGGATTTCGCGATGTACGTCCAGGATGGCGGCGTCTATGCGTTCTTCAATGGCTTTCTCGACCTGGTCCAGACGCTCGGAGATCTGCCGTGAGGATTCACCCAGTGCGGCGATGGTCCAGGTCGCGCAGTCCAGGGCGTCCTGGTCTGCGGTTTCAGCAACGGCCAGATCGGGTTCTTTGCCCCATACCGCTTTCAGAGCGGTAAATACCTTGCGCTTTGCTTTCAGGTCATCACAGCCGTAAAGCTGAAAGTGAAGGGTGAGCACCCCGACATGCGGGGTGATTACCGGGTGACTGTCGCTGCTGTCGAGCAGCTTTCGCAATGCATCAGACATGAAACATTCACTGTGTTTGGCGGTGCTTTGCGCTCAGTCTACTACAGGAGTGGCTCTGCCGATAATGCGTGTGGTGTCCAGCCCTGAGGGCAGGTTGCCGTAGTTGAGCCCGCCGGTGTATTCCAGCCGGGAGGCGCAGAAGGCGTCAGCCATGGCGGGGTCAGAGTGGCGCAGCAGCAATGAGGCCTGCATCAGCAGCGCCAACCGGTCGACCAGGTTGCGGGCCCGGTATTCAAAGTCGCTGATGTCGGCAAAGTCGTTCTGTAACTGGGCCAGAAACCGGTCAAAGCGATGATCGCCGCCACGGGCAAGGGCGGCTTCGCTGAAGAAGGCGTCCAGGGTGTCGGGCTCTCTGTGCAATGCCCGCAGAGTATCCAGGCACTGGACATTGCCACTGCCTTCCCAGATCGCATTCACCGGCGATTCCCGCAACAGCCGTGGCATGATGCAGTCCTCCATAACGCCATTGCCGCCCAGGCATTCCATCGCTTCGTAGGCGTGGTTGGGGGTGCGTTTACAGATCCAGTATTTGCCCACCGGCGTGGCCAGCCTGGCCAGCAGGCGCTCGTGCTCGAGATGCTGGTTGTCCAGCGCACGGGCGATTCGCATGGTGAACGTCAGGGCAGCTTCGCTCTCCAGGGCCAGATCAGCCAGCACGTTCTGCATCAGTGGCTGCTGGTTCAGGCGCTGGCCAAAGGCGCTTCGATGGCGACAATGATGAGTTGCCTGGGCAACGGCCTGGCGCATGCCGGCGGAACTGCCAATCATGCAGTCGAACCGGGTCATGGCGACCATTTCGATGATGGTGGGCACGCCGCGGCCTTCTTCGCCCACCATCCAGGCCAGAGCGCCCCGTATTTCCACTTCGCTGGAGGCGTTGGCGACATTGCCCATCTTGTTCTTGAGCCGCTGGATCTGCCAGGGGTTCTTGCTGCCATCCGGGCGCCAGCGTGGCATCAGGAAGCAGGACAGGCCACTGCGGGTCTGAGCCAGAATCAGAAAGGCATCACACATGGGAGCCGACACGAACCATTTGTGGCCGACCAGTTCGTAGGCCTGGCCCGGGCCCTCCGCGCCAATGGCACTGGCGCGTGTGGAGTTGGCCCGTACATCGCTGCCACCCTGTTTCTCGGTCATCGCCATGCCGATGGTAACCGACTGCTTCTCGCTGTCCGGGCGGTTGGCGGGATCGTAGGCGTTGGCCAGGATTTTCTGTTCCCAGAGCGCCGCCAGTTCCGGCTGTTTGCGAATTGAGGGTATGGCGGCAAAGGTCATGGTGATGGGGCAGCAGTGGGCCGCCTCAACCTGGGAATGCAGGTAGTATTTGGCGGCTCGCGCCGCATGACTGCCCTGGCCGGGGTGGGTCCAGGGGCTGCTGTGCAGGCCCTCTTCCATGGCTTTTGCCATCAGCTGATGGTAGGCGGGATGGAAGTTGACCTGATCAATACGGTGGCCAAAGCGGTCGTGGGTGTCGAACGCAGGCTTGTTGGCGTTGGCCTGGAACCCCAGTTCGATCGAGCTGGCGGCACCTGTCCAGGCGCCAAAGCGTTTTAGGTCTGCCACGGCACCTGCGGCGCCTTCCCGGGTGACCGATTCTTTCAGGGCGATGTCCTGCTCAAACAGGTTGTAGTTCTGCAGCGCCGGCGGCTGGTTGAACACCTCGTGGGTGCTGGCCGGATCCGCTGCATCGCCCGGGTGGGTCAGTTTATTGCCTGGCGCTGGCTGCGGGGCGGTCATGTTTACCTCCGGTTGCCAGTCAGCCCCTGCATACAAAAACAGATGATGGAGTCGACCAGCGGATGACTGTCGTTATTGCCGGCCAGAGAGTCCGCATCGACCACAGATGGTGATAGGGGGCCTACCAGGCTTTCGGCGATGGCTCCCACCAGGCAGGTGCTGCTCTGGTTGGCCTGTTGTTGCGGCAGACTCCCTTCCGCGATGCCTTCTTCGATGGCACGTTCAAATAATTCTGCGTAAGCGCGCCGGAACCTCAGCCGCTCTTCTTCCACTTTCGGGTCCACCGGTTCGGCAATCAGCGACCAGGCCATGGTCGGGCCCCGCAGAGACCTGACGGCAAACTGACGAAGGGCCCGCTCGAGCCTGACAACCGCGTTGCCTTCGCCCTGCAGCGCCTCGGCGACCTTGTCGACCTCCCGCTGGGTGGCGATCCGGAAAATCTCGGCGAACAGATCTTCCTTGGAATCAAAGTGCCGGTAAATTGTGCCTGTGGCCACGCCTGCGCACTCGGCAACGCCGGTTATCGGGGCATTGCGGAAACCGCCTTCAGCGACGCGCTGCTGCGTGCACTCAATGATGCGCTTACGGGCCTCAGCCTTACGATTACGCATCTTTTCAGTTTCACGATAGGCCATTCGGCGTCCTTATAAGTAGTGAACCACTGTTCATTTCTTCAGTCAACGAATATGTCAGTTTCCGATGTTCAGTTTATCCTTTAAAAACAGAGCCATGAAAATAATTACAAAAAATTACAAAAAAGGCTTTAAACAGAAATAGCGCGGTCATCAAAACCGCATTATAAAGACGCCAAGACGGGCCCAGAACTGGCTTCCCGTCGAGTGGGGCGGACAACGCTCCGATCACCGTTTTCGTTGTGGGAGAGACCCATGAGTGAATTCGACGAAGGCAATCTGGAGCAATCCGGAAACTGGTCCATTGATACCGAAGATACCCATTCTGTTGCCGGCCGTGCCCGTATCCGTGCCCAACTGCAGCAGGACATCGAGGCATTCCTGAGCCAGGGCGGCAGAATCGAGGAAGTGGATACAGCATTCAGAAGCGATGCGCCAAGAAAGGTTGAACTGGGCTTTAACAACCGCTCGCTCTGAAGTCGCCCTGAAAAAGGGCCAGTTCGGGTGCCTGATGTTCTGACGCGGGTCTCAGCGCAATGGAATGATCTGTTCTATGCTGAGGCTCCAGTCGTCTGAATATCAATCCTGCAGGTATCCATGAACCGCACCCTGACACTGGCAACGGTCGTTCTGGTCGGTCTGGCCGTTGCCCTTGCTCTCTGGCTGATTCTCCTGCTTCCCGGCGATAACGAACGGCCGTTGTCGCCGCTGGAGCCTCAGCAGGACTCAGCCCCTTCTGGCACCACGACTGGGACGGCGGCTCGCGACTATCCTTCACGCCTGCTTGACGCAGCCAGCGACGATATTCCTGGACAGCTTCCGGCTTCACTGCCCGCCTCACTGGAGGGCACAGATCTGCCGTCCGGCTGGGACCAGACGGACGCCAGTGGCTCGCTGATACCGACTCCGGAACTGCGCCAGCTGTTCGAGCACTACCTCGCGGCCCTGGGCGAGGAGTCCCTGGCGCAGCTTGTTGAACGGATTCGCAGAAGTCTGGACCGACTGCAGGAACCGGCGCGCTCGGAAGCCATGGCGGTTCTGGGCAACTATCTGGATTACAAGCTGGAACTGGGTGAGCTGGAGGCGGCGCCCGGAATCACAGCAGGCCTGGATCCCGAAGCCATGGCGCAACAGATGTCTGCTATCCGGTCTTTGCGTCGTCAATGGCTGGGCGGCGAAACCGCCGATGCATTTTTTTCAGTGGAGGAAGCCGTTGACGACTTCCAGCTCGCGCGGATGCGGATACACGCTGACGAATCCCTGGGCGATGAGGCTCGCCAGCAGCAATTGCAACAGGCTGAACAGGCGCTGCCCGAGCCAATTCGCGAAGCACGACAGCAGACCCGCAGGTTTTCCGACTATCAGCAGGCGCAGCAGCAGTTCAGTAATGATCCCGGTGCATTGCAGGTCTGGCGTGAGGCAAACTTCGGCCCCGAGGCCGCAGAAAGGCTGGCCCGGGTTGAGGCCGATCAGCGGGAATGGGATCAGCGCTGGCAGGCCTATCAGCAGAAGCGCGCCGAGCTGGACCGGCTGGGGCTTGCCGGGCCGGAGCGGGAAGCTGCCATCAAACACCTGCGTGAGCAATTTTTTGAAGGCCCGGAAAGGTATCGGGCCGAAGCTCTGGATTCGATCCAGTAGCGCGCCGGCGCCTGCCGGGCCTGCCCTGAGGGCCTTCGGCGTGTATGATGGTGAGATACCACCAGCGCAGAGGAGAAGTTGAGTGAGTTCACCGGTGAACCGTCAGTACCCAGGCACCCGATTGCGTCGAAACCGGGCCGATGATTTTTCGCGCAGAATGACCCGGGAAAATCGGCTGAGCGTTGATAACCTGATTTTCCCGGTGTTTGTGCTTGAAGGCGAAGGCCAGCGTGAAGCCGTGGCGTCCATGCCCGGTGTGGAACGCCTGAGCATTGACCTGTTGCTGGAGCAGGCCGGAGAGCTGGTGTCGCTGGGCATTCCCGCCATCGCACTGTTTCCGGTGGTACCTGCAGAGCGCAAGGACCTGTCCGGCTCTGGCGCCTGGGATCCGGAGGGGCTGGCCCAGCGGGCCGTCAGGGCACTGAAGCGGGGCTTTCCGGAACTGGGTGTTATCACCGATGTGGCCCTGGACCCGTTCACCACCCACGGCCAGGACGGCATTATAGATGAGCAGGGCTATGTGCTGAACGATGGCACCATCGAGGCCCTGGTTCGCCAGGCCCTGTCCCACGCCGCGGCCGGCGCCGATGTTGTGGCACCGTCCGACATGATGGACGGCCGGGTTGGCGCAATCCGGCAGGCGCTGGAAAATGCCGGCCATGTGAATACCCGGATTCTCGCCTATTCTGCCAAGTACGCGTCCAGTTATTACGGGCCTTTCCGGGATGCCGTGGGTTCAGCCGGTAACCTGGGGAAAGGTAACAAGGCCACCTACCAGATGGATCCGGCCAACAGCGATGAGGCCATTCATGAAGTTGCAATGGATATCGCCGAAGGTGCTGACATGGTGATGATCAAACCGGGCATGCCGTACCTGGACATAGTGCGCCGGGTAAAGCAGGAACTGCAGGTGCCCACGTTTGTCTACCAGGTCAGCGGCGAATATGCCATGCACATGGCCGCCGCGGAAAACGGCTGGCTTGATGGCGATGCGGTGATGATGGAAAGCCTGACCGCCATGCGTCGCGCCGGAGCCGATGCCATCCTGACCTATTTTGCCGTCAGGGCCGCGCGCCTGCTGCGTGCAACCTCTTCCGGAAACCCGGGCTAAAAAAGGAAGTAACAGTTAATGACAACGGAATCAGCGAACCAGGAAAACGCCGTAGAGCCTCATACAGGGTCGCCGAGTGTGCCCGCTCCGGTTGAACTGCCGGAACCTGATAACGACGTCAATGTCGCGGCGGCAGAAAACTATTTCAACCGCGAACTGAGCCAGCTCCAGTTCAATTACCGGGTGCTGAAGCAGGCGCTGGATACCACCCACCCGTTGCTTAACCGGCTGATGTTCTGCTGCATATTCAGCAGCAACATGGATGAGTTCTTTGAAATCCGGGTGGCCGGCCTGCGCCAGCAGATCAAGTATGGCCGCGAGACCCTGGGGTCTGACGGCATGATGCCCGAGGAAGTACTTGGCGAGATCAGCCGGGTGGCCCATGAATACATCCATGAGCAGTACGAAATCCTGAACAACGTGCTGATTCCGGAAATGGAGCGGGAGAATATTCACTTTGTCCGCCGTCGGGAGTGGACCGCCGAACAGGCAGACTGGGTTCGCCATTATTTTGAGGACGAGATCCTGCCCGTGGTCAGCCCCATCGGGCTGGACCCGTCCCACCCGTTCCCGCGACTGGTCAACAAAAGCCTTAACTTCATTGTTGAGCTGGACGGCAAGGACGCTTTTGGCCGGGAAACCGGCATGGCCATAGTGCCAGCGCCACGCTCACTGCCGCGCCTGGTGCGTCTGCCTGATGAAGTCTGCAGCGGTGGCGAAAACCTGGTGTTTCTGTCGTCGATGATTCATGCCCATGCCGAGGAGCTGTTCCCGGGCATGGAGGTCAAGGGCTGCTATCAGTTCCGCCTGACCCGAAACGCCGACCTTGAGCTGGAAGAAGACCTGGAAGACCTGGCCTCTGCCCTGCGTGGCGAGCTGCTCAGCCGCCGGTTCGGTGACGGGGTGAGGCTGGAGGTGGCGGACAACTGCCCGGAAGAGCTGGTGCACTTCCTGCTGCGGGAATTCGGCCTCACCGATCGGGACCTCTACAAGGTACACGGGCCGGTAAACCTGACCCGACTGATGGCGGTCGGCGGCCTGGTCGATCGTCCGGACCTGACCTATTCCAACTTTTCGCCGTCGATTCCCCGGGTGATCCGCAGCAAGGACTCGATGTTCGACGCGATTCGCAAGCGCCCGCTTCTGTTACTGCACCCCTACGAGAATTTCAGCCCGGTGGTGGACCTGTTGCGCCAGGCCGCCAAGGATGCCCAGGTGCTGGCTATCCGCCAGACCCTGTATCGCACCGGTGCCGATTCGGAGATTGTCGAGGCCTTGATGGACGCCGCCCGTCGCGGCAAGGAAGTCACCGCCATTATCGAATTGCGGGCGAGGTTCAGCGAAGCGGAAAACCTGGAACTGGCCAGCCGCCTGCAGGAAGCCGGAGTGATCGTGGTCTATGGTGTGGTGGGGTATAAATGCCACGCTAAGATGATTCTGATTGTGCGCCGGGAAGAAGGGCGTCTGCGCCGCTACGTGCACCTGGGCACGGGTAACTATCATGCGGGCAACGCCCGGCTGTACACCGACTACAGCTTCATGACCTGCGACGAATCCATCAGTGACGATGTCAACAAGCTGTTCCAGCAGCTGACCGGCATGGGCAAGGCGCTGAAGATCAAGAAGCTGTTCCACTCGCCCTTTACCCTCCACACCCGCCTGCTTGCCCTGGTGGATCGTGAAGCGGAACTTGGTGCCAAAGGCCGGATTATTTTCAAGTTCAACGCCCTGACCGAGCGGGAACTGATCAAGGCGCTTTACCGGGCGTCAAGAGCCGGGGTCAAGATTGATCTGATCATTCGCGGGGTCTGCTGCCTGCGCCCGGAAGTACCCGGGTTGTCCGATAACATCCGGGTCCGTTCAATCATTGGTCGTTTTCTCGAACATACCCGGGTTTACTACTTTGGCAATGACGGTCGCCCGGACGTGTATTGTTCCAGTGCTGACGGCATGGAACGAAACCTGCTGAACCGGGTGGAAACCGCCTTCCCGATCGAGGATCCGGCGCTGTCGGCGCGCCTGCGCGAGGACCTGGATACCTACCTGGCGGACAATTGCCAGTCCTGGATCTTGCAGTCAGACGGCAGTTACGTTCAGAATCAGCCCGCCGAAGGCGAAGAACGTCTGGCGTCTCAACTGGTTCTGCTTGAGCGCCTGACAGGAACATCACAATAACGGACAGCAAGGCGTTTAAGAGGAATAGAAATTGAAAACACAATGGATAGTTATCGGCGTTGTAGTGCTGGGAGCGGCAGCCGCAGCGCCCTTGGGTGTCGGCTATTACACCGAACAGCAATGGCAGGGCGTGCAGTCGGAATTCAACAGTTCCCAGGCGCTTCTGCGGCTGGAAACCCGGGAATACGACCGGGGCTATATGAATTCAAGCGTTCTAGGCTCGGTTACTTTTATAGGCCCGGACAGCGCTGGAGAACACACCTTTGACTACCAGGCGGACGTCAGCCACGGCATTACTGGCAGCCTGATGGACTTTTCCACCGCTGAGGAACTGAGCGAAAGCGCCAAGAAGTTCTTCCCGGATGAACAGCCACGCCTGACCCTGGAAACCCGGGTCTGGGGCACGGCGACCCTGGAAATGATCGTGCCCGAGGTGGCCGTGACCGACGAGGAAAGCGGCGAGACTTTTGCAATTTCCCGTGCCGAGGGCCGTGCTGATATCGGTTCCGCGGGCTCCGAGCTGGACGTGGAGCTGAGCTGGCCGGGCATGACGCTGACCGGACCGGACGCCCGGATCTCGGTGTCGGATTTCCAGATGGACCAACGGATGGAATTCCTCACCGGGGACGTCTGGATTGGCGATGCCAACATGACCCTGGCAAGCCTGCAGATTGATGTGCCGGATCAACCTGCGGTCAGGCTTGATGGTCTGACAATGACCAGTGAAAGCGACGTGACTGACGACGGCAAACGCATGAACGGTGATTCCAGCATTCGACTGGACATGCTTGAGGCCAGCGGCAAGGCGTTTGGCCCCCACGAAATCCAGGTCCGTTTTGACGGTCTTGATGTCGCCAGCCTTGATGAAATCTCCGCCGCTATCGGTGAAATGCAGCAGGCGGCGGCGACATCCGCCGGAGGCGCTGACCCGCAGGCGGCGATGCAGCAACAGATGGAGTCTTTCCAGCGGATCAGCGGAGCCGTGATGGGACTGGCAGCCGAGGGCTTCAGTTTCGGATTCCCCAGGATTGACCTGAGCACACCGCAGGGGCCGATACAGGGCGAGCTGGTGATCAGCCATCCGGAGCTGTCTGATGACGAGAAATCTCAGGCAATGATGGTGATGCAGGGCTTGACCGGTAACTTTGACCTGAGTATGCCGGTGGCCCTGGTAGACCAGAACCCGACCCTGGCGATGCAGGTGTCGCCGCTGATCAAGCAGGGCATGGTGGTGCAGGACGGTGACAGGCTGATTCTGAGTGGCGTACTGGAAGATATGGCGCTGGACATCAACGGCAACGTGATGCCCTTGCCGCCGCTGTTCTGAGTTTTTCGGGGTTTCCGGAATCCGGGACCCTCAGACCTGACCGGCTGCGAACTTTCGCTTTAATGCTTTTTCCACTACCGGATCGACAAATTCCGACACGTCCCCGCCCAGGGAGGCAATCTCCCGTATCAGCGTTGAAGAAATGTAGGACAGGTGGTTGGCAGGGGTGAGAAAGACACTTTCCACTTCGGGGGCCAGCCGCCGGTTCATGTCCGCAAGCTGGAACTCGTATTCGAAGTCCGAGACGGCTCTCAGCCCCCTCAGAATCACCGATGCCCCCTGCTGTTTTACAAACTCGGCCAGCAGGTTACTGAAGCCGGTCACCGTGACGTTGGGCAGGTGAGCCGTGGCAGCGGCAACCAGCTCACAGCGTTCATCGAGTGTCAGTAGCGGTGATTTCTTGGGGTTATAGGCAATAGCGACAACCACTTCATCGAATAGCCGGCCAGCGCGCTCGATCAGATCAGTGTGGCCGTTGGTAATAGGGTCAAAGGTGCCGGGGTAGATGACTTTTGCCACTGGCAAGCTCCGTGGTGATCCGTGGTGATAGACAGGCGATCATGAATCGGGTATCCGCTAGCGGATACCGACAGCATAGCAGCCTTGCCCGCGCACCAAAATGGCGGGCCGGGCTGCCTGCGGCCTGTTATCGGATGAACATCTTGTAGATCAACTTGTGGGCGGTCGTTCCGTGGGGCGCATACACGAACTTGCCGCTGTTGAAGCGTTGCTTGCTGAAGATCGCCCGCTGGTGCGAGAAGGTCAGGAAGCCTTCCTTGCCATGATAGTGGCCCATGCCCGAATCACCCACGCCGCCGAACGGCAGGTCGTCCTGGGCAACGTGCATCAGCGCGTCGTTGATGCACATGCCGCCAGAGTGGGTGTTAGTGGTGACGTAATCCTGCTGCGATTTCTCATAACCGAAGTAATAGAGCGCCAGCGGTCGAGGGCGGTCATTGATGTAATGAATGGCCTCGTCCAGGTTGCCATAGGTGATGATTGGCAGGATCGGGCCGAAGATCTCGTCCTGCATCAGCTTCATGTCCGGCGTGGTGTTGAGCGCCAGGGTAATGGGCATTTTGCGGGTGCCGTCTTTCAGGTTTTCCTGGGCCGGGTTGATCTCGATCAGATTGGCACCCTTGCTGCGGGCGTCTTCCAGATAGCTCTGCAGGCGATCGTACTGACGTTCGTTGATGATGGCGGTGTAATCATCGTTGTCCCGCAGGGTCGGATACATGGCGGTGAACTGC
This sequence comes from Marinobacter confluentis, assembly GCF_004785685.1. Classification (GTDB taxonomy): domain Bacteria; phylum Pseudomonadota; class Gammaproteobacteria; order Pseudomonadales; family Oleiphilaceae; genus Marinobacter; species Marinobacter confluentis. The sequence goes on along the minus strand of NZ_SRPF01000004.1, from coordinate 90,220 downwards.
TTGCGGAATTCGTCCACAAATGCATCCACCCGGTCCGCGGGGCAGAGCACGTAATCCGGCGCCACGCAGGTCTGGCCGGCGTTCAGAGCCTTGCCAAAGCCGATACGCTGGGCCGCGTCTTCCATAGGTACATCGGATGCCACAATGGCTGGGGATTTGCCGCCCAGTTCCAGGGTGACCGGTGTCAGGTTTTCAGCTGCTGCTTTCATCACCAGCTTGCCCACAGAGGTTGAACCGGTGAACAGCAGGTGATCGAAGGGCAGAGCCGAGAAATCGGCCGCCACGTCTGCCTCACCGTTGACCACGCTGACCAGGTCTTCTGGAAACGTGGATTCAATCAGTTCACGGAACAGGGCCGAGGTGTGGGGAGTGAATTCCGACATCTTGATCATGGTGCGGTTGCCCGCCGACAGCGACGCAACCAGAGGGCCCACCGCCAGGTACAGCGGATAGTTCCAGGGCACAATAACGCCCACCACGCCCTTGGGCTGGTAGTGCACCTGATTGCTGGCGGGCTGGAACAGCATGGATACGTGGCGCTTGGAGGGTTTCATCCAGCCATTCAGGTTTTTCAGGGTGTAATTGATTCCCTGCACCGATGGCATGACTTCGGCAATCAGGGATTCGTCGCGGGAGCGGCAACTGAAATCTCGGTCCATCGCCTCCAGCAGGCGGTCCTGATTGGCAAGCAGCACACGCTTCAGGCGCTTCAGGTTTTCCTGTCGCTCGGTCAGAGACGGCATGGGATTGTTGCGGAATGCCTTCTTCTGATCGTCGAAAATGCGATGGTTCTGCTGGATCTGTTTCTTGCTCTCGGTCAGCTGCACAACGGTGGCAACCATAACTGTTCTCTCCTTGGGGAGCGGTTTGCACTGTCGGGTATTATTAGAGTATATACTCTAGTGAGTCAAGCCAACTCCCACAGCACCAGATGTAAACGTTGAGCCTATGAAGACCAGAGACAAGATCCTGCTATCCAGCCTGGAGCTTTTTAACGAGCGCGGGGAGCGGAACGTAACCACAAATCATATTGCGGCGCATCTGGCAATCTCGCCCGGCAATCTGTATTACCACTTCCGCAACAAGTCAGACATCATCTACGAAATTTTTCTGGAATATGAAAAGCTGGTGGACTTCTACCTGGATATTCCCGAGAACCGTCCGATTACGCTCGAAGACCTGACCTTCTATCTCGAGTCAGTGTTTGACGGGCTCTGGAGTTACCGTTTCTTCCACCGGGATCTGGAGTACCTGCTGGACAGTGATCTGCGCCTGCGTACCGACTATCGGGAGTTCACGGAACGTTGTCTGGCGGCCATCAGCCGGATTTTCGAGAAGCTTGCCGACGCAGGCATTATTGAGCCGCAGCCTGAAGAGCTGCGATTTGCCATGTCGCTGAATGTCTGGCTGGTGATTACCAACTGGATGGCGTATCTGAAAACCGCTCATGCCAGCGAGGGCCATGGAAGCCTGAACCTGACCCACCTCAAGCAGGGCATCTACCAGGTGTTGACTCTGGAAATTCCTTACCTGACCGCTGAATACCGTGAGCAGGTCATGCAGCTGCGTGAGAAATACCGCCCGGAGCTGCCTGCCGCCCTGGGGAACTTTGATGGCAGGGTGCTGTCGCAGAAATAGGGCGGCGGTAATTCGGACATTATTGTCGCCTTCCTGAGGGCACTTATCGAGAGTGCTTACTGAGGTAACTCAGGTTTTAGTACGTCGCAAACCCTGACGTTTCGCGGCCTGTCGATTTGGCAGGCCGTCTTTTTGTCGGTTCTTCCTGTGGATTTCCTATTGGATTGCCTGTTCCTCTTCCAGCCAGGCGGTGAGCGCGTCTTTCGTCTCGTCCAGACCGGTTTTGGCCGTCGCGGAAAACATCACCAGGTGCTGCAGGCACTGAACATCTTCCAGTTTCCTGGCAATGCCCATCATGGCGGTTTTGGCCTGGCCGAATTTCAGTTTGTCGGCTCTTGTGCAAAGAATCATCAGCGGCAGGTTGTTATGCTCGCACCATTCCACCATCATTTGGTCAAAATCGGTCAGGGGGTGGCGTATGTCCATCACCAGCACAAGGCCACGCAGGCAGCGACGATCGTTGAGGTAGTGGCCCAGGTGTTTCTGCCAGTCGTCCTTCATGTCCCGGGAAACCTTTGCATAGCCATAGCCGGGCAGATCGACCAGGCGACAGTTTTCCCGGTTCAGAGAGAAAAAGTTGATCAGCCGGGTGCGGCCCGGCGTCTTACTGGTCCGCGCCAGTTTGCCGTTGGTGGTAATGGTATTGATGGCGCTGGATTTACCGGCATTCGAGCGGCCGGCGAAGGCCACTTCCGCCCCGTGATCAGGGGGACATTCCTCCAGCCGGGAGGCGCTGATCAGGAAACGGGCGCTATTGAATGAAAGGCTTTTGGCAGTCGCGTCAGACGTCACGGAGATCGGGCTTCCTATTGGATTTCAGTTGTCAGGGATTAATGTATAATGCTACACCAATTCCTGGCGGAACGCCTTGGGTGGCCGCCATCAGCCCCGGTTTGTGTCAATCGACCCGTGCCTGCCGGCTGCATAACGAAGAATACTTTTGGATGAGAGAAGCGGAGCGAGCATGAAGAAACTGATCGCAGGAGTTGTTCTCGGTGTTGGCCTCACGGCGATGGCGCACGGGGCAGGAGATCCTGAAGCAGGCGAAGCGAACGCACAGGTGTGTGCGGGCTGTCACGGGGCTGGCGGTGCCGAGCCCATTGCAGCGAATTACCCCAAACTGTCCGGGTTGGGTGAGAAGTATCTGCACCAGCAACTGAGGTTGATCAAGAGTCAGGATCGGATGATAGCATCCATGACGGGTCTGCTGGACAACAGCTCTGACCAGGATCTGCAGGATCTTGCTGCCTACTTTAATGAACAGTCGATGCCAATTGGTCAAGCTGATCCGGAGCTGGTTGATCAGGGCAGGGCGCTGTATCGCGGTGGCAACATGGCGTCAGGCGTTCCCGCTTGTGCGGGCTGCCACAGTCCGAACGGGTCGGGTATCGAAGCGGCAGGTTATCCCCGTCTCAGTGGTCAGAACGCCGAGTATGTGGCCAAGCAGCTAACGGAATACCGCGATGGCGAGCGTGATGCCGGCCAGAATGCGTCCATCATGATGGATGTTGCGGCCAAGCTGACCGATCAGGAAATAAAGGCAGTTGCCAGTTACGTGTCTGGCCTGAACTGATAGGCCTCAACCGGCCGTAACTAAAAACCCGCCCCGTGGGTGACTTTCATTCGTTTGCCTGAACAGTCCGGCATTCGATAGGAGTCAGCCACGGGGCGGGTTTTTTTTGGCGACGTTGCCAGAACGCTTAGAAGTTGTATTGTGCCAGGAACATCACACGGTTGGCTTCGCCGTCGGAGCCGTCCTGGTTCTCGCGCTCCAGATGCGCCACCTCAACGCCCATTTTCACGTTCGCCACGGGTGACCACTGATAGTTGGCTGCCAGCATCGAATTCATCTCGCTGTCGCCCCCGACACCAGCGCCGGCATCTGCGGCATCGTCCAGATCCTGTTGCGCCACGCCATATCCGAGATTGACCGAACGGCCACCGCCGAGATTCATCGCCACGCCAAGAGTTCCGCCAACGGTTTCAACGGTTTCCAGATCGCCCGACGCGTCCTTGGTGTAGGCGTCCAGCCCGAAGAAGCCGTTGCTACCGTTGCGGTAAATGTAGGCGGCCGCGCCGTCGGTGTAGTTGATGGCAGCTTTCAGGGTCAGCATGTCGGTTACCGCAAGGCGGCCCGAAACGAAGGCGCCATAGCCCATGGCCGAATCGTCAGTGGTTCCGTCATCGACGGTGATCTGCTTGGCCATGACCGCTGTCGCGTAGGACAGGCCGCCCGCGGAATCCTGCAGTCTTGCGGTGAATGCCGGAGTGCTCTGGGAGGTACTGCTGGGACCTCCAAGGTCATTGTTGACCAGGTTGCCCAAGGTCTCTTCAATTGAGAAAGACAGGGGGCCGGTGGTGTAGCGGATCTGGGGGACCCGGTTTACCGTGCCGCCGGTACCTGGCAGTGAGTCAAAGTCCAGAGTCGATGAGTTGCCCAGGAAGCTCAGGAAGTTGGACCAGTTCTGGCCGATCATGACACCTTTGTATTCGCCGTAGGCCAAACGAAGACGCGGCACCAGCGAGTTGTTGTTATCAAAATCGAACTCGACAACCGTTTTTACGCCTTCAGGGGACATAACCGATACGCCGAGCCGGCTGGTGTTCGCGTCCATACCGAAGTGGCCCTGAGCGCCGTCAGTGCCAGAGGTGTTGATGGCGCCGAGACTGCCCGATTGTCCCCCGGACGAGATGTTTTCATCCAGATCGTAGGATGCGGCGACTCGGGCAAAACCGTAAAGGGTCGCATCGTAGTCAGCAGGATCAAGATCAATGGCCACGGCCTGGCCTGCCATTGCGAAAACGGCCAGCGCTGTGCTGGATTGAATTGCGATTCTCAGTCTGTTTTTGTTCATTGTGCTGATCTCCCAAATTTATTCAGAAACGAAAAGTGTTGACGATGTGTCAGAGTTGAGCGTTCAGATTCTTATTTTTTATATATGTAAAAATCCTCCTGAGTATGGCGTGGGTGTTTATAGAAAAATAAATTTATTTAGTTTTAATATTTTCATGCGTCAGGTTGACGCAAGTCTTTAATAAAAAAACGGCAAGCCACGAAAATGTGGAGATGGTTCGGGTTTTCAAATGCGACTGCCGTATAAAAGGCCCATGCAAGGCCACGCTCCTCTAAAATGCCGCCCTGGTTTGAGCCTGTTCGTTAAATCGGTTGTGTTGGTTTTAGTGAGTCTATTTTTGGATTTATTGTTTATCTTTGATTAATAATAGTGATGGCCATTATTTTCTGCTAACTATATTTTGATCATCTCTTACTATTTATTGATATTTGGTGGGCAAAGGTCGGTTGTTGTCCGTCTTCTTGGCGCTTAGAGCTGGAATCGGCTGGAAGTGTTGGTCAAAGTGGCGGCCTGGCTGGACAGGTTCAGTGTATGGTTTTCAAGCTGAGTCCGAACGGTTCGGCTTTCCATGGCGGACACCTGAATCTGTTCCACTTTATGGGCGATGTCTTCGGTTGTCGTGGAAATGCCTTTTACTGATGCCAGGACTTGATCCAGCTCGGAAGCCAGCTTCCCCACTGACCGGGTTATTTCGTCAATGGCGCCGCCAGCCTGCTCAGCGGTTTCCTGGCTTCTCAATGCTTCGTCAAGACCCTGCTCCATAAGCTCGCATATGTCCCTGGTTTCCCTGTTGAGGGAATCCACGATCTCTGCAACGCCGCTGGTCGCGGCTACGGTTTTCTCGGCAAGTGAACGGACTTCCTCGGCGACTACTGAAAAACCACGCCCGGCCTCCCCCGCACGAGCCGCCTCAATCGCGGCATTCAGAGCCAGCAGATTGGTCTGTTCAGCAAGACTGTTAATCACATCGACAATCCGGTTCACTTTTGTGCCAGTCTCCCTCAGCAGTGAAGCCTGTTCGTGGGCTTTCCCGATTTTCAGTGACAGTGAATGCATGTTGTCGACGCTGGTTTTGATGACCCTTGAGCCGGCCAAGGCCGATGCGTCAGCCTCGTGAGCGGATTGATTGACGTTTGCGGTGCGGCTGGAAATGTCGGTCGTGGTCTGGGCGATTTCCTGAACTGCGGATGCGGTCTGTTCCGTCTGCATCTCAACGTGTTCGCTGTTCAGGGTCATCCGGCTCATCAGATTCCGGAGCTCGCCCTGCAGGGTGTCAAGATCCCGGTTTCCCTCAATGACCTGACGAATAACAGCTGACACATCGTCCATCATGTGATTGGCGGCTCTGCCAAGTTGATTGAATTCGTCATGTGGGTTTTGGCCGGTCTCCAGGCGGTGGCTAAGGTCGCCCTTTGCAACCCGTGATAATAACCCGGTGATTTCTGTCAGTCGGCGGACCAGGGTCCGGGATGTCCAGATCAGTGTCAGCACAAGCACTGTGATGACCAGAGTAGACGTGCCGGCAACCCGCCAGATGGACTCTTCACGAGCTTTTGCGGCCCTCTGGGATGTTTCGGCGATCAGGCCTGAATGAAGGTTCTGGTTCTGGTTTTCAATAGCGGCTTCAAGGCTGGCGCCGGTTCTGCCCAGCCTGGTTTCGATTGCCTTGATCTGTTGCAGGAGCTCGTTGGTGAGAGTAATCGTTGAACTGAAGTTGAGAACAGCCTCACCAATGCTGTTGTCTTCCCAGCCCATTTTCTCGACAAGCGCGCGCATGCTGTCAATGGCTTCGAATACAGCACTGGATGCATCACTCCCCTGATTGGCCAGCATCTGCTGAAGTCCGGCGATGGCCTGATTAATATCATCATCCATGATAGACAGGCCTATATTACGCAGGTCATCATTGATGATCTCGGCCAACCGCGCTCTGAGGCCGTCATCATTACTCAGCCCCAGCTTTTGGTTCAGAGCCAGCCACTCATTCCTCAGTGACCTGTAATTTTTGGCGTGTTCCTGAATATTACCGGCAGATGCCTCTATGGCTGAGCCCTCAAGCTCACCCGACATTTGAACCAGTTGTGTGGAAATCGATATCAGTTCTGTCAGCTGTCCTCGGTATTGCTCCAGCTCATTTGCTTGAAGGCCTGCGCTGGCACTTTCAATCTTTAGCCATTGCAAAAGCAGTGCAAGCGACGTTCGTTCATAGACCGTGGCTTCACCTCGGGCCTTGAAGGAGTCGGTGACTTCGTCCACGCCCTGCAGGGCGGAAATGGTCAGAAGGAGCAGACCAAGAAATGTAACAACGACCAGCACCTGAAGCTTGCGCTTCCATGACATGAAAGGAATCACTGTTGCAGTCTCCCAGCCTCTGGCTTTTGTGTTCAGCTAAATGGAATTTCTGCTTTCACGATGGTTCCGGTGCCATTGGATGAGAAAACGGTCAGGCGACCACCCTGAGACTCCGCTCGCACACGCATATCGACGAGCCCGGCGCCCATGATGGTGCCATTTTGAACAAATGCTCTGGCATCAAAACCAACGCCGTTGTCCTGGACCGTCAGTGTCAGCATTCTCCGTTCCAGACGGAGTCTTACCCGTGATTTCCCGGCTTTCGAGTGATTGATCACGTTCTTTATGGCTTCCTGGGCAATCCGGTAGACGGCTATTTCAAGTTCGGGCTCGAGCCGCTCAGAGTCCGCAGATTTCATGAAGGAGAATTTGATGTCGCTCTCGGAAGAGGCCTGATTCGCGAGTTCTTCAATAGCAGCGGTCAGTCCTTTTTCGTCCAGTGACTCAGGGCGCAGTTCGCCCGAAATGCGATAAACCTCTTCAATGGTCTTGTTGATGGCTGACAGGGCCGTTCGGAATTCCTCTCCGGCATGGTCTGTGGAGGATTTCAGTTGATTCTTGACAAGGTTTACAGGGCGCAGAATATTTTCCTGCAACGCAAGAGCGACCCTTCTGCGCTCTTCCTCCTGCTCCCCCACTATCCGGTGAGACAGGTCTTTCAGTCGGGCATCGGCAAGATTGCCTTCGGACAAAGTCAGCCGGGCCCCGACCAGTCCGGCAAGCGCAACGGCGCCGAACGCCAGGCTTGAAATTATTTGCACAGTAGTTGCGATGTTCTCATCCACCGAGCTCCTAATGGCCGCTATGGAGTCCTCCAGGTCGTCAACATAAAGCCCGGTGCCGACCCACCAGTCCCAGTTTTCGAGTTGATCGGCATAGCTGATTTTATCCACCACGCGACCGCGCGACGGTTTCAGCCACGCGTAGTTGGTAAAACCTCCGCCGGACATTGCCTGCTCATACAGATCTTCAATGAGCCGGACGCCGTTCGGGTCCTCCATGGTTCTCTGGTTTCTGCCCTCCAGGACAGGGGCGGACGGATTCACCAGTGTTGTGTAGTTGTCGTAAACGAAGAAATAGCCGTCTTCCCCGTACCTCACATTCCGCATTAGCTGTTTGGCGGTCTCCTGCGGGGAAAGCTGGTCATCAAATTCGGCGCTACCATAATAATCCAGGGCACTTTTGGCGATGTCGGTATAGTGCTTTATTTCTGATCGGCGAAGTTCGAATATGGTACTGGAGAAGCTATCGATATTTTTACTGCCGAGTTCATTGGCCTGGTAACTTGCTATATATATGATTAACAGGCTAACGGTGAGAAGTGGAAGCAGGGAGAGGATAAGTATTTTTGTTTTGAATGTAAGGTTTTTCATACTCAAGCCTATTAATTAATTTCAGGACAACAGCAGTTAATGCCCTAGGCATGATATGGCGAGCTGTTATATTAATTTTATGGTTTTGCTTTTTTAAAATAACACCCTGAAATTATTTATTCGTCTCATATATTGATCATTGCTGCTTAAATATTGTTTGAGGATGGTAGAAAGGAGAAATTGCCCATGAACTGCCGGTGCTCCCGCAGCGCAGCTTCAAAACCGATCGGGCGTAAACGGACCTGGTGTCCGGGTTGGCACTGGCTCAGCCTTGAGGCCGAAAGCGCGGTAAGGTTGCCAAGGCGCGGGTAGCCGCCGATGGTCTGGCGGTCATTGAGCAACGCGATAGGTTGGCCGTCCGGCGGCACCTGTACGGCCCCCATGGAAATGCCCTCGGACACCATGGATGTGATATTGCATCGCAGAGCCGGGCCGCTCAGGCGAACGCCCATGCGGTCAGCCCGCTGGTCCACCTGCCAGCTCGCATTAAAAGCATCGAACAGGCTTTTTCCGGTGAAATCTGCAATCTGCGCCCCGGGTAGCAGGTCCAGAGTGAGCGGGGCAGAATAATCCGGTTTTTCAGGGACCGGTGCTTCGGCTTCTGCCGCATGAGGGCTAAAGCCTTCCGCTGAGGAGAGGGTAAGCTGGTCGCCCTCCTCGAGTTTCCGGCCATGGCCGTCGAATCCACCCAGTTGTTCGCGAACCACGCAGGCAACACTGCCCAGCACCGGCTCGGCCTTGAAGCCACCGGACACCGCAAGGTAGGCGCGAACACCAGCAGCCGGGGCGCCAAACGACACCCGCTCGCCTGCAGCAATCCGGACCCGGCGCCACAATGGCAGTGGCTGGTTCTGATGCCGCGCAGTCAGATCCGCACCGGTTACGGCAATGGTCAGGTCGCGCTCGGCCTCAAGTTCCAGGCCGCCAAGGGTCACTTCCAGCACCGGCGTACCCCATTGATTACCGGCCAGTTGGTTGGCCCATGCCCATGCGTGCATATCCGCCGGGCCGCCCTGGGTCACCCCGATATGGCGAGTGCCAAACCGGCCAGCATCCTGAAGCAGAGCCAGCGGGCCTGCCCGCATGACCCGAAAGCCGACCATTGCGCGATTAGCCATCAACGAGTCTCCTTCGTGGTGGGTGAAACCGGTGTCGGGTCGCCGCCTTCGCTCTCAAAGGTGTTGCGGTCGACGGCGACAAACCGGACCCGGTCCCCCACTTTCATCAGGCTGAAGCCGTCCCGATCCCGGTCAAACAGACGTGCCGCGGTACGCCCGATCAGATTCCAGCCGCCCGGAGTGACGGTTGGATAGACCGCGGTCTGCTGACCGGCGATGGCCACACTGCCCCGGGGCACCCTGGAGCGAGGCGTGTCCAGCCGTGGACAGGTAAGGCTGCTGTCCAGCAGGCCCATGAACGCGAATCCCGGGGAGAATCCCAGGGCAAACACCCGGTATTCCCTTTCGCTGTGGGCCTTGATAACTGCCTCCTCGGTCAGGGACGACAGCTCTGCAACCCGGGCCAGGTCTGGACCCACCTCCGGGTGGTACCAGGTAGCAACGTCGTGCAGTTTGCCGCCGGCAAGGGCAGGATCGGGCGTCAGCCGAGCCAGTAACTCGGATAACCGGATCCGCGCCTGCCAGGCGCTGATCTGCAGCGGATCAAAGATGACGAGGAGGGTGGTGTAGGACGGCACCAGATCCACCAGCGCCTGACCGAAAGCGGTTTCACAGTCCCTGCTCAGAGCAGAAAGCCAGGCCAGGTTGTCTTCGTCGATGGTGTCAAACAGGCGCACCATGTAACCGTCGATTCCGGCCGGTTCGAGCCTTGGTAAGACACCGACGTTCATACGGTGCGTCCTGTGGATGCAAGCACTTCGCGTATCCGCCGGACCGCTGCGATAGATTCCTCGTTGTCGCCGTGAACGCACAGGGTGTCGGCCTGCAGGAACAATTCGCTGCCGTCGGACGCCGTCAGTGGCCGACCTTCAGAGATCCGGGTTGCCTGGTCGATGATCAGGGCCGTGTCGTGATGCACGGCACCGGGCAGGGAGCGCTTGACCAGTTTGCCGTCCTGGTCGTAGGCCCGGTCGGCGAATGCCTCAAACAGGAGGGAAATACCGTGCTCGCTGGCCTGTTGCTGAATACCTGCGGTTTCCCGGGTCGCCAGAGTCATCAGTGGCAGGTCCGGGTTGTAAGCCTTGACCGCCCTGGCCACGGCGGAAAATATTTCAGGGTTGGCTACCATGTCGTTATAGAGCGCTCCATGGGGTTTGACGTAGCTCACCCGGGCACCCTCGGCCCGGCACAGTCCATCCAGGGCGCCAATCTGGTATAGCACCATGTTTTCAATCTCGCTGGCGGAGCAGGCCATGGAGCGGCGTCCGAAACCCACCAGGTCAGGGTAGGCGGGGTGGGCGCCAATGCGCACCCGGTAATGCACCGCCAACTGAATCGTCTGGCGCATGGTGTCTGGATCGGATGCATGGAAGCCGCAAGCGATATTGGCCATGTCGATGTAGGGCATGATTTCATGGTCCAGCCCCATCTTCCAGGCGCCGAAGCTTTCGCCGATATCAGCATTCAACTTTACAGGTTTCATGGTGACTCCCATTTTATTGGGCCCGTAATGTCTGTTTTCGGGCAACTCGATCCAGCCATTGGCTGATAATGAACAGTGCGCCGCTGACGATCAATGAGGCCAGCAGGGCGACGGCAAATGTGATCATTGGCGGCAGGTGGTCTACCGCAATGGCGGTCACGGCCGCAAAGGCCGCCAGGCTCAGCATTCCTCGCTGGGAAGCGGCGATGGTGGCTCTTGCTACATCGGCACCGTAGCGGTCGTGGAGAGTCCAGCCGATGGTAAGCAGGCCCACGGGAAAACCGATCAGTATGCCGGAAAGCAATGCACCGGAGCGCGCAGCCAGCGTGGTGGCAATGGCCACCAGCACGCCGGCCAGGAGGCCGCGGACTACCACATCAAACCAGCCGGACACAGCAACAACTTTTGGCTGGTCCAGAGCCTGGGCGTGCCGGATGGCCTCGGCTGCCAGCAGCGCGAGACCGTAAACCAGAACGGCGATTACAATCCCGCCGGGTATCAATGAAAACCCGAAAGCGCAGGGAACCCAGGTCAGTGTCGCCAGGCCCAGGCTTGCGGAAAGTCGCAAGCGTTTGGCGGTCAGAATGAACACGATACAGAACATCAGGGTGGCAATCAGCGCGTGCAGGGTTGCCAGCGCCGACGCCCTTATGAACTCCGGCGGCCAGTCCTGCAGCAGGAAAAAGTAACCGGGGCCAAGGATGATGGGGGTCCCGGCGAGGATGCCACCGAGCCTTGGCCCCAGTTTGCTCACCGCCACTGAAACCCCGATGACCACCACCGCCGTTGCCACCAGTTTGGTGAGCACAATGGTCAGCATGGCGGGTTATTTCAGCAGCTCGGGGAGGAAGGTGGCCACCTCCGGGAACAGCACCAGCAGGATCGCCATGATGAACATCATGCCGACATAAGGCATCGCGCCTTTCATCACATCACTGAAGGGTCCGCCCTTGCGAACACCCTGTACCACGTAGAGGTTGAGTCCGACCGGTGGCGTAATCAGCGCCATTTCGATCAGCAGGATGATGAGGATGCCCAGCCACACCTGATCAAAGCCGAGCCCGATAAGAATCGGCGCAACAATGGGAATGGTGATGACCATCAGCGACAGGGTTTCAATGAAGAATCCCAGAACGATGTATAGCAGTATCGCCAGCATCAGGGTTGAGTAAGGGCCAAGACCGGCGTTTTCCAGGAAAGCCGTCAGCTCCCGGGTGACCCCGGAGGATGCCAGTACAAAGTTGAGGAAGTAGGAGGCGATGATGATCAGCATGATCATGCCGGTGGTCTTCATGGTGCCATCCAGTGCTTCGGTGATGATGCCTACCGACAGCTTTTTCATGAATGCAGCAATCACCAGGGCCCCCAATACACCCAGAGACGCGGCTTCGGTGGGTGTTGCTACACCCGCATAAATGGAACCGACCACGATGCCGAACAGGGTAAGCACAGGCACCAGGTGCCCGAGGCCGGAAATACGATCCTTCCAGCTGTGCGATACGCTGGGGCCACCCAGTGCCGGCTTCCAGATGCAGATCAGTGCCGTGCCCACGATAAACAGAAGCGCGAGCACAAGTCCGGGGATCAGCCCGGCAGCAAACAGCTGCGGGATCGAGGTTTCAGTCAGAAAACCATAGACGATCAGGTTGATCGACGGCGGAATCATGATGCCGAGGGTGCCTCCAGCGGCGATCGAGCCGGTGAACAGCTTGGGGTCGTAGCCCATCTCCTTGCCCTGGGGCAGGGCAACGGTGCCAATGGTGGCGGCGGTGGCAACGCTGGATCCCGAGGTGGCTGAAAATAGCGTTGCCGTTCCAATGTTGGCGTGAAGCAGGCCGCCGGGCAGCCAGGACATCCAGCTTTCAAGGGAGCGGTAGGTGCCGCGGGCAATACCGGTGCGTACAAGGATTTCGCCCAGAAGAATGAACAGGGGAATGGCAATCAGCAGATATTTGTCGGAGGCGGACCAGAGCACATCTCCCATCGCATTGATCAACGGGAAAGGAGAAAAGAGTTCAGCCAGCAATAAGGCCAGCGCGATCAGTGTTGCCGCTACCGGCACACTCAGCAACAGCAAAACCATCAGGATGAGCAGGGCGGTAAGAATCATGAGCGTGCTCCCTGGCTTTCTTCTTCAATCTGTTCATCCAGGGTTGGCGTGCCCGCCAGTTCCTGAACCTTGTCTGCCTCGCCATTGATCAGCCCGAGAAAGGCCCTCAGGGACATCACGCCCAGGGCAAAGCTGAACCAGACAAAGCCCACCAGCCACAGTGACTGGGGTATCCACAGTGGCGTACTGAGTGGAGTATTGGCGGTGGAGCCGCCGCTGTATGAGTCGCTCAGCACGTCAAAAACAGCATTGACTACCAGAATGGAGAACATGGCCAGCGACAGCAGGGCGACCAGATCGAGCATCCCGCGAACTTTCATGGGAAAGTTCAGATAAAGCGCATCGATGCGGATGTGAGCCTTGTTCATCAGGGTGTAGGCAAATGACCAGCTGGCGCTGATGGCCATGATGTAACCGGTCAGCTCCGTGGCGTGAACCGCTGAACGACCGACAATCATTCTTGACGCCACTTCGATGGTCACCAGCACGACCGTCAGCAGGATCAGCACACCGCCGGCCCGCGCAAACCACTGTGAGCCGGCTCTCACGCCCACGAGTAAACGATCGAGGAAAGAAGTTACATGAAGCAGCATAGTGTTCTCCTGGCAGTCGGGGCGCTTTGAGCGCCCCGAGGAATGCCATTATCTTCTGAAAGTCTGTTACTTGGACGCATTCAGTCCGGTGACTTCGCCGACGGTTTCATTCCAGCGGTCAACCCATTTCTGATCAACTCGCTCGGCCCAGTTTGGCAGCAGGGTCTCTTCCAGGTGGCGGGCCGCGTTGGTAAAGTCATTCTCAGTGGCCTTTACCAGAACCATGTCCCCGGCTTCCCCGCGGGAGCAGTCACCATTGCCGGTCAGGCAGGCAATGCCTTCTTTGGTCTCACCGACAGCGGATTCCCACACCGGGGTCTCATAGTTTTCGCGAACCTCGGTCATTAGCCAGTTCTGGGTCTGCTCTGACAGCGAATTCCATTTTTTGCCGTTCATCGCGGTCACCACGTGGTCCCAGCCACCAACGGGCAGCGGGTAAAGGTGGGTGGACACTTCATGCCAGCCAGAGCTGTACCCGGACAGCGAACCGGTAACCGCGCAGTCGATAACGCCGCGTTGCAGTGCCCCCGGGACTTCGCTGAAGTTCAGGGTAATGCCCTCAGCGCCCAGTGCCTGCAGGAACTCGGCGGTTGTGCGGCCACTGGCGCGCACTTTCATACCTTTAAGGTCACTGAGGCCAGCAATCTCGGCGTTGCAGAACACCATCTGCGAGGGGTAGGGGGCAATGGCCAGCAGCTGGGCGCCGTCGAAGCGCTGTCTGAACGCATCGGCAAGCACCGGGCGGAAAGCGTTTGCGACTTTGCGGGCGGTGTCCACGTCAGGCGCGATCATGGGCATGTCCAGCCCTTCCAGTTCCGGGGCATCCTCGACGGCGTAATCGGCCACAGTTGAGGTAATCTCAATAACGTCCCGGGCCATCAGCCGGTATACTTCGCCGCCGCCAAGTCCCATCTGGTCAAAGGTGGTGGCTTCGGCGGTCAACCGTCCGTCGGATGCCTCCGAAAGGTGATTCTCCCAGAACGGCTTTTCGAAATTCTGGTACAGGGACAGGCTGCTCCAGCTGCCTACGTAGTTAAAGCTGGTGCTGTCCAGGTCCTGGGCCAGTGCGGGTGCGCTGGCGGCCGTCAGGCCGATGATGCAGGCGGAAAGACACGTCATTTTTGTTTTCATGGGTATTCCTCTTGGGTTGCGTCGGGTGGATCAGAACAGGGCCAGGCTGTTGTCCGGAATATCCGTAACCAGCATGTGCCCTGGTCGGTGAGTGATGGCGAATTCCACGCCCGAGTCGACCAGGACCTGTTGCGGTGTTACCCCGCAGGCCCAGAAGACCGGAATTTCATCGTCACCCACGGAAACGAAATCACCGTAGTCCGGTGCGTTCAGATCGGAAATGCCAATTAGTGATGGATCGCCAAGATGCACCGGGGCGCCGTGCACCTGGGGATAACGGGTGGTGATCTGGATCGCGCGTATGGCGTCGGCTGCGGCAAAGGGCCGCATGGAAACGACCAGCTTGCCGCTGAAACCTCCGGCTGAGGTCAGTGGCACCGAGGTCTGATACATCGGCACATTGCGGCCCTGTTCAATATGGCGGACCCGTAGCCCGGCCTGCATCAGGGCATGTTCAAAGGTGAATGAGCATCCAAGGGCGAAAGTCACAAGGTCATCCCGCCATTCACCAGCAACATCAGCCGCCGATTCACTGACCACACCGTTTCGGTAAATACGGTAGCCGGGAACGTCCCTGGCAATGTCCAGGTCAGCGGCCAGCGCCTTGCAGATTCTTGAACCCGGTTCGCTGACCGCCAGCAGCGGGCAGGGCTTGGGGTTGGCCTGGCAGAACCGGAGAAAGCCGGCGGCATCGGCTTCCGGCAGAATCACCAGATTGACCTGCACAAAGCCGCTGGCCAGACCGGCCGTTGGTCCGTTCAGGAACCCCTCCCGGGCTGCTTTGCGCACGGATTCAGGGTCGGAATGGGCGTTCAGGGTTTCAAACATTGCCAGGTTTCTGCCTTGAAAATGAGTCATGAACTCATTTAAGACAGCTCAGGTGATAAATACAATTCGAAACTTAGGATCACTACTGATCGAAAAAATGGATCAGTCGGCCTTTACCCGGCCCTCGACCGTGGCAGATGCCAGTTCTGCGATGGCCTGCACCACCGTGCCTCCGGGGCCGGACCGGAAGGCGGCACTGAAAGCAAGGTCGGGCAGTTCGGCGTTTACATCAAACCGGCGCAGGACATCGGTACTAAGCTCGGCCTGCAGGATTTCGGCGGGTAATGCGCTGACCCCCAGGCCGTCCACCGTCATCCGGATAATGGTCGACAGCGATGAACTGGAGTGAATTCGGGTGGAGTGATTCATCGGGTCAACCAGGGCACGGATCACCATGTAGGGTTCGCTTTTGCGGGGGTAGGTGATGATCGGCCAACTGGAGAGTTCTTCCAGGGACATGGGCTGGTCGCCGATATTGAGTTTGGGGCTTGCAACCCAGATCAGCGGGTAGCGGCACAGTGTCTGGTTGATAATCCCGGGCTGGTTGACGCCACCCATCAGAAACGCAATATCAATCTCGTGGTTGACCAGTTTGTCCGACAGGTTGATCGAAATATCGATTTCAAGTTCCAGGTTTATAGCCGGATAGGCCTCGCTGACCCGCTCAACCAGCTGCGGCAGCCAGGTGTGGGCGATGGTCTCGGAAACGCCCAGGCGAATGGTGCCCTGGATCGACGAGGATTTCGCCACAGCCTGCATCATTTCGCCATGAAGGTTCAGCATTTTCTCGGCGTAGATCAGAAACTCCCGACCCTTGGCTGTGAGGGTTATCTTACGGGCCGACCGGTTGAAAAGCTCCACCCCCAACTGATCTTCAAGGCCGGCGATTCGCGCGGAGACCGAAGGCTGGGATGCATAGACCCGGCTGGCAGCCGCACGGAAACTGCCAAGCCTGGCGATCCAGATAAAGGTTTCCAGAGATCGAATGTTCATGGCTCAGTCCTGCTTTTGCACCTGCTGTCGCCTCAACTTTTGCAGCTTGTCGGGATTTATTCAAATAAATTAGGAATTTGTTGCAGTCATTAATAATGCTGATCATTGGTGATAGTACATTCTGATCATCGACAAAAACCCATTAAAATCAATATCCAATTGATAATCATAGAATTTCCAGAGAGGGCCGCGATTGCGCTTTGAAATTTTGCTATCTATGATTTTTAAAAACAGAAACCTGATATTTATTTTTCCTTGATTAAAACTCGAACAATATAAAAATGGTTTAATTTCATGGGAAATTGTAAAAGAGTAATGGCAGTCGGAAGTGCTGCTTCAACTGCAGCTTCCGATTGCATCGGAAGTAAAGTGAATAAGCGGTGGCATTGCCATGACGAACTTGAGCTTCACTATTTCAGGCGTATTAGGGGTAAAGCCTTCATCGGAGATTATGAAAAAGAACTGGATGATGAAAATCTGTTTCTTGTAGGTCCTAATGTCCCGCATTACTGGCTGACGGAATCTCCGGAAGGGTCAAGGCAGGAGGGGTTCCACTGCTCGCTGTTTTTCTCTGATTTCAATCTTGTCAATTCTTTTCAAGTGCTTACCGAGTTTGGGAAGCTTCAGTTGCTTCTGGAAGATGCGAAATTAGGCATCGAATTCAAGGAGCCTTCAGTCATCTCCGGAGTTGGCGAGTCAATGATGGATCTGCAGAAAATGGAGGGTTGTGCCGTTGTCGGAGGGCTGTTTTCGGTCCTTGATTGCCTGCTGGAGGGTAAGCGCCAGACGCTTAATAGTGATGATTTTATTGCCTGTAATAATAATTTCGAGTCCAGAAGCATAGAAAGAGCGATTTATTACATAAATAACAATTTCCATGAATTTATAACCCTTGATAAAGCTGCAGCAATCGCCAATATGAGTTCGGCGCATTTCTGCCGGATATTCAAACGAATCCACGGCGTCGGCTTTGTTGATTACCTGAACAAACTGAGAGTTGAATTTGCCTGCCAGTTGCTCGCTCACCTCCGAAAGTCAGTGTCGTCAATTGCCTATGAATGTGGCTATGTGAGCCTTTCCAGCTTCAACCGCAATTTCCAGAAATACATGAACCAGTCTCCATCGGAATATCGTAGACAAAGAGTGCTAATGGCAGCGTCGGGCACGACCGACCGTCAGTTACCCGGGCGCCCGAGCGCGGGAGTCTAACCAGCCTGTAACACGGGATGGTGGAACTTTCTGCCACCGGTAAGTCATAATCCCTGCAATCATTCTGATAAAAACTGGAGTTCCTGCATGATACGTACGCTCGCCCTGTCGTTGCTGACACTGGTGTTTATGGCTCAGGCCAACGCCCAGTCCTATGAAGAGGGGCGCCACTATGTGGCCCTGGACGTGCCGGTAAGAACGGCCAGTGACACCGGCATCGAGGTGGCGGAGGTGTTCTGGTACGGCTGCCCTCACTGTTACGAGTTCAAGCCGCTGATCGAAAACTGGGCTGAGAACAAGCCGGATGACGTCAACTATGTGAAGATACCGGCGGCGCTTGGCAAGTCCTGGGAGCCCCATGCCCGGGCATTTTATGCGCTTGAGGCAATGGGCGAGCTGGACAAGGTTCACGATGCCCTGTTTGAAGCCCTGGCCGGCGAGCGTCGCCCGCTCAATTCGGGAGAGGCGCTGGCCGACTTTGTGGCGCAATACGATGTGGACGGTGAGGCCTTCCTCAAGAACTACAACAGTTTTGGCGTGAACGCCCGCATGCAGCAGGCTCAATCCAAGATTCGCGGTGCCCGCGTAACCGGTACCCCGACTGTGCTGGTGGCCGGTAAATACCGGGTCACGGCAAGTATGGCGGGCAGCCATGAGGCCGTTCTTGATGTAGTGAACTACCTGGTTGAGCAGGAGCGATAAACACGCCTTCAGTGCCAGAGTGGCTACCCATATGTACCGACGGATCAGGAAGCAGCTGGATCAGATTCTGAAGCCCGTCAATCAGGTGCGGGGGAGCTGCTCTGGTGACGATCATGTGCCGGATTTTGAGCCCCACCGCCACATCCGGCTGCTGACCTTCAATATTCAGGTTGGCATCAACACTGCGTCCTACCGTCACTACCTGACTCGCAGTTGGCAGCATCTGCTGCCCCATCGCAAACGCATTGAAAACCTCGACCGCATTGCGGCCCTGTTGCGCAACTACGATGTCGTTGCCCTGCAGGAGTGTGATGGCGGCAGCCTGCGCAGCGGGTATATCAATCAGGTTCAGTATCTGGCCGAGGCGGCAGGAATTCCCTACTGGTACCAGCAACTGAACCGGAATCTTGGGCAGCTTGCCCAGCACAGCAACGGTCTGTTAAGCCGGTATCGCCCCCTGGGCGTGGAAGAGCACAAGCTGCCGGGGTTGATTCCGGGGCGGGGCGCCATCGTGGCCCGTTACGGTTCGGAAGATGACCCGCTGGTTCTGGTGATGCTTCATCTGTCGCTCAGCAAGGCTGCGCAGCAAAAGCAGCTGGGGTTTATCCGTGATCTGATTGCGGACTACCAGCACGTGGTGCTTATGGGCGACCTGAACAATCACGCCGAACAGTTGCTCAGCAACACGCCATTGAAACACGCCAATCTGGTACCGCTGCCAGACACCGCCCACAGTTTTCCCAGTTGGCGGCCAGAACGGGCGCTGGACCACATTCTGGTCAGTCCCAGCCTGGAAATCCGCCGCTCGGAAGTGGTCAGCTTTCCGGTGTCCGATCATCTTCCGGTGGCCATGGACATTGCCTTGCCCAAAGGTTATGTCAGCACTTTCTGACACTTTTTCTTGTGACTGGCCCATAAAAAAACCCGGCGCTCGGCCAGGTTTTTTTAAAAGTCACCGGATCAGATTTACTTGATCTTGGCTTCCTTGTACGCAACGTGCTTACGGACAACCGGATCGTACTTTTTGATCTCGATTTTTTCCGGGGTGTTACGCTTGTTCTTGTTGGTCGTGTAGAAGTGACCAGTACCTGCTGATGAAACCAGCTTGATTTTTTCGCGCATGATGCGGCTCCTTAGAATTTCTCGCCGCGGGCACGAAGATCGGCCAGCACAGCGTCAATGCCTTTTTTGTCAATTACACGCATACCCTTGGTGGATACGCGCAGCCTTACGAAACGCTTCTCAGACTCAACCCAGAAACGATGGTTCTGCAGGTTGGGCAGGAAACGACGACGTGAATGGTTCATCGCGTGAGAAACGTTGTTACCGGATACCGGCCGCTTACCGGTAACCTGACAGACTCTGGACATACTTGCCTCCGACCTGAGCTAGGGTCCTGAAAATACGTTTTAAATTCGATCGTTCGCGTTTCTGGTGTTTTGCTCGTGCTAGAACTTGCGCTCGAAAATGCACGCTGCTCGCCAGACGCCGCCAGAAAGGGACGCTTTTATACCAGAACTGCCCGCCTAACGCAAAAAATTGTTGGGATTTTGGCCAGTATTCGAGGCTTCGCGGCCCGGACCTTACATCAGTCCTCGTTCAGCCAGGGATACTACCTCACCGTGGCCAACAACCATATGGTCAAGAACCCTGATATCCACAAGTTCCAGCGCATTCTTGAGCCTGCGTGTCAGCGAAACGTCGGCCTGACTGGGTTCCGCAACACCGGAAGGGTGATTGTGGGCAAAAATAACGGCTGCCGCATTGACCTCCAGCGCCTGGCGTAGCACTTCCCGAGGGTAGACGGCCGCGCCATCGATGGTCCCACGAAACAGTTCCTGATAGCGGATAACCCGGTGCCTGTTGTCCAGAAACAGCCCGGAAAACACCTCGTGCGGGTAAGTGCCCAGCCGGCTGCTGAGAAACCGGCGGGTGTCTTCCGGAGACCGCAGCGGGTCACCCTGGCGCAGGGGCTCGTCCATCACCCGGCGGGCCATTTCCATGGCGGCCTGCACCTGGGCGTACTTGGCGTTGCCCAGCCCTTTAACGGCGCAGAACTGTCGCTGGGAAGCAGTCATCAGCCCCCGCAATCCGGAAAATTCGTCAATCAGGTATCTGGCCAGTGCCATCACTGGCATTCCGGCAGTGCCTGTACGCAGAAAGATGGCCAGCAGTTCTGCGTCTGACAGGCTGCCGGCGCCGTGGCAAAGCAGCCGCTCGCGCGGCCGCTCGTCCTCTGGCCAATCGGGGTTTGGCATGGTCGATTCCTTTCGTCTGGTCTGCACGTCCTGTGCGGTTTAGGAAACCCTTTAACACGAGAGTTTACCACGTGCCGCAGGCTGTCCGAAGCGCCTGGACGTGCTATCTTATAAGCCTTTCATTTATATGACGTACATGGAGCCGCTATGGCCGCTCATCGAATTCTGCTGGGGGTAACCGGAGGCATCGCAGCCTACAAGAGCGCGGAGCTCGTGCGCCTGCTGAAAAAGTCCGGGCGCGAGGTGAGGGTGGTGATGACCCACGGTGCCGAGGCTTTCATGACCCCGCTGACCTTTCAGGCCCTCAGCGGTGAGCCGGTGCGAACGTCCCTGCTGGACCCGGAAGCGGAGGCCGGCATGGGCCATATTGAGCTGGCCAAATGGGCAGACCTGATTGTAGTGGCGCCGGCGTCGGCGGATTTTATGGCGCGGCTCGCTAACGGCATGGCCGACGATCTGCTGACGACGCTCTGCTGCGCCACTGAAGCACCCATCGCACTGGCGCCTGCGATGAACCAGGCCATGTGGAGCAACCATCGGACCCGTCGCAATACCGGCCTCCTGGAAGCAGACCCGCAGATCACGCTCTGGGGCCCTGATCAGGGCTCCCAGGCCTGTGGCGACGTTGGCCCGGGTCGGATGCTGGAGCCTGCAGCCCTGTTTGAACGGATCCTTGCGGAGCCGGAAGGCGCCGGCAAAGCCCTTGCCGGGAAGCGCGTGGTGATCACCGCAGGCCCAACCCGGGAGCCGATCGACCCGGTGCGTTATATCAGCAATCACAGTTCCGGCAAGATGGGTTATGCCCTGGCAGCGGCCGCCCGGGAAGCAGGGGCAGAGGTTGTTCTGGTCAGTGGCCCGGTTGTGCTGGATGCGCCCGCCGGAGTTGAACGCCGTTTTGTGACCACGGCCAGGGATATGCTGGAGGCATCCGGCCATGCTGTTGACGAGGGGTGCGACCTGTTTATCGCAACTGCGGCGGTTGCCGATTATCGCCCGGATAGCTGCGCCGGCGACAAGATCAAGAAAACCAGTGATGCGATGAATGTGGCGCTGGTGCGCAATCCCGATACCCTGGCCACCATTGCGGCCAGGAAGGACGCGCCTTTTACCGTGGGCTTCGCGGCCGAAACCCGCGACGTTGAGCACTATGCCCTGGACAAGATGTCCCGCAAGAAACTGGACATGATCGTGGCCAACGATGTGTCCGTGCCGGGGCTGGGCTTCAACAGTGAGGATAACGCTGTCACCGTGTTCTGGGCCGGCGGTCGCGAGAATATCGGGCCAGATACCAAAGCCAGGTTGTCCCGGCGACTGATTGCGCTGATTGCTGACCAACTGACGAACAAGGAAGCCAGATGACAAGACAGACCTTCCAGGTCCGTATCCTTGATGACCGGATCGGACACAGCGTGCCTTTCCCTGAATACGCCACTGAGGGCTCTGCGGGCCTGGACCTGCGGGCCTGTCTGGACGCCCCGCTGACGCTGAAGCCAGGGCAGACAGAGCTGATTAAAACCGGGCTGTCGATTCACATTGCTGACCCTTCGCTGGCTGCGATGATTCTGCCCCGCAGCGGGCTCGGCCACAAACACGGCATTGTGCTTGGTAACCTGGTCGGCCTGATCGATTCGGATTATCAGGGTGAACTGATGGTGTCCTGCTGGAACCGGGGCAGCACTGAATTCACCGTGGAAGTGGGCGAGCGCATCGCCCAACTGGTTCTGGTGCCGGTGGTGCAGGCGGAGTTTGAGGTGGTGTCTGCCTTTGATCAGAGCAAGCGCGGGGAAGGCGGTTTCGGTTCCACCGGCAGCCACTGAGTCGCCGGGTCTTTCTCTGGTAGGGGCTCCAGTCAGTGGCCTGGACCCTGCAGAACAGCGGGAAGGGTCTATACTCATCGGAAGGTTCCCGAACGCGCCAGAATTTTCATGATTACCAATAAATCCGGACGCTTGTATCAGCAGGATGGACTATGAAGCTTGGCAAAAAGAAAAAGACGGATGACGAAGTCGCTGGCTCCACAGCAGACGCCAAACCGGCAAAAACAAAGGCCAGGTCCGGAAAATCGGCAGCTAACCCTGACTATAAAAGGCTGACTTCGGTTGCGCTCAAACAATCCCTGGTGGTGTTCCTGGCCGGTGTGGTTTCCGCGGCGCTGGTGTATTTTCTGGTGTTTGTGCCGGCCGAGTCCCGACGCCACCAGATGCAGGCTGCTGTCGCTGCTGATACGGCGGCGGCCCAGGTTAACCAGCAACTGGCCCTGCTGCAGTCCGTTGTGGCCGGGTTAGGCACTCAGGACTATGTTCGCGAAGCGCTTGAGGGTGAAGGGTCACTGCCCGCAGCAATGGCTACGCTGACAGCCACCCTGCCAGATGTCGAAGCGGTATACCTTTTCCCCTACGGTAATATCCCCCGCACGTCCGATGAGACAACCCTGGGCTTTGCCGGGCTGGACCTGGCTCGACGGGCTGAAACAGGCCGACCGCTGTATCCGGATGCCTTCCCCCGGGATGGCAGTTGGTACCTCCAGATGGCAGCGCCCATCCGCCGTACTACGGGCAACGCTGTGGTAGGCAGTATACTGGCGGTGTTTGACGCTTCGGGGCTGAAGCCTTTGCTGTCCGGCCTGAACAGCGAGCTGAGCGGGCGGTTTGAAATTGTCCAGACAGCGAACGGGGCAGAACGGGTGATCGCCAGCAATGCCAGCAATATGAGTGGCGAAGGAGTTGCGGTTGAGCGCGACCTGCTTAACCCGGACTGGAAACTTAGGTTCCTTCCAGCAACGGCGCCAACGCCGCTGGTCAGCCTGATCGTCGTCGCGGCCCTGGTCATTGTGCCGGCATTGCTGGCGGCAATACTGGTCTGGGTGATGCTTGGCGGAGCCCAGCGTAACATTCGCCAGGAAGTAACAGTTCTGATCCAGTGGGCCCACAAGGCATTTGCCGGTGAGAGGGTCAAACCACCAGCATTCAGGTGGGACACGGTTGCGTCCACCGCCGAAGTGTTGTCCAGGCTTGCCCAGATGGTTGATAAACGGGTGGCCAAACAGGCTGAGTCAGCCCGGCCGAAAAAGAAGGCGGCTCCGGCCGGGGCCGCGTCAGAGCCCGGTGATGAGCCGCTGTTTGAAGAAAAGGACATGCTCGACATCGACATGCTGGATGGCGATGACGATGTCCTTGGCTTTGGCGGTTCCGATTTCCCGGACGACTCGCCCAGGGTCGAAGAGGTGGCCTTGCCGGATGTTGAAATCTCGGACAGCATTTTCCGCGCCTACGATATCCGCGGCATTGTTGGCGAGACCCTGACCGCCGACATTGTGCGCGTGATTGGTCGCTCTGTTGGCAGCGAAGCCATCGAGCGCGGTGTGAAAAGCCTTTGTATCGGTTATGACGGCCGTCATTCCAGTCCTGAGCTGGCGGACGCGCTCGGCAGCGGCATTATGGCCGCAGGCTGCGATGTCATCAACGTCGGGGCAGTGCCAACGCCAGTGCTTTACTTCGCCACTCACGAACTGGGCACCGGATCCGGTGTGATGGTGACTGGAAGCCATAACCCGGCCAATTACAACGGTCTCAAGATCATGCTGGCCGGCGAAACCCTGTCGGGAGAAGCTATTCAGCGACTGTTCCAGCGAATTCAGACCGGCGACTTTGTCAGCGGCCAGGGCAGCCAGTCCTCGGATGACGTTCGCCGGGCCTACCTGGACCGTATTGTCGGGGATATCGCTGTTGCGGCACCGCTCAAGGTGGTGCTGGACGCCGGTAATGGCATCGCTGGTGAACTGGCACCAGTGCTGGTGGAAGAGCTGGGCTGCGAAGTGGTGCCGCTGTATTGCGAGGTGGACGGCAACTTCCCCAACCATCACCCGGATCCTGGTAAACCGGAAAATCTGAAAGACCTGATCGCTGCCGTGAAGTCGGAAAAAGCCGATCTGGGGCTGGCGTTCGATGGTGACGGCGACCGTCTGGGTGTGGTCACCAACACCGGCAAGATTATCTGGCCGGACCGCCTTATGATGCTGTTTGCCCGTGACGTTGTTTCCCGCAACCCCGGTGCAGACGTGCTTTACGACGTCAAATGCAGCCGTCGCCTGGCCGGTGTCATCACTGAAGCCGGCGGCCGGCCGATCATGTGGAAAACCGGGCATTCGCTGATGAAGGCCAAGATGAAGGAGACCGGTGCCCTGCTGGCCGGTGAAATGAGTGGTCATATCTTCTTTGGTGAACGTTGGCTGGGTTTTGATGACGGCCTTTATGCCGCCGCGCGCCTGCTGGAAATCCTCGGCATTGAAGATCGCGACAGCAACGAAGTATTTGAGGAGTTCCCGGAAGATATCAGCACTCCGGAGCTGAACGTTGCGGTGACGGATGAGACCAAATTCGGAATCATCGAACAGCTGGGGCAGAAAGGCGACTTCGGGGATGGCAGCGTCAGCACGATTGACGGTATCCGCGTGGAATTCTCTGACGGCTGGGGGCTTTGCCGGGCGTCCAACACCACCCCGGTTCTGGTGCTTCGCTTCGAGGCCGAGACCGAAGAGGCTCTGGAGCGGATCAAAGCCGTCTTTCGGGAGCAACTGACCCGGGCAGCACCAGACCTGGTGGCAGATTTCTGAACACGTTTAACTTATTATTCAGGACAACTTGAATGGCTTTGGATCGTGAAACAGCAATGCAGGTAGCCGCCGTACTCAGCAAGGGCCTGCCTTATATCCAGCGGTTTACCGGCAAGACGGTAGTGATCAAATACGGCGGTAACGCCATGGAAAACAGCGAGCTGAAAAGCAGCTTTGCCCGGGACGTGGTACTGATGAAGCTGGTCGGCATCAACCCGATTGTGGTCCACGGTGGTGGCCCGCAGATCGGTGAACTGCTGGAGCGGCTGAACATCAAATCCCGTTTCGTGAATGGCATGCGTGTCACCGACAGCGAGACCATGGACGTGGTGGAAATGGTGCTGGGCGGCCAGGTGAACAAGCAGATAGTTTCGCTGATCAACTCCCACGGTGGCACCGCGATAGGGCTGACCGGCAAAGACGCCAACCTGATTCGCGCCAGAAAACTGGAAGTGGTGGACCGCTCGCCGGAAGTGGAACGCCCGGAGATTATCGACATCGGCCATGTGGGCGAAGTAGCCAGCGTGAATGTCGAAGTCATTGACATGCTGACCCGCAGCAACGTGATTCCGGTGATCGCGCCCATCGGCGTAGGGCCAGATGGCGCCTCCTACAACATCAACGCGGATCTGGTGGCTGGCAAGGTGGCTGAGGCGATGAAAGCCGAGAAGCTGATCCTGTTGACCAACGTTTCCGGACTGAAGAGCAAGGAAGACAAGGTGCTCACCGGGCTGACCGCCAAACAGGTGAATGCCCTGATTGAAGATGGCACCATTCATGGCGGCATGCTGCCGAAGATCCGCTGTGCCCTGAGCGCGGTAGAGCACGGAGTTCGCACCTCCCACATTATCGACGGCCGGGTTGCCCATGCCACCCTGCTGGAAATCTTCACCGATGAGGGTGTCGGCACGCTTATCTCCCGGAACTGATGCCGGATACTGTCCGGCTGAATAAGGACTGAACCATGAAGCGCCTGCTGACCCTGTTGGTTTTTCTGGCCCTGGCTGGCTACCTGGCGTTCAAAGGCGGGGTCTGGTGGCTGGCAGACCAACGTCTGTCTGAGGCTGACCAGGCGGTGGATGACATCGGGGTGATTGACCCTGGCAGTATCCGTTCCGGCCTCGAGGGCTCCCTGACTCTGATCGATGGTCACTATGAGGATTTCCGCCTGTCCCAGCCTGTGCGGATCGGGCGTCTGAGCTTTGAGGTCGGCTCACCGGTTGCCCTGGTCAATGCGTTGCTCGATCCATCCTCTCTGCCTTCCCAGTGGCGCCTGCGAGGCGAAAAGCTGTCCATGGCGCTGGATGATGCGTTGTTCAGGAACTGGGTCACGGCGACCGATGAAGCCGAGGCTCCGGTGCTGTTCGCCCCGGTATGCGGTCCTGATCACCGTCAGCAACTGGGCAGTGGTGACCTGTTGCGCCTGGGTGTGCTGGGGCTCGCAGGGGAAGTCCTGATTCGCCAGGAGCCGGAATCGCTTTACGCTGAGATTACAACCATCGAGACCGGCAGCGTTGAAATCGACTGGCCCGGAGCCCGG
This sequence comes from Marinobacter confluentis, assembly GCF_004785685.1. Taxonomy (GTDB): domain Bacteria; phylum Pseudomonadota; class Gammaproteobacteria; order Pseudomonadales; family Oleiphilaceae; genus Marinobacter; species Marinobacter confluentis. The sequence continues at coordinate 63,425 of NZ_SRPF01000004.1, read as the reverse complement.
CTGAATCCGCTGGATCCGGAAGCGGTTTTGACTTCAAGCACTCAGCCGATGACCGTCACCATTCGCGATGGCGGCCTGATGCGGCGGATATCTGCTTACTGTTCACGGGAGGCCGGCCTGGAAACGGCGGACTGGACCCGTACCGTGATGGACTCGTTCAGAATGGCGCTGGCGGCTCGCGGGTTCACCCCCAGTGATCAGCTGATTGCGCTTTATCGTCAATGGCTGACCGAAGGCGGTGAACTCGGGCTTGAACTGAGCCCCGGTCAGCCACTATGGGGTGTGCCAGTGGGTGCCGCCGAACCCTTCGTGACCTACAACGGTTCACGGGTTCCGGATGTTTATCTGTCGGCGGCGGATCCTGAGCCGGAGGCCGTTCCCACCGAAGCCATGGAGCCAATTGTAGACGGCGCCGGACCGGGGCAGGCGGGCTGGCAGCTTGCAGAAACTGACAATGCCGCCGAATTGACCGGCCAGACAGTGAGAGTCACCCTGGCTAATGGTAATGTGGTGGAAGGTCGTCTGGCGGGTATCAATGATGACCGAATGGAGGTTGTGCGACTGGTGGGCGGCGGTGAGGTTGCCTACCCGATTGCCATCCGCCTGATCGAAACATTTGAAGTCTGGCGCCGCAGCCAGAATCCCTGAGTTTTTCCCTGGCTCCGTCCAGGGGCGGAGGTCCGTTTTATAATGTCAGGATCCACAGAACATCTTCCCGGTATCCGGGACATGCTGACCCGACTGATTGCCCAGCCGTCCATCAGCAGCGCCTCGCCCGAGTGGGACCACAGCAATGAACCGGTGGTCCGCACCCTGGCCGAATGGCTTGAGCCCATGGGGTTCGAGGTGGAAATACTGGACGTGCCCGGCATGCCCGGCAAGGTCAACATGATTGCCACCCTCGGCCGCGGGCCCGGCGGCCTGGTGCTGTCTGGCCACACCGATACCGTGCCTTTTGATGACAAACGCTGGAAGAGCGACCCTTTCAGCCTGACCGAGCGGGATAACCGCTGGTATGGTCTTGGCACCTGCGACATGAAAGGTTTCTTCCCGCTGGCCATCGAAGCAGCAAAAGCTTTCGTTGGTCAGGACCTGAAACAGCCGCTGATCATTTTGGCCACGGCGGATGAAGAAAGCTCCATGAACGGCGCCCGTGCCCTGGCGGAAGCCGGCCGGCCCAAGGCCCGCTATGCCGTTATTGGCGAACCGACCGGGCTCAAGCCGGTGCGCATGCACAAAGGCATCATGATGGAGCGCCTTGTGTTCGAGGGGCAATCCGGGCATTCATCCGACCCCGCATTGGGCAACAATGCGATGGAAGGCATGCATGAGGCGCTTGGACACCTGTTGGCGCTGCGAAAAGGCTGGCAGGAACAGTACAGCAATCCGAATTTCCGGGTGCAGGTGCCCACCATGAATCTGGGCTGTATCCACGGCGGTGACAACCCCAACCGTATCTGCGCCCGCTGCGAACTGCACTTTGATCTGCGGCCATTACCGGGTATGGATATGGACGCTTTGCGCCAGTCCATTCTGCAGAGCCTGAAGCCGGTGGCAGACCGCCGGGGCCTGGCCATGGAATTCGAGCCGCTGTTTGACGGGGTGCCGCCCTTTGAAACCCCGGCCGACGCCCAGCTGGTCCGAGCCTGTGAAAAGCTGACCGGGCACACCGCCGAAGCCGTGGCTTTCGCCACCGAAGCCCCCTGGCTACAGAAGCTCGGCCTGGAAACCCTGGTCATGGGCCCGGGCTCTATTGACCAGGCGCATCAGCCGGATGAGTTTCTGGAGCTGTCACAGTTAGATCCGGCGGTTAAAATTCTCAAGGGATTGATACAAGAGTTTTGCCTGTAAACCGCCTGACGGCAGCTCAGAAGTAAAACGAGGGTCCGGTCAATACCCGGCATACTCCAAAGGCCGAAAACTCGCAGGAGAAGAGTTTGAAATCGAACGAATGGTTGCACGGCTTCCGTCATTCATCGCCCTATATCAACGCCCACCGGGGACGCACGGTGGTGCTGACCATCGGCGGTGATGCCATTGCCCACAGCAATCTGATCAACATCATCCACGATATTGCCCTGCTGAGCAGCCTGGGCATTCGCCTCGTTGTGGCCTTCGGCGCCCGCCCGCAGATTCAGACGCGGCTGGACGCCATTGGCGCGGAGTCGGTGTTTCACCGAGGCCTGCGGGTAACGCCCGAATCCCAGCTGTTGCCAGTGCTTGAAGCCATCGGGGGCCTGCGGGCCCACCTGGAAAGCCAACTGTCCATGGGGCTGGTGAATTCACCCATGCACAACGCGCGCATCAGGGTCAGCAGCGGAAATTACGTGACCGCCCGCCCGGTCGGTGTGCTGGATGGCATCGATTTTGGTCATACCGGCCGGGTACGTCGGGTCGACGTTGCCGGCATCGAAAAACTGCTGGAGCTGGGGCACATAGTGCTGCTACCACCCCTGGGATACTCGCCCACCGGCGACGCCTTCAATCTGTCCTACGAGGATGTGGGCAGCCAGGTGGCGGTAGCACTGCAGGCAGAAAAACTGATCATGTTCACCGAGAATCAGGGCCTGCCGGAAGACGACGGTTCGCTGATCCGTGAGCTGACCGCCAAGCAGGCGACCGAGCGTCTGTCCGCCGGCAAGGTGGAAGGCCATGACGGCGACCTTTTGAAGGCCGCCTGCGATGCCTGTGTCAAAGGCGTTCGCCGGGCCCACATCATCAGCTATGTGCAGGACGGTGCACTGCTGGAAGAGCTGTTCACCCGGGACGGCTCCGGCACTCTGGTCAGCGGTGACAACTACGAGCAGATTCGCCAGGCAAGGGTCGAAGACATTGGCGGTATCCTGGGCCTGATACAGCCCCTGGAAGAACAGGGCATACTGGTACGCCGTTCCCGGGAAATGCTGGAAACCGAAATCAGCCGCTATGTGGTGGCAGAAAGGGACGGCACCATCGTCGGTTGTGCGGCCCTGCACCATTACCCGGAAGAGGGCGCCGGTGAGCTGTCCTGTTTTGTGGTGGATCAGGCCTACCGGCGTGCCGGGCGCGGTGATGACATCCTGGCGATGATCGAAAAACTGGCCCGTGGCCATGGCATAGAGCGTCTGTTCGCGCTGACTACCCAGACTGAACACTGGTTCCGGGAGCGGGGTTTCCGGCCATCCTCGGTTCAGGAGTTGCCGGGGCCCAAGCTTGCGTCCTACAACGTTGAGCGCAAATCAAAGGTTTTCGTCAAACCGCTGGTTTAGGGCTTTGAGGCGCCGGTCCCGTTGCTCTGGGCCCAGGGCTGAGAGGGTCTCAACGGCTTGATAGAAGTCATCGAACTGCCTTGCGGAGTCCCGGAACAGCTGCCGGAAGGCCGGAACATGCTGATTGTACTGTCGGAACAAAGCCAGGTTGGCGTTGTTGAGTGCCCCGGGCGTCTCGCCGAAGGGCCCCGGCTCTTGCCACTTTGCAGCAAGCTCCAGATAATCCTCCCGAAGCTGGCTGAAAAGGTCTGCTTTGCGTTGTCGCATTTCAGCGTCGGTCAGCCGTTCAGCCTGCTCGTAAAGCTGTCTTAGTTGTTCGGCAATCTGTTCGACCAGAGCCAGTGTCTGATTGCGCTGGTTAAGCCGTTGCAGTGCCTGTTCAAAACCGGTGGTGTCACCCTGTTTTTCCAGCCACAGTCGCAGGCCTTCGAGTTCAACGGCGGTGGCAAAGCTCTCGTTGAAGGCGGTGTCTTCGGGGATATAGACCACCTGATGGGCGAGTTCATGGAACATCAGCGCTACCATTCTGGCGTCCGACAATCGTGTAAAGCCGGTGTGAAGCGGGTCGTCGAACCAGCCCAGGGTGGAATAGGCGGTCACGCCGCCGATGAATATATCGTAGCCCTGATTGGCGAATTTTTCGGCCTCGGCCCGGGCATCCTCGATGGCGTAGTAGCCCCGATAGGCCTGACAACCGATGAACGGATAGCACCACTGGTTGGGGTCCAGTGAGAATTCCGGCACCGCCACCAGGTTGACAAGAACCCACGGCCGCTCAAGTTCCGTATACTGGGTGAATGCGTCGCCGACCGGGAGTTTCAGTTGGTCTCTGGCGAACCGGCGCGCCTGCTGCGAAAGTTGCAGCTTTTGTTTCAGAGGTGCGGGGGTGTCGGGGGCCGCCAGCCAGTCTGTCACCGGTTCGGTCGCCATCATCAGAGACAGGTGGCCGGTGGCGGCCTGGTGGTAGTAGCTGATTGAAGAACAACCAGAAAAAATTGTGAAACACGTCACTATAAGTAGCGTAAAAGGATAGATCTGACTAAGCTGGTTCATAGGTCTGGCGGTTCTATTTTAGCTGGCTGGACCAGCGGGAACGGTGTCATTATTACGCTATCACAGTCGGCGGTCATCGGTGATCACGTAGTAATGGAACCCTGTTCAGGGAAGCCGGCCGGTGACTAGAATCCTGACCCCTAAATGGGTCGCCGGTGTTACCAATAATCAGGTAGTTCATGGATCCGAAAGAACGTCGTTCGAGTACCCGCAAACCGATAAAACTTGCGGCCCAACTTGATCTGGGCAATGGCCAGACCCTGCCCTGTCAGATTGCAGACTTCTGCGCGGAAGGACTGTTCGTTCGCTATTCTGGCGATACCTCCCGTAAGCTCGATCAACTGCTTCAGAACAAATCCGCCAAGGATCTCAGAGTCCGTTTTCGCAGTACCGACGGGCGCAAGCTCCATGAGTTGCATGTGGACGTGCGCCGCCGTATCGACGGTGCCATGGGGGTCAGTTTCACCCGGCCCAATACCGAAGCCATCAACGCCATGCTTGCCCAGGTCGGTGCCAATCGCGACCAGGGGCGGGTATCACTGAAAGCCCCCAGTGACCGGATCCAGTTTGTACTGCATCAGGCTGCCAAAGCGGTTATCCAGTTCATTGAGCCCTTAATGGACACAGCTCTGGTGGAAATGGTTTCCAGCCTGAAAGAGGCTGCCCAGAAAGCCGGTAACAACCAGCAGGCCAACGAACTGATGGATGCATCCGGTCAGCTTGAAGCTCGCCAGCGGATTATCTGGCACCAGATGGCAAAAAGCCTGGAATCACCGCTAAAACCGGCTCCCCGGGGCGCGCCGGGCGCCGAGCTCTCTGTTGTTGACAAGGGCGAGTTTGAGGACTGGCTGACTCTGCGGGTAATGGTGACCAAGGCCGATACCCAGTACCGCGGGGATCTGCTGCAGCTCAAACTGCGGCTCGACAAACTGGGGGTGTCCAACGCTACCGGACATCATAACCCGCTGGGGCCAGCGCTGGTCTGTGAGGCCTTTCATGCCGGGCTAAGCCAGTTGAAAGCAAGCCGCGACGTGGAAAAAATCTGCCTGCGGGTGTTTGATCGAGTCGTGCTCAAAAATCTGGAACCCATGTACCAGGAGCTCAATAATATTCTGATCCGTCACGGTGTGCTGCCGGACCTGGATCTGAGCAAATACCTCAGTGAGCAGACGCCTTTAAAACCTGAGGCCAAAGCAGAGACGAAATCTCAAGCACAACCGGAGGCCAAAGCCGTATCGTCCGCCGGGCCGGCCGACAGCCCAGGGGCGGCGGCGTCAGCCCGGGCGGCCGGGCAGGAAGGCCAGGCGGCCCAGCCCAGGGAATCGGCTTTTCGAAAACGGTTTCCGGGGCATCGGTCGTCTGCTGAATTCCGTGGCTATTCGTCCGCCGCCCAAACCGCATTTGCCACGGTGAGAAGTCTTCTGGGCACCTTGTCTTCAAGCCGCATCGCCAGGGGCGACCCGGAGCCGGTTGCCTTCGAGCCCGGTGCCCGCGAGCTTTCCGCTGGCGAGTTTCATAAACAGCTGCAGCAGATGCAGGTGGAAACCGTTCCTGCAGAAGCCGGAACCACGCTGAAAGAAAGGGTGATCGAGCGGGTCAAGGAGAGCGGCAGGCACGCCCTGGGGGAAGAGCAGCAGGCAACAGTGGATGTGGTCGACCGTTTTTTCAGCAGCGTGGTTGAAAGCCCGAAATTGAGCGAATACGCGCGGGAACGTATGCGTGCGCTGGAAGTACCGGTGCTGAAGGTGGTCATGCGTGACCCGGAATTCTTTGAAGACAGAGACAGCCCGGTGCGCGGCGTGATGGATCGTCTGGCGCAACTCGGTGTCAAAGGTGGGCGCATCAACCCGGTGGTTCAGCGGCGCATCGACGAGCTGATTCAGCGCATCAGCGCCGATTTCGAACAGGACACCGGCGTTTTCGACAGCGCTGTCGGCGAGCTGGACATGCTGATCGACCGTCAGAACCTGGTGTACCGCCGCAATGTAGAGCGGGTAACCGCCGCAGCCGAAGGTGCCCAGAAAGTCGCGGAATCCAAGCAGGCAGTCACACGGGTTCTGGACCAGAAGCTGGGCGGGCGCTCAGTACCCCGTGCAGTCATGAGCCTGCTGGACGGCGGTTGGCGGGATCTGCTTTCTCTGACCTGGATACGGCAGGGGGAAGAAAGCCCACTCTGGCAGGATTATCTGTCGGTTATCGATTCGCTGATGACGTTCGCCGAGGACCCCCAGAGCAATATCAACCTGCCGGAATTACTGCGGGTGATTCAGGACGGGCTGTCTTCGATCTCCAGCAACCATATGCCGTCGTCGCAGATTCGTGACGAACTCAAGCAGTTCCTGGTGCGTGGCCCGGCCCATCCGGTTGAGATGGTGGAAATGCCGCTGTCGCGGTCCAAGGAGACGAGCGAGAAGACTCTGTCGGAGCGCGAACAGCGCAGCCTGCAGCGCTGGGTAAACCGCGCCCAGCAGTTGCGCACCGGTGACTGGATGCGGGATCAGGACAAGCCTGATGATCCCCAGTATATCCGCCTGGTTTGGGTGGCCCGTGGCTTTAGCCGGTTTGTGTTTGTGAACCATCAGGGCATGAGAGTGGTTGAACTTGAACTGGAAGCCCTGGCTCAGCAGATGCGTAAGGGCGTGATTGTGCCAGACAGCCAGTACGAACGGCCGCTGGTGGATGAAAGCATTGATCGAATGGTGAAAAAGGTCTATGACCAGCTTTCCTGGGCGTCCACCCACGATGATCTGACCGGTCTGCTGGGCCGCCGGGAATTCGAGCGTATGCTCGAGCAGCAGCTGGTTATCCGCGAAGACGAGCGTGCTCTGGTGCGGCTGGACCTGCGACAGTTCCGGCTGCTGAACGACACCGCCGGCTATCAGGCCGGTGACCAGGCCCTGAAGCAGGTGGCAGACATCCTGCGCAGTCATGTGGGTGATGGTATGCCCCTGGCCCGTCTGTCGGGTAACGAGTTTGCCCTGATGTTACCGGCGGAGAATGCCCTCGAAGGTGCCCGGGGTATTGTCGACGCCATCGAGAAAACCGAATTCAAGTTTGATACCGGCATCTATCACCTCTCAGCCAGTGCCGGCCTGGCCGCCGAGCTGCCTGGGCTGGCAGATGCCGAGCGCTGGCTGAAAGCGTCCGAAGAGGCCATGAAAAGCGCGAAAAAACGCGGTCATGGCAAGGTCATCGAATACTCTCTTGATGCACACGACCAGGCGCGACAGGACCAGATTGCCGCCAAGGTTGCCAGCCTGGGCGACCTGAACGAAGAGCGGATGCTTTTGCGATGTCAGAAAATGATACCGCTGCACGCGGACACCATCATGTCGCCCCAGTATGAAATTCTGATCAGTATGTATGACGACACCGGTAACCTGATTACCGGCAAGGATTTCGTGCGTATGGCGGAGCGCTATGACCGCATGCAGGCGGTAGACCGCTGGGTGGTAGGCCACGTGCTGGACTGGCTGCGAGACAAGGCGCCGGACCCGGCCCATATGGGCGGCATCTGCATTAACCTGTCGGGGCACTCGCTGAACGATCAGTCGCTGATGGAATTCATCTACGACAAACTGAGCCAGAAGGACGCGCCCATTGAGCGGCTCTGGTTCGAAATCACCGAAGCTTCTGCCATCAACGACCTGCAGAGTATTTCCGAGTTTGTTGAGGAAATGAAAGAGCTGGGTTGCCGGTTCTGCCTGGGAGACTTCGGCACCGGGCCAACCTCATTCCAATTCCTGCGCAGCCTGCCGGTGGACCTGATCAAGCTCGACAGCGCCTTCACCCGTGAGCTGGACAAGAGCGAAACCGACAGGGCCATGGTCAAATCGATGATCGATATGGCGCATTACATGAAGCGTGAGGTGATTGCGTCTCAGGTGGAAACCCGTACAGTGCTGGATACCCTGACAGGCCTGGGCGCTGATTATGCTCAGGGTTTTGTTATCGAGAAACCCAGACTGCTGAGCAGCCTCGACTGAAGTTTTCGCCATGTCCAAACGTCACCCGATCATAGCGGTTACCGGGTCCTCCGGGGCTGGCACCACGACAACCGGCCGCATCTTCCGTCGGTTATTCGCCAGTGAAGGTCTGCATGCCGCCATGGTGGGCGGTGACAGTTTTCACCGCTACAACCGCGCCCAGATGGCTCGCCTGGCCGCCAAGGGTCAGTTTGGTGAGCGCAACCACTTTGCGCTGGCGGCCAATCATATCGACCGGCTGGAAGCCCTCTTTCATGACTACGGCCACACCGGCAACGGCCAGTTCCGCCAGTATGTGCATGATGAAGATCGCCGGCTGGTTGAGGCCGGCCACAAGCCCGGCACCTTCACGCCCTGGGGGCCGCTGGCACCGGACACTGACCTGCTGTTCTACGAAGGTCTGCATGGCGGGGTTATCAGCGAGAGCTACAACATTGCCCAGTATGTGGACCTGCTGGTGGGCGTGGTACCCATTGTCAATCTGGAGTGGATCCAGAAGATTCACCGGGACACCCACAAACGGGGCTATTCCCAGGACGCCGTTGTGGAAACCATCATCAACCGGATGGATGATTACGTTCACGACATCGTGCCGCAGTTTGCGCACACGCACGTGAACTTCCAGCGCATTCCCCTGGTGGATACCTCCAACCCGTTCGTCGTGCGCGATGTGCCCACGGAAGACGAGAGTATGGTGGTGATCCGTTTCCGGGAGTCTTCGGAGGTGGACTTCCCCTACCTGCTGCAGATGATTGCCGGCAGCCATCTGTCCCGCTACGACACCCTGGTCATTCCCGGCACCAAGCTGTCACTGGCCATGGACCTGATCATGCGCCCGATGGTGCTCGAACTGATGGCGCACAAGCCCTTCGCCTGAGCGCCACTTGCCTGGGTTTTGCTGACCTGCCTCAGGCGGTCAGGCGACCGTCACGATAGTCCTGCAGCGTCTGCTCGATTTCCTCGCGGCTGTTCATAACGAACGGGCCATACTGAACCACCGGCTCGCCAATCGGTCGCCCGGCAATCAGCAGCAAACGGGCGCCTTCTGCGCCTGCACGCAGGCTGATGCTATCGCCTTCCGACAGGACGTGCGCGGTTGACCGGGTCAGGTCTTCCGGGCCAGTTTCAGTGTTCAGTGCAGCGGCACCCTCGTACAGGTACACCAGTCCTGCCAGTGCATCTGCTACTGGCACCTGAACCTCGCCGTTTGCCGGTAGGTGAATATCGGCATAGAGCGGCTGTGTTGACCCACCGGTCACGGCTCCTTCCCGAGCCTGCCCATCAATCGTCAGGGTTCCGGCAACCAGCTTGATCCGGGCATCGCCCAGGCGCAGGTCGGGAATGTCCTCTGGCTGTATATCGCGGTAGCCCGCGGGCTTCATCTTTTCAGCCGCTGGCAGGTTCAGCCACAGCTGAAACCCCCGCATCTGCCCGGATTCCTGCTGGGGCATTTCTGAATGGACAATGCCGCGCCCGGCGGTCATCCACTGAACTCCGCCATTTTTCAGGTTGCCACGGTTACCCAGATGATCCTCATGCAGCATGTGGCCTTCGATCATATAGGTCACAGTTTCAAAGCCGCGATGTGGGTGGGATGGAAAGCCGGCAATGTAATCCTGGGGTTCGTCCGAGCCGAACTCGTCCAGCATCAGATAGGGGTCAAGCCGGGTATGGGGGCTCTGGCCCAATGAGCGCTTGATGCGAACCCCGGCGCCATCGGAGGTTTCCATGGCAGCAATTCGGCGGGTAACGGTTCTGAGTGACATAGCGGCCTCCTGATTCAGTTGATGGATTCATTACAGTCCAATACAGGGGAACTATAAACCGAAGAAATCTGGAGGGGGTCATCAAAAAAACTGACGGTTCCGGCCGGGGGAGGCTGTGAAGGCTGGCCGGAACCGCTCCGGGCGTTCTATTCGACGTTACGGGAGTAGAAAATCTCGAGCATTTCCCGGCGCAGGCGGTCCTCGATGGACTGGGCTTCCTGCGGTTCCAGATCGTCAGCGTTCACTCCGAACACGTAGTTATCCAGCTTGAAGTTCTTGAGCATCATCTTGGTGTGGAACAGGTTTTCCTGATACACGTTGACGTCAATCATCTGGTAGGCGTTCTGAGTGTCCTCGGTCAGATAGTTCTGGATCGAGTTGATGTCGTGGTCGATGTAGTGCTTCCGGCCATCGACGTCGCGGGTAAATCCACGCACCCGGTAATCAACGGTGACCACATCGGAATCGAAGCTGTGGATCAGGTAGTTCAGTACCTTCAATGGCGAGATCAGGCCGCAGGTAGACACGTCGATGTCGGCCCGGAAGGTGCTGATGCCTTCGTAAGGATGGCTTTCCGGATAGGTGTGCACCGTCACATGGCTCTTGTCCAGGTGGGCCAGAATGGTGTCCGGCAGCGGGCCCGGGGACTCTTCATTATCCGGCTCGCCCTCGCTGATTTCATGTTCAGCGATCAGCATGGTCACTGACGCACCATGGGGCTCGTAGTCCTGGCGCGCGATGTTAAGGATATTGGCGCCGATGATCTTGACCACATCAGACAGGATCTGGGTCAGGCGCTCGGCGTTGTACATCTCGTCGATGTAATCAATGTAGGCTTTACGCTGTTCTTCGGTCTGCGCGTAACAGATGTCATAGATGTTGAAACTCAGCGATTTGGTCAGGTTGTTAAAACCATGAAGCTGTAGTTTGGATTCCATGTTCAGCCTCCCTCCAAGGGTTCGGACAGGGGTCCGGATAAATCCGGAAATGAATTAAGCTGCCACTCTACGCAGACCGGCTAAGAAAGCCGCGTATTATGCACATTGGTGTGCCAAATGGGTAGTGTGTGGCCCGGCCGACGCATCCGTAATTTCCCGATGACACGGCCGCCCATGCCCAGCCGGACTATGCAGCCCGGACCTCGTAACTGTGGGTAATTTCTACCCCGGCCTTTCCCAGCATGATAGACGCTGAACAGTATTTTTCAGCCGACAGGCTGACAGCGCGTTTGACCAGGTTCTCTTTCAGGTCGTGGCCGGTGACCACAAAATGCAGATGGATTGCGGTGAAGACCGAGGGGACTGCGTCCGCCCGTTCCGCTTCCAGTTCGGTGTGGCAGTCAGTGACGTCCTGCCGGCTCCTTTTAAGAATGCTCATAACGTCGAACGACGAGCAGGCGCCCAGGCCCATCAATACCAACTCCATGGGGCGTGGCCCCTGGTTTTTGCCGCCGTGATCCGGTGGCCCGTCCACCTGAACCGCATGGCCACTGCCGCTGGTGGCCTTGAAGCCGGCGTCGCCGGTCCAGTCAATGGTTGCTTTCATCGGTTTTTCGCTCCAATCCGTTCAGGGTCAACTGGTCAAGGATGCTAGCATATCGTTCAAGTGTGAGGCAGTACGCCCGGTATCGGGCCGGTCACCAATTTGAAGGGGCGCTGGCCTGATCCATGTGGGCAGGGCAGGACAGGGCAGGATCAGCGATCTGGTCTATACTGATTCCAGTTGCCGATCCGGTGCCTTCTTGTTATAAGGTCCGCTCATTCATGAAAACCCGCACGGAAAGCAGGGTGAATAATAACAATACCTGAATTCCCGCCAGTTCTAAGGAGGCATGACCCGCATTATGGCTACTATCGTCAAGCCGGTTGAACAGAAGACCAAGCACCTGGATTATTTCCTGTCCCAATGCCATCGTCGGCGTTACCCCGCCAAAAGCACCATCATTTACGCTGGCGATAAAAGCGATTCCCTGTTCTACATCGTCAAGGGATCGGTCACCGTGATTATTGAAGACGACGACGGTCGTGAAATGATCATGGCTTATCTGAACGCCGGGGACTTTTTCGGCGAAATGGGGCTGTTCGACAACATGGACTCCCGCAGCGCCTGGGTCAAAGCCAAGAGCGAATGCGAAGTGGCTGAAATCAGCTACACCAAATTCCGCGAGATTGCCCAGCAGGATCCGAGGGTCCTCTACTTCATTGGCGAGCAGATGGCGTCCCGCCTGCGCCAGACCACACGCAAGGTCGGCGATCTTGCATTTCTGGATGTTACCGGCCGTGTTGCCCGCACCCTGCTGGACCTGTGCAAGGAGCCGGACGCCATGACTCATCCGGACGGCATGCAGATCAAGATTACCCGGCAGGAAATTGGCCGCATCGTGGGCTGCTCCCGGGAGATGGTCGGCCGGGTTCTCAAAACCCTGGAAGATCAGGGCCTGGTCCGTGTCAAAGGCAAGACCATGGTGGTTTACGGCACCCGCTGAATCCTGCCAACCGAAAGGGCGTGGAGGCCGGTACCGCAAAAAAACCGATTGAGGTGCCGGTCAGCCCTGTTTTCTGGCGAGTTTGAACATCATTTCCGGCGCCAGGCGTTTCACCCAGAGGGCGGCCATTTCCTTTCCTTTACCGACGGGAATTTCGCGTCGGGCTTTGCCAAGACCCTGGACGATGACGTCCGCGCATTCGTTCACATCCATGCCACCGGCGATATTTTCGTCTTCTTCACCAAAAGCCGAACCGTCCGCAGACAGCGCATTGCGGGAAATGTCGGTCCGGATAAAGCCCGGGGTGATGGTAGACACCAGAATACCCTCGTCTTCCACCTCGGCGCGCAGGGCATCGAAGAAGCCCATGACGGCGTGTTTGGCGGCGCAATAACCGGTGCGTAATGGAACCCCGACCTTGCCGGCAACGCTGGCGGTAACGGCAAGGTGGCCGGACCGGCGCTCCAGCATGTGGGGCAGGACAGCCTTGGTAAGCGCAATCTGCCCCATTACGTCCACATCCAGCAGCTTCTGATAGACCGACAGCTCGGTGTCTTTGCACAGGGATCGCTGGGACAGGCCGGCGTTGTTGATCAGCAGATCGATCTGGCCGAAATGCGCCAGTACCTCTGACACCTTACCGGGCAGGGCATCCAGTTCGGTCACGTCCAACGGCAGGACAAACAGGTTTGATGCCGCCGCACCTTCATCAATACAGCGATTTTTCACCCGCTCGAGTTCCGGTTGCCGCCTTGCGGAAAGTACAATCCGCGCGTTATCCCGGGAGAACCGCACGGCCAGTGCTTCGCCGATGCCGGAGGACGCGCCGGTAATCCAGACTACTCGATTGGTAAACATGCCTGCTCCTGTTTTTTTGGAATGGTCCTGATCTTAGCGCTCCGGGCCGGTCGCCGTCATGGTTTTGAGTAAACAAGGCACTGGTAAACATGCTGCCACACCTGATCGGCCACGGTTTCGTTTACCAGTTCGTGGCGGGCGCCTTCGAACAGCCGTTCAGAGGCAACGCAGACACCGGCTTTGCGAAGGTTGGCGATGTGGCGTTTGAAGCCCTTGCCCATTTCGCCGACCGGGTCCTGGTCACCGGCCATCAGGTGCACCGGCAGATCTTTTCGCCATTGATCCGGATTGAGGCTGAGCATACCCCCGATAAAATCGTTCCAGAGCCCCACTGTGCAGGTAAAACCGCATAGCGGGTCCGCTTCGTATCGATCTACCTGCCCGGCATCTCGGCTGAGCCAGTCATGGCCGGTCCGGTTGGGCGCAAACTGCCGGTTGAAGGCATCGAACGACAGCCGGTCAATCAGCGGGCTGCGGTGGTGTTTGCCCCGCGACCGTTTGATCAACCTGACCAGCCCCAGATAGGGGCTGAGCTTCAGGCGGTCGATCCGGTTGGTGGCGCACAGCAGAAGGTTATCAATGTCATTGCCGTACTGCTGGGCATAGGCCTGGGAAATAAACGACCCCATGCTGTGACCAAACAGGCTTAGGGGTAGGCCCGGGTGTTCAGAACGAAGGTGTTGAACCGCCTGCGCCAGATCATCAATCACTTTCTGCCAGCCGTCTTCATCGGCGTAGTGGCCTCTTTGCTCTGGCGGACAATGGGGGCCATGACCCCGATGCTGGATGGCATAAACCGCAACCCCCCGCTGGTTCAGCCATAAAGCCAAAGGCTGATAGCGCGCCGCATGTTCGGCCATGCCGTGGGCTATGATCAAAACGCGGCTGGCAGGTTCGGCGCTGTCAGTGCCGGGAACCCAGCAAAGCAGGGGTATCTGATGGCCGTCCGGGCTGGTGATGAAGCGTTCCTGTGCGTTCATTGGGTCAGGTCCGTCTGTGTTTTTATTGGAAGTGGAGTCTACCGGGAACCGTCTCTGCGTTGCCACTCGGGCGGTTTCCAGAGGTGTTTCAGCCGCTGGCCCAGCGGGCCGGGTCTGGCCATGGCCCGGAACATGTCCCGGTATTCATGGGTCCAGAGGACCAGAAGGTTGTTGGATGGCACCGGTGTGGTAATGCCATATTCCGGGGGCGACTGGGCATCTTCTGCCACAAAAGTGCCGAACAGCCGGTCCCAGATAATCAGCGTGCCGCCGTAATTGCGGTCAATATAGCCGGGGTTACGGCCGTGGTGTACCCGGTGGTGGCTGGGGGTGTTGAACAGGTACTCAACCGGCCCGGGAAGTTTATTGACCACCGTTGTATGAATAAAAAACTGATACACCAGGGACAGGGCGAAAGCCACGCCGATCCAGAGCGGGTTAAAACCGATCAGTGCCAGGGGCAGATAGAACAGCCAGTTGCCGTTGAAAATGTTGGTCGCGTTCTGGCGCATGGCGGTGGAAAAGTTCATCCGTTCAGAGGAATGGTGAACCACGTGGGCCGCCCAGAACCAGCGGACCCGATGGCTGCTGCGGTGCATCCAGTAAAAGCAGAAATCCACGCCAATGAAGGTAAGAAAAACCGTGAGTGCGTTCAGTTCCAGGTCCAGCAGGCGGAAGTGGTAGCAGAGCGCGTATACCGGGAAAGCGATCAGCCCGGCGAACAGCAGTTCGGTGGCCTGGTAGCCGGCGCCCAGGGCAAAATTGCGAAAGGCCTCTGGCAGATTCATCTTGGCCGGGTCCTGCCGGATGCGGAAATATTCCCAGACCGCCACGCCAATGAACACCGGCGTGGCAATGACAAAAATCAGTTGCCGCTCATCCAGTGCCAGCCAGGGCGCCAGCGTTTCCCAGAGCGCCAATAGACCGCTGTCACGCAGGGCGTTGATCATCATGTCGGTCAGGGTCATGAAGGGCAGTCTCAGGTTTGCTATCAGATCTTCAGTGTCCCCCGTGACTACGGGTAAAAATTGACAATTTACGCCATAAAATTGACTATTCAGGTCATTACTTCAAAAACCGCGACCAGAGCACGTAAGGAGCCTGACAGCCATGGCCAGCGTTATCCGCGTGACCGGTGCCTGGACCGGCCTATTGAAAGACTGGCTCGACCAGCAGGGGCTGGACGCCGGTAGCTTAAGGCTTGAACTGGCGAGGCGGGCAGCCCAGGACAATGTCCCGGTGGATGTGTGGCGTCGCATGTTGGCAGAGGGCCTGGCCCTGACACCCGGCCGTCCGGCGCCGGAACTGGAAGTGGGCGCCTGCGTAACGCCAAGCCATGTGGGGGTTCTGGGGTACCTGGTTCTGGCAACGGACACACTGGGCGAAGCCATGCTGGCGTATCAGCGCTATGAAACCCTGTTCTACGGCACCAGTCTGGTCCAGATCGAAATGATGGAAACCGAAGCGGAAATCCGCTGGCCGCCTTCGGATAACGAGCTGGGGCAGCAGGCCGATGGCGCCGCCATTGCCGCGCTTGTGACCTTTCTGCGGCGCCAGATTGATCATCCACCGCCACCATCGGCCATCTGTTTTCTCCATGAGGTTGAGCCGGAAAGCGCTGGCGCTTACGAGGCCTTTTTTGGCTGCCCGGTCACCTGGAACGACAGTCACGTGCGGGTGCGCTTTCCCCTGCGTTACCTCAGCCTGCCCATGCCACGGCGTGACCCGACACTGCGCCGTCTGCTGGACCGCCAGGCCCGGGCCATGCTGCAGGCCCTACCCCAGGGCACCGAGGCAGACCAACAGATGCAGCGGGTGGTGTTGCGAATGCTGTCAGACGGCGAGCCCACGCTGGCCCGGGCGGCGGCTGCCATGCATATGTCCCCGCGAACCCTTCAGCGGCGCCTGGCCCCTCACGGCCTGAGCTGGCAACAGTGGCTGGATCGCAGCCGCGAACAGCTGGCTCACCAGTATCTGGAGGATGAATCACTCACCCTGGCCGATATCGCGCTGTTGTTGGGGTTTTCCGAACAGAGCGCTTTCAACCGGGCCTACAGACGCTGGACCGGCCGCTCGCCGGGGAGGGACCGGCGCCAGGCTGTGGCGAAAGGTTAAGAGCCAGCGCTAAACGCTCAGCGGTTGGCCGCGTACAGTGTTTCCAGGGTCTGCAGCTGTGGCTGCCATTGCCCCAGCCAGTCCTGTACCGGCGCTGGAATGCGCTTCGGGTCTGGCCAGGGTACAGGGTACTGGGGTGGCTGGAACATGGGGGCCAGAAAGGCGGCTGCGGTTATGTCTGCGCGGCTGAAACTGTCACCGGCCAGCCAGGGCGACGTCTGATACGCCTGGGCAAGCTCGGTCAGGTAGCGCTCCATGGTCTGGCGCGCGGTCTCTGCAGTTTTGTCGTTGATCTTCATCCATTTGCGCATGATCTCGTCGACCCGGCTGAAGGCCAGACGGATCAGGTAGCGGTTATAGAAAGGCGTGCCTGCGGTCAGCATCGGCGTCACCAGCTTCGGCCGCTGCAAAAAATAATGGTAGGCGAAACAGCGAACCGCCGGCCCCAGTTCGTCATCCATACGCTTTTCCCAGTCCAGGGCCAGCGTCCGGGCGGTGGGGTCCGACGGCGTCAGTGGGCGTTCCGGGAAGGTCTCGTCAAGATAGTCCAGAATGTTGGCGGAGCCCTGAACGCAGTGGCCATCGTGAACGATAACCGGCACGGACGACACCTCGGCACCCAGCTTGCGAATGGTTTTTACATGCTGGCCGGGTAGCAGGTTAATAATCTGGACATTAATGCCCTTATAATCCAACGCCCAACGGACCTTTTCGCAGTAATGGGAAATGGCAAACTGGTATAGTTGCATGGCCATGAACACGCTCCGTGTTGTATCAGGATTGTATCGGGAATGGCTGAATACTATCAGGTTTAGAAGGAGACTGGATTGATGAAAGGAACTCAACTATTGGTATTTGCGGGCGCTGTGTTACTGGCGGGACTGGCCGGGTGTTCGTCGTCACCGGAAAAACCAGAGCCGGTTCCGGACCCCGGCCCCGCCCTGGAAAAGCCATTCACGGCAACCGGCAATGAGCCCTTCTGGCGCGTTATTGTCGAGCCGGGGCAGCTGGTGCTGGAACGCCCGGGAAAACCCACGGAAGAGTTGCGCTACGAGACAGTGGCGCAGTCCGATACCGGGCACCGGTTCCGGGCCGCCCGGGACGGGCTCTCCATTGAACTGGTCACGGCGCCGCAGTTATGTCGTGACACCATGACGGGTATGCCGCACCCACGTCAGGTGCGACTGTTCATCAATGGTGACCGGTTTGCCGGCTGCGGTGGTGATCCGGAGCAGCTGATCCTGGGGGTTGAATGGGTCGTCGCAACGATCGGCGACCGCGGTGTCATTGATAAATCCCGGGCCACCATTGAATTCCTGCCTGAGGGCAGAATTGCCGGCAATGGCTCATGCAACCAGTACACCGGTACCTGGTCGTTAAACGGCGAAACCCTCGAGGTAAGCCGGTTGGCGTCAACTCGCAAAGCCTGCGAGCCAGCGTTGATGGATCAGGAAGACCGGTTCCTGCGCCAGCTTGAAGCTGCAAACGCCTTTGACATCAGCCGGGAGGCTGACCTGGTGATCAGCGCCGGGGGCGAACCCGTCATCAGGGCAGCCCGGTGAGGCTGCTGGCGGGCTCTAGAGCTGGGCCCGCTCAACGCTGTCTGACGATTCCGTCGGCACCAGTGCCCGCACCAGAACCTTCATGTCCAGAATGCCAATCTGGTTACCCCTGCGGGTAACCCGGTAAACAAGGTCGGTGTCGCCATTGGATCTGGCAATCACCGACTCCAGGTTGTCGTGTTCCGACAGGTCCCCCGCGCAGTCTTCCGGGGCTTCGCTGGTTTTTTCCATTACCGAGCGAACCCGCAGCACTCGTGCCCGGTTAATATCGGCGATAAAGTCAGTGATGTAGGGGTCATTCGGGTTCATCAGGATTTCCTGGGGCTCCCCCTGCTGGACCACGTGGCCATCCTTGAGAATGACCAGATGGTCGGCCAGTTTCAGCGCTTCGTCCAAATCATGGGTGATGAACACGATGGTCTTCTGCAGTTCTTCCTGTAGCTCCAGCAACAGGTCCTGCATGTCCGAGCGGATCAGCGGGTCCAGCGCCGAGAAAGCTTCATCCATCAGCATGATTGGCGAGTTGGACGCCAGAGCCCGGGCAATACCCACCCGTTGCTGCATGCCGCCAGAAAGCTCATGGGGGTACTGGTCGCCGTTACCTTCCAGGCCGACACGGGCCAGCCATTTTCTGGCCTCAGACTCGAATTCCTCAACCTTGAATCCGCGAACAGAAAGCGCCATGCCGGCGTTCTCCAGCACTGTACGGTGAGGCAGCAGGGCGAACTTCTGGAACACCATGGACATGCCTTCACGGCGCAGCTTGCGAAGGCGCTCTTCATCAAAGTCGAGCACGTTTTCCCCATCGATCATTATCTGGCCGTCGGTGGGCTCGATCAGGCGGTTCAGATGGCGGATCAGGGTGGATTTACCGGAGCCCGATAGCCCCATGATTACCGTGATTTCGCCTTCCTGCATATCGACGTTGATGTTTTCCAGGCCAAGCACGTGTTTGTGCTTCTCCAGAAGTTCTGGTTTGCCCATGCCTCGCTTGACGTATTCCAGCGCAACGTCCGGCGTCTTGCCAAAAATCTTGTACAGGTTGCGAATGGATATCTTGATGTCCTGGCCCATGATTTGCTCCCTTATTGTTTCTGCGAGGCGTTGATGCGCGCCAGCGAGGCTTTGGTGACCCGGTCAAGAATCACCGCCAGGATCACAATGCCAAGGCCGGCCACCAGGCCAACACCCAGCTCCAGGTTGCGGATGCCCTGAAGTACCAGCACACCAAGGCCGGGAGCGGACACCAGGGACGCGATCACCACCATGGCCAGGCTCATCATGATGGTCTGGTTTACGCCAGCCATGATGTTGGGCAACGCCAGGGGAATCTGGACCTTGAACAGCTTCTGATGGCTGGTCATGCCGAAGGCGTTGGCGGCTTCAATCACGTCTTTATCCACCAGCCGGATGCCCAGGTTGGTCAGGCGAATCACCGGCACAATGGCGTAAAGAATGATGGCAATGCCGTAGAGTTTGGATTCGGTCACGCTGAACAGGAAAATCAGCGGAATCAGGTACACGAAGGGCGGCAGCGTCTGCAGCATATCCAGCACCGGAATCGTCAGCCGCTGCATCATGTCGCTGCGGGACATGGCTATACCGATAGGTACCCCGATGAGCACGCAGAGAAAGGCGCACACAAAGATGATGGCCAGGGTCTGCATGGCGTATTCGTAATAGTCGATAAAGGCCAGAAGGCAAAGGCTGCCGGCCACGAAACCGACCAGCTTCCAGGATTTGGTGACAAACAGCACCACCGCCAGCAGCACCGGTATCACGATCCACCAGGGGGTATTCAACATGCCGTAGAGGGTGCCGTCCAGGGCCCAGCTCAGGGGCTGGGTTATTGGGTCCAGCACAACGCTGAGGTTGTCCTTGACGGCAAGAAAGCCTTCTTCCAGTCCCTTGGTCAGATCCCGGGACTGGGGAAATCTGGCGCAGGAGTCATTGAGCGCGTCCATGGATGGAAAAGGCAGCTCCCAGATTGAGACTTCCTGTTCGTCCGTGCCTTTTGATTTACTGAGCAGCGCGGCCATAGACATGGGCGCGTCGCTCTTGCCTTCTGCACACCACTCTTTGAGACCGAGCGATGAAAAAAGAAAGTCGTAGGTGGCCATGAGCTGTCAATATTCCTTGCGCTTTCAGAATGAGGTATTGGGTATGATTTTTTAAAACCCGGAAAGAAAAAGAGCCGGCGAACCGGCTCTTTCTGTAGGGCTTTACTCACCAAGCATGTTGGCGAGATTTTTTCTGGCCGAGTCGTTAAGCCAGCTGGACCATTCGTCGCTGTTGTTGCTCAGAAAGTAAACGGCAGTCTCTTCCGCAGAGGCGTCGTTTTCATCTTTCCAGGCCAGCAGGCCACTCATGGTGGAGGTCTTGAAGGTCATGTTGCCCAGCATTTCTGCCACGTCTGGCTCGCGGTCACTAAAGTCTGTCGTGACGGCGGTCAGGATGGTGGCAGCCGGAAAGTCGGACACGCCCGGGTTTTCGGCATCCGGGCTCTGGTTCTTGGTGTGAACCTCGGGCTTGTACTCGCCAATCTTGACCTTGGTCATGTCATATTTGCCGAGGGGGACTGTCGGGCCCCAGTAGTAACCGAGCCAGGGCTCGTTGCTTTCAACGGCGGAGGCCATGGAGGTGGTCAGGGTTTCACCGGAGCCGTGGTTAAACACCTCAAGGCCTGACGCTTCCAGGTCCAGAGCGCGGATCAGGTTGTCACTGACAACCCGGCAGCCCCAGCCGCTGGGGCAGTTGTTAAAGCGACCGCCGACCAGTTCCGGATTGGCCATCACGCCTTCGATGGTTTTCAGCTCGGGATGGGCCTCGGCGAGATAAGTGGGAATCCACCAACCTTCGACGCCGCCGGGTGCGAACACTTCGGCAACGCGCTCGATCTTGCCCTGCTCTTCCAGTTTCAGGTAAGCCTCGCCCGCCGAATTCAGCCACAGCTCGGTGACGATGTCCGGCTCACCGTTCTCGGCGACAGACGTAACGGCGGGAACCGTGTCGGAGGGGACCACGGTGACGTCGCAGCCGTAACCCTGCTCCATCAGGAACTTGGCAACGCTGGTGACGACAGATGCCGAGGTCCAGCTCATTTCGGTAATGGAGACTTCGCCGCACTCGGCGGATGCCACTGAAGGGGCTGACAATGCACACAACAGTGCAATCGGCGTTAATTTACGCATGTTAAGTACTCCTGATCGAATTTTCGGAATTTGGGTTCGAGGTGCGACGAATGGTCGCAGAGAGGCGCGTCTTGCCCTTGGGCGGACGAAACTGAGGTCTTGTTTTTGTCACGGTAAAATAAATGAAAATCTTTCCGTACCCTTTAGAATACATAAGTAAGAATACGGATCCTGAGCAGCGTTACAAGGCGTTCATGTAAATCGTTATTAAGGACTGAATGCTTATTCCGCTTTACTTGACGGCTTGAAGATACCGCGTCAGGCTTCGGAATGAAGCTAATGTCCGCCGTCCCTGGAGCCTGAGATGATGAAAATTTTTGAAACCAGCACCGCCCCCAACCCCCGCCGGGTCCGCATGTTCATGGCAGAAAAGGGATTGCTGAACGAGGCCGAATTCATCCAGATCGACCTGCAGAAAGGGGAGAACCTGACCCCGGAATACGCTGCGAAGAATCCCATGAAAAAGGTGCCGGTGATGGAGCTTGATGATGGCACCTGCATCTCGGAAACCATGGCCATTTGTCGGTATTTTGAGGAAACCTACCCCGATACCCCATCGCTTTTGGGCGATACGCCGCTGGAAAAGGCGCTTGTGGAACAGTGGCTGCGCTGGATCGAGTTCTCTTTTTTCATGCCCACCGGCATGTGTTTCCAGCACACCAGCGGATACTTCAAGGACCGGATGAATCCCATCAAGGAATGGGGCGTGGAATGTGGCAAAACGGTCGAAAAGTTCATGGCGTTTCTGGACAAAGAGCTGGAAGGCAAAGAGTTTATCTGTTGCGACCGGTTTACCGCCGCGGACATCAATGCGTTCACTACCATGGCGTTTGCCCGGGTAGTGGATATTCGAATCCGGCCTGAGCAGGAAAACCTCAAGGCCTGGTTTGAGCGAATCAAAGAGCGGCCATCCGCGAAGGTGTGATTAAAGGAATGACTATGACTTCTGAGACCCCGCTTTCCTGTGCGCTGAATGCCGTTGATGAGGCCAACCGGGCGGACCCGAATCGGGAACAGGTCAACGGTGAATCCCTGCCCAAGGAATACGCCTATAGCCTGCACATGACCCGCTGGCTTTTCGAGCTGGAGCCAAACCCGTCGCCACGAATGCAGGTTGCCTGCCGGGCCCAGCACATCGAACGCTGGACCATGCCCCGAAGCGATTTCGCGGAGGGTCGCAAGGCCTACTACCAGTGGCGTCAGGCCTGCGGCCGCATGCACGGGCGCAGGGCGGCGGAGATCATGGCGGGGTGTGGGTTTCCGGATGAGGAGTGCCAGCGGGTTGAGACCATTCTGACCAAGCGGGAGCTGCGGCAGGATGAGGACACCCAGCTGCTGGAAGATGTGGCCTGCATGGTGTTTCTGGAGCGCTATTTTGAGGACTTCTATGAGCAGAAGGCGGATTACGACCGGGAGAAATGGCTTCGTATCGTTCGCCGGACCTGGGGAAAAATGTCCCACCGGGGGCATGCGGCTGCCCTGAAACTGGCGGAGGGAATGCCGGCGCATCTTCTGGCGTTGTTGCAGGAGGCTTTGGCTGATCCTGAGGGCTGACCCTTTGGTGCACGCACGTCGGCGGGGGCAAGGTTTCAAAATACGCTGTGAACACGTCCGTGTGCGCTTGGGCTCCGCCATCCATGGCTCCGCACAATTTTGAAACCTTGCCCCCGCCGCCGCGCTCCAGTCTCGGAGCAGCCTTCACAGAAAATCGCCATTCGCGGTTCGGACTGATTAACGCTCCGGGAAAAACAGCTCTCTCAGTTTGCCGCCAGGTTCCTTTGCCCGCATAAACGACTCACCCACCAGAAACCCGTAGATTCCCCGCTCGGTCATCGCGTTAACATCATCAATGGTCATGATGCCGCTTTCGGTGATGGTCAGGCGATCGTTGGAAATCCGCTCGTGCAGGTCGAACGTGGTGTCCAGCGACACATCAAAGGTGTGCAGGTTACGGTTATTGATGCCTACCAGCGGTGTAGTCAGCGTCAGCGCGTCGTCCATTTCCTCACCGTCATGAACTTCCACCAGAACGTCCAGGCCAATGTCATGGGCAATGCCTTCCAGTTCCTGCATCTGGTCTCGGGTCAGGCAAGCCGCGATCAGCAGGATGCAGTCGGCGCCCATGGCGCGGCTTTCGTACACCTGGTAGGGCGCCACCATGAAGTCTTTGCGGATCACCGGGAGGCTACAAGCGTTGCGGGCGGCTTTCAGGAAGTCTTCGTGGCCCTGGAAGAAGTCTCTGTCGGTCAGGACTGACAGGCAAGCGGCCCCGCCTTTTTCATAGCTTTCAGCAATAGCGGCTGGTTCAAACGGATCGCGAAGGATGCCTTTGCTCGGTGAGGCCTTCTTGATTTCAGCGATAACTGCAGGTGTTTTTGCGTTAATCCGCGTTCGCAGAGCATCGGCAAAGCCACGCGCTGGCGGCTGGTCGCCAGCCATGGCTTTCAGATCGGCGATGGAAACACTCCGCTTCCTTTCACCAATCTCTTCCCATTTCCGGTCAACAATCTTCCGGAGAATGGTCGGTGTCTTATCAAGGTGTCTGTCGCTCATTTTCGGCCTAATGGATTTGGTGTTTGGGCCGGCGGCAAGGACCTTTCCAAAACACGCCCGTAAATACGTCCTTGTAGGGCTTGGCGTCAGCCATCCTTGGCTGACGACAGTTTTGGAAAGGTCCTTGCCACCGCCCCTTCAAGCTTTGGAATTGCCTTCAGAGTTAAAACTTTCAAAAGCACTGCGAGAAATCGGCAAGTTCGGACATTTTGCCGGCTGCCAATCCGGAGCCCATTGCGTCGAGTGCCATTTCGACACCAGCGGTTGGAGTTTTTGCCAGACCAGCAACGTAAATGGCTGCACCGGCGTTCAAGGCAATCAGGTCACGAGCCTTTTCCGCCATTTCATCATGTCCGCGTCCGAAGGCGGCTTTGATCAATCTCAAAGAATCCTCGGCAGTGTCTACCGTCAGACCGACCAGAGCCTGGCTCTTAACACCCATATCTTCCGGGGTAATGTCATATTCGGTGATTTCGCCATTTTTCAATTCAGCCACATGAGTGGCGCTTGCCAGGCTGATTTCGTCCAGGCCGTCTTTCGCGCACACCACCATGATGTGTTCCGCACCCAGGCGGTGCAACACTTCCGCCATCGGGCGACACAGCTCAGGATTGAAAACGCCAACCAGCTGGCGCTTTACGCCCGCCGGGTTGGTCATGGGGCCGAGGATGTTGAAGATGGTGCGGCAACCCAGTTCCTTGCGCGGCCCGATGGCGTGTTTCATGGCGCTGTGATGGGCCGGGGCGAACATGAAACCCACGCCGATCTGCTCCACGCAGCGGGCTACTTCTTCGGGCGTCATCTGCAGGTTGATCCCGAGATTCTCCAGCAGATCGGCACTGCCGCTTTTGGATGAAACCGCGCGGTTGCCGTGCTTCGCCACAAAGCCACCGGCGGCGGCGACTACAAACGAAGCAGCCGTGGATACATTAAACAGATTAGCGCCGTCACCGCCGGTACCCACAATATCCACCAGCGGATCGGCATTTACCGTCACTTTGGTAGCCAGCTCCCGCATCACTTCGGTGGCGCCGGTGATTTCATCAATGGTCTCACTCTTCAGGCGCAGCCCCATCAGAAAGGCACCTATCTGAGCATCGGTGGCTTCACCCTTCATCACAATCCGCATAACGTCTTTCATCTCCTCGGTGGAGAGATCCAGATTCGAGGCAATGCGGTTCAAAGCTTCTTTCATGTCCATCGTCGGGCCCCTTCGGTTTGGTCCGCTTATTATGTTCGGTGTTTCGGTTTAGCTTAGCAATTTAATAGTCTGCTGCTTGGATAGCCCGCTATTTACGGCGAATGGGCCAAGGCTGGGAAAGTTACTTCCCAAAATCGCCAACAAGCACGTCCATGTGGGCTCGGGCTCCGCCATCCATGGCTCCGCACGTTTTGGGAAGTAACTTTCCCAGCCTTAGCCCTCGGATGTTTCGAGCGGGCTTATCAGGTCTTTGCTTCGCCGTATCCGTTTTTTGCCGCTCCAAATCTGAGTGGAGAACACACTGGAACAACCTTGAAATGAGGGCGTTGGTGGGGAGAGGGTTTCCAAAACTGTGCGGAGCCATGGATGGCGGAGCCCAAGCGTACACGGACGTATTTACAGCGTGTTTTGGAAACCCTCTCCCCACCAAGGACCGGACCCAGATCCAAACCACCCAAGCCACAAACTAACTTCTAAGAAAGTTCCGCAACAACTCATGCCCCTGCTCAGTCATAATCGATTCAGGATGAAACTGAACTCCCTCGATGGGCAGCGTCATGTGGCGAACGCCCATGATTTCTTCCACCGAGCCATCGTCGTTGCGGGTCCAGGCGGTGACCTCAAGGCAGTCCGGCAGGGTTTCCTTATCGATCACCAGGCTGTGGTAACGGGTGGCCTGCAGCGGATTGCTCAGACCGCGGAACACACCTTCGTCCTTGTGGTAAACCGGGGACACCTTGCCGTGCATCACACGCCCGGCGCGAATCACATCGCCGCCGAACACCTGGCCGATGGCCTGATGGCCCAGGCAGACGCCCAGAATGGGCAGTTTGCCCTGGAAATGGCGAATGGCTTCCATGGAAACGCCCGCTTCATTGGGCGTGCAGGGTCCGGGGGAGATTACCAGCCGTTCCGGGTTCAACGCCTCGATTTCCTTTACCGTGATTTCATCGTTGCGGTAAACGTGAACGTCCGCACCCAGTTCCGCCAGGTACTGAACGACGTTGTAGGTGAAGGAATCGTAGTTGTCGATCATCAGTAACATAATCTGTTCCTCCGCCTCAGTGGTCGAAATCGTTGTAGGTTTTGGCAACAGCGCGGAAGATTGCGCGGCCCTTGTTCATGGTTTCTTTCCACTCAAGGCGGGGCACCGAATCGGCAACCACACCGGCCCCTGCCTGTATGTGCAGGGTCTTGTCCTTGATCACGGCAGTGCGAATGGCAATGGCCGTGTCCATGTTGCCGTTGAACGACAGATAGCCCACGGCGCCGCCATAAACGCCGCGCTTCACCGGCTCCAGCTCGTCGATGATTTCCATCGCCCGGATTTTCGGTGCGCCGCTCAGGGTGCCTGCGGGCAGGGTGGCGCGCAGCACGTCCAGACAACTGGTGTCTTTTTTCAGGCGGCCGGTGACGTTGGACACGATGTGCATCACGTGGGAATAGCGCTCCACGATCATCTTGTCCGTCAGCTTCACGGTGCCGGTTTCCGATACCCGACCGGCGTCGTTGCGGCCCAGGTCGATCAGCATCAGGTGTTCGGCAATTTCCTTGGGATCGGCGAGCAGTTCTGCTTCCAGAGCCTTGTCTTCGGCATCGGTGGCGCCGCGTTTACGGGTGCCGGCAATCGGGCGCACGGTGACCTCTTCGTCTTCCACCCGGGCCAGAATTTCCGGTGAGGAGCCGACGATGTGAAAATCATCCAGATCCAGGAAGTACATGTAGGGCGACGGGTTCAGCACGCGCAGGGATCGGTACAGGTTCAGCGGCGGTGCTTCAAACGGTATCGACATGCGTTGGGAAATCACCGTCTGCATCACGTCGCCGTCCAGCACGTATTCCTTGACCTTGCCCACCGCCGCTTCGAATCTTTCCTGGTTGAAGCCGGAAATGAAGTCGCTCTCGTCCACGGTTTTGCCGCGCAGCTTTTCCGGCGTGCGCGGGGCATCGGCGGTTTGCCGGTGCAGGCGGGATTCCAGTTCGTCGATGCGCTGGATCGCTCGCTCATAGGCGCCGTCCTGCCCGGGGTCGGCGTGGACAATCAGGTGCAGTTTGCCGCGCAGGTTATCGAACACCACCACCTCATCAGACACCATCAGCAGGATATCCGGGGTGCCGATCCTGTCTGGCGGGCAGGTGGGCCGCAGGCGTTTTTCAATGTAGCGCACGGTGTCATAGCCGAAGTAACCCACCAGGCCGCCGTTAAAGCGGGGCAGTTCCTCCAGGTCCGGTGCGTTAAAGCGGGATTGGTATTCTTCCACAAACGTCAGCGGGTCATCCGCTGTGGTCTCTTCAACCACCTGGCCAGTTCGGGTAATGGTGATCCTGTCGCCGAAGACTTTCAGCACTTCTACACTGGGCAGGCCGATGATTGAGTAACGGCCCCATTTCTCGCCGCCCTGGACCGATTCAAACAGGTAGGAATAGGGCCCGCTGGCGAGTTTCAGATAGGTGCTCAGGGGGGTGTCCAGGTCAGCGAGGACTTCGCGGTATACGGGGATACGGTTAAAGCCGGCCTTGGCGAGCTCGGCGAATTGCTCGGGTTTCATGAGAAGCTTCCTGAAATCTGTTCTGCAAAATGGCGAGAGACAACGCGGTGGTATGTCAAAGGCCTTTAAAAGGTATGGTCAGGCGGTGCGCCATCGCCACCAGCGCGTCGCGCGGCTGGTCAGAACGCCGCTAACTGCAGTCAGATTCAGTCCCTGCATGGCAGGAATCTCCCGGGTGAAAGGTTTCACTATCAATATCCTGTGAGATTACAAAAGCTGTGCCAGCGAATCAACCGTTGCATCGGCATGGAGCGTGTCCGCCGGTGCCCCGAAATTATAACCATAGCGCACCGCCACGCAGGGAATGCCCGCGGCCCGCGCCGCATCAATGTCAGCGGCGGAATCGCCCACCATCACGGTGGTGCCCTTGGTACCGCCCAGGGCTTCCATGGCATGAATCAGCGGCGCCGGGTCCGGTTTTTTCACCGGCAGGGTATCGCCGCCGATGCTGATGCGAAAGTAGTGGTCGATGCCCATCTGCTCGAGCAGGGGCGCCACAAATTCTTCCGGCTTGTTGGTCACAATGCCCAGTCTGCAGCCGTACTCGGTCAACCGTTGCAGGCAGGGTTCAACGCCATCGTAGAGCTTGGCGTGCTGGCCATTGATTTTCTCATAGGCGTAGAAGAACAGCGCCAGCGCATCCTTGAACAGCGCCTCGTCCCTCGGATTGGCGGGCTCCCAGTCGGCTTTGCCCGCCAGTGCCCGGTGAACCAGAATCGAAGCACCGTTGCCTACCCAGTTGCGGACATTGTCTGCGCCCGCTTTGCGGCGGCCCAGTTGTTCCAGCATGGTGTCCACGGCGGCGGCCAGGTCCGGCGCGCTGTCTACCAGGGTGCCGTCCAGATCAAACAGCGCAACCCCGGGCCAGCGCGGGTTGAACAGCCCTGCCAGGCTCACTGGCCCAGGCTCTTGCGGGCAAGTTCCAGTTCTGCCCGCATCTGGTCGATGGTGGCCTTGTAGTCGTCGGTGTTGAAGATGGCGGAGCCGGCGACAAACATGTCTGCGCCTGCTTCGGCAATTTCACGGATATTGCTGGTTTTCACGCCGCCGTCAACTTCCAGGCGGATATTGCGGCCGCTGGCATCGATGCGTTTGCGGGCTTCCCGGAGCTTGTCCAGGGTACCGGGAATGAAGGATTGGCCGCCAAAGCCCGGGTTCACCGACATCAGCAGAATCATGTCCAGCTTGTCCATCACGTGGTCCATGTAATGGAGGGTTGTGGCCGGATTGAACACCAGGCCGGCGTTGCAGCCGCCATCGCGAATCAGCTGCAGCGAGCGGTCAATGTGGTTGGTCGCCTCCGGGTGGAAGGTGATGTTACTGGCACCGGCATCGATGAACATGCGGATCAGGTCGTCCACCGGCGACACCATCAGGTGCACATCAATGGGCGCGGTTACGCCGTGTTTACGCAGCGCCTCACAGACCATCGGGCCGATGGTCAGGTTCGGGACATAGTGATTGTCCATCACATCAAAGTGAACCACGTCGGCCCCGGCGGCCAGAACGTTATCGACTTCTTCGCCCAGACGGGCAAAATCGGCGGACAGGATGGAGGGGGCAATCTGGTACGGATTCATGACGGCTCTCTATGTTCTCGGTACGCTTCGGGTGGCACAGTGCTCGCTGGAAAGCTGCTAGTCTAACAGTTTGAAAACCTTTTTTCGCACTTCGATAAGGAAGATCCGGTGAAGATGATCCAGCCCCCGGTAGCGCGCCATGAAACCGGAATGTGTCTGCGTTCTGCCGTACTGGTAATGTTGATCGTCAGCGCACCCCTGATGGCTCAGGATGAAGCTGCGGTGTCCGATCCGGCCCCTGAAACCTCGGCTGAAAGTAACGCAAGGCCAATGATCTCCACCGGCGTGGATGCCGAAGCCATTGCCCGTAAACGGCCGGACACAGCCGTCTGGTTAACCGGGAGTGATCAGGGCAGGGTATTGGCACTGTTTCAGCCTGAAATGGACAGCCCGGCCAAAGGGGCTCTGGTGATTCTGGCGGATGAGGGGGTTTCCGCGGCCGCCGGGCTGGGGGATGCACTGCGGCAGCCGCTGAGTCAGGATGGCTGGGCCGTAATGACCCTGGGTTTGCCGGCGCCACCCTTTGCCGTACAACAGTGGCTGAGGCAGCAGGCCAATGCCCAGCCAGACGTTACGGAAACTCCGGAAACGGCTGCTGACGATGGGGATTCGTCATCGGTGATGATTAACCTGATGGACACTGAAACCCCTGATGACGCTCTGGTTCAGTATCGGGGCAAGGTAGTGATGTCGCTCAACGCAGCGGTGGATGCGTTAGCAGAACGGGAGTACGAGCGGATTGTGCTGGTCGGCATTGGCCGTGCTGCCGGCCACGTCACCCGCCAGGCAAGAGAGGATGGCCGGGCATCGGACCTGATCTGGATTGCACCCCATTTCTATGCTGACGAATCCAGCGGCCTGACGGCCCTTCTTTCTGCCGCTACGGCACCCTCGATTCTCGAGTTGTACAGCACTCTCCCCGGGGACAGAACGCTTGACCGTTCTGCCCGCGAGCGCGCGGCTGCGCTTGAACGAGCGGGTATTGACGGTTACCGGCGCCAGCCAGTGGCCATATCCAGGCAGCCTCAGCCACGGGAAGCGGCCATGCTCGCAAACCGGATGGGCGCCTGGCTGCGGTCAACCTCGAAAGCCCGCTAGTGGCGGCGGTCAATCAGTTCCCAGGCCTGCTGGTATTTCAGCAACCGGTCTTTGGCACGGGATAATTCAGCCGGGCTCAGATTCTGCTGCGCCAGCTTGTCCGGGTGGCATTCCGACACCCGTTTGCGGTAGGCGCGCTTGATGTCGGTTCGGGAATCTCTGCGAGTCACCCCCAATACCTGAAGCGCCTGCTCGTAGGTGGTGGGCTTTGGCTGGGCCTCGGGTTCGGTGATCCAGATCTTGCTGGCATAGCTCTCAAGCACGTCATCGCTGATGGCCACTGGCAGGCCCATCTGGACAACGGCGTCCTCGCATCGATAACGGCGATGTTTGTCGGGTCTGCCAAACAGCTGGGCAGCGTGACAAAGGCAGATAGCCACCCGTAATGACGGCGATGGCCATAAACGGTGTGAAATCCGCAGGCGCAGGGCTCTGCTGCGGGGTATGGTGTCGACGCCCTTGCCGCGCTGGAACTGTTTGATGGCCTTGCGGCGCTGGCGCTGAGACAGGCGCAGGGCGCGCATAAGCGTCTCGGCGAATCCGATATCCTTTTCAGTCACCCGGCCGCTGGATTTTGCGATGTAGCCCAGAAAGAAGAACAGGCTGCGGCGACACCAGCCCGGCAGGTGGGTGCGAACCATCAACTCGCTGGCCTGGTGGCCGCAGGCGGAAAGCTCACTCAACAGGCTGGTGAGCTCGGCGTCCATGCGCGCGGGCAGGGCTTTATCCCGGGTGTTTGCTGCCATGATTCAGGCGCTGCCTCCCGCGAGCAGGGTGTCCAGTTGCTGCAGGCGTTCTGGCGTTCCAATATCCATCCACTGGCCGGTATGGCTGAGCGCCTTAACCCGGTGCTCGGCGATGGCCTCGTGAAGAATCGGTGCCAGCTTCATCGTTCCCGGAGGAAGGTTTTCAAACAGCCTGCGATGAAGCAGGCTGATTCCGGTAAAGGTCTGCCGCTGGCCATCTGTAGTGCGAATCGAGCCATCGTCTTGCAGGCTGAAATCCCCCTTTGGGTTGTGCGGCGGGTTGTCCGTCAGAACCAGCAGGGCGTCGGCGTCCTGCGGTGGTGTCAGGAATGTGAGGTCCAGATCGCACCAGATATCCCCATTGATCACCAGAAACCAGTCCTCGTCCTGATCCGTCAGTAACGGAAGCGCCCGTTGAATGCCACCGGCGGTTTCCAGGGGTTCGCCTTCCGGTGAGTAGCGAATGGACAGACCGAATGCCTCTCCACTGCCCAGGGCCTGTTCAATCTGCTCGCCCAGCCAGGCATGGTTGATCACGATGTCCCGGTACCCGGCCCGCTTCAGATTTTCCAGGTGATGCACAATCAGCGGCTTGCCACCGGCGGTCAGCAATGGCTTGGGGGTGGTAAGCGTCAGGGGGCGCATGCGCTCGCCTTTGCCAGCGGCAAGGATCATGGCTTTCACGGCTGGTGGGTCTCAACGGAACCGATGGTGGCCTCAATGGCGGGCAGCACGCGGTCGGTCAGCCATTCGTGGCAATGTCTCAGCGCCGGCTGGCGGCCACTGGCCCGCACCAGGTAGCAGACGGTGCGGGGAATATCGCCCAGGTAGCCCGGCTTGCCATCGCGAATGTCCAGCCGCGCAAAAATACCCGCTGCTTTGAGGTGGCGTTGCATGCCCATCAGTTCGAACCACTGGTGAAAGGTGTCGTGGTCGGCATTATGCAGCCCTGCCGCCAACGTCTGTCTGCGGAAGCGTTCTTCCCACTGGTCAATGCGGGCCGTCGGCCAGTTGATGTAGCAGTCTTTCAGCAGCGAGACCAGGTCGTAGGTGACGGGCCCGCAGACCGCGTCCTGAAAATCAATCACGCCGGGGCGTCGGATTTCAGGCAGCGTGTCGCCGGGACGCACCAGCAGGTTGCGGGAATGGTAGTCCCGGTGAACGGTAACCGTTGGCTGGGCCAGCGCGCTTTCCCGAAGGAAAGCAAAAGTGGTGTCCAGCAGCGCCCGCTCGCTGTTGTCCAGGGTCAGGCCCAGTTTTTCGGTAAGCAGCCAGTCCGGAAACAGCGCCATTTCCCGGTCCAGCAGTTCGGCGTCGTAGGGTGGCAGGGGTTGATCCGGGGGTGGGGTGGCCTGTTGTATCAATACCAGTTCGTCCAGCGCGGCGTGGTATAGGGTGTCGGCGGTAGACTCGGTCAGCGCACCCAGCATCAGTGTGTCGCCAAAATCTTCCAGCAGTAGCAGCCCCTGTTCCAGATCTTCCTGAATGATCCGGGGTACCGCGATGCCCTGGTTATGCCAGTGGCGGGCAATCCGCACAAACGGCCGGCAGTCTTCGTGCGCTGGCGGTGCATCCATGACAATAAAAGGTTGCGCCGGTTGCTGTTGATCCGGCCGGCCGGATACCCGGAAATAGCGGCGGAAACTGGCGTCACCGGAAACCGGTTGCGGGTCGGCATTTTCAAAGCCCGGAAACTGTCTTACCCATCGAGTCAGGATCTGCAAACGGTTGTCCATGGAGCCTGGAAAATCCCTGAAGTAAACGAAAAAAGCCACGATCAACGCCATTGCAGTGGGCGAGATCGGCCAGAAGCAAGGTCTTGAAGTTAGCAGATCTGGAGGCAGAGGGTAAATCGGTTTTCTCCGGCCTGGCCCTCGCCGCCTGTTTCCGTTAACAAGGCCATGGTCGCCGTGTAAACTAGGCCGCTGTTAAGCACTCATGGTTGACCGCCCACTCAGTACAGGATCCCCCTATCGTGCCAGCCCGCTCAAGGAAGCTGCACATCCCGCAAACCCCCGTCCGGCGGCCCCATTCAGCGCGCTCGGCGGTTGTTGCCGGGCGGCGGGCCGTGCTGGCTGGAAGCGCCTGGCTGTTGATGGTGCCGGTGGCGCAAGCAGAGGACCCGCCCACAGCGGCAGAAATGGACTGGCGCCCCCGGGCCGAATTGCCGGTGGAAGCCGCCCGGAACCTGCCATCCTTCTGCCAGGGGGGTTACCTGCAGCCGGCGTCAGTGGTGGGCGCGGCCAGTGAGTCCGGGCAACCCGGCGACCTGCCGTTGAGCGCCAGTGGCCTTAGCGCCCGGTATGAAATGGATTCAGAGCTCTACCTGCGCGGGGATGTCCGTATCCAGCAGGGGCCCTTTGCGGTTACCGGCGATGAAGCGCGCTATGATCAGGCCTCGGGCCGGGTCTCTATCCAGGGGCCGCTGACCAGCCGGGGCGACGGGTTTCTGCTTACCGGTGAACGTGCAGACTACAGCGCCGATACCGGTTACCTGGATATCCGCATGGCAACGTTTCTGCTTCACGGGCCGGAAATGCGCGGCTCTGCAGCCCAGCTTGCGCGAACATCGGACAATCGGGTGCAGATCGGTCAGGGCCAGTTAACCACCTGCGCACCGGGGCAGAATGACTGGTCTATCGTGGCCTCGGAAATTGAACTGGATCAGGCTGAAGGTGTGGGTACCGCAAAGCATGTCCGCCTACAGATAAAGGATATACCGGTGTTCTACTGGCCCTACGCCAGCTTTCCTATTGATGATCGCCGTAAATCAGGCTTCCTGTACCCGGCCTTTGGGTCATCCAATGCCGGCAACGGTGGCTTTCTGGCGGTGCCTTATTACTTCAACCTGGCCCCGGATTACGACGCCACATTAACACCGCAGTTCATCAGTGGTCGGGGCCTGTTTACCGAGGTGGAAGGGCGTTACCTGAGTGATTTTGGCCAGTCTGACCTCCAGTTGGGCTACGCCGGAAACGACCGGGAATACGCCGACGAAGTGCCCGGGGAGGACGGCGAACGCTGGGGCCTGGATTTCACCACAGAGGCCCGGTTTAACCGGAACTGGACCGGTTACGGCGACTATTCCGCGGTCAGCGACAACGATTACCTCAGCGACCTGAACCGCAGCCTCAGCATCAGCCAGGATACGCACCTGCTGCGCCGGGGCGGGGTTCGTTACCGGGACGATCATCAGATGCTGGAAGCCTACCTGAGTGGCTACCAGACCATCAGCGATTTCATTGCCGATGCCGACCGCCCCTACTCCCAGTTGCCTAACGTACTTTACAGTGGCGAGACTGACCTGGGCCCGCTGACCCTGGGTCTGGACAGTCAATACACCTTTTTCTATCGCGACAACGACGACCTGACCGGCCTGGACCAGGCCAACGGCCAGCGCCTGCGGGCCATCCCCGAAATTGCCCTGCCGTTGCGCGCGCTCTGGGGCTATGTGCGGCCCTCTGTCGGCGTGGATTACACCCGTTACGAGCTGGACGATTACGGCCTGGGCGACCCAAGAATTGACCGCACCGTGCCCGTGGCAGAATGGGATTCCGGCCTTTACTTTGACCGCAAGTCCAGCCTGTTTGATGTGCCCTATAACCAGACCCTGGAACCCCGGCTCTACTACGCCTGGGCCGATGCCGACGCTGATCAGTCAATGATTCCGGATTTCGACACCGCCCTGCGCCCGTTCAGCTTCAGCGAACTGTTCCGTCCCAACCGTTTCTCGGGCGGCGACCGGGTGGGCGACACCAACCAGCTGACGGTGGCGCTAACCAGCCGATTCAATGATCTGCTCACAGGCCGGGAGCGGGCCCGGTTCAGCCTGGGCCAGGTGCAGTACTTTGATGACCGGGAAGTCACTCTGGATGGCGAGGGCGCGGCGGACAGCAGTGATTCGCCGCTGGCCGGCGAGATGGTTCTGCGGCCAGTGGAAGGTCTGGAAATGCGTACATCCGGCCTCTGGGAACCACGAACCAGCAAGACCCAGGAAGGCCGAAGCCAGCTGGTGTTTCATTCGGAGGATTACCGGTATCTGGCCAGCGTGGGCCACACCTATCGCAGAAATGAATTCGAGCAGTCGGATATTGGTGGCGTTGTGCCTGTCTCAGACCGTGTTAGTCTGATCGGCCGCTGGGCTTTTGATTCAGAACTCGACCGTACCGTGGGGTCACTGGCAGGATTGGAATACAATAACTGTTGCTGGAGTGTGCAACTGGTCCACCAGAATTATCTGACCGACGAGGAAGAGCTGCAGAGCCGGGTACTTTTCCAGATTGAGCTGAAAGGCCTGGGTGGCAGTGGCGGTTCTTCAAGGCAGATTTCCGAGGCCATCATCGGTTTTGACGAGCGGGAACGGCGCCGTTTTGGTGAGCGCTGAGGCCCGTTGCAGTTTTCTGGCGTGGCACTGAAGCCCGCCGTTTTTCCATACAGAGGTGATTATGAGGGCGAACCTTCGCCATTGGGCAAAAACCATCGTGTTGCTGATGGTTGTGATGATGTCTGGCACGGCTCAGGCAGAGCGCAAACTGCTGGATCAGGTGGTGGCGGTGGTCAACGAATCAGTGATCCTGCAGTCGGAACTCGACGCCAGGATCAACACCATCGTTGGCCGTCTGCGGTCCCAGGGCACCAGCCTGCCGCCGCGTTCGGTGCTGGAAGAGCGGGTACTGGAGCAGCTGATTACCGAATCCATCCAGTTGCAGATGGCCGAGCGCGCCGGCATGCGAATCAGTGATAACGAGCTGAATGAAACGCTTTCGTCCATTGCCAGCCGTAACAACATGACCCTGGCCCAGTTTGAAGAACAGCTGGCACAGGAAGGAGTGACCTATCAGGAAGCCCGCCAACAGATCCGCAGCGAGATGCTGACCGGCCGGGTGCAGCAGCGCCAGGTGGGTAATCGCGTCCGGGTAACTGATCGGGAGGTGGACAACTATCTGGAGGCGACACAGGGACAGAGCCGCACCAACGCCGAATACGAGCTGGCGCACATCCTGATTCAGGTGAATGACCCTAACGACGAGGACGAACTTGAGGCAGCCCGGGCCCAGATCGAAGCCCTGCGGGCCGAGATCATCGACGGCCGGGATTTCCGCTCTGTTGCCGTGGCGGAATCCGATGCCAGCAATGCCCTTGAAGGCGGCAGCATGGGCTGGCGCTCCGAAAGCCGGTTGCCTTCCCTGGTGGCTGACGTGGTGCCCAAGCTTGCAGTGGGCGAGGTTTCACCGGTGCTGCAGAACAGCAGTGGTTTCCACCTGATTACCGTGCTGGACAAGCGTGGTGGCAGCGAAGCCCAGGTCGTGGAACAGTCAAAGGTGCGCCATATTCTGGTCCGCCCCGATGAAACCACCACAGACGCGGCCGCCGAGGCGAAAATCCGCGATTTGTATCAACAGCTAGAGAACGGCGCATCCTTTGCTGAACTGGCGCGTGAGGAATCCGACGACCCGGTGTCCGGCTCTGACGGTGGCAATCTCGGCTGGGTCGGGCCGGGCCAGATGGTGCCGCAGTTCGAAGAAGCCATGATGAACGCCGAAGTGGGCGAACTCCAAGGCCCCTTCCGGTCGCAGTTTGGCTGGCACATCCTGCAGGTGCAGGACCGTCGGCAGCAGGATATCAGTGGCGCCGTGAAAAGGGATGAGGCCCGCCAGGCCATCTATCGCCGCAAGTTTGATCTTGAGCTGCAGAACTGGCTGCGGGAAATCCGCGACGAGGCCTTTATCGAATTCAAGAACGACGACGCCAGTACCTCATGACAGACACCGTAACCCTGGCGCTTACCGCCGGCGAACCCGCCGGTATTGGCCCGGAGCTGTGCCTTCAGCTTGCCGCTGAGGAACGCTCTGCAGGCCTGGTGGTGATTGCCAGCAAGCCGCTGCTGGAAGAACGCAACCGTGACCTTGGCCTGGGGATTGTTCTGGAAGACTGGGCGCCAGGCTCGGTTGCCGCCCGCGCGCCCGGTACGCTTTCGGTCCTCCACGTTGAGGGCCTGGCCACCACTGCCGCCGGCCAGCTGAACACCGCCAACAGTGCCTATGTGCTGGATACCCTGTCGGTCGCGACCCGGGGCTGCCTGAACGGCCTGTTCGATGGCATGGTGACGGCACCGGTGCACAAGGGCGTGATCAACAACGCCGGCATTGAGTTCAGCGGCCACACCGAGTTTCTGCAGGCCATGTGCGGCGTCGAGCGGGTGGTGATGATGCTTGCCACCGATGAACTCAGGGTGGCACTGGTGACCACTCACCTGCCGTTGAGTGAGGTGCCGGCTGCCATTACACCGGCCCGTCTGACCCAGGTAGCACGGATTCTGAACCAGGATCTGAAAACGTATTTCGGGCTGGAACAGCCCCGGATTCTGGTGGCGGGCCTTAACCCCCACGCCGGGGAGGGCGGACACCTGGGCCGCGAAGAGCTGGACGTGATCGAGCCCACCCTGGAGGCACTGCGCCAGGAGGGTATGACTCTGACCGGCCCGCTGCCTGCGGACACCCTGTTTACACCTCATTGGCTCGACAATGCCGATGCGGCGCTGGCGATGTATCACGACCAGGGACTGCCGGTATTGAAGTTCCAGGGTTTTGGTCGCGCGGTGAACATCACCCTGGGCCTGCCGATCGTTCGTACCTCCGTGGATCATGGCACTGCGCTGGACCTGGCGGGTACCGGCCGCGCCGATATGGGCAGCCTGCGGCAGGCGGTGCAGGTGGGTGAGCGCATGGCGCTTTGCCAGAAAAGGATGGGTGGCCAGAAACTGGCCAGTGGCAACAAAGCGAGTAACGTGTGAGCAATAAACCCGGGCATAAGGCCAGAAAACGATTCGGCCAGAATTTTCTCCACGACCAGGGCGTGATTGAGCGCATCGTTCGCGCCATCAACCCGAAACCCGATGATGCCCTGGTGGAAATTGGCCCCGGTCTGGGGGCATTGACTGAAGAAATGCTGGCCGTGAACGGTCGCCTCCAGGTTGTGGAACTGGACCGTGACCTTATTCCGGTACTGCGAACAAAATTTTTCAATTATCCGGAGTTCCGCATTCACGAAGCGGACGCCCTGAAGTTTGACTTTGGTCAGCTGGTGGAAGATGGCAGGCGAATCCGCATCATCGGTAACCTGCCCTACAATATTTCCACACCGCTTATTTTCCACCTGCTGGCGCACTCTGGCGTAGTGGAAGACATGCACTTCATGCTGCAGAAGGAAGTGGTTCAGCGGCTGGCGGCGGTGCCGGGCGACAACAACTACGGCCGGCTGGGCATCATGGCGCAGTACTTCTGCAAAGTGCAGCCGTTGTTTGAAGTAGGTCCGGGCGCATTCAAGCCAGCGCCAAAAGTGGACTCGGCGATTGTGCGGATGGTGCCCCACGAAACCCTGCCGCACCCGGCAAAAGACTTCAAGCTGCTTCAGTCCGTGGTTCGCACCGCGTTCAGTGCGCGGCGCAAGACCCTGCGTAAAGGCCTGGCTGGCATGGTAACCGTTGAGCAGCTCAATCGCGTCGGTATAGACGACGGATTGCGACCCGAGAATCTGGGTCTGGCGGACTATGTGGCTATTGCCGATCTGCTGGCGGATGTTCCGGCGGAAACTGGCTCGATGCTGATCCAGCCGGGCACTGACGAGGTAAGTAATGACTGACTACGCCATCGGCGACATTCAGGGCTGTTATGAACGTTTGCGGGAAGTGCTGGCCAAGGTGGACTTTTCGCCGTCCCGGGACCGGCTCTGGGTGGCGGGTGATCTGATAAACCGGGGGCCTTCATCGCTGCAATCCCTGCGTTATATCGAAAGCCTGGGGACGTCTGCAGTGGTGGTTCTGGGTAATCATGACCTGCACCTCCTGGCCGTTGCCCGTGGCGGGCACGCACTCAAGAACAAGGACACCCTGAGCGACATACTGGATGCGCCGGACCACGAGCACCTGCTCAACTGGCTTTGTCATCAGAACCTGATGGTGCATGACCCGGCCAGAAATTTTGTCATGGTGCACGCCGGCCTGCCGCATATCTGGGGTGTGGACCAGGCCATGGGTTACGCGGGTGAGGTCGAGGCGGCGATTCGTGGCCCTGGGGCAGAAGAATATTTTGCGGGCATGTACGGCAACCAGCCCGCCGGCTGGAATGACGGACTGCAGGGCATGGACCGCTTGCGGGTGATCACCAATTACTTCACCCGTATGCGTTTTATTGCCGAGGACGGCACCCTGGAATTTGCCGCCAAAGAATCCGCCGAAGACGCACCAGAAGGTTTTGGACCCTGGTTCCGCTTTCAGCGCCCTGATGATGTGCGGGTAGTGTTTGGCCATTGGGCCGCCCTTGAGGGCGAAACCGAAAGCGAGCGCTACATTGGCCTGGACACCGGCTGCGTATGGGGCGGAAAGCTGACAATGATGAACCTGGATACCGGAGAGAAAATCCACTGTGACTGCTCCTGACACCGCTGGTGCTGCCCGGACCATGCTACTCTGGCCCCTGATTCTGGGGGCGGCGCTTGCAATGACCGCCGTCATGGCCGGAGCTTTCGGAGCCC
This sequence comes from Marinobacter confluentis, assembly GCF_004785685.1. Classification (GTDB taxonomy): domain Bacteria; phylum Pseudomonadota; class Gammaproteobacteria; order Pseudomonadales; family Oleiphilaceae; genus Marinobacter; species Marinobacter confluentis. Next base: position 23,922 of record NZ_SRPF01000004.1, on the reverse strand, counting down.
ATGGTTTGCGGTCAGTGCTCAGCCCCCGAGGGCTTGAAGTTTTCCAGACCGCCGTCACTTATCAGATGAACCACTCTCTTGCCCTGATTCTGGTGGCTCTGGTTTCTGGCGTGGGGATTGTGCGTGGCAGGCTTTTAGCCCTGGCCGCAGGCTTTTTCGCGGCCGGTATTGTGCTGTTCAGTGGCAGTCTGTACCTGCTGGTACTGACCGAAATGAGCTGGCTCGGCCCGGTTACGCCCATGGGTGGCGTGTGTTTCATTGTGGGCTGGGCGCTGCTGATTGTTGCCGCGTTGAAGCAGCCCCGGCAGACATAGCTGGCAGATACAGACAGGAAAACATATGCAGATTCAGGTAAATGGCGAGTCCATGGAATTTGGTGAAGGTGCAACCATATCCGACCTGATCCAGCGGATGGCGCTGGAAGGGAAAAGGCTGGCGGTCGAGGTGAACGAAGACATAGTGCCCCGCAGCGAACACCCCAGTTTCAGCCTGAGCGATGGCGACCGGGTAGAGGTTGTTCACGCTATCGGTGGTGGATAAAGCCCCGCCTGGCGCACCGGCCGAGCATGAATTCAGTCGCGTTTATTCAACCATATTCAAGGTACAAGCATGAGCGAACAGCCCGAAAGACCCCTTCCAGAAGACAAGCCACTGGAAATTGCAGGCAAAGTCTATAATTCACGGCTGCTGGTTGGCACTGGCAAATACCGTGACCTGAGCGAAACCGGCCACGCCATCGAAACCAGTGGCGCCGAGATTGTCACCTTTGCCGTACGCCGCACCAATCTTGGCCAGAATCCGGATGAACCCAGCCTGCTGGACGTGGTGTCGCCGAATTCTTATACCATGCTGCCTAACACTGCCGGCTGCTACACCGCCAAAGATGCCATCCGCACCTGCAAACTGGCCCGTGAACTGCTTGACGGCCACGACCTGGTAAAACTGGAAGTGTTGGGTGAGGAAAAAACCCTTTACCCGAACATGACCGAAACCCTGGTGGCTGCCGAAGCGCTGATCAAGGACGGCTTCCAGGTCATGGTGTACTGCTCGGACGATCCGCTTCTGGCCAAGCGCCTTGAGGAAATGGGCTGCATCGCCATTATGCCGCTGGGCGCCCCGATCGGCTCGGGCCTCGGTATCCAGAACCGTTACAACATCCGGTTGATTGTTGAAAATGCCAGGGTGCCGGTACTGGTGGACGCCGGTGTTGGGACTGCGTCTGACGCCACGCTGGCGATGGAGCTGGGTTGTGACGGCGTACTGATGAATACCGCCATCGCCCAGGCCCAGGATCCGATCCGCATGGCCCGGGCCATGCGCCTGGCCATTGAATCCGGGCGGCACGCCTATCTTGCCGGCCGTATGCCGAAAAAACTCTATGCCAGCGCGTCGTCACCGCTGGATGGCACTTTCTTTTAACCAGGCGCTGGTACTAAAGCCCTATGAGCGACCAGACTCCAAGCCGTCGAGATGCCATCCTGCAGGCCTTGTTGGAAATGCTGGAAAAAGACCCGGGGGCGCGAATCACCACGGCGGGCCTGGCAAAGTCTGTGGGCGTTACCGAAGCTGCGCTGTATCGGCACTTTCCCAGTAAACGGAAAATGTTCGAGGCACTGGTGGAGTTTGCCGAAGATGCCGTGTTCACCCGCTGCCAGACAATCCTTCAGGAACAGGATGACGGGCGGGTGCGGCTGCAACAGCTGGTACACCTGGTACTGATCTTCGCTGAGCGCAATCCCGGCCTGTGCACGGTACTGACCGGCGACGCCCTGATGGGCGAGAACGACGCCCTGCGTAGTCGCGCCTCCCAGTTTTTCGAGCGCCTGGAAACCCAGATACGCCAGATCATAAAGGAAGGGGAAATCCGCCAGGGGCTGAGGTTCCACACCAGCGCCGTGCGTGGGGCCGATTGGGTGATGGTGTTTCTGGAAGGCCGCATCCAGCGGTTTATCCGGTCGGCGTTCGCCCGCAAACCCTCCGCCGATTTCGATGAATGCTGGCCGTCCGTGGCCAAGGGCGTCTGGGCTTAGTAGTAGCCTGACGCTTTTCGGAGGATTTCACGCACCGGCTCCCAGACCGCCGGTGCCGAAATCAGAATATCCCGCCCCCACAGATCCGCTGGCATACCGTCAGGCACCTCGCTGAAATGCCCGGCCGTAGCGCCGGCTTCCAGGGCAATCAATCGCGCAGCGGCAAAATCCCAGGGGCTGACGTTCTCGTAGTAGATGTCCAGCCGCCCGCAGGCCACCCAGCAGATATCCAATGCCGCCGAGCCGATGCGGCGCAGGTCACGGCACTGGTGAATCATCGCATTCAGACGATTGACCAGCGGCTCCAGACCGTCTTTATGGTAGGGGAATCCTGTCGCGAACAGGGACTGCCGGGGTACGGTAGCACCGCTGTGCCGGATGGCTTCACCGTTCAGCGTTGAACCCTCGCCACGTACCGCCCGGAAGGTTTCCCGGGAAAAAGGCGCATGCACCACACCGACCTGAACCCGGCCTTTTTCGGCGTAGGCTATGGACACCGCGACCTGGGGGTGGCCGTAGGCGTAGTTCACGGTGCCGTCGATGGGGTCGATGATCCACAAAGGTGTGTCCAATTGCTCGGCCTGTTGCAGGTCGGGCATGGTTTCTTCGGACAGGATCCGGTGCTCCGGGAATCGCTCGCGGATGGCGGCGGTGATCATCTCGTCTGCCATCACATCCGCATGGGTAACCAGCTCGGTCTGCTGTTTGTAGTCGGTGCGAAGGATGTTCTGCTCACGCTCATGGCGGATCAGTTCGCCGGCCTTTTGGGCCAGCTGTTCGGTAAAATCCGCGATTTCGGCCAGGTCGGCCATCAAAGATCCTCCAGCCAATGGGCCATTTTATCCATGGCAGTCACCAGCCGTGGGCAGGCTTCTTCCACAAAACTGTCGTCCAGTGCCCGGTCGGCGTATTGGCCGCCGGCCAGATCCAGAGCCACGGCACCGTCGAAATCCACGAACGCCAGCCGGGCGCCCAGGTGGTCCGGCACAAAGCCGAAGTCGCTGGCAGGCAGAATGGCGACGCCAGTGTCTTCCAGCAGGGCCTGGCACAGAGCCTGGCTGGTCTTGATGTCCCGACCGGCCAGTGCCTCCCGGAAGCCGGAGAAATCTGGGAACAGGTAAAAGGCGCCTTCCGGTTTCTGGACAACGGCGCCCATGGCAGTCAGCCGCTTGTGCAGATATTCACCCACGACTTTAAGGACCCGCCGGGACTGTTTCAGGTATTCGTCCAGGTCCGGGCCGCCATCAAAGGCGGCGATAGCGGCATGCTGAATCGGGGCGCTGGTGGCGGTGTAGGTCTCGCTGGCGATGATCGCCATGGCGTCCTGCAGCGGCCGCAGTTCCGGCGGGAAAATGAAGGTGCCCAGGCGCCAGCCGCCGGCACCGGCCCACTTGCTCAGCCCGGTACTGACAATGGTGCCTTCCGGATAGTAGCGGGCGATGGATTTGTGCCTGCCCTCGAAATGCACTTCGCCGTAGATCTCATCTGACAGCAGGATGATTCTGTATTTGCGGGCAACATGGGCCAGTTCCAGCAACTGGTCTTCGGTGTAGGTGCAGCCAGTGGGGTTGGACGGGTAGTTCAGAATCAGGATACGCGGGCGCGACGGATCGTCACGGCAAACAATGTCCAGTTCCTCGGCGGTGAGCTGCCAGTTGTTTTCCCCGTGGGTGGGCAGCCAGTGCACGGAGCGCCCGATAATCCTTGCCTGGGGTGCGTAGGACACCCAGCTTGGCCGCGGGATCAGCAGGTCGCCGTAGTAGGCCAGTTGCAGCATGAACAGCAGCTCTTTCGAACCCGGGCCGATCAGTACGTCTTCCCAGGTTGAGCGCATCTGCTCGCGCCGGTTGATATAGCGGGATATGGCCTCGCGCAGAGGCTTCAGGCCCTTGACCGGCAGGTAGTCCTTTTCGTGGGCGTGGTTGCGCAACGCCTCAACCACACGCTCAGGCACGGGAAAAGGCGACTGGCCAAGGCCCAGTTTGATGATGTCACGGCCCTCGGCCCTGAGCTGGTTGCTGGTTTCGTTAATGCGCAGGGTCGCCGATGGCTGAATGCCCCGGACATTGAGATTGATGGCGTAGCGATGATCGTTGTGGATATCCATTGTCCCGGTCTTAGGTTGAAATCAGTTGCTCGCGGATGCGCGGATTTTCTTGAGGGCAGCGTTGAATTCGTCTCGCAGCTCCCGGCCATTGGGCAGCTTACGTGAAAACGCTGCGCGAAAGCTGCGTTCGGGCCCGACATCACCGGCCATCCGCTCGACGTTGGCCAGTTCCTGATGCTGCGAAACGTTCTGCTCAAGCAGATAATCGCATACCGACAGCTCGCAGATAAACAGGTCAATCCGGCCGAGGCCGACCAGGCGCAGACCGGTCAGTTCCGGCTTTTCGTGGGTGATCTTGGTCATACGGGCATTGCCGTCGAACAGCCAGTCCATGAACTCCGGGGCATAGCTGTAGGCGGCCGACAGGCCAAAGTTGAGACCGGCCAGGTCATCCAGTGTCTGCCATTGCAGATCGTGGTTCCGGCGTTTGTAAAAAACGTCCTGGGCGGCGTTGATCGGCGCGGTGAAATAGTAGTGCCGGTCACGGGTTTCCGAGAATGTCAGGGAATAAAGCATATCGGCCCGGCCGTTTCTGGCCAGTTGTTCCGCCCGTGCCCAGGGCAGAATGCGGATATTTGCCTGGTAACCCATCTCCGCCAGAACCCGCCGGATGATGCGGGTGTCGTCGCCGACGACTTCACCGTCACGGAGATATTCGTAGGGCGGGTATTCAGAGGTAACGACCTCTATCACCGGTTGTTCAGCATGAACACTCACGGCCACGGCGCCCAGGGTAAGAGTCAGGAGGGGGGCCAGTAAGATATTGCGAAACAACATAAAATCACCGGGTAAACGACAGAGATGGCCTCAATTCAGTATAGCGATGGTGTCACCTTTCTACGAATTCGTGCCGGGTTTGCTGGCAAACCTTGATCTGCGTCACAAAAATGTTAACCAGGCGGCATTTTGTTCCCGGACTGATCCGTATAGTTGTCGGGACCGCATTAAACAAGAACAGAAAGTTTGCGGAGACACCCATGGATTCCGGAATGACTGACGAGTCGGCCACAACCGCCCTGGCAACCGGGCGCGGTGAACCCCTGCCTCGCATACTGATTGTTGATGATCATCCTTTCTTTCTGTTCGGGCTGACCGCAATTCTGGAAGAAGAACTTCTGGCCCGCTCGGTGGCCTGTGTCGGCACAGTGGCTGAGGCGGTGGAAGACCTGCGGCAATATCCGGAAACGGCGCTGGTGCTGCTTGACCTGGGGTTGCAGGGCGAGGCCGGGCTGTCACTGTTTGCAGAGCTCGAGAAACTGGGTCTGCCGGTTCCGGTGGTGGTCATTTCCAGCCGTGAAGATGAAACCTCTGTGCGCGCTGCCCGATCCGCCGGGGCTGTCGGGTTTCTGCCCAAGTCGGCCGATCGCCGGTCGCTGATCAGGATGATCCGCAAGGTCAGTCAGGGTGAGCTGTTCTATCCGTCACTGCAGACTGCCGTGGTTCAGTCTGATTCGTTGACCCCCAGGCAGCTCGAGGTTCTTGGCCTGCTGGCGGAAGGCCTGCCCAACAAGCGGATCTGCCAGGTTCTGGACCTGACCGAGCACACGGTAAAAACCCACCTGAAAGCCATATTCGTGCATCTTGGCGTCCATAACCGGACCGAGTGCGTTGCCAAGGCTCGCGCCCTCGGGCTGATCAACCGCTAGCCGTTCGCACTCATCGTCGGGTCAGTTGCTGAAGTGCAGCCCTCAGGCGCATCGGCTTCAGTGGCTTGTGCAGCGTCCAAAGCCGGGATGACGGGTTGTAGCCCTCAGCCCTGGACGTGTCTGCGGTGACCATGACCCCGCCCAGGATAGCCTGATTGTCGGTCAGCACCCGGAAAAGCTGGTCCCCGGCCATGGCGGGCAGGTGCAGGTCAGTAATCAGAATGGCGTTGGCGCCGGCCTTGCCGTGTTCGATGGCTTGCTCGGCACTGGCAAATGAATCGACCCGGTAACCCCACCCGGTGAGGATCTGATGCAGCCAGTGGCGGGACTCGTTATGATCCTCGACCAGAATCAGTTCGGGGTGAGCTCCCGTTTTAGAGCCAGACAGCAGGGTTTCCACCGTGGCGATGTGCTCGACCCCACAGCAGGGTAGCGACACCCGGAAACAGGCGCCGCCCTCGCCAGTGGCAGGAGCCAGGGTGCAGCTTCCCCCCATCAGTGCAGACAGTTCCCGGACAATCGCCAGGCCCAGACCCAGGCCGGGATCGTTGGCCATGCGGGTGCGGAAAAACGGATCAAAGATTTTTTCCCGGGTGGCCTGGTCGATACCGCAGCCGTCATCCCTGACCACGAACACGAGTTGCCCGTTCTCATCGTTGGCCTCAACCTCGATGCGCCCGGCGCCGCTGTGGTCCAGGGCATTGAATACCAGGTTCTGAAGAATCCGGTGCAGCAACTGCGGGTCCGCAAGCACCGCGACGTGTGGGCCGTTGTCGCTGAACTCAAGTTTTACCCCCAGGTCACGGGCCCGCTCACCACAGGTTTCGGCAAGCTGGGAAAGAACATCGCGGGGCCGAAGTGGTTCGGGCTCGGGTTTGACCATGCCCTCCTGCAGCCGGGAAATATCCAGCACGCTGGCCAGCAATCCGTTGAAATGGGTGACCGAGGTTTTCAGCCGGGTGATCAGCGCTGCCTGGTGTTCCGGCAGGTTGCTGTCGCTCAGGTTCTCCAGGATCAGGCTGATGATGTTCAGGGGCTGACGCAGGTCGTGGCTGGCAATGGTGATCAGGCTGGTTTTGCGCTCGCTTTCCTGTTCGGCCTGAAGCCGCAGGGCTTCAAGCATCTGCCGGTCCAGGAAGTGGGCCCGCTGGCGATGCTCGCTCAACCAGCTTCCCACCATCCCGATGATATTGGCGGTCATGATGAAAAAGCCGTTGATGGCCAGTTCGTCTGGCGCCATCCCCGTGGCGTATTCCACGACCAGGTAGGCGACCAGCAGAATCAGAGACAGGCCCGATACCATGCGAAACGGGATGCCCATGGCAAAATAGCCGAACATCAGCATCAGCAGGATGCCTTCATAGGGCAGGGGAAAGTCCGCCAGCCGTGCCATGCCGATGATGGCAACAACGCTGAGGCCGCCGACCAGATAGGCCAGGCCATAAAGCCGCAGAAAAGTACCGGGTCTGAGCGGTTGCCAGGACAGCCACCAAACCAGGGAAATGGCCGGGCAGGTGATCAGCAGGCGGATAAAGACGGTCTGACGGGCAAGGGGGTCAGGCATCATTGCCAGATCAAGCAGGGCGTAGACCAGAAACAGAACCAGAGCACTGGCAGAAACCGGCCGCGCCCGCTCACGGATGCTCTGGTCCCGCACTTCGCGGTAACGGGATTCCAGCTCAGGGTGGAATCGCAACCAGCGAAAGCCCACGGCCTGTTGATGCCGCAATTGGGAAATGGTCATGAAAGTCTGGCCCGGCAAGGTGATTGTCTGCTGCAGTCTAACCTTGCCGGGGGCTAACCGGTAGATGCATGGCCTGCGGCTCTACTGGGGTGATTGGCTATCCAGGGATCTCAGTTTCGCCCAGGTTCGCGTCTGTTCGCTGTCAAAATGCTGCTGCAACAACTCGCTCTGCTGGGTATCGAAATCATCACTGCTGATGCCGGCCTTTTCCAGGCTGGCGAGTGCCTGCTGGTATTGCTGGAACCGGGCATCGAAGTTTTCTCTTTCCTGCAGATAGCTGACCACCTCATCCGCCCGCTCGGCATCAACGCCAAGTTCCCGTAGCCGCTCTCCGGCTTCGTCGGGGGAGCTGGCTTCGGCAATGGCGGCCTGGCGCTGCTGACCAACCTCGGTTTCTTTGATCATGCGGGTTTCGGTCTGGCGCAGTTGCGCGGGTAATTGCTCACGATGCCAGTTCAGCAGAGTCTGTTTGCTCTGGAGCGAAAGATCGTCCCGCTGCTGGATTTCGATGCTGGCCAGGGTGTATTCGCCATAGGCCTCTTCCAGCGCGAAAAACGCATCGTGGGTGGCTGGATCAAAGGCATTGCGGCGCAGCTGTTTGAGATCCGCCAGGGCCGATTTCAGTACCTGCAACTGGTAGGCCGGGTCACTCTGGCGGCTTGGGTCCAGTGACCGGTTTCCCATTTCCAGGGCCTGCTGTTTGTAATCCAGGTACTGGTCAAGAATCGCCAGGGCCTGTTCGGCAGCTTCGGCTGGCAGGTTGTTCCGGGCCAGGGCTTCAATTTCTGCAAGCGCGGTTTCCGGTGACACTTCGCCAACGGTGTTGAGGAAATAATCGAAAAAATCCTTGGTGGCCAGATCCACAATAAGCTGGCCGTCCGGGCCTGCTTTCAGGGCACCGTCAATGTCGGTTCCTGACAGCGACGGGGCAAACGGGTTTTCACCCAGGGATTTTGGTGTCTGGTGCGAAACCATCGCTGTTGCCTCGGCCGACGCCAGGTCAGCCGGCTGCGGGTTCGCAGTCGGTGCCTGAACGTTTTCTGAGGTCGGCGCAGCGACGGCGGGCACCTGACTCTTGCCCGCTGTTGCGGCCTCCTGCTCCCCGGTCACCAGCCACACCGTGGCGGCAACCAGAGGAACCAGCGCTATCAGCGGAAAGATAGCGCGTTTCAGAAGTGATGGCTGTTTCGCCATCGGTTACAGACCGCGATTTTTCAGGCGGTTTGCCTGGCTGCGATACAGCGAAACCGGGTTGGTCCACCAGGAACGGGCACCGAACAGATGGTTGATGGCGTCCACATGATTCATGTCGTAGTGGGTGCCAATCACGTTACCCATCTTGGTGGCACAAACGCCCACCAGGCCGTCACTGTCTTCGTTGCCAAAGGCCAGGGCGGTGACACCCAGGAACGGGTCAGTGACGTCTGTCCAGTTGGTGAAGACGGATTTGCCGGTCCAGGAGAAGAACTTGATGCGGTTACCGTTGATCCACTGGTCCTCACTCGTGCCCGCGCAGGAATAGCGGTTTACGCCTTTCCAGCCCAGTGCATCGTTCAGTGCGGTGGTGCCGCGAGTGGTCAGTGTTTCCAGCGCGGCCAGTCCGTCCTGGGGGTTGCTGGAACTGGACAGGGCATTGACCAGATCGCCCAGCGCGTTGGCAATCGCATCAGCGCCGCCTTCCACATAGCTGCCGGGGGGAAGAATGCCGCGAACCACATCCGCTACTTTCGAACCCTTGTTGACGCCGTTGATCGAGGTGATCGAGGCAATCTTGTGGGGGATCAGTGAAGCGGTTACCCGTGAGGTAGGTGCGCCCTGGCTGTGAGCCATCAGGTTGACCTTGGCATGGCCAAGACCATTGACGTAGTTGGCCAGTTGCTGGCCGCGTTGCTCACTGCTGTTGACGAAGGAAACGCTGGCGGAATACACCCGTGCGCCACTGCGCTCGAGGTTCCACGGGATGTTGTGAAAGTAGTTGATCAGGCCGCCGATGGTGTTAAACCCGGTGACCCCGTGAACCAGCACAATCGGGTGCTTGGTGTTGGTGTAGCTGGCATGGCTGAGCGTTGGGGACGCGAGCACAATACAGCCCATAATCACTGCAAAAGTGATGAGTTTACGCATGGTTGACTCCTGTTGTTTTTGTGGTTGGCTCTTCTCGAATGAGAGGCCTTTGTCGCCAATGCGTTGCAGAGTATTTGCGATCAGGGCGCAAGTAAGAATCGCCCATTTGGGGGAGAGGGAGTGGCAGGGGGCCTGCGATCAACCGAAGCGGTGGGGCTCCAGTTCGCTGTGAATAATGCGTGGGCCCAGCATGATGATGCGGCCCTCATAGCGTTCTTCACCGGTGGAGGTGAAGTCGAACATGAAACGCCGCCAAACCCGCAGGCTGCCGCGCTCATCCCGTTTGAACCACAGGCCGCGAAGGTAAACCGCATCATCCAGGAGCATCACGTCCATGGTTTTGCAGTAGTCCCGCGCGGCCTGAAGCACATAATCCTTGATGGCCTTGCTTCGCCACCAGTACCAGGTAGCGAAGCCGGCCACGAACAACCAGAACAGGTTGCCCAGCGTCATGAAGCCGTTTGCTGGTCGTGGTTATTGTGATCCCGGCCCAACAGAATGTAGAAGGCCGGAAGCACAAAGACGGTGAACAGCGTGCCGATACCAAGGCCAGCACTGATGGTCAGGCCGATGGCAAAGCGGCTTTCCGCGCCCGGGCCCACGGCAATCAGCAGCGGCACCATGGCGAAGATCAGCGCCAGCGAGGTCATGATGATTGGCCGCAAGCGAATGGCCGCGGCTTCAATCACCGCCTCACGCTTGCCAAGTCCTTTGTCTTCCTGAAGCTGGTTGGCAAATTCCACGATCAGTATGCCGTTCTTCGACACCACACCAATCAGCGTGATCAGACCCACCTGGGTGTAGATGTTCATCGATGCGAAACCAAGCACGATAAACGCCATGGCACCGGCAATGGACATGGGCACCGACACCAGAATGATGAACGGGTCACGCCAGCTTTCAAACTGGGCTGCCAGCACCAGATAGATCACCAGAAGCGACAGGAAGAAGGTGACGATCAGCGCGCTGCCCTGATTGGCGAACTGCCGCGATTCACCGGTGTAGTCAAAGGTGAAACCCTGGGGGAAGGTCTCGTCTGCTGCCTGCTCGATAAACGCCATGGCATCGCCCACGGTAGCCCCGGGGGAGACCACGCCTTCCAGAGTCAGCGAGTTCAACTGGTTGAACTGGGTGCGCTGGGACGGTTCTACGTCGTTGCTGAAGCTGATCACGCTGGACAGCGGAATCAGGTCGCCGCTGTCGGCACGCAGGTAGTAATCGTTCAGGGCCTGCTCGTCCATCCGGAATTCCTGATCTACCTGCGGAATGACCTGATAGGACCGGCCCTGCATATTGAAGCGGTTGATGTACCCTCCGCCCAGCATGCTGGACAGGCTCTGGCCGACATCCTGCATAGACAGCCCCAGGTCTGCCACCCGGTCCCGGTCCACATCGATGCGAATCACCGGCCGGTCAAACTCGATGGACTTTTTCAGGAACATGAAGTTGCCGCTAGCCATGGCCTTGCCGAGCAGTTCGTCCGCGACATCGTTGAGGCGGTCATAATCCTCACCGGTGGTGATCACGAACTGGAACGGCAGGCCGCCGCCCGAACCGGGCAGTGAGGGCCGCGGGAAGACCGCGGTCTGCAGGCCGGTGACGTTTTTCAGCTCTTCGTCCAGCAGGGGCTGGGCTTCGAACTGACTGATGTCACGTTCGCTCCAGGGCGCCATCTTGAAGCCGCCGAACACAGCGTTGGGGCCGGTAATGCCCAGAATCATGAAGTCTTCGTTGTAGCCGGGCACGGTTTCCATGCGCTCCTGTACTTCGTCACCGTGTTCCTGCAGGTAGTCCAGGGTTGAAGTCTGCGGGCCCAGGCCCTGATAGAACAGAATGCCCTGGTCTTCGGTGGGTGCCAGCTCGTTCTGGCTCATGGACACCATGAAGTAGATGGACCCCAGTACGATCACCGCGAAAAAGATCACCACCGATTTGGTGTCCATCAGTGAGGTCAGGGCACTTTTATAGCCATTTGCCAGGCCACCAAAGAATTTTTCCACCCCGCGCTCGAATTTGCCGGGGTTGCCGTGGGGTTTCAGCACCTTGCCAGACAGCATTGGCGACAGGGTCAGCGCCACAATGCCGGAGATCACTACCGTGCCAGCCAGGGTGAAGGCGAATTCGGTGAAAAGCGAGCCCACCAGGCCGCCCATGAAGCCGATCGGTGCGTAAACCGCCACCAGGGTGGTGGTCATGGCGATAATGGGCGTCGCCATTTCCCGGGCACCGTTCAGGGCGGCATCGAACCGGCTCTCGCCCTGTTCAATGTGCCGGTGCACGTTTTCCACCATGATAATGGCGTCGTCCACCACCAGGCCTATGGCCAGCACCATCGACAGCAGGGTCAGCAGGTTCAGCGAGTAGCCCAGGATCAGCATCACGAAGGCGCCGCCGATCAGCGACAGCGGTACCGCCACCGACGGCACAATGGCCGCGCGCACCGAACCCAGGCAAAGGAATACCACCACCAGCACGATCACGATGGCTTCCAGCAGGGTCTTGATCACCTCATTGATGGAGTTTTCGATAAAGTCAGACGCATCGTAGGCCAGGCGCACATCCAGCCCCGCCGGCAGCTGGGATTCGATACCCGGCAGTTCGTCTTTTACCAGGCCCGCCACCGTCAGCGGGTTCGCGCCGGGTGACAGTTCTATGGCGACGTAGGTCGCAGGCTGGCCTTTGTAGAGTGCCAACTGATCATAGGTTTCCGAACCCAGTTCCACCCGGGCAATGTCTTTCAGGCGAATCAGCGAACCGTCGGATTCCTTCACCACCAGATCCCGGAACTGGTCCGGGTCGCCGACATCGGTGTTGCTGGTCATGCTGATCTTGGTGTACTTGCCTCTGGTGTTGCCAACCGCTGCCTGATAGTTGTTCTCAAGCAGCACGTTGACCACGTCCCGTGGGGTCATGTCCACCGCCGACAGGCGCTCAGGATCCAGCCATACCCGCAGGGCAAACTTGCGACCCAGCAGGTCGGCCTTACCCACGCCAGAAAGCGCCTGCAGCTTAGGCTGCACCACGCGGGTAAGGTAGTCGGTAATCTGCGGCACCTGCAGCTCATTGCTGTAGAACGCGATGTACATCAGGGCGGTGGAATCACCGGTTGTGGAGGTAATCACCGGGTCCTGGGCGTCTGCCGGCAGCACGTTACGCTGGCTGGCCACCTTGGCCTGAATTTCGGCCAGCGCGGCGTTGGCGTCGTAGTTCAGCTCCATCTTGGCTTCGATGGTCGACGCACCCTGGGAGCTGGTGGAGGTCAGGTAATCAATACCACTGGCTTCGGCGATGGCCTGCTGCAGCGGAGTAGTGATAAAGCCTTTCACAAGGTCGGAACTGGCGCCGGGGTAGGCGGTGGTGACGGTAACCGTGGTGCTCTCCAGTTCCGGATACTGCCGGATTTCCATTTCCAGGGCCGCGCGGGCGCCCAGAAGCAAAATCAGCAGGCTGACGACCGTTGCAAGTACCGGTCGCTGAACAAATAGGTCAGTAAACCGCATTACTTGGAGGCCTCCGCCGAATCGCTGGCTTCATCAACAACAGTGACCTCCTGGCCAGCGCGTAAACGCAGAAGACCCTTGGCCACAACCTGCTCGCCTTCTTTCAGGCCGCTGATCACCGCAACCCGGCCGTCGCGGATATCGCCACTTTCAACGGTGCGGCGCTTTACCACCAGTTTGCCGTCGTCGTTTTCAGCAACCACATACACATAGTCGCCATAGGTGTTGTAGGAAATGGCGGTACGTGGAACCGTGACCACCTGGCGGTCTTCAGGCTGACGGGTGTTAATGGTGGCGAACATGCCCGGGCGCAACAGATTATCCCTGTTGTCCAGGGTGGCGCGCACGCGCACGGTGCGTGTCTGCGGGTTTACCGAGGTGTTGATGGCGCTGACCTGGCCTTCGAAGGTACGGTCGGGCACGGCAGCAACGGTGGCGACAACGCCAAAACCCTGGGATACCAATGCCAGGTCCTTCTCGGACAGGGTGTAATCCACGTAGATCGGGTCCAGCATGTTCACTTCGACAATCGGCGTGCCGGTCGCAATGTATTCACCCTGGTCTACCAGCCGCAGGCCCAGCTTGCCATCAAACGGTGCGCGGATGACTTTCTTGCTCAGCTGCGCCTCGGCTTCGTTGACCCTTGCCCGGGCTGCGTCAAAGTTTGCCTTGGCTTCGTCGTATTCGGACTGTGAAACGGCACGCTTCGGCAACAGGTCCGACAACCGCTTGAATTCCTGCTCCGCCAGCTGCGCCTCGGCACGGCGGGTGCGCACGGCCGCCTCGTCTATGGCGGCATCCAGCCGGATCAGTACATCACCCTTGGCAACCGTATCGCCGGATTCAAAATTGATGCTTTCAACCACGCCCGGTACTTCATTGGCTACTTCAATGCCGTTGATTGCCTCTATACTGCCTACGGCCTTGATCTGGGGTGTCCAGCTTTCGGTCTGTGCGGTTACGGCAGAAATCTTGGCGGGCGGCTGGGGCTGGGAGTTCTGTTCCTGCATCTGGCCGAATTGGTAAAACTTGTAGCCAAAGATGCCACCAAGAACGACACCAAGGAAGATGATGACGATCACGAAGCGGGAGGCGGTGCGCATAGCTGGAATCCTGGTTGAAATTTATCAAAGGGTAAAGGATAGCATCCTATACACTTGGCGGACATGCTGTCACTGACTTGTCAGTGGAAATGCGTACAATTACTGCTCGGTTCTGACAACTTAACGCGGTTGTGTGACACCCGGAATAAATCAGAGGCTTCAGGTACGTTTACGCTAACTTACAGGATTAGTTCATGCACTGGATTCTTGGAATCGCGCTGACCATTGCGGTGTTCGTCATTCTGAAGCAATGGGGCGCCCTGAGTGCTGCCAAAAAGAAAGAAGCCGCCTGGAAAGCCGCCCTGGTGATTGGCGGTGCGCTTCTGCTTTTCATGGTACTGACAGGCCGTGTGCATGTGTTGACCGCGGCGGTCGCGGCGCTGCTGCCGCTGCTGCGAAAGTTGCCGGTGTTGCTGAAATTCTGGCCAATGGTTCAACGGATGACGGGTCAGAAGGGCGCCGACTCAGATGCTCAACCGGGTTCCCAGAACCATGGGGACGACGCTGGTTCAGCCGGTCGGTCAGCGGCCAGCACCGGCAGCATGGGGCTGAATGAAGCCTGTGACACGCTGGGTGTTAAGCCCAGCGCCAGCCGGGAAGAAATCATTGCCGCCCACCGCCGGCTGATCCAGAAAATGCACCCTGACCGCGGTGGTAACGACTACCTGGCCGCAAAAATCAATGAAGCCAAGAGCGTATTACTGAAACACTGCCAGCCCGACGAATAACCCGTCGTCACATCAGGTCGACCCGTACTTCCCATGAATTGACGCTGCTGCTGTTCTGCCCGGTCTGGTAGACAATGCCCGCCTGGCTACCGGAGCGACTCTGGCGGGTGCTGCCCAGTGAAACCCACTGGCCCGGTTCCACCCGGCGAAGGGTCATCAGGGCTTCGGTTTCATACCCGGGTACACCGGTGTCCGGGTCTTCTTCAAAGGACACGATGTTCAGTTCGATGGCCCTGTCGGAAATCACCTGGGGGCTCACGATAAACCCGCTGCGGGTTTCCACTTTTTCCAGAAAGGCTGCCGGGTTGCGACCGCCCCGGATCGCCACCGGCAATGCCCGCACCTGGCCGGACGAAATCTGCGCCGACTGACCTTCCTGAACGATCAGCGTTCTTTCCCGGGTCTGCTGGGTACTGATGGTTTTACGGCTGGCTTCCACGTTCACCTGATTGTTGTTGATGCTGACACCACCGCCACCCTGCTTGCCCATGCCGGTGTTGCGCGAACGCACGGTAACGCGCATCTGCACCGGGGCTACGTCCAGGGTTTCAACCAGCTGGCCGATTTCGTCCAGTAGTGCCGGTTCCGCCCTGACAATCACCTGTTGGCCCCGACTGGTGACAGTCAGTTCGTCGCCGGGATAGAGATCACGAATCTGGTCGGCAACATCGCCAGCGGCGCGCTGGCTTAGCTGATATTGCCGCGCTTCCGGTGCGGCCAGCAGGGGATTGGCAAACAGAACAAGCAGCAGGGCGAAAGCAAATTGGGGGCGCATGGTTTTCTCCGCTTGCAATCCCGGAAACACGGGGGTTATATTGAAAAGCATGAAGACGACACACGCGATCTGTCAATTGAACTTTCTGAAAGCACTCGGTAACCAACCGATGGCTTCGATCGCTGCTGTGTCTTTCTGGTGGTTTGGTTATGGCTATTTTAGCCAGAGCCGGTGCCGCCGTTAGGAACGTCTTGAACGACTGAACAACGAGGAAGGCAGCCGGCACTCACCAGGCTGCCACCGGACTCGAAAGCCCCGACTGGTAGCCCACCAGCCGGGGCTTTTTTGATTCGGACACAGGGAAACAGGACCCACAATAATGAACATGCCAATGAACAATGATGCGCTGGCAGAGGCCGGTCAGCGGCAGCAAGCCACAGCACTGACCAAACGCGAAACAGCGTTGCCCACACCGGCCCAGCTGAGGGCGGACTTTCCGCTGCCAGCCGGCCTTCAGGAACGGATTGCCGAACAGCGGGACGCGGTGCGCCGGATTCTGTCTGGCCAGGACGACCGCCTGCTGATCGTCATGGGCCCCTGTTCCATTCACGATGAAGTGGCCGCCCTTGAATACGGCGCCAGGCTGAGCGAACTGGCCCAGAAAGTCGGCGACCGGTTCCTGCTCGTCATGCGTGCCTACCTGGAAAAGCCCCGCACCACTGTTGGCTGGAAAGGCCTGCTATATGACCCGGACCGCACCGGGCAGGGCGACCTCAACGAAGGCCTGGTTCGTTCCCGCCGGCTGCTGTTGAACCTGGCCGAGATGGGTCTGCCCCTGGCCACCGAAGCCCTGAGCCCCTTCGCCATGGATTACCTGGGCGACCTGGTAAGCTGGACTGCCATTGGCGCCCGCACCACCGAATCCCAGGTGCACCGGGAAATGGTCAGCGGCCTGCCCATGCCGGTAGGCTTCAAGAACGGCACGGACGGCGGCGTTGCGGTGGCAGTCAATGCCATGAAATCCGCGGCCCATCCCCATCAGCACTTTGGCATCGGCCAGAGCGGCGCCCCGGCCATGCTGACTACCCCCGGCAACCCGGATACCCATCTGGTACTGCGGGGCGGCCGCGGCATCACCAATTACGATGCCGACAGCATCCACGCTGCCATGGCGGCGCTGAGTGCAGGGGGTGTATCCGGATCGGTGATGGTGGACTGCAGCCACGATAACGCCTGCAAACAGGCCGAGCGCCAGTTGGATATTGCCAAGGACGTCATGGCGCAGCGCCGCGAAGGCAATCACCAGATTCGCGGGCTGATGCTGGAAAGCTTTCTGGAACCGGGTCGCCAGAACGACAGCGGGGAACTGCTCTACGGCTGCTCGATCACCGATCCGTGCCTGGGATGGGCGCAGACGGAGGCTCTGATCCGCTCACTGTAGAAAGCAGCAGCTGGCCGGCCAGCAACAGCAGCACGCCGCCCATTAACCGGTCCAGCCAGTGGCCGAAGCGGTTAAAGCCCTTCCTGACCCGGGGAAGGGTAAAGAACACGGCCACCATCGCGAACCAGAGCCCGGTGGCCAGGGCCATATAAACGCCGTAACCCGCCTGCAGGGCAACCGGCGTACCGGGGCTGATCACCACCGAGAACAGTGACACGAAAAACAGCGTCGCTTTGGGATTCAGGGCGTTGGTCAGAAATCCCAGGCGCAGGGCGGCAAAGCCGGACTGCTGCGTTCCTGGTCCGGTCTCCACATGAACGCCCCCGGCCCGGGATTTCAGGCACTGAATGGCAATCCAGGTCAGATAGAGTGCGCCCATCACCTTCAGAATGCTGAACAGCAGCACCGATTGCTGAATGATCAGCCCAATACCCAACAGCGAATAACACACGTGCACCAGAATGCCGGCGCCAATGCCAATGGCGGTTAGCAGGGCATTGTGGCGGCTTTGGCACAGCGCCTGTCGCAGCATCACCGCAAAATCCGGCCCCGGGCTGGCCACCGCCAGCAGGTGTACCAGTGCCACGGTAAGGAACTCTGCCCAGTAACCTTGCATCAAAGTCTGCATCCGTTCATCCCCGGTTTGTTCGCCGTCGTACGAAAAGTCTGACAGCATAGGTTGAAACCGGCGTTTTTTCACGGATGGGTGAAGCCTTTCGCAGCCTCAATACAGAGGCCAAGTTCTTCAGGAGATGAATTGATGGATAAGCGAGAAGTAGACGTTGCCATTATCGGCGTTGGTACAGCCGGCATGGTGGCGTATAAGCGCGTCAGAAAAGTGACCGACAAAGTGGTACTGATCGAATCCGACCAGTACGGGACGACTTGCGCACGGGTTGGCTGCATGCCCAGCAAGCTGCTGATTGCGGCAGCCGAAAATGCCCATCAGATGAGGCTGGGCGAGCTGTTCGGCAACTCCGCCGGGGAGATCACCATTGATGGCAAGCGCGTGATGGAACGCGTGCGGGCCGAGCGGGACGGGTTTGTGGGTTCGGTCATCAGCGCTGTGGAAAAGTTTCCTGAAGAGCACCGGATAATGGGCCACGCCCGGTTTGCCGGCCCCCACCGCCTTGCGGTTGGAAATGACATCGAAGTTCATGCCCAGCGCATCATCATCGCCACCGGCTCCCGGCCCAATATCCCCGGTTTCCTGAAGGAAGCCAAAGACCGCCTGGTGGTTAACGACGATATCTTCGAATGGCAGGACCTGCCAAAGTCCGTCGCCGTTTTTGGCCCCGGCGTGATTGGCCTGGAGCTGGGGCAAGCTCTAAGCCGGCTTGGCGTGCGGGTGCGCATGTTCGGCAGAAGCGGCGGCGTTGGCCCTTTAAACGACGATGCCATCCGGCAATACGCCCTGAAAACCTTCAATGAAGAGTTTCCGCTACACGGGGAAGCCGACGTTAAAAAGGTCGAACGGGTTGATCAGGGCGTTGCTGTGACTTTCGATGTCGGCGACGGCGAACAGACCGAAACCTTCGATTACCTGCTGGCGGCCACCGGAAGGCGGCCCAACGTGGACGGGTTGGACATCCAGAATGCCGATATTGACCTGGACGAAAAAGGCTCGCCCCTGTTTGACCCCTACACCCTGCGCTGCGGCGACAGCCATATTTTCATCGCCGGTGACGCCAATAACGCCGTGCCCCTGCTGCACGAAGCCGCCGACGAAGGGCGGATTGCCGGCGATAACGCAGCGTCCTATCCGGATGTGCGAACCGGCCTTCGTCGCACGCCCCTGGCCATCGTCTTCACTGACCCGCAGATTGCCACCGTCGGGCTGACCATTGGCCAGGTGGACGAACGCTGCCTGGGCCGCTACGCAGTCGGCGAAGTGTCGTTTGAAGACCAGGGCCGCAGCCGGGTCATTGGCAAGAACAAAGGGTTATTGCGGGTATACGGCGAACACGGCACCGGCCTGTTCATGGGTGCTGAAATGTTTGGCCCGGCGGCTGAACACATCGGCCACCTGCTGGCCTGGTCCGCCCAGCAACGACTGACGGTCAACCAAATGTTGGAAATGCCGTTCTATCATCCGGTGATTGAGGAGGGGCTGCGAACCGCGCTGAAAGATCTGAACATGAAGCTGAGTATCGGGCCTGCGCCCGAGGAAGGGTGCATGGAATGCGGCCCGGGAACCTAGGCCGCGCTTCCCCGCAGGCAGCAGGCGGCAGCCTGGCACTGAACAGAGGCCGCAGAGGGTTCTGAGGCGACACTTGAATTGCGTTGCCGCCGGGCCCAGATCTTTTCATGGAAGAAGTAGGCAATGGTGTTGATGGCCGGCTCTACCATGGCAATCAGGCTGCCGATCAGAATATCGCCAGTCAGCAGATAGGCCACGGTAAACGCGACAAAGAAGTGCGTGATGGCAAAGGTAATGGTCTTGACCAGTGACTGATCACCTTTCGTGCCGTGACTGTGTACAAAATGTTTCAGCGCACTCATGGCTGGCTCCGATTCCGCTCGCTTTTCTTCATTAAAGTCGAAGTGATAATCAGTGTTAAATCAATTGTATTCAGAAAATAGATAGGCTTAACCTATAGCTTTTCCCGCCAGGCTTATATACGGATTACACCGTACTATCGCCGGTATTGGGGGAATAAACTTCACTGAATTCAATGTACTGACGTAGGATTAAAGTTAGAGAACGTACATTTGCCGTCAAGGAGACGCATTATGAGTAAGAACTTTATTGGACTGGATACGGAAAAAACCGCAGAACTGGCAGACCGGATGAACGAGCTTTTGTCCAACTACCAGATCTTCTACATGAACGTGCGTGGTTATCACTGGAACATCAAAGGTGACAACTTCTTCGAACTGCACGCCAAGTTTGAAGAGCTGTATGACGACCTGCTTCTGAAGATCGACGAGATTGCAGAACGCGTGCTGACTCTGGGCCACCGCCCGGCCCACGCCTACAGCACCTACATCGAAAAGTCCGACGTGCCGGAGCGCAAAGACGTGTCTGATGGCAAAGATGCCGTCGAGAACATCGTCGAGAGCTTTGCCAAACTGATTGGCAAGCAGCGTGAACTGCTGCATCTGGCGAACGACTCTGACGATGAAGGCACCGTAGACCTGCTGAGCGCCTACATCTCAGAGCAGGAAAAAACGGTCTGGATGTATCGCAGCTACCTGGGCCAGTAAACGCCCAGGGTTAATAGCCGAAAGAGAGCAGAAGCGAGAGAGCAAAGGCGGCCTGCCATCGAAGGATGAGGCCGCCTTTTCCATGCCCCTTTGACACACAGTTGTCGCCAAACTGTCTTCAAACTGACCCGGCAATGTCATTTACGCGCCTCAGAGTGATGCTTTTACTTCATATCCAACACTCTGAGGCGACTATGGCGTTTTCCAAACTGACATTACGCAAATCCCTGCTTACCCTGGCCATTACCGGCACGTTTGTAGCACTGACCGGCTGTACCGATGACGGCGACGATGGCGCGGCCGGCACCCCCGGCACCAGCCAGACCCTGATCGAACTGAACGTACTGGGCAGCTATTCCAGCGGCACCTTTGACGAATCCGCCGCGGAAATCGTGGCCCACGACCCGGCCAACCAGCGGTTGTTCGTGATTAACGCCAACGATTCCACCGTGGACGTGCTGGACATCAACGACCCGGCCATGCCCACCCTGCTGAGCACTATCGACGCCACCGCAGAAGGCGCGGCCGCAAATAGCGTTGCGGTCTATGGCGACCTGCTGGCCGTGGCCATCGAAGCCAACGTGAAGCAGGACAATGGCAAGGTGGTGTTCTACAACACCTCTGACCTGAACAAGATTGGTGAAGTCATCGTTGGCGCCCTGCCAGACATGCTGACCTTCACCCGCGACGGCCAGAAAGTGCTGGTGGCCAATGAAGGCGAGCCCAGCGACGACTACACCGTGGACCCGGAAGGCTCCGTCAGCATCATTGATCTTGCCAATGGCGTGGCGTCTGCCACCGTGACCAACGCCAGTTTCGCGGGCTTCAACGCCGACCAGGCCGAACTGGAAGCCGCCGGCCTGCGGGTATTCGGCCCCGGCGCCACCCTGGCGGAAGACATGGAGCCGGAATACATCGCCGTATCCATCGACAACCAGAAAGCCTGGGTCGCCCTGCAGGAAAACAACGCCGTGGCGGAACTGGACATCGCCGCCGGTGAAATCACCGCCATCCTCCCGCTGGGCTTCAAAGACCACAGCATCATCGGCAACGAACTGGACGCCAGCAACGACGACAACGGCATCAACATCCGTAACTGGCCGGTGAAAGGCATGTACAACCCGGACGCGATGACCAGCTACGGCTACAACGGCAAAACCTACTACATCACCGCCAACGAAGGTGATTCCCGGGACTACGACGGCTTCAGTGAAGAATTCCGCATCGCCGACCTGCAACTGGACCCAACGGCTTTCCCGGATGCCGCCACCCTGCAGCAGGATGCCAACCTCGGACGCCTGAACGTCACCTCCACCCTGGGGGCAGGCGCAAGCTGTGACCCGAGCGACCCGGCAAACGTCACATTAAACGTGGAAAACGAGTACGACAGAACCTACGTCGAAACCACCTGCGTTTATGAGGAGCTGTATTCCTACGGCGCACGTTCCTTCTCCATCTGGTCCGCCGATGGCAAACGGGTATTCGACAGCGGCAGCGAACTTGAACGCATCACCGCCAGCCTGATCCCCGACAACTTCAACGGCAACAACGACGAAAACTCCTTCGACAACCGCTCAGACGACAAAGGCCCAGAGCCCGAAGCCGTCACCGTTGGCGAAATCAACGGCCAGACCTTCGCATTCATCGGCCTGGAGCGCGTGGGCGGCATCATGGTGTACAACGTCACCAACCCGCAGAACCCGCAGTTTGTTCAGTACATCAACAACCGCGACTTCAGCGCCAGCCAGACCGACGTAGAAAACGCCATGGCCGGCGACCTGGGCCCCGAAGGCCTGGCCTTCATCCCCGCCGGTGACAGCCCCAACGGCCAACCAATGCTGGCGGTAGGTAACGAAGTAAGCGGCACCACCACACTGTTCGGCATTGATGTGATTGAACTGATGGCGAACTAATCGACGAAGCAAAACCCCACAAAGCAAGACTCATTCAGCGCCGGTTGCGAAAGCCCCGGCGCTTTTTTGTGGGTGAAACCTAGATTTCGGGTGGCTGGTGCCTGGTTCGTCTACTAAGTTGGCTGGAGTGCGCGAAATGTGGAATTCCTGATTATTACGCAGGATATTACGAGAATTGAGAGCGGAAAATCCGTAAATTACTGATAAAAATGGGTTAAATTTCAGCGCGTTCTGGCTTTTTGCGGAATAATGACGCGCAGAAATGCGGAAGTCACGTTTCTGCAATAACGATGCGTTCGGTATAGTTGCTGTTAGTTGTTCCTTATGAATCAAGAATTTCTCAAAGTTTTGCAAATGAGGACAGGTCAGTTGGCTATCGGCCGCTCTACCTTGCGTAATCAGGGGGCGTCGGGTGTGATAGAAGTAGCTAGGTCATACCTACAAGAAATTGACCTCTCTGAGCTGCGTTCGATCAACAACAGCAAGCAGTATCTCCAATTTTTGGAGGATAAAACCGCAGGGCTATCTCACTCATTTCCAGAGGGCGCAAAGGGAAACTGGGGCGCTGCGCGTAAGGCATTGAATATCTTCATCCGAGACTGTCTCTATAACGCTTATCTTAACAAAGAGTACTCGATAGAAAGGTTGAGGGGCTGGCTTGAGATTCCCCTTGATGGCGACGTCGCCCGGAACCTCTACGCTCTGCATAAGCCTTCATTGCCAAGATGGCCTCGTATAAAACGCCTTACTCCGGAGATCAGCTCGCTTTATCAACAAAAGGCCATCAAAGAAGCGCAAAGGTTTGGTATTGCGAGGGTGGACTTGGATATCTACTACTGGCGAGATGGCCAGTACACAACTAACAAATAGTTGCAGTTCGTTCCGGGCCCTTGGCCCTCCACCGGACGCCCTTTTCTTCGTTTAACTCCGAAAAGGTCGCCGCTGAACAAAAGCGTTAGGCATCAAAAATTGCAGGCGGGCTCAAATATATGCAGTTCGACAAGGTGGCACGAGAAGCTTTTGGCACGATTCTAGAGCCTTTGGGTTTCAGCTGCAGTGAATCACAGGCATGCACGTTCTATAAAGCAGTCAGTGCTGATCTTTATCATTTCGTCATGCCCGATCAGTTACATAACCTGCCAAAGTACGATGTGAAAATTTTCTTTCACTCGCCACTTTTGGAGCCTGCTTCGTGGGACGACAAATTTCCGGATGCCTTGGGAATTCCCACTGAAAGCTGGAGTTATCTTTCCAGTCGTAGTGGAGTTGGACCACGGCAGGAGCTGTTTTGGTGTCGGACAGAGGAGGGTTTTCTGCGTGGGTTTGAGGAAAAGGTAAAGCCCGCGCTACTTGGTTTTGCAGTTCCGTATTTTGACTCTGTACAGACACTGGGACAGGCTGTTCCATTAATCAAAAGCAAGCACTATGCGGCAGTGGCGTCTGCGTTGAATGCCTAACCAGGCGCAGCAGTACGCGGCCGATGGCCGCCGGACGCCCTTTCCATGGCTCCTTCGTCGCCATTCCAAGGTCGCCGCTGTGCTCAGCGTTAGGCACTTATGAAGACGAGACTGGGAGTTAAATCGTCAAAGGCGCTCGGGGCGTCATGCATGGCTTTATTCGCGTTCATGCTTTTATTCCGGGCTGCAATCTATCCAAGAATGTAT
>NZ_SRPF01000017.1 GCF_004785685.1 Marinobacter confluentis | reverse complement strand
GCGTTAGGCACTTATGAAGACGAGACTGGGAGTTAAATCGTCAAAGGCGCTCGGGGCGTCATGCATGGCTTTATTCGCGTTCATGCTTTTATTCCGGGCTGCAATCTATCCAAGAATGTATATCGAGCCGGATAGTCCATACGGGCTTTCTGATGTCATCGAGTACTTCCTGGGTTGGGGACTTTTGGCGTTGCTCTCAGTGTCGGTTACTGCCGCAGTGGCAATTATTATCTGGGGCCACAGGCAGTCAAAAAAGTGGGCAGGTGGGCTTGTGGTGTTATGTGCTGTATTGGCACTTTCCTTCGGTCCGCTGCATAGTTTGGCGGCAAGATGGTCGTTCTGATTTCGCTATTGCCTAACAAGGCGCAGCAATTCGCGGCCGATGGCCGCCGGACGCCCTTTACATTGCGGCTGCGCCTCCATTACAAGGGCGCCGTTGTGCGCTGGCGTTAGG
>NZ_SRPF01000003.1 GCF_004785685.1 Marinobacter confluentis | reverse complement strand
ATACATTCTTGGATAGATTGCAGCCCGGAATAAAAGCATGAACGCGAATAAAGCCATGCATGACGCCCCGAGCGCCTTTGACGATTTAACTCCCAGTCTCGTCTTCATAAGTGCCTAACGCCATTGTTCAGCGGCGACCTTTTTGCAGCGAAGCGAAGAAAAGGGCGTCCGGTGGAGGGCCTTAAGGCCCGGAACGAACTGGAACTATTGGTTAGGCATTGATGTACGCCGAAACCAAGTCAGCGAGCATTTTCTCAGCTTCTTCCGTGAGTTTCTGCGACTCTGCAGCCTCAATCGCTGCATTACCTGCCATCCGTTCTTTACTATTATCCGCATCGTTACTTCCAAGCACGAATTTGGCAGCATGCGAGCCAATCAGTTTATGTTTTTGCTCAATCTGGGAGACGATGTCCTTTAGTTCCGGTGCGTAAAATAGGACGTTCATCTTCAAATCGCTCAAGATCGCGTCTTTTGAAAGCTTGTTGGGGTCAAGCTTTCCTCCGTAACCAGCCTCGGAGAGCATTTGCATCGAAAGCTCATTAGCGAGCTTTTGATAGGCAACTAACCCCTTATGAATTGCCTCGAATTTAGCCAGTAGCAATTCCCGTTTTTCCTTAGCACGTTCAAAAGACTGCCTTTGCCTATTCGACAACACGACAAAAATTCCAGCTATGGTTGCACCAATCAAAGTGCCCAAGAGTCCGATCATGGATTCCATTGTCCTAACGAATAGCTAAGCGGCGCCCTGACAAGGGCGTCCGGTGGACGGCCGCCAGGCCGGGAACGAATTTGAGCGACTGGTTAGGCGGCACCTGACCAAAATGCCTCACCCTGCGTCTCGATGAGATTGGCGACCTCCGCCGAGATAGTGTCGTAGTGTGATTTCGGATGAACCACCTCATTTCCCGGCTGATAGTTGGGCAAGCCGAATTCAAACCAATGATCGCGTCCAGGCCTCTCGGCCCCCAATCTGAGGCGATTTCCGATTTCACTCACCTTAGCTTTATTGGGACCGCTAAATCGAGTCCCTTCTGGCCCACAGTTTCCGATTTCCACAACGAAACTGCCGCCGGCGGAATAGAACTGAAAGGTCAGCAGATCGATTCGATTTTCCATGATTCGGCGGAAATGAGGATAAGAACCCTTAAAACCTCGACTGCGCAGTTCGGGGACAACTATTGCTTTCAAGGAAGCTTCCATGGCGCTTCGAGCCGGATGTTGGGCCATAGTGCCTCCTAACGCGAAAACGAAGCGGCGCGTCTCACGCGTCCGCCTTCCGTGACTTGTTAGATGTATTAAGCAATGCCGATAAAAGGTCGTCGTGGTTTTGGTAGTTTTGCTCTACGAGATGATCCCGTGCTAACAGCATATCCTTCTCTGTTTTGTCCTGTGACAGTTTGAAGCGCCCAACAATCTCTTCAATTTCTATTTCAAAGCCAAGGATCAAGTGCAGCCAAGAGGTCATTCTTGGATCTTTGTAGTCAAGCACAAATGGTAGCTCTCGATCCTCAAGGATTTCAGTCATTTTTATGAGGGAATCACGAATTGCATCAGGAGACTCGACTAATCGCACTTTCCCTCTGACATGGACCGAAATGGAGTTCCAAGTTGGGAGCTGTGATGACGAATAGACGTTTGGTGAGATGTACGCGTCCGGGCCATGAAAGACCGCAAAAATCCGTCCCTCAGTAAGGTACGATGCGTGTGGATTACTCCGATCTAAATGGCCAGTCAAAACGCCTTTTTTACCACGATGCCTATCCAAAATTAGCGGTAACTGGGTAACAACAACATCGTCCTCTGTACGATTTACAATCGTTGCGAATTTGAATTCTTCTATCACCCGGTAGGACTTTTCCATGTCCGTCTCAACATGATGTGCAGGTGGGTACATCATTCCTCCAATTCATCTAACAGCAACTAGACCGAATTCCCCAATATTGCAAAAACGCGACTTCTTCAATATTACGCCAAAATGCAGAACGGAGTTTCGGTCGATCCGTTTAAAACCAATACCCTAGCCTACCTATCCGGGGATCGCCATGGAATCGTTTGACTTCTGTGAAACACTCCCTCAATAATACTGTATAAAAATACAGTATCTTGGTTGGAGAGAACCCATGGATGGAAACGAGCCCAAACTCAGAGATCAGGTGCGCGCGGTTTGTCGGGTCAATCACTACAGCATCCGTACAGAAAAAGCCTATTGGTACTGGATTCGTTTTTTTATCCGGTATCACCAGATGAAACACCCCAGAGACATGGGGCCAGGAGATGTGAAAGAGTTTCTGACCTGGCTAGCGGTCGAACGGAATGTTGCGATGGCCACCCAGGCCCAGGCGTTGAACGCGCTGGTGTTTCTTTACACCAGTGTGCTGGATCAGCCTCTAGGGGACATTGAAGGGATTGTCCGCTCGAAAAAACCCCGCAAACTCCCAGTTGTCCTGACCCACGATGAGGCGATATCGATTATCAATCACCTTGGCGAGCCCGATAAGTTGATTGCCTCTTTGATGTACGGGGCAGGATTACGGGTTACAGAAGCCTGTCGCCTTCGCGTGAAAGACATTGATTTCAGTCTTCAGTTGATCAACGTCCGGGATGGTAAGGGCGCCAAAGACAGAACCACGCTGTTACCGGCCTCTCTGGTGGAGCCTCTGCAAGCTCGCACTTCAGAAGTTCGTCAGCAATTCCGCGCAAAATCCGATGGCTACGCACACCCCGTCAGCATGCCTTATGCGCTTTCTCGAAAGTACCCGGGGGCAAGCCGCTCGCTGGAGTGGCAATGGCTGTTTTCCTCGCCTGGCCTCTGCGCGGATCAGTTTGGCGAGGCGGTTCGCCATCACCGCCACGTATCTTCCGTCCAGAAGTCGGTCAGAAATGCCGTCAACCAGGCCGGCATCGGCAAACGCGCCGGCTGCCATACTTTCCGCCATACCTTCGCCACCGAGCTTCTGAAACGGGGCAACGATATCCGCACCGTTCAGGATTTGTTGGGCCACGCGGACTTACGCACCACCCAGATTTATACCCATGTGCTGGGCCAGGGGTTTGCCGGGGTTCGCAGCCCGCTGGGCTGAGCGGTCAGTCCTGTTCGTCTTCTTCGCTACGAAGTCGTTGAAGATCCCGCAGCGCCCCGTTGGACATGATCAGCTTGCGCTCTTTGGCCGTGGTGATGTCAGGCGGAACATAGTGGTCAATCACCGCCCGGTATTGGTCTTCGATATGACTGAGGGCTTTTTCTGTTTCCTGCTCGATTATGCGCTCAACTTCATCACGGCTGCCTTGGCAGGCGTTTATGTCCGCCAGCAGTGTTCTCCAGTGGATCTGGCGGATGGCGGCTTCGTTGCGGATCACCAGGTTCACCATGGTTTCACCGGGTACCGGCGATTGATCATGCAGGATGTAGGCTTGCGGGGGCAGCGCGGCCAGATCGCGCTGAAGTTCCAGTTCTGCGCCCTGCTGGTACTGCCACCAACGCCGCTGCAGTTCTTCCAGCTGCGGTTCCAGGCCGCCGGCGTCCAGCCGGTAATCCCACACCACGCCGTCGCCCTCTTCTTTACCATGGTTCGGGCCCTCCTCATAGGAAGATGGAATCAGTCGGTTCAGCCGCTTGTCGCCGGCCTCTTCCGCCCGGGACATCACGTAACCGGCTAGGGAAAACAGGTTGCCGTAGACCAGTTCTTCACCCATCAGAAAGCGCACCCAGCGAGACTGGTAAAGGGGAAAATAACCGGGGCTGACGTAGTTTTTCAGGTCTTTGTGGCGCCACTTTTCCTGGAACAGGAAGTCGTCGTGGTCGTAATCATAAAGCGTGTCGAAATCCAGCAGGCACTGGTTATCGGCCAGGCTTTCGTTGAGGTAAACGAAGTCGTCGCCGATACCGCGGGTCAGCAGATCGGCGGGGTTGATCCGGTTCAGTTGCTCCAGGGACAGGTCGTTCCACACGTCTTGCGCCTGTGCCGCAGCGCATTCAATGTCCAGAACCTGTTTCAGCAGCACCTGTTCCATGCGGGCGCGGGCTTCCCTGCCCGGTGCG
The DNA here is from genome assembly GCF_004785685.1 of Marinobacter confluentis. GTDB lineage: Bacteria > Pseudomonadota > Gammaproteobacteria > Pseudomonadales > Oleiphilaceae > Marinobacter > Marinobacter confluentis. The sequence continues at coordinate 560,725 of NZ_SRPF01000003.1, read as the reverse complement.
GCGCGGAATCTTTCCTGTTCGGTTTCAGTCCAGCTGAAGTAATCCGGGCTGCCTGCCATCAGGGCCCGGTTAGCGGCGGCTCGGCTATCGCGCGAAAGGCTCGGGGTCATTCGAGGCTCCGGTCACGGTGCATCTCAGTCCCACAAGCCTAGCAAATCCTTACCACTCCAGCTGCGCCCCGGTCTGGTATTCGATCACCCGGGTTTCAAAGAAGTTCTTCTCTTTGCGCATGGTGGCCTGTTCGTCCAGCCAGGGTGAGACGTTTTTGGCCCCCGGGAACGGCTCTTCCAGGCCTACGGTTCGCGCACGGCGGTTGGCCACGAAGCGGAACTGTTCGCTGTGGTATTCGGCGGAATAACCCAGGATCGGGTCGCGCAGAATGTAGTTGGCGTAGGCGATTTCAGCGGCTTCGGACTCGTCCCACATGTCGCGCACGGCTTTGGGGTCGAAGCTGATGTTTTCTTCTTCCACGATCTGGTTGACCACTTTCAGGCCGAAGGAAAAGTGCATGGCCTCATCCCGCAGGATGTACTGCAGCTGTTCGCCGGTGCCGCGCATCAGGCCCCGGCGCTGCAGGGCGAAGATGGGGCTGAAGCCGTTGTAAAACCAGGTGCCTTCGAACACGGCGGCGAAAAACAGGTAGGACATGATGAATTCCTGCAGGTCGTCCTTGTTGCGAAGGTTCATGTCGGAACGCATGGCCGCATCCAGGCGGCGGTTGGCCATCTGGATCTTGCCGTTGATGGCAGGCACCACGCGGTAGCGGTTGTAGATCTCGCTCTGGTCCAGGTTCAGGGTTTCGATGCAGTGCTGGTAGGCCCAGGTGTGCATGGCTTCTTCGTACACCTGGCGTGCTTGGTAAATCTGCAGCTCCGGGGCGCTCATTTTCTCCATCACCGCCAGGCCGATGTTGCGCATGGCCAAAATGTCGGAGGTGGTCAGATAGGCCAGCACGTTTTCATAAACGTGTTTCTCCGCCGGGTTCAGGCGGTGGTGGTAGTCGTGAACGTCCTGGGCCATGTTCACATCCAGCGGGGTCCAGTGGTTCTTGTTGGCGTTCATGAAGTACTCCCAGGCCCAGGGATACTTGAACGGTGCCAGCTGGTTGATGTCGGTCTCGCCGTTGATCACGCGTTTGTCGTCGACGTTAACCGGCGCGGGGCCCTCGGGATTCTGGGCTTTCGGGGCTGTTTGGGTTTCGTCTTCCCAGTTGAGCATAGTGGTATCCTCTTGAAAGATTGTTGGCCACGGAATCCACGGAAGAACACGGAAAAAGATGGAAAGATTTTTTTAGGCCACTAAATCCACGAAAGAACACGAAATTAAAGATCAAGATCCTCTGGTTGTTAATCGGTTGTCTTTGTTCGTGTTCTTTCGTGGTTTTCGTGGCTAGTAATATCTTTGTCTTTTGCTTTTTTCCGTGTTCTTCCGTGGATTCCGTGGCGAAAATAAGCTTTGTTGTCGGATTACGCTTTGCTAATCCGACCTACGGGTGCCGGGCTACTGGCAGGCTTCGCAGTCCGGCTCATCAATGCTGCAAACCTGGGGCTGGGGCGCGGCGACCGGGGCGGATTTTTCGGCGCCGGTGGCGCCCAGGGAACGCAGGTAATAGGTGGTTTTCAGGCCGCGCTCCCAGGCCAGTTGGTACAGGTCGTCCAGTTTCTTACCACTGGGTTCGGCCATGTACAGGTTCAGGCTCTGGGCCTGGTCCAGCCATTTCTGGCGTCGGGCGGCGGCTTCCACCAGCCAGCGGGCGTCGATTTCAAAGGCGGTGGCGTAGCGGGCTTTCAGTTCCTTCGGGATGCGGTCGATCTGCTGAACGCTGCCGTCGAAGTATTTCAAGTCGTTGACCATCACGTTGTCCCAAAGCCCTTCGGCTTTCAGGTCCCGCACCAGTGACGGATTCACCACGGTGAATTCACCAGACAGGTTCGATTTCACAAACAGGTTCTGGTACGCGGGCTCGATGGACTGGGCCACGCCGATGATGTTGGAAATGGTCGCCGTGGGGGCAATGGCCATCACGTTGCTGTTGCGCATGCCATTCCTGGCGATCAGTTCGCGCACCGGCGCCCAGTCCAGACGGCTGCTGGTGTTCACCGACAACTGCCCTTCCCTTCGGTTTTCTTTCAGCAGCTTGAGGGAATCAATGGGCAGAATGCCCTGATGCCACAGGGAACCTTCGTAGCTTTCATAGGCACCGCGTTCACCGGCCAGAGTGGCGGAAGCGCGGATGGCGAAGTAGCTGATCTGCTCCATCGACAGGTCGGCGAATTCCACCGCTTCCGGGCTGGTGTAGGGCAGGTTGAGCTTGTACAGCGCATCCTGAAAACCCATCAGGCCCAGGCCGACCGGGCGATGTTTGAAGTTGGAGTTCTTCGCCTGGGGCACGGCGTAGTAGTTGATGTTGATGACGTTATCCAGCATGCGCACGGCGGTGTTCACGGTGCCCTCCAGGCGCTGAACATCCAGCTCGCCGTCACGGATATGAGCCGCCAGGTTGATGGAGCCCAGGTTGCACACGGCAATTTCGTCGGCGCTGGTGTTCAGGGTGATCTCGGTACACAGGTTGGAGCTGTGTACCACGCCCCGGTGCTGCTGGGGCGAGCGCAGGTTGCAGGGGTCCTTGAAGGTGATCCACGGATGGCCGGTTTCAAACAGCACGGTCAGCATCTTGCGCCAGAGCTGTTTGGCGGGGATTTTCTTGAACAGGGTAATCTCGCCCTGCTCCGCCAACGCCTCGTAATGCTCGTAGCGTTCGCGGAAGGCGTTGCCGTATAAATCGTGCAGGTCCGGTGCATCACTGGGGGAGAACAGGGTCCAGTCTTTGTCCTCACGCATACGCTCAATCAACAGGTCCGGCACCCAGTTGGCGGTGTTCATGTCGTGGGTGCGGCGACGCTCGTCGCCGGTGTTCTTGCGCAGCTCCAGGAATTCCTCAATGTCCAGGTGCCAGCTTTCCAGGTAGGCGCAGACCGCGCCCTTCCGTTTGCCGCCCTGATTCACGGCCACGGCGGTGTCGTTCACCACTTTCAGGAAGGGCACCACGCCCTGGCTGCTGCCGTTGGTGCCTTTGATGTGCGCGCCCATGGCCCGCACGGGCGTCCAGTCATTGCCCAGTCCGCCGGCCCATTTCGACAACATGGCGTTGTCCCGGATGGCGCCATAGATGTCTTCCAGGTCGTCGCCCACGGTGGTGAGGTAGCAGGACGACAGCTGGGAATGCTGGGTGCCGCTGTTAAACAGGGTGGGCGTGGATGCCATGTAGTCGAAGGAGGACAACAGATTGTAGAACTCGATGGCCCGGGCGTTGGGGTCGCCTTCTTTCAGAGCCAGGCCCATGGATACCCGCATGAAAAACACCTGGGGCAGTTCCAGGCGGTCGCCTTTCAGGTTGATGAAATAGCGGTCGTACAGGGTCTGCAGGCCCAGGAAACCAAACTGGTAATCCCGTTCCGGCTTCAGCTCGGCGCCCAAGCGTTCAAGATCAAAAGCCGCCATGGCTTCATCTAGAAGATCATGGCGAATGCCCTGATGAATGAAGGCCGTCAGGGCCTGTGGATACACTTCCGCCAACGGCAGATGCAGCGGCAGTTCCAGGGCGGTGACGGTTTCGAGCCGCAGCTGTTCCAGCAGCAGGCGGGCGGTGACAGCGCTGTAGTCCGGCTCCTGTTCGATGCGCCCCCGGGCCGTCATGATCAGGGCGGTCAGCACTTCCTCTTCGGCAATACCGTCGTAAAGATTGCGCAGTGCGCCCTCTACCAGGGATTCGCCGTCGATACCGTTCAAGCCCTGGCTGGCGTTTTCCACCTGGACTTTCATCAGACCCAGATCCAGCGGGGCCACTTCGCCATTGGCCTTTTTGATGGTCAGGGTTGGGTGGGCTTCCACCGGCGTGTGCAAGGCTCGTTCCCGGGCGTGCTCTTCCCGGTAGAGCACGTAGGCGCGGGCGACTTTCTGCTCTTCCGCCCGCATCAGCGCCAGTTCCACCTGATCCTGAATGTCCTCGATATGCACCTTGCCGCCGGCTTTCAGGCGGCGGCTGATGGCCTGAACCACCTGGTTGGTCGCCCGCTCCACCGAGTCATGAATGCGGGCGGAACCGGCGGCGGCATCGCCTTCCACGGCCAGAAACGCCTTGGTGAGAGCCACGCTGATTTTGGACGGATCAAAACCTACCAGGGAGCCATTACGTTTGATGACTTGCAGGGCATCGGTCTGGAACTGAGATTGTGAGGCAGGCTGGGCTTCAGCCAGGGCAGAGGTAGACATGGTTGTTCTCCTGAATACGCGTTGATTCCTTTCACCTTCGCATACGCAGAGAGAATTGGAGGCCTTGCCGTGGGTTCACGCGACACCGTAGGTCGGATTAGCGAAGCGTAATCCGACAGCGAAGTCAGGGTTCACCCGGTTGTCGGATTACGCTTCGCCTAGTCCGACCTACGGTTCTGGAGTCCTCAATCCTGCTCACCTTTTAAACGCGAAGGTGCAGTTGTATCCATGGCCTGTCTTCGGACTCAGGGGCGTGAACTTTTCCAGTTCGGCCTTACGTGGCGACTTCCCGGTTTTCACCAGTGTCTTGATGCCACGCTCGTTCCCCAATACCGCTGCGCGTCAGTTCCGGAGTCTCACCGGATTCCCGATACCAGCATCATTGATTATTGAATAATCACTACATCTGGTATCTTGCCAAGGATAAAAACACTATATCCGTGATTTTATTAAGGGACAAGGCAGGAAAGAAAAAAGCCCCCAAAGCGGGGGCAAACACGTGACAGTGCGGGCTCGTTCAGCCGTTAATGGCTGATCATCCAGGGCCGCATGGAGGGAAACATTTTCTTGCCGTCGGCGGTGTAGAACAGCATGGCTTTGCCGTTGCCGTGCTTTACCGAACCGCAGCCACACGCGCGGTTGTGTTCCTTGTCGTTGGCGCGCTGATCCGCCGTTGAAAACACCGGTTCATGCCGGGATTTCTCGTTGCGATCCTGGGCCAATCGCTTTGCCGGGTCCATGGCGGCAATTTCCGGGGGCAGCACGACCACCCTCGGCGCCAGCGCCTTACAGGTCGGGCACGGTGCAGGCTTGGCGCTGTCTGCCATGGTGGCCAGCGTATTGAACAGGCCGTGTTCACGGCATTTGTAGTCATACACGGGCATGATGCTTACTCCTTATCTTTCGACAGGGGTACGTCCATTCCACCACTGGTCATCTTCTTCGGGCCATCGGCGGATGGGTTAATGTCGAAGTCGAAGATGTCCGTCGGCAGCCAGAGGGTGGCGCAGGCATTCGGAATATCCACCACACCACTGATGTGGCCTTCCACCGGCGCGCAGCCGAGTATGGCGTAGGCCTGGGCTTTGGTGTAGCCGAATTTGGTCATGTATTCGATGGCGTTAAGGCAGGCCTGACGGTAGGCAACGTGAACGTCCAGATAATGCTGGCCACCCTGCTCGTCTACCGAAATGCCCTCGAAAATCACGTAGTCGTCGTAACGTGGTTTGATCGGGCTGGGCTTGAAGATCGGGTTCTTGATGCCGTACTTCTTCATTCCGTCTTTCACTAGGTTCACACGCAGGTGAATCCACCCAGCCATTTCGATGGCACCACAGAAAGTGATTTCGCCGTCGCCCTGGCTGAAGTGAAGGTCGCCCACTGAAAGTCCTGCGCCGTCCACGTAAACCGGGAAGTACACCTTGGAGCCGCGCGAAAGGTCCTTGATGTCGCAGTTACCACCGTGCTCCCGAGGGGGCACGGTACGGGCTGCTTCAGCGCCGGCTGCCTTGGCCGCATCGCCGGTCATCTTGCCCATGTGGGCCGTGTCACCGTTGGGCAGCGTGGCCAGCTCCGGCACCCGCTCCGGGTCGGTGGCCACCAGGCCGGCTTCCCGCTTGTTCCAGGTTTCCAGCAGGTCTTTGGACGGCAGGCAGCCGATCAGTCCCGGGTGAATCAGACCCGCAAATTCAACGTTCGGTATGTGACGGGATTTGGTGAACATACCGTTGAAGTCCCAGATACTCTTCTGCGCTTCCGGGAAATGCTCGGTCAGGAAGCCGCCGCCGTTCTTCTTTGAGAAGAAGCCGTTGAAGCCCCACTGGCTTTCCTCGAACGCACCGATGTCCAGAATGTCCACCTCCAGCAGGTCGCCGGGCTCGGCGCCCTCAACACCAATCGGGCCAGACAGGAAATGCACCTGGCTCAGGTCTACGTCGCGGACGTCATCGGCATTGTCGTCGTTCTTGATCTGACCGCCGGTCCAGTCGTAGCACTCCACAATAAAATCGTCGCCCGGCTTGACCATGGCCACCATCGGGATATCCGGATGCCAGCGGTTATGAATAGACGCGTTTTCGTAAGCGGACTTGTTCAGGTCGATCTTGATGATGGTTTCAGCCATGGGGCCTCTCCTTGTCTTTACGTAGTTTGATGCTGCTGTGTTTTTGTCGCTTCAGTATCCGTTTCGGCCCTCAGGCCATGAATACGGCAATCGCCCCGCCTGTCTGCGTCAAATGACGTAGGTCTTCAGCGCAGGGCAATGCCTCAGACCGCCAGGTAAGACGCCACCTTGGCTTCGTCCACGTCTTCTCGACGTTCTTCGTGCACAATCTCGCCCTTTTCGATCACCAGAATCCGATCGGCGATGTCCAGGGCGAAACTCAACACCTGTTCCGACACAACAATCGACAGCCCGCGCTGGTCGCGTATCTCTTTCAGGGTTGTGGCAATTTCTTTGATGATGGAGGGCTGGATGCCCTCGGTAGGTTCGTCCAGAAGCAGCACCTTTGGATCACTGGCCAGGGCCCTCGCGATCGCCAGCTGCTGTTGCTGGCCGCCAGACAGGTTGCCACCGCGGCGGTGACGCATTTCCAGCAACACCGGGAACATGTCGTACAGGTCCCGTGGCACTTCAGTGCGTTTGGTGGTGGTCAGTCCGGTTTCAATGTTTTCCTTCACCGTCATGGTGGGAAAGATCATTCGTCCCTGGGGCACAAACCCGAAGCCGTTCTCCACCCGCTGGTAACTCTTGAGTTCGGCCAGCTCTTTACCTTCAAGGGTAACCTTGCCGGAGGCACTGGGAATTACCCCCATCAGCGATTTCATCAGGGTGGTTTTACCCATGCCGTTCCGTCCGACAATGGCGACGATTTCATTCGGCTGTACGTTAAAGTTCAGGCCTCGCAGAATTTCGCTCTGGCCATATTTCACGTGATAATCGGACACATTCAACATGATGACTTCCTCGTCTTTTGCCCGTCAGTGGCCCAGGTAGACTTCGATGACTTTCGGGTCCTGTTTGACCTTCTCGGCGCTGCCCTCGGCCAGGATCTTGCCCTGGTGCATCACCGTGACGTGGTCGGCGATTTCCGCCACAAACTGCATGTCGTGCTCGATCACGATTACCGACCGGTCATTGGTGATGCGCCGCAGCAGTTCTGCTGTCTGTTTGCGCTCGGTCACGGACATGCCCGCGACCGGCTCGTCCAGCATCAACAGATCAGGGTCCTGAATCAGCAGCATGCCGATCTCCAGCCACTGTTTCTGGCCGTGGGACAGCAGATCGGCCTGGGATTCCAGTTCGTCTTTAAGGTTGATCATTTCCGCCACCTCGCGGACCTTGCTGATCACCTTGGCGTCCCGCTTGAAGAACAGGGCGCCGAACACGTTGCGGCCTCTCGGATAGCAAAGCTCCAGGTTCTCGAACACGGTCAGGTCTTCGTAAATAGAAGGGTTCTGGAACTTGCGCCCCACCCCCGCTTTCACAATCTCGTGTTCCTTAAGGGTGGTCAGCTCTTTGTTGCGGAACTTCACCGACCCGGAGGTGGCCTTGGTGCGGCCGCAGATCAGGTCCAGCACCGTGGTTTTGCCGGCGCCGTTGGGGCCGATAATGACCCGGATTTCCTTTTCATCGACGTAGAAGCTCAGGTCGTCCACCGCTTTGAAGCCGTCGAACGAGACCGTCAGACCTTCCACCGCCAGTACAAAATCCGTGTTGGTTGCTTTTGCAGCGACTGCGTTCATGAAGCTCTCCTTATTTGGCTTGATCTCGCTCAGGACGCCTTAGCGGGTTCAGACGGCGAATAACTGGAATCGCCGGAATACCGTTTGAACACCGGGGCCTTGTCGAGGAAACGGTCCACCGTGGGCGCGCAGTATTTCTGGTATACACCCGCCAGGCCGTCCGGGAACGCCAGCACGACGCCGATGAACAGCGCACCCATGGCGAACAGCCACAGCTCCGGAAAGCTTTCGCCGAAATAGGTCTTGGCAACGTTCACCACGATGGCGCCATAGACCGCACCCAGAATCGACAACCGGCCACCCACGGCGCAGAAGATCACCATCTCGATGGAAGGCACGATGCCGACGAAGCTTGGGGACATGAACTTCTCCTGCAGGGTGAACATGGCGCCACCGACAGCGGCAAATGCCGCACCCACGCAGAATACAAAGATCTTGAAGTTCGCCACGTCATAGCCGCTGAACCGCACCCGGTCTTCCTGGCCACGCATGGCCACCAGGATGCGGCCGAGCTTGCTCTTGGTGATGAACTGGGCAATGAACAGACACACGAAGAGCAGCGCCACGCAGACGAAATAGAACACGTAGCTGGCGTAGTCGGAGCGGATGTTCCAGCCCAACAGCGTGCGCAGGTCGGTGATACCGTTAACGCCACCGGTGTAGCCCTGCTGACCAATAATCAGGATGGTCAGAATGGCGGAGATAGCCTGGGTGATGATGGCAAAGTAGACGCCTCCCACTCTTCGCTTGAACATCGCAAAACCGATGAAATAGGCGAAGATGGTCGGCACGATCAGAATGGCCAGCACACTGAAAGTGAAGCTGTTGAACGGTTCCCAGAACCAGGGCAGTTCGGTAATACGGTTCCAGTCCATGAAATCCGGAATACCCGGTGTACTCTGGATGGCCGTGTTCTCGGGTGACGAGGCTTCCAGCTTCAGGAACATGGCCAGGGCGTAGCCCCCCAGACCATAGAACACTCCCTGGCCAAGGCTCAGGATGCCGCCGTAGCCCCAGCACAGCACCAGACCTACCGCCACAAAGGCGAAACTCAGGTACTTGCCAAACTGGGTCAGGCGAATAATGTCCATCGACAGTGGCATGATCACCAGCAGCAGTATCGCCAGCACCAGAAAGCCCAGTACGTCCTGCCGGGTCATCATGTTTTTAAGACTGAAGTTGCTCATGACAGGCCTCCTACTTGCGCACTTTCAGGGTGAAGAGTCCCTGCGGGCGGACCATCAGAATGATCACCACCGTCATCAGGGTCAGGACCTTGGCCATGGAACCGCCGAGGAAGAACTCCATGGTCGACTGCGCCTGGGAGATACTGAAGGCCGAGGCCACAGTGCCCAGCAAGCTGGCGGCGCCGCCGAAGACCACCACAAGGAAGGTGTCCACGATGTACTGTTGCCCCGCCGAAGGGCCGGTGGAGCCGATCATGGTGAAAGCGCTACCGGCGATGCCGGCGATGCCGCAACCCAGGGCAAAGGTCATGCGGTCTACCTTGACGGTATTGATGCCCACGGCTCCGGCCATCGGCCGGTTCTGTACCACGGCGCGTACGCGGCGGCCCCAGCTTGATTTGAACATCAGCAGGTAGACACCGAAGGTCACGCTGATGGCAATAATCATGACGATCAGACCGTTGATGGGCAGCTCGACGATGTCGGTCACCGGGAAGGATCCCGCCATCCAGTCGGGAATACGCACGCCCACTTCGCGGGCGCCAAAGATGGAACGATAGCTCTGCTGCATCAGCAGGCTCAGGCCCCAGGTCGCCAGCAGGGTGTCCAGCGGGCGATGGTAAAGACGGCGGATCATGGCCCATTCCACGAATGCCCCGAGGGCAGCCGAGGCAAGGAAGGCAACCACAATCGCCACAAAGAAGTAGGCATCGAACAGTCCGGGCAGATATTCCGCGAACAGATTCGATGTCAGGTAAGTCATGTAAGCCCCCAGGATCATGAACTCCCCGTGCGCCATGTTGATCACACCCATCTGACCGAAAATAATCGCCAGACCGAGTGCCATCAGAAGGAAAACTGCGAAGAGAATCAGGCCGGCGAAACCTTGCATCGCAAAGATCGAGCCCAACTCCGTGGCGGTATAGTCAGAAAACATGGTCGTACCTCCGGCCTTTCAGGCGCTTGAATCCGTCCAGTGTCCGCCCCCGGGAATCCCGGGGACGAGGCTCTCAGAATGCGTCGATTCTGCGAGGGTGCTTACTGGTAACCTTCGGGGAAAGGGTCCGGCTCCATCAGCTCGTCGGTCTCAAAAACCACTTCGTATTGGCCATTGGCCATGGCGCGGCCAACGCGGGTTTTGGACCAGAGGTGATGGTTCTCGTGGATGCGCACGTAGCCTTCAGGTGCCGTGGTCAGCTCGATGCCGGGGGACGCTTCACGAACCTTGTCGATGTCAAATGAACCGGCCTTCTCGACGGCAGCTTTCCACAGCCAGGGGCCAAGGTAGGCAGCCTGCGTGACGTCACCGATCACGGAATCTTCGCCCCAGCGCTCTTTGAACGCTTTCACAAAGGCTTCGTTGTTCGGGTTGTCCAGGCTCTGGAAGTATTTCATCGCGGCGTAGGCGCCCTCGATGTTGCGGCCGCCAATACCCAGAATCTCATCCTCGGTGACGGAGATGGTCAGCAAGGTGGTCTTGCCGTCAGTCAGGTCGATACCGGCAGCTTCCAGCTGCTTGTAGAAGGCCACGTTGGAACCACCCACGATGATTGCGTAGATGACGTCCGGCTTCTTCAGGCGGATACGATTAATGGCGGAGTTGAACTGGGTGTGACCCAGAGGGAAATAGTCTTCACCCACCACTTCCAGGCCCAGCACGTCTTCTATGTGCTTGCGGGCGATCTTGTTGGATGTCCGTGGCCAGATGTAGTCAGAACCCAGCAGGTAGAAGGTTTCAGCACCCTTCTCTTCCTTGACCCAGTTCAGGCCCGCGAGAATCTGCTGTGTGGCTTCCTGGCCGGTGTAGATCACGTTGGGTGACTGCTCGAGCCCCTCATAGAAGGTCGGGTAATAGAGCATGCCGTTGTACTGCTCGAAGATCGGCAGCACGGCTTTTCGGGACGCCGAGGTCCAGCAACCGAAGACGGCAGCGACGTTGTCCTGGCGCAGCAGCTTACGGGAACGGTCGGCAAAGGTCGGCCAGTCACTGGCGCCGTCTTCCTGAATGTACTCAATCTGGCGGCCAAGCACGCCGCCCATTGCGTTGATCTGCTCAATGGCGAGGATTTCCGCCTGAACCGACCCTTCCTCACTGATCGCCATAGTGCCGGTGACCGAGTGCAGAATGCCCACGTTCACCGTGTCATCAGTGACCGCCAGGCCGGTGGTGTTCACTTCCGCCGTTGGGGGCGCAGCAGCATTGGCGGTCGCCGCCAGTACCATTGAAGCCGCCAGCAGCTTGAGCTTTCCGAGCCCCCACCGTCCGGTGGCGCCTCCTGTCGTCGATTGCTTGTGCATTGTCATGGTATGTCCTCGCTCAGGATGTATCTGCCAGACGCATTGCCGACCCATGTCGGGAAGCGCCGTCGATAAACATTCTCTGCGCGGGGCCGGCATTCGCCCATTCGGCAAACGCACCAGCGGCCTACGTCATTTAACGCATGGCCTGAAATGAACCGTCGCGATAAAACTCAGATGTGCGCGATGGCACAGCTTTTGATACCTCCAGGTAACTCCCCCATGTAAAGGCCACAGCATGAGTGCCCGGCAAAGCATTTTCCGCGTCCGGCGGAACTACAACCAATGGGTCGCCAACCAGACCCTGGAAGACTATGCCCTGCGCTTTACCGCCAAGAGCGCCCGGCGCTGGTCCGCGGGCCGTGTCACCAATACTGCCCTGGGTGCGATTTCATTTCTGGCGCTGGAAGCCATCGGCGGGGCCATCACCATTCATTACGGGTTCAACAACGCGGTCACGGCCATATGCGCCGTGGCACTGATCATCTTCCTCACCGCCATTCCGATCAGTTACTACGCCGCCCGCTATGGCGTTGATATTGATCTGTTAACCCGAGGCGCAGGCTTCGGGTATATAGGCTCTACCATCACCTCGCTGATCTACGCCTCCTTCACCTTTATTTTTTTCGCCATTGAAGCCGCCATCATGGCCATGGCGCTGGAACTGCTGTTTGGCATACCCCTGGTGATCGGCTACCTGATCTGTTCGGTGGTGATAATTCCGCTGGTGACCCACGGCATTACCGCGATCAGTAGGTTCCAGCTGTGGACCCAACCCGCCTGGATACTGCTGCAGCTGCTGCCTTTCGTGTTCATTCTTTATCAGGACGCCAGCGCCGTCTCCGACTGGACCCAGTTCGAAGGCACTGCCCCAAATCAGGGCGGAGAATTCAATCTGCTATTTTTCGGGGCAGCGGCAGCAGTACTGTTTTCGCTGATGGCGCAGATTGGTGAACAGGCCGACTTTCTAAGATTTATTCCAGAGCCCCAAAAAGGCCAGAAATTGCGATGGTGGACAGCGGTGATGGCCGGCGGGCCGGGCTGGATTGTGATCGGCGCCATCAAGATTCTGGCTGGCTCCTTCCTGGCGGTACTGGCGCTGAATCAGGGTATCTCTGCGGTGGATGCCTCAGACCCTACGCGAATGTACATGGTGGCCTTTGGCTACATGACCAGCTCGCCGGAAGCGGCATTGGCCATCGCCGGCATTTTCGTCATTCTTTGCCAGGTAAAGATTAACGTCACCAACGCCTACGCCGGTTCCATTGCCTGGTCGAACTTTTTCTCACGCCTGACCCATAGCCACCCGGGCCGGGTGGTCTGGCTGGTGTTCAACGTAGCCATTGCGCTGCTGGTGATGGAACTGGGGGTGTATCACGCCCTCGAAGAAACCCTGAGTTTTTACGGGATTGTCGCGGTTGCCTGGGTAGGCGCTCTGGTGGCGGATCTTGTTATCAACAAGCCTTTGGGTTTTAGCCCCAAGCATATCGAGTTCAAACGTGCCCACCTTTACGACATCAACCCGGTGGGCGTCGGCGCCATGATTCTGGCCTCCATTATCGGCATGGTCAGCCATGGCGGCGTGCTGGGGGAAGTGGCGGCAGCCCTGTCCCATTTCATCACCCTGGGCGCTGCACTGATCATCGCCCCGCTGATTGCCTGGGAGACCGGTGGCCGCTATTACATGGCCCGGCCTTTCGTGCCCATTGCCACCGATCATCAACTAGTCGCCTGCTGCATCTGCGAACACGAGTTCGAGCCGGAGGACGTGACCGGTTGCCCGGCCTACGCGGGTAATATCTGCTCCCTGTGCTGTTCCCTGGACGCCCGCTGCGGGGATTTCTGCAAACCCGGCGCAGGCTACAAGGAACAGATGCGCAAGTTCTTCGGACTGTTTATCCCGGAGGCGGCCTTCGGCTATCTGCACTCGCGAATAGGGCATTTCCTGGTGCTGTTACTGCTGATCATCGGGGTATCCGGGTTGCTGCTTTGGCTGGTCCACGAACAGACACTGGTGGCCTCAGACGCTGAAGCTGCGGTGCTGTCCATTACCCTGTGGAAAGTATTCTTCGTGCTGATCATCGTCACCGGCATCATCTGCTGGCTGTTCGTGCTGGCCCACGAGAGCCGCATGGTGGCGGAAGAGGAATCCCAGCGGCAGACCCGATTGCTGACCGAAGAAATCGTCGCCCACGAGCGCACTGACCAGGCCCTGCAGAAGGCAAAAGAGCACGCAGAAGCCGCAAATGGCGCGAAAAGCCGCTATCTGACCGGAATCAGTCACGAACTCCGCTCACCGCTGAATGCCATCCTGGGTTATGCCCAGCTGATGGAGAACGATGCCTCAATCCCGGCCAATCGCAAGGAAGCGCTGGGCGTCATCCGCCGCAGCGGCGAATACCTGGCGGACCTGATTGAGGGGCTGCTGGATATTTCCAAAATCGAAGCTGGCCGCCTGGACCTGCACCGGGACGCGGTACGCATCGACCTGCTGATGGAACAGCTGGTTCACATGTTCCGGCTGCAGGCCGAGGAAAAAGGACTGGCTTTCGAGTACCACTGCGTTGGCAGGCTGCCGGAAATGGTGACCACAGACGAAAAACGCCTGCGCCAGATTCTGATCAACCTGCTGTCTAACGCCATCAAGTACACCGACACCGGCGGCGTTTCACTGACCCTGAAATACCGCAGCCAGGTCGCAGAATTCATCGTCAGCGATACCGGCGAAGGCATTGCTGAAGAAAACATCGAACGCATATTCCGCCCCTTCGAGCGAATCCGTACCCCGGGGCAGAGCCAGGCCGGCACGGGCCTGGGCCTGACCATCACTCACCTGCTAACGGAAATCATGGGCGGCGACCTGTCCGTTGAAAGCGAAACCGGCAAAGGCAGCACCTTCAAGGTCAGCCTGATGCTATCCAGCCTGCATACCCCACGGCCCGAGTCCATGACCTCACCGGCCCGCCGGATTTATGGCTACAAAGGCCCACGGCAGAAAATTCTGGTTGTCGACGATGAGGCCGCCCACCGCCAGCTGATCCGCGCCATGCTTGCGCCCCTGGGGTTTGAAATCATCGATATCGGTAACTCGCTGGCGGTAGTGGAAGCTGTGGCAAAGGAACGGCCTGACCTGATTCTGCTGGACGTATCCATGCCCGGCTACAGCGGCTGGGAAATTCTGGAGCAGCTGCGCAACAACAATCACCTGGTGCCGGTGGTGATGGTCTCTGCCGACGCCAGCGAGGGCCGGGACCGTCCTGACCCGGCGCAGCACAACGGTTATGTGATTAAACCCGTGCGTCAAAACCAGTTGCTGGACCACATCGCCCGCCTGATTTCCCTGGACTGGCGTTTCGAAAAAAGCGCAGAGCCGCTGGCGAGCGTTCCCGGCCCTGCCGCTGATTCCATGGTGATGCCCACCGAACAGCATCGGGCCGCGCTGGTCGGACTGGCTACGATTGGCCACCGCAAGGGACTGCTGGAAGCACTGCACGGGATGGAACACCGGGGCGACGCCGAACCCCTGTTCGTGAGGGAAATGATTCGACTGACCAACGATTTCCAATTCGAGAAAATTATAGATGCACTCAAGGTGACCGACTATGAACGCACCTGACTCCCTTAAACCCCAGAAAACCGTGGTGATGGTGGTGGACGACGCCATCGACTCCATCCGCATGATCAGCGACGCCCTGGAAACCGCCGGTATGACGGTACTGGTAGCGCTGGAAGGCAACCAGGCCCTGACCATAAGCAGGAATATCACTCCGGACATCGTGCTGATGGATGCCATCATGCCCAACATGGACGGCTTCGAGACCTGTCGGCAACTGAAGCAGAACCCGGAATTTATCGACACACCCATCATCTTCATGACCGGCCTGAGCGACACGGAACACGTGGTGATGGGCCTGAATTCCGGCGGCGTGGATTACGTCACCAAACCCATCAATACCGCCGAAGTTCTGGCACGTATGCAGGTCCACCTGACCAACGCCCGCATGGCCCGCAGCGCTCGCCAGGCCCTGGACACCGCCGGGCAGAATCTGTTTGCGGTGGACCGCAATGGCGACATTCTCTGGGCCACGCCCCAGGTGCATCACCGTCTCACCGACGGCGACACCAGTCACCAGCAGCAACTAGGCAGGAGCCTGAAGGAATGGCTGGCACACAATCCGGAAAACGGCCACAGCTTGACCCTCGACTTTCTGGCCGGGCCCCACTCTGTGGAATTTCTAACCCTGGTGGATAACCGGGAATACCTGCTGAGGCTTCACGAAGTTCAGCAGTCGGGCACCGCCACGGCCGCCCTTCGGGATCGATTCAGCCTGACCGGGCGCGAATCCGACGTGTTGCTATGGATCGCCAACGGTAAAACCAACCGGGAAATCGGCCAGATTCTGGACATGAGTCCGCGCACGGTGAACAAGCATCTGGAGCAGGTGTTCCGGAAAATGAATGTGGAAAACCGCACTTGCGCCGCCGCTGCCGCCATAAAATACCTCGCGAAAGCCTGATTCAGTCGGGAGAACGCCCCCAGCGGGCACGCAGCCTCCGGACATCGACATGAATGAATGGCCCCCTCACTGGCAGGCGGGCGTCGTATTCACCCAGCCCCCCGATCAGTTCTGGCAGGCCGTGACGAAGCGGTAGATCTTCTGCAAGATCATACAAAATGGCGGCATCTTTGCGATCGCTGGCACCATCGTTGTTCAAATCATCCATCATGCCTCGCGGTTGGCCGTCATCAATATAAATATCGGCGGCTCCACCAAACATGTGGCGGCTGTTCGTAGAACTGCCGATCAGGCGATTATAGAAGGGTGTGCGAAAGCCACTCATGATGACGAACCCGTTGGTCCGTATGCCTGCAGCATTGACATCTTCCAGCAATAGCTCAAGCTTGGTCAGCAGCCGCGGACTCAGCAACAGGTACTTGGGGTAGCCAGACTGCTGTTTGCTCAGGAACTGCCCAAGGCGAAAATGGGGCGAAACCTGGGTTCTTACGTTTTCCTCAGTAACCTCTATAAACCCTGTCGGCGCAGCATAGGCGGCCAGACCCCGAAACGGTTTTTCCGGATAGTGGCCGATGCGGTAACCATTCAGTCGACCGTCACGAACCTGCGTGGCGGGTACCAGTACAAACACCCGTAACGATAAGGTTTCATTACTTTCCCTGCGGGTGATCTGGAGTGGATAGTAGCCAGGGTTGTCTGGAGCATGCCAGCGCCAGCCCCCGCGCCCCTTCTCGCTAAACTGGCCCCCAGGGGCACTAACGCTGAACGCCTCCCGCAAATGCGTTCCGGTCAGCTGAATGTCCAGGGTTTTGCCTGGCATCACACTCGCAAGCATGGTGTGATAGGGCGTTAGCCGGTCGTTCACGGTCACGGAAAAACTCAGCCGGCCGGGATCAAACACACTATCGGCCCATGCAGCTGGTGGCGTACCCAGGCCCACCAGAATCAGAACCCATACCAACGTCAGACTCAGCAAAGTAAGTCTTACAGGGTAAATCTGACAGCCCCGCGTCATAACGGTTGTGACTCCCGCAGAGCCCGACGAATAGGTTCATCCCGCTGATAGATGTCTTTGCGGAACTGCGCCAGGTTATTGTCATCCACCCAGGCGGTCCAATATTGGATGTGCACAGGTACCGGTTGTTTCAGGTTGACGGTCCGGGTGCCGCCAGCTGCAAGGCTGTCATCCAGTTGCTGGGGCGTCCAGCCTTCCTGCTCCAGCAGCAGCGCCGCCAGTTCCATCGGGTCCTGTACCCTGACGCAGCCGGAGCTGAAGGCACGCTCCGGCTGGCGAAACAGGTCCCGACTGGGGGTGTCATGCAGGTAAACATTGTATTGATTGGGAAACATGAATTTCACCTGCCCCAACGCGTTCAGCGGGCCGGGTTCCTGCACCAGGCGATAGGGAAAGTTTTGCGGTGAAACCTTTTGCCAGTCCACGCTGGCGGGATCGATGACCTGTCGGTTGGCTCCCCAGCCATCGTATATGCGATAACCCAGGCGTTGCAGATAGTTGGGGTCACGGCGGATTTCCGGCAGCTTGTCCTCAACCGCCAGCTTGGGGGGCACAACCCAATCCGGGTTAATCACCAGATATCGTATACGGTCACTGAATACCGGGGTACGCCGGTAATCGCGGCCCACGACGACAGCTTTGATCAGGGCGGGCTGTCCCTGGTCCACCAGCCGCAGTTCAAACCCAGCGATGTTGACCATTACGTAACGTTGCCCCAGGTCCCTTGGCAACCAGCGCCAACGCTCGAGGTTCACGTCGATCCGATCAATACGTTCCTCGGGAGACGTATTAAGTGCGGTGACGGTCTGAGGTCCGATGACGCCGTCTGCCGCCAGACCATGACGCTTCTGAAACGCCATCACAGCCGCCGACACATCAGGGTTATAAGCGTCGCCAGCAAGCGCGTCGTCGTTTTCCGCCAGGTCGCCCAATTGGATCAGGCGCTGACGAACCGCCGGCAAGCGTTTATCCTGGCCACCGGGGCGCAGCAGTGGGCCATTTTCAATGGTGGTCCAGTTTCCGGTCTGTTCAAGATTCACCAGTTTCTGGCGGGCAGCCTGCAGCCGGGTATACCCGGTATCCCGGGGTAATCGATCTGCCAGAAAGCCGGAAAGACTTTCCGGAGTTAGCGGACTGGCCAGACCCGCGGTGCTCTGCAGTAACCATTCAGGTTGCAGGGGTGTGCCATTCCATTGCGGATCAATAACCCGCGGGTCGGTTCTTCCCCGCTGCAGATGAGTGGCCAGAAGCAGCAGTGCGTCAGAGAGCAACATGTCCAGATCCCGCAGCACCAGAGCATCGGCATCGTTTTCAGGCAGGTTTTCCAGGTGCTTTCTGATTGCGGTCAGATGGTAATCATCCGGGGTCAGGCCGTGATTCTCAGCATCTTCAATGGCATCCAGTAATGTCTGTGCGGCCGGGCGTACCCGGCCATCCCGGGTGACCCAGATTAATTCGAAGTTGCGTGCGCCATAAAAACCGGTCAGCTGTTCCAGCATCAGCAATGGGGTTTCCCCGAATTCGATGGAGAAACCCTGATGGGCGGCCTCAAAGCGGGATCGGAGCACTTCATCGCCGTGAGAGAAGGACGCCGTCAGGGACAGCTGGACTACCAGAAAAACGGTGACCAGCGAGAATCGGGGGGAGCGCATTGGGAGGGCCTTACGTGTCTGGATGGCAAGGCTACATTCTATTGGAGCTGGTTTTCGAAGTTCAATGCCATTTCTGTATCGGCGGCTGATAGTTTTCAAGGCGGGCTATCAGCGCTTCCGGCTCCTGTTCCACAATCACCATATCGGCGTATTCCTGCTTCAGGAAGCCGGAAGAGAACATCTTGCCGATAAGGGACAACAACTCGTCGTAATAGCCGTTGACGTTATAAAGCGCACAGGGTTTATGGTGATAGCCGAGCTGGCCCCAGGTCCAGGCCTCGAATATTTCGTCCATGGTGCCGGGGCCGCCGGGCAGGGCTACGAAGGCGTCTGCCAGGTCGGCCATTCGCGCCTTACGCTCATGCATGGATTTAACCACGTCCAGCCGGGTCAGCCCCTGGTGCGCCAGCTCCCTATCCCGCAGGGATTCCGGAATTACACCATAAGCCTTTCCACCACTGGCCAGCACGGCATCGGCTACACAACCCATCAATCCCACATTGCCACCCCCGAAAACGAGATCGTGACCCAGGCGGGTCATGGTCTGGCCAAAGTGCTCGGCTGCCTCGATGAAATACGGCTTGTTGCCCGGGCTGGAGCCACAGAACACGGCAATTTTCATAGTGAGTCCTTGTTGTGAATTTTATTTCTATACTGACGATTATCGACCAGGGATTTCCATTGATAGAATGGTAGCCGCTCAATATACCAACCTGTATCTGGACTCTCACTATCAGAACGCTCAACACGTTAAAAGTCCGCCTGATCCTGTTTTTCGGGATCATTATTCTGGTTGCAACCAGCATAGGCACCTGGCTGGCCAGCGACCTGGCGGTCAACGCTGTACGCAAATCCACTGGCCAGAACCTCGAGGAAGTGGCTATCCAGCTCAGGGACAAGGTCGAACTGGATCTTCATGAACGCTACAGCGATCTGATGGTTGCCGCCGCTATTTCAAAGCAGCGTCTGGAACGGCAACAGACCCCGGACATTTCGGCACTGCTTGACACACTGGCCAGGAATTTTCCGAGTTATGCCTGGATTGGCCTGGTACAGCCAGATGGTACTGTCATCGCCAGTACCGGGGGCCTGCTACAGGGCATGAATGTCGGCCACCGACCCTGGTTTCAGTCCGCCAGGGAAGGCCCTTTCCTTGGGGACGCCCACGAAGCCGCATTGCTGGCGGACAAGCTGGAAAACGACTCGCCGCTACCCCTCCGGTTTGTGGATATAGCCGTTCCGCTGAAGTCAGCAGACGGCGAACTTATGGGTGTTCTGGGCGCGCACCTGTATCTGCACTGGGTTGAAAATATCGGCGAATCTCTGCTGGCGCCGCTTCAGGAACGACTGAAATCGGAACTGATTGTGGCAAACGAGGATGGCAAAGTTCTCATCGGCCCTGAGGGCAGCGTGGGTAAACCGCTCAACGACCAGTTGCTGGAAGCGACCCGGTCGAACCAGTCCGGCCACCTCACGACATCCATGGCATTCGAGGGTAGCGGTGCCACCGAAGAGTATCTGGTCGGTTACAGCCAGCTTCGGGACCGCGCAGAATACGCAGGTTTCAACTGGCAGGTATTGGTCAGAAAACAGGCCGACGAGGCCTTCATGCCCGCACAGGATCTTCGCAACACCATACTGGGTGTCGGCGCATTGATGGCAATGCTGCTGATACTGCTTGCGTCTTCGACCGCAAGACGCACGACCCAGCCCCTGCTTCAGATGGCCCGTGAGGCCCGTAATCTCGACCCCAACAATCCCGACACGCTCATCAGAATGCGGGACGATTATGAGGAGGTAAAGGTCCTTTCCACGGTTCTGCGGGATCTGATTCAACGCCTGGCAGATAAAACGCGCGAAACGAACGAACTGAATATGAATCTGGAAAGACGGGTGGCCGATCGCACCCTGGCCCTTGAGAAGGCCAACCGGAAACTTGAGGAAACCGCGCGCACAGACGTCCTGACAGGCCTCGATAACCGGCGATACCTGTTTGAGCTGGGAAAAACCGCACTGAAAAAAGCGGTGCGTTCAGGCAGACCCGTTACCACCATCATGTTCGACGTCGACCTGTTCAAAAAGGTAAACGACACCTATGGCCACGCCGTGGGCGACAAGGCTCTGGTGCACCTGAGTGCACTTGCCCGGCAGGCCATCAGAGACATCGATATTCTTGCCCGCCTCGGTGGTGAAGAGTTCGCCATACTCCTGGAAAACACCACGGAAGAAGAGGCCGCCGAAGTGGCGGAGCGACTGCGCACAGGCATTCATGAATCGCCCCTGCCCCTGGAACGGGGGAGCCTCGGGCTCAGCGTCAGTGTCGGCGTCTCAACCCTGATTCCAGAAAGTTCAGACGACCTTGATACTCTGCTGGGCCGTGCCGACAAAGCGCTCTACGCAGCGAAAGCCGCAGGCCGAAACCGTGTTTGTCTCTATTCCGCGATCCAGTAACGGATTAAAAAGCTTCCGGGTTACGGATCAGGAAGTCGAACGCGCTCAGGGCGGCTTTCGAGCCGTCACCCATGGAGATCACGATCTGCTTGTAAGGCACGGTGGTGGCATCCCCGGCAGCAAACACACCCGGAATAGACGTTTCACCACGGTCATCAACAATGATCTCGCCGTGCTGGCTCAGCTCGATGGAGCCTTTCAGCCATTCGGTATTCGGGATCAGGCCGATCTGGATGAACACACCTTCCAGGGAGACATCGTGCACCTCGTCACTCTGGCGGTCCCTGTATTTCAGGCCGCTGACTTTACCGTTCTCACCGAAGATTTCCGTGGTCTGGGCTGAGGTCAGAATTTCCACGTTCTTCAGGCTGCGCAGCTTTTTCTGAAGCACGTCATCCGCCTTCAGTTCGTCGGCGAACTCCAGCAGGGTGACGTGGCCGACAATACCGGCCAGATCAATCGCGGCTTCCACGCCGGAGTTACCACCGCCAATGACCGCTACACGCTTGCCTTTGAACAGCGGGCCGTCGCAATGGGGACAATAGGCCACACCTTTGTTCCGGTATTCCTCTTCACCGGGTACACCGATATGGCGCCAGCGGGCACCAGTAGACAGCACCAGGGTACGGGATTTCAGCGAGGCACCGTTGGCCAGATGCACTTCATGCAGACCACCGCGACTTGCGGAAGGAATCAGCTTTTCCGCCCGCTGCAGGTTCATGATGTCCACGTCGTATTCCTTGACGTGCTGTTCCATGGCTGCAACCAGCTTGGGGCCTTCGGTGTAGGGCACGGAAATCAGGTTCTCGATGCCCATGGTGTCTGCAACCTGGCCGCCAAAACGCTCGGCCACAATACCGGTGGAAATACCTTTACGGGCCGCATAGATCGCAGCCGATGAACCTGCCGGGCCACCGCCGACGACCAGAACTTCGAACGGATCCTTGTGCTTGAGTTTTTCAGCCTCGCGGGCTTCGGCACCGGTATCCACTTTCGCGACGATCTCACCGAGGCTCATGCGGCCCTGGCCGAAAAGCTCGCCGTTCAGGTACACGCTGGGCACAGCCATCACTTCGCGCTGTTCCACTTCGTCCTGGAACAGCGCGCCGTCAATGGAGGTATGCTTGATGCGTGGGTTCAGCACGCTCATTAGGTTCAGCGCCTGAACCACGTCCGGGCAGTTCTGGCATGACAGCGAGTAATAGGTCTCAAACTCAAAGTCGCCATCCAGATCGCGGACCTGCTGCTGCAGCTCCTCGCTTTCCTTGGATGGATGGCCACCTACCTGAAGCAGCGCCAACACCAGCGACGTGAACTCATGGCCCATGGGAATGCCCGCAAACCGCACACCGGCTTCATCACTTCCAACGCGGTTGATGGCGAAGGACGGCCTGCGAACGTCATTCGATTCTTCCGTGCGCAGACTGATTTTTTCCGACATCGGCTCCAGCTCATCCAGCA
The DNA here is from genome assembly GCF_004785685.1 of Marinobacter confluentis. Lineage (GTDB taxonomy): Bacteria > Pseudomonadota > Gammaproteobacteria > Pseudomonadales > Oleiphilaceae > Marinobacter > Marinobacter confluentis. The sequence continues at coordinate 538,128 of NZ_SRPF01000003.1, read as the reverse complement.
GCTGTCTCAGCTCCTGGGACTTGTCGCTGTCGTCATAGGCCGCAACCAGTTCAATCGGTTGTTGCAGCTTGCCCATGTAGGCTTTCAGCTGCTCCTTTACGCTGGCATCCAACATGACAAGCTCCTCAGATCTTGCCGACAAGGTCCAGCGACGGCGTTAGTGTGGCCTCGCCTTCTTTCCACTTGGCGGGGCAGACTTCGCCCGGGTGCTTGCGCACGTATTGTGCAGCTCTAACCTTTCGCATCAGGTCGTCGGCGTCACGGCCAATGCCTTCGGCGGTGATTTCCATGGCCTGGATCACGCCATCCGGATCGATCAAAAAGGTTGCCCGGTCTGCCAGGCCCTGGCCTTCGCGCATCACGCCAAAGTTGTTGGTAATGGTGCCAGTCTGATCGCCGACCATGTAGTAGTTGATCTTGCCGATCGTGTCAGAGCTGCTGTGCCATGCCTTGTGCGTGAAATGAGTGTCGGTGGACACGGAGAACACTTCAACGCCCAGTTTTTGCAGCTCTTCATATTTATCAGCGACATCGCCCAGTTCGGTCGGACAAACGAATGTGAAGTCGGCGGGATAGAAAAAGAAAACGGCCCACTTGCCTTTGACGTCTGCCTCGGAGATTTCTACGAATTCGCCATTTTTAAAAGCAGTGGCGTTGAACGGCTGGATTTCGCTGTTGATGATTCCCATCGGATTTAGCTCCCTTATTGGCTGGATTAACGGCGTAAATTCTACGACCAAAGTATCAATGGGTGCGTAAGCTATTGATTTCAAGTCCCTAATGCCAATAGATTGTTATTAGGGTCAGGATAGGAGGAGGCTATTGCTCTGGGTTCTGGCGAATGGTTGCAAGTGTGGCAAGCAGGGCTTCAACCGATAGTTCGCGTTCGAGAAAATCAACAAAGGCATCCATGGCAGGGCTGGATACTGAGCGCACCATTTCCCGGTCAAAGAACTGGGAGTACCCACTGGCACGTTTCAGAATGGTCTGGCCTTCGGCCACCAGCCTGTCTTCCGGGTCCGGCGACTGGCGGTTGGGGGCAATGGTTCCCATCCGGCGGTTAAACCAGCCCTGTATGTCCGGCCGGGCAACAAATCTCAGAAATGCCTCAGCCTCTGTCACATTGCGGGCCCGGCTGGGAATGAACAACAGGTCTGTGGGTGCCTCTTCAGCAAGCCTGCGTTCAGGGTCGATCACAGGGAAAGGGAAAAGTCCGATATCGTCTATCAGCTGCTGCGGGAATTGCGGTACCACGAAACCACCCATCAGCATCATCCCCGCATGATTCTGATACAGATAGGGTAAAGCACTTCGCCAACTCATCTGGCTGTGCCCGGGCAGGAAAAACTCCCGGTCAACAAGATCCCCCCAGAGGCTTAACACCCGGCGGACCCGCTCGTCATCAAACGCCGCCTTTCCCGCCAGCAGGTCACGATGAAACTCGAGGCCATTGGTGCGCAGATTCAGGTAATCAAACCAGGCCGCAGCTGGCCACCTGGCTTCGGACCCCAGCGCAAATGGCGTGATGCCCTCGGCCTTTAGCGCCTCGCCCACCGCCAGCAGTTCATCCCAGGTTTCGGGCGGGTCTATACCCAGACGCTGAAACAGGCTTTTCCGGTAATAGATGCCCCAGTGATAATAAGCGATCGGCAGCCCCATGGGCTTGCCCCGGTACCTGACTATCTCGCTGATGGCAGGCGGAAACGCCTGGTTCCACTGCTGTGACTGCCAAAGGTCGCCAATCGGCCGTACCAGTCCTTTGCGATAGAAGTCGGCCATCAGATGGCCGGCAAAATAGAACATGACGTCCGGCGCGCCGTCGGGCTGGCTTAACCAGGCCTCGATATTGGCCTTGTAATCTTCCTGCTCAAACTCCCGGTGGCGAACGGCAATTCCCGGATGCTCTTTTCGGAAACGGTCGATCAGCTCCTGATAGACCTGTCGCTGTTCACCACCGGACACCATCAGCCTGAGATTGAGAACTCCGGCTGACTCTCCCAACTGGCTGGCAGCCGCTGATAGCGACAGCGCCAGAAAAACAAATAAAGCTCTACTCAAGCCAACGGCGAACAGGCTCAGACATCGGAACATGAACAGTCTCGGAGTTATCGGAGTTCTTTTCCGATAAGCTTAGCACAGGGGCGAGCCGTGCCTGCCCAGGCTTTTCCCGTGGCTCGTCAACAACTTCGTAGACGTGATAAGCCTCAGGCCCGAATGGATCCAGCGCGGTGTCCAGATACCGATAGGCTGATGGCACCGGTTCACCGGAAAAAGTCACCAGGAAACGACGCTCAAGCTCTGGCAAATCGACTTTGAGCGGCTGCTCTACCCAGAGAAAAACCGCTTTCTGTGGCACGACATATTCGCACCTGACCACGCGGTAGCCGGTTCGCAGCTTCAGGACATTCGGTTCCTTTCCGCTTTCAAGCCTGAATTTGAGGATGGTTTTCATGGTCCGATCTCCTGTTTGTAAGCACGAGACCATTCTTGCCAACCCGGATATCATAAAGAATCGATTTTTTTCGTAATTATGGATCGGTTTTTTCGAGCCTATCCCCCAGCTCGGGTCGTTCCTTGATCAGCTCTTGCACAGCCGCGTTATGGCTTTTACCCGAGCGGGTGACGGCATACAGGGTGTCGCGCACCTCCGATATGCGGGCGATATGCTCCACCTGGTACTGACGGCACACTTCCTCCCGTATCGCTGTCGGCGCCGCAAAATAGCCCACTCCCTGGCGCCCGAACACCTTGATCAGAGCGCTGTCATCCACCTCTGCCACAACCTTCACCCGCAGATTCTGGCTGGCGAACCAGTTCATCAGCGCGGTGACATAGGGCGCCTTCAGGGATGTAGCCAGAAACGGCTGACCGTTGAGGCTGCGGGGGAAGTTTTCCCGCAGGGGCTCGGCCAGCTGTGGTATCGCAAACAACGACATGGACGAAGATGCCAACCGGTAAGTCCGGAACCGCCCTGCTTCTGCCGAATCCGGCTGCCGGTCGGTCAGCACCAGATCCAGCTCCCTCTGGGCCAGGCGTTTCAGAAGTTCGTCCGGGTCACCGGTACGGCAGCTCAGCCGCACCTCCCGTTTGAGCGTCAGCACCGGCTCGGTCAGGTGATAGGCAATCAGCTTGTGAATGGATGCCGCAATGCCAATGGACAGACTGAGCGGGCGCTCTTCCGGCGGCTGGCTGATCACATCCGACAGCGCCTGGGCGGTCTGGAACATCTCGTCCGCATAACCTAGCACCGTGTGGCCAAAATCCGTCAACTGCAGCGATCGGTTGGCCCGACGAAACAACGCACCGCCCACGGCGGTTTCAAAGGTTGCCAGCTGCCCACTCAAGGTCTGGGGTGTCAGATCCAGATGCTCCGCCGCGCGAACAATGGAACCCTCCCGGGCAATAGTCCAGAAGTAGAAAAGGTGGCGAAGGTTCAGGTTGTCCATGCCGGGCTCACTTATGTCCCTTCCGGGCGGCTTGTGACGTTGAATCATTCAACTCGAGAGGCCCAAGGTTAGCGAAGGATCGGATTTTTCGAAACTATTGATTATTTCCCTGGGGATCCCGAATCCTCATCACCCTATAAATGGCTTTCCAGAATCTTCGTTGCCAGCACAAGCAGGGTCGAAACCATCAGCAGGGTTGTCATCGCATCGAAGAGAAGATCAGGCAGCCGATCGGAAACCAGCTGGCCAATCACCACACCCGCCAACGTCGGCAACAGATAAAGAGTGATACCCGCCAGCACGGCATCGGAAAGGCCGCTGATGGCGATGGAGATAACCAGCATGCCACTGTAGGAGCCCACCATCAGGGCAAAAACAGTGGCGCGGACCCGGGCAGGATTAAGCCCCCGGGATCGCAGAAACACCAGCGCCAGGGGGCCGGGCATGGCCAAGGTAGCGCTCATGACACCGGATGCCATGCCATAGAACAGGCTGGCCTTTTCATCCCTGGGGGCCACCGGCTCAAGTTCCGCCGGGTTGGCCCCCTGTATCAACACCGTCACATAGCGGACCAGGCAATAAGCCAGTGCCATCAGTGCCGCAACCCGTATGGCATCGATAGATGCCACCAACAACAGTGCGCTACCCACAACAAGGCCACCCAGGGTGCCGATGGCCAGGCGAGTCAACTCGTAAGGCATGATCCGACGCCTGACGAAAGGTGCGATACCCGCCACGATTAACAGTGTCAACGCACCGGTTATCTGAATGGCATCCACCGGCTCATAGAACGCGAGCAAAAGCGGCGCAACGATCAGGCCGAAGCCCAGTCCGGTTGTGATCTGAACCAGAGCACCGAGAAAACAGACAACCAGTATTAAAGATTCCATCCAACCCTGCATCACTTGTTATAACGAGTGATGTCAAAGTTGCACAGGCTGTGCCACGGTTCATTTATTGCGATTTATGAATCGGTTACCTGAAAAACCGCGACCGTTCAGAATACCGACATGCTCTGCGGTGACTCAGACATCAACGGTCAGCACTCTTTGAGTGCAGCTTTTATCGCAAGACGCTCTCAGGCCCGCTAACCTGTTCTAATGAACTTTCAGAGGTACACGGGTATGACGTTAATCAATAGAACAGTTCGCCTGCGATTATCGGCGCTGGTCGCCTTTCTGGTGTCGTCGCTGTTCTGGCAGGCAACGTTGTCACAGGAGCATGAAAAACCGCTCCTCCAACCTTTCTCCACGGCATCGACTCTTGAGCCTGAATGGCAGCCGCTGGAATTTCCCAATATCGATCGCACCAGCGAATACCAACTGGTTCAGGACAACGGCGAACAGGTGGTGATGGCTTCTACTGACGGCGGCGCTTCGGGGCTGATCGCACGAATCCGGGTGGAGCCGGGGGACCAGTTGATGCTTCGATGGCGCTGGAAGGTGTCATCCGTTTACGAGGATGGCGACGCCCGTTCAAAAGACGGCGATGACTACCCGGCCCGTATCTATGTGGCCTTCGAATTCGAGGCCGACAAGGCCGGTTTTTTCGAGCGGGCAAAACGAAAAGCCGCCGAGGCTTTGTTTGGGGAAGAGCTACCGGGCAATGCCTTGAATTACATCTGGGCCAACCGGCTTGAGAAAGGCGAAATCGTTCCGAACCCCTACACCGACACCACCATGATGCTGGCCGTGGAATCCAGCAATGAAAAAGCCGGCCAGTGGCTGACCGCAGAGAGGAATATAGTGGCGGATTACCGCAAGGCATTTGGTGCCGAACCGCCAGCACTGGTGGGCGTTGCGATCATGTCAGACTCTGACAACACTGGCGAAAGCGCCAAAGCCTGGTATGGCGACGTAGAACTACTGAAGGCTCCTTAACGGGCCGAGGGTCTCCCACTGGCGGATGTGCCATTGAGCGCTGTCATCCAACTGCCTCTGAACTGACACAAAGACTTCACCTTGTCTTGCTAGTTTTTAACCAAACCAGCAGGAACAGGGTCCATGACGTCTACCTTTAGTATTTACGCCCTCACCGCGGTTGCCGGTCTTTACTGCATCTACAGGCTTGCAGTCAGGCTGCAGCTTTCCAGGGCCAAGCATCCCTCGCTGCGGGGTCACAGCAACTGGTCCCGCCGCGTTGCACGTCTGGTGCCTTTCTTCAGCTACGACGACAACGCATTCTTCGCCAGCGATGGCGCGCCGGAACCGGTGCAGCAGCAGCGCCGCAAGGCAATCCGCACCCTGCAGAACAACGCCGAGCAGCATTGCCACAGGACACTGGCCTACTTGCGGGCCATCCGGGACAGTGTTTCCGATGTGCGTTTTACCAGCCGCTACCGGGTGCCTTTTCCTTACAGCGACCAGTTGCCTGAATGTTTCCGGCTGGGCTCTATGGCCGATGAAAGCAAGGGCTCCCAGGTGCGGGACCTGGATGGCAACTGGCGCTACGACCTGTCCGGTTCTTACGGCGTCAACGTATTTGGCTACGACTTCTACAAGCAGTGCATGGATGAAGGCATTGCCCATACCAGGGGCCTGGGGCCGGTGCTCGGCGCCTACCATCCGCTGATTGCGGAAAACGTGGAGATGATCTGCGAAGTGTCCGGGCTGGATGAGGTGTCCTTCCACATGTCCGGCACCGAGGCGGTGATGCAGGCGGTGCGCCTGGCCCGCTACCACACCGGCAGGACCCACCTGGTGCGATTCTGCGGCGCCTATCATGGCTGGTGGGATGGGGTTCAGCCGGGCATCGGCAACACCCGCAAGGCCCGGGACGTCTACACCCTGGCGGATCAGAGCCAACAGACCCTTCACATTCTGCGCTCCCGCAAGGACATAGCCTGCGTGCTGATCAACCCGCTGCAGGCGTTTCACCCTAACAGTGATGCACCTTCCGATACCGCGCTGGTCGCCAGCGACCGCAACAACGTTTTCGACAAGCAAAGCTACACCGACTGGCTGAGCCAGGTACGGGACGTCTGCACCGAACGCGGCATTGTGCTGATTTTCGACGAGGTGTTTACCGGCTTCCGGCTGGCTTACCGCGGCGCCCAGGAATTCTACGGCATTCAGGCGGATCTGGTGACCTATGGCAAAACTCTGGGCGGCGGCCTGCCTATTGGCGTGCTGGCCGGCACCCACCGGCTGATGCGGCGCTTCAAGGACGATCAGCCGGTGAACGTGTCTTTCGCCCGTGGCACCTTTAATTCCCACCCCTATGTGATGGGGGCGATGAACGTGTTCCTGAACCGCATCCGGCAGGCGCATATCCAGCAGCAGTACCGGACGTCTGAAACCCTGTGGAACCAGCGTGTCGCCCGCTTCAACCAGCGCCTGGAAAGCGAAGGCCTGCCCCTGCGAATCACCAACCTCCATTCCATTCTGTCGGTGCTCTACACCCGGCCCAGCCGTTACAACTGGATGTTCCAGTTCTACCTGCGCCAGGCCGGGCTGGAGCTGAGCTGGACCGGCACCGGTCGGCTGATCATGAGCTACAGCTTCACCGATGAGGACTTCAACCACGTAATTGAACGGTTTGTTGAGGCCGCCCGCCAAATGGACGCAGACGGCTGGTGGTGGCAGAGCCCGGCGCTGACCAACAAGGCCATCAGACGCCAGTTTCTGGTGGATATGGTGTCCGCCCGCTTCCCGATTCTGAAAGGCAGGCTGTCTGGCCCGCTTGCAACAACCAGACACGACACCCGTTCTGGCCCGATGGCGGACCAGGACCAATACTCAAGAAAGGTGGGTTAGGTATGACGATGCAATGGCAAAGCAACGGCGAACCCCGTTTCCGTAGCGGTCTGAGATCGGAATTTGATGACTTCCTTAGCCAGCAGGGCCGGCGTTTCGACCCGGAAAACTGCCTGCGGATCGACTTTCACTGCCACGACCACAACAGCGACATACCCGATGAACTCTGGGGCCGGATCCTGCGCCTGCCAGAAACCTGGCTGAAAACCAAAAAGCTGGTGAAGGTGCTGAAGCAGAACGGCAGTTCAGTGGTCACCGTCACCAACCACAACAACGCCCGATCCTGCTGGGAACTGCAGGAAAAAGGCGAGGATGTGCTGGTGGGCTGCGAGTTCACCTGCTTCTTCCCCGAGTACGATCTGTTCCTTCACGTGCTCACCTACGGCTTTACCCGGGAACAGGAGGTCATCCTCAACCAGAAGCGTCAGAACATCTACGACTTCCTGCGGTACGCCGCCCAGAACGATATTCCGGTTATCCAGCCGCACCCGCTTTACCTCTACAGCCGCAATGACAAGATCGACCTGTGCCTGTTCGAAAAGCTGGCGGTCATGTTCTGGCGCTTCGAAGTGTTGAACGGCCAGCGGGACCTGTGGCAAAGCGTGCTGACCCTGAACTGGGTGCAAAGCCTGACCCCAGAACGCATTCGCGCCTACGCCAAAAAGCATAATCTGGACCCGGCAGAATTCGGGGTCGACCCGGATCAGCCCAAGGTTGTGACCGGCGGCTCCGACGACCACACCGGGATTTTTGCCGGGCTTTGTGGCTCGCAACTTTACGTGCCGGATCTGCAGGAACGCCTGAAAACCGAATCCGCCTCCACGCTGGCGTTGGAAGCGCTGCGCAAAGGTAACATTGCGCCTTTCGGCACGGTGGGCGAGAACCAGAAGCTCAATATCGCCCTGCTGGACTACTTCTCCCAGGTGGCGACCAAACTCAAGGACCCGGGCCTGCTGCGCATTCTGCTGCACCGCGGGTCGGCCTGGGACAAGATGGGCTGCTTCGTGCTGGCCAACCTGTTTCTGGAGATGCAAAAACACAAGAAAACCATGAAGTTCTTCTCGTTCATTCATGACGCGCTCCAGGGTAAGAAACCCCAGCGTTTCCTGAAATGGCAGGCAAGCAAAGACTACAAATTCTGCATCACCCAGCTTGAGAAGATTGCCGACAGCCGACGCAATCACCCTGAACGCTTTGTGGATACGGTGAACGACAGCATTGGCGAGCTGTTCAACCATCTGAACCTGCTGATTGCCAAACGATTCCGTAAGGCACTGGAAAAGCATGAAGGCGCCAGCCTGAAGGATTTCTCCACGGAAGAACTGACTCGCAAGCTGGAAATTCCCAGCCAGCTGACCGCGCTGTTTCTGGGCGACGGCAAGCGCCAGGACAATATGAGCAACCTCAACCTGGCCGAAGCCCTGGACAGCCTGTCGTTCCCGGTGCTGATCAGCACGGTGCTGGCGGGGTCCACCCTGGCGTCGACCCGGGTGCTCTATCAGAACCGTGACCTGCTCAACCGCTTCGCCCGGGAGCTGGGCAGGAATGAACATTCAAAGCGCGCCCTCTATTTGACCGACACCCTGCTGGACAAGAACGGCGTATCCACCTCCCTGAGCGGCAAGCTGAAAGAGATCAAGCGCACGGATATGCCCATTGATTTCCTGATCTGTCACCCGGAGGCCGAGCCGGAACCCCACCTGCATGTGGTGAAACCCATCGCCGATATCGATCTGCATCCCTTCGGCGAACAGACCCTGCAAGTCCCGGATGTGATGGAAATCGCCCGCATTTTCTACGAAGGCGGCTATGACCGGATTGTCTGCTCCACCGAAGGCCCCATGGCGCTGGTGGCGCTGTTCCTGCAGCAGATGTTCAACGTGCCCAGCTACTTCTTCATGCACACCGACTGGATCGACTTCATCACCCACACCACCAACCTGAACCAGCATGAGCGGGACCGGGTACGCCGCCTGATGCGGGCGCTCTACAGCCGGTTTGACGGGGTCTTCGTGCTCAACCGCGAGCACCGGGACTGGCTCACCGGCTATGAGATGCAGCTGCCACAGGAAAAAATCTTCCTGACCGCTCACCACACCGCGCCCAGGGATCTTCGGGTACAGCCCGTGCGCAAGGCTGACCTGATTCCCGGTGCCAACGAAAACACGCCCGTGCTGTTCATCGCCTGTCGGCTGAGTCGGGAAAAAGGCATTTTCGACCTGCCCGAGATCGTCCGGGAAGCACGGCTTTCCGTTCCCGGCCTGAAAATTGTGGTCGCCGGGTCAGGCCCCGCCAGCGCTGACCTGCAACGGGCCATGCCGGATGCCGTCTTTGTTGGCTGGCAGACCCGGGAGCAGTTGGCGTCACTCTACCTGGGGCTGGACCTGTTCGTGTTCCCGTCCCGCTTCGATACCTTTGGCAATGTTTTACTGGAAGCACTGACCCACGGCATGCCCGCACTGGCTTACAACTGCAAGGGCCCAAAAGACATCATCGAACACGAGGTCAGCGGTTATCTGGTAGAAGACACAAACACCATGGCCGAAGCGATTGTGCGTCACTTCCAGGATCCGGCGGCGCGCAAGACCATGGCCGACAATGCCCGCAAACGGGCGGCGCGCTTCCAGGCCGAGCCCATCATGCGACAGTTCCTGGCTGACCTGGGGCTGGACTACCCGGAACAGCTTCGCGCTGAAGTGACGGTGGCCTAGTGGATTCTGTCGATACTCTGCCTGCTGCAAAGGCCCACCTGAGTGCCAGTGAGCAGCTGAATTTCCTACTGACCAACCGCCTGCCACGGCGCTGGCTGACCCTTTTCATGGGTCGGTTCAGCAGGATCGAAAGCCCGGCGCTGACTCGGCTTTCCATCGCCGTCTGGCAGCAGTTTGCGGACGATCTGCGGCTGCAGGATGCACAAACACAGCAGTTTCGCAGCCTGCAGGAATGTTTCACCCGCCAGCTCAAGCCCGGCCTGCGCCCGGTGGATGCCCGGCCAGAGATCGTCAGCAGCCCCTGCGACGCCCTTATCGGCGCCTGTGGCCGGATTCAGGGCAACCAGTTGTTCCAGGCCAAGGGCTTTCCCTACACCCTGGAGGACCTGATACCGGATGAGCGAGTCGCGGCGCGCTATCGCAACGGCCAGTTCGTGACCCTGCGGCTGAAATCCAGCATGTATCACCGGTTTCATGCGCCGGTGGACTGCCGGGTGAGGCAGGTGAACTACATCTCCGGGGATACCTGGAACGTGAACCCGATTGCCCTGAAGAAAGTGGAAAAACTGTTCTGCAAGAACGAACGGGCAGTGCTGGAACTGGAGTGCGGCCACCCGGATTACTGCCTGACGCTGGTGCCGGTCGCTGCCATTCTGGTGGCCAGCATGAAGTTCCACTTTCTGCCAGAGCCGCTGGACCTGACCTACCAGGGCGCCAATCGCATTCCCTGCGACGCCAGGCTGCAAAAGGGCGAGGAGATGGGGTACTTCCAGCACGGTTCCACCATCATCGCTTTTGCCTCGGAGCAGTATCATCTCTGCCCCGGCATCGCCGAAGGTCACTCGATAAAAATGGGCGAAGCACTACTGTCAGGCCATCCGGTTACCGGCACCAAAACCTCTACAGAAACCACTCCAACACCCGACATTTAAGGAAGCAAAGATGACATTTCTTGAGGAATTACAAAAACAACGATGGGACGATCACCGGTACTATCACCACAACCGGATCAACCAGTTCCTGCACCTGCTCAGCGCAAGCTGCTTCGTGATCAGCTATGGTCTGGTGTTTTTCCACCCCGCAGCGGCGGCCCTGGTCGCCTGGCTGTTAGCCATGACCCTGCGCCAGACCGGGCATTTCTTCTTCGAGCCCAAAACCTACGACGAGGTGAACAAGGCCAGCCACGACTACAAGGAAAGCGTGAAGGTGGGCTACAACCTGAACCGCAAAGTGGTGCTGCTGTCGATCTGGGCCCTGAGCCCGGTGGCGATCTATCTGGAGCCCACCTTGTTCGGCCTGCTGACACCGGCACAAAGCCTGGCCGGGTTCATCAGCAATACGGCACTGGTCTGGCTGTTTATTGGCTTTGGCGCCGTGATCTTCAGAACCGTCCACCTGTTCAAGCTGATGGGCGTGCAATCGGGGCTGGTATGGATGACCAAGATCCTCACCGACCCCTTCCACGACATCAAGATCTACCAGAAATCCCCCTACTACATTCTCAAAGGCGAGATGTACGACACCATGGACGACTGGTACGAAGAAGTGCCTGCCGACCAACGCGCCTAAAAGGCCGACATGGCATCCTGCAGATCACGCTTGAACTCTTCCGGCTCGGTGATCCACAGGGTTTTGTCCAGACCTGGGAAGACCCCCACTTCCAGGCCGTCTTTGGTCAGCCCCGGCACCCATTTGCGGAAGAAATCCGGCAGCGAAAGGCTCAACGGCACCAGGCCATCGGTGCCGTTGGCGTAGTTCACTGCATAGTCAGACGCGGGCCATACCGGCAGATACTCCACGCCATCATCTTCTGACGCAATTTTCAGGAAGCGGTTGTCGGCATTGACCAGAATCCAGACTTCCCGCTCCTCAGCTACCTGGCTGAGGAAAAAGTCGTAGCGTTCTTCACCGTCAAGGCCGAGGACTTCGGCGAGGGCTTCGTTGGTCATGGTGTGATTCTCTCAGTGAATGTCGGTGTCCGTTTCCGGTCAAAACGTGGTCCGTTGGAAAGAAAGGACGTATCGTTAGCATTCTATCTTCCAAGGAAAAACTTTTGTCTCATCTGCGACTAGCGCTGTTGCTGGGTATGACCGTAGCCCTGGCGCCACTGGCGATTGATGCCTATCTCCCAGCGTTTCCCAGTATTGCCAACGATCTGGATATTTCCCATAGCCAGGTCGGTTTGACCCTGAGCGCCTACATAATGACCCTTGGCCTGGGCCAACTCATCGGTGGGCCGCTGTCTGACCGCTATGGTCGCCGACCCATCCTTTTCGGTGGGCTTTTAATGTTTGCCGCCGGAGGCGTCATGGTATCACTGGCGGACACACTCTCAGAAATGGTGTTGTGGCGGATGTCCCAGGCGGTTGGTGGCGCCTTCTGCGCGGTATCCGTACCGGCAATTGTTCGGGATCAGGTCAGCGGCCAGGACGCCGCGAGGCTTTTCAGCCTGATTGGCCTGATCATGTTCATCGCACCGGCGGCTGCACCTTCACTGGGAACGCTGATGCTTGCGCTTGGCGATTGGCACTGGATATTCCTGGTTCTGGCGGCCTACGCCGGTTGCCTGATGGTGGCACTCAACCTGGCACTGTTCCCGAAACTGGCGCCACAGTCACTTGCAAAAACGCCCGTCCGAACACTGGTGACCAATTACCTGCTCGTACTGAAGCACGGAACCACCATGCGCTTTATCGGTATCCAGGTGCTGTGTTTCAGCATGATGCTGCTGTTCATCACCCACTCGTCGTTCATTTATCAGGAATGGTACGGCCTATCCAACAGCCATTTCTCTATTCTGTTTGCCGCGAACATCGGCCTGATGGCGGTACTCAACCTCGGTAATCGTCCCTTGCTGAAACGATTTCAGTCTGCCGTTCTTGTGCGCGCCTACGTTATTTTACAGTGCATCGCACTGGTGGCGTTGGTGACCGCCGTCTGGTTTGGCGGGGCTCTCTGGATGGTTGCCACCTGCATCATTCTGGCCGTGGGCAGCCAGGGTGGCATCGTTCCCAACAACATGGCCAACGCCATGGAGTTCTTTCCCAGGCTCAGTGGCACCGCTTCGGCCCTGCTGGGGGCGTCACAGTTCACCATCGCTGGCGCCGTCAGCACCCTGTCGTCCTCATTCGGTGATCTTAGCCTGATGACAATCGCTGCAGGCATGCTTACCTGCTCATTGGGCGCTGCTGCCCTGGCGTTGGGCGCCCCGGGGGCCGTCAACCGCGCCAAGAGTTTGTGAACCATTAAGGTCAGGCCAATCGTATTGTCTGGCAACCGATAAATAAGGAATGTTCCTGGTCATGACATCATCGAGCCCTGAAGCCACCGTTTCCGCTATCAACTCCGAGTCCGCTCACGCCCGACCCGCGCTCCTCAGGACGCCGAGGCTTGACGGGGGTGATACTGACTCAAAGCGCGAAGAGATCGCCTCGTATTTCGTCAACACCTTTGATACTTACACCAGCCTGTTTGACTGTCTGGCCGATGATGAGGGTTATTTCAGGAAATCCATTCCCCTGAGGCATCCGCTGATTTTCTATCTGGGCCATACGGCGACATTTTTTGTCAACAAACTGGTACTGGCGAAGCTTTTGCCAGAGCGAATCGATCCTCATATGGAATCGGTCTTTGCCGTGGGTGTGGATGAAATGAGCTGGGATGATCTTAATGACGATCACTACGAGTGGCCCAGTGTTTCCGCCGTGATGGACTATCGCCGCAAAGTTCGAACTGCAGTTCTCGAACTCATCGAATCACTGCCGCTGAACCTGCCCATCAACTGGGAAAGTTCCTGGTGGCCTATCGTGATGGGCATCGAGCATGAACGCATTCATCTGGAAACTTCCTCAGTTCTCATTCGCCAACACGAGCTTGCCCGGGTCAAACCGCAGCCGGCCTGGGCGCCGATCCGGGAGACCGGTGAAGCCCCGGAAAACGAGCTGATCACCGTTCCCGCCGGCACGGTTCGTATCGGCAAGGATTACGACGACGCCTACTATGGCTGGGACAACGAGTACGGCAGCCACCAGGCTGACGTCGCTGAATTCAAAGCCAGCCAGTTTCTGGTCAGCAACCAGGAATTTCTGGCCTTTGTTGAGGCCGGGGGCTATCAGACCGACCGCTACTGGAGTGAGGAAGGCGCGTCATGGCGGGAATTCGCCGGGGCACGGCATCCCACCTTCTGGCGCTGGCAGAATAGCTGGCACCTGCGGTTAATGACCGAAGAAGTGGAAATGCCCTGGGACTGGCCGGTGGAAGTCAATTACCACGAAGCCAAGGCGTTCTGTGAATGGAAACGGGAAGAAACCGGCCAGCCCATTCGCCTGCCCACGGAAGATGAGTGGTACCGGCTGTGTGATGAAGCCGGCGTGAAGGAAGTGGATGAAAACCCCGCCAACGCCAACCTGCACCTGGATCACGGGGCTTCATCCTGCGCGGTAACCCGGTTCCGTCACGGCCAGTGGTTTGATGTAGTGGGTAACGTCTGGCAGTGGATGGAAACGCCCACTTATCCCTTCGACGATTTCAAGGTTCACCCACTGTATGACGATTTCACCACACCCACCTTTGACGGACAGCATAACCTGATCAAGGGCGGGTCCTGGATTTCCTGCGGTGACGAGGCCCGTCTGGCCGCGCGCTATGCCTTCCGCAGGCACTTTTTCCAGCACGCCGGTTTCCGATACATCGCCTCCGACGCAGAAGCGGCCCAGCCCAACGCCTACTACGAAAGCGACCGATTGCTCGCCGAATACGCCGAGTTCCACTTTGGCGACAACTGGTTTGGCGTGGACAACTTTCCGAAAGCCGTCGCCGATATCTCACTGAAAGCGATGGAAGGTAGAAACACCGGCAAGGCCCTGGATCTCGGGTGCGCCTGTGGGCGTTCGAGTTTTGAACTGGCGCGTGTCTTTGACAGGGTTGAAGGGGTCGACTTTTCCGCCAACTTCATCCGTCTGGGCGTGGAAATGGCCGAACAGGGCGCCGTCCGCTATGAACGGGTCGAAGAGGCCGAACTGGTCAGCTACCACAACCGGTCCCTGAAGGAACTGGCCCTGGAAACGGTGACAGACCGGGTCTCCTTCCATCAGGGTGACGCCTGTAATCTCAAACCCCAGTATGACGGCTATGACCTGGTACTGGCCGCCAACCTGATCGATCGGCTCTACAAACCGAGACTGTTCCTGGAAATCATCCACGAACGCATCAATGATGGCGGGGTACTGGTAATTGCTTCACCCTACACCTGGCTTGAGGAACACACCCCCAGGGAAGAATGGATCGGCGGTTTCAAGAAGGATGGCGAGAACCACACCACCCTGGATGGCCTTAAAGAGTATCTTGGAAAGCACTTCCGGCTGGTCGGCGAACCCACCAAAGTGCCGTTCGTGATCCGCGAAACCGAGCACAAATTCCAGCATACCCTGTCCGAGGTGACTATCTGGGAGCGGCTGCCGCGCTGACCAGCGCGGTCATCTCCCGATCAAGCTCTCGGTGGGCCACCAGCTGGTTGAACCAGCGGGTGGCCACACCGCCATCCAGCAACCCCAGAATCGCCCCCAGGACGGCACCGCGATGGACATTGTCGCCGCCAAGAGCGGTGTTTACCCGCAGCGCCATCCAGGGATCCTGCCGATACTTGTAAGCCAGATAAAGAACGGCCGGCCAGGAATCCGAGATGTAACAGGCCGGTGAATAGACCCGCCCTACCACCTGCAGGTCCGGCAGGTTTCTTTTCACCAAGGCTTCCACGTCCTGCCCGGGCACGCCCCTGCCCGCTTCCGCCAGCAGCGACCTGACCTCATCGTCGTCAGGGCCTTCCATCAGGGCACACAGCAGCGCCACATATCGGTCGCAGACCTTCAGCAGGGTTTCATCCGGATGGGTCAGGGCCACGTGATTGCGACACACCGCTTGAATGTCTGCCACGGTCTCTCCTTTCAAACGCTGGGACAGGGCCAAGGGTGCCACGGTGACCAGACCGCCGACCGAAGGCGTATCGTGGGTAACCATCGCGCATTGCTCTGGAGGCAAACCTCGTTGGTAATTGGCAAAAAATCCCCGGTGATAGGACTCGGCATAGGTGTCGGCATGGGCGGGCGGATCGGCGGTCATGAAACCGATATAGGCCTCCAGGAAAGCCTTTGGATCATAGTGGCCGTGATTGTCAGCCAGAGTGCGCATCAGCACCCGGGCACACTGGGCGTTCAGGGTATTCTCCCCGGCCTTCATGCCCTGGTGGTAATGCACGTTGGGCCGGTTCCAGTATCCGGCCCGGCCCTTGAGAATCACATTGCCCACGACTTCTGGCGCCGGCGCGCTGGCGCTACGACGGCCACCGCTGCTGGTAGAGTGCAGCGACATGATCGACGAGGGATGGAATTCCGGCGCCGCCTCAAAACCCTGCAGCCCACCGGGAAACGCCCGCTCGATATCCATGGGGTTGTAGTACCAGTGCACCGGCATGGCCAGGGCGTCGGCAATAAACTGTGTTTTGAGAGCACTGGTGGCACGGAGCTGGCGATCTGGGCTTTGGGACATAGGGACTGCCTCGGGAGTGAGTGTCGGAGGACTTGTAAAACTCCTCTACGCTTTTCTGACCGGAAATTATGGGCAGACCAGAGAGAGAAAACGAATCCTCACTATCAAGGCTTGAGTGACTGTACGTAAGCCCCCGAATATCAGCGTCAGATTTTTATGATCAAGTCGTCTGACGCCCAGGCAAGGTTATCGTGCAGTCGAAAGCCTTCTTCCAGCCTCCAGCAATCCACCTCATGGCTGAGGTGGGTAAACCAGGCCTGACTGGGGGAGACCTGGTTAATGATCTCCAGCGCCAGGTTAAAGTCATTGTGATTTGCAGGAGGCCTGGCCTGTGGTCTGTGACTGCAATCAAGCGCCATGCTGAATGCCCCCCAGGACTGAAGAAACCGAGTGGTCGCTTCCGGCAGCCCGACTGTATCGGTCAAATAGGCAAACCGCTGCCCTGTTGAGGTTTCGATAGCGTAGCCGTGGGTGACTTTCGAGTGGTTCAACGGCAGGGGCGTCAGAGTCAGATCACCGACTTCAAAAGGCTTGAACGGCTCGAGCTGACAAAAATCGAGTATTCCGGAGTTTTTATACAGATCGGCACACCCGTCGGGATCTGGCGGACAGAGCACGGGGAGCTGCGCACCTTTGCCCCATCGCAAATGAAAAAGCCCCTGAACATGGTCTGCATGGAAATGGGTCAGAATGATGGCATCCAGGCTACCCGCGGGAAACCGTTCGTGAATATCCATCAGGCCCGCATCCAGCAATAACCGCACCTGATCCGTTTCGATCAATGCAGAACAGGGCCGACGCTGATATTGCGTTTGCAGCCTGGCGCGAATGCAGGCCACACACTCGCAACCGTAACGTGGGACCCCACCTGCGCCGCCCGTTCCTGTGAAGGTTATCTGCATAGTGCCTCGCACCTGACCGGGTGACAGATTGCATCGGTCAATGCATGTGATGCCTGGGCCAGAGGGCCATCATTATTAATCACAATGCAGCCTTCGTTTTGTGGTTGCATTTGTTGGTGGCGATGCAACCGGGCCGCAATTTCTTCAGCCGATTCCCGCCCACGTCGCTGCAAGCGTTCGCGCAGTATCGGAGGAGAAACCTCGATCATCACCGGAACCAGGTCCGGATACTGGAAACGGGCTTCGGCAAACCATTTTCTGGAACCGTTCACCACCACCGTTTGTCCTGTGCCTAACCAGTCGTTGATCTCCACGCCAATGCCATAGTGATGCCCGTTGCCTGACCAGTGCATGGCGAAACGACCCTGTTGTACGAGAGCGTTAAAGACATGCGGTGTTATGGGTCGATGATTCTCTCCATCAGGGTCCGCCGGACGGGTTATACAGCGCCGTGCGAACCGGATATCAGGCCTATCGACAAGAGCAGCCGCCGCAGCCTTGATCAGGGTGTCCTTGCCACTTCCGGAGGCCCCCATGACGTAGATCAACCTTCCCACGGTTACCCTGCTCCCTGTATGGCGTGGTTCTTGATGCTTACGGGCGCCATACGTCGGGCCGCAAACACGGCGACCAGGCCGCAGGCGAGAATGACGCCAGCGCCAACAATCACCGTTTCATATCCGGCAAGCTCCGAGGTCAGTGCCGCTGCGGTGGGGCCTATGGCAAACCCCATCATGAAAGGAATGGCCAACATTCCAAAAACCGTGCCGAAGCTCTGCCGACCCAGCAACTCCGCCGTCATGACCGGCCGGACAATACTGGCGACACCGTATCCGGCGCCGTGTAGCGCCACAAAAACAAAGGCCATCCAGATGTTCAATCGGGTTGCCAAGAGAGCAGCCGTGGCGACAATCATCAGGCTGTAGCAGGCAACCGCCACACCAAAGGTACTGACCCGGCCCGCTGTTAACATCATGAATACCCGACCGACGACCTGCATCGGGCCAATCATCGACACCACTAGCACCGCAAGCCATGCCGGTAAGCCGTTTTCCTGAAGGATGAATAACAGGTGCGTCAGGATCGCGCCATGGGCCAACCCGATGGCGCAGAAGGCCATGCCAAGCATCCAGAAGGTTGGCTGGGCCATGATTCTGCCAGATGTGCCGGACTTGCTGGCTGCCGACGTCTCTGCGAAGGGACCCAGGCAGGTCACCCCATAAATCACGAACGGCACACTGATAAACAGCACCACCCCTGCAAATAGTCGCACGGCGGTCTGCCAGTCATAGGCCTCTGCCATCAGATGTGCTGCCGGAAAGGCCAGGGTGCCGGCAAAACCGCCGAGCAGGGTGACTACCGTAATAGCCTCCCGCGCCTGGCCGCCAATGATCCGGGTTATCACCGTGAAACAGGCTTCATACAGGCATGCGGACATGGCCAGACCGATACCCGCCCACAGCAGATAGAATTGCCAAACCTCCCTGATCGCAGGCAATGCCATAAGCAGCAATGCCCCCAGGATCATGCCCCCCGCCAGAACAACCCGGCCATAGCCACGATCAATCAGTGTGCCCGCCAGCGGCGCCGCGACAGACGAGAGCACTAGTGCCAGCGTAAACGCTCCGGACAACTCTGATTTCGACCAGCCCAGCGCCCCCTGCCAGGTCGGCAGCAGCGCCGGGAAACTGTAGTAGAGCGAAGCCCAGGTCAGCGTTTGCGCAATGGCCAGTGGAAACGCTGCCCGCTGAAGCCCGGTCAGCATGGTTCCGGCATGCCCGGCGACGACGCCTGTAGCCTGACGGTCTGATCCGCCAGACGCCGGACCAGCTCCGGATGATGGAATATGGCCAGTATGCCGACGCCTTCCTGTTTGATGGTATCGATCAGCTCGGCCACGTTCTCGGTGGTGCCGGGGTCGAGACTGGACGTAGGTTCATCCAGCAGCAGTAACCTCGGCCGGGCGATCAGCCCCCTGGCCAGATTGATGCGCTGCTTCTCGCCACCGGAAAACGTCGCCGGCGGAACGGCCCACAGGCGTTCTGGCACCCTGAGCTGCGCCAGCAGTTCCCGCCCGCGTCTCTGCGCCTCAGCGAGGCTGACACCCCGGGCTAACAAAGGCTCGATGGTGATCTCCAGCGCGCTCTTGCGGGGAAGACAGTGCAGAAACTGCGTCACGAACCCGATATCCCGACGACGCAGCTGCAGGATCCGGTATTCCGACGCCTGGGCCAGGTCAGTGACCTTACCTTCCTGGTCGCAATACAGAATGCGGCCGGAGCTTGGCAGATAGGTGCGAAAAATACACTTGAGCACGGACGACTTGCCGGAACCTGTTGGCCCGGTCAGTGCGGTCAGTTGCCCCGGATAAACAGTTACCTTGACGGCACTGCAGGATGGAATCAGCTTCTGCTGTTCATGCAGCTGGAAATGTTTGCTGAGGCCATCAATATCAAGAAGAGGCTTCATAGAGACGATTCCTTAAAGAGCAGAGGCGACCAAGCGCTGGGTGTAGGCGTGCTGGGGGTCTTCCAGCACCTGATCGGTCAGGCCGCTTTCGATCACCTGCCCGTATTTCATCACCAGCGTTCGCCCTGCCAGCAGTCGTATAACGCCCAGATCATGGGTGACCACTATCATCGCGGTATTCAGCTCATGCTGGATTTCAAGTATCAGGTCCAGAATGCGGGCCTGTACCGAGAGATCCAGCCCGGTGGTCACTTCATCCAGCAACAGCAACGGCGGGCGGGTCGCCAGGGCCTTGGCAATCTGTACACGCTGTTGCATGCCTCCGGAAAACCGGCGTGGGGATTCATCCATGCGCTCGCCCAGCACTTCCGTACGAGTCAGCAGATCCCGGGCCCGCTGGCGGATGCTGCCGTAATGCGCCACGTCGCTCATCAGCAGGCGCTCGGCGATATTGCCGCCCGCGGACACATTGAAATTAAGGCCAAGGTTGGGGTTCTGGTACACCATGCCGAACCGGTGATTACGCAGCCAGCGCTGGCGGGCGGCATTCAGGGAAAACAGATCCAGCTGCTGGTCGCCATCGAAGAAGCGAGCTTCACCGGCGCTGGGTTCGGCGTCGAAAAACAGGGTTTTCACCACAGTGGATTTGCCGCTGCCGGACTCACCCACGATGCCGAGTATCTCGCCCTGGTGAAGGTCCAGACTGACATCCTGGGCAGCGACCACGGAGCCGCAGCTGACACACACATTGGTTTCCGCCTCTGGTCCGGTGTTTTCGGAACACAGCGGGCAGCCCGGGCCATGAATCTTGGTGAGCCCCCTTACTTCCAGAATTTTTTTCATGACCGGACCGCCCCGGATCCGGCACTGTCGCGCCGCGCGCACCGGTCATTGCAGTAACCGGTATCAGAGCACTGCCAGTGGTGCGACCCGTCGGGGTGCATGATCTCATCCAGATAGGAGGTGCTGCTGTCGCAGCGGTCACAATGGCGCCGGGTACCCTGATGATCCAGAAAAGCCTCGGTGCGGAAGGCAACGTCTTCAAAGGCCAGCGGAACCGCATCGGTAAACGGTGGTACCGCGTATACCTTGCGCTCGCGCCCGGCACCCAAAAGTATCAATGCGGCGGACTGGTGCATTTTGGGCACGTCAAACCGGGGGATCGGGCTGGAATCGATCACATAGTGTCCGTTGAGGCGAGTCGGATAACGGTTCGATATCGCGATTTCGTCAAACTGGACAATGTCTTCATAAAGCTTGGTCAGAAGCGACGCATAGTCGCTCTCGCCGTGCATGATTTTCCGGCGAGCCTCCGACGGCTCGACAATCGCCAGCGGGTCCGGGGTTGGTACCTGAAGTACCAATATCTGGTTGGCAGTCAGGCGATCTTCCGGTATCCGGTGGCGGGACTGGATGATATTGGCCTCGGCCGCGCGCTCAGTGGTGCTGGTGCCAGGGCAGGTCAGCTCTACAAACTGTCTCAGGTTAACGGCATTCACGGAATCATCCGCGCCCTGGTCAATCACCTTAAGGGTGTCACCAGCCCCAAGCAGAGACAGCGTCAGCTGCAGTCCACCGGTGCCAAACCCTCGCCCCATAGGCATCTCACGGGAGGCATAAGGGGTCTGATACCCGGGAATCGAGATGGCCTTGAGAATGCTGCGCCGTATTTCACGCTTGGCAAATTCATCCAGGAAGGCAAAGTTGTAGCTCACCTCATCAACAGGCAGTTCGTAACTGTGGTTCATGACTCGACTCCCTGTGCCGGTGTGTGCGCGGCGTCCTTTTCCTGGGTGGTGCGCAGGCGGTCGACTTCCGACTGAAAGGTGACGTAGTGAGGCATTTTGTAGTGGTTGGCAAAGCCCATCGAGTCAACACCATCCACATGGAGCAGCACAAATTCCGGGTCTTCCGACGGGCTCTCAGGCCCGTGCTGCATGCCTTTCTGCAACGCCCGGTCCAGAATGGCCATAGCGATGGCCTTCACCTCGTTGTGGCCGAAACAGGCGCCGTAACCCAACGAGAACACCGGGGGTGCGTCGGTTTCATCGGATTCCTGGGTAGCCACAACCTCGCATTCGGTCATCAGGACTTCACCGGCCTCGGTCGGTTCGCCGGTCAATGGATGCGGCAGCATCACTGGCACGTAGCCTACCCGGAGCTCGGCGATGGTGGGGTGAACATTGCCGTAGCCGCGTACGTTGGAATAGGCCAGTGCCAGTAGCGAGCCGGTTTCAGCCCGGGCCAGGGTAGCCAGGGCAGCCGATCGGGGAACCGGAAAGACCAGTGGCTCGCGGGTGATGTCAAAGGGGATATCCGGTCTGTCCGGCTGCGGTGGCAACAGGCCTTCTTCACGCAGGGCATTAACCACTTTCGGGAAGCTGTCGGGAAGATCGCTGTCGGCGATGTCCCTGATGAACTGGCGTGACACTTTGCGGAAGGATTCGGGTGATTCGTCGACAAGATCCAGCCGGAGTAGGCGCAACGCATAATCCATGGTCGGCCCCAGCATCTGGCCTCCCGGGATATCCTTGAACGCACTGGATATGCGCCGGATAAGCCGCATATCCGTGGTGGACTGGACCGGGGTTTCCATCAACCTGGGCCTGGTGGAACGATAGGCCCTGAGCGCAAACGACGCTTCCAGCGTGTCACCCTGCATCTGCTTGATCGCCAGGGCGGCAAGCCGCGGATGATACAGGCCACCCTCAGACAGCACCCGCGATGTCAGCAGGCGCAATTGGTGTTCAATGGAGGCCAGCGGCAACGATGCCCCGGCATCGCCCTCGGCAGTGCGAAGACTCTCTACGGCCGTGTGTGCACCGGCAATGGCCTTGCCGCCTCCTTTGATGGCAACGTAACCCATCAGTTCGCCCCCGTGTCATCAATCACTGTGGTACGTGGCAGCGCCAGGCATCGGTGTTGATCGGTCAGTATCAGATCAACACCCAACGGAAAACCGCTGCACCATTCATTTCGGGCGCTCAGCCAGGAGGCATCCAGGCCGCCCACGCTGATCTTCCGCGATTGCTCGATACCGGGCCCTGAAAGTCGCCAGCACTGGCCCTCGCCCTCGCCATCAACAAGTGAATCCACAATCACCACCACCGTGGCTCCGGCCTCAGGTGATTCCAGGGTGCCCAGCCGGGGCGAAAAGCCGGGGTCAAGATCCCCCCGGGCGATTACATAACCGGCCCGCTCCGGATCCGTCAGAGGTGCATTGAGTCGGGTTCGCGTCAGGTCACTTAACAGCTGGTACGGGTCTGAAAGAGTGGTTTCTGCGTCCACCAGTGTGGCCAGGATGGCTACCGCACTATCGGCATCCGCCAACCAGACTGATTGACCGGGGTAACTGAAAGCCGTGAGCAGCGAACGAAACAGGGCCTGCTGCATGACCGGCTGCCAGAACCGCAGAAGATCTGACCCACTATGCATCGGCCGGGACCGTTCGAGGGTTGATGAATCAGGCATCGTCGTCTTCCTCAGACTCGCCCAGTGGCGAGAAATTGACCCGTGTGGTTTCCAGTAGCGCTTTGCGCTCTGTCGCCTGGTCCGCAAGGATTTTTCGACCCTTTTGCAACAACGGAAATATGCGCCCGTGTCCCGATAATTGATTTGCCAACACCGCATCCAGCACGGCAATGGCCCGGGCTAGACTGGCCCGGTCGTCCATCACCTGGGCAGCGCCCTCAGCCTGTGTTCCGTCCTCCAAAATAATTCGGACCCGGGCTGTGGCCAATGGTATTTCACCCGGAAAATAGCGTTCGCCCAGCGCTCCGTCACGAATTTTCATCAGGGCCAACCCTGACTGGGGCAACTGCACGTCCTCAATCCGGAAAGTCTCTTCGAACTGTTCTGCGGCCGCTCTGATTTCTCTTGAATCGAGAGCAAGCAGACAGCGCGGCCATTGGTGGCGGGGTACTGGTGCCAGCTGATCACTCGCCTGCCCGGTCACTGTCATGACGCCACCATACCCGCAGCTTCGGCAGCCTGTGCGGGCCTTCGCCCCTGACCATCACGCTGATACACCGCAGCGCCGTTGATAAACGTTGCCTGCAATGAAAGCGGCGAACCATCCAGTGCGCTGAGCAGCAGCAGGTCAGCGTCATACCCCGGGGCAATCTGCCCTTTCCGGTCGCCCAGGCCAGCCGCACGGGCGGGGTTTTCACTGACCATTTTCCAGGCGTCGGCCAGCGACAGGAGATTGTGCTGGGCGGTTACAAACGCTGCTGCATACAGGCTCGGGTAGTGGTAGTCGCTGCACAGAATGTCCACCAGGCCTGCATTTATGGCATCCCGCACACTGATCGCCCCGACATGGGAGCCGCCGCGAACCAGGTTGGGTGCACCCATTAGTACCGAAATACCGGAATCGCGACTTTCCTGGGCGGTCTCAGCATCCATGGGGAACTCTGCAATGGCGGTTCCAAGCTCCACGTTGCGGGTAACGTCGTCCAGGCCATGGTCATCGTGGGAAGACAGGCTGACGCCGGATGCCAGGGCCAGCTCGGCCAGCGCCCGGGTCTGTTCTTCGCCCAGTTCCCTCCGACCCTGAAGGTTACGCAGGAATTCCTGAGTGGTGTCGTCATCCATAGTGACGCGGCGCTGGAGCCCGGCAAGATATCGTTTCACCGCACGCTCATTATCGAGCTCCGGCAGGTGGTCATTAAGTGACAGCATGTGAATGCGGCCATCGCGAAGCCACTCGCTCAGCTCATCATGGCCTTCGGTATTTACTTTCTCGTGGCGAATATGCACTTTTGCCTGGCAGCTGAACCTGGGCATCAGCTCTTCCAGAGCCAGCAACAATTTGCGCACGGTATCCCGGCTACGGGGACCGGGCTCAAAACCATCGGTAATGCTGTAATAGAAAGTGGTGATCCCGTTGGCTACCAGACTGGCATCGTTAGCAGCAAGCGCCAGCTCAAGCGGGAATAAAGTCCCCGCACGGGGTGTGATATGGCGTTCAAACGCGTCACCGTGCAGGTCAATGATCCCCGGCAGGAGATATCCGCCATTGGCGTCAATTACCCTGGCATCGCCCTGTACAACGTCTTTGCCAATGGCAGTAATCACGCCGTCTGTCACCTGCAGGGAGGTGTCGTTCTGCCAGCCATCAGACAACAGCAGATGCACGTTGGTGATGACCAGCGTGTTGCCGGAATCCGGGTTTTTCTGTGTGGACCTCTTCATAACATTTACTTCCTATCGAATCTGGTTCAGGAGACGTTCGCGCAGTCGGGAGGAGAAGTGCTCGACGATGTAGACCAGGATAAAGATCGCGAAAATAATGAACGCGGCCTGGTCATAACGGAACATTTCCATGGAAACCGCCAGTTCGGCGCCAATACCCCCGGCACCCACCAGTCCAAGTACAACTGACGATCGCACGGCTTTTTCAAGGGAGAAAAGACCGGTATTGATCATGCTTGGCAGGGCGCCGGGTATTTGCACCACCGCGATACGGTCCAGGGGTCGGGAGCCGATGGAATCCAGCGCTTCGGACGGGCCCGGATCCACTTCCTCAAACGCCTCTGCAAAAAAACGGCCGCAGAAGCCGATGGTGTCGACGATGATGGTCAGGGTGCCCGCAAACGGGCCAAGGCCAACGGAAACCACGAAAAACAGGGCCCACGCGAGATCCGGCACCGTACGCACAAAACTGATAATTGAACGGGTTACATAGCGCACGATGGGGTGAGGCGACGTATTCCGCGCCGCCAACAACGCCATGGGGATACTCAGAATCACGCCAATGACCGTACCCACCAGTGCCATCTGGAAAGTAACCAGTATGGCTTCAAGAATTGGCTGGGCCCGGTCCGTTGCCGGTGGAAACATCTCACCAACAATGGTGCCCATATTGGGCAGCCCCTGAATAAGGCTCTGCAAAGACATGCCGGCGCCCGCCAGTGACCAGAGAAAAAATCCCAGGAACAGCGCAAAAAGACCGCTGCTTAACCAGGATGGTCGCTGGAAGCGATCACGTAATACCGATGATGCCGGGTGGATCGGGCTGGGCTCAGGCATAGAATTCTCTCAGGCTTGCCGCGCTCTCGGAGTGGCTGGCACTGTCCAGCTGGAGTTCGGATGAACGCAACCCCAGAATGCGGTCCGCGTAATGCAGGGCATGCTCGACATGGTGGGAAACGAAGAACACCGTCAGATTGCGCGACCGCGACAGCCGGCCAAACAGGTCCATCACCAGCTCACCGGATTGCGGATCAAGACTGGCCGTAGGTTCGTCGGCGAACAGTATCCGGGGTTCCTGCATCAGCGCCCGGGCGATCGCCACACGTTGGGATTGGCCTCCAGATAGTTGGTCACAGCGCTGGTAGGCGAAATCAGCCAGTCCCACCTGTTCAAGGCAATCCAATGCGCGCTGGCGATCTTCCTGCCGCGCGAAGCTTTGAGCCCAGTTTCGCGGCCCGGAACAATGGGCGAGATTGCCATGAAGCACGTTGGTCAACGCCGACAATCGCGGCACCAGGCAGTGCTTCTGGAACACAAAACCGACCCGGTTGCGCGCCTTTTTCAGCGCCCTGCCGGATTTGCTGGACAGGTCCTCACCGGACAGACTGACCTTGCCGCTATCGGGCTCAATCAGCCTCACACAACATCTGAGCAGGGTACTTTTGCCCGCTCCGTTGGCACCTATCAAAGCAACTGACTGACCTTCATTGATGCTGAAGCTCACATCACGGAACACCGATTTTTCAGTACCTTTGAAGTGTTTTGACAGACCTTCGACCTGAAGCGAGTCTGATAACACCGAGGGCGCGACCGGACCGTGTTGTACGAGAGGTTGGGCGATGGGATTCATAGCGAGTGTCCTGGAAAACGAAATATCTGAAATAGATCAGGCGGGGTCGCTAGCTAACGACCCCGCCTGTAAGGATTTGGGCGATCAATCGCCAACAAAATCAGAGTATTCCGGGTAGCCAATTGTGGCGTACATGGACCTTACGTAGTTGTAGTCGCTGTCCTTGATATTGCTGATAAAGCGCATGCCTGTATATTTGTCGACGTCTGTACCGCCGCCGTTAACAATCGCATTGATCAGTTCATCAGAGTGGTTGACGAAACCGTCGCGCAGGCGTTCGATCTGCTCATCAGTAACATGGCTGCCAGCCATCAGCAGGTCATTAGGTAGGTCCGGCCCGCGGGCAATGACGCGGAAGGCGCCGGGCTGAAGGCCACCGTTTTCCATTTCCTGGGCACGCAGACGACGGAACTCTGTGTGGTTCATGCCGACCGCAGCCGCATCACCACGCTTGAGAGATTCCCACAGAACCGGAACCTTGGTATGAACCAGTTCCAGATCTTCCATTGGAGTGATACCGCCGTCTGCCAGGGCCTGAATAGGTCCAAGGTGACGGGAGGTAGAGCCAACGCTACCCATGGCGACGCGCTTGCCAACCAGGTCTTTAACATTGGTGATTCCGGAATCCGCCAGTGTGACGATGACCGGGAAATAGTCAGGGCGGGAAAATCCTACAACGACTTTTGCATCAGCGCGGTTCTGCATCACCACGTATTCCGCAGGGCCTGTAAGCACGAAATCTACCTGCTTGAAGCGCAGGGCCTCGACGGCAGCTGTGCGATTGGTTACCGGTGTGAATTCAATATCGTAGCCAGTGACTTCGGAAAGTTTGTCACGGAAAGCGCCGAATTCGCGCTGCAATTCTTCCAGACCTACCAGGTCAGTGACTGCCAGACGGACGGTTTCGGCATTTACGGAAGGAACCGCAAAGGACAGGGAGAGAAGAATGAAGCCTGAAAGGCGCTTTAATTTTTTTAACATGATGGGTGCCTCCATAATTTAAGAGACACCAACGTAGCCGTGTTACATGACGGTTAGGCGAACAGAACATGAACAATCCGTGAACAGTTAGTGACAGCCCACCGCCAGTACTTCATCAATGAACCACACGCACTCGACAACTCCGGCTCTGGCCAATTGGTAAAGCCCGCCAATCTAGGTGTTTCAGGAAAAAATCGGACTGGCGCCCGGTGTTCAACAATACCTCAACGCAGTCTTTAACCTGCACACGCTGAGGCAAAGTCAGGTGGGTGGGGTCAGAAGGAAGACTGTCGAGCGCGCGATAGAACACCTGCTCAGCGGCCGAACGCTCGCCCAGATCTGACAGCACGCGAAACACCAGAATGGCGGACAGCGTCAATTCCGTGTGCATCTGGGGTTGTTCACCCTGTGGGTGCAGACAGGCAAGATCAAACGCGCTGCCGACCAGGGATACAACATCACGCCATTCGCCGTTCTCGATCATTGAACGGGCACTTTCCATCCAGAACAGCCAGAGATCGTGACGTTCCTTCAGGGGAAGTTCCGAAAACTGGTTGCGATGAGCGGGGCACAGAAAATCCATAACAGTCTCCTTGTCTCTTAATACAAATGATAATAGTTATCATTAGTGTCAGATACAAGGAAACTGAGTGATTAATTCATCAATTATTCGACAGTGACACTCTTGGCCAGATTACGGGGCTGATCCACATCGGTGCCTTTCAGCACGGCCACATGGTAGGACAGTAGCTGTAGCGGAACCGTGTACACGATCGGTGCTGTGATGGCATGAACGGACGGCACTTCCAGGACGTTCAGGCCTTCCTCGCCGCGCACACCGGCGGCCTGGTCCGCAAACACGAACAGTTGGCCGCCACGCGCCCGAACTTCCTCGAGGTTGGATTTCAGTTTTTCCAGCAGGTCGTTGTTCGGCGCCACAGTGACCACCGGCATTTCACTGTCGACCAGGGCCAGGGGACCATGCTTCAGCTCGCCAGCCGGGTAGGCTTCGGCATGGATGTAGGAAATTTCCTTGAGCTTGAGCGCACCCTCCAGAGCCACCGGGAACATGGCACCACGACCCAGAAACAGGCTGTGGTGTTTGTCCATGAACGACTGGGACATCTCGGCGATCTTGCCGTCGAGCGCCAGCATCTGCTCAACCTGCCCTGGCACCATGCGGATGGCCTGAACAATTTCCGCCTCGCGCTCCTCGTCCAGGCCGTTATGGCGTGCTAACGCCAGGGTAAAGATGAGCAGCGCGGTCAGTTGGGTGGTGAACGCCTTGGTGGAGGCGACACCGATTTCCGGCCCGGCCTGGGTCATGATCACCAGATCGGATTCGCGCACCAGGGAGCTGCCGGGTACGTTACAGATGGCCATGGCGGCGCGGAAGCCGGCTTTTTTGGCCTGGCGCAGTGCGGCCAGGGTATCGGCAGTCTCACCGGACTGGGAGATACACAGGAAGAGGGTGTCCTGCTGGATGACGTGTTTACGGTACCGAAACTCAGAGGCCACCTCGACGGAACAGGGCACGCCTGCAAGATCCTCAATCCAGTACCGTGCCACCATGCCGGCGTGATAGCTGGTGCCGCAGGCAATGATCTGTACGTGGCGGACGTTTTCCAGCAGATTACCGGCCTTGGTTCCCAACGCCTGTTCAAGTACTCGGGTCTGGGTAATGCGGCCTTCCGTGGTTGCCTGGATCACCCGTGGCTGTTCGTAGATTTCCTTGAGCATGAAATGCCTGTATTCGCCTTTTTCTGCGGCGTCAGCGTTATGCTCAAAACGGGTAACCGGCCGGTCAACAGGATTGCCGTCCCGATCATGAATCTGGGTGCGGTTCCGGCGAATATCGGCAATATCGCCTTCTTCCAGGAACATGAAACGGTCAGTGACGGGCAGCAGAGCCAACTGGTCAGAGGCAATAAAATTCTCGCCAATTCCAACGCCAATCACCAGGGGGCTTCCCTCCCTGCAGACCACCAGATGGTCTGGCTCGTCGGCATGGACCACAGCCAGGGCGAAGGCGCCCCGGAGATGGTTGATGGCGGCCTTGACCGCATCATACAGGCTGTTGATGTCAGGCTTCCGGTACTGCTGTTCGATCAGGTGTGCGACCACTTCGGTATCGGTCTGGGACGTGAACTCGAAACCGTCGGCCTTCAGTTCCGTTCGCAATTCCTGGTAGTTCTCGATGATGCCGTTGTGAACAATCGCCAGCCGGTCACCCGACATATGCGGATGAGCGTTAATCTGTGAAGGCTCGCCGTGAGTCGCCCAACGGGTATGTGCGATGCCGGTGTTACCTGTCAGTGGGGTCTCGGCGACGGCCTCAGCCAGGGCCGCTACCTTGCCGAGTTCCCGGGCCCTGTTGATGGTTTTACCGGCATCGATAACCGCCATACCGGCCGAGTCATAACCACGATATTCAAGCCGGCGCAGGCCCTCGAGCAAAATACCCTGAACGTCCCTTTCTGACACTGCCCCTACAATTCCGCACATAAGACTTGCACCTGTAATGAATTTACCGGCCAGATGGCCAAATGGTGACGACTACTTCTTCACTGGGCGCTGCCAGTTCGGGATGTTCCGCTGTTTACCACGGGCCACGGAGAGCTCTTCCGCAGACACGTCCCGGGTGATGGTCGACCCTGCCCCGATGGTAGCATTTTCGGCTAGCGACACGGGGGCGACCAGTGATGTATTGGAACCCACGAATACGCCGTCAGCGATGATGGTCTGGTGTTTATTCGCCCCATCATAATTGCAGGTGATGGTTCCTGCACCTACGTTCACATTACGGCCAAGTGACGCATCGCCCACATAGCTGAGGTGGTTGATCTTGCTTCCCTCGCCAACGATGGCTTTCTTCGTTTCCACGAAATTACCCACCTTGGTGTAGTCCGCCAGTTCAGTGCCCGGTCGTAAACGGGCAAACGGGCCTATCTGCACATTCTGGCCAACAACCGCGCCGTCAATCACGGAGTGGGCATCGACATGCGTGTTAGCGCCGATGTGGCAATTACGCAGCACACAGCCCGCCCCAATGCTGACCCCGGTCTCCAGGGTGACGCGGCCTTCAAACACCGCATTGATATCAATTAACACGTCCGGGGCGACGGTGAGTTCCCCGCGGACATCAATTCTCGCCGGGTCAGCCAGGGTGGCGCCTTCCGTCATCAGGCGCTGCGCTTGCTGCTGCTGGTACCAACGCTCAAGCTCGGCCAGTTGGACCCGATTGTTCACTCCCTGTACTTCAAACTCGTTCTCAGGCTGGGCGACCTCAACGGATACGCCGGCGGCGTTTGCCATGGCAATGACGTCAGTCAGGTAATACTCACCCTGAGCGTTGGCATTGGAAAGTCTGGGCAACCAGGTTTTCAGATGCGCTGCAGACACCGCCAGAATGCCGGTGTTGACCTCGTTGATGGTCTTCTGCTCGGACGTCGCGTCTTTTTGCTCAACAATTGCGGTGACCTTACCCTCTGCGTCGCGGATAATCCGACCGTAACCGTCCGGGTTTTCCAGGGTCACAGTCAACAGCCCGATCGACTGTTCACTGACCCGGGAGACTAATGTCTCCAGAGTACCCTTCCGTGTCAGCGGCACATCCCCGTAAAGGATCAACACCCGTGCATCGTCGGGCAAATCTGGCAGCGCCTGGGCAACTGCATGCCCGGTACCCAGTTGTTCGTGCTGCATGGCCCACTGCACATCGTCCGCCTGGGTAATGGCGCGAACCTGATCCGCTCCATGACCAATCACACCGTGGATACGGGCCGCACCCAGCTGTCTGGCCGTGTCCATTACATGGTGAAGCATTGGCTTACCGGCGATCCGGTGCAGAACCTTTGGCAAGGCCGACTTCATACGGGAGCCCTGGCCGGCGGCCAGGATGACTACGTGCAACGGATTCATAAATCGGGCTCCGGGTGGGTCTTTCTGGGTCTCAATAAAAAAAGCCGCCCCTTGATGAACGACGCAGCAGACGATCTGCTGTGCGCCATCCGTTCAGGATGCGGCTTTCTTGGTCAGGTGGCGAACAGTCCAGAAATGGAATTAACGGACTTTGTTGCGCAACTTCTGAATGGTTCGCAGCTGGGCAGCGGCTTCTGCAAGCTCTGCGGCAGCACGCGAATATTCAAATTCACCTGTTTTGTTTGCCAGTGCCTTTTCGGCTTCATTCTGGGCTTCCAGCGCCGCGGCTTCGTCCACATCCTTGGCACGAACTGCTGTGTCAGCCATCAGGGTAATAAGGTTGGGCTGCACTTCCAGATAGCCTCCGGACACGTACAGAATTTCCTCTTTCCCGTCCTGCTTGACGATTCTGACAGCGCCGGGCTTCAGCGCCGTCAGCAGGGGCGCGTGCCCATACTGAATGCCCATCTCACCCTCGGTGCCGGTCGCGGTAAGCGTCTCGACCAGCCCGGAGTAGATCTTTTCCTCGGCACTCACGACGTCACAATGTACGGTCATAGCCATTTCTGATGCCTCTTCGGTCTGAAAACGAAGGAAGAATTACTTCTTCTTCGATTCCTTCTCTTTCATGGCCTTCGATTTTTCAATCGCTTCTTCAATGCCGCCGCACATATAGAACGCCTGCTCAGGCATGTCATCGTAATCGCCGTTCAGAATACCTTCGAAGCTGGCAATGGTCTCTTTCAGAGACACGTACTTACCGGGTGAACCGGTGAATACTTCCGCTACGTGGAACGGCTGCGACAGGAAGCGCTCAATCTTACGGGCGCGGGATACGGTCAGCTTGTCATCTTCTGACAGCTCGTCCATACCCAGAATCGCGATGATGTCCTTCAGCTCTTTATAGCGCTGCAGTACGTTCTGTACACCACGGGCCACATCATAGTGCTGCTGGCCGATGGTCAGCGGGTCCAGCTGGCGCGAGGTGGAGTCCAGCGGGTCGATCGCCGGGTAGATACCCTTGGAAGCGATGTCACGGCTCAGTACCACGGTGGCGTCCAGGTGCGAGAAGGTGGTTGCCGGTGACGGGTCAGTCAGGTCGTCCGCCGGTACATAGACCGCCTGGATGGACGTGATGGAACCGTTCTTGGTGGAGGTAATACGCTCCTGCAACTCACCCATCTCCTGGGCCAGAGTCGGCTGGTAACCTACTGCTGATGGCATACGGCCCAGCAGTGCAGACACCTCGGTACCGGCCAGGGTGTAACGGTAGATGTTGTCCACGAACAACAGTACGTCACGGCCCTCGTCACGGAACTTCTCGGCCATGGTCAGGCCGGTCAGTGCTACCCGCAGACGGTTTCCGGGAGGCTCGTTCATCTGGCCATAGACCATCGCTACTTTATCAAGGACGTTGGAGTCCTTCATTTCGTAGTAGAAGTCGTTACCTTCACGGGTACGCTCACCAACACCGGCGAATACTGAAAGACCGGAGTGTTCTTTGGCGATGTTGTTGATAAGTTCCATCATGTTAACGGTCTTACCAACACCGGCGCCGCCGAACAGACCCACTTTACCGCCCTTGGCGAACGGGCAGATCAGGTCGATAACCTTGATGCCGGTCTCCAGCAGGTCGGCAGACGCCGCCTGATCCGCATAACCCGGTGCCTTGCGGTGGATAGCCCAGCGCTCTTCTTCGCCGATCTCGCCCTGCTCGTCGATGGGACGACCCAGAACGTCCATGATGCGACCCAGAGTCTGGGTGCCCACGGGCACGGAAATCGGCTTGCCGGTATTGTCGGCTTTCAGGCCACGCTTGAGGCCTTCGGTGCTGCCCATGGCGATGGTACGTACAATGCCGTCGCCCAGCTGTTGCTGAACTTCCAGAGTTGTCTCACCACCTTCAAGCAGCAGTGCGTCATAAACGCCCGGAACGGAGTCACGTGGAAATTCCACGTCGATAACCGCGCCTATGATCTGAACGATGTGTCCGCTACTCATGCTCGGTTCCTCGTTATCTTGATAGTCAATAAAACCAGTAGGATTGTGGGCAGGATCAGACCGAAGCCGCGCCGCTCACAATCTCCGAAATTTCTTGCGTAATAGCTGCCTGACGCGCTTTGTTGTAGGCCAACTGAAGCTCGTCAATGATGCTGCCCGCGTTATCTGTCGCGCTCTTCATGGCAATCATCCGCGCAGCCTGCTCGCAGGCCAGATTCTCCACCACTCCCTGATACACCTGGGATTCGATATAACGTGGCAGCAGCCCATCAAGGATGGGACGTGAATCAGGCTCGTAGATGTAATCCCACTGGTGACCGACTTCCTCGTCCAGGCCTTCCGGCAGAGGCAGAAGCTGCTCAGATTTCGGGGTCTGGGTCATGGTGTTCACAAACTCGTTGTAAATCACGTAGAGACGGTCAATCTTTCCGTCTTCAAACGCATCAAGCATGACCTTGACGTTACCGATGAGCTTCTCTGCGCTGGGGTTGTCACCCAGGTGAGTCAGGGCGGCAACCACGTTT
Source organism: Marinobacter confluentis (assembly GCF_004785685.1). Classification (GTDB taxonomy): domain Bacteria; phylum Pseudomonadota; class Gammaproteobacteria; order Pseudomonadales; family Oleiphilaceae; genus Marinobacter; species Marinobacter confluentis. Next base: position 504,052 of record NZ_SRPF01000003.1, on the reverse strand, counting down.
CCGCCGTAACTGCGGAAAAATGAAGCACCCTTTTGCCCGATGGCGCAGAGATCAGTCTCAACGCCCTGTTCTTTCCACTGCTTCATTTCACGCACGAGCAGCTTGAACGCGTTGCCGTTCAGGCCACCGCAGAGTCCCCGGTCTGAGGAAACCACGATATACCCCACACGCTTCACGTCGCGCTCACGCATGAACGGATGCACGTAATCCTTGTTGGACTTGGCGATGTGTCCGATTACCTGCCGCATCTTGTCCGCATAAGGGCGGGTCGCCTTCATGCGTTCCTGAGCCTTGCGCATCTTGCTCGCCGCCACCATTTCCATGGCGCTGGTGATCTTCTGCGTGCTCTTGATGCTTCCGATCTGATTGCGTATTTCTTTTCCTGCGGCCATAAGTCACTGCCTTTTCAAGTTAGACACTCATGTGGACCAGAAAGCCCGCCACCGCGGGCCGTCTGTGATTACCAGCTCTGAGTGGTCTTGAATTTCTCCAAAGCAGCTTTAAGGCCGGCTGCGACGTCATCGTCGAACTTGCCTTCGGCGCCGATCTTGTCGAGCAGGTCTTTCTGCTCAGCGCGCATCCAGTCCAGAAGCTGCGCTTCGAACTTGACGACATTGTTCACTTCGACGTCGTCCAGGAAGCCTTCGTTTGCTGCGAACAGCACGGTGCCCATTTCGGCCACCGACAGCGGGCTGTACTGGTTCTGCTTCATCAGTTCGGTAACCCGCTGACCGTGCTCAAGCTGCTTACGCGTGGCTTCGTCCAGGTCTGATGCGAACTGGGCGAATGCCGCGAGTTCACGATACTGGGCCAACGCCAGACGGATATTACCGCCAAGCTTTTTCATGATCTTGGTCTGGGCGGAACCACCGACACGGGAAACCGAGATACCGGCGTTCATCGCCGGACGGATACCCGAGTTGAACAGGTTGGTTTCCAGGAAGATCTGGCCGTCAGTGATCGAGATCACGTTGGTCGGAACGAACGCGGAAACGTCGCCGGCCTGGGTCTCGATGATCGGCAGAGCCGTCAGGGAACCGGTTTTACCTTTCACTTCGCCGTTGGTCAGCTTCTCAACTTCTGCGGCGTTGATCCGGGAAGCACGCTCCAGCAGACGGGAGTGCAGGTAGAATACGTCACCCGGGTAGGCTTCACGCCCCGGCGGACGACGCAGCAGCAGTGAAATCTGACGATAGGCGACAGCCTGCTTGGACAGGTCATCATAAACAATCAGGGCGTCTTCACCGCGATCGCGGAAGTATTCGCCCATGGATGTACCGGAGTAGGGTGCCAGGAACTGCATGGCAGCGGGATCAGCCGCACCGGCAGCGACCACAATGGTGTGGTCCATGGCGCCGTGCTCTTCCAGCTTGCGAACAACCGCCGCAATGGACGACTGCTTCTGGCCGACAGCCACGTAGATACATTTGATGCCAGTGTTCTTCTGGTTGATGATCGCGTCGATGGCGACGGCGGTCTTACCGATCTGACGGTCACCGATGATCAATTCGCGCTGACCACGACCAACCGGCACCATGGTGTCGATGGCTTTCAGGCCAGTCTGTACTGGTTCATCAACGGACTGACGTGCGATAACGCCCGGCGCTACCTTTTCTACCGGCGAGGTCAGGGTGTTACCGAGTTCGCCCTTGGCGTCAATGGGGTTACCCAGGCCGTCGACAACCCGACCCAGCAGTTCCGGGCCAACCGGAACTTCAAGAATACGGCCGGTACAACGGACTTTCTGGCCCTCGGCCAGATCTTCATAGTCACCCAGTACCACGGCACCGACAGAGTCGCGCTCAAGGTTCAGTGCCATACCGAAAGTGCCGTTGGCAAATTCGATCATCTCACCGTACATAACGTCGGCGAGGCCGTGGATCAGTACAATACCGTCGGAAACCGACAGGATCGTACCTTCGTTTTTTGCTTCTGAAGAGATATCGAGTTTTTCGATTCTCTTCTTGATGATGTCACTGATCTCGGATGGATTCAGTTGCTGCATGCCTTTGTCCTCAAACCTTGTGCTGAAATCAGGAGCCCATAGCCCTGGCCAGTCTGGCCAGCTTGCCACGAACCGAAGCGTCGATAACCAGGTCGCCTGTACGTACCATCACCCCACCGATCAGAGACTGATCTACCGAGGTTTCAAGCTCTACCTTGCGCTCCAGCTTCTTGGACATTGCGTCAATCAGTTTCTGCTGCTGTTCGGCAGTCAGCTCGAAAGCGGTGCTGACTTTCAGATTGACCGTACGCTCGAGTTCCGCACGATGAAGTCTGAATAATTCCGAAACCGCAGGCAGAAGACCCAGGCGCTTGTTTTCAGCAAGAATCAACAGGAAGTTTCTGAGTGCTTCCGGCAGGGGCTCTTCAAAACAGTCTGCGAAGAGCTCCGCTTTGCGCTGCTCAGACAGGCCCGGATTGGCCAGAATGTTCTTTACCTCTTTGTCGGCCGCAACCGTTGCAGCGAAAGCCAGGGCCTGATCGTAGAGATCAACGGCCTTCTGGTCCTGCGCAGCATCAAAAACGGCTTTCGCGTAGGGTCGGGCTAACGTAATCAGTTCTGCCATGATGACCCTCGCTTAGAGTTCTGCGGCCAGCTTGTCCAGCATCTCGCTGTGAGCTTTGGCATCGACAGAGCTTTCCAGAATCTTTTCCGCACCGGCAATGGCAATGACCGCCACTTCTGCCCTGAGTGCTTCGCGAGCCTGAACGCGCTCCTGTTGAATTTCCGCCTTGGCCTGTTCAATGATTTTCTCGCCTTCTTTGCGAGCATCATCCTTGGAGGCCTCTACGATCTGGGCGGCACGCTTGTTCGCCTGATCAATCAGGGCTGCCGATTCTTCTTTCGCTTTCTGCAATTCTTTGGAGGCTTTTTCCTGCGCAAGTTCAAGATCGAGTGAAGCCCGATCTGCGGCAGAAAGGCCGTCGGCAATTTTCTTCTGGCGCGCTGCCATGGCTTCGGTAATCGGAGGCCATACATATTTGACGCAGAACCAGACGAAAATAGCGAAGGCAATCGATTGCCCTATTAACGTAAGGTTTATATTCACGGCGGTGTACCTCTTGCTATTCGTTGCATCCCGGTGTCCGTAAAACCGGGCGCGGCTCCATCACAGGAGCGTGGCGCCCGCTTTGCGGCCGATTAACCAGCAACAACGAAGATCAGGTACATCGCGATACCAACACCGATCATGGGAACGGCGTCGAGCAGACCCGCCATGATGAAGGCTTTGGTCTGGAGCTGGTTGCCAAGCTCTGGCTGACGTGCAGTGGACTCAAGCAGCTTGCCACCAAGCAGACCAAAACCGATGCCAGCGCCCAGTGCGCCCAGTCCGATGATCAGTGCAGCTGCAATAAATACCATTTCCATTGAAGACTCCTCAGTTTTCTCAGATAGTTAAGGGTTTGTTTATTGAATCGTTTGTCAGTGATCTTCGTGCGCGGCGCTGAGGTAGACCACAGCCAGCGTTGTAAAGATAAAGGCCTGCAACGTCACTACCAGGATGTGGAAGATGGCCCAGGGAACGTTCAGGGTCCATTGGATCCACAAGGGTAACAGCGCAATCAGGATAAATACGACCTCACCGGCATACATGTTGCCGAAAAGTCGCAGTGCCAGACTGATTGGCTTGATGATCAGCGCCAGAATCTCAAGAATCAGGTTGAAAGGTACCAGTGACCAGTGATTGAACGGCGTAAAGGACAGTTCCTTGGCGAAGCCGACCGGGCCCTTGACCTTGAAGCTGTAGAACAGGATCAGGAGGAATACACCCAGAGCGATACCGAAGGTGCCGTTGGGGTCGGTAGTTGGCACGATCTTGAAGTATTCCAGCCCCATGGCGTGGGCAATTGATGGGATATAGTCCACCGGAATCAGCTTCAATGAGTTCATCAGGAATATCCAGACGAACATGGTCAGCGCCAGGGGTGCGATGATCGGATTCTTGCCGTGGAACACGTCCCGAACAACGTTCTGGATAAACTCGATGGTCATTTCCACAAAGTTCTGCAAGCCGCTGGGCGTGTCCGTGGTCGCTTTCTTGGCCACAAAACGGAACAGACCCAGGAACAGCAGGCCCATTGCGATGGACCAGCCCATGGTATCTACGTGAACCGCCATGAACCCCATGTCCATGGCCTCCTGGCCGGTGCGTGCCATGGTCCAGGTTGCTTCTTCCACAACCGTGCCGTCAGCGCGCTCGTAACCGGCCGGCAGTTTGCCGTAGGTCAGATTCTGTAGGTGGTGCTTTATATACTCTACTGGGGTTTCAGCTGCCATACTGCTCTCGTCCAGTCATCGCTGTGGTTGCGGCCGGATGAACCAGCGCATCAGCGGGTTCAGCACAACCATCACAGCAAAAGTGAATAACAGAGCCAGTACGTGCACGGGCTCTATTAAGATGAAAACGGCCGTGAAAAAAACGGCGGTCAGAGAGAGCTTGATCGACTCTGCTCTGAACATGTCGCCCACCATCAGGTTCGCCTGCCGCGAACCCTCGTGCCGGTACATCCGGTGGGCAAAATACGCGTTTGGTATGACAAAAATAAGACCGCCAATCACGGCGGAATAACCTGCCAAACGGCTTTCCAGACTCCATCCGAGCGCCATTACCAGAATCAGACCCAGTTCAATTGCCAGCCATTTCAGCAAGGGCAAGCGGGTTATTCGATATCTGGTTTTAGGCATGGAACCGGCCTGACAAGGTTTCTGAAAACTCAACCTGTGTATTTCGCCAGCAAGCCTACGGAGTCAATGCAAGCGCGCGAAATTATATGTGTTTACCGATAGGTGTTCAATAGAGCGGGCTGGAAAATCTGTTGAAAAAATAGACAGCATGCTACTTGATATGACCCAAGATACCGTCCAGCTCATCCAGTGAGGTGTATTCAATCACCAGTTTGCCTTTGCCCCGCTGTCCGTGGGCAATGGATACCCGGGCGCCGAGGCGTTCGGCCAGATCGTCCTGCAAAGCGCGGATATTGGGGTCAATCTGACCTTTCTGTTTTTTGTCAGGCTTCTGTTGCTGAACCTGACGAACCAGCGCTTCGGTCTGCCGCACAGACAGGGAACGGGCAACCACCTGACGCGCCACCTGCATCTGCTGTTCTGGCTGGAGGGTCAACATGGCCCGGCCGTGGCCCATTTCCAGGTCACCGTGTTCGAGCATAACGCGGACATCTTCAGACAGGCTGATCAGCCTCAGCAGGTTGGTGATGGTGGTGCGGGACTTGCCCACGGCTTCAGCAACCTGGGCCTGGGTCAGACCGAATTCTTCCTGGAGCCGCTGCAGCGCAAAGGCTTCCTCGACCGGGTTCAGGTTTTCCCGCTGAATGTTTTCAATCAGCGCCATGGCAATGGCGGCATCATCCGGAACGTCACGGATGATCGCCGGAATCCGGTCGAGCTCGGCCATCTGCGTCGCCCGCCAGCGACGCTCACCGGCAATCAGTTCAAAACGGCCTTCGGAAATCGGGCGCACAACCACCGGCTGCATCACCCCCTGCTGGCGAATCGAATCGGCCAACTCCTGCAAAGCGGCCGGGTCCATGTCGCGACGGGGCTGAAACCGGCCACGCTGGATCAGATCCACAGGGATTTCACGCAGCTCGCCATCGTGATTCTTCACGTCCTGGTCAAGATTGACTCTGGATCCCTGAAGCAAGGCGCCTAAACCGCGCTCACCCAGTCCTCGTTTCTTCGCCGCCATGGTGTCTGTCATTCGTCCTGATAAGAAGTCGGTCTAGCTGAATGGATCAGTCGGTTAGTCTACACGGCAACCGGCTCTGCTGTCTTTTTTGCACCGTGGCGCCGCACCATTTCGCCCGCCAGTGCCAGATAGGCCACGGCACCCTTGGAGGTGCGATCGTATTTAAGCGCAGGAACGCCGTAGCTGGGCGCCTCGGCAAGCCTGACGTTGCGCGGGATAACGGCACGGTAGACCTTGTCGCCGAAGAATTCGCTGAGCTGGCCGGAGACATCCAGGGTCAGGCTGTTGCGCGGGTCGTACATGGTTCGCAGGATGCCTTCGATCTGCAGTTCCGGATTGACGGTTTCCTGAATCTGTTCAACGGTGTTCATCAACGCCGCCAGGCCCTCAAGCGCATAATATTCGCACTGCATTGGAATCAGCACCGTATCCGCTGCTGACAGGGCATTGACGGTCAGAAGGCTGAGCGAGGGCGGGCAGTCAATCAGGACGTAATCGTAGTTTTCGCGGACCGTGTTAAGGGCAAGTCGCAAACGATGCTCGCGGCCGATCTCGTTCATCAGCTCGACTTCCGCGGCGGTGAGGTCGCCGTTGGCCGGCAGAATATCAAACCCGGAGACCTCTACATGAAAAATGACCTGACCGGCAGTCGCCCGCTTGGTCAGCATGTCGTAGCCGGAAAGCTCCAGGCTGTTCTTGTCGACGCCGCTGCCCATGGTGGCATTACCCTGAGGATCCATATCCACCAGCAGAACACGGCGCTTGATCGCAGCCAGAGACGCGGCCAGGTTGACACAGGTGGTGGTTTTACCCACACCGCCTTTTTGATTGGTCACCGCCATTACGCGCGCCATGACTCGCCTCCTGTGGTTTAAAGCCGGGAATCCGGGCTCCGCCGGACAATCAGCAGGTGCCGGTCACCCTCAGACCCGGGCACAGACAGTGTCTGCTGATGCGACACTTGCCAGTGTTCCGGTAAAGCCGCCACTTCATCATCCGGAAACTGGCCTTTCATGGCAAGGAACTCACCGTCATTTGCCAGTAATTCTCCGCACCAGTTCACCATGTTATCCAGGGCGGTAAAGGCCCGGCTGCTGATCTGCTGGAACGGCTGCGACGGCTGACACTGCTCGGCGCGGCCGTGGATGACTTCGACATTCTTCAGGCCCAGCTCCAGCACGCACTGGGTCAGAAACCGGGTTTTCTTGCTGTTGCTGTCCAGCAGGGTAAAGCGGGACTGTGGGCGCACAATCGCCAGGGGAATGCCCGGCAGCCCGCCGCCGGCACCAACATCCAGCAGATGATCGGTGCTGACAAAGGGCAGAATGCTAAGGCTGTCGAGCAGTTGCCGAGACACCATCTGTTTCGAGTCCCGAACCGCCGTCAGGTTATAGGCGCGATTCCATTTGTTCAGTAGCGCCAGAAAAGCCAGCAGCCGCGCCTGAACCGACTCATCCAGTGCCAAACCCATGTCTGCCAAGCCTTCGGCGAGCTGGCGCTGCCAGAGTGCGTCGCTCATGAGCGCGCTCAGGCGGACTGTTTGCGCAGCAGGTCGCGCTTTTTCAGGTGTACCAGAACCTGGGAGATCGCCGCCGGGGTCACGCCCTGAATCCGCGATGCCTGGGCCACGGTTTCCGGCCGCACGTCTTTCAGTTTCTGGCGGATTTCGTTGGACAGGCCGCCGATCACATCAAAATCCAGATCGTCCGGCAGACGGGTGTTCTCGTTACGGCGCAGACGCTCAATCTCGTCCGCCTGACGAGAGATATAACCCTCGTATTTGATCTCGATCTCTACCTGATCGGCGACGTTCGAATCCTCTGCCTGTCCATCTGCCATATCTGCGATGTGGTGATAGTTGATTTCCGGGCGGCGCAGCAGTTCCGCCAGAGACTGGTCACGGGTCATGGGCTGGCGCAGGAAGCTGTTGGCGGTCTCGCCAGCAGCGGTACCCGGATGAATCCGGGTGGTTTCCAGGCGGTTGCGCTCTGCGGCAATGGCTTCGCGCTTGGTGCTGAAGGCCTGCCAGCGATGCTCGTCCACCAGGCCCAGCCTGTGGCCGGTTTCGGTCAGCCGCAGATCGGCGTTGTCTTCCCGCAGAATCAGGCGGTACTCGGCGCGGCTGGTGAACATCCGGTAGGGCTCGGAAGTGCCCATGGTGATCAGGTCGTCGACCAGCACACCCAGGTAAGCTTCATCACGGCGGGGATACCACGGGTCCTTTTCCTGGGCCTTCAGGGCGGCGTTGATGCCCGCCAGCAGACCCTGGGCACCGGCTTCTTCATAGCCGGTGGTACCGTTGATCTGACCGGCGAAGTACAGGCCCTGGATAAATTTGGTTTCCAGAGTGTGGCGCAGATCCTGAGGGTTCAGGAAATCATACTCAATGGCGTAGCCCGGCCGGGTGATATGGGCGTTCTCGAAACCGGGAATGCTGCGTACCGCCGCCAGTTGGATATCAAACGGCAGACTGGTGGAAATCCCGTTGGGATACAATTCGTTGGTGGTCAGACCTTCTGGCTCGACAAAGATCTGGTGGGAATCCTTGTCGGCAAAACGATTGACCTTATCCTCGATGGACGGGCAGTAGCGCGGACCTATACCTTCAATATTGCCAGCGAACATGGGCGAGCGGTCAAAGCCACTGCGGATAATGTCGTGGGTCTGTTCGGTGGTGCGGGTAACGTAGCAGCACACCTGCTCCGGATGGTCGTCCCGAGAACCCAGGAAAGACATGACGGGCGCCGGGTCATCGCCCCATTGCTGCTGCATGACTGAAAAATCCACGCTGCGCGCGTCCAGTCGCGGCGGAGTTCCGGTTTTCAGCCGCCCGACGTTGAAGGGCAGTTCCCGCAGCCGCTGCGCCAGGGCGTTGGCCGGGGCATCGCCGGCGCGGCCGCCGGCGTGCTTTTCCATACCGATGTGAATAACACCACCGAGGAAAGTACCGGTGGTGAGGACAACCGTGGGCGCGCGGAAGCGGATACCGGACTGGGTCACTACGCCGGTCACTCGCTCGCCTTCCACAATCAGGTCATCCGCCGCCTGCTGGAACAGGGTCAGGTTGGCCTGGTTTTCCAGAATCTCGCGGATGGCCGCTTTGTAAAGCACTCGGTCCGCCTGGGCGCGGGTGGCCCGCACCGCCGGCCCCTTACGGCTGTTAAGAACCCGGAACTGGATGCCCGCCAGGTCCGTTGCCTTCGCCATAGCCCCACCGAGGGCGTCAATTTCTTTCACCAGGTGGCTTTTGCCAATACCGCCGATGGCGGGGTTGCAGGACATCTGCCCGAGGGTTTCGATATTGTGGGTCAGCAAAAGCGTCTGCGAGCCCATGCGCGCAGCCGCCAGTGCGGCCTCGGTACCGGCATGGCCGCCACCAATGACAATGACATCAAAACGCGTTGGATATTCCACAACATCACCTCGGAAAAGCGGGGTAAAAAACGGGTACAAATACAGGGCGCGCAGTATAACGCTTCAATTGCTCAATTACAGTGGGAATGTGCAAAATTTAACCAGCAGGGTCCGTCCGCAAAACCCGAAATTCGACCACTTTCAGCAGCTTGTGCAACTGTGTTCAGAAACGTTTTCAATAAAGTTATCCACACCTGAGCGCCTTTTCAAGGCCCTTGATTTATTCTTTAACTAACTGATTAATAACGATTAAAATACGGTGCTCCCGGTCTTATCCGAAGGTTGTTCAATACTTTATCCACAAGCAGATCCTAAATGCCCGAAATGATTGCGCTTCTTGCTGATATCGAATCAATCTGCTTCAAAACAGTGCAGAAAGTCAGTGGATTTGTGTCGCGACAATCCCTTGACGCCTTATAAACCAGTTCAGCCTCGCATTTTTGACAAAGTGGTACGGAATTCGCTTTGGCGTAGGTCTGTGTCTTTGAGCAACCGAGGGTTGTATGAACCGTGTTATCGATTTTTCACGCTATCAGACAGAGCCGACGGAGCCTGTTGATCAGCGCGATTTTCTCGACGGACTGAACGTGCGTTCGGCGTATCAGCCGATCTTCAGCCCGACCCATCAGAAACTGGTGGGATTCGAGGCATTGGTCAGGGTGGACGATGGCACCCGACCCATATCACCGGTGGCACTGTTCGAGCGCGCCCAGACAACCCGCCAGACTGTCCAGCTGGACAGCTTTCTGCTGCATCGCCACGTGGATAACTTCACCGGCCGGGAAAAACCGGTCTGGCTGTTTCTGAACATCAATCCGGAAACCTGTACCCACCCTATGTCCTCCCTGGACCGACTGGTGGACCAGTGCAACGAATGCGGAATATCGCCGGAGAAACTGGTGCTGGAACTGGTGGAAACCGCCAGCGATAACACCGACGCCCTTATCCAGTTCGTGAATATGGCCAAAGATCGGGGTTTCCGGATTGCCATCGATGACTTCGGCACCGGCGATTCCAACTTTGAGCGCCTGTGGCGGATTGACCCTACCATTGTAAAAATCGATCGCAGCCTGCTGGTCAACGCCGAGCATCATCACCGTGCCCGACAGCTGCTGGAAAGCCTGGTCCGGATGATTCGCGAAAGCGGCAGCCTGGTACTGCTGGAAGGTATTGAAAACGATGCCCAGGCCCGGATTGCGCTGGATACCGAAGCAGATCTTCTGCAGGGTTTCCTGTTTGGAAAGCCCGGGATTGTGGATGACACTGTGATCGCGACACAGGAAGCCGGACTGTCAGCAATGATCGACCAGACCCGGCGCAACCTGCTGCAGGAAAGCTCGGACCACAGCAGCTTCCTGCGACTGTTGCGGTTCGAAATACTGGAAGCCTGCCACCGGCTGGCCCGGGGCGAAACCTTCGCCAATGCCTGTAATGCGGTCTTCGAGATGGGCGGCGTAAAACGCTGTTTCATGCTGGACGCCAACGGCATTCAACAGGGCAACCTGGCATTTGCCGGGCGGGACCGTGCGCCCCAGCGCTTCAACCCCCTTTACCGGTCAGCAGGCGCCTGCTGGTCACACCGGGAGTATTTCCTCAATGCTCTGGAGCGGCCCCAGAGCATCAACTGTTCGCGTCCCTATGTCGGTCTTCCGGATGCCACCAGGACCGTTACCCTGACAACCTGCCTGACGTCAGGTAGCTCGCGGCAGGTGTTCTGTGTAGACATTCACCCGGACGAACTGTTCGGCGGGCAACTCTGCTTTCCGGCGACGCTCTAGCACCTTCCCTCAACGCCTCACGTCATCCCGATCAGAAACGATCCGGGTGACTGGACTGCGGAGCCGTCGCCATGCCCTGACCACCGGCTGTTTCCCGGGCCTGCTGGTCCAGCTCAACCGCCACCGCGTTACTCGACTTGGCGAAGCGCGCCAGAAGGTTATACAACACCGGGATGATGAACAGGGTCAGGGTCGTGGCGAAAATCAGACCACCCAGAATAACCACACCAATAGACGCCCGGCTCTCGGCGCCGGCACCCGTGGCCATGACCAGCGGTATGGCCCCGAACACGGTGGAGATAGTGGTCATCAGCACCGGCCGGAAACGCAGTATGGCACCTTCCAGAATGGCGTCTGTCACCTCGTAGCCCTTATCCCGCAGCTGGTTGGCAAACTCCACGATCAATATGCCATTTTTCGCCATCAGGCCCAGTAGCATGATGATGCCTATCTGACTGTAGATATTCAGACTGATCCCCGAAAACAGCAGCGCGAACAGCGCGCCGGTGATCGCCAGGGGAACCGACAGCATGATGATCATCGGGTGGATCCAGCTTTCAAACTGGGCGGCCAGCACCAGAAACACAATGACGAACGCCAGCGCAAAGGTGAGATAGATGGCATTTGACGAGTCCTGGAATTCCCGGCTCAGGCCCTTGTAACTGACCCTTGCTTCCGGCGGCAGATTATCCACCGCCAGATTGTTCAGATAATTCAGTGCCGATGCCAGGTCATAGCCATCGGCCAGTGAACCACTGATGACCACGGCCGGTAGCCGGTCAATCCGACGCAGATCCGGGTTCGCACCCACCTCCTTGACCGACACCAGCGCTTCCAGCGGAATCAGTTCACCGCCTTCCCGGGGGCGTAGGAAAATTTGCCCAAGGTCACCAGGGGTTGCCCGGTTGGCGTCTTCTGCCTGCAGAATCACATCATATTCCCGGCCACGATCGAGATAGGTTGTGACCTGTCGCGACGCCAGCATGGTCTGGAGGGTCAGGCCCACATCTTCCACGGTAATATCCAGGTCCGCCGCCCGCTCCCGGTCAATGCTGACGTTGAGCTCTGGTCGGGTAAGTTCGAAGTCGGTTTCCAGGTTCAGCAGATCCGGATTTTCTTTTGCCCGCTCAACAATTTCCTCACTCCAGGCCTGAACCGACGCGTAGTCCGGCCCACCAATCACGAACTCGATGGGCTGGCTGAAACCCCGCTGGCCCAGACCCGGCGGGTTGACGGCTATGGACCGCACTCCTGGCACAGCCGCCAGCTTGCCCCGCAGTTCATTGGTGATGTCCTGCTGTCTCACATTGCGCTGATCCCAGGGCGCCAGACCCATGATCATGAAGGCGTTATCGGCCTCATTCCGCCAGCCGACAATGGAAAGCAGCCGCGTGGCGGCACCATCCTCTATGTAGGGAATCAGCTTTTCCTCGGCCTTTTTCACATGGTGATCCGTGTATTCCACGGTGGAGCCCCGGGGCGCGCTGGTGGGCATGATGATCACACCGCGGTCTTCGGTGGGTGCCAGTTCCTGGGGCAGTTGCGGGAAAATGACCACGGTCAGCAGAATGCCGACCATGCCCAGGCCCAGCAGCAGCCCGGGCTGGCGCAGGGAGAACCGGAGCATTCTTTCATAGCCGTTGGTCAGACCGTTCAGGATCCGCTCGCTGAACGCCCAGAGCCGGTGGCCTTCCTCGGATTCAGGACTGTGCCTGAGCCATTTCGAACACAGCATGGGCGCCAGGGTCAGGGCCACAATACTGGACACCACCACGGCCGCCGCCAGGGTAAAACCGAATTCTGCGAACAACCGACCAACGTTGCCGCCCATGAAGGAAATGGGCACGAACACCGCGATCAGGGTCAACGTGGTGGCGATAACCGCAAAAGCCACCTGACGTGCGCCGCGGTAGGCCGCCAGCAAGGGCGGTTCACCGTCATCAATCCGGCGCTGGATGTTTTCCAGCATCACGATGGCGTCGTCCACCACCAGGCCGATGGCCAGGATGACCGCCAGTAGGGTCAGCACGTTGATGGAGAACCCCAGGGCACCAAGGCCGATGAAGGCACCGATCACGGCTACAGGAATGGTCACGGCCGGAATCAACGTGGCCCGCCAGGAACGCAGGAACATGAAAATAACCAGAATAACCAGCGACACCGAGATCGCCAGGGTGAAGCCAACCTCCTTGATGGAAGCCCGGATAAAAATGGATTCGTCGTAGCTTTGAGCAATGTTCACTTCCGGTGGCAGGGTTTCGCGAATCTCATCCAGTTCGGCCTGAACCAGATCCGACACGGCCACCGTGTTGGATTTCGACTGGCGAATAATCCCCAGGCCTACCGCGGTCTGGCCGTTGAATCGCAGCCGGCTGGTGTCGGTTTCTACCCCCATCTGCACATTCGCCACCTCGCCCAGGCGCAGCAAATCATTGCCGTCCCGACGTACCACCAGATTGCGGAATTCCTCAACACTGGATAACCGGCCCTGGGCACGCACGGTAAAGTCCCGGGTGGACGATTCCACTGAACCGGCCGGCAGTTCCACGTTATTGGCCCGCAGCGCCCGCTCCACTTCGGCCACGGTAATGTCCCGCGCTGCCAGTCGCTCCCGGTCCAGCCAGATGCGAATGGCGTAACGGCGTTCGCCACCAATCCGCACATCCGCCACGCCGTCCAGTACCGACAGCCGGTCCACCAGCACCCGTTCGGCAAAATCACTGAGCTCAGCGCTATCCCAGACGTCACTTCGCAGCGACAGCCACATCATCGGGCGGGCGTCAGAATCGGCTTTTCGCACAACGGGCGGGTCGGCTTCTTCCGGCAGATCGTTGGCAACCCGGGCTACGGCGTCGCGAACGTCGTTAGCCGCTATATCCACATTGCGGGAGGTGTTAAATTCAATGGACGTGCGGCTTTCGCCCTGCTCGGTGCTGGATTCAATCGAGCGAATGCCTTCAATACCGCTGATGGCGCCTTCAATCACCTGGGTGATCTGGGTGTCCACCACTTCGGCGGCGGCCCCCACATAATCGGTGGAAATGGACACCACCGGAGGATCGATATCCGGATATTCCCGCACCGGCAGGCCCCGCAGGGCAGCCAGACCAAACACCAGAATCAGCAGGCTGATGACCGTGGCAAAGACCGGCCGCTTGATGGAAATGTCGGAAAGGATCATCGATCAGGACTCCCGGGCATCGGCGAAGCGGTTGTCGGGAATCGCTGCCGTGTCTTCCACTACCTCGATACGGTCGCCACTGCTGAGACGGTCCTGCCCCGTGACCACCACCAGATCTTCGAGTGTTAGCCCTGTCACCACCTCTACTACGCCCGGCGAGCGGGAGCCGAGCTTGACCGACGTACGTTTGGCGATACCGTCTTCGGCGACGAACACGTAGGTTTCATCGCCCCGGAGCATGACCGCCTGTTCGGGCACAATAAGCGCTTCCCGCTGGCGCAGAGTCAGGCTCGCCGACATGAACTGGCCGGGGCGCAACTTGCCATCAGGGTTATCGATCAGGGCACGAACAGGCAGGGTACGGCTGAGCTCGTTGATGCGGGTGCCCAGCTCTACCAGCTCGCCGTTAAATTGCTCTTCCGGATAGGCGGGAGAATGGCCCTGCACCGTCTGCCCCAGAACAACCTGGCCCAGAAACTTTTCCGAAATGGCGAAACTCAGCTCCATTTTCTGGGTGGAATCCAGGGTCGCCACTTCGGTGCCGGCACTGAGGTAGGCCCCCAGGCTGATGTCGTTCAGGCCAACAACCCCCTCAAAAGGCGCTTCAATACGATGGTTGTCGACCCGGGTCTGGGCGGAGGCAAGCTGGGCCCTGGCTACGTCGGTAGCCGTGCGCAGTTCATCCACCTGGGACTGGGAGATGCTGTTGTTCGCCTGCAGACTCTGGGCCCGGTTCAGCTGTCGCTGGGCATCCGCAAGCGTCGCTTCCGCGACCTGCAGGTCAGCCCGTGCCTGGCGATCATCCAGCCGCAACAGCAGGTCGCCTTTTACCACGCGGCTACCGGCATTCAGATTCTTTTCAACCACACGGCCGCTGACTTCCGTGGTCAGCGACACCTGATTCCGGGCACGCAGGCTGCCCACGGCGCTCACCGAATCGGTGACAATATCGGTGGTCGGACTGACCACATTGACCTTACTGGCAGGGCGCTCCCGCTTTTCTTCCTGAGCCATCTCGGGATTGAACATATTCCAGGCATACACACCGCCACCGGCCAGCACAACCAGCCCCAGCGCAATGATCCATTGTTTTGCCATACTTCAGTTCCGCCTTTTCTCACTTGCGCCTTGGGGTCATTACCGTTTCTGGATTACCAGGACAATTTCACCGACCTCGAAGCCCCATTTGGTCATGGTGGTTTCGTTAATCAGGGTGTCCGGGGTAATCAGATACATCCAGTCGTCCATGCTCACGTCGATGGTATCATCGCCTTCGCCGTAGGCCACCCGGAGCACGTAATTCATATTGATGGCGTTGCCCTGCCAGTTCATGGTGCCCGGTTCTACCACATCACCAGCATCGGCATGCAGCGAGCCATCCTCATTGGGCGTCAGGGTCCATACCCGGGTCTGGACTTCGCCATCGTCAAAACGGAATTCTTCATCCAGCGTACCCACGCCCTGATCGTCCCAGGACGCCGAGATATCAGCATCGAAGGTGCGAATCACTTCGCCGGAGCGATTCTTGACCACACCCCGGGCTGAGAGTTCACCGGTAAAGAATTCCTGTGGGGTAAGGACAGGCTCCATGCCGCTGTAATCATCGAGCCCGGGGCCAGCACATCCCGCCAGCATAACTGTCATTAACAATACCCACAGGCTGCGGCCCAGACCAGACGACAATAGTATTCCCTTGCTTCTTTGCATGACTTTTACACTCCCGCGCTGAATAGACGTTTAATCCGGTCCAGAAATACGCCGGCCGGGGGCAAGCCGATCAGAAACACGGCGCGGCGCGCAACGCCTGCGGCTGTCGAATGGTCAGGTCTCGTCGATTCGGTAGTCCGGGTTGGGCAGGGGCATGCTGAAATACTCGCCCTGGGAGAAATCGATGCCCAGTTCCTGGACCCTCGACTGAACCTCCTCGTTGTGGACAAACTCCGCCACCGTGCGCATGTTCAGGCTACGGGCAAACTGGACGATGCCGCTGGTCACCAGAAAAGCGGTATGGTCCTCGTGAAGATTGCGGATAAGACTGCCATCAATCTTGATGTAATCCACGTTCAGGCTGAGAAGGTGTGAGAAGTTGGAGTAGCCGGTACCAAAATCATCGATGGCAACACGGCACCCGAAAGGTTTCACCTGTTCAATGAAGGCGTCGATGTTGTCATAACTGGAAATACCGTCTGATTCCAGGATTTCGAAAATCACCCGGTCACCGATACCAGAGGATTCAAGAGCCGCGAGTATGCGCCCGACCGTTTCCGGCTCTGCAATATCGCCATAGGACAGGTTGATGGAAAACTCCTCCTTCCGCTCGGCAAAACAGGCAAAGCACTTTACGATCATCAATTCGGTGATGCGCCGGTTCAGTCTCAGCCGGTTGGCAATGTCTACAAACCTGCCGGCACTGATCACACTGCCGTCCGGCTCCACCATTCTTACCAGGCATTCGTATTTGGTTATCCGACCGCTCTGGTTGTCATGAATCGGCTGGAACCAGGGCACCAGGCGGTCATGGTCGATGGCTTCCTTGAGCCGGTTGGCCCAGTAAAGATTGTTCTCGTAATTCTCCTCAATGCCCACATCCGGGTCATACAATAAATGATGACGGCGCTGTTCACGGGCCTGAAGTACCGCCACCTTGGCCTGGCTGACAAGCTGGTCGGCGGCGTCCTCGGCCCGGCGTTCATGACGCATGGCGATGCCGATACTGACATCCACCGCCAGCCGCTGCTGCTGCCAGAGAATCCGGTCGACGGTCACCAGATCACGAATCTTCCCGGCCAGATCATGGGCGTTTGCCGGCTCCATGGCCGGTACCAGTATCCCGAATTCGTCACCGGGCAGGCGGTACACTTTCATTCCTCTTTTCCTGACCCGGCCTGCAAAATCCAGCAGCCGGTTCGCCACGGCGAGCAGAACGTGGTCACCGCAGTCATTCCCGAACAGGCTGTTGATCTGGCTGAACCGGTCAAGATTGATGATAAACAGGGTAACGGCTCGCTGATTCTGAAGATCCCGCAGTAAGCGGGCTCGGTTGGAAAGCCCGGTTAGAGCGTCTGTGTAGGAAGCCTGAAGTTCCCGGATCAATTGTATGATGCGATAGAGCAGGTAGATGCTCAGCAACAGCATCGCTGACACCGTGCCCATAAGAATCCGGTAGTTTATGCGTTCCATGGGCAACAACACGGCGTTGATCTCGCTCTGGGGTACACCAGCGCCGTAAACCATGCCAGCTCTGGTCTGGGCGAAGTAAAGCTCGTAGTCCTGCCCGGTTACCGAGATAGCCCGGGTTGTCAGAATCTCGGTGGTCTCAGAACCCGGCTGGCGCGAGGATTCAGCGGCCAGGTTCTGAGCCAGAATGGCATCGATCAGCGCCTGTTCTTCCAGGCTATCCTCGCCCTGGCTCAGGCTGGAAAGGTTGCGGTTGTTGCGGTCATTCAGAAACGCGAAGCTGTTTTCCGTCACCGTGATACGGCTGATAAGGTCGACGATCTGGTCAGCGCCCCAGGCTGTTGTTGCCATCCCCAGAAGATTGCCGTCTCGGTCATACATGGGGCTTGCCAGGGTCAGCAACGCCCGCTCGGTGTTCAGGTCGAAATAAACCGTTGACCAGAATACGTTGCCAGAGCCGGGGGATTCATTGGCCCATCCCGGGTTCAGGGTGCGACTGTACCAGGGCGCATCCCGGTAATGATCAAAACGCCCGGCCGTGTCCATCAGTTCCAGGCCACCATCGGTGCCCTGGACAAAATAGGGCATGTAGCTGGTATCCGGGTCTGACAACACACCTGGTTCAAACCAAAGCCCGGCGCCTGAAGCCCCTTCGAAATCCTGGAAATGGGATTTCAGCGAATGTTCCAGACGGTCCCGGAGCACAGAACGATCCGTGCCGGGAAAACCGTTCACCACCATTTCATGAAAACTCTCCCCGACGTTGGCCAGGGTGATGGTATAGCTTGCCAGGGCCGACTGACGGGCATTGATTCTGGCCAGGCCGCCAATGACCACTTCACTGATCTGCTGGCGGCGCAGTTCCGAAAGGGCTTCCCGGGAATAGTTCAGGTTGAGGCTGGACAGCATCAGCATGCCCACGATAAACACCAGCAACAATAGCCCCAGCAACCACATGATGGATTGACGGGAAGAAGGGCTTTTCCGGTTATCCCGGCGGCTGGGAAATATCCCCGGCATTAAAGGGCATCCTTGGGCGATCGATCAGATATTGCCTGCAGGTGAACCCTCTCTGTAGCGATCCAGAATCGCCTGCCCTTCCTTATGGCCCTGCCTGGCGGCTTGTTCATACCAGTATACGGCCTGATCCATGTTTTGGCTGACACCGCGACCAGCGGCGTACATCTGACCTAAAAGAAAAGCCGCTTCACCGGATTCTGGGGCAGCTTTACGGGCCCATTCCAGTGCAGTGGCGTAGTCTTCGAACGCGTGAGCAACAACCGCCATGTTGGCCTGGGAACGGACATCACCCTTCTGCGCCGGTTCCAGGCACGCGGCTTTTGCTGCACTGAAATTGCGGATGGTGGTCAATAGATAGCAATCACTGAGCGCCTGGTCGGAGATGGGCGGCTGGAGAGGCTCGGGCTCGGGCTCGGGCTCGGGCTCGGGCTCGGGCTCGGGCTCGGAAGTAGTTTCAGGCTTTACAGCGGGCTCTGGCGCGGTTTTTTCGTCGGATTGGGCGAGCTGCCGGTTTACCCGCGCTTCAAAATCGGCAACCTGCTGCGGGCAGGAATAGGCGTAACCCGTATTGAAGCGTTCCAGTGCCTGTTCCGTGGCTGGCTCAGTAGCGTACAGCGTGGCAACTTCCCGGCAACGCCGGTCGCGTTCCTGGCGCACATTTTCGAGCACAGCGTCGCGCCGATTATCACCCTGGTTCTCGATCAGGTAATCCGTCAGCGGGTCAATGAAAGGTTGTTTGAACAGGGCCTGTTTTTCTGTCTGATATTGGCCGGTCTGATCAGGGTTTCCTGCGGGCACATCGGCGGTGCGGTAGTTATCAATAACCGAGCAGCCACCCAGAAACAGACTGAGAAAAAGAAAGGAATACGGATGATACATCTAAACTCACTGGCCGTTTTCGGCAATCAATCGGAAAATCAGTTTTACACGGAAAAAGACAGGTTCAAACTGTTTCTTTTAATCGTTCACTTACCAATGCAGAAACTGCTGAAAATTTTGCCCAGAAGGTCATCCGGCGTCAGTGCACCGGTAATTTCCCCCAGGGCATCCTGAGCAGCGCGCAAATCTTCGGCCAGCAACTCACCCGCGCCATAGCCCTGGAGCTGGCTTTCACCCTGAAGCATTGAAGCTTTTGCCCGTTCCAGAGCATCCAGATGCCGGCGGCGTGCCAGAAAACCGCCTTCGGTCGTGCTGGCAAAACCCATACAGGCCTTCAGGTGATTCCGCAGGTCTTCAAGGCCATCGGCTGATTTTGCGGCAATCCGGATAACCGGCGCTGCATCGCCCTGTTGCTCAACGCCAACGGCTTCACCCGTCAGGTCCACCTTGTTACGAATCACCGTCAAGGGCGCGTTATCCGGGAGCTGATCGATGAAATCGGGCCATAGCTCCAGGGGCCGGGTTGCGTCTGTAGTCGTGGCATCCACCATCAGCAGAATGCGATCAGCCTGGCGGATTTCGTCCCAGGCGCGGGCAATGCCGATCTGCTCTACCTCGTCCGGGCTATCCCGCAGACCTGCAGTGTCAATAATATGAAGGGGCATACCATCAATATGGATATGCTCCCTCAGAACATCCCGGGTGGTACCTTCCACGGCTGTAACAATGGCGGCCTCTCGCCCGGCCAGGGCGTTCAGCAGGCTGGATTTTCCGGCATTGGGCCTGCCAGCAATGACCACTTTCATGCCTTCACGTAGAATGCTGCCCTGCTGGGCCTCCGCCAGAATGGCGTTCAGATCATCCAGCAGACGATCAAGATCGTTGGCCACTTTGCCATCGGCCAGAAAATCGATTTCTTCTTCCGGGAAATCAATGGCTGCCTCGACATAAATCCGCAGGTGGGTGACTGCCTCAACAAGGGCATCAATGCGACGTGAGAAAGCACCCTGCAGGGATCGCACCGCGCACCTTGCAGCCTGTTCTGAACTGCTTTCGATCAGGTCGGCAATCGCCTCGGCCTGGGTCAGGTCCATTTTGTCGTTAAGAAAGGCCCTTTCGGAAAATTCTCCGGGCCGGGCCAGTCTTGCGCCCAGATCGCAGGCAGCTCTGAGCAGTATGTCCAGAATAACGGTGCCACCATGACCTTGCAGTTCCAGTACATCCTCACCTGTAAATGAATGGGGATTCGGAAAGAACAGGCCCAACCCTTCATCAATGAGCTGGCCCTGATGGTCGTGGAAAGGACCATAGTGTGCATAACGGGGCCTTGGCGCAAAGCCCAGCATGGTTTCGGCAATCGTCCGGGCCTTTGGCCCACTGATCCGCACAATCCCGACGCCGGACTGGCCGGGCGCGGTCGCGATGGCAGCAATGGTATCGGTGACATTCTGCATGGACGTCTATTCCTGAAACAGCAGAGGCCCCTGAATAAGGAGCCTCTGAAACTGGGTTGGAGCCAGGGTGGTACGTTAGCTCTTCTTGGCGGCCATTTCCCGTTCAATCTTACGGGTAATGTACCACTGCTGGGCAATGGACAGGATGTTGTTGGTCAGCCAGTAAAGAACCAGACCGGCCGGGAACCAGAGGAAGAACACCGTGAAGACGATCGGCATCATCTTCATGATCTTGGCCTGCATGGGATCTGGTGGTGTCGGGTTCAGGCTCATCTGCAACATCATACTGGCGCCCATCAACAGCGGCAGAATGAAGTAGGGATCCATCACTGACAGGTCATTGATCCAAAGCATGAACGGCGCATGGCGCAGCTGCACGCTTTCGAACAGTACCCAGTAAAGGGAAATGAACACCGGCATCTGCACCAGTATCGGCAAACAGCCCCCAAGCGGGTTGATCTTCTCCTTCTTGTACAGCGCCATCATTTCCTGGGACATACGCTGACGGTCATCACCGTATAACTCTTTTAACCGGGTCAACTGCGGCGCTACTGCCCGCATTCTGGCCATCGAACGGTAGCTGGTGGCCGACAGCTTGAAGAAGACGGCCTTGACCAGAACTGTCAACAGGATGATGGCCACACCCCAGTTGCCAACCAGTCCATAGAACCAGTCCAGTACAATGAACAGTGGCAGGGCGATGAAAAACAGGAACCCGAAATCGACCGTCCGGTCCAGATTAGGGGCGACGTTTTCCAGCCGCTCGATAATCTTGGGACCAACATAGGCGCGGGCAGACACTTCGCCGGTTTCGCCCGGGGCCACCGAAGTAGCGGGATAGACAAAACCCATCACATGCAGATTGCCGCGGCGGGTACTCTGGAACTGCGCGGCCTGGTTCTGTTCTGGAACCCAGGCAGACAGGAAGTAATGTTGCAGGAAGGCAATCCAGCCATTGGTGACGGAACGGTTGACCGGCTCTTCCTGAAGGTCGTCAAAATCGTATTTCTCGTAGGGGTCGTCGGAGGAGCTGATGACCATGCCCAGAAAAGCTCGGATACCCAGGCTGTTCTGTGCGGTTGGATCAGGCGCCTGATCACGGACAATCTTTCCGGTCATGTTCGCCTGCCAGGGCTCGGACGACTGGTTATCGATCAGATAACGGACATCAATTTCATAGCTATCCCGGGCGAAAACGTACTGTTTGGTAATCTTCACACCGGCTTCCGTGGTGAGCTCCAGATTGACGGTTAGTGAGTCCTCACCTTCTTCAAGGACGTACTCACTGGCAGAGGCCTGGTAAACGGCTCGCTGTTGATTACTACGGCTATCGACACCATCCCGGCCGATCAGTCCGCTTTCCATGATGTAGGTGCGTTGGCTGGTATTGGTCAGCACTCGCAGCGACTCTTCGCTGTCCAGAGAACGGTCATACTGGAGCAGAGAGGTCTCAATCAGGTTGCCGCCAACTCGGTCAATGGTCAGCTGATAGACATCGGTTCGAACGGTAATAAGCTGATCGCTGGTTGTCACCTCAGTGTCAGCGCTGGACTGGATGCGGGTGCCATCCTCGGGGGTGGAAAACTCTTCAGAGGCAGATCCGTTTCCGCCCGCCTGGGAAGAGGATTCCGGCAGGGTCAGATTATCCGTATCGCCGGAACTGGAAATGGTTTCCTGCTGCTGGGCCATCTCGGTCTGTTGAGGCTGGTTATAGTCTTCGTTCCAGGCAAGGATCATCAAGTAACTGACAATGGCAAGACCGGCATAAATTACAATGCGTTGAATATCCATACACTTAGCGTTTTGTCTGGTTGGGAATATGGGTTTGGCCAGCCGGCTCGCAGCAATGGTCAGGTGTTAATGCGCGATCGTCAGTGCCCGGTACGGGATCATAACCGCCTTCGGCCCAGGGATGACACCTCAGAAGCCGTTTTATTGTTAGAAAGAGACCTTTCCGCGCACCGTGATGGCTGATCGCCTCTACGGCATATTGCGAACAGGTAGGGTAGTGGCGGCAATGGCTGGCCATCATCGGACTGATGGCATACTGGTAAAATCGGATGGGCAGGAGCAAGAGTTTGCGCATTAACCCCTTCCTTTGACGACTTCCGGTCGGTGTGTTGTTGCCTGGGAAACATAACCGCGATGCTTTCTGATCAGTCGGGACCAGAGATCGTCCAGTAATTCATTCAACACGGAATTTTCGATGTCCGCTAAGCCCCGGCGTCCCAGAACGACTATGTCGAGGGCAGGGAAGTCAGTTCGTAACCTGAAGGTTTCTCGAACCCGACGTTTTACTCGGTTCCGTTGAACAGCATGTTTTAGATTTTTTTTTGAAAACACCAGGCCAATTCTGGCTCGGCCCTGGGAGTTCGACGTTGCCAGAATCAGGAAATTCCTGTGGGGAACCCTGATCTGGACGTCATCGAAGACTCTGGCGTAATCCCTCGGTGTCAGTAACCGCGACGATTTGGGAAAGCTCAAAGCCTTCATCAGGCAAACAGTGCGTTACGCGGACAGACGGGCACGGCCTTTGGCACGACGGCGCGAAATTACTTTACGGCCGTTTGCAGTTGCCATGCGGGCACGGAAACCGTGAACACGCTTACGCTTCAGTACGCTCGGTTGAAACGTTCTTTTCATGATGTCGATCTCACAATACGGGTTAAAAATGTCATGGTTTGGCTGGAAAATGAACAACCAAAACAGGAGCGGCATTCTATGCAATGCAGGAAGGGAATTCAATGATTAATACACTTCGCTGATTGAGGGCTGGTGGTCTGTCCGAGTAATTACATCATTAGGTTTTTTTTAATTCCTTAAAAGATTACTACTACTGTTATTACAGGGGCGGTTTTCTGTGGACAGCTTGAAAATAACCCGAAATTACGACCAGTTGCGTCTGTCTGAACCCTGTTGGTAAGTGCTCCTGAGGGCTGTGGACCAGACCCGCACCGATTGTGTATAACCCGAATATCTAACCGGGAGGTTTTTTATCCACGGAAGTTTGCAAGGTTCTACACAGGGCTTAGCCCGTTCCACGCACAGGCAGTTGTGTATAAGTTTTTTTCTGGAATTTTCTGTACACAAGCCTGTAGGTAAGTCAGTAAAATATTGAAAAATAAAATTAAAGATTTCCACAGGCTGTTTATTAATACTGTTTTGCTCTTTCACTCCCGGGGGCTGCAGGTTAGAATTCTCGGTCACGATTTTTAGGCATTGGAGGCAAAACTGTCGTGCCGAATAAACTCTGGCATCAGTGTCTGGAAGTGCTTCGGGATGAGTTCCCCGCCCAGCAGTTCAATACCTGGCTAAGGCCATTACAGTCCGATCACCGCGAGGGGCAGCTTATGCTGTTTGCGCCCAATCGCTTTGTCATGGACTGGGTGAATGAAAAGTATCTTCGGCGCATCGAGGAAGTTCTGAAAGACCTTGAAGGGGGTCAGGCACCCAGGGTTGGTATGAAAGTTGGGTCTGCGCCCAAAGGGTCAGAATTAGTAATGCGCTCTGAAACGGCGCTCAATGGCAGATCGGCGGAAAATGAGACCGCCAACAATTCGGTGACGGAAGAAGAAAGAGGCATCGCAGAGACGGCATCGGCGACAGTTGCAAGGAGCCATAGCCGCAACGGCAGCGCACGACCATCGGTGCAGGTGGAAGGCGACATCAAACATCAGAGCTTTCTGAACGAAGGCTTCACCTTCGATACCTTTGTCGAGGGTAAATCCAACCAGCTGGCCCGGGCCGCGTCCATGCAGGTGGCCGAGAATCCCGGTGGGGCCTATAACCCGTTATTTCTTTACGGCGGGGTTGGTCTGGGTAAAACCCACCTGATGCATGCCATCGGTAACGAGATTGTCCGTCGGAACCCCAGGGCGAAAGTGGCTTACCTCCGGTCAGAGCGATTTGTTGCCGATATGGTCAAGGCGCTGCAGTTGAATGCCATTAATGAGTTCAAGCGTTACTATCGCTCGGTGGATGCCCTGTTGATCGACGACATCCAGTTCTTCGCCCGCAAGGAGCGTTCGCAGGAAGAGTTTTTTCATACCTTCAATGCGTTGCTCGAAGGCGGTCAGCAGGTGATCGTAACCTGCGATCGGTTTCCCAAAGAAATCGTAGACATGGAAGAGCGGTTGAAGTCCCGCTTTGGTTGGGGTCTGACGGTGATGGTCGAGCCGCCGGAACTGGAAACCCGGGTGGCGATCCTGATGAAAAAAGCCGAGCAGGTGAACGTGAAGCTGAGCAGCGAAGCGGCGTTTTTTATTGCCCAGAAGATCCGTTCAAATGTGAGGGAGCTTGAAGGGGCGCTTCGCCTGGTGATAGCGAATGCTCACTTCACGGGATCGGAAATTACGCCGCCGTTTATCCGGGAAAGCCTGAAAGACCTGTTGGCGCTGCATGAAAAGCAGGTCAGTATCGACAACATACAGCGAACCGTCGCGGAATATTACAAGATCAAGGTTGCGGACCTGCTTTCCAAACGTCGTACCAGAACTGTGACCCGCCCGCGACAGGTTGCCATGTCGCTGGCAAAGGAACTGACTAACCACAGTCTGCCGGAAATCGGTGACGCGTTTGGCGGGCGGGACCACACAACGGTACTACACGCCTGTAAAAAGATTATTGAACTCCAGGAAACAGACCCGGGTATCCGGGAGGATTATCAGAACTTTATGCGGCTACTGACAACCTGACATCCGGGTTTCCGGTTAGCTGATACACATTCACCGTCCAATAAAAGAATGCTGAGTGCCATGAAACTGACGATCAGTCGTGAATCCCTGCTTACACCGCTGCAATCCATTGCGGGGGTGGTTGAACGAAAACAGACCATGCCGGTGCTGTCCAATGTGTTGCTGGTGGCGGAGGACAATACTCTGACCCTCACGGGCACCAATATGGAAGTGGAGCTGGTGGGCCGGGTAAGCCCGGTGCACGTTGACCAGCCCGGTCGGATTACCGTTCCGGCCCGCAAGCTGTCTGACATTTGCCGTGCCCTGGGTGAGGAGGCGCCGATTGAACTGGCGCTGGAGGGCGACCGGCTGCATCTGCGTTGTGGTGCCAGCCACTTTACGCTGTCTACCCTGCCCGCTGAGCACTTTCCCAATGTAGAGGACGAGGAGGAAAGTTTCCGCCTCGAGCTACCACAGAAAGAGCTGAGCCGGATGCTGGATGCCACAGCTTTCGCCATGGCTCAGCAGGATGTTCGGTACTACCTCAACGGTCTGTTATTGGAGGTCGACAAGGATCACGTCCGGACGGTTGCCACAGACGGCCATCGGCTGGCCATGGCCCATGTAAACCTCGCCACAGGTTGCCCGGAGCCAAGACAGGTGATTGTCCCACGTAAGGGTGTCCTTGAACTGGCGCGCCTGCTGGATGACGTGGAAACTCCGGTGACACTGGTGATAGGCGATAACCACCTGCGTGCAACGGTGGGCGCCTATACCTTTACCTCGAAACTGATTGAAGGCAAGTTCCCGGACTACAACCGGGTCATTCCCCGGGGGGGCGACAAGGTCGTACTGGCAGACCGGGCGACGCTGAAAAATACCCTTCAGCGCGCGGGTATTCTGTCTCATGAGAACATCCGTGGTGTTCGGCTGAATCTGGCGCCGAACGAGCTGGGTGTGTTTGCCAACAACCCGGATCAGGAACAGGCTGAAGATGCGCTGCCGGTTGAGTATCAGGGTGAATCCCTCCAGATCGGTTTTAACGTGGGCTACCTGGTGGATGTGATGAACGCCCTGGAAGACGATCAGGTGAAAATTACCCTGGCCAATCCCAACAGCAGTGCACTGATTGAGTCGGAAAAGGACAATCGCTGTCTGTATGTTGTGATGCCGATGCGGCTCTAGTTTCAGTAAGAGCGCTTCAGGGATTGTGGGGCTTGTTGCTAACGGATGACATTTTTGTCGATCAGGAATTCAAGGAAAACGATTATGGGAACGGTGACCAACAGTCTTAAAGGCGCCTTTCGGATCGGGCAGACCGTGTCGGTGCTCGGACGCACTGGAATCAACTGGGTTCGTGGTGAACGGCCGCCGGCGCCAAAGTTGCTTCGGCAGACGTTTGAATCACTGGGGGCAACCTACATAAAGCTGGGTCAGTTCATCGCCAGTTCACCGACTTTTTTCCCCAAGGCCTACGTGGAAGAGTTCCAGCACTGTCTGGATCGTACCCCCAGTCTGCCTTACAGCGTGATTCGCAAGATTATTCGCGATGAATTGGGCCGGCCGCTGGAAGAGGTCTTCTCTGAGATTGATCCGGTACCTCTTGCATCAGCATCTATTGCCCAGGTACACCCGGCAAAACTGGTGACCGGGGAAGAAGTCGTGATCAAGGTGCAGAAGCCGGGGGTAGAAAACATTCTGCTGACCGATCTCAATTTCCTGTACTTGTCCGCAAAGGTTCTGGAAACCCTGGCTCCGAAACTGTCCTGGACATCCATGTCCGGTATCGTTGAGGAGATCCAGCGGACCATGATGGAAGAGTGTGATTTCATCAAGGAAGCGAACAACCTGAGGGTATTCCGGGAATTCCTGCACAACACCCATAATGAAGACGCTACCGTTCCCAAGGTTTACGAGGTGGCCAGCACACGGCGAATTCTGACGATGGAGCGGTTCCATGGGGTTCCGCTGACTGATCTTGAAAGCATTCGGGGCTATGCCCGTGATCCGGAACGCACCTTGATTACGGCCATGAATACCTGGTTTTCCAGCCTGACCCAGTGTGAATTTTTCCATGCAGACGTCCATGCCGGAAACCTGATGGTATTGAAAGACGGACGGGTTGGCTTTATTGATTTTGGTATTGTTGGCCGGATACGACCGGACACCTGGCAGGCGGTGAGTGATTTCATCTCATCGGTGATGGTTGGCAACTTTGACGGTATGGCAGATGCCATGATCCGGATTGGTATAACCCATCAGCGTGTGAGCGTCAGCGATCTGGCGGCGGACCTGAGAAATCTTTACCAGCAGATGGACCGGATGGTACCGGACGATGTTCCGTATTATGCAGAACAGGCGGATGACGACGTGAACAATATCCTCATGGATATGGTCCGTATCGGCGAAGGGCATGGTCTGCATTTTCCCCGCGAGTTTGCACTCCTGCTGAAACAGTTCCTCTACTTTGATCGTTACGTTCATATTCTTGCACCAGAGATGGATGTGTTCATGGATGAACGACTGAACATGCTGCACTGAACCGGGCAGAGTGATCGCGTTTGAAAGTGCGGTTTTGTACACTGGGGCAGCGACGCCGAAGGGCTCGCTGCCTTTTTTATGTCAGCTCTGGCATTGTTGAGATTCCCGGGACCTATGGCGCTTGTAAAACTTCAGACAGAACATTTCCGGAATCTCCAGGGCGCCCCTGTCAGTTTTTCCCCTTCGATCAATCTTCTGTTCGGTGAAAATGGCAGTGGTAAAACCAGTATCCTTGAAGCTATTGGCTACCTTGGCCTGGGCCGGTCCTTTCGGGTTAGTCGTCATCAGGCCGTCGTTAGCCACGGTGAACAGAAGCTCACGGTTTTCGGCGGGCTTGATCGGGGTCATGAGCAAAGTCGACCCTGGTCGGGCGCTGATCCGGAATCCTCAGACAAAGTCCGGCATCGCCTTGGCATCTCACGGAATATCACGGAAAAAGAAACCCGGCTGAAGGTAGACGGTGAACCCGTGAGGAACATGTCTGCGCTTGCCAGGTTTCTGCCGGTGTCGGTCATCGATCCGGGGGTTTTTGACATAGTGGCTGGTGGTCCGGGTAAGCGCCGTCAGTTTCTGGACTGGTCAGTGTTCCACGTGGAACCTTCTTTCGCGTCTTTGTGGCAACAATGCCAGAGAGTCACATCGCAGCGGAATCAAATCCTCAGAAATGGTAGACTGGACGAATCGTTGATGAAGGTCTGGGATGCCCAGTATGTGGAGCTTTCTGCCGGTATTACCCGGGCAAGAACCCAGGCCTTCCAATTGTTTTCAGATGCCTTCTTTCGACTGGTTGGTGAAATCACCGCACCCTGGGTAGAGGGCCTCAAACTGGATTTTTATCCCGGATGGGATCAGAGCCAGTCGTTGCTTGAGGTACTGAAAGGACATCGTGAGCAGGAATTGAAAATGGGCCATACACTTTATGGCCCGAACAGGGCAGATATCCGGCTTAAATTTCAGGGAAGACCCGTTGCTGAGACTTTTTCCCGCGGTCAGCAGAAGACCCTGGTGATACTGATGAAGATTGCCCAGGGCATGGTCTTGGCCGACCTGCAAAAGCAGGTGACCTTTTTGCTCGATGATATCAATGCCGAGCTGGATACTGGCCACCGGGCCATGCTGGCGCAGAAGCTTGATGAGCTGAAATGCCAGGTTTTCGTGACCTCAATCGAGCCGCCCAAGCCAGAAGAATTATGGCAACAACCGTTGCCCGACTACAGAGTGTTCCACGTGGAACATGGAAAAATGACGGAAGAATAAAACCCGGATGATTCCGGATAGTGACATCGGGATCAAACGGGACTATCACCCTCAGGAGTTTCTGAATGAGCGAATCGAACTATAATTCCTCCAGCATCAAGGTTCTGAAAGGACTGGATGCCGTACGTAAGAGGCCGGGCATGTACATCGGTGATACCGATGATGGAACCGGCCTGCATCACATGGTGTTTGAGGTAGTCGATAACTCCATCGACGAAGCGCTCGCAGGCCACTGTTCTGAGATTGGCATTGTTATTCATCCGGATGAATCGATTACCGTGCGGGATAACGGCCGTGGGATTCCGGTAGATATCCACGAAGAAGAAGGGGTGTCTGCCGCCGAGGTCATCATGACCGTACTGCACGCCGGTGGTAAATTCGATGACAACAGCTACAAGGTATCCGGCGGCCTGCACGGTGTCGGTGTTTCAGTTGTAAACGCCCTCTCCTCTTCGCTTACGCTGACCATCCGCAGGGATGGAAAGGTCTACGAACAGACCTACAAGGAAGGTGTACCCCAGAGCCCGCTAGCGGTCGTAGGCGACACCGACGCCAGCGGCACCAAGGTTCATTTCAAGCCCTCGCCACTGACCTTCACCAACATCGAATTCCACTGGGACCTGCTGGCCAAACGAATCCGGGAACTGGCGTTTCTCAACAGTGGCGTGCGTATCCGATTGCAGGACGAGCGCTCGGGCAAAGAAGAGATATTTGAGTACGAGGGCGGCCTGAGGGCTTTCGTAGAACACCTGAATACCAACAAGACACCGATTAACCGGGTATTCCACTTTATCAAGGAGCGGGAAGACGGCACGGTTGTCGAAGTGGCGATGCAGTGGAACGATGCGTTCTCTGAAAACATCTACTGTTTTACCAACAACATTCCGCAGAAAGACGGCGGTACCCACCTTGCCGGTTTCCGCGCTGCCCTGACCCGCTCCCTCAATAACTATATCGAGAACGAAGGCCTGGGCAAGAAGGCCAAGGTTTCCACATCCGGTGATGACGCCCGGGAAGGCCTTACGGCGATCATCAGCGTGAAGGTGCCGGACCCGAAGTTCTCGTCACAGACCAAAGACAAGCTGGTGTCATCGGAAGTAAAAACGGCCGTCGAGCAGGAAATGTACCAGTACTTTGCTGATTTTCTTCAGGAGCAGCCAAACGAGGCCAAGCTGATCGTCAACAAGATGATTGAAGCTGCCCGCGCACGGGAAGCTGCCCGAAAGGCTCGGGACATGACCCGCCGTAAAGGCGCCCTGGATATTGCCGGCCTGCCCGGTAAGCTTGCAGACTGTCAGGAGAAGGACCCCGCTCTTTCTGAACTGTTCATTGTGGAGGGTGATTCTGCCGGCGGCAGCGCGAAACAGGGCCGTGATCGCAAGACCCAGGCAATTCTGCCGCTGAAAGGTAAGATCCTGAACGTTGAAAAAGCCCGTTTTGACAAGATGCTGTCATCCGCGGAAGTGGGAACACTGATTACCGCCCTCGGCACGGGTATTGGTCGTGAAGAATTCAACGCCGACAAATTGCGCTATCACTCGCTGATCATCATGACGGACGCCGATGTGGATGGCTCCCACATCCGCACCCTGCTTCTGACCTTCCTGTTCCGTCAGATGCGGGAACTGATTGAACGAGGCCACGTATTCATTGCCATGCCGCCCCTGTACAAGGTCAAGCGCGGCAAGCAGGAACAGTACCTGAAAGACGAGAAAGCCAAAGAGGCCTATCTCACCCAGACCGCCCTGGAAGGCGCCCAGTTCTTTGTGAATGCCGATGCGCCACCCATCAAGGACTCCGCACTGGAAACCATGGTGAAGGACTACCAGGCGGTCATGAACATGATTTCGCGCCTATCCCGCGCTTACCCCGCCAAGGTTTTGGAGCAGATGCTTCAGAACGTCACCCTCAAAATGGATGACCTCAAAAACGAAGAAACCGTTGCCCGTTGGGCAGCGCGACTTGGTGATGGTTTGCACCTGGATACTCGCACCGGCACCAAATACACCTTCTCGGTGACCAAGGATGCTGAGCGTCATATCTATCTGCCGAAGGTGACAATCTACGTACACGGTATTGCCCACGAGCACGTGTTCAGCCACGAGTTCTTTGATTCAGCTTCCTATACCGCCATTGCACGGATGGGTGAAACCCTGGATGGACTGGTTGAAGAAGGCGCGTTTATCCAGCGTGGTGAGCGCAAGCAGGCGGTACTGTCGTTCGAGGGCGCGCTGGACTGGCTGATGAAAGAGGCCCAGCGCGGCCTGGGTATCCAGCGCTATAAGGGGCTGGGAGAGATGAACCCGGAACAACTGTGGGAAACCACCATGGATCCCGAAACCCGCCGCATGATGAAAGTGACGATCGAAGATGCTATTGCCGCCGACCAGATCTTTACCACCCTGATGGGCGACGATGTGGAGCCCCGCCGGCTGTTTATCCAGAGCAATGCCCTGGAGGTAACCAACCTGGACGTATAAGCGTCCACCTTCTCTTCCGGTGCCTGGTGTTCCAACTCATCTGCCAGGCTCCGGAAGGTCTTATCACTGCGGTTACGCAAGCTTCCCTTTCAACATCCGCCAGGGTTTCCACACGATATAGCCAGGATGTTTTGCGTTGGAATAAACACTCAGCGCCGTTACTGTGACCAGTATTAACCCGATGCCGAGTATCTGAAGGTCGGCAAGCTCTTCCCCCATGATAATCACCCCGAACAACGAAGCCGTCACCGGTTCCACCATGGCCACCACCGAGGCAATGGCTGGTGCGGTATTCTTGAGCCCCCGGATATACAGAACAAACGGCAAGCCGGCGCCAATCAACCCCAGCCCGACAAACATCGACCACTCCGAAGAGCTGGGCACCTGGAATACCTCGGAAACGTTGGCGAACAGAATCAGAACAGCTGCCAGCACAGTCATCGCGATGGACAGAACCGACTGAGGGCTTCCCCGGGGCGCCGCATACTTGAACCCGAAGATAAATACCGCATAGGACAGCCCGGAAAGCAGGCCAGCTACAATGCCAAGCCATGTGATGCCTGACCCATTCAAATCGTAGATTTGAGTCAAGAGCCCGATACCAAGCATCACCAGCGCAATCGCGATCAGCTTGAATGTGGTGGGCCGCTCAAATCCGAGCGCAAAGGAAACCAGATAGACAAACACCGGCGCGCAGTACATCAGGGTCGCTGCCACGGCAATGCTGGACTGGCTGATACTCAGGAAATAGAACCCAAAGTTGCCGGCCACGCCAAGCCCTGCCAGGCAGGACCAGAACCACACCCGGGAATCTGACAAGCCACTTCTGGACGGACGAATCAGAAGCCAGAGCAGCACGAACGCCAGACCGACCGCGCCCCGGTAGAAGGCCACAATGGAGGCATCCCAGCCGTGCTCCATCAGAATGCCGCCGATTCCACCGGCAAGACCCCAGAAAACTGCCGCCAGTGCTACAAATACAATGCTCGCGCCGACCATTGGAGGAAACCTCCCCATCCAATGAATTTCAGCGTGATCCCGAATGGCGATTCAGTCAGCGCCCAGATGCTCCAGATTCTAGACTTCGAGGTATCTCCAGACTCCCTGTTGGTGGATCACCCATTGACGGCGCCAAGGTGGTTGATGGGGCCGGGATCTGTCCATAGGGGATTTTCGGGATAATGTTTTAAATCCCTGTCATCAGGAAACTTCCTCTTCTGATGACGGTCTGAATACGGATTATCAGCGCTCTTTTCAAAAAATTCGATTCAGGAGTGTGTCGATGAATGCCATGAATATCCTCAATCAGTTGATGGGCCAGGCGTCCAGCAGCGTTCAGTCATCGGGTATTGATGTTAAAAGTCTGTTGGGCGGAGGTGCTCTTGGCCTGATGGTGGGCAGTAAAAGGGGTCGGAAAATCGGTGGAACAGCACTGAAATATGGCGCAGTTGCAGGCGTTGGTGCCCTGGCACTGAAAGCCTATCAGAACTATCAGTCCCAGGCGTCCACGGCTGGCATGCAACAGCCGGAGGCTGGCCGACTTTCGGAAGGCCGTCCTCTGGAGCAGCTTCAGGGCCAGGATCAGGAGCGGCGTGGGCTTGAGATTCTTCAGGCGATGATCATGGCGGCGCGTGCTGATGGTCATGTGGACAGCAACGAACGGGCAATGTTAACCGCCGAAATCGAGAAGCTGGGTCCGGACGATGAGATGCACAACTGGATTCAGCAG
The DNA here is from genome assembly GCF_004785685.1 of Marinobacter confluentis. Lineage (GTDB taxonomy): Bacteria > Pseudomonadota > Gammaproteobacteria > Pseudomonadales > Oleiphilaceae > Marinobacter > Marinobacter confluentis. Next base: position 470,758 of record NZ_SRPF01000003.1, on the reverse strand, counting down.
CAGTTCGACGCACCCCTGGATGCGACAACGCTGGCACGAAGCGCCGATTCGCCCCAGGCGAGCCGTGAAATCTATCTGGTCAGCGTTGCCATGATCGATAAACAGAACCCGATGGAACGGGCCTGGCTGGATCAGCTTGCTCAGGCCCTGCAACTGCAGCCACCGCTGGCGGCAGAGCTGGAACGCCAGGTTCAGGGCGGATAACAGAGGTTAGGACCCCGAAGATTTCTCCTCGACCTTGTCTGCCAGGTGCGGCGCCATGACATCTTCCAGGCTGTACCCGGTCAGTCGACGGATCGAGCGCCAGAGGTAGTAGAAGATGGCGATCATCATGATCATTGAGGGAATGGCAATCATCGGGTAGCTGACCAGCGTCATCTGCCCCAGCTCTTCGTTAAAAGCCTGTGTGCCTGAGGGACTGGTGACAATCCACTTGGCCAGAATGTAATTCATGATGGATGAGAACAGGAAGGTCAGACTAAAAAAGTAGCTGGCTTTCTGCAGCCGCGCATCAAACTCTGCTTCGGTGTTGTTCTTCTTCAGAACCGCCTGGATCTTGTCCACGTTCAGGACAGTCGGGTTATAGAGCAGGGTTTTAACCAGCGGGTAGCGAGTGCGGGTAGAAATCAGCACCGCAATACCAATCACCGCCGGAACGGCCGCTTCCTTAACCGCCAGCCACTGGGCATTCAGCTCAAGCAGGCCGATACCACCGGTCAGGCCCACACTGATTAGGCCCAGGACGGCGATAAAGTTCTTCTTGCCATAGCGGATCAGCTCGAACAGGCCCCAGCCCAGCGGAAAAGCCAGGCCAACCACCAGCGCCATGACACTGCCCAGGTATTCGTCCCCGGAGAGCTTCATCAGAATGACCGAGGGAATGATGATGCTGACCAGCAGGTCAACCCAGGGCCTGGGTTTGTGGGTAGGTTTTTGATTGTTGATCGCGTTATCGGACTCGGAGGTCATAAAACGGCCTGGTTAAGAGACGATTTGGCAGTATACGATGTTTTGAAATGTCCCCGAAAGGACAGGCGTCAACTTCAGGCCATAAAAAAACCGGCCGGGGTGAGCCGGCCGGTTTCCGCTTTCAGAAAGACGTGCTGAAGCACTTTTAAAACAAGAACTTAGCCCAATTCTTTCAGTGCATTTTCGACGATTGTCAGACCTTCTTCCAGAACCTCCTCCTCAATGGTAACGGGCATCAGGAAGCGGATGGTGTTGCCGTGCATGCCACAGCTGAGCAGGATCAGACCGTGCTCTTTGGCATACTTGGTGACAGCTCCGGCAAAGTCCGCGCGGGGCTCTTTGCTGGTTTTGTCAGTCACCAGTTCAATGGCCGCCATCGGGCCGAGGTTCCGCACGTTGTCCACGTGGGGGAACTGCTCCTGCCATTGTGCAAAGCGCTTGTTCAGCTTCTCGCCCAGACGCTGGCTCTTGCCAAGAATATCCTCAGTTTCAAAGACTTCCATAACGGCCAGCGCAGCAGCACAGGCGGTCGGGCTACCGGTGTAGGTACCACCGAGCGAGTTGGGGCCGGACGAATCCATGATCTTGTCGGTACCAACGATCGCGGAGATCGGCATGCCGTCCGCCATACTCTTGGCCATTGTCATCATGTCCGGCTCTACACCGCTGTGCTCGATGGCGAACATCTTGCCGGTACGACCAAAGCCACTCTGAACTTCGTCACAGATCATGATGATGCCGTGCTCGTCGCAGATCTCGCGGATCTTTTTCAGGAAGCTGGCCGGTGCGGCGTAAAAACCGCCCTCGCCCAATACCGGCTCAATGATGATGGCCGCGGTATCGTGGGCCGGGGAGTCGGCTTTCATGGCCATCTTCAGGCCGCGGATCGCTTCATCTTCGTCCACACCGTGGTAAGGCACAGGATAAGGTGCGCGGAAGACCGTACCCGGCATGGGGCCGAAATCAGTCTGGTAGGGCGCAGCCTTGCCGTTCATTGCCATGGTGTAGAAGGTACGACCATGGTAGCCGCCGTCGAAGCAGATCACGTTGGGGCGCTTGGTAGCGGCGCGGGCGATCTTCACCGCGTTTTCAAGTGCTTCGGCACCGCTGTTCGCCAGCATGACCTTGGCATGGCCGCGAACCGGCACTACACCGCTCAGCTTCTCGGCAACCCGCACGTAGCCCTCATAGGGCATCACCGTCTGGCAGGTGTGCATCACCTTGTCCAGCTGCGCTTTGACAGCTTCGACGACTTTCGGGTGACGATGGCCGATGTTCAGTACGCCGATACCGCCGGCAAAGTCGATCATCCGCTTGCCATCAGCATCCCAGAGTTCGGCATTGGTTGCATGGTCTGCGAACTGCTCGTTCGGGCTGGCAGCGCCGGCCGCAACATAGCGTTCTTTGAGTGCCTGCAATTCTTTGTTCGTCACTTTGCCTCTCCTCAACTCGAATTAGACCGACCATTATACAGAAATCGTCGCTCCTTTTCAGGGAGCCGCGTTTTGCGGCCTTAGACCTTGGTAATGTGGCCGTCTTGTGGGCATTTATTCACCCCTCACGAAACTGCAGTTTCGCCAGCTTACGATAAAGCCGATTCCGCTCTACCAGTTCATCATGCCGGCCAATATCCTGAAGCCTGCCCTCGTCAAGTACGATGATGCGGTCCGCATGGCGCACCGTGGCCAGCCGGTGGGCAATCACCAGAGTGGTACGATCCGACATCAGCCCCGGCATCGCCTGCTGGATCAGGTGTTCGCTCTCGGCATCCAGTGCGCTGGTGGCCTCATCCAGTAACAGAATGGGTGCGTCGGCCAGCAGTGCCCTGGCTATGGCAAGACGCTGCTTCTGGCCGCCGGAAAGCCCGATGCCACCGTCGCCCAGGCGGGTTTCATAGCCCCGTGGAAAACTCTGGATGAAATCATCGGCATGGGCGATGCGGGCGGCTCTGATCATGTCTTCATCAGAGGCATCCGGGCGGGCGTAGCGGATGTTATCGGCGATGGTGCCGTGAAACAGCGCGGGGTTCTGGGGCACCAGAGCGAAGCAATGGCGCAGGTCCGCCAGGGACAGCCGACGGATATCAACGCCGTCAAGCAGGATGCTGCCTGAGTTTGGGTCGTAAAATCGCAGCAACAAGTCAAACAGGGTGGATTTGCCAGCCCCGGAAGGCCCAACCAGGGCAATGGTTTCACCCGCCCTGATAGTCACGGACAGGTCATCGAGGACCTGCTTTTCCGGCCTTGAGGGGTAATGAAAGCCCAGTCCCTGGATCTCCAGGCGGCCTTCGACCGGCTGGTTCAATGGTTGCACGGATTCCGGCACCGGGGGCAGCTCGCTTTCGGTCTGCAGCAGCTCAAAGATCCGGGCAGCGGCGCCAGCGGCCCGCTGGAGTTCGCCGATCACTTCACTGATGGCTCCCGCAGCCAGCCCCACCAGCAGGCTGTAGAACACAAACGCCGCCAGCTCCCCCGGACTGGTCTGGCCCGAAATCACGTCCAGCCCGCCAATCCACAGCACTACGCCTACGGCACCCATCACCAGGGTGATGGCAATGGTGGTCAGAAAGGCCCGCTGGCGAATGCGTGAGCGGGCAATATCGAAGGCGTTCTCGGCCACCGTGCTGAAGAAGGCCCGGTCGTGGGGCTGATGATTGAAGGCCTGCACGGTCTTGATCTGGGTCAGGTTTTCTCCGACGTAACTGCCCACTTCCGCAACCCGATCCTGGCTCAGACGGGACAGGCTGCGCACCCGACGGCCGTAGATCAGGATGGGCACAATCACCAGCGGAAAACCCAGCAGGATGATACTGGCCAGTTTGGCGTTGGTGACAAACAGCAGAATCAGGCCACCAATGAGCATCAGACTGTTGCGCAGTGCGATGGAAACGGTAGAACCGATCACCGATTGCAGCACCGTCGTATCGGCGGTGAAGCGGGACTGGATTTCGAGGCTGCGGTTTTGCTCGTAGAAGCCCGGATGGAGGTCGATCAGGTGGTTGAAGACCTGCTTGCGGATATCCGCCACTACCCGCTCGCCAATCCAGCTCACCAGATAGAAACGGGCAAAGGAACCGAAAGCCAGTGCCACCACCAGAATAAAGAAAATGCCGATGGACTGGGACAGCATGGCCGGTGACTGTGTCGCCAGGCCCTGGTCCACCAGAATACGCAGTCCCTGGCCCAGCCCCAGGGTAACCCCGGCGGTGAACACCAGTGCCGCCAGGGCGCCTGCCACCGCTTTCTTATACGGGCTGATAAAGGTGCGTGCCAGTTTCAGGGCGCGGCGGTGTGTGGGTTTGATGGCGAACTCCTTGCAGACTGGTTTATGAGCGCGTGTGAGCTGATGTACCGATCGAGACGTAAGGCTGTACCATAATGCGCTACCAGTATACGCCCGGGATCTCCAACCCGACCGATTTGCGCCATTCAAGGACCGTCTGCACGTGCAATCCTACGCCGATAACGACTACCCTGCCGATCACAAGCCTAACTGGCGCATTATCTCGGGCCTGTGGCCCTACCTTGCCGAGTACCGGGGACGGGTGATTCTGGCGGTCATCTGCCTGGTGGCGGCCAAGCTGGCCACTGTGGCCACGCCGGTGGCGCTGAAATACATTGTGGATTATCTGGACGAGGGACGCAGCGGCGACCTGCTGCTGTGGATTCCCCTGCTGCTGGTTGCCGCGTACGGCACCCTGAGATTCAGCAGCACCCTGTTCAGCGAACTGCGGGATGCCGTCTTCGCCCGGGTCGCAGAACGGGCCATGCGCCGGGTATCGCTGAGGGTCTTTCGCCACCTGCACCAGCGCGAACTGGGCTTTCACCTGGACCGTAAAACCGGCGGCCTGGCCCGGGATATTGAGCGGGGCACCAATGGCATCAGCTTTCTGCTGAGGTTCACCCTGTTCAATATCGTGCCCACCCTGCTGGAAATCGCCATGGTGGCGGTCATCCTGATGGTGGTGTTCAACCCTGGCTATGTGTTCGCCATAGTCGGTGCGGTGGTGGTTTACGTGGTGTTTTCGGTCAAGGTCACGGAATGGCGCACAAAATACGTGCGCGAAGCCAATGCTCGGGATAACCAGTCCAACTCCCGCGCAGTAGACAGCCTGCTGAACTACGAAACCGTCAAGTACTTCAATAATGAGGAATTTGAGGCCGATCTTTACGACCACAACCTGAAAGACTGGGAAGACGCCCGCCTGAAGAACCGCCTGTCGCTGGCGGCACTGAACGCCGGACAGGCGCTGATCATTGGCGTCGCCATGATTGTGATCATGAGCATGGCAGTCACCGAAGTGGCCAGCGGTGAGATCACCCTGGGTGACTTCACCATGATCAACGCCTACCTGCTGCAACTGTTTATTCCGCTGAACGCCCTGGGTTTTGTTTACCGGGAAATCCGCCAGGCCCTGGTGAATGTGGAGCGCCTGTTCGGCCTGCTGGGGGATAAGCCGACCATCGAAGATGCCAGTGACGCCAGTGAACTGGATGTGAACGGTGGCGAAGTCCGGTTCGAGAATATCCACTTCCGTTATCACAAGGACCGGGAAATTCTGAAAGGGGTGAGTTTCAGTATTCCCGTCGGCAAGAAAGTCGCCGTAGTAGGCGCCAGCGGTGCCGGCAAATCCACGCTCGCGCGGCTGCTGTTCCGCTTTTTCGACGTGGACCAGGGCCGGATCACCATTGATGGCCAGGATATCCGCACCGTCACCCAGCACAGCCTGCGCTCCGCCATGGGGGTGGTGCCCCAGGACACGGTGTTGTTCAACGATACTCTTTACAAGAACCTGGCATACGGTCGGCCGGACGCGACCGAAGAAGAGGTGAAACAGGCGGCGCGGCTGGCTCACCTGGACCGGTTTATCCACACCCTGCCGGAAGGCTATGAAACCCGCGTCGGCGAGCGCGGTTTGAAACTCTCCGGTGGTGAAAAGCAGCGGGTGGCTATTGCCAGGGTACTGCTGAAGAATCCGCCTATCCTGATTCTGGATGAAGCGACCTCGTCACTGGATTCGGTGTCTGAAGCGGCGATTCTGGAAGCGTTGAATGAGGTGAGTCGAAAACGTACGACCCTGGTGATTGCCCACCGCCTGTCTACCATTCGCGATGCCGACACCATTCTGGTGATGGACGACGGTCGTATTGTGGAAAGCGGCCACCACAACGACCTGCTGGCCAGGGGCGGCCCCTACGCCCGTCTCTGGAACCAGCAGAACCGGAGTGCCGAGGACAGCGGTACCTGAGTGGGGTTTTCAGTAGGCTCGAAGGTTCTAGAGCGGCACCCGCATGGTTTCCTCGCCGGAATCCGGCATACCGATCATCTCATCGGTGCCGGTGGGCGGAATGACCTCGGTTTTCTTAACGTCATAGTCCCGGAAATGCTCGTGGGCGGCGTTGGCACCGGTAAACATGACCGGCTTGTCGTTGGAATCCGTTAAAACGTAACCCTGCCCGTCCAGATAGAAACGCGCCATGTAGTAACGCCCTTCCATCGATACAATTTCCAATAGGGAGATCGGGTCCTGCTTGTGGGATTTCAGTCCGCTGTTGTTCATGTGCATGAGAAGTCTCTCTTGTGCTTGTAGGCGTACTAAAACCTACGGAGAGCTTCATGTAACAGGTCAATATACGAGCAGATATGAACAGAATTGAGGTGGTCAGGCAGGCCGTGGCCCAGCAGCTGGACGATCCCTATGACCTGCTGGCCATGCGGCTGATGTTTCCCCCGGACCGGGCGGTTGTCAGAATCGACAAGGAGATCAGTGATCTTTATGCCTACCCGGAGCGGCTGCAAGCGAGTTACCGGGACGAGTGGCTGGCAATTGCCACCCGTGCGGTGTTCAGGAACGCCTTCAGTGACCATTGGCGTAGCGACGAGGAGAATCTCGACGACTATCTCCGCTACCTACGTAGTCAGGCTATTCCCAAATGCATTCACGACCACATCGAGCTATTTCGGAAACTGGGGGAGGTGCTGCAGATTGACCGGTCTGACAACACCATCGCCTTCCCGGACCCAGGAAGGCGGGCGTTGATGAAGATTATCTGGCCGGATCGTTAATCAGGCCAGCCCTTGTTCCTTGGCCATGGCGATGGCCGCTTTCGGCCCTGTCCACAGAGAGGGCAGGATAATGAAGGACACCGGTATCGCTGTCAGCACGATGAACTGCTGAAGTACGCCGATCTGGCCCGACCCCATATACAGCAGAATGGCGGCCATCAGTGCCATGGCACCGCCCCAGAAAACCCGGATCCAGGGGCTGGGTTCGTCGTGGCCGGCGCCAACCATGGCGATTGAATAACTCATGGAATCCCCGGTGGTGGCCACGAAAATGGTGGTCAGCAGCAGAATCGCCGCGGCCATCCAGGTTCCGCCGGGCAGTGCCTGGGCCACGGTCAGAGTAGCCACGTCAAAGCGGAAGTTGTTCAGGGCGTCGGTAAGATCGAAAGTGCCTGCCAGTTGATGATAGATGCCGGAACCACCCAGCAGGGTAAACCAGAGGGTGGTGGCAACCGGGGCAAGCACGGCCACGGCAATGATCATTTCCCTGACGGTACGACCGCGGGAGATGCGCGATACAAACACCGCCATCAAGGGCGTATAGCCGATAAACCAGGCAAAGAAGAACACCGTCCACCACTTCATCCACCAGTCGGGTGCTGTCTCGCTGGTCATGGTTGCCATGGCCATGAAGGAGGACAGGTATTCACCAGAGGCCTGGGTGTAGGTATTGATCAGAAACAGCGTGGGACCGAACAGCAGGATGATCGCGGCGATGACCAGCGCAAGGATCACGTTAAACCGGCTGAGCATCTGAATGCCCTTATGCAGGCCGGTCATGGCCGAGGTCATATAAACTGCGGCGAGCACCACCAGAACGGTCAACTGGGTGCCGTATCCGTCCGGTGTGCCAAACAGTTCGTGCAGGCCGAAGCTCATCTGGGTTGCCAGAAAACCAATGGGGCCAACGGTACCAGCGACTACGGCAATCACGCACATGGCATCAATAACGCCGCCGAGCTTGCCGCTGACCACTCTTTCACCAAACACCGGATACAGCAGTGTGCGCGGTTGTAGGGGCTTGCCCTGATCGTAGTGCGCGCGTGACAGTACCAGTGCGGTCAGTGAACCCAGCACCGCCCAGGCCAGAAAACCCCAGTGGGTGAAGGATTGCGCCAGCGCCGGCGCGGCGGCTTCTGCAGTACCCGCCTCGGTGTCGAATGCCGGGGGCGTAACCAAAAAGTGATAGACCGGCTCACCGGCGGCGAAAAATACCCCGCCCCCGGCCAGCAGGGTGCACATGATCATCGACAGCCAGCGGAACCGGCTGATTTCCGGCTTCTCCAGACCGCCGATCCGGGCGTTGCCGCCTTTGCTTGCGGCGGTGCCCAGGGCAATAAAAAAGGTGGCCAACAGCAATAGCTGAAAGAAGGAGCCGAGGTACCTGGCGGTCCAGGTGAAGCCGGCACCGATGACGGTGCTGACGCCTTCACTGTTGAAGAGCGATGCGCCAACGAAAAGCAGGATGAAACCGATGGTAAGAATCAATACCACCGGGTCGCTGTCGGAAAATGCCCCTTGCCTGCCGTTCTGGCTTTGGGAGTCTGTCTGGGCGCTCATGGTTATTCCCTCCGGTAAAAAGCCGTGCAGGCTACAGAAAAATAGCGGCATTTTCATGCCTTCCGGAAGATGATCTATGCTTGAACCATAATAAGATCGGGGAAATTTATTGTGACAACACGCAGCTTCTGGGCCTGGGGCAACGAAGAAAACGCATTCAACGATAAGGAAACCGGCCAGCTGCGCCAGCTGGTGGGCATGCAGTTTGGTAACCAGGAGCTGGAAGCCCAGGCGCCGCCGTCGCTGGCTGGCCTCACCTTGCCGTCTTCGCGTTTGCAGCCACCGGCCTCATTGGCGTCAATCATGTCCAGCCACCGGCGGGACCGGGCCAGTCACACCTACGGTAAATCCTTCCGGGATATTGTGCGGGGCCTGAACGGCGATTTCAGCTGTGCACCGGACCTGATTGCGCGGCCTTCCAGCGAGCAGGAACTGGTGGACGTGCTGGACTACGCCAGCCGCGCAGGGGCAGCCGTTATTCCCTACGGTGGCGGCTCCAGCGTGGTGGGCGGCACGGAACCCCGTTATGAAGGAAGCTGGGCTGGCACCGTGACCGTGGATATGGAGCGGTTCAACCAGATCATTGAAGTGGACCACCAGTCCCGGGCCGCCCATATCCAGGGCGGTATTTACGGGCCTGCGCTTGAAGACGGGCTGCGCCCCCACGGCTACACCCTTCGCCACTTTCCGCAGTCTTTCGAGTTCTCCACCCTGGGCGGCTGGATTGCTACCCGTTCCGGCGGCCATTTCGCCACTCTTTACACCCACATTGATGACCTGGTGGAATCTACCCGCGTGGTGACCCCCAGCGGCTCCCTGGAATCCCGGCGACTTCCCGGTTCCGGGGCAGGCCCCTCGCCGGATCGCCTGTTTCTGGGCTCAGAGGGCGCCCTGGGGTTTGTCACTTCCGCCTGGATGCGCCTGCAGGCCCGGCCGGTTCACCGGGCCACGCGATCCATTCATTTCGAGGATTTTTTTGAAGGTGCCGAAGCCGTGCGCCGGCTGTCCCAGTCCGGGCTCTACCCGACCAACTGCCGCTTGATCGATGCCCGAGAAGCCATGATGAACGGCATCGGCGACGGTAGTAAGCACTTACTGATTGTTGGTTTTGAATCCGCCGATCATCCGGTGGATGTGTGGATGGAGCGGGCCCTGGAAATCGTATCCGATGCTGGCGGTCTGGTTCAGGCGGGGAAAGAAAAGAAACCGGACCAGGGCCAGGCTGGCGACTGGCGCAACCAGTTTATTCGCGCCCCCTACATGCGGGACGCCCTTATCCGCCTCGGGCTGGTGGCGGAAACCTTTGAAACCGCCATCACCTGGAACAAATTCGAAGCCTTCCATCAAGGCGTGATGGACAGGGTCAAAAAGGTGACCAGAGAGGTCTGCGGTGGCGCCTTCGTCACCTGCCGCTTCACCCATATCTACCCGGATGGCCCGGCGCCCTATTACACCGTCATCGCGCCAGGAAGACGTGGCGATCAGGTTAAGCAGTGGGATGACATCAAACAGGCCTGCATGGAAACCCTGATCGATCTGGGTGGGACTATCACTCACCACCATGCGGTTGGTCGGGATCACATGCCCGGTTATGAGCGCCAAAGGCCGGAGCTGTTTGGAGAGGTGTTAAGGACCACCAAAAAGACGCTGGATCCGATGGGAATGATGAATCCGGGGGTATTGGTGTAAAATACTGCCGTGGTCTGCGAATGGATCCCGCAGGCAGATGTTTTAAGACAAGGAGCTGTCCGGTGTTCAAGTCAATGATTGACGTTCCACCCGGGACCATCTGGAAACGCCAGCGGGTTCTTTCCCCCATCCTCTTTTTCACAATCTGTGACTCGGCATCGGCGGGTAGTGCGAGCTTTTATCCGGCTGATCGTATACATGCACACAGTGATGGAACAGGCATTCTAGTCCTGTTCATGGCGTTATTTGCCGTCGCCAGCGTGGCAGCCGTTGGGCGATTTTATCTCAATCGGTTTCGAAGGAAGCGGACACTTGATTCAGCCCTGACCACAGAGCGCCATATTCGACAACTCACGCCCTATGAATGCCTTCAGGTAAGCGATTTTTTTGAGCGTGAAAAACGAAGCCGGCATCTTGAGGGTTACGACAATAAATCCGGCAAGGTCGGCAAAGATGTCTTCCGGGTATCTGGTCCTGCCCGAAGCCACAGTGTCAGCACCTCACGAGGTGTGATCGGTTGTTACCAGAGCATTGCGGGTATTGAAATGCTGGTGCCTACGTCCGCCATTCCATTTCTTCAGGACAACCACAATTCGGCTGAGTTTGTCATGGTTGGAGACCTGCCGTTATTGATCAGCCTGAATGGAAACTTCCAGATCGCTGCACAAGCGAAGGAAGACGGAGAAACCAGTATTGAGGTCAACAGGATCGGCGATACGTCGGTTCGGGAAAGGCTCTTTCCAAAGGATGTTCAAGCCGATTGTGCACCGTCCAATGATGGCGGGTTCCTGAAAAGTATAAGAAGTCATCAATTGCTGGCGTCGAATGAAACAGTTTCAGGGTCCGATGTTCAGTTTATCTTCAGTATCTACTGGAGCCTGCTGTTGCTGAGTTGCTTTTTGGGGCCCGTGCTATTGATTCTGATGACGGGTCTGTTTGGTTATTTATTGGAAGGGTTGGATCTGGCACTGATTATGGTTTTGTTCGTCTGGCCATTTATAGAAATGTTCCTGTGGACATTGCCTGCCGTTCTGCTGGTCTGGATAACGATGCGCCTGGTGCTTCCCGATAGTCATTTGATGGTATTCGACCGGAAAAAACAGCAGGTGCTTTTCTACTGCAAGACTGGCGATGCTTTATGGGTTGAGTGGGATGATCTCTACGCCATGGTCGAAACGACAGACTGGATGACGTCCTACGGCTGGCCCATGCAGGAAACCTTTCTTGAGTTGGCCTCAGCGAACCGGGATAGCAGCGTGCGACGGTCAGTCAGATTTGCCTACTCTTCTGAAGAAAAGGCCTTTGGCGCCTGGCGATCAATCCAGGCGTTCATGAATGAAGGCCTTGATAACCTGCCGTTTCATGATCCGGGTAGTAAGACTGAGCGTCTGAACAGAGATATGGATCAACCTCCCCATCAGACCTTGCTGTCCTGGTTATGGAAGTGTCTCGTCTATTGGTTCTTTGGTGGCCCGGTTGCGCCTCGGCTTGGCTCATGGGTGGACAATCAACGGCAGGAGTCCGTTTGGACGCGGATTTCAGATTTGGAAAACTGATCGCCGATCTGATTGGTGGAATGGCCGTTAATGACAGGGAGTAGTCTTTTGCACACGAAATCTTTTTATTCTGAATACGCTAATCTGTTGCTCATCGCCTTGTTGGCGACCTTCCTGAGCGGTTGCGGGCCGGAAACTACCCCTCCACCAATTACCGATTATGATGCTGACAAGGGCCATTGTTTCTCAATGACCCCTTTGCTTCAGGTCCTGCCTCAAGAATCAGAACTTGAGAATTTCGAGGAGCGCAGCCGATACTGTACTTTCAGCACCATTTTCGCCACCTATGCTCCGACTGATCCAGATATTTCAAAGCTTCACATCACATTGGAAGTTATAGATGGTGAGTCACCTTTCGCACATATTTCGGAGTCCCTGCCGGGCTCGATTTCAAGGCTGGGCGCGTCTGAGCGATATATAACCGATGCCGGTACCAGATCACTCGATTCCTATAAACGCTGTCTTCACTACAGTGTAAAAATGGAGCAGGCTCGACAGAGGAACAGCTACAGCATACACACTCGGGAGTTTGGCTACCTGGTTTGTATTTCCAGTTTTGGCGGGGCTTTTGAAGACCACGGCTCGCTGACTTTCCGCCCACTGGCAGATATCCTGATAACGATTCAGTACACTCGGGATCAGGAGGAATACCGGTGTAATGGAGTCGAGGTGGCAGAATTTTTGTTGCCTCTAATGAAAAAGCTAAGAATACCCACGGAAGATTGGCCCTCCCCCGTTGATGAAACATCAGGATCAACTGAACATCGCTAACCGCTATTAAAGATTCCTGCAAAAGGAATGAGCAGGTGTTTTCTCAATGAAAAGGAGTTGTCAGATGTTTCAGTCCAAAAGCAATTTACGTCAGTCCATTAATTTCCGGTTTCTGATGGCCCCGCTTCTGGCCGTATCCGCAAGTGGATGCGGCACGAGTGCTCTGCCGGAGGCAGATTTCAATGCAAGTGAGGGGCGTTGCTACTCGATGACGCCCTTACTCGAGACTTTACCTCAAGGCTCCCAGATAGGGAGTCTGGTGGAGGTCGAAAGAGGTTGCACGTTTAACCGGGTTTGGGCCACCTATGCGGAAGATGAATCTCCCAACAGCCCGTACTTTTATATTTCCGCTAATGTATTGGATGGACAGTCCCCGTTCGTGCGCGACTTTACCTTGGATGGAACCGCTGAGATTTCCGGCCCGATTTTTCCAAAAGAAGCTTACACCTCGGAAGGCAACAGTGCGGTCGAAAGTTATGAGAGCTGTCAAAAGCTCGGTGTTGAACTTGGTAACGCAAGACAAATGCAAGATTTTCACATTGTGACTGACATTGCTGGTCAATCAGCGTGTATTAGCACTTACACTTTCAATGGGAAGCTCACAGGTAATCTGAGAATCCTGTCGAAGCCGGACATTATGATGAATATCCGCTATTTCCGTGAGTTAGATAGGCAGCCCTATGATTACGATGCCGATGATATAGCGGAATTAATGCTGCCGGTTGCTGCTGAGTTGAATATCCCCAACCGGGATTGGCCGAGTCCGCTCGGCAAAAATGAAGAACAGGATTCAGAGAGACGGTAGAAGCGGGAAATGGTCGGCGTGGCAGGATTCGAACCTGCGACCCCTTCGTCCCGAACGAAGTGCGCTACCAAGCTGCGCCACACGCCGATCAACGGGCGGTATTATACGGACTAAACGGGGTTTTTCCAGCCCCGTCTGTCCGTCATTTTGCCTGCTTGCAGCTTACACCTATGCGGAAGTCGGCAGTACCGAAATGTCCGCCACGCGAAGGAACAGGTTGCGCAGGCTGTTGAGCATCGCCAGGCGGTTGTTCCGGGTGGCGTCGTCCTCGGCCATCACCATGACTTCATCAAAGAAGCTGTCCACCGGCTGCCGCAGGTTGGCCAGTGCGGTCAGTGCGGCGGCGTAATCGCCTTTTTCGAATAGCGGCAATACCTTATCGGCCTGTTTGCGGATCTGTTCGGCCAGGGTCTTCTCCGCGGCATCCTGCAGCAGGCTTTCATCGATGGTCTCGCCGATGTCCTCACCGCCCTGTTTGGTCAGGATGTTGGATACCCGCTTGTTGGCCGCCGCGAGGGCCTGGGCTTCCGGCAGCTGGCGGAACGCTTCCACGGCTTTTACCCGGCGGTCGAAATCCAGCGGGCCGGTAGGGCGTCGGGCGTGAACGGCCAGATAGACTTCGGCGTTGATGCCCTGCTCTTCGTAATGGGCGCGGAAGCGCTCGAGCATGTAGTCCACCACGGTTGAGGCGGTGTTCTGCTCGGTCAGTACCGTAAAGGTTTCTTCCGCCCATTCGCAGCAGGCCTGCAGATCCAGGGGCAGTTCCCGTTCGATGATGATTCGCAGCACGCCCAGAGACGCGCGACGCAGCGCAAAAGGATCTCGGGTACCGGACGGCGGCTGGTTGATGCCGAACAGGCCGACCAGAGAATCAAGCCGGTCGGCGATTGCTACAGCGCAGCCGGTCAGCGTTGTGGGCAGGTCGTCGCCGGCGAACCGGGGCATATACTGCTCGTTCAGGGCGCTGGCGACGTCTTCGTTTTCACCATCATTGGCGGCGTAGTACTGGCCCATGATGCCCTGAAGATCAGTGAACTCCAGCACCATTTCGGTGACCAGGTCGGTCTTGGCCAGCATGGCGGCGCGTTCGGCCAGCTGTGGATCACTGCCAATGGCGTCGGCGATCTTCTTTGCCAGCGCGGCTACCCGGACTGATTTGTGATAGAGGCTGCCAAGCTTGTCCTGGAACACGATGGGCTTGAGCTGGTCGATCCGGTCTTCCAGACGGGTCCTGCGATCCGTGTCGTAGAAGAAGGCGGCATCGGACAGGCGCGGCCGGATGACTTTCTCGTTGCCGGAAATCACCTGTTTCGGGTCTTTGCTTTCCAGGTTCGCCACGGTGATGAACAGCGGGAGCATCTTGCCGTCACCGGACACTACGTGGAAATATTTCTGGTGCTCTTTCATGGACGAGATCAGGGCTTCCGCCGGCACGTCCAGGAAGCGCTCTTCGAAGCGGCCCATCAATGGCACTGGCCACTCGTTCAATGCAGTGACTTCGTCCAGAAGGTCCTCATCAATGACGGCTTCGCCCCCGGCTTCTGTTTTCGCAATGGCCGTGACGCCTTTGCGGATTTTTTCCCGGCGCTCGGCGAAGTCAGCGATCACATACCCTTCCTGATGCAGCACGATTTCATAGTCCCCGGGCGTGGGCACTATCAGGGATTTCGGGCAGTGGAAGCGGTGGCCCCGGGTCTTGTTGCCCGGGGTCAGACCCATGATCGGCGCATCGATGACCTTGTTGCCGTACAGCATGATGGCCCAGTGAACCGGCCGGACAAATTCGGTGCGGTGGGCACCCCAGCGCATGCGTTTGGGAATGGGCAGCGCCGCCAGTGACTGGTCGACCAGTTCCGGCAGCAGGTCCACGGTCGGGCGGCCTTTCTCGATGGTGCGGTAGACTACCCAGGCGCCCTTATCGGTTTCCAGGGTGTCTAGTTGGTCCGGCGTAACGCCCAGCGAGGTGGCGAAGCCAGTCAGCGCCCTAGTGGGATTGCCAGAATCGTCAAAGGCGGCTTTGACCGCCGGGCCGCGCTTCTCCACCGGTTTGTCCGGCTGGGCGTCACCCAGTGCTCGAACCCGGACCGCCAGGCGGCGGGGTGCAGCGAAGGCTTCAACCTTGCCGAATTCAATGCCGGCGTCTTCCAGGCCTTTGGCAATACCCTGGGTAAACGCATCAGAAAGCGGTTTCAGGGCCTTGGGGGGCAGTTCTTCGGTGCCCAGTTCGACCAGAAAATCCTGTGTTGCCATGGTTATGCGTTCCCTTTTTCCTGCTGAGCCTTCTTCGCTTTCTTGCTTTTCTTGCCGTTGGCTTTGTCGTCAGCGGCCTGGCTGGCGGCGATCACTTCCTTACGAAGTGCCTCCGGTGCCAGCGGGAAGCCAAGCTTCAGGCGGCTGTCGAAATAGGCCTGGGCCACGGCGCGGGCCAGTGTGCGTACGCGAAGAATGAAGCGCTGGCGTTCGGTCACGGAAATGGCGTGGCGCGCGTCCAGCAGGTTGAATGTGTGCGATGCCTTCAGCACCTGCTCATAGGCAGGCAGGGCCAGGCCGGCCTCGATCAGGCGGGCGCTTTCGCGCTCGTACACATCGAAGCTGTGGAACAGGAATTCGGTGTCGGCGTGTTCGAAGTTGTAGGTGGACATCTCCACTTCTTGCTGGTGGAAGACGTCGCCATAGGTGACTACTCCATCAGGGCCCTCGGTCCATACCAGGTCGTATACGCTGTCGACGCCCTGCAGGTACATGGCAATACGCTCAAGGCCATAGGTCAGCTCGCCGGTGACCGGAAAGCATTCCAGGCCGCCCACCTGTTGGAAATAGGTGAACTGGGTGACTTCCATGCCGTTCAGCCAGATTTCCCAGCCCAGACCCCAGGCGCCCAGGGTTGGTGATTCCCAGTTGTCTTCCACAAATCGGATATCGTGAACCAGTGGGTCCAGTCCCAGGGCTTTCAGGGAGTCCAGGTAGAGCTCCTGGATGTTGTCGGGCGAGGGCTTGAGCACCACCTGGAATTGGTAGTAATGCTGCAGGCGGTTAGGATTTTCGCCATAGCGGCCGTCAGTGGGGCGGCGGCTGGGCTGAACATAGGCCGCGTTCCAGGTTTCCGGGCCTATGGAGCGTAGAAAGGTGGCCGGGTGAAAGGTGCCGGCGCCTACTTCCATATCCAGTGGCTGAAGGACCACGCAGCCGTGCTGCGCCCAGAAATTCTGCAAAGCCAGGATCAGGCCCTGGAAGGTCTTGATATCTGGCGTGTTGTTGGATTGTGCCTTGTCTGTCACGACGTTTGCCTGCTGGTTAGTCTGTGTATGGCGCGCTGAAAAATCCGGCATTATACGCCTGCGAACCGCGTATTTCTAAGGAAGGTTCACAGGTAAAGGTTTCAATCACTTTTCGATCAGAAGAAGGTCAGCCCAACCTGGAACAGTTTTTCCACATCCCGGATCCGGGTCTTGTCCACCAGGAACAGGATCACGTGGTCGTCCGGCTGGATTCGCAAATGGTCATGGGCGATCAGCACCTCGTTGTGGCGTACGATGGCGCCAATGGTGGTGCCTTCCGGAAGATTGATCTCATCCAGCCGTTTACCGACCACTTTTGACGACCGGTGATCACCATGGGCAATGGCCTCAATGGCTTCTGCCGCGCCCCTGCGCAGTGAATGAACGTTTACGACATCGCCCCGGCGAACGTGGGTCAGCAGGCTGCCGATGGTGGTCTGCTGGGGGGAAATCGCCACATCAATATCGCCGCCCTGAATCAGATCCACGTAATCCGGATTATTGATCAGGGTCAGAACCTTGCGGGCGCCCAGGCGCTTGGCCAGTAGCGAGGCCATGATGTTGGCTTCGTCGTCGTTGGTGACGGCGCAGAATACATCGGTGTTCTCGATGTTTTCTTCCAGCAGGATGTCCTTGTTGGCGGCATCCCCTTCCAGAACGACGGTCTTGCGAAGGTTTTCCGACAACATCACGCAGCGGTCATGATCCCTTTCGAGCAGTTTTACCTGATAGCGGCTTTCCAGAGTGCTGGCCAGGCGCTGGCCGATGTTGCCGCCGCCGCAGATAAAGATCTTTTTATAGGGCTTTTCCAGGGGCTGAAGTTCGCTCATCACTGAGCGTATGTGATCGGTGCCGGCGATGAAAAAGACCTCGTCGCCATCCTCAATCACTGTGCTGCCCTGGGGCATGATGGGCCGGTCCTTGCGGAAGATGGCGGCCACCCGGGTATCGATGCGTGGCATGTGGGCGCGCAGGTAGGACAGTTCGTGGCCCACCAGCGGCCCGCCTTTGGTGGCGCGGATGGCAACCAGCCGCACCAGGCCTTTGGAGAATTCCAGCACCTGAAGTGCGCCGGGATACTCGATCAGCCGGGTGATGTGCTTGGTCACCAGGTGTTCAGGGCTGATCAGTACGTCCACGGGAAAGCCGTTTTCACCAAACAGTTCCTTGCGGGCCAGGTAGGCATTGGCGCGAACGCGGCTGATCTTGGTGGGGGTTTTGAACATCACACTGGCGATCTGGCAGGCCACCATGTTGACTTCGTCACTGCTGGTGACGGCGATCAGCATATCGGCGTCTTCTGCTCCCGCCTGGCGCAGGATGGTTGGATAGGACGCTCGACCCTGAACCGTGCGGATATCCAGCCGGTCCTGAAGCTCCCGAAGCCGGGCGCCGTTGCTGTCGACCACGGTAATGTCGTTGGCTTCGTTGGCAAGGTTTTCTGCCAGTGTGCCACCGACCTGGCCAGCGCCGAGAATCAGGATTTTCATAGCTCGTTTTTCTCCAGTACGGCGTAGAAAAAGCCGTCGTGGCTGTGCGGAACCGGTAGCAGTTGTCGCCCGGCTTCGGTATCCCGACCCCAGAGCAGGTCCGGCTCCAGCAGTTCCGCATTGTCTGTTTGTTTCAGGAATCTGCGGATTATACGGTGATTCTCCTGTGGGAACACCGAACAGGTAGCGTAGACCAGCCGGCCGCCCGGTTTCAGGGTCAGCCAGAGCGCAGTCAGCAGGCACAGCTGTATATCGGCCAGGGGCACGATATCAGATTCCCGCCGCAGCAGTTTGATATCCGGGTGGCGGCGGATAACGCCGGTGGCGCTGCAGGGAACATCCAGCAGAATCCGGTCAAAAGGCTCTCCGTCCCACCATTGTTCGGTGTTGGCGGCGTCAGCCTGCTGGACCCTGGCGATCAGATCCAGACGCTCAAGATTTTCTTCGATCCGGGGCAGTCGGTCGGCGGATTCGTCGATCGCGACCACTTCTTCCAGGCCGTCGCAGGCTTCAAGAATGGCGCAGGTTTTGCCACCGGGGGCCGCGCAGGCGTCAAGAACCCGTTGGCCCGGCGCCAGTTTCAGCAGGGTGGTGCACAGCTGGGCAGCCTCATCCTGAACGCTGACCGCACCGTCGGCAAAATAGGGCAAACGGTCTACCGGAACAGGGGCGGCCAGTTGAATGCCATAGGGAGCAAAGTGGGTGGCCTGGGCCTGAATACCGGCGTCGCACAGCAATTCCAGATAACCATCACGGCTGAAGCGGCGGGCGTTGACCCTCAGGGTCATGGGTGCCTGGGTGTTGTTGGTGTCGAGAATGGTTTGCCAGTCGTGGGGCCAGTTATGGCGCAGTTTTTCCACCATCCACTGGGGATGGGAGTAATTCACGCTGTCGCTAGTGCTCGCCGGTTCCCCTTCCCTTTCGGCGGCACGCAATACGCCGTTGACCAGCCCGGTCAGGTGGGGCTTGTCCAGGGTGCGGCAGGCTTCGACGGTTTCGTTCAGTACGGCGTAAGTGGCCTGCTGACTGTGGCGTAGCTGGAACAGAGCCACCAGTATCAGATGGTGGACCACGCGATCTGCAGCTTTCAGCGGTTTTTTCAGTCGGCCCTGGAGTTCGCCGTCCAATCGGAAGAACCAGCGACAGGTGCCAAAACACAGTGCCTGGAGCGTGGGGCGGTCATTTTCCGGCAGGCGATTCAATGCCGGTGGCAGACATTGCGACAGGGACTGGCCCTGTTCGACTGCAAGCATCACCTGAGCAGCCACGGCACGCATGGGCTGGCCGGCCATCAATCCAGCTCCTGGCCGGGCTGCAGAATGTCCTTGCCGCCGTTGATCAGATCACTTACAGACTGGGGTCGGGACCCGGGCAGTTGCAGCCGGGTGATGCGAAGCACGTCCAGGCCACAGGCGACATCAATGCCCTCCCGGCTGCGGTTAACCAAGGTGCCCGGGTGGCGGTCGCTGGTGATATCGATCACTTCCGCGGCGTGGATGCGGATACGAAGGTCGTCGGCATCGGTGTAAGTGCCGGGCCATGGGTTGAAAGCGCGAATGGTTCGAAGAATCGAGCTGGCGTCTTCAGTCCAGTCTATGTGGCCCTCGTCCTTGCTCAGCTTGTGGGCGTAACAGGCCTTATCGTTGTTCTGGGCCTCTGGCGTCAGTGTGCCGTTTTCCAGTGCGTCCAGTGCTTCAACAATGGCTTTGCCACCCATGTCGGCCAGCCGGTCATGCAGGCTGCCGCCGGTGTCGGATTCTTCGATGGGGGTCGCGGCTTTCAGCAGCATGTTGCCAGTGTCCAGGCCGGCGTCCATCTGCATGATGGTAATGCCGGTTTCGCGATCACCGGCGGCAATGGCGCGCTGGATCGGGGCCGCACCACGCCATTTGGGAAGCAGTGAGGCGTGAATGTTCAGGCAGCCGAAACGGGGAATGTCCAGAACGGTCTGGGGAAGAATCAGACCATAGGCGGCGACAATCATCACATCCGCATTCAGGGCGCGCAGTTCTTCCTGGGCCTCTGCGGTTTTCAGGCTTTCAGGCTGGAACACGGGGATGTTCGCATTCAGCGCCACCTGTTTTACCGGGCTGGGTGTAAGTTTGCGCCCGCGACCTGAGGGGCGATCCGGCTGGGAATACACCGCCACCACCTCGTGGTCGGTTTCCAGGAGTGACCTCAGGGCGGTGGCTGCAAAATCGGGAGTGCCGGCAAAAACGAGTCGCACAGGAATGATCAGGCGCTCTTCTTATGGAGTTTTTCCAGCTTCTTGCGAATACGGGTGCGTTTCAGTGAACTCAGGTAGTCCACGAACAGCTTGCCGTTCAGGTGGTCCATCTCATGCTGGATGCACACCGCTAGCAGGCCCCGGGCCTCGATTTCAAACGGCTCGCCGTTACGGTCCAGTGCCCGAATCATGCAGTGCTCAATGCGGGATACGTCCTCGTAGAAGCCGGGCACTGACAGGCAGCCTTCCTGCATGTCTTCCAGTTCGCCCTCGAGCACTTCGATCTCGGGGTTGATAAATACCCGTGGCTCGCTCTTATCCTCTGACAGGTCCATCACGATGATCTGCTTGTGTACGTTGACCTGGGTCGCGGCAAGGCCAATGCCCGGTGCTTCGTACATGGTTTCGAACATGTCGTCGATCAGCTTCCGGGTCTCGTCTGTCACCTCGTCCACCGGTTTGGCGATGGTTCGCAGGCGAGGGTCTGGATATTCAAGAATCTCTAGAATCATGGCGCTTAAACTTTTGGTCTGGATGACTGGTTTTAACCGTTATGATTTGTAACGGTGTGAATATCGTCTCTGAATTGCGACAGCGTACTGCGCATTTTCTATTCCCGTGACTATTATGATCGGGATAAAAGAGCGAAATTCAACGGACGAAACGGCTTGTAAGCGGTATTATCCCTCAACTCGCTCATTGAGTACAAACTGAACAGTTGATAGGCAAAAACTTTCAGCAGGAAGATAGAATTTACTGGAAGAACAAAAGATAACATCACAATTTGCGAGAGTTCTTCTATAGTAGTGGTATAGACGCCAGAGTAATGGCTGCATACAAGAACAGAATCTGCGGATTCGAGGCACGCGATCAAGGATTTAACAATGAGGAAACTGCTGTACGCTCTGGCAGCTGGCATGCTGCTAATAACCTCCTGGGCCCACGCCCAACCGGAGCTCAGGTCCGACCATCCCGAGCGTTACACTGTCGTTAAGGGTGACACCCTTTGGGATATTTCGGCCCGGTTTCTGAATAACCCGTGGTACTGGCCGGAAATCTGGCACGTGAATCCGCAGGTTGAGAATCCGCATCTTATCTATCCAGGCGACCGCCTGGCGTTGGTGTACATAGACGGGAAGCCGCGGGTCACCAAGGTTTCCAGCTCTGATGTTGTCAGATTGTCTCCGAAGGTACGCTCAGAGCCCATCGATACGCCAATTCCGGCTATACCGTTGGACGCCATTAACAGCTTCCTGTCTGAAACCCGGATTGTGGATGTCGATGAACTGAACGGGGCTCCTTACATTCTGGAAGGCGAGGATGGCCGCATCGTCACCGGCGCCGGTGACAAGGTGTATGCCCGGGGCGAAAAGCCGGCGGACAACGTCGGTGTATTCCGCCGCAGTCGTGAGTTCCGCGACCCGGAAACCGGCGAATTCCTGGGTCTTGAAGCCCGCAGCATCGGCCAGGGTGAGATTACCCGGGAAAACGGCGATGTGCTCACCATGATGCTGAAGAAATCCAATCAGGAAGTCCGCATTGGGGACCGCCTTTTGGTCAGCGAAGAGCGTCGTATTACTACCAGCTTCGTTCCCAGCCCGCCGGATTCCGAAATTGAAGGCCAGATGATTTCCGTTGAGGGTGGTGTTACCCAGATCGGCCAGTTCGACGTTGTCGCCATCAACCGCGGCGAGCGCGAAGGCCTCAAGCCGGGCAATGTGCTGGCGGTTCTGAAAACCGGCAACCTGGTTCGCGATCCGGTCACCAATGAAACCATCGAACTGCCGTCTGAGCGCGCCGGCCTGATGATGATTTTCCAGACCTATGAGAAGATGAGCTATGGCCTGATGCTCCAGGCGAGCCGGCCGCTGTCGGTAGGCGACAAGGTCACCAACCCCTGATGGCCTGAACCGACCGCTGGCAGCCGCCAGCCGGTTTGCAGTCAGAAAAAGAGCCGCCCTAGCGGCTCTTTTTTTGTGTCATAATTTCCGATACTCACGCCAGGATGGCGCGACTATTTAGACACGGTCAACACCAAGGATGGAGCCAATGCCCTCACTATCTGCTGCCACAGATGCGCAGCTTCTCGGATCACAGACCGGATTCTGGTTGCTTGTGTCCTGCCTGCCAAAGTTCGGACGCAAACGACAGCAGGCTGTGCAGGAGCGCCTTGGTGACCTTTCCCGACTGGCGGATTGTAACTCGGCCACCCTGCGTGCCATTGGCCTTCAGGCGGAGACCATCAGCGCCATTGAAGCCTGGCAGAGCGGCCATGCAAGTCATCCCCTGGTGGCGAAAGCCCTGGCCATCTACCGGGATTGCCAGCATCACCAGATCGACCTGATGACCAGGGCCGACAGCGATTACCCCGAAAGTTTGCGCCATATTCACGATGCGCCCCTGGTGCTTTATCTGAAAGGTGACCGTGCGCTGATTGGTCAACCCCAGGTTGGTATCGTTGGTAGCCGTAATGCCAGCCGGGCCGGGCTTGAACATGCCAGGGCCTTTGCCGCTGCGTTGGGGCAGCGTGGCCTGTTGGTTACCAGTGGCCTGGCGCTGGGCGTGGACGGCGCCGCCCACGCGGGTGCGCTGGATGCGGGTTTCCCGACCATTGCGGTGATCGGTAATGGCATTGATCAACCCTACCCCTACCGCCACAGGGCCCTGGCCAGCCGCGTGGTGGCCAATGGTCTGCTGGTGTCGGAATATCCGCCGGGCACTGACGCTCGCCCCGCCCACTTTCCCCAGCGCAACCGGATCATCAGTGGCCTTGGCCGCGGCATTCTGGTGGTTGAAGCCGGCCTGAAAAGCGGTTCCCTGATCACCGCCCGGTTGGCCCTGGAACAGGGGCGGGAAGTGTTTGCAATTCCCGGGTCGATCCACAATCCCATGGCCCGGGGCTGCCATGAACTGATCCGTCAGGGCGCCGTGCTGGTCGAAACCGTGGACGACATTTTCAATGAGTTCGAAAGCGGCTGGTCGTCGATCGTTCCGGAATCCGTTTCCGGCGGGTCTGCAACTTCCGGGCTGGAGCCCCGTGAAATCGCCGTTCTGGATGCTTTAGGGTATGATCCACAGTCAACCGACGACCTGTGCTCCATCACCGGTCTGCCGGCAGACCAATTGATGCAGTCTCTGTTATTGCTGGAGCTTCAGGGCCTGGTAGACTCAGCCCCCGGCGGGTTCCAGCGCATTGCCTGAGCGCAGTGGTACCCAAGGAATCAACCTGTCTGATCTGATATGAAACCATCGACCCAACCCATGTCTAACTGGCAGCTGTCACAGGCTGTGCAAACGCTTCGTTCCGGCGGTGTTATCGCCTATCCAACCGAAGCTGTGTGGGGGTTAGGATGTGACCCCTGGAACGCAGACGCCGTCGAACGCATTCTTGCGCTGAAACAAAGGCCCTTGGAAAAGGGGCTGATTGTGGTCGCCGGTTCGGTTGAACAGGTACGGTTTCTTCTGGACCCGCTACCTGAAGATCAGCAGAACAAGGCCATGAGTTACTGGCCAGGGCCATTTACCTGCCTGCTGCCAGACCGTCTGAACCAGATTCCGCAGGAGGTTCGGGGACGCCATTCTTCCATTGCCGTGAGGGTCAGTGATCATCCCCTGGTGCGCGCACTTTGCGAGGCGGCCGGCACGCCGCTGGTGTCAACCTCGGCCAACCCGGCAGGGCGGCAGCCGGCGCGGCACTCGTGGCAGGTTCGTCGTTATTTCCCGTCAGGCGTCGACCGCCTGGTGTCCGGTCAACTTGGCGGGCATCGAAAACCCAGCACAATCATTGATATCGTCAGCGGAGACCAGCTGCGCTAGGAGTATTCATGAGTCAACAACCCGACGTCGAAGCCGTTAAGCAGTATCTGCTTGGCCTTCAGGAAAGCATCTGTCGGCGATTGGCGGCAGCCGATGGCGAGGGGCGTTTTGAAACCGATGCCTGGGATCGCCCGGAAGGCGGCGGTGGAAAAAGCCGCGTGATCAACAACGGGAAGGTGTTCGAAAAAGGCGGGGTGAACTTTTCCCACGTCATGGGTGAAACCATGCCCGCCTCGGCAACGGCTCATCGGCCCCATCTGGCCGGCGCCCCCTGGCAGGCGATGGGCGTATCGCTGGTGATTCACCCCCACAATCCCTTTGTGCCCACGTCCCACGCCAACGTCCGGTTTTTCATCGCGACACCGGAAGGCGGTGATCCGGTTTACTGGTTTGGCGGCGGTTATGACCTGACACCCTACTACGGATTCGATGACGACTGTGTGCACTGGCACCGGGTCGCCAAAGCCGCCTGCGACCCCTTCGGCGACACCCTCTACCAGGAGTTTAAGAACTGGTGCGACGACTATTTTTACCTGAAGCACCGGGACGAACCTCGGGGCGTTGGCGGCCTGTTTTTCGATGACCATAACACGGGAGATTTCGGGCAGGATTTTGCACTGATGCGATCCGTTGGTGACAGCTACATTGAGGCCTACGAACCCATCGTCCAGGCCCGCAAGGACACCCCTTTCAGCGATGCTCACCGGCAGTTTCAGCTGTATCGCCGGGGCCGTTACGTGGAATTCAACCTGGTGTATGACCGGGGCACACTGTTCGGACTCCAGTCCGGCGGCCGCACGGAATCCATCCTGATGTCGCTGCCGCCGCTGGTGCGCTGGGAATACGATTACAGCCCGGAACCCGGGTCCGAAGAAGCAAGACTGACCGACTATTTCCTGACCGGTCGCGACTGGCTGGAGCAGGGACATGGATAAAGGCCTTTATGCCGTGGTCGGACACCCGATCAGCCACAGCAAGTCCCCCCGTATCCACAGCCTGTTTGCCCGGCAGACCGGGGAGAATATCGAATACACCGCAATCCAGGCGCCATTGGACGGTTTTACCGGCGTGGTTAATGATTTTTTTGCCCGTGGTGGACAGGGCCTGAATGTTACGGTGCCCTTCAAGGAGCAGGCCTGGGAACTGGCTGACCGGCGCACCGAGCGGGCCAGGCAGGCAGGCGCTGCCAATACACTGTATCTGGATGCCGAAAAACATCTGACCGCCGACAACACTGACGGTAAGGGCCTGGTTACCGACCTTGTGCATAACCACGGTGTTGCCCTTGCCGGCGCCCGGGTGCTGATTCTCGGGGCTGGCGGCGCGGTGCGCGGCGCTCTGGGGCCGCTGCTGGACCAGAAGCCGGCGGGGCTCACCATCGCCAATCGCACGGTGTCGAAGGCACAGGGCCTGATGACACTGTTTGCCGGTGTCGCCGGTGATACCGCGGTTGACGCCTGTGGATTTGAGGCGCCCTGCCAGGCCTATGATGTGATTATCAACGGCACCAGCGCCAGCCTTCAGGGTGATTTGCCGCCACTGTCCCCGACGGTGGTTGCACCGGACACCGTGGTCTACGACATGATGTATTCCCTGGATAACACGCCGTTCAATCAGTGGGCGCTGGATCAGGGCGCCACCCGGGTGTTTGACGGGCTTGGCATGCTGGTGGAGCAGGCGGCGGAATCCTTCCGGATCTGGCGGGGCATCAGGCCGGATACCGCCAGCGTGATCCATGCCCTGAGAACGGAATAGCGGGCGCAGACGGCGGCCACGGGAAGGCCCATTCGGGCCAGATGGACTATGCTCTGCAGGTGTAAACGCACTTTGTAAGGTTTCCGATGGATATTCTGACCCTTGTTGGCCTGCTGGCAGGCATATTGATTGTCATTCTGGCCATGCTGTCGAATGCCTCCGCACTCACCTTTTTGAACCTGCCCGGCCTCGCCATTGTGATTGGTGGCACAGCGGCAGTCACGCTGATCAAGTTTCGCCTGCCTTCAGTGATGAGCGCCTTCCGCCTGGCCATGGCCTCGGCCTTCACCGACCGCATGGTCCAGCCGTCAGCCTTGATTCAGGAAGTCAGTTCGCTGGCGGCGGTGGTGCGTAAAGAAGGCATTCTGGGGCTGGAGAACCACCAGACCGACACCGAGTTTCTCAGAAAAGCGATCAACCTGTGTGTGGACGGCCACCCGCCCGAGTTGATTGAGGAAATCCTTACCCACGAGATTCAACAGACCGCAGAACGCTATGACGTCGCCGAAAGGGTCTTTCGTGGGATCGGCGAATCGGCACCGGCTATCGGCATGCTGGGCACGCTGGTGGGCCTGGTACAGATGCTCAACACTCTGGATGATCCTTCGTCAATTGGCCCCGCCATGGCCATTGCGCTGCTGACAACCCTTTACGGCGCTTTCATTGCCCAGCTGATTGCCCTGCCGCTGGCGGACAAGCTGCAACTGAAGGCCGAAGACGAAGCCCGTAACCAGGTACTGATCACCACCTCCATGCGCAACATCATGCGCGGTGAAAACCCACGGGTGATGACCGAAATGCTGTCTTCTTTTGTCACCCCGGAGCACCGTGCCGCCCTGGCGCCGGAGCGGAGGGGCTGATTTGTGATGCTGAAGCAGCCAGCCCGGTCAAAAAAACACAGTCGTGGTTCCCCCGCCTGGATCGTGACCTTTGCCGACCTGGCCACCCTGCTGCTGACCTTTTTTATCCTGCTGCTGTCCTTTGCTGAAATGGACGTTGAGAAATACCGGGCCATGGCCAATTCCATGACCGTTGCCCTGGGCGGTACGCCAGTGCTGACCGATGTTCCCGGCGGGCGGCCGGTTTCGGTAATCGCCACAGAGCCTGCGCCAGCTGCTCCGGCCGACCCCGTTGATGAGCCTCAGCCGGCAATTATTGACGAGCGGGATGACGGCGATGCCCCGACAAAAATCTCGGGCGGGATCATTGATCTTGCGTCGGCGCTGATTCAGGAACTGGAGACGGAAGTGGCTTCTGGTGATCTGAGTGTGAATTATGATCAGGAGCAGGTGATCATACGGTTTGCCGAGGACGCCGCTTTCCGTTCCGGCGAGGCGGAGATGAAGCCGGAAATGCTGCCGATTATTGAACGCGTCGTCGATGTTCTGTCGGCCTGTACGGGGGATGTGGTGGTTGCCGGGTACACCGACGACCGTCCGATATCCAGTGGCCGCTACCGCTCGAATTGGGATCTGTCCGCTGCCAGGGCGGTGTCAGTGGTTCACGAACTGGTGATGAACCGTAATGTGCCCGCCGAGAGGGTGGTTGCGGCCGGGCGCGCGGAGACCAACCCACTGGTTGCCAACGATACGCCGGAAAACCGCGCCCGCAACCGCCGGGTGGAAATTGCCATCCGTAACCCGGAATGCGACGACAGTATGCCCGCAGGGGACCTGCCAGTGGAAATCATGCCCTGACGCCCGGCCTCCAGATCTTTATACTGTCTGCCCCTGATACTAAACCATCCTTAAACCATTGAGAGATCCCTGATGAGCGGACCAGACAAACCGAAAGTAATTGGCGAGGAATGGAGCGACGAGCGGGTAAAAAGCTTTCTGGCGATCGAACCCTATGACAAGGCGATCGACCCTGACTTCAACGCCCTGCTAAAAGCCTATCAGGCCATGCGGGCCGAGGATTTTGAGCGTTTTATCGGATTCTTCGTTGAGGCAGGCCGGAATCTGAATGGCGTGAATGAACATGGCGAGACCATTCTCGACCTGATCTCACAGCATCGTCGCAGTACGGCCTATGCCGACATTCTGACAGCCGCAGGCGCCGCGAAAAAAGCCGGGTACTAAGCCCGGCTGAAAGGTCTAGCTTGAGAGGTCGGGTCAGTCGACGTTGACTTCGATTGCCTTGGGTTGGGCCGGCTCGGCTTTTGCCAGGGTCAGTGATAGCACGCCGTCCTTGAAGTTGGCGCGGATGCTGTTCTCGTCAACGTTGTCCGGCAGGGTAAAACGGCGGATAAAGCTGCCATAGACTCTTTCTATCCGATGATGTTTCCTGTCACCGGTTTCCTCTTCCTGCCGACGCTCACCCTGAATGCTGAGCACACCGTCCTGAACGGTTACCTTCACATCGTCTTTTGACATACCCGGCAGCTCAGCTTCAATGCTGAACGCCTGGTCGGTCTCCTTGATATCGACAGCCGGGGCCCAGTCAGTGCGGCTGAACAGGTCTTTGCCTTCCCGTTCGCCATTGCTGCGGGCAACGCCAAAGTAGCGGTTGTAACGGTTGATCAGGTCTTCGAATTCACTGACCGGATTCCAACGGGTTATGTTGTTCATATGAAACTCCTCCTACGAATCTGAAATCGGTTTACTGATGTCAGCTTCGCTCGCGGAACAGCTCCAAACCGGTGGCGCCAGCCGGATGGTTTTCCGTGAACATCTGCTTATTTTGAATGTAGGTCCAGCGAAAAGGTTTTCAAGGGGGGAGAATTTTCCGGCCGGTCAATTGTCTTCGAGGTCCCTGCTAACGGTGCCCGACAGCAGTGGCTGTGAAAATTGCCGGTGAAGAAAGGGTCGGAATCGGCTCATTAACGCGCCTTCCTCTTGCAGATCCGGGATCACGCCCCGCCGGAAGCCGGGCAAGTCTCCAGACAGAAAAGGTTCTACCAGCGCCGGATCGGCACTGATCACATGCACGATGACATCCCGGCTGGCGTCTTCGCCGGTGATTAATGGCGCCGGCTGGTGGTCCCCCAGCAGGATCAGAAGAGTGTCTTCCTGCACATAGTGGGCCGCAAAGCCACCAGCCGTTTCCAGGGCATAGGAAATGGCCTTCGCGAAATGTTCGCGTACTCGATCCGGGTCCCGCCAGAGCGACACCGGCGCTTCCCCGGTCCCTTCCCACTGACGGAACACCCGGCCATCGCCAATGGCTTCCCAGTCATCCAGTATTGGCAGTATTGGCACCCAGGGGGCATGGCTGCTGATCAGCGCCAGTTCGGCGAACAGCGGCTGCGATTCCTGCTCGCGCAGTTCCTGGAACCGCCTCCAGGTGTACTGGTCCGGCATGGTAACCCAGTTGAAGGGCGGGCCCTGGTATCCAAGGTCGTCGTGGTCGTAGACCCGGTCATACCGGAACAGCCGGCCTTCCGGCCAGGCGCGGGTAATTGCGGGCATCACCGCGACGGTCGTGTGACCCGTGCTGCGAAAATCGTCGATCAGCGTGGAATAGCCGCTACTCAGGAAGGTTTCGTAGGCGAGCTGGTTTTTGATCCACTGACCGCTGAGCACAGACAGGTGGCCCAGCCAGGACTGCCCGCCCTGAATCGGTGATCGCAGGCGACCGGTGGCGACGGTCAGCCCGGCATCGGTCAACTGCTTAGCCATGGACGTCAGGCTTTGACTGATGACCGGTTGGTAGCGGACATCAGTCAGGGTGGAGATACCGTAAGATTCGATAAAGCCAAAAACCACGTCGGTGTCCGCCAGTGTTGTCAGGCGTTTCGGCTGGTCAAGCCGGCCGGGTGTGGCCGCCAGTTCGGCAGCAAAGGCCTGGGTTGTCCGGTGGGTTTCCTTGATCAGCGACGCCTGATTGGCCACAAACGCCAGAGCCGGGCTGCCGATCCACGGCGTTACCGCCCCGGCAAGAGCCAGACCGCTAATCAGCCAGAGCGGCTTGCCAAGGTGCCCGGGGGAATGATGCCTCAGTCTTTCGAGGCCGAACCGGAACAGCCAGCCCAGGGCCAGGAGCAAAACCAGTAGCACAGTCAGTGCGATGGCGGCAGGGGCTCCGCCGACATTGGTATCCAGCAGATTCCAGGTGGCATCCAGCAGGCGGACTTCCAGGTAAAGGTTCAGCCCCCTGCCGAGACTCTCCCGAATCAGCGTGTCCGCAAGAACCAGAAAGGCCAGCAGGCCATAGGTAACGGCCAGAGCCAGGGTGACCCGGTAGCGAAGGTTCTGGTTATGGAGCCCGCACAGCAGGGCCCAGATCACCAGAACCTCCAGGGAAATGAGGGGATTGGCGCCGGGCAATGCCAGGCCGGGAACCAGAAACAGCCCGTTCAGCAGCGCAAGCCAGACCAGAATCAAAAGTTCCGGTCCTCCGGATCCGGCGGCAGGTACTGGTATAACCAGGTTTCGGTCAGTGCCTGTTCACCCAGTTTCAGGTAAAGCCGTAGTTCAATGGGGTCGGTGCTCTCATCCGGCACCAGGTCGAACATGGCGCGAAAGCCGTTGATGGCCTCAAGCGGTCTTGCCGACACCAGTTCGGTTTCTCCCCGGCTGGCGGTCACAACCGCCTCAACACCGGCATCACCGTCCAGCATGCCCAGGGTCCCACCGGCAAAATCCACGGCAAAGCGGCGAGAGAATTCTTCCCGGGGCTGGCCTACCACGCCACCGATACCCGTGCGGGTTGCGCGCACGGTGCCCAGTTCTGTGGGCGCGTGGGGCATGTCTTCGCCCCAGGTCATGCGGTAATTCACCCGGTATTCATTGCCCGGCCGCCAGCTTTGCGCGGGGTTCCAGAAAGCGACGATGTTGTCGAAGGTTTCGTCACGGGTGGGGATTTCCACCAGTATCACGCTGCCCTCGCCCCAGTCTTCTCCCGGCTCGATCCAGAGGCTCGGTCTCCGGTCATAGAAAACACCGTCGTCCTGGTAGTGATCGAAGTTGCGGTCCCGCTGAAGCAGGCCAAAACCCTTGGGAGCTCTGTCTACAAAGTGGCTGGTGCGCAGACTTTCCGGGTTGGTGAGCGGGCGCCAAAGTCGCTCGCCGCTGCCGTTCCAGATCGCCAACCCGTCGGAATCGTGAATTTCCGGGCGCCAGTCGTTGGCCATGCGGCGGTCGTTCTCGCCGGTCTGATACATGCTGGTCAGCGGCGCGACACCAAACCGTTCGAGGGGCATGCGCGGGTATATGGCCGCAGTCACGTCCATGTTCAGGTTCCGGCCGGGGTGAATCTCGAAACGGTAAGCGCCGGTCAGGCTTGGGGAATCCAGCAGAGCGTAAACGGTCATGTGCAGGTCGCCTGGTTGCGGCCGTTGCAGCCAGAAGCTGCGGAAGCGGGGAAATTCCTCGGCCACTGGCAGGCCGGTGTTCACCGCAAAGCCGCGAGCGGAAAGGCCGTATTGACGGGATTCACCCACGGCCCGGAAATAGCTGGCTCCCAGAAACGCGGCCAGGTCGCGGTCGAAATCCTGGTGGAAATGCAGGCGGAAACCGGCATAGCCCAGATCTTCCGGCAGGTCCGCAAGGGCGGTGTTATCGCCATAATCGAAATGTTCTGGCTGATAGCCAATGGGCCGGGCCCGGCCATCAACCACCTCAAAAAACTGCACCGGCTCAAGAAAGTAAAGGCCGAGGTGGAAAAACTGGATCTGAAAAGCGCTATCACGATTCCGCCAGAGTGCCTGGTCCGGCCGGTAACGGATCTGCTGGTACTGGTCCCAGTCCAGAGCTTTGAGCGGGGCCGGTAAATTATCGCCAGCCGGCTGATGAGCCCGCTCTGACAGGGTTCGAGCGTGCTCACGCAGCCAGTCAAAGCTGAAAGCGCGCTCCTGATCGGAGGCCTTTGCGCTATCCGAGGCCATCACCTGACCGGTTCCGGTCAATGTCAGCGGCAGCCCTGCGGCCAGGGCAAATCCGAATTTCAGGAGGCTGCGTCTATCCATTGGACTTCCTCAGAGTAATGGGGTATGGACGTCAGGTGCTGTCCGGTCGACGTTTCCAGGCCTTCGACCATCCTGGTCAGTGCCTGTTGCCAGGGACCCGAGGCACAGGTCTGCCAGACGCGCAGATGCAGAGCTTCAAGTGCGGCGGGATGGCTGCAGATCAGGCTCATTTCGCGATTGTTAAGCGCAGATTGGCCATTAAGAGCGCAGATTTCTACCAGTCGTTGAAGCGTCTGCTGCTTCCGGCCGGTTGCCACCCGTAAATCCCGGCCACAGGTTCGGGCGTAAGCTGGCGACAGTACGATCTGCTCAACCCAGCTCAGGCGCTGCCAGGGTTTGTCACAACCGGTTGTGTTCCGGGCACGGTCTATGACCGCTGGCGACTGGTGATCTTCCGGTGTTAGCAGCCAGTTCTGACCGGCCGGTTGGCGGTTAAGCCAGCCCGTAAGAACCGGAGCCAGTAGCACAGGCAGGGTGACCGGCAGGGCCCAGGGTGTCAGCACGGGAATTTGCCACTGGATCAGGCCCAGGGTTACAGAGGCCATCAACACCGGCAGGCCAAACTGGCGTAGCCGTGTCGCCGGGCTGGAGTTGTTTGTGCGGTTCTGCCCTTGCCAGCCCACGGTCAAGTTGAACAATGCACGAATGACAAAGAGGGTATGGGCGAACATCCGGATCGGTGCCAGGGCCAGCGCCGCCAGCGTTTCGGTCAGGGTGCTGGCACACAGCCGGGGCATGCCGCCGAATTTTCCAGTCCGTTTTGCCAGCGTCTGATCCGTGAGCGCCAGAAGCCGGGGGCCAAACAGCAGGAGCGCGGTAATGCTCACCAGCAGCATGCCTTTATCTGTAGCCGTGTCTGCGTTGGCCAGGACCCCAGGCAGTGCGGGCGCCGACTCCGGCCCAGCCAGGGCCACGTAGCCGGAAAGCCCCAGAAATAACAGCCAGAGCGGCGATGCCAGGTAAGAGAGAATGCCAGTCAACAGCGCCATCCGATGGGCCAGCCGCAAACGGCTGAGGGTTGCCAGCAACCACAGATGCTGCAGGTTGCCCCGACACCAGCGGCGATCGCGGACCAGGTCGTCTTCCAGGGTCGGTGGTGACTCTTCGAAGCTGCCGCTGATGGAAGGTTCCAGCCAGACCTCATAGCCGGCACGGCCCATCAGCGCTGCTTCAATAAAATCGTGGCTGAGCACCGGCCCCCGGAACAGCCCCGGTCCACGAAGCTTGCGAAGACCGCAGTGGCGCATGAATGGCTCTGTGCGAATGATGGCGTTATGGCCCCAGTAGGTGGCCTCACCTAGCTGGATTGATGCCAGCCCGGCGCTGTAAAGCCGACCATAGCAGCGGTTGGCAAACTGCTGCAGCCGTGCAAACCGCGTTTCCGCCCGCCCCAGACGCGGCGTGGTCTGAATGATGCCGGCCTGGGGACGGGATTCCATAAGATCGATCAGCCGGGTGATGCAATCGGCGCTGAGCAGACTATCGGCATCCAGGACCACCATGTAACGGTACTGACGGCCCCAGCGCCGAAGGAAATCGGCAATGTTGCCGCTTTTGTAATTCTGGTTGATGGTTCGCCGCCGGTAAAACAGCCGTTGGTGGGCGCCGAGCTCCTCCCGCAGCCGAGTGCAGGCGGCCTGCTCTTCCAGCCAGACCTCCGGGTCGCGACTGTCGGACAGCACATAGAAATCCACCGCTTTTGATCGGCCAGTCTGCTCCAGATCCCGGAAGATCGCCTTTAGGCCCGCCAGGGTTCGCTGAACCGGCTCGTGGTAGATCGGCATGATCACGGCTGTCGGTGCTAGGTCCATGGCTTCTGTTGTCCGGGCGGCATGCTGCTCACTCAGGCTCCAGGGATCACCCCCGAAGCGAAGTACCACAAACCCGAAGACGGCGGTCCAGAAACCGACGCCAATCCAGGCAAACAGGACGCCGAATACCGCCAGCGCAGCAGAGCTTGGCCAGGTACCCGCCTGATCCGGAAGGCTCTGGGCGAACAGCCAGAGCCCTGCCAGGGTTTGCGCTGCAACCAGAGCCACCAGAAGCAGCCGCCGCTGGAAGGCCACGGGGCGCCAGAGGGCGGGATCATTCATTGGGGTACCCGATGCTTGTACGTGCGATGGGCGGCCAGGGGTGATCCGGGCATGATCTGGGAAGATCAAACCATTGAGGCAGGTTCTGTAGCAGTTCGGCCGTCTTTAAGCCGGGATTTTTGTCCCGTTGTGCCAGAATGAAACATTGCAGCCGAGTGCGGGTTTCCGCTCCGGTATCGTGGCCGGCGGCGCGAAGGTAAAGCAGTGCCTGCTCAAAAGGCTGGTCTGTGGTCGCCAAGGCGAACTCCGGGAGTAGTAATTGTCCCGAAACATACGGCCACAGCCCATTATTCAGACCACTGGCTTAAGATTCGTTAAGGTACTCGTCTTTCAAACGGGCATAGTTGGCAGCGGTGTATTTGAAGAAAGTGCGTTCTTTTTCAGTCAGCGCCCGGGCCTTCTTGCAGGGCGAGCCCACGTAAAGGTGACCGGATTCCAGGGTCTTGCCCGGCGGCACCAGACAGCCAGCGGCTACGATCACTTCATCCTCGACCACTGCCCCATCCATGATGATGCAGCCCATGCCTACCAGCACCCGGCTGCCAATGGTGCAGCCGTGTAGCAATGCTTTATGGCCAACGGTCACGTCGTCCCCGATGGTCAGGGGATAACCTCCCGGGTTGTAATCACTGGCATGGGTAATGTGCAGTACGGATCCGTCCTGGATGCTGCAACGATCTCCAATCCGGATCTTGTGCATATCCCCACGAATCACCGTCATCGGCCAGACTGAAACATCATCCCCGGTTTGAACGTCGCCAATCACCACCGCACTCGGATCCACCCATGCGCGTTTACCGAAATGTGGCGTACAACCCTTGTGTGTTCGTACATTAGTCATTACATATAACCTTCGTGGTGTTTTCGTACTCTGGTGTACGGAGCATCCGGGGAAGACCTTTCCGAAACACGCTCCTTGCGGCACATCCATGTGACGCTTGGGCTCCGCCATCCATGGCTCCGCACAGTTTCGGAAAGGTCTTCCCCGGATACTCCCCCGATTATGGAGTCACCTGAAATTACATTAGATCTAAATTGCTGAGAAGGGGACTTATGAATAACCCGTTGATGACAGACGACCTGCTGCCGCGTTTCGACCACATCCGCGTTGAACATATGGAAGAGGCGATTGACCAGATTCTTAGCGAGAACCGGATGAAGATTGGTCAGATCGCTGCTCAGGAAAATCCTACCTGGGAAACCCTGGCCCAGCCGATGCAGAGCCTTGAGAACAAGCTTGAGAATGCCTGGTCGGTTATTTCACACCTCAACGGTGTGATGAACAGCGATGAACTTCGCAAGGTCTACAAAAGCTGTCTGGAAAAGCTGACTGAATATTCCACTGAGCTCAGCCAGAATGCAGAGCTTTGTGAAGCTTACAAGAAGCTCAAAGCCAGGGACGATTTCAAGGACCTGAGCGAGGCCCAGCGTAAATCTGTCGACAATACCCTGCGGGATTTCCACCTGGGCGGCGTAGATCTGCCCCAGGAACAGAAAGAGCAGTACGCGAATCTGTCCATGGAGCTGTCAGACCTGTCTAACCGCTTCAGCGATAACGTGCTGGATGCCACCCAGCACTGGTACAAACATATCACCGACGTGGCCGACCTGGCCGGGGTTCCGGACAGCGCCCTGGAAGGCGCCAGAGAGGCCGCGAAGCAGAAAGAGCTGGACGGCTACGTGATCACCCTGGATTTTCCCAGTTTTTATCCGGTTCTCACCTACTGTGAAAACCGGGAGCTGCGCCGAGAGGTCTACGAAGCCTTCGTGACCCGTGCGTCCGACGTCGGCCCTGACGGCGGCACCTGGGACAACACCCCGGTAATGGCGGAAATTCTCAAGCGCCGCCACGCCATGGCCAACCTGCTTGGCTTCGACAGCTTCGCAGAGAAGTCCCTCGCCAAGAAGATGGCCCGAAGCGTTGATGAAGTGCTGGATTTCCTGAACCAGCTAGCCGCCAAGTCCAAACCCATTGCCCAGCGGGAATTTGGCGAACTGACGGCTTTTGCCCGCGACACCCATGGTGTAGATGATTTGCAGGCCTGGGATATCGGCTATTACAGCGAGAAACTGCGCCAGCAACGCTATGATATTTCACCCGAAACCCTGCGCCCCTATTTCCCGGCGGATAAAGTGGTTTCCGGGCTTTTCCGGGTAGCGGAAAAGCTGTTTGACGTGCAGATTGAGGCAAAACCCGAGGTCGAAACCTGGCACAAGGACGCGACGGCCTACTGCATCAGCCGCGGCGGTGATCCGCTAGCCTGGTTCTATCTTGATCCCTACGCCCGTCAGGGCAAGCGTGGTGGCGCCTGGATGGCGGACTGCCGGGTGCGTTGGCGTAACCTGCGCGGTCAGCTGCAGTTGCCGGTCGCGTTCATGACCTGCAATTTCACGCCATCGGTGAATGGCAAGCCGTCACTGTTAACCCATGACGAAGTCACTACCCTGTTCCACGAGTTTGGTCACGGCCTGCACCATATGCTGACCCAGGTGGATGTGATGGATGTGTCCGGCATTAACGGTGTGGCCTGGGATGCGGTCGAGCTGCCGTCACAGTTCCTGGAAAACTGGTGCTGGAACCCGGAATCGCTGGAGCTGATCGCGTCGCATCATGAAACCGGTGAGCCGCTGCCCAAGGATCTTCTGGACAAGCTGCTGGCAGCGAAAAACTTCCAGTCCGGTATGGCCATGGTGCGCCAGCTGGAGTTCTCGTTGTTCGATTTCCGTCTGCATGCTGAGTTCACTCCGGATGCGCCCACCAATCCGCTGGATATGCACCGGCAGGTGCGCAGTGAGATCGCGGTGGTTCAGGCTCCGGAGTTCAACCGGTTCCCGAACAGCTTCTCGCACATATTCTCCGGCGGTTACGCGGCGGGCTACTACAGCTACAAATGGGCGGAAGTACTGGCGGCGGATGCCTTCTCGCTGTTTGAGGAGAAGGGCATTTTCGACCAGGACACCGGCAAGGCTTTCCTGCACAAAATCCTTGAGAAAGGTGGTTCCC
Source organism: Marinobacter confluentis (assembly GCF_004785685.1). GTDB lineage: Bacteria > Pseudomonadota > Gammaproteobacteria > Pseudomonadales > Oleiphilaceae > Marinobacter > Marinobacter confluentis. The sequence goes on along the minus strand of NZ_SRPF01000003.1, from coordinate 433,771 downwards.
AGGAGCCCATGGAGCTGTTCAAGGCCTTCCGTGGGCGCGAACCGGAAGTCGATGCCCTGCTGCGACAGAACGGGATTACTGAAGACGCCGCCTGATCATAGGAGTAAACCATGGCAACTCCAAAACGCTTCATCGCCGGCGCAGTCTGCCCACGCTGCGCCGAGATGGACAAGATCATGATGTTCACCACCGACGATGAAGATCAGGTGAGGGAATGCGTCGCCTGTGGATTCACCGATGCGGTGTCCGATACGCCGAAGCCGGAAGATGCGGAACTGCAGACCCGAGTGAACAAACGCAAGAATGAGGATGACCACACGGTGAAACAGGTGGTGTTTTTCAAATCGGGATCAGAGGAGTGATCCCGGTTATTCTTCCCCAATGAAGGCAAAGCGTGGCACCTGTTCCCCGGCGACTTCTACCGTCTCACGGAACATGACCGCCGGTCTTACCCAGAGACTGTGGTCGCCGTAGAGGCAGCGATAGATCACCATCCATTCTTCGGTTTCGCTATGACGGGCAAGGTCGATGACCTGATAGTCCCGGCCCTTGTAATGGCGATACCGGCCCGGGCGTATGTCTGGTCTCTTTTCCGTCATTGGTCGAGTCCACTAAAGTGTTGCAGCTGGGATTCAGTCTAGCTTATATCCCGGATTCAGGAAGTAGGTTCACAGATTCCGGATGTCCGGATACATTGGCACCAGGCGCTCGATCAGCCGGTTCTGGGCAGCCACAGGCACCCCGTTTGCCTCCATGGCAAGGATCAGGTTCTCCGCCAGCGCGTTGAATTCGGTATCGGTGATGTTCATATCCGCGTGGCTTTCCCGCATGCCGCGACCGGTGTAGGTGCAGGGCCCGCCGCTGACGCTGCAGAGCTGGTCGGTCAGGTTGGTGTGGAACTGCTCAACATCAACACCGGCGAAGTGTTCATTGATGCGGGTGTCGTCGACAATCAGATACAGCAGATCTTCCACGATAGTGGCGATGCCCGCGCGTTTGCCGAGCTGTTCATACAATGCCGGGGATGGGCTGGTGCTGTCGCCGCCATGCCCGCCAATACTCTGGCAACCTCCGAGTGTCAGCGTCGCCAGAACAAGGATCAGAACGGGTAACTTCATGGTGTCCTCCGGTGATTCAGAAACTGGCTTGCAGGGATAGGTAGGCGCCGGTCTGGTCTTCCAGGGTCGCCACATCACCCAGGTTGACCCAGGCCGCCGTAACCGAGACCCGGCGGTCGGGCACCCAGGCAATGAACAGGTCCCACCAGTCGTCTTCGGCGGCAAACCCCAGGTTGTCCGGCTTCTGGCGGTATTCGGTTCCTACCAGCCATCGCCGGTCAAGAAACAGGCTGACGCTGGCTTCGGCCATGGCTTCATAGCTGTCATTTCGGTCTCCGCCAAAGCCGAGCAGGCCGCCCTGGTTGGCTTTGGTCGCCCTTACCGTGCCGTTAACCAGCAGGTTGCGCCCGGCGATGGCCGCGAAGAACAGTTTGCTGCCGCCCAGGTATACGTCAGTGCCGGTGTCGTCTTCTGAGCCAATCGCTTCTGGCACCGTGTACTTGCGATTGCGCTTGTACTGCAGTCCCGCGGACCACTGGCCCCAGGGATTGTAGAGTACATCGCCGAACAGCCGCGCTTTCAGGCCCCAGATGTCCTGTACCAGTTCGTCTTCACCCAGTGCCGCGCCCAGCGTGTCCAGGTCCAGGGTCTGGCGGGCAAAGGTCAGTTCAACCCGGTTTTGCCAGGTCACACCTGCGCCCATCACATTCAGTGAGTAATCGTCAGTGGTCGCCTGGGAAAGGGTAACTGTGCCGCTCCATTCCTCATCACTGGCATAGCCATTGAGCAGTGCCCAGGGCGACAGCCCACCACCTGCGGTGCCCTCAATGGAGGTTACGCCACCGGTGGCCCAGAGACGGCTGCCCACATCGGCCTGTGCCGCTGTTGCCATGATCAGGGCGAGGCTCATGGCAATGAAGGTTATGGGGTATGTCATGACGTGGTTTCTCCGGAGGTTACCAGTTCAGGTTTCAGGGCCTGAAGGGCTTGCAGTGTGGCGGGCAGTTCCTCGGCGCCCACAGGCCGACTCATGTAAAAGCCCTGGCCGGTTTCACAGCCCCACTGTTTCAGCAGGTGCCAGGCTTCCCGGTTCTCGATGCCCTCGGCGACAATACTGAGGCCCAGCCCGTGAGCCATATCAATGGTGGATTTGACGATCAGTTGATCCTGGGGCTCGGTATCCAGCCTGAGCACAAAGGATTTGTCGATTTTCAGTTCCTGGACTGGCAGCTTGCGCAGCTGCGACAGGGATGAATAGCCGGTGCCGAAGTCATCGACGGACAGGGTGACGCCCAGCGCCCGGAGCCGGCCCAGGGTTTCAAGAGCCGTTTCGGGGTCTTCCATCAGTGCACTTTCGGTGACTTCCAGTGTGATGTCAGACATCGCCATCGGCCAGTCGGCAAACGCATCCGCAACCTCGTCGATCAGTTCGGGCCGGGTCAGGTCAAGCGCTGACAGGTTGATGGCGACACCGATATCCAGGCCGGCCCTGTGCCAGGCGCGGGCGTCTTCAGCAACCCGGGCAAGGATATGGCGGGTCAGTTCGGTAATCTGGCCGGACTGTTCGGCGAGGAAAATGAATTCTTCCGGCGAAATAAAGCCCAGGTCCGGGTGTATCCAGCGCACCAGGGCCTCGACCTGTTTGGGACGCCCGTCGGCCATGGCCAGCTTGGGTTGATAGTTCATATGCAGACCCATGCTGGAAATTGCCGTGGTCAGGTCGGCAATGATCTGAAGTTCCCGCAGATGGTTCTCGTCTCTGCCCGGCTGGTAGTGGGTGATTCGCTGGCGGGTGGTTTGCGCCATCTCGAAGGTCAGGTTCAGGCGGCGGCGGACCTGGTCGGTGTCCTGAGCGTCTTCCGGTAATTGCAGGGATACCATGGTGCAACGCAGGGCAAAAGGGGTGCTGTCGATCTGCATGGGGGCCTGAACTGCGTCCAGAATCTGGTGGGCCAGTCGGTCCAGGGCTTCACCGGTGCAGGCCTCCGCCAGCATCAGGAACTCACCGCCGCCGGTGCGCGCCAGCTCTGAATGCTCGGGCAATTCCTGGCTCAGGCGCCCGGCAACGGCTCGCAGCACCTTGTCGCCAAAGGCCAGGCCCAGGGTGTCGTTAATGTTGGGAAGCTCGTTGATCCGCAGGCCGAACAACCGGTAGGTCTCGTTGTTTCGCAGGCTTTCCCGCACACTGTTCAGAAAGGCATGGACGTTCGGTAGCCCGGTGATTTCGTCGTGGCTGGCGGCGTAGCGAATCTGCTCTTCCCGATCCCGGAGTTTGAGCAGCATCTCTCCCAGGGCGTGGCGAAGTTCAGCCAGCTCGCCCCCGGCTTTGATCGGTGGCGGTTCCGGGGATTCACCATCACCAATAGCCTTGGCGTAGCGGGCCAGGCTCAGCACCGGTTGGCCCAGGCTGCGGGCCATGATCATCGCAATCAGGGCCGCCAGTACCAGCACACTGCTGACCAGCAGCAGAATCTCGATGGCCCGCTGGTAATAGGCATTCAGGCTGGCGTCCCGGTTAATCAGCAGTAGCAGTTGCAATGGGTTGCTGGCGTTTTCCGACAGGCTGACGATTCGGGTGAAAAAGTGGGCGCTGGTGACGAAACTGCCGGCGGTCTGGGGGCCAGACCCTACATCGGCCAGTTCTGCCAGCCGGGTTTCTTCGATATCCATGGCCTCGGTCAGAAAGCGATAATCGTCGGCTTCAGAATCCCGGGTGCGAAACAGTACGTCTGTGCCGCTCAGGCGCTCGATGACATCGGTGGTCTCGCGGCCGAGACCGAAACCGGCGATCAGCTGTGCCCTCAGTCCCGGCGCTTCCACTGGAATGGTAACCAGTTCAACGGCCCGGTCATCCAGAACGACCATCTGGCTGGCGAATCCGTTGACCTGGGCCTCGGCCAGCAGGTTCAGGGTTGCCGCCTGAGCGACCAGCCCGGATGGCGGCTCGTCCGCCGCTGCCAGGGTGTTGCCGTCGCTGTCGATGATCATTGCGAAGCGGGCGCCAACCCGGCGACTCTGGTTTTCCAGGGCGCTGTCGGCCGTGACCCGGTCACGACTGGCCATGGCAGAACGGAATCCGAAATCCCGTACCACCACGTCCAGTCGGGAAAAAATCAGGCTGGTGCGTCTTTGCAGGGTTTCTTCCGCCACTCTCTCGCCCAGGCTGAGCTGTTCCGTGGCGCGGGATTTTTCATCTTCAAACAGGTACAGCATCAGCAGTGCGCCAATGCTCAGGCTGACAATGGCGACCAGTGCCACCATTGCTGACACCAGTCGCCCCCGGAACCCGATGCGATCTGCTATGGCCATCAAAGATCCCGGAAACGTTTCTGCAGTGCGTCCAGCCGCCCGGATTCTTCCACGGCAGGGGACAGGTCCAGCGTCAGTTCCACGGGTCCACTGGCGGGAACAGGTATGCTGACATCGACCGTCCGGGTGGCGTTTTCCAGCCTCGGGTGCCAAAGGCTGAGGTCAAGCTGGCCCAGGCTTGCAACGTCTGGCGGCAGTGCAACACTGGCGTTGCCGGCATCGTCAGTCTGCCCGGTCAGCGCGCTGTCGGTGACCAGGATAAAGCCCTGCATCCGGTCGTGAATGTTACAGCCGACTTCAACCACCCCGGTTTTATCAAACAGTATCGGGGCCTCCGGCTGATCCGCGTAAAGTTCGATGTTGAATACCCGCGCCGGAGAAAAAGAATAGACGTGGTGCTGGGTGGTATCCCGGTTGGGAAAGTTCACCTCTGACCCCCTGGCGATCAGCAGCGACTGAGGCTGGAACTGACGGTTTTTCTGAATCATTTCTTCGGCCGACGGTATCGCGGCGGCACCGTGATTAACAATCACCCGAGCGCCGCTGACCGGTTCGCCGGTCTGGCTGTCGACAACCTGTACGGACAGGGTTGCGGGCTCCGCCGCCAGGCCCAGCGGAACCAGTGCCAGCAGCAGAACTATCCAGTTTTTTGACATTGGTTTTACCACTCACGCGTTTACTACTCAACGCCCCCCAGAGAAAGGCGGATATGATTGCGCACCAGCAGATTATCCCAATACTGCTTCATCCAATCCCACGCAGCGTTCCTGGTTTGATCTACGAACGGATCCAGATTCAGTTCGTAATAATCCGGCGTGCCCGCAATCTGTAACACGGTGACGGTTATGGATTGATCCAGTTCGTTGGCAAAAGGTTCGCCAATCAACTGGTGTGCCAGCAGGTTCGCCCGTGTTGCTTCCACGTCTACCAGTTCGCTGGCACGGGTACAGCGGTTGTTTTCACACATCTCTTCCATCAGACGGTGGCACAGATAAGCCCTGATCAACAGCCCACCCAGGCCGTCATAGCGTACCAGCAGTACCGAGGGTTGAGTAAAGTAACCAATTGCAGCTTTTATGAAGGGCGCGAACAGAGCGGAGTTCCCGGCTTCGGCAGCGCAGGCCTCGACGCATTCGATCAGCCTGGGGGCCATCTCGATGTATTCCACCGCAAACTGGAACAGACAGCCGGCCGGCTGGTAGCCTTCAATCACAATGGTCGACGGCAATGCCGCTGCGCTTTCCTGCATCTGCCGGAGAAAGGCGCCAGATCGTGCTTCCTGGCGCCTTGCCTGATCGATGATATCTAGCACGGCCGTTGGTGTCATTTGAGGAGATGCCAGTGTCTGAACGGAATAGGGTCGCAAGGCGCCTCCTTTTGTCAGGAGCAGAATCGCTGGTGACAGGATGTTGTGGCTGGCTGGGCCAAACGCCTGCTTTTACCGACAAGTGTAGACGAGATTCCGCAATCTGCCCGGCCAGTTGTCCGGGTTGAAACCGACAGAGGATCAGGACTGCGTGGGCACGAACCAGCGGTCGTGGCGGGTGTGTTGCAGGCACAGCCATCCCATGGACAGGGCTCGCGCAAGCATCAGACTGATCAGTGCGAACCAGAGCCCGTGGTTTCCCCAGCCGGTGGTCAGCCACCAGACTGGAAGAAACACCAGCCCCGCAGACATCAGCATGGTGTTTTGCATGTCCCGGGTTCGGGTTGCGCCAATGAACACGCCATCTAGCAGAAAGCCCCAGACCGCAGTCAGCGGTAATGCCCATAGCCAGGGCAGATACTGCCAGGCGGTCTGGCGGACTTCCTCGATGCCTGTCAGCAGGGCAATCAGGGTTTTCCCGCCAAGCACAAACGCCACCGTAAACAGAACCGAGCCCCATAGTGACCAGCGCAGGGCGACCCGGAATACGCGTTTGAACTGGGCCCGGTCACCCTGCCCGACCGCCTCGCCGATCAGCGCCTCGGCGGCGTTGGCAAAGCCATCCAGGCCGTTGGAAATCACCAGCAGGAAAGTGATCAGAACCGCGTTGGCGGCCAGGATGGTATCCCCCTGGCGGGCGCCCTGGGCGGTGAAAAAGGCCAGCACCAGCAGCAAAGCGATGGTACGAACCATGATATAGCGGTTTACCCGCAGGATGGTCAGATAATCCCTTAACTGGCCAAAAAGCGCGCGGGTAAGACGCTGGCCGGCAGGCATCCTGTTCAGCACCAGCCAGAAACCCACCGCGGCCGCAGAGTATTCCGCAATAACGGTCGCGGCCGCCACGCCGGCACTGTTCCAGCCCAGCACGGTCACGAACAGGACATCCAGAATGATGTTCAGGCCATTGGCGACAATCAGCATGATCATCGGGCCTTTGGGATTCTGGGTGCCAATCAGCCAGCCAACCAGGGTGTACTGGCAAAGTACCGCGGGTGCGCTCCAGATTCTGATACCTGCATATTCAGCCGCCAGCCCGGTAACGTTCGGGCTTGGATTCATTAACGTCAGGCCGGTGCTGATCAGTGGGTTGTGGAGCAGAATCAGCAACAGACCGATTGCTACGGCCAGCAACACCGAGCGCAAAAGCAGTGCAATCTGGGCAAATTCATCCCGTTTCCCCCACGCCTGCGCGGCCAGGCCGGTGGTGCCCATGCGCATGAACCCGAAGGTCCAGTATAGAATGCTGAAAAGATTGGCACCGATGGCCACAGCACCCAGGTATTCCGGGCTTTCCAGATGCCCGAGCACGGCCGTATCCACCAGCCCCAGCAGCGGTACCGTCAGATTGGTAAGCATCAGCGGCCAGGCCAGTGCCCAAAGCCGACGATCTGTCTGCGAAAGCGCTTTCGCGGTTCTACTCTGTGTTCTGTTGATAGGAAAAAGTGCCTTCTTTTATTTAAATCTGGTCGCTGGGACTTTCGAATTATTTCGGAATGTGCCTATACTTGGGCCTGATTTATCCATAGCAGGCTTCCGTTCTGGCCAGAATAGTGTGTGCGAACACCGTTCGGGGCAGAAGGATTGGTCGCGAAATCCGACAAGAATAACACTCTGTGGAGACACAGTATGCGCGTGCAAGCAAGACGGGCAGGTGCTCTCTTGGGTGGACTGATGTTCCCGGCGATGTCCATGGCGGACTGGACCCTGAACATGAGCCCAGGAGTCACCGGCACCAGTAACGAAATTTTTGACCTTCACATGACCATCCTCTGGATCTGCGTCATCATCGGCGTTGTGGTCTTCGGTATCATGTTCTGGTCCATATTTGCTCATCGGAAATCCAGGGATCCCGACCGCAAGCCGGCAAACTTCCACGAGAATACTCTGGTTGAGATTCTCTGGACCGTCATACCGCTGGTTATTCTGGTGGTTATGGCCATTCCCGCCACCGCCACACTCGTGGACATGTACGACACCACCGAAGCCGAGATTGACATCAAGGTCACCGGTTACCAGTGGCGCTGGAAGTACGATTACATCGACGAAGAGTTCGGGTATTTCTCCAACATCTCCACTAGCGATGACGAAATCTACAACCGGACCGAGAAGGGCGAAAACTACCTGTTGGATGTGGATAACCCGATGGTGATCCCGACCAATACCCGGGTTCGTCTGCTGTTGACCGCCAACGATGTGATTCACAGCTGGTGGGTGCCGGCGTTCGGTCTGAAGAAAGACGCTATTCCAGGGTTTATTAACGAAATCTGGACGCAAGTGGATGAACCCGGCATTTACCGCGGGCAGTGCACTGAGCTGTGCGGCATAAAACACGGCTTTATGCCAGTGGTTGTCAAAGCGGTTCCGCGTGAGGAATACGACGCCTGGATTAACGAGCAGACAGCAGCGGCTCAGGCCGAGGCCGAACTCACCGAGAAAGACTGGACCATGGCGGAGCTGATGGAGCGTGGCGAGAAGGCTTATGCCTCGGCCTGCGCCGCCTGTCACCAGCCTGATGGCACTGGCGCGCCACCGGCATTCCCCGCTCTGAAAGGGAGTCAGATGGCCCTTGAAGACATGCAAGGCCACATTGATATTGTCGTGAACGGGTCTTCCGGCACCGCCATGCAGGCCTTCGGGGATCAGTTGAGCGAGGTTGACCTTGCTGCCGTCATTACCTACGAGCGGAATGCATGGGGTAATGACACCGGTGAAATGGTCACGCCCAAAGAGATCTTCGATTACAAGAACCAGGAATGATTGAACACCTGGTGCCGGAGAAACGCTTCGGCATCAGGTTTTTGACCACTTGCAGATTAATGACATCACCAGCCTGAACAAGCAGGCGGTAACGGGGGTTTTCATGAGTGCGGTTACAGATACCCACGCCCAGGACGATCATCACCACGGCCCTGCCAAGGGCATAACTCGGTGGCTGTTGACGACTAACCACAAGGATATCGGGTCCATGTACCTGATATTCAGTTTCACCATGTTCCTGCTTGGCGGGGCCATGGCGATGGTCATCCGCGCTGAGCTGTTCCAGCCCGGGCTGCAGATCGTCCAGCCGGAATTCTTCAACCAGATGACCACCATGCATGGTCTGATCATGGTGTTCGGCGCGGTAATGCCAGCTTTCGTCGGCCTGGCCAACTGGATGCTTCCACTGATGGTGGGTGCGCCCGATATGGCTCTGCCACGAATGAACAACTGGAGTTTCTGGTTGCTGCCCTGCGCTTTCCTGATCCTGGTGTCCACCCTGTTCATGGAAGGTGGTGCGCCCAACTTCGGCTGGACCTTCTACGCGCCCTTGTCGACGACCTACGGCCCACCGAGTACCACCTTCTTTATCTTCGCCGTACACATCATGGGTGTGTCGTCCATCATGGGTGCCATTAACGTGGTTGCCACGATCCTGAATATGCGGGCGCCGGGCATGACCCTGATGAAGATGCCCCTGTTCGTCTGGACCTGGCTGATTACGGCGTTCCTGCTGATTGCAGTTATGCCCGTTCTGGCAGGTGTGGTCACCATGATGCTGATGGACATCAACTTCGGCACCAGCTTCTTCGATGCGTCTGGTGGCGGTGACCCGGTGTTGTTCCAGCACGTGTTCTGGTTCTTCGGACACCCCGAGGTTTACATCATGATTCTGCCTGCGTTCGGCGCGGTGTCTCATATCATCCCTGCCTTCTCGCGCAAGCCGCTGTTCGGTTATGCCTCCATGGTTTACGCCGTCGGTGCCATTGCCCTGCTGTCCTTCGTGGTCTGGGCTCACCACATGTTCACTGTGGGTATCCCGATTGCCGGTCAGCTGTTCTTCATGTACGCCACCATGCTGATCGCGGTGCCAACCGGGGTGAAGGTCTTTAACTGGGTAGCCACCATGTTCCGGGGTTCCCTGACGTTTGAAGCCCCCATGCTGTTCGCGGTGGCCTTCGTCATCCTGTTCACCATCGGCGGCTTCTCTGGCCTGATGCTGGCGATTGCGCCGGCGGACTTCCAGTACCACGACACCTACTTTGTGGTTGCTCACTTCCACTATGTACTGGTGCCTGGTGCCATCTTCGGTATCTTTGCGTCAGCCTACTTCTGGCTGCCCAAGTGGACCGGCCACATGTACGACGAAACCCTGGCCAAGACCCATTTCTGGCTATCCTTCGTCGGCATGAACCTGGCGTTCTTCCCGATGCACTTCCTGGGACTGGCCGGCATGCCGCGCCGTATTCCCGACTATGCTCTGCAGTTCGCTGATTTCAACATGGTCTCCAGCATCGGCGCCTTCATGTTCGGCGCGACCCAGATCCTGTTCCTGGTGATCGTGGTCAAGTGTGTGAGAGGCGGTGAGAAAGCGTCGGCCAAGCCCTGGGACGGTGCAGAAGGTCTGGAGTGGACAGTGCCATCGCCGGCGCCGTACCACACCTTCGCGACACCGCCGGAAGTGAAATAAGGGCGGGCAACTGATTGCCCGCAGTCACAACAATAATCGATAACGGACAAGCCATCGGAGACTGTCATGGCGGATAACCAGACCTATTACGTGCCGGAACAGAGCAAGTGGCCGATTGTGGCCACCGTCGGCCTGGGTGTAATGATGTATGGCCTCGCGTCCATCATGGTGGATGGCAAGCAGGGCGTGGATACCATGGGAGCCTGGATCACATTCTGGATCGGCTCAGCGATCATGGTTTACATGCTGTTCGGATGGTTCGGCAACGTCATCAAGGAAAGCCGCTCCGGGTTATACAGCGCGCAGATGGACCGCTCCTTCCGTTGGGGAATGAGCTGGTTCATTTTTTCCGAGGTGATGTTCTTCGCGGCGTTCTTCGGCGCTCTTTTCTACGCCCGTATGTTCGCGATTCCCTGGCTGGGTGGAGAGGGCGACAAGGGCAGCACCAATATGCTCTGGGAAGGTTTCCAGGCGACCTGGCCGCTGCTCAATACCCCGGATCCTGAAGCCTATCCTGCGCCTTCAGGCATCATCGGACCCTGGGGTCTGCCGTTGATCAACACCGTCCTGTTGGTAACCTCTTCCTTCACCCTGACCGTTGCCCACCATGCACTCAAGGAAAGTCATCGCCAGAAAACAAAGATCTGGCTTGCGGCTACCATTGCCCTGGCACTGGTTTTCGTCTGTGTACAGGGTTACGAGTACGTGCACGCTTACCAGGATCTTGGCCTGACCCTGCAGTCAGGTATCTACGGCAGTACCTTCTTCATGTTGACCGGCTTCCATGGCGCCCACGTGATTCTAGGTACATTGATGCTGGTCATCATGCTGATCCGCATACAGAAAGGCCATTTCACGGCTGAAAACCACTTCGGTTTTGAAGCCGCGGCGTGGTACTGGCACTTTGTGGACGTCGTCTGGCTGGGGCTGTTCGTGTTCGTATACGTGCTCTGAAACTAGCATTCAGGGGGTCGGATTAAGCGTCAGGCCCCCTTGCCACAGTGACAGCATAATAACCGCCAGCAGCGCTACGCTCAGGGCGACCCGCAGTGCAAGGGAATTGAGAACCCTGTTGGTTTTCCCGCCATCCCGTATCAGAAAGAACAACCCGCTGAAAAGGCTCACCAAAACGGCCAGCAAGAGAACAACGATGAGAATCTTCAGCATGATAGGTCCTGTAGTGTAATGCGTGGTTTTATTCGCCACTATAACAGACCATGTCTGATAGGGTCTCAGTGAGCAACCGGCGTTGGTGTTTTGACTGGCGGCTGCTGGTCTTTTCAGGCCTGTTCCTGCCCGCGCTTCTGTTTCTGGGTGTATGGCAACTGGACAGGGCAGAGGAAAAAGAGGTTCTGCTTGCCCAATGGGAAACCCGGAGCAACCAGCTTGATTGGCCGGCGCATCTCGAGCAGGGCCTTGAACCGGGCCAGCCGGTAACGCTTCGCGGCCGCTACCGGTCGATAACCTGGTTGCTGGATAACCGTACCCGGGATGGTGCACCGGGTTATGAAGTATTAACCCTTTTCCAGCCGGAAGCGGGTACGCCTCTGGTTATCAACCGGGGATGGGTGCAGGCGCCACGCCGGCGCGAGCAGCTTCCTGATGTACAGACACCATCGGGGGCAGTCACGCTCTCCGGTCGGCTGAGTGACTATCCGCAGCCGCCGGTGCTGATGGAGACGCCGCAGAGCCAGGGCCAGTGGCCGAGGCGTGTTCAGGCATTGGCTCGGTCCGATGTGGAAGCGGCGGGCCAGGCCGCAGCGCCGCTGATAATGCGCCTTGACGACAGTGATCAGCCCGGCGCCTACCGTGCGGACTGGGCACCGGACCTGATGGGGCCGCAGACTCATTACGGCTATGCGGTGCAATGGTTTTCTCTGGCCCTGGCACTGGTTATATTGACGTTGGTGGCGAGCTACCGAAAAACGGGAAACAACGATGACAACGGCTGAGTCCATGAACCAGAAGAATGCAAACGACAACAAGATGTCACCGGAGCAGGTCCGGCGTGGTCGTAGAATGGCGCTGTTGCTGTTCGCCGTGGGCTTTGGCCCGATGATCCTGGCAACAGTGATGTATTACACCGGTTGGCTCAACCCGACCGGCCACAGTAATCATGGAGAATTGTTACAGCCGCCAGTCCAGGTTGCTGAATTGCAGCTCAACGGCGCCGATAGCCAGCCCTTGTCAGACCGGTTTGGCCCGGAGCTGGAGGAGCCGGAATGGATGCTGCTGGTTGTTGCCGATAATTGTGGAACCGCCTGTGAGGAACTTCTCTATCGGGCCCGCCAGGTTAATATCGCGCTGGGCAAGAATGCCAATCGGGTGAATCGGTCAGCCTGGGTGGGTAGCATGAGTGACGATCTGGCCGAGCGTTGGCCGGAAGAATATTCCTCCATGGAAAGAGTAAGCCAGGCGAGTAATACCAGCGCTGCCCTGCCGCCAGGCATTGACCCGGCCCAGCAGCCCCGCATTCTGGTCATCGATCCTTTCGGGAATATCATCATGCATTACGGCAGCGAACATACTGGCAAGGAAATGCTGAATGATCTCAAACATCTGTTGAAACTGTCACAGATCGGTTAGCCCTGTTTCCGGAGAATTTCACTTGAACCCTTCTCAGCGTTCCTTTTCAGACCGTGCAGACCTGCTGGCCAAGGCAGCCATGGCGGCTGCCTTCTTTGCCGTAGTTGTTATCATGCTCGGCGCCTGGACCCGGCTTGTGCATGCCGGGCTTGGCTGTCCGGACTGGCCGGGTTGCTATGGATTCCTGACGGTCCCCCAGGATGAAGCCCGCATGGCCATCGCCAACGCCCGTTTTCCGGATACGCCCGTGGACGTGGAAAAAGGCTGGCCCGAGATGATTCATCGCTATGCCGCCGGTATTCTCGGGTTAATCGTGTTTGGCCTGGCCGGTTACGCCGTGCGTCACCGTCGGGAAGGTTTGCCGGTGAAGCTGCCCCTGTTCATCGCGGCATTCATTCTGCTCCAGGGCGCCTTCGGCATGTGGACGGTCACCCTGAAACTCTGGCCCCAGGTGGTGGCGCTGCATTTGCTGGGCGGCTTTACCACGCTCAGTCTGCTTACTCTGCTGACCTTGCGCCTACGCCGACTGGCCAGAGCAGAGGCGCCCCAAGCCGGGCAGGATGAGTCACCGCCAGCCCATTCGGCCGCCATTTCCTTGCGAGGGTTCCGGCCTTGGCTGTACGGAGGCCTTGTTCTGGTCGTCATGCAGATTGCGCTCGGCGCCTGGACTGCCGCCAACTACGCTGCGGTTGCCTGCACAGACCTTCCGACCTGTCAGGGTGAATGGTGGCCGGCAGATATGGATTTTCAGCACGGTTTTGATATTACCCAACAGGTCGGCCCCAATTACCTGGGCGGTCAGCTGACGGCCGATGGTCGTGTGGCCATTCACGTCACTCACAGGGTTGGCGCTCTGGTGGTACTCGGGTATTTCACGGTATTGCTGATGATGTTGTGGCGGCGGGTAAAAGGCACTCCGATGGTTTGGCATCTTGCGCTGGTGGCGACGGTGCTGACACTGCAGATTCTGCTTGGTCTGGCGAACGTTATCTTCCACATTCCACTGTCTGTTGCGATAGCCCACAACGCCATGGGCGCCGGCCTTTTGCTCACTGTAATAAACCTGATCTGGCGTCTTCATCGCGTACCGGTTAGCCTGTCGGGCCGAGCCACTGAAAACACAATAATGAACGATCGAGAGGTGACCGCATGAGCGAGCACGTTGAAAGGCTGCCCGCACAGGCTTCCGGTGAATCTGTCCCATCCGCAGGTATTACCTGGCGGGACTACCTGGAGCTCACCAAGCCAACCGTGGTCGCCATGATGATCCTCACCTCGGTGATTGGAATGCTGCTGGCCACCTCGGGAGTGCCCGGTTGGGAAGTGCTGTTTTACGGTAACCTGGGCATCGCCCTGCTGGCTGGTGCGGCCGCGGTCGTTAACCACGTTGTCGACCAGAAAATCGATACGGTGATGGCCCGAACCCGCAAACGGCCGGTGGCTACCGGCAAGATCGCACCCCTTGATGCCATGGTTTTTGCCACCGGGCTCGCCATCGCGGGTATGGTGATTCTGGTCTGGCAGGTGAACGCGCTGACCGCCTGGCTGACACTGGCATCATTGGTGGGTTATGCCGGTGTCTATACCCTGTTCCTCAAGCGTATGACCCCCCAGAACATTGTTATTGGCGGGCTGGCCGGCGCCATGCCGCCCCTGCTGGGCTGGACCGCAGTGACAGGGCAGATCGACGGCCATGCCCTGCTGCTGGTACTGATCATCTTCGCCTGGACACCGCCACACTTCTGGGCGCTGGCCATTCATCGCAAAGAAGAGTACGCCAAGGCGGGTATCCCGATGTTGCCGGTCACCCATGGCAACCGTTATACCGAACTCCACATACTGCTGTACACGTTGATCCTGCTGGCGGTCAGCCTGTTGCCCTTCGTGACGGGGATGTCCGGTGTGATCTATCTGGCCGGTGCACTGGCACTGGGGGCTCGTTTCCTGCAGTACGCGGTTCGCCTGCTGAGAGGTGACGACCGTCGGGTCGCCCTGGCCACCTTCAAATACTCAATCACTTACCTGATGGCGTTGTTTGTGTTCCTGCTCGTCGATCACTTTGTGTTTTTCTGAGGCCTACACGGAGACAATATGACGCGGTCCCTCCGCCTGACAGTTACCATTCTGTGCCTGATGGTCGTTCTTGTTTTCGGGATGGTGATCGCGCGTCAGACGTTTTTTGCCGGCCCTGAGGAACCGACACCGGCGCCTGTGCTCAGCGACATCAACGTCTATGTGTATGACAAGCCGCGAGCGCTCCCGGATTTCCAGCTGATTGACGAGAACGGCGACCCGTTTACGCCGGATGACCTGAAAGGCCATTGGACTTTCGCGTTCGTGGGCTACACCAACTGCCCGGATATCTGCCCCGCTGCCATGGCCAGCCTTCGCAAGACGGACAGCCTGTTACCGGCAAACCTGCCCCAACCGGAATACCTGCTGATTACCGCTGATCCAGAGCACGATACTCCCGAAAAGCTCCGTGATTATGTGGGTTTTTTCGGGGACGATTTCCATGGTGCGACGGGCGAGTTGAGCGTACTCAGAGAACTGGCCAAGAGCCTCGGCGCCGTCTTTGTTCATCGCGAGGTCGAAGAGGACCTGCTAGTGGACCACAGTGGCCACTTTGCCCTGATCAATCCTGAGGGTGAAATGGCGGCGATTATCCAGCCGCCCCACAAGCCTGAAGATATCGCCAGTGCATTCCGCAAGATTTACCAATGGACCCGGGAAAATCACCCTCGGGCTTCCCAGTCCTAATTGCCTGAAGGCCTACGCCTTAAGTGACACTTACGTCCTGCGTTAACTGGTTTAAACTGCCTGGTTTTCGCTGAGGCTTCTGTTATGCCAGATTCTCGCCTGTCTCCCATCAACCCAAAGGAAATGCTGACCGTATTGGCGGCCGGCGCAGTCCTGTTAGTGGTTACCCATGGGCTGGGTCGATTTATTTTTACGCCTCTGCTGCCTTACCTGGTCGAGGACGGCCAGGTCACGGCGGAACAGGGCGCATCGGTTGCGACCTGGAATTACCTTGGCTATCTTTTGGGTGCACTCCTGGCCATTCGCTGGCACCGGATCGGTCAGATTCGGCGCTTGTTACCTGCCGCCCTGGCATTTCACCTTGTCACCACCCTTGCCATGGCCCTGACGGATAATCTGTTCGCGATGTCGGCGGTGCGACTGCTTAACGGCATCGCCAACGGCATTGTCTTCGTCCAGGCGCCGGCTCTGATACTGGAATGGCTGGCCCGTCGCAACCGGGTAGCACTCAGTGGGCATCTCTACATTGGCGTGGGTCTTGGCCTGTTGCTTTCCAGTGGTCTGGTCAGCTTAAGCTCAGACTGGCTTGCGGGCAGCCAGCGATGGTGGCCTGCATTGGTCCTTTCTGTCCCCCTCGCCTGGTGGGCCACTTCAAGGTTGCTGGAACTGGAAGTACCCCCACAGGCAGCCGCAAGTGCCGGTGAGAAAAACCATGACACATCGGCGCTGTTTGACCGCGCCAGCGTTCCCTTGTTTCTCTCCTATGCCGGTGCCGGGCTGGGATATATCCTGCCCATGACCTTTCTGCCGCTGCTGGCGAAAGACCAGTTACCTGCAAATCACTGGCTGATGGACGGTGCCTGGTTTGTGGCGGCCGTAGCTGCCATTGTATCGCCGGCCCTGTGGAATGGCCTTGGCGCCAGATTTGGAGACCTTCCAGCCCTGAAAATGAATTTCATCATTCAACTGACCGGCGTCATGGCGGCTGTGATTCTGCCCGGCGCTATCGGCCTGGTGCTTTGCGCGGTCCTGGTGGGCAGCACCTTTATAGGCACGGTGATGCTTACCCAGCGAATCGGCCGCGCCCTTCACCCACACCAGGGGCCGCGGTTGTCTGCGGCAATGATCTCGGTATACGGTTTTACCCAGATGGCCGGGCCCTGGCTGACCCGGCAATGGCTGGAAGCCAGCGGCACCCTGACGTCAGCATTTGGCATTGGCGTGGCTGCACTGGCCTTTGGCCTGGTTTTCCTGTTTTTTGTGCCGTCACCAGAGGAGCGGGCAACCCCGTAACATAGCCCTTTGATGCTGCCGATAACCCAAATCATCCCGGATTTTCTGCAAGCCCTTGCCACCCAAAAGACGGTATTGCTGCAGGCACCGCCGGGCGCTGGCAAAACCACACGGGTGCCGCTGGCACTGCTGGACGCCCCCTGGCGCAGTGGCCGACGGATCCTGATGCTGGAGCCAAGAAGATTGGCTGCAAGGTCGGCAGCACGTTTTATGGCTTTACAGTTGGGTGAACAGCCAGGCCAGACTGTCGGTTACCGGACCCGACTGGACACCAGAGTGACATCCGAAACCGTTATTGAGGTGGTTACCGAAGGCATCCTTACCCGGATGATCCAGAGTGATCCAGCACTCGAAGCCTACGCAGTGGTAATTTTCGATGAATTTCATGAACGATCTTTGCAGGCCGATCTGGGGCTGGCACTGGTCAGGGAATCGCGACAGGCGCTGCGGGAAGATCTTCGAGTTATCCTGATGTCGGCCACCCTGGATACTGCGCCTATTGCCCGAATGCTGGGGAATGTACCCGTGCTGACCAGCGAAGGCCGGGCTTTTCCAGTGGACATCGCTTATCGACCTTTGCCCCGGAACGGCCAGATGGTGGACCACTCTGTTTCGGTCATCACCCAAGCCCTGGCAGAACAGGAAGGTTCGCTGTTGGTATTCCTGCCCGGCGCTGGGGAAATCCGCCGTGCCCAGCGACAACTGCAGACCCGGGTCAGCGACGATGTCATGATTACACCCCTTTACGGCAACCTGAGAAACGATGAACAGGACCGGGCCATTGCCCCTGCACCCGAGGGTTATCGAAAGGTGGTTCTGGCCACCGCCATTGCCGAATCCAGTCTGACGATCGAAGGCGTACGGGTGGTCATTGACAGCGGCCAGCAGCGCCGGGCCCTGTTCGATGCCAACAGCGGCATGACCCGGCTAGTCACCGGCTGGGTGTCCAAAGCCTCCGCTGAGCAGCGCAAAGGGCGCGCCGGCCGTCTTGAACCCGGTATCTGTTACCGACTCTGGAGCGAGTCAGCCCAGTTCGGTCTCGCTGAATTCACGCCCCCCGAAATCCAGGAAGCAGATCTGGCTCCGCTGGTGCTGGAGCTTGCCCAGTGGGGCGCAAGGTCACCGGAGCAGCTGGAATGGATTGAGCGGCCACCGGCCGCGAACTGGCAGCAGGCCGTCGACTTGCTGCAATGGCTGGACATGCTCGACGACAACGGTGCCATTACCGAACACGGCAAGCAGGCGCGGGAGCTGGGCGTGCACCCAAGGCTGGCTCATATGATTCTGCGGGGTCGCGGCATTGGCCAGGGTTATCTCGCTGCGGAACTGGCTGCCTTGCTGGAAGAGCGAGACCTGGCGGGTCGATCCGCCGGGGCTGACATGCACGAACGGGTGCGCCTGCTTCGAGCCGGAGATCAGACGGACAGTGTTGACACCCCCAGGATCAAAGCCATACGAAGATCCCTGGTGCGGCTATTGGCAAAGGGCGAGCAGCCAGGGCAGATGCCCAGTGATCAGGAAGTGGGGCGGCTGCTGGCTCTGGCCTACCCGGACCGGATTGCACTGAAACGCCCTGGAGACACCCCCCGCTACCGGCTCAGTAACGGGCGCGGCGCCGCCCTCCGTGACGAGGATCCCCTGGCACGACACCAATGGCTGGCGGCCGCCGAGCTGGATGGCAAGGCCAGAGAAGCAACCATCTATCTGGCGGCACCGGTTGACCCCGCTTTCCTGGAGCTGGATCTGGCGAACCATATCCATGAGGCGGAAGAGGCACTGTGGGACAATGCCCGCGGCACAGTGGTGGCCCGCCGTGTTCGCAAGCTGGGGCAACTGGTGCTGGAAGAAACTGACTTGCCGGCACCATCCCCGGAATTGTTGCAACAGGGCTTGCTGGCTGCGGTGCGGAAAAAGGGGCTGAAAAGCCTGCCATGGACGCCCGCGAGTGAGCAGTGGCTTGCCCGGGTTTCGCTGCTGTCGCAGTGTTTTCCACAGGAATGGCCGGACCTGAGTCAGACCTGGCTGACAGACAACCTGGAAGCCTGGCTGGGCCCTTTCCTGGCAGGTTTGAGCCGCTGGCGGGACCTGGAAAAACTCAACCTGCATCAGGCGCTGGCCAGCCTGTTGGATTACCGGCAACAGCAGATGCTGGATGAGCTAGCCCCGGCCCGCCTGAGCATTCCCACCGGGCAGTCTGTCACCCTGGATTACACCGCGGCAAACGGACCTGTGCTGTCCGCCAAACTCCAGGCCCTGTTCGGCTGGCACACTACGCCAACCGTCGCCGGTGGCCGGGTGCCGTTGGTTATCCACCTGCTTTCTCCGGCCCAGCGCCCACTGGCAGTAACGGCAGATCTGGCCAGTTTCTGGCAGAACGTCTATCCGGACGTGCGAAAGGACATGCGCGGGCGTTATCCCAAGCATCCCTGGCCGGAAGATCCCCTGACGGCGACCGCCAGCCAAAGAACAAAAAATAACCAGTTGCGGGATTGAAAAAGCCGTATAGAATGCGCTCAATTTCCCTATGCACTCGCCCACGACCCTTTGCCTGTAGCTGACCTCATGAAACTGGTTTCCTTCGACATTTTTCGCACTCTCGGCTTCCCCGACACCAAAGTTCTCAAGCCGGAGCAGTTCCTGGCCCACAAAGACCTGCTTAAAAACGCAGACTGGGTGCTGTTCCCCGAGTACTGGCAGCTCAATGCTCTGGTTTACGGCCTGAAATGCAGGGTGTTCCCGAGCATTGCGAGTTACCGCATTGGTCACGACAAAATCGAGATGACACGGGCGTTTCAGGTCGTGGCGCCGGAGCACACCCCCTGGACACTGATCGAAGCAAATGGTCCGGAAGAGCAGGAAGCAGTGTGGAATGCCATGGTGCTGCCGTTTGTAGCCAAGTTACCCAAGGCCAGCATGGGCGAAGGCGTATGGCTGATCGAAAACCGGGCGGACTGGCAGCGCTATTGCGAGCGGACCACCGTGCTCTATGTTCAGGAATATCTGCCTATTGATCGTGATGTGCGGGTGGTGATTGTTGGCAATCGAGTGGTGTCGGCCTATTGGCGAACCCAGGCCGATCAGGGGTTTTACAACAACGTGTCACAGGGCGGTCGTATCGATAACAGCCCGGTGCCTTCAGCAGTGACGAACCTGGCGTTGCGCCTGGCCAGGGAACTGGGTGTGGATCACGCCGGCTTCGATATTGCGCTGGTTGAGGGATATCCCTACGTATTGGAGTTTAACCGCCTGTTTGGCAATCAGGGACTTGGCAAAGACAGCGATCTGAAGACGGCAATTCTCGACTATCTGCAGGAACAGGCTGAGCCGGAGGGACCCGATGGCCCGGCAGGACCAGCGCCGCTGTGGCCGGTCGCGATCTGACGGCTTTTTATGGGTAAATATGCTCATATCCGGCCCCTGAGAAAAGGCCGATGATCGCGCGTAATCACCCTGGATTTCACCAGGGGAAGCTACCTTTCAAGGGGACATATCCGTCAATGACCGAATCCGCTAACGCCCTGGTCTCCGACTACTACACGGCTGAAACTTTCAGCCGGATCCGGGATTTTGCCAGCACCAAAGAAACTCCGTTTGTGGTGATTGATACCGCCACCATTGAGCGTCAGTACCAGGAACTGGTGGAAGGCTTTCCCTATGCCAGCGTGTATTACGCGGTAAAGGCCAACCCGGCCCCGCAGGTTTTGACCATGCTGCGGGACAAGGGTGCGAATTTCGATATTGCATCGGTGTATGAGCTTCAGAAAGTACTGGACCTGGGTGTCACCGGCGAGCGGATCAGTTATGGCAACACCATCAAGAAGGCGAAAGATATCCGCACCTTCTATGAGAAGGGTGTGCGCATGTTCGCCACCGATTCGGAGGCGGATCTGCGCAATATCGCCAAAGCCGCGCCGGGCTCAAAGGTGTATGTACGGATCCTGACGGAAGGTACCCTGACGGCGGACTGGCCCCTGTCCCGCAAATTCGGTTGCCAGACGGATATGGCCATGGACCTGCTGATTCTGGCCCGTGATCTGGGCCTTGTGCCCTACGGTGTGTCTTTTCATGTGGGTTCCCAGCAGCGGGAAATCGGCGCCTGGGACGCCGCATTGGGCAAGGTGAAGGTGATCTTCGAGCGCCTGAAGGAAGAAGACGGCATCGAGCTGAAGATGATCAACATGGGCGGCGGCTTCCCGGCCAACTACATTACCCGCACCAACGATCTGAAAACCTACGCTGAGGAAATCTCCCGTTTTCTGCGGGAAGATTTCGGCGACACTCTGCCGGAAATCATTATCGAGCCGGGCCGTTCGCTGATCTCCAACGCCGGCGTTCTGGTCAGTGAAGTGGTGCTGATTTCCCGCAAGTCACGGACGGCACTGCATCGTTGGGTGTTCACCGATGTGGGCAAATTCAGCGGTTTGATCGAAACCCTGGACGAGTCCATCAAGTTTCCGATCTGGACCGAGAAAGTCGGTGAGGGTGAAGACTGCGTGATTGCCGGGCCAACCTGCGACAGCGCCGACATCATGTACGAGCACCATAAATACCCGCTGCCACTGAACCTGGCCATCGGCGACAGGATGTACTGGTTCTCGACCGGCGCTTATACCACCACCTACAGCGCGGTGGAATTCAACGGTTTCCCGCCGCTGAAGGACTATTACATCTGAGCCAGCGGCGCTGATGTGCGGCAGGGGTCAACCTTCGGGTTGGCCCCTTTGTCGTTTCAGGTCCAGGGTAAACGCCAGGGGCAGAACCAGCAGGCAATAGCCGACAATAAATACGATCGCGACCCTGGCATCACCGGTCCAGTCTGCCAGCAGGCCGCCGACCATGGGCACCGAAAACGCGACCGTGTAACCCACCAGAAAGTTGCCCGCCGACAGCCGCCCGGTGTCTGCGGAATCCACCAGTACCGGTGGCAGTGCCACCAGCAGAATCAGCAGAATACCCGCGGTGAAACTCATGAAAGTGGCGCTGGCAATGGAGCCCCATCCGTTCAGTAACAACGCTCCCAGGGTGCCGGTGATGCAGCACCCGGCCATGATGATGATGGGCGTTTTCCGGCCGACCCAGTATCTGGCCATCTTCAGCATCACCAGCGATGCGGCTACCTGGGCCAGGTTGTACCAGAAGAGCGCATCGGCCAGCAGCTCAAAATTGCCCTGCTGCTCCAGCAGGCTTCCCATGTAGGCGTTCAGCCCAAAAAACAGGGATCCGGAAAGACCCAGCAACAGCCCGATTTTCAGCGTCAGCGGATTTTTCCAGTCCGGCAGCCAGGACGGTTTGCGGACCGGTCTGGCCATTTCCCGTCGCGGCAGAAACAGGGCTGCGGCTACCAGCAGGCCTGGCAGCGACCAGACCAGCAGGGTGGCACGCCAGCTGTCGTCCATCAGCGGCATCAGCACGGGCAGGGTGATACCGGCGCCGATGAATTCCCCCATCAGCATGCCGTTCATGTAGATGGCAGAGCCAATGGCCAGGTGCCGGGGCTCCAGCCAGCGGGGCAGCAGCGCGGGCAGTGACGGCTGCATCATGGCCACACCAAAGCCCATCACCGCGCTGGCAAGCATCAGCGTAAAGATGTCCGGCGACAGGCCACGACCGGCAGAGCCAATCACCATGATCACCATGGCCAGCGCCAGGGTATTGCGCGGGCCAATGCGTGAGATGGCCAGCGAGCCGGGCATGGAGCCCACCGCCAGCATCAGGATGGGCAGGGTGGTCAAAGCGCCGGTCAGCGCCTGGGACAGGCCGAGTTCATCACCGATAAACGGTGCCAGTGGCGGCGCCACCAGGACGGGTACGCGCAGATATAAGCCGGCCAGCCAAAGCAAAACCGCCACCGGGAGCAACTGGGCACCCGGTGGCGGTTTTCTGGTACTGCCGGAGTCAGGTACCGGCGTCAGGATCAGTCCTCGCCGGTGTCTGGCAGGTAAGCGCCGTCTTCGTCGTGGACTTCGCGACCGGTGACCGGCGGGTTGAACGTGCAGATCAGGCGCATGTCTTCGGTGCCGCCGTACAGAGTGTGCTGATCATGCTTGTCCAGCGCGTAAAGTGTGCCGTCGCTGATCTGATGGGTTTCGCCAGTGGCTTTATCCAGAATGCTGCCGTTGCCGGCGACACAGTAGACGGCCTCCAGGTGATGCTTGTACCAGAGATTCAGTACGGCACCCGCCGGAATGATGGTCTCATGATAGGAAAAGCCCATGCCGTCTTTTTTCAGAAGCATGCGGCGGCTGGTCCAACCCGGACCGGTCACTTCGCGTTCGGTACCGATGATGTCCTGAACTCGTACGATCTTCATACTGTTTCCTTTTCGGTGATGGCTTCTGTTTCAAGTATAAACATCACTGTCCTGCCTGATTCAAGCGCCATTGGTCGAAGGCGTCCATGGCGGCAGTGATTGCAGTGATGAAATTTTGCCGGGTTTTATCATCAACGGAGCGCTTTTTACGGCAACGTTCGAATACCTGATGGATGGCCCTGCGGCTTTGTCGATCCAGGAATTCCAGCCAGTGATCGTTGGCTGGCGCCAGGTCCAGCAGTTCGCGACCGGCGTGGTTGCGATGGCTGATATGCCACCAGTGATTTACGGCTCTACCCAATACAACATAGCCGAACTGGCTGTCCTGTACAGGGCCAAAGCTGGCGGTCTTTAGCCCGTCCTTGAGTATTCCGGTGTTCAGCACTGGCAGGAACAGCCGATCGCCATAGAAATAACTGCCCGCAGCACCGACAATTCCGCCGATCAGAGCGCCAGCTCCCAGTGAGTGGCCAAGAGTGGCGGCGTCGATGCCGAGGCCGCCCACTGCGCCAGCGCCAAAGCCAGCGGTAGCCAGGTAGCGACGATCGACACCCCAGGCAGCGCGGCTGCGTTCGCTGAACAGATCGTGCTCGCTGTGCCAGATCAGCTCCGCCTCCTGGCGCAGGATGCGGTTGTGCTGGTAGAGCTTTTCAATGGCAATTCTCAGGTGCTCTTCTTTTTTGCGCTGGTTTTTATACCACTGGTCACGCAGCTGGTCGGCCAGGGCCTGGTCGGAGAGTTCTGTGGCCTGCTGCACCGTCAACGTCCGCTTTTCCCGGAACGACATCATGCTTTCCAGAGTATTGGAAATCAGGGTGGCGGCCTCCCGGCGGCGCTGGCGCCGCTGCTCCGACAGGTACCGGGTGGCCGCGTTCAGGGGTTCTTCCCAGGCGGGCTCAAGCTGGCCGAAGGTCTTCAGCAGGCCCAGATGTTGCTCAAACGGCGCCCGTACCGCATCGAAGCGGCGAACCACCTGGAAAAACTGGCCCAGGGCCCGCTGCCAGGTGTCGCTATAGTCATCGTTGCCAATGCTGTTGATCAGCGCCAGGCTTGGGCGCCCGGTCCAGCGCAGGATGGTCATTTCGGCTTCATGCTGGGGGCTGTAGGGAATTGAACCGTCCACCACGTAGATGACGCCGGCACCCTCGGTGAGCGGGCCAAGCAGCTCGCATTCGTCAGCAAATCGGGGGTCGTCCCGGAACTGGTTGATGAAGGCCTTTACCGTCTCGGCACGGTCAGACACCGACAGGCTGTGAGCCTCAAGCCATTCCAGAACCCGTCGTGGCCGCTGGAATCCGGGGGTGTCCACCAGGGTGTAAATCACCTTGCCATCCACAGACAGCGGATAGTTCTGGCGTTTGCGCGTGGTGCCCGGCTCCAGCGCTATGGCAATGGCGTCGTTCTGGGACAGTGTGGCAACCACGCTGGACTTGCCCTTGTTAGGGTGGCCTACGACGGCGAATACCGGTGCATCTGCCATTAGCCAGAGCCCTCCGCCTGCTGACCATAGGCCCGGGTTTCCGGCGAACTCAGATCCGGCTGGCTGACCCAGATCCGCTTGTCCTGCAGTCTCTCCGAAAATCGCAGCCACTGGTCAAGTTGATGCCGGCCATTGATTTGATGGGCGTCCATGGCATAGGGCAGCAGGGCAATGCGGGTTTTTTTGGGCCACTGGCTGCTGGCCAGCTCGATAAAATCCTGCAGTTCGGCGATTGGCGGCTCCCAGGCCCGGGTAACCAGGGTCACGGCCGGTTTGTCCTGTTTTGCCAGCAGGTCGCCGCAGCGCTGGATGGTCTGCTCATCCTCACTCAGGGAGTGCTGTCCGCCGGCCGCTTCTGTGAGCAGGTGCCCGGCCGTCAGGGTATCCGGCAGTTCCGGATGATTGGAGCCGGCCCAGAATATCAGTACCTGGCTGTCGGGCAGTGGCTGAAGTTGCGCGGCAGTTTTTTCATCCGGGCTGTCTTCGGCGTCGTGGTGCTCGTTCCCGGTGTCCACGGTTGGCGTTTCCAGGCGGTATTCCAGTGCAACCATGCCCGAATGGCTGTCCAGAGCCTGCCGGGCCCGACGCTGCAGTTGTATCTGCGCCAGTGCCAAGCCCAACAGCCGTGGTACCACGACGTAGAACAGCCACACCATGACCACAAAAGGCCACCATTGCCCCCAGAGTTCCGGGTCGGCCCCGGTGGCACCGGTTTCTGTCCGGAAGAACCGGGTTGCTTGTACCAGGGCAAGATCAGGTGAGGCTGCTGGCCACAGGCTCTGCCAGGGCCAGGCCAGAACGGCCAATAACTGGTGATAGCCTTCGGCGCTGGTGTCTAGCGTGGTACTCCAGCCAAACGCCAGATCCTGAATGACCACCAGCACCAGCAGGGTGGCGACCCCCGCCAGGCCAAAGCAGATGCCACCGGCATGGGCGGCGCGGGCCATCAGTGTGGGCATCAGCGGCTTCAGTGGCGAGTCCTTGCCAGTTTGCGCGACGCGCCTCAGGAGCCGGCGCCAGGGCTGCCAGTTAATTGTGGACTGCACTATGGTGACCAGTGCCAGCAGGGTTTGCAGCCCGGCAAAGGCCAGCAGCAGGGTCAGGTTGATGCGCTGGCCACCCTCGTAGTAGAGCAGCCCGGCCATGGTCACAGTACCCAGGATAATTCCGGCAAATGCGAAGGCGGCCATCAGCTGCCACCATCGGGTCAGCGAGGGTTCCGGGACCTCGGTTTCAGGCCGGGTCCGGTGGCTGTCTGGCATACTGCCAAATCGCTGCAGATGGGCTAGCCAGCGGTCGACGGTGGGTGTTTCGTTTCTAACCTCGCAGTCCAGCGCAAAGCGCCGGTCGCGCCGGTGGAGAAACACCGGAGACTGTGCCTGATCGCGCCTGACCTGGCGATCGAACGCCAGTAGTCGCCGTAATCTGCCGTCTGCCATAGTCAATCCTGGTTGGACGCAAGGTTATGGTGCAAAGATAAGATGCTAGGATAAGGGTATCTTAATTCCTGGCCACAGACCTACCATGCCCCATCACCTGATGAACCTGCGACACGTGCCTGATGACGAAGCGGATGAAATCCGCGCGCTGTTTGAAGAGCATCAGGTGCCGTTTTATGAAACTCCCCCGAGCCGTTGGGGCATAAGTATGGGTGGGTTCTGGGTTCATGATGACGCCGAAGCCCGGCGCGCCCGCGCGTTACTGGATACCTACCAGCAGGAACGACTGCAAATCCAGCGCGAGGCCTATGAGCAGGATCTGGCGGAGGGAAGAACGGGCGGTTTCTGGCATCGGCTGCGCCATAAACCGGTCACCACCTTTGCGGCCTGCCTGGCCATTCTGGTTATCCTGCTGCTGACGGTGGCCCCTTTCGTCAGCCTCTAATCCCTATTTTCGGTCTGTTTCTGCGTTGATCCCGAGTGGCGGACCAGAAAAGCCGTGGCTTTGTCGACGGCGTTACCGGCGGTCAGAAAGCTGGTGATATGGCCCCGAAGGTACATCAGGTAAAGCTCGTTCTCGACGCCGTTCGCCTCGAGCTCGTCGCGAAACGCTTTGGCCTGGCGGGCGGGCACCAGCATGTCCTGGGCGCCATGAAACAGGAAGAAAGGCGGTGCGCCGGCGGTGATGTGGGTAATCGGTGAGGCCGCCTGGTAAGCGTCGGGCATATCTTGCTGATCGCCCCCCAGAAACTGCCGCAGCAGCCTGCCAGAACCGAAAGCTCGCAGGTCCCCGGGCAGGCCACCGGCAACCACTGCCGCCGGCCTGGCGTTGTCTCCGCCGTGGGGCCGGTTCAGCGGGTGCCGGGATTCGGCAACCAGGGCCATCAGGCTGACCAGGTGGGCGCCTGAGGAGAAGCCGAAAGCGCTGATAGCGTTGCGATCGATCTGATAGCGTTCCGCCTGTTCATGAAGCCAGTTCATGGCCAGCTGCAGGTCATAGAGTTGCGCCGGAAAGGTGTGTTCCGGGGCAAACCGGTAGTCGATGTTCATCACCACGAAGCCGTTGCTGGCAAGTTCCTCGGCAATCCAGGCCATGTCCTCCCGGGATCGGCGCTCCCAGCCGCCGCCGTGCACCAGAAGCACGGCGGGTCGCTGTTGTTCGCCATCCGGCCGATACAGATCGGCCTGCAGGACCTCGGGCCAGCCGCCTGGCGAAAAGGTAACCCCTTTCTCTGTGCTGAAACTGGTTTCTGGCACCGACGCTGCCTGCTGTGGCGCATTCTTGTGGGAAGCGCAGGCTGTAAGCAGCGCACAGGTGATAAGGGCCATCAGGCGCAAGGCAGGTATCCTTTCTCTGTTATTGATCCGGGTCAGACTAGAGATACGCTTGCAACCTGCCGACGGATGCCCTGTTTGCCCCTGCTCCGGGGGCGCCATATACTCGATGCAACCCAATTGCACTCATTCAAGCCGCCATAGCAATGGGTAGAGGTTACAGGGTTTATGACCGAGCTTTTTACAGACAGCAATCGCAGTGGTCTGACCCGGGATCTGATCGAGGCGCTGTTTCCCATGTTCGAGGAAGCCAGCGCCGGAGCCATTGCCGTTGACCGACAGAGCCGCATTACCTGGATTAACAGCAGCTATTCCCACCTGTTGGGGCTGGGTGACCCCAAGACGGTGATTGGCAAGCCGGTGCGGGAGGTGATTCCACAGACCCGCATGCCGGAAGTGGTTGAGACAGGCAAACCTCTGCTGCTGGATATCATGGAGCACAACCGGCAGCAGCTGGTGGTTACGCGAATGCCCTATTACGACGACGAGGGCCAGATCATCGGTGCCGTCGCTTTCGTGCTTTACGACGATCTGCAGCCGCTGACGCCACTGGTGGCCAAGTACCGGCGCCTGCATCAGGATCTGGCGGCAGCGCGCAAGGCCCTGGCCAAGCAACACCGCGGCACCCGTTACAACCTTGCCGACTTTGTCGGTGCCAGCCCTGGCGCTCTGGAAGTCAAAAGGCGTGCCCGTCTGGCTGCCGGGCGGGATATGCCGGTACTCCTGCTGGGGGAAACGGGCACGGGCAAGGAAGTGCTGGCCCAGGCCATCCACTCGGTTTCCACACGGGCCGACAAGCCGTTTGTCGGGGTCAACCTGGCCGCCATTCCCGACAACCTGCTGGAAGCCGAATTTTTCGGTGTGGCCCCGGGCGCCTACACCGGGGCCGACAAGCGTGCCCGGGAGGGTAAGTTCCAGCTGGCCAACGGCGGCACCCTGTTCCTCGACGAGGTCGGGGATATGCCACTGGCGTTGCAGGCCAAGCTGTTGCGGGCCCTGCAAGAGGGTGAAATTGAGCCACTGGGCTCGAATAAGGTGGTATCCGTCGACGTGCGGCTCATTGCTGCCACCAGCCGCAACCTGGAGGCCATGATTGCCGAAGGCGAATTCCGCTCGGATCTTTATTACCGGCTGAACGTTCTGGAAATCCCCATTCCCCCGTTGCGGGAAAGGCTGGCGGACCTGGGTGTGTTGTGCGAAGCCCTGCTTGGCGAGATCTGCGAGGGCCTGGACATGAGAGGGGAGATTACCGACGCGGGAGTGGCTGCGCTGAGCGGCTACGATTGGCCCGGTAACATCCGCGAATTGCGCAATGTGCTGGAGCGGGCTCTCACCATGGGAGAAGGCGGCGGCTTGCTGGATGCCGATGCGATTTTCAAGGTCCTGCCACGCAGTGGTAATCGGCCAGCCTCGTCACTGGCCTGGCAGCCAGTGCGTCCCCTGGCCAGAACTCTGGCCGATGCCGAGGCGCAGGCCATTGAAGAAGCCCTGGTGGCAAGCCGCGGCAACCGGACCCGCGCCGCCCGGCTGCTGGGCATATCCCGCTCGGTGCTCTATGAGAAGCTGGGCAAAATGTCCTGATTTCCGGACATCTGTCCTGTTATCCGTACAATCCCCTATGACTGTTGTCTAATCATGTCTGGAATTCCGGACAATCGGACGGATTTTACTGTTCCGCCTATCTGTTATCTCACTGATAATTATCAGAAAGCAATGATTGGCACAGTGTCTGCAATCACCACCGGCAGGATGTCAGAACAACGCTGATAACAAAACTGACGCCTTCTGAATTCACTCGAACAAGGCCTGCCGGATTCGCTCTGTCTGGCCGGATACAACAATAACGCTAGGAGACTTGCCAATGAAATTCTTCAAG
This sequence comes from Marinobacter confluentis, assembly GCF_004785685.1. Taxonomy (GTDB): domain Bacteria; phylum Pseudomonadota; class Gammaproteobacteria; order Pseudomonadales; family Oleiphilaceae; genus Marinobacter; species Marinobacter confluentis. Next base: position 404,449 of record NZ_SRPF01000003.1, on the reverse strand, counting down.
GCCCTGACCGGCATCGCTGGCGCGATCGCCCTGACCACCGGATCGGCTGTTGCGGATGACCTGCGCTGGAAAATGCCGGTGGCTTTCGCCACCAATCTGCCGGGCCTGGGTTCACCAGCCGCCTGGGTTGCCGAAAACCTCACGACTGCGTCTGACGGCAGCATTCAGGTGCGAGTCTATGAGCCCGGCAAGCTGGTGCCGCCGTTTGATATTCTGCAGTCCGTTTCTGATGGCAAGGTATCTGCCGGCTACACCTGGATTGGCTACGACCAGGGCAAAGTACCGGCCATTCCCCTGTTTGCAGCCGTACCGTTCGGTATGAAGCCCTGGGCCTACACGGCCTGGTATTACTACGGTGGCGGCCATGAGATGCTGCAGGAAGTCTACGCCAACAAGGGCTTTGACGTGCACGCGCAACTCTGCGGCATTATCGGGCCTGAAACCGCAGGCTGGTATGCGGAACCGATTGAAACATTGGAAGATTATCGGGGCCTGAAGATTCGCTTCGCCGGTCTTGGCGGCAAGGTTCTGGAGAAGCTGGGCGCTTCGGTTACCATGATGCCCGGTGGCGAGCTTTATCAGGCTCTCGAGAAAGGCACCATTGATGCTACTGAATTCTCAATGCCCGCTATCGATCAGATTCTCGGCTTCAATCAGGTGGTTAAATACAACCTGTTTCCGGGCTGGCACCAGCAGTTTACCGCCCAGTACATGCTTATCAACAAGGCTGAGTGGAACAAGGCTACCAAGGCCCAGAAAGCGCTGATCGAGGCTTCCTGCACCGCAGCAACAACACGCGGCCTGGCCGAGGGTGAATACAAGAACGGTAAGGTTCTGGCGGAATTCCAGGACAAGGGCGTCCAGGCTGATCAGATCCCCCGCGATGTGCTGGAAGAGCTGAAAGCCGTTACCGACGAGGTGATGAAAGAAGAAGCCTCCAAAGACGCTGATTTCAAGCGCGTCTATGAAAGTCAGAACGAGTTCCTCGAATCCTACAGAGTGTGGGATACACGGGCTTACGTTCCATCCGACCTCTGACCCCAGGGCCGTCCTGAGACATCGGGCAAGCCCCGGTGTTCTCCAGCCAAGTCTGGATGGCCCTTCGGGGCCATCCGTTTTTCGCAACCAGCTTTTTGAGCGAGGAACCGCTGTATGACGGTGCCTGATAAAGGGCCTGGTAACGGCTCACCGCAAGACCCAAGGGCATCGGCGGCCGCCGCCGGTCAGTTTATTCATCATCACACGACGTTCCCTACGACCCGGCTCAGCCATGGTATGGACGCCGTGATTTCGGCGATTGGCAAGAGCGCCTCCTGGCTCTGGGTGGTGGTTACCGGGGTGATCATCTATGCAGTGGTGGGCCGCTACGCCTTTGATGCCGGCTCGGTATTGCTGGAAGAAGTCCAGTGGCACCTCGCCGGTGCGGGCTGGTTACTGGGGCTGGGCTATACCCTGGTAACCGATGATCACGTAAGGGTCGATGTATTTCATGAGCGCCTGTCCCTCAGAGGTCAGGGCTGGATCGAACTGTTTGGTATTGCCTTCCTGCTGCTGCCCTTTCTCGGGATTGCCGTCTGGGAGATGTTCCCCTACGCCTACAGTTCCTGGCAGCAGGGCGAAACCAGTGCGGCGCCGGCCGGGCTTTCGCATCGCTGGGTTCTCAAGGGCATTCTGGCACTCTCGTTTGTGCTTCTGATTCTTGCTGCGCTCTCCCGCCTGTTGAAAGTAACCGCGCTGCTTTTCGGCTTTCCCAGGCCGATCCGGGTCGAATCCGCGAATAACAAGACAGAGGATGCGTCCTGATGGAACTCGAAACCCTGTTTGTAATCGGCATGTTCCTGACGTTCGGGGCCCTGTTGATGACCGGTTTCCCGGTTGCCTGGGTACTGGGGGGCACTGCAGTCATCTGGACACTTGTCGGTGTTGTCGCCGTCGAGAATTTTGGCGCCAATCTCTGGTTTGATTACCCCTCATCCATGGGGCTGGTGCCCGAGCGGGTATGGAAGGTTGTAAGTAGCGAAACCCTTGTCGCCCTGCCCATGTTCATCTTCATGGGCATCATGCTTGATCAGTCCGGCGTCGCCGAACGACTGATGAACGCCATGGTCAAACTCTTCGGGGCTGTCCGCGGTGGCTATGCGGTGACGGTGATTGTTATCGGCGTCCTGCTGGCAGCAACAACCGGCATCATCGGTGCCTCGGTGGTGCTTCTGGGCATGCTGTCCCTGCCGGTGATGATGGAGAACAAGTACGACAAGGGATTTGCCGTGGGCACCGCCTGTGCCACTGGGACCCTGGGTATCCTGATTCCGCCTTCTATCATGCTGGTGCTGATGGCTGACCGACTGGCCGTACCGGAGGCGTCGGTCGGGGATCTGTTCATGGGGGCCTTCTTTCCCGGCCTGATGCTGGGTGCCATGTATGTGGCCTATGCCATTATCCGGCCGATGCTGCAGCCGCATATTGCGCCGGTGCCTGAGGGTACTTTGAAAGTCTCCTGGAGCATTGTCTGGGAAGTGGCAAAGGCAGTGGTGCCCACGGCCGCGCTGATTCTGGGTGTTCTTGGTTCCATTTTCGCGGGAATAGCCACACCAACGGAGGCCTCCGGTGTTGGCGCCCTGGGTGCACTGTTGCTGGCCCTGATGGCAGGGCGGCTGAACCTGAAAGTGCTCAACTCCTCAATGCAGCAGACAACCCGCACAGCGGCGTTCATTTTTGCCATTTTCCTGGGCGCGACGGCGTTTTCGGTGGTGCTGCGCGGGTTGGGTGGCGACCAGGTCATTGAAGAGGCGTTGCTGGGGTTGCCCTTCGGGCCCTATGGCGTGGTGCTCACCATTCTGTTTGCGGTATTCCTGCTGGGTTTCTTCCTGGACTGGGTGGAGATCACCCTGATCATCCTTCCGTTGGTAGCGCCCGTGGTCCAGACCCTCGGGTTTGACCTGGTGTGGTTCACCATACTGTTTGCCATGTGTCTGCAGACGTCCTTCCTGACGCCGCCGGTGGGCTTTGCGCTGTTCTATATCAAGGGTGTGGCACCGCCGGAAATCGACGTGCTGGATATCTATCGGGGCGTTGTTCCGTTCATCATCATTCAACTGGTCGGACTGGCGATTGTATTCCTGGTGCCTGAAATTGCGACCTGGCTGCCCGGCGTGGCGTACGACTGAGGAGATAACAATAATGCGTTTACAGAACCGTGTTGCACTGATTACCGGTGCTGGCCGTGGAATTGGTCGAGCCATCGCCGAGCACTATGGTCGCGAGGGTGCTCGTGTAGCCGTCGCTGATCTGACGCTGGAAAGCGCCCAATCCGTGGCTGATGCCATTGAACAGGCTGGCGGAACGGCTATGGCGCTGGCCATGGATGTGACCAGCGAGCAGGCCGTGGACCAGGGCGTCGCCGCCATTGTCGAACGCTGGGGCGGTCTGGACATCGCTCTGGCCAATGCGGGGGTGCAACACATTGATCCGCTGCATAAACTGGCATTCAGCGACTGGCGCAACGTGATGAATGTGCACCTTGATGGGGCCTTCCTGGTTACCCGGGCGGCCCTGCGGGAAATGTACGCCTCCGGAGGTGGCACCCTGCTTTACATGGGCTCGGTGCATTCGCTGGAAGCCTCCCCGCTGAAGGCTCCCTATGTGGCAGCCAAGCACGGCATGCTGGGCTTGTGCCGGGCTGTGGCCAAAGAGGGTGCGGAGCGCGGAGTTCGCAGCAACATCATCTGTCCGGGTTTTGTGCGCACGCCACTGGTGGACAAGCAGATTCCGGAGCAGGCAAAGGAACTGGGCATTTCGGAAGACGAAGTGATCAGCAAGGTCATGCTCAAAAACACGGTGGACGGCAAGTTCACCACCCTGGAAGATGTGTCTGAACTGGCGGTGCATCTGGCCGCTTTCCCTTCGGCGGCGCTGACCGGGCAATCCATTGTGGTCAGCCACGGCTGGCATATGCAGTAAGCAGCAGGAGCGACGGATGAGCAATACCGAACAGTCCCCGGTGGTCTGGTCTCCTTCAGAAGACACGATGAAGAACAGCCAGATGGGTCGGTTTCAGAACTGGCTTGAGCAGCAGGGATTGGGCCCTTTTGCTGATTACCACGCCCTGCATCAGTGGTCGATTGATAACCTTGAGACCTTCTGGCAGAAGGTCTGGGATTACTGCGGACTGGTCTGTGACACCCCCGCGCAGGGGGTTCTGGGTGCCCGCGCCATGCCGGGCGCCGAGTGGTTTCCGGGCATGCGGCTGAATTTCGCCGCCAACCTGCTTCGCCACGCTGAAAGAGCCACCGCCGACGACGAGGCCATTGTCGCCTACTGCGAAACCCGCCCGGTGCTGCGCCGCAGCTATCGTCAGCTGAAGAGCGATGTGGGTGCCCTCGAAGCTTTTCTACGCAAGCAGGAAGTCAAGCCTGGCGACCGTGTGGCGGGCGTCGTGACCAACGGCTACGAAGCCATGGTCGGCATGCTGGCCGCCACCAGCCTGGGTGCCATCTGGAGTTCGGCTTCGCCGGATTTCGGGGTAGGCGCCATTCTCGATCGGTTCGGTCAGATCGAACCCTCGGTGTTGATCGCCGTCAACGGCTATGGCTATGGCGGGAAAGTCTTCCCCCGGCAGGAAGCCTTCAGCGAACTCATGTCCGGGCTGCCAAGCCTGCGCTGCGTGATCAGCATCGAACAGTTGCCGGGCGAGCCCGCCATTGAAGGCGAAGGCGTCATTAGCTGGCAGGATGCGCTGGACCAGGGTCAGGGCGAGACGCCGTCTTTTACCCCGCTGCCGCCGGATCATCCGGTGTATATCCTCTATTCCTCCGGCACTACCGGCAAACCCAAGTGCATCGTTCACGGCGCCGCCGGGTTGCTTGTCAACCACGCCAAGGAACTGATGCTGCAGGGGGATGTGGGCGCGGCCGACCGCTTCCTGTATTTCACCACCTGCGGCTGGATGATGTGGAACTGGCAGGCCTCTGCGCTGTTGACCGGCGCGGCCGTGATTACCGTGGATGGCTCGCCGGGCTACCCGGACCTGAACCACCTATGGCAGGTAGTCGCCGATGAAAAAGTCACCCACTACGGCACCAGCGCCCGCTTTATCGCTGGCTGTCGCAAGGCCGAACTGGCACCCGCCAGAACCCTCGACCTGAGCGCCCTGCGCGTGGTCTTCTCCACCGGCTCGCCGCTGTTGCCTGAAGACTACGACTGGGTCTACACCGATGGAGCCCCGAACGTATTGCTGGGCTCCATCGCCGGCGGCACCGATATCTGCGGCTGTTTCGTCGGCTCTACCCCACTGCTGCCTGTCCGCCGTGGCGAAATTCAGTGCCGCTTCCTGGGCGTAGACGCAGTAGCCTATGGCGACGACGGCCAACCGGTCAGCGAAGGCCGCGGCGAACTGGTCTGCCGCCAGCCGCTGCCTTCCATGCCGGTAAGCTTCTGGCAGGATCCAGACGGAGAACGCTACCGTGATGCCTATTTCAACACCTTCCCCGGCGTCTGGGGTCACGGCGACTTTATCGAATTCACCGAACACGGCGGCGCCATCATCTACGGCCGCTCCGACGCCACCCTGAACCCCGGCGGCGTCCGCATCGGCACCGCGGAAATCTACCGTCAGGTGGAAACCATCGACGAAGTGAAAGACAGCCTGGTCATCGGCCGCCAGATCGACGGCGATGTGGAAGTCGTTCTGCTGGTAGTCCCGGCCGACGGCCAGTCCCTGACCGAGGACCTCCAGACTACCCTTAAATCCAGAATCCGCGCCGGCGCCAGCCCCCGCCACGTGCCAAAGCACATCATCGAAGTGCCGGACATTCCCTACACCCGCAGCGGTAAAAAAGTAGAGCTGGCGGTCGCCCGGATGATCAACGGTTCTTCGAAAGCGGATAACCGGGATGCGCTGGCCAATCCGGAGGCGCTGGATCGGATCGGGGAGTCCCTGTCTGAAGCAGGATTATTGCCGAACCGGTGATTGCTTTGTCGGATTACGCCTGCGGCTAATCCGACCTACGGTAGGCCCCTGAAAGTTTGATCGAGTGGTGGGGGAAGGTACTTCTGAAACTGTGCGGAGCCATGGATGGCGGAGCCCAAGCGCCACAGGGATGTGCCGCAAGGAGCGTGTTTCGGAAGTACCTTCCCCCACCACGGATGCCCCCGAGCGAGGAAAACACCAAAAAGCCCGAAAGTTTCGTAAATTCCCGCCTTTTCATCACCCTGTCATCGCTTTTAGCGAACCTGGACTCCGTCCTTCTACTAAAATCGTAAGCCGAAAGGCGCAAAAAATGCTATCTTAGAGGCCTTATCAAACGTTTCTGAATCAGTCATTGCAGAGTCAGAAGTTCACAAGACCACTGACCGCGCCATGGCCGTCCTGAACTCACCTATTAGCCTGAGGACGAAAATGACATCTTCCAAAGCCAAGATCATCTACACCCTGACCGACGAAGCACCCGCTCTCGCCACCCGGTCACTGCTCCCTATCCTGGAAACATACGCCAAGCCCGCCGGTATTGAATTCGGCACCAGCGACATCTCGCTGGCGGCGCGCATTCTGGCCTTGTTTCCCGATTACCTGGAAGAAAACCAGCGGGTGCCCGACGACCTGAAAGAACTGGGCGAATACACCAAGGACCCGGAAGCCAACATCATCAAGCTTCCCAACATCAGTGCGTCCATCCCCCAGTTGCGGGCCGCCATCAGAGAGCTGAATGAACAGGGTTACAAGGTTCCCGAGTACAAGGAACACCCCAGCAACGACGAAGAGAACGAGATTCACGCCCGTTACTCCAAAGTGTTGGGCAGCGCCGTCAACCCCGTGCTGCGGGAAGGCAATTCTGATCGTCGTGCACCGACTGCGGTAAAAGCCTTTGCCCGCAAGCACCCCCACTCCATGGGTGAGTGGAGCCCGGCATCACGTACCCACGTCGCCCACATGCGCGGCGGCGATTTCTACTCCAACGAGCAGTCGCTGACCCTCGACAAGGCCACCAACGCCCGCATCGTTTTTGAAAATGCCAGCGGCAAACAGACGGTACTAAAAAGCGAACTGCCGCTGCAGGAAGGCGAAGTGCTCGACGGCATGTTCATGAGCTGCAAGGCCCTGCGCAAGTTCTTTGAAGACTGCATCGAGGACTGCGAGAAAACCGGCGTGATGTTCTCGCTGCACGTCAAAGCCACCATGATGAAAATCTCCCACCCGATCGTCTTCGGCCACGCGGTGAAGATCTTCTACAAGGAGCTGTTCGACAAGTACGGCGAACTGTTTGACGAGCTGGGCGTGAATGCGAACAACGGCCTTTCCAGCGTCACCGAAAAGATCAAGCAACTGCCGGAATCCAAGCAGGAACAGATCCTGGAAGATCTCCACGCCTGCTACGAGCACCGCCCGGAAATTGCCATGGTGGACTCGGTCAAAGGCATCACCAACCTGCACGTGCCCAGTGACGTGATCGTGGACGCCTCCATGCCCGCGATGATCCGTAACTCCGGCAAGATGTGGGCCCGGGACAACAAGCTCAAGGACACCAAGGCCGTCATGCCGGAGTCCACCTACGCCACCATCTATCAGGAAGTGATCAACTTCTGTAAGACTCACGGTGCCTTCGACCCGACCACCATGGGCACGGTGCCGAACGTGGGCCTGATGGCGCAGAAAGCTGAAGAATACGGCTCCCACGACAAGACCTTTGAAATCAAGGAAGACGGCATTGTCCGTATCATTGCCGAAGACGGCACCGTGCTGACCGAGCACAAGGTTGAGAAAGGCGATATCTGGCGCGCCTGCCAGACCAAAGACCTGCCGATCCGTGACTGGGTCAAGCTGGCGGTCAATCGTGCCCGCGCCACCGGCATGCCCGCGCTGTTCTGGCTGGACGACGAGCGCCCGCACGATGCGGAACTGATCAAGAAAGTTGAAATGTACCTGAAGGAGCACGATACCGAAGGCCTGGAAATCCTGATCAAGTCGCCGGTTCGCGCCATCCGCTGGACCATGGAGCGCCTGATCCGCGGTCTGGACACCATTTCCGTGACCGGCAACGTGCTGCGGGACTACCTCACCGACCTGTTCCCGATTCTGGAACTGGGTACCAGTGCCAAGATGCTGTCCATCGTGCCGCTGCTCAACGGCGGTGGTCTGTATGAAACAGGTGCCGGCGGTTCAGCGCCCAAGCATGTGCAGCAGCTGATTGAAGAGAACCACCTGCGCTGGGATTCTCTGGGTGAATTCCTGGCCACGGCGGTATCCCTGGAAGAGCTGGGTGAGAAACAGAACAACGAGCGCGCACGCCTGCTGGGTGTGACTCTGGACAAGGCCACCGAGCGGCTGCTGGAGAACAACCAGTCGCCATCGCGCAACACTGGCGAACTGGACAACCGCGGTAGCCATTTCCATCTGGCCCGCTACTGGGCGGAAGAACTGGCGAAGCAGGACAGCGACAAGGATCTTCAGAACTTTTTCGCGAAGCTGTCAAAGCAGCTGGAAGATAACAAGGACAAGATTCTGGAAGAAATGAGCGTGATTCAGGGCCACCCCGCGGATATCGGTGGCTATTACCACCCGCCTGCGGAAAAGGTCTGCAAAATCATGCAGCCCAGTGAGACGTTTAACTCGATTCTGGCCGACGCCAGAGCCTCGGTTAAATAATCCTGCCTACCGCTGTTTCAGGGGTGCAAACCTGCCCCCGGTAACAGCAGCCAGATCCGCCGGCGCGAGCTCGATTTCCAGCCCGCGCCGGCCGGCACTGATAAACAGGGTTTCGAAGCTGTTCGCAGACTCATCGATAAACGTTCGCAGGCGTTTTTTCTGACCCAGCGCACTCACGCCCCCGAGCACGTATCCGGTACTGCGCTCCACCGTTTGCCGGTCTGCCATCACCGCTTTTTTGCCTCTGGCCGCCTTGGCCAGTTCTTTCAGGCTAAGCATGGCGTCCACCGGCACCATGCCGACAATCAGTTCTTTTCCATCCAGATTAGCCACCAGCGTCTTGAACACGCGGCTGGCGTCTACCTCCAGTTTTTCAGCTGCTTCCAGGCCGAAGGATTCCGTTTCTGGATCGTGCTGGTAATCGTGTAGGGTATAGGCAATGCCCGCGCGCTCCGCGGCTTTGATTCCCGGGGTCAAATGGCGTCTCCTTCAGGTCACATCTGCCAGACTTTGAGCTAAGCTTAACGCAGAAAAACAACGGAACGCAGGTTCATACCTTTAATCACGGATGGTGCAGATGGAACGACTCAAAGCCCGCAGCGCACCGGTCAGGCGCGCACTCTGGATTGCCCTGCTCTATCTGGTGTTCGGCTGGCTGTGGATTACGTTTTCCGACGCCATGGTGGCACGCTGGTTTGTGGACCCGCAGGCCCTGAAAATGGCCCAGACCTACAAGGGTGGGCTGTTCGTGCTGGTCACCGGCCTGGTTCTGTTTGCCCTTATTTACCGCCAGCTCAGCAAGGACCGAACGCTGTTGTCGCTGCACGCCCGCCAGCGAGATGAGATCCTGCGGCTGAACCGTTTCCGGGAGAAGGTCATTGATCAGGCCAGCGTCTGGATCAATGTTCTGGATTCCAACGGCCGTATCGTTCTGTGGAACAGGGCCGCAGAGGAGATTACCGGTTACAGCCGGGACGAAGTGATGCATTCCGATGGTGTCTGGGAACTGATGTATCCGGACCCCGATGTACGGAACCAGATACTTGCCAAAGTGGCGGAAGTGCTCAGGGATGAAGACGCACTGGCCGGGTTTGAAACCACCATCATCACCAAGCAGGGCCAGGAACGGGTCATTTCCTGGTATACCAGCAGCCTCGGGAGCGTTGAGGGTGAGTCTGCCGGCACCATTGCCATTGGTCAGGACGTGACTGACATCCGCGCTGCTGAAAACCTGATCCGGCGCCGGGACCGCCAACTGGTTACATTGATGGATAATCTTCCCGGCATGGCCTATCGGTGTCTTTACGACGAGCACTGGACCATGAAGTTTGTCTCCAGCGGCTGCCAGGATCTGACCGGCTACCAGCCGGATGAACTGGTGGATAACCGGGTGGTCAGCTATGCCAGCCTGATCCATGGCGGTGAAAATGATCGCCTGATGAGCGAGGTCGAGTCCGCTATTGGCAGTGCTGAACCCTTTTCACTGGAATACCCGATTGACCACAAGGATGGCCAGCAGATCTGGGTCTGGGAGCGCGGACGGGCCGTGGTTGATGAGGACGAGCTGGTGCTGGAAGGGATTATCATCGACATCACTGACCGCAAGAAGCTGGAAGATGAACTGTCGGAAATGGCTACCCGGGACGCGCTGACGGGTTTGCTGGACCGTCGGGAGGCGACGCGGCTGCTGGACGACGAAATCGTCCGGGCCAGGCGCTATGGCCGTTCGCTTGCACTACTGTGGATTGATCTTGACCACTTCAAGCAGGTGAATGACCAGCTGGGCCATGCGGCAGGGGACACGGTGCTGCGGGGTTTCAGTGAACTGCTGTCCTCGCGGGTCCGGCAGGTGGACCTGGTCAGCCGTTTCGGCGGCGAAGAATTTGTGGTGGTGTTACCAGAGATGGACGCCACCGAAGCCTCACAGAGTGCCGAACGCCTGCGGGAGCTGGTTGCCTCGTCGCCCCAGCAACTTGGGGATGGCCGTGAGGTCAACCTGACCATGAGCGTGGGCGTGGCGATCTACCCGGACCATGGAGACGACGCCTCAAGCCTGATCGCCGCTGCCGATCAGGCCATGTATCAAGCCAAAGCATCCGGACGCAACCGGGTTGTAGTAGCATCAGCGGTCAACCCGGACCATACTTCCAAAAAAAATCATGAAGGCTGAATGATGAATCGAATTGCTCGCCGTGCCCTGCACACCTCAGTTATTCCCGCCGATCTCTCTACCGTGACCTATCGGGATGCGGCCGGCGAGAAGCCGGAGCTGGCGGGTGTCAGCCAGAAAGTGGTCGACGATGTCTGGAAAAGCGTAGAGCGCCTTTACCGTACGGGTGTCTACCCGGGCCTCCAGCTGTCGCTGCGGCACCGCGGTGAACAGGTCATCCATCGCGCCCTGGGCCATGCCAGTGGCAACGGCCCCCAGGATTCGCCAGAAACCCCGAAAATTGCGATGACCACCGACACACCCATCTGCTATTTCTCGGCATCAAAGGCGGTAACCGCCCTGCTGATCCACATGCTGGTTGAGCAGGGGCTGGTCAATCTCATGGACCCGGTGTCCTATTACTGCCCGGAATTTGCCCAGAACGGCAAGGCCACCATCACCGTTCACCAGATTCTTTCCCACCGAGGGGGTATTCCCGCCATCCCCCGGGAAACGCCCATCGACGTGTTGTGGAGCCGTGATGAAATCTGGCGTCTGCTGTGTGAGGCCAAACCGGTCGAGGTCGACGGCGCGAAAGTGGCCTACCATGCCGTTACCGGTGGCTTTGTGCTGCAGCGGGTATTGGAGAAAGTGACCGGCGACACCATCGAAGCCTACATTGACCGCTATCTGAGAAAACCCATGGGGATGCGCTGGTTCACCTACGGTATCAGCCCGGAACACGTTGATGAGCTGGCAGAAAACTACGCCACCGGCCCCACCCCAAGGTTTCCCCTCAGCTGGATTGTCCGTCGAGCCCTGGGCGGTGATATCAACACCGTGGAAACCGTGGTGAACGATCCACGCTTTCAGGAAGCAGTGATTCCTGCGGGCAACCTGTGCGGCACCGCCGAGGAAATGGGCCGCTTTTTCCAGATGATGCTTAACGGTGGAATCTGGGAGGGCCGACGTGTCTGCAGTGAGCTGACGGTTCGGCGGGCGATCCAGCAATTCGGGTCACTGCAGATCGACCGTACCATGATGATTCCGATGCGCTTCAGTGCCGGCATGATGCTGGGCAGCAACCCGGTCGGGCTCTGGGGTCAACGAAGCGGTCAGGCGTTTGGCCATGTCGGCCTTATTAACAAACTGTGTTGGGCGGACCCGGCGCGTGACATTTCGGTCAGCCTGCTGAATACCGGCATTCCCATCTTCGGACATCATCTTCCGGCGCTGGCCCGCTTTGTCTACACCGTATGTGACCGCTTTCCGCTGATCCCTGAAGGCCAGCGGCCGCTGATCGCCGCCTGACGGCTTACAGGGTCTGCAACTGCCCCTCAAGAATCCCCAGTACTGACGACAGTATGTCGCGGAAGTCGGTCAGTGTCTGGGTGCGCTGGATCACGTCTTCGCGCTGTTCGTCCAGCCGCTCCAGTTTTGGTACAACCCGCCGGATGCCCTCGGTGATCACCTCGTAGGGGTAGTGGTGGTCCATCACGCTGAGCTTGTTCATCTCGGCCACTTCCTGGCTGAGAATACTGATAATGTCGTAGAGCATGTCCTTGTGCTGAATGCTGCTGGCCTCCCAGTAGGCGTCATCAAGCAGTTCCAGTAGGGACTGGTATTCTCTCAGGGTGTCGGCAACGGAGGTCTGGCGCATATCGGATATCCCGGCGATTGACGAGCCAATCAGAAATGGGTCTTCAAATATCAACAAATGACTGTACTGATGGAACTATAGCAGCCAATGAAGCGTCTTCGAGTTAAATGGCCGGTCTTTGTCACCGCGAAAAGGTGAAACCTTATTCATTTTTATTGCAGTTTGTCCGACAGTTGGGCACTATCTGCAAAATAAGCGGCAAAAGGGACGGATCTGCCGTTTCCAGATTTGATCAACAGACTCAATGGAAGAGAACGATCATGAACAAGAACAGCCTTTCTGCAGCAGCCCCTCCGAAAGACAACCGCTCCGTGAGACTGGACCAGCACGACAGCGTCCGGTCCCATGTACGTCAGCAGATCAGCAGCGAAGTCGAGCGCCTGGAGCGTCGAATCGAAACCCTGCGCCTTACCCGCGCCCCCCACGCCGCCATCATGATCTCAGCCTATGAGCGCATGATCGACCGCAAGCGTGGTTTTCTCAAAAACTGGGACCTGCAGGATCTGGCTGCTCACTGACGTTGCGTCACTGGCTCCGATGAGTAGGTAAAGGTTGAGCCAACATTTGGGCATTGACTGGGGTCAGCATTGGTGCCGCGTGTATCTGCCTCCGGGTCAGTAATGTAGGCCACTCTTACCTCATCGCGGCTGTAATCAATCTGGGCGCAGATGAATACGGGCTCCTCTCCTTCGATAGTAATCCCGGATGTTTCGTTCAGGAACAAGGTGTCATATTCGGAGCCTGTCAGTATCTTGAAAAAATCCACGTTACCGAAGTTTCTGCCCGTTGCGTTGAAGTTGGAAGCGTTCGGTCTGTTGTAGCCGGTTGCTGAAAAATTGTCGCCATCGAAACGCCCGCTCCAGAACGCGCTCTGGATTTCGGCAGGGTTCTCGTCGTCCTCTTCAGGAGGGCGTGCAATAAACTGTGCGGACCGGAAGACTACGCTTGTGCGAGGCTCAAGCTGCGAAAAGTTGGTTTTCCAGTCCAGTAGAGGATAAATCCATACCTGGTCGGGCCCCGGGCCTGAACCATCTTCACCTGCCAGTTCCGTGAAGCGGATGATTGCGTTGTTTGCTGGTGTGTTGTAATTCTCGGGACTGCCACTTTCCAGACTGTCACGCATCAAGCGCTTACCATCGTTGAAGGTAGCGATTTGATCTGTGTTAATCAGATAGTGAAGCAGGTCGAATGGATTTCTTGCGGCCACGTAGGTTGTGGGGTCTTCATCACTCTGGGTGAGGCCCATAAGGACATTGAGGCGGGTCCGCAACTGTGAAGCGAGCCCCTTGTCATCTTCTCCCTCCGCAGCTTCGAGTCCCTGATAGAAATCAAAAAAAATGGTTCTGGATAGAAACGGCATACCGCCATGATCTTCGACGGTGAAACTTTCAAAGCTTGTTGAAACCGAGGCGGCAGGATTGAGTCTTTTCGAGTCCGAAGGTGAGTCTGGCCCACAACCGATAATAAAAAATGTTGTGATGGTTAGCAGGGCAGTGTGTCGGAGGTGTCTCATTTACGAAGGTCCTGAGATGCGAAATCGGGTGTTAACGGCTAAAGTGGCACGACAATAAAGCATAAAAGCAGCATCTGCCCTCGCGGAGATCACATTTTGCAGCAACGGGAAGTCTCCCGGGCCTGGTTTTTCCTGATTATTGCGGCGCTGGCCTTTTTACTGCCTGCCACCGCCTCAGCTCAGGAAAACTGTCAGGACGGGAATATTGTCATCAAGCAGGGAACAACCCGGGTTCTCGATCTGGGGAGCTGCATCTGGTACCTGGAAGATCCTGAGCAAACCCTCGGAATTGCTGACGTTATGGCTGCCAGCGACAGCGAGGCAACACAATTCACCCGCCACACCGGTGGGGTTCTGAATTTCGGCTACACCCAGTCCGCCTACTGGACTCGCTTTGACCTGGACGTCGATGAAAACATCGGCAGTCAGACCTACATCCTGGAGCTGGCCCTGCCCCTGGTCGACGATGTCACGCTTTACCTGGTTCGCAACGGCGAGATCATCGATCAGCGCCGCGCCGGGTATGAGGGCGACTGGTCCGAGCGTGACCTGGCGGTACCCAACCCCACGTTCCGCCTGAAACCCGCGGCCGGGGCCACCACCCGCGTCTACATGCGCATCACCAACACCAATACCTTCCGCCTGCCCATCAGTCTCTGGCACCCCGATGCCTATATCCAGAAGGTGTCAGTGGACGAGGCGGTACGGGGGATCCTGCTGGGCAGTGTACTGGCCATTCTGGCCTACAACCTGTTTGTGGCGGTGTCAGTGCGCGAGCGCAGCAACGTCTACTACGTGCTCTATCTGGTGTCTGCAGTGATCTTCATTGCCACCGAGCAGGTTCACGTGGTGCAACTTTTTGATGAGCGGCCCGACATTCTGAACAAGGAGAACCTGCACTTCACCATCATCATGACCTGGTTCTGGGGCCTGTTGATGGCCCGGTCACTGCTGGAAACACGAGAACGCTCGGCGGATCTGGATAAGGTCATCCTGGTGTGCCTTTATTCCATTGTGGCCACCTTTGTGCTGTCGTTCTTCCTGCCCTACCACACGGCCATGGAATGGATTGTACTGGCGTCCATTCTGCTCAGTGTGATCATGATTGTGGTCAGCTACCTGTCCTGGCGTTACTACAACCCTGCCGCCCGGGCCTATTTCTTTGCGTGGACTCTGGCACTGGTGGGTTTCGGCATCTACGCGCTGACCGTTATCGGTTATCTGCCGCTGAACATGTACACCTCCTATGCTCCCCAGTTCGGGCTGACCCTGCAGATCGTGCTGTTCTCATTCGCCCTGGCGGACCGCATCAAACAGGTTCAGGGCGAGGCGCTCAACTGGAGCCAGCGGGCGCTGGCTAACCTGCGCCGCTATCAGTCGCTGTTCGACAATGCCATCGAAGGCGTGTTCCAGATGTCGCTGCAGCGGCGGTTTGTCACGGCGAACCCGGCGATGGCCCAGTTGATCGGCTACAACAGCAGCCGGGAACTGCTGAAACACAACCCGGACGTGCTGGAGACCTGCTTCGCCGATGAGCGGGTTCGTCGCTGGGTCATCGACCAACTTCAGGCCACTGGCACGGTCAAGGGGATTGAGGCGCGTTATATCAACCGTCAGGGCGATGAGCGCTGGGCCACCATTTCCCTGCACACGGTTTACGACACCGAGGGCGAGCCCGCCCACCTGGAAGGCACCTGTATTGACGCCACCGAGCGCCATCAGCGCCAGCGAATTGAGCGTGAGAGGGAACAGGAACGGCTGGAAAAGGAACTGGCCCGTAACTCCGCTGAAGCCAAGAGCCAGTTCCTGGCCAACATGAGCCATGAAATCCGGACCCCGCTGGCGGCCATCATCGGCTACGGTGAAACGCTCCTTGATCCGGACCTGACGGAGCAGGAAAAGCGCAGCAGTGCGGAAACCGTGGTGCGAAGTGGCCGCCACCTGCTGGATCTGGTGAATGACATTCTCGATCATTCAAAAATTGATGCCAACCGGCTGGACGTGGACATCATCCCGGTCAACCTGCCGGAATTGCTGGATGAAGTCCGCGGGTTTTTCGCACCTCGGGCCCGGGAAAAGGGCCTGGACTTCAACGTGGTCTGCGAGTTTCCATTGCCCGAAATGATTGCCACGGATCCCACGCGGTTAAGGCAGATCATCATAAATCTGTGTGGAAATGCTCTCAAATTCACGGAAAAAGGGTCTATTTCCCTGAATGTAAGGTTTGACAGGGCAAGCCGGAAGCTGATCGGCCGGGTAGTGGATACCGGCATCGGGATGAAGCCGGAGCAACTCAGCCGGCTGTTCGATCCGTTCGCCCAGGCCAGCCCGGCTATCGCACGGCAATACGGGGGCACCGGCCTGGGGCTGAATATTTCCAGGCGGCTGGCGGAGCTTCTGGGTGGTGAGATTACCGTCACCAGTACCTACGGCGAGGGCAGCGAATTCGAGGTGTCGATTGATACCGGGCCAGTAGATTCGGTGCATTTTCTTCGCGATGCGTCGGAGTTGTCCCAGCGCCGGCGCCAGATTCCCATGGTGCTGGCACCGCGGCTGTCCGGCCGCATTCTGTGTGCAGAAGACAACGACGTAAACTGGCGGCTGGTGTCGCTGCTGGTGGCCCGCACCGGCGCTGAGATCGTGCACGTGAACAACGGCGCCGAGGCCCTGGAAACAGCCCTGAAAGAGCCTTTTGATCTGATCCTGATGGACATCCAGATGCCCGTGATGAATGGGCGGGATGCGACCGTCGCCATAAGGGAGGCGGGCATCAATACTCCGGTGATCGCACTGACCGCGAATGTGATGGGCGAGGACATCGCCGACTATCGGCTGGCGGGCTGTAACGACCATCTGGCCAAGCCCATTGATAAACAGCGCTTTTTTGAAGTCCTTGCCCGCTACCTTCCGGTTCAGCCCGACGACCAGCCCCAGGCCGGCGGCGGCAGCCGGTTCAGCGGAACGGTACTGGTAGCCGAGGATAATGAAGACAACAGCCGCCTGGTAGAGCGGATGCTTCAGAGCCTCGGGCTGTTGGTGATCACCGTGGCCAGTGGTGATGAGGCCGTGCGAAAGTCGCTGTCCGACTCTGTTCAGTTGGTGCTGATGGACCGCTACATGCCGGAGCTGGACGGTGTTGAGGCCACCCGGCTCTTGCGTCAGGCCGGTTTCCGGCGCCCGGTGGTGGCATTCACAGCCGGTGATCAGTCCGAGAACGACGATCTTCTGGCGGCCGGTTGCGACGGAGTGCTGAACAAGCCTATTGACCGAGATCACTTGCTGGCGACCCTGAGACGGTATCTGCCGGCGGATGGCGGGCAACCGGAAGAACGGGGGGCGGATCTCAAGGACAACGAAATGGCCCATCTGGTGGCGCAGTTTCTGGATGGACTGGGCGCGCGGAAAGCTGCCATGAGCCGCGCCGGTGCCGAACGGAACCGCGATACCCTGAAATTCGAAGCCCATCAGATCAAGGGCACCGCCGGGGCCATGGGCTACCCGGAGATGACACGCCAGGCAGGGAAACTCGAAGCCAGCCTGAAAATGGATTCCCCGGATTGGGCGCAGGTTCTCGCCGAACTGGAACCTCTGAACGTGATGATCGACCAGGCTTTGCAGGATTCAACCACAGGAACCCCGAGTGATGAGTAAACAGCCAACCCAGCGCGAGCAACAGTCACTGAGCATGATGTACGGCACCTACGCCGATATTCTGTTTGTTTTCTTTCCGTTTCTGGTCATCAGCATGCAAAGGTTGTGGGATGGCGAGCTCTACGAGACGCTGATGCGCGCCGACCTGAGCATCGCGGCCGCGATTCTGGCTGGTCTGGCCATTGGCAAATTTGTGCTGGGGCTGGTGACCAACCGTGACCTTGGCCGACACAAGGAGCGGATTGTCTTTTTCATTGCCCTGACCATGTTCGTGGTTCTGGGCCCCGCCATTATTCTGATGCTGAGCATCACCGGCAGCAGCGAATTGCCCGGGTTCATTGCCTTTGTGCAGCCGGTGTTACTGATTATTGCCATTTCGCTCTACACGACAGCGGTCAGTATCAGTAATATCCTCACACGTTCAGATGAGACGGTCCTGTCGATTCCATCAACGGAACAGAGTTTTGACAGCACCGGGCCTGCCGAATCGGACGCCCCGCCGAACGAGCCGCTGGCGATCCCCAGGCGCGGTGACCGTGAAGGCGACAAGTATCAGGGCTGAGGTCCAAAGCACCAGGAGCCGGTTTGAGGGCAGTAAAATCAATGGAGTCAGTTTTATGAGTGAGATGAATATTCTGGTGGTTGAAGATGAGCCAGTCATGCAGGAACGGCTGGTCGACATGCTCTACAACGCCGGCGCCACCCATGTGCTGGCTCATGCTGACGCGGGCAGCGCGCGCACGGCCTTCGCTGAAAGTCTGTTCCAGGTCATCCTGCTTGACCTGGGCCTACCTGACGCCAACGGTCACGAGTTGATGGAAGAATTCAAGGCCGCGAGGCCGGAACAGCACGTCGTACTGGTGACTGCAGATGACTCCATCGAAAGTATCCAGAAGGCGATAAGCGCCGGTGCGAATGGCTACGTGGTCAAACCCTACTCACAGGAAAAGATTCACGACGTGGTCAACAACTATGTGATGGTTCACGGTGGCGAAAACGATATGATCAAGGGCCTGAACCGCAAACACTGAGGTTCAGGCCCTTGCTCATTTTCTGTCGTTGTCAGGCGACCTGACGGGCAATCCAGGAGTTGTATCGGGTAGCCAGCGCCCGGACATAGCGGGCCTCGGCATCGCTCATGGTGGCCAGTACACCGTTCAGGATCCAGCCACGCTCGTACAGTCCCAGCACTCGTTGTTCATCGTTCAGATCGACCCGCTGATTGAATTTCTTGCAGATGGCGTCCAGCAGCGGGCGTTTTGACGGGCAGCGAATCGGTGCCGAACCGCTTCCCGGCGGATGCTTGACCGAATGTTTTTTCGTGGTGTTCTTCATGATCTTCTCCTTGTAAAAGAAAACCCCGGCGCCTGAGCGGCCGGGGTCTTCGGAGAAGCATTCCCGGCCGCTGAATCAGCCCCCGGGATTAATCAGGAACTGTCAGCCAGTCATCACCAGTGCCTCCACAGACACCCGGGCAAAGGCGCTGTTCGAAGGCATGATCAGAAGATGGATTTTGGTAGACGTCATCAGGGTTGTTCCCGGTAGAATTCAGACTTCACTCTCAGTGTATGGACTGGCGGAATCTTTGCAAGGGGGTATATCTACTGCTTTGACAAATACGCCCGGGTGTCCAGCCCCATAATCTCCTCCCAGGTTTTGTGAAGGATCATGGCATCGTTGGCGGCGCGGTGAACGGGCAGGCCCAGCCTGCCGATGACCTGTTGGCGGAAGTCTGACCAGTGAAGAATCTGTTCCGAGTCCAGCAGTGTCGAGATGGATTCCAACTGGAACCGCGGGCGGACATTGGCAGTTTTGAACAGGCGGTGAAGCCAGAAGCTGTCGAAGGTCCAGGCATCGCAGAACACCTGGCCGGTCAGCAGTTCATTCAGGGCAGACACCACCTCGGAGATCGGCGTGCCTTCTGTCACCAGAGTCTCGCGGGAGATACCGTGAACTTCCTCGGCGCTTTCCGACCAGTCCAGCCAGAGCACATGGGGCTGAATCAGCCAGCTGTGCAGCTTGCCATCGGGCATGCAGATACCCACCTCGATCGGGTAGCTGGCGATCAGATCCAGGCTCGAGGCCTCGAAATCGATAAAGGCTGGGTAGGAAATGCGAGTCATTTTGTCATTATAGGTTGATGTGCCGTTAACAGAGTTTAACTGCCCGGTTGACCAGACGCGAACCCATCCTGACATTGCACTGTTACAATATGTCCACGGATGATACCAGCGGCTCAGCAGCCCCGACGATGCGCAATAACCGGAACGAATAATGAACAGAACTGTAGTCGTGATTTACTCGGGGGGTATGGATTCCTTTACCCTGCTACACCGTGCCCTGGCACAGGGCCTGAACGTGCATGCCCTGTCCTTCGATTATGGCCAGCGCCATGTGCGCGAACTGGACTGCGCACGGCAGGTCTGCAAGGCGCTGTCTGTGCCCCACAAGGTGGTCGATATCCGCTCGCTGGGTGCTGTGATGGCGGGCTCCGCGTTAACATCGGAACTGGCGGTACCGGAAGGCCACTATGAAGAAGACAGTATGAAAGCCACGGTGGTGCCCAACCGCAATATGATCCTGCTCTCCCTGGCTACGGGTTATGCCGTGACCGCAGAGGCCGACGCCGTCTGGTACGGCGCCCACGGCGGTGACCACGCCATCTACCCGGACTGCCGTCCGGAGTTTGTGGAGAAGATGGACGCCGTCTGTCGCGTTGCCAATTACCAGCCGGTGGCCATCGAGGCCCCTTTCATGGGGTCGGATAAGGGCAATATTCTGTCAGAGGGCCTGAGGCTGGGCCTGGATTACAGCCAGACCTGGACCTGCTACAACGGCCGGGAAAGGGCCTGTGGGCGCTGTGGTTCCTGCGTGGAGCGGCTTGAGGCCTTCGCCACCAACGGTGTGACAGACCCGGTACCCTACGAGGAAGAAGCCTGATGTATCGGGTAAAGGAAGCTTTCTATACCCTGCAGGGCGAAGGGGCCCAGGCCGGGCGGGCGGCGGTGTTCTGCCGCTTCAGCAAGTGCAACCTCTGGACCGGGCGTGAGAAGGACCGGGCCGGCTCGGTCTGCGATTTCTGCGATACGGATTTCGTTGGTACCGATGGCCAGAACGGCGGCCGCTTCGAAACGGCGGCCCTGCTGGCGGCGCATATCAGAAATCTGTGGCCAGACCAGCCCGGCGCGCCCTACGTGGTATGCACCGGCGGAGAGCCTTTGCTGCAACTGGATAAAGCGCTCATCGATGCCTTTCACGACTCAGGCTTTGAGGTGGGCGTTGAAACCAACGGCACTTTGCCGGCGCCCCCCGGTATTGACTGGCTCTGCGTCAGCCCCAAAGCCGATGCGCCCGTGGTGATTGATCAGTGCGATGAGCTAAAACTGGTGTACCCGCAACCGCTGGCGATGCCGGAGCGTTTCACTGACATGAATGCGAGGCACTTCTTCCTGTCGCCCATGGCCTCCCCAACGCTGGTTGAGGGCGACAGCGACCCGGTCAAGCAGAGCAACACCCGCAAAGCTACAGACTATTGTCTGGCCAATCCCCGCTGGCGCCTGACCCTGCAGATGCACAAAATCATTGGCATAGACTAGCTCCGGTTTCAGTTTTCGTTCCAATCAAAGCGCCAGATCGATATAGAGAGGATTGTGGTCCGAAGATCGCCAGGGAACACCGGCGGGTAACTGGATGGGGCCCTGATAGCCAATGGCGGGGAACTCAGCGGCATTGATGGCCCAGGCCCCCGCGCTCACCAGGTGTTTCAGCAGTGCCTCGGAGCCCATGGCGTAATCCAGGCTGCCCTGACGGCCCTGATAGCGGTAAGTTGTCTCGGGGCAGTTGTCGGGGGTGCAGGCCTGATGCGCGCGGACAAGATTGATCAGGCCTGCGTTTTCCAATTGTTGTATCGGCCATTCCCGGGCATAGCTGTTCAGGTCGCCGGTGATCAGGTTACCGGCGAATGCGTTGGTACCGTTCTCTGGTTCGGGCAGTGATTCCAGCCAGATTGCCAGCGCCCGGGCGTTGTCAGTCCGACGCCTGGCGTAACAGCCCTGGCCATCGTTCTGGTCCTTGTCGGCGCCCTCGGCGCCGCCGCAAGCCTTTGATTTCAGATGCGGTACGATAATTCTCACGGTGGCGGGGTTCGACCCGGCAATGGGCTGGAAAACCTGCGCGACTGGCGGACGGCCGCGATATCCATAGCGTCCATCGGTCAATCGCTGGGGCTCCCCCAAGGGTCTGACCCTGTCGGCGCGGTAAAACAGGTCAGTCCGGATGGCATCGGTACCAGTGATTCCGGGCGTTGCCACAAATTGCCATTCGGGGCCAAGTGCGGCGGCCAGGTCGGCAATGGCGCTGGTGTCGCTGTAATCATCGTTTTCCAGTTCCACTGCGGCTATCACGTCCGGTTCCAGCGCATGCAGGCCTGCTCTCAGCCTGGAAGTCTGGGTTGCCAGCTGCGCGCTGCTGCGGGCACCGCGGCTGGCTTCAAAACCAGCACCACTGCCATCGCCGTTGAAGTAGTTCCCCAGATTGAGAGTCACGATCCTCAGGGTTGTGTTATCTGATCTGGGTGGCGGATCCGGTCGGGGGTTTCGCAGAATGATTTCAGGGCTCTGGTCGGGCTGCAGACGCCAGTGGCCAAACCGGAAATCCAGAATGCCGGTCAAGGCGCCAAGGGCGTCTCCGGCACGAAAGGGGACGCCGTTCGCCAGTCGGGGTGCTGGCCAGGGCAGGGGCCTGGGGTTGCGGATGCTCTGGCCGTCATCGAGATAGAGGCGGTTCAGTAGTTGTTTACGGCCCATCGCGGCGGCCTCGGGGCCGGGCGCCAGAAGCTCAGTGGGCACGGTCTGGGAGCTGTGTGCGAGAATCAACTCGCCATAGCGGGCGAAGGAATAATGTCCGATCAGGGTCAGTGGTTCGGCCAGGGTCACCCTCATGTTTTCAAGGTGTTCCGGTGGTTGCTGATCCGGCCAGGGCAGTTGTACCGGTGTGGCCACCGGAAGTTTGCCAGCGCCGCAAACGGTCAGATCGGATACCCGGGTAAGTTCCGTGAGGCCATGGTATTCCTTGACCTGGCCAGTAACCCGGACCTGCGAGCCGACTGCCCCGCCAGGCCGGTCGGTATAGATAAACAGGGCATCGGAGGTTTGCGGGTTATGGTCAGTGCGGGCATCGGTCTGCTGCAGGTAAAATCCGCGCCAGCCTCCGGGATGACGGGAATCCTGGGTGATAACGCCTTCCACCGTGACGGTTTGGCCGACCAGGGGTGATGACTGGCCGGTGCCCTGCACGTCGGACGGCTGCAGGGCATCGGCGCCACAGCGGGCAAACGCAGTGCCTGAAAGGGTCACCAGCAAGCTGGCCAGGACCCAGGTGAGCAGGCCGTGAGGCACCGTGATTGCTAGCTCAGCCCGGCGACGGCCTTGATCGACCGTTCCCGAGCGGATTCGCCAATGCCTAGCTGTTCTTCGTTAACAAGCTCGATCTGTTGTGTCATCGGGTCCGGGTGCTGATGATCCAGCCCCAGCCCCATGCGGGATAGCAGATAGGGCGCCAGCGCTGCCCGAGTGCTGAGTTCCATTCGGTGGTCCTGCATTCCATAATCAGCAGCGATGATTTCCTGCTGGTCGGCGTTCAGGCGGCTGTCAGGCATCAGCACAATGGTGATGTGACGGTTCCAGTCGTCATCCTGCTGCTGGGTATTGCGGCTTTTCTGGCGCATCACAGCGGGTGTGCCACGAAAACGGCTGAGTGAAAAGTCCCGGAACTCACGATTCTTGTCGCACCAGGCCCTCAGGTGCCAGCTGTTTCCAACGCACACCAGGGTGTGGGGCTCCAGAGTCTGTTGTTGGGTACGGGCCGGGCTCAGGGAGGCGTATTCGGCTTTCAGTAACCTGGTCTGGCGGGTCGCTGCAACCACCGCTCGCATGACTTCAGGCCGGATAATACGCTGTGGTCCCCGGAGTATGGTGCTCTCTGAACCACTCAGATCGAGAGATTCAAAAGTGTTGCTGAGGCTGTCCTGCCGGGCGAGCAGGTCCTGGTATTCCGATACCTGTCCGGTGGTAACCTGGGGTTTGAAGTTATCAGAAGGCACATAGCCTTTCAGATGCCGGTCGTACACCAGATTTCCCGGTGCCAGTTCCCTGAGGTAAGTGTTAATGTCTTTAGAAGCTTGCTGGCGTCCGATGCCAAAGCTATGGCAGATATGATTTGTGGTGAGTCGTCCTTCCCACAAGGCAATGATTTCTATCAGCCGGTAGCGGAGCAAAAGATCCCAGCGAATGGGCCAGTCCGTTTTTTTCATAGCCAAACGCTCGTGGTTAGCGTGAGTTGCACTAAATGACTTACATCATTTTAAAGACCTGCGTTTATTATGGTTGCAGTCCAGTGCTCTATATTACCCCCGATCTTCCCAAGGGTCTGTTACGTCAGCTTAATGTAAAAAGAAGTTAAATCCAGAACTCTGATCAGCCAACTTTTAACCAACGCACAAAAGCTCAAGTTTCGGCAAATGCGTATCACGGTGACGTGGCGGATGCCTGGCCTTGATGCTTTAATTTCGGGTTTGGCCAGCGTCCGGCGCTGCCTTTATGTTTATGACAATTCTGACAGCCAATTAGCTCCGGAGCCCGCCTGATGACCCGTATGGTCACGTCGCTTTCTGCCCTACTTCTCAGCATTGTGCTGCTGGTCAGCGGCAATGCGTTTCTGATGACCTTGCTGGGCGTACGCCTGAGTATTGAATCCGTGTCGCCAGACATCATTGGCTGGATTCTGGTGTGCTATTCCGTCGGTTTCGTGCTGGGCACGCTTTACGTTCATCGTATCATCAGCCGGGTCGGCCATATCCGTACCTTCGCCGCGTTTGCCGCCATGGCGGCCGTCTGTTCCCTGTTGTACCCCATGGCCGTTTCGGAGCCATTCTGGGCGTTATTGCGAGGCCTATCCGGCTTCAGTGCCGCCAGTGTGCTGGTGGTGATTGAAAGCTGGTTCAGCAGTCGTGCCACCAACAGTAATCGCGGCACCCTGTTTGCGATTTATCAGATTGTTTTTTACTCATCGGTCGCGGGCGGGCAGTTGTTGATCAATGTGGGTGAGCCATCGTCTTTCATTCCATTCTCACTGGCGGCGGTACTGCTGACCGTTGCCCTGATCCCGCTGGCCCTGACCCGCATGGAGGCGCCGGAAATCGGTGTGATTGAGCGCCTATCCGTCTTCACCCTTGCACGGGAATCATTTACCGGGGTGTCCGGCGCTCTGATCTGCGGCGTACTGATCGGCTCCTTCTACACCCTGGGCCCGGTCTACGCCACGCTTGTCGGGCTGGAAGTCAGTAGGGTATCCACGTTTATGGCCAGTGCGATTATCGCTGCCATGGTTCTTGCCTGGCCTCTCGGCCGCCTGTGTGATCGATTTGATCGTCGCAGGGTGATGTCCTGGGTGGCTACAACGGCAGCCATAGCGTCGGGACTTGTGGTCTTTTTCGGAGCCGAGAGGCTGTGGCTGCTGACCTTGCTGGTCGCGCTGTTCACCGGGCTGTCGGCTACCCTGTACCCCATTGCAGTGGCTATCACCAACGACCGCATGGAAAGCAATCGTATTGTCGCCGCCAGTGCAACTCTGCTGCTCAGTTATGGTATCGGTAGCGTCATCGGCCCGGTTGTGATGGCACAGATGGTGGCCATTGTAGGGCCTGAAGGCCTGTTTATCGGAAGCTCCGGCTTTCTGCTTCTGCTGGTTGTGGCAACCCGTTACCGGATCGCCAGCACCGTAGACATTGCCGTGGCGGATCAGGAGCACTTTGTTCCTGCGATGCCAGAGAGTTCTGCCGCCCTCGCCGAGATCGACCCACGAAATGAGGAGTTTCATGAATCCCATGAGGTTCCTCAGCCTTCCTCCGCCCGGGATTCCGATCAGAACCCGGAGTCAGAGCGCGCTTCCAGCTGATTTTCTCTCGGTTATCACGGCTTTGTTTCCGGAATCGAATCTGTTTTTCTGGGAATGATTAGCTTACTATTAGTGACTTTCTTTATTGGAGTTTCACGTATGAGAGATGAATTTCCCTTTGCGGTTGCCAGGGTGACCCGGCGCTGGCGCAAGCTGCTGGACGAGCGCCTGAAAGACCTGGGTGTCACACAGGCCCGGTGGACCACCATGGTGTACCTGCAGCAGGGCGGCGAGGGGCTGACCCAGCGTGAGCTGGCACGACTGATGGCCATTGAGAATCCGACTCTGGTGCGGCTGCTTGACAGTCTTGAACAGCAGAACCTGATTGAGCGCCGTCCTTGCCCCAATGACCGTCGCGCCCGCCGTTTGCATCTTACGGCAGCAGGGACCTCGTTCATGAACGTGCTCAATGAGCGTGCCGCACAGCTGCGTGAAGAAATGCTGGAAGGCATCAGTGACGAGGCCATGGCCGACGCTATCAAGATTTTTCACAGAATTCTGGATAACGCCGAAAAACAGCGGTAAACCACTTCCAAATTCCACCCTCGGCCCGGACATCGCCTGCCCATGAGCGCGAAAGACAATACGGTAGAGGGCCTGCGGGCCCGATACGGTGAGCGCTGGCGCTGGCTGGCGGTTGCCACAGTAATGCTGGGCACCATGGCGACGGTGCTCAGCGCGACCGTGGTCAACGTGGCACTTCACGACATCATGACCGAGTTCGGAATCAGTCAGGGCCAGGTGCACTGGCTGGCTACCGGTTTTATTGCCGCCATGACCACCACCATGCTGACAAGCAGTTGGCTGCTGGACCATTTCGGCCTTCGTAAAACCCTGGGTACGGCGATGGCGCTGTTCAGCGTGGTGTCCGTGCTTGGCGGATTTGCCAATAGCCCTGAACTGCTGATTCTGGCGCGGGTTGCCCAGGGCGCACTG
Source organism: Marinobacter confluentis (assembly GCF_004785685.1). Lineage (GTDB taxonomy): Bacteria > Pseudomonadota > Gammaproteobacteria > Pseudomonadales > Oleiphilaceae > Marinobacter > Marinobacter confluentis. Next base: position 377,946 of record NZ_SRPF01000003.1, on the reverse strand, counting down.
GCCGGGCTGATGCAGCCCATGGGCATGTATCTGGTGTTCCGGATCTTCCCTCGTGATCGTCGGGGGCAGGCCATGGGAATCTACGGCATGGGGGTAATCCTTGCCCCTGCCCTGGGCCCTGTACTTGGGGGCTTTCTGGTCGATGAGCTCGACTGGCGTTACGTGATGTTCGCGCCGGTACCGGTGACTCTGCTGGGCGTCTTCATGGCCTGGCGTTTTCTGCCACTACCGCCCTCCCGTCCTGAACCCTACCGGTTTGATCTGCCGGGGCTGGTTCTTCTGGGCCTGACCATTAGCCTCAGCCTGGACGCCCTGAACCGTCTTCAGCATGGCATTGCCGATGGTGTGTGGGTGATTGCAGAGGGAATGATCGCGCTGTCGCTGTTGACCCTGTTTGTGCGCCGTGAGCGCCGCACCCCACACCCGTTACTGAACGTTGGCCTGTTCCGACGGCGCAGCTTCCTGTTCGCCAATCTTGGCGCTGCCGCTCTGGGGCTGGCGCTGTTTGGCTCGACCTATCTCGTGCCCCTGTTTGTGCAGACGGCTCTGGATTTTTCTGCCACCGAAGCCGGGTTGCTGATGTTACCGGCAGGTCTGGTTCTGGGTATGACCTTTCCGATTGCGGGCCGGCTGGCGGATAAACGCAGCGCGCGCAGCCTGGTATTGTTTGGTATCGGAATGTTCGCATTGTCCGCCACCCTGTTTGCAGTGTCTGATGTCACCCTGGCGTTTGGCTGGCTGGCACTTTGGACGGTATTCGGCCGGATAGGCCTTGGCTTTATGCTGCCAGCCTTGTCGACCGGGGCACTGAACCCGCTGGAGGCCCATGAACTTGGCGCCGGTTCAAGCACGATTAACTTTACCCGGCAACTTGGCGGCGCTTTTGGTGTCAATATGGTCGCACTCACCATAGAATTTGGAGAACACAGTGGCGGCGTACCCACCATTGGCGCCTTTCACTCGGCCTGGTGGCTGGTGGCAGGCTTTGTGGCCATTGCGGCTATCCCGGTCTGGAAGATGCGGGCCTAGGCCTCCGGTAAGCAGACCGGTATCATATAACCTGACGAAGTATCTGGAACGGATGTATGTCGAGTAAATGCTTGATCGCGTGGTCAGTGGCAGGCTTTCTGATGCTGGCTCCGGCGCTGCTGCTGGCTGAGCCTGGGAAAGACTCTCAGCCCCAGGCTGCGGGTGAGGAAATAGGTCAGCCAGAACAGGAAACCAGGCAGAACCCTCCCGTGCCAAAGTTCCCTATTGAAGGCGATCTTGCCGGCCGGCTGGGAGTCATGACCACTGAATTCGAGGATACGTTTGCCGCCATCGGCAACCAGAACAGCCTGGGCTACCTGGAACTGGTGAAAGCCAACCCGGATGTAGACCCCTGGCTACCGGGGGAAGGCACGGCCATCACCGTACCCCGTCGATACGTGCTGCCCGACGTTGAACGCAAGGGCATCGTGATCAACCTGGCTGAGTACCGGCTGTACTATTTCAGCGATGGCGGGGTACAGGTTTACCCGGTTGGTGTGGGCACCGAGGACAATCCCTCGCCACTGACAGACGCCGAGGTGACCATGGCTCTGGAGTCACCTGCCTGGTACCCACCTGCAAGCATTCGTGCGGAATACGAAGCCATGGGCGAGTATCTGCCGCGGATGATCCCCCCCGGCCCTGGCAACCCCCTGGGAACCCATGCACTGATGCTCAGTGAGCGTGGGTATCTGATTCACGGTACCAACAAACTCTTTGGTGTTGGCATGCAGGTCAGTCACGGCTGCTTCCGGATGTATAACGAAGATATTTCCAGATTCGTTTATGAAGTCAGTAAGGGCACGTCGGTCAGGGTAATCCGCGAGCCGGTGAAGATCGGCATGCGTGGCAATGAAGTCTGGCTGGAGGTTCATCGCCCGGAAGAAGACTACAGCGCGGAAGACCGAGAGGAATTGTGGCAGGCAGTCTTGGCCAAGGTTGAAATCTTCCGTGAACAGCGCCCCGCAGTGGAAGTACAGCGCAGTGCGATTGAAGAAGCGGTGGATCTGGCCGATGGCCTGCCCCGAATGATCGGCGAGCAACTGACCCGGGTCGCCGATGAAAATGCCAGCCCCGGCCGCAGCACCCCTGATGGCAAAGGCATCCCCCAGCAGTTGTGGTTCTGACCGCTCGCTGAGGGAGCCTTGAAACTTCCCGCGTTTTTGACTGTCTTCCCGGACATGCGGTAATTGGTTTATCCGTCCACTATGATTCAGGGATGGAACCGGAAACCGCGCCGGGAGGATTCATGCCCTTTCATCACACCACCCTGCCAGCTCAGGCCAGACGCGCGAGGCGTCTTGTTCTCTGGCTGATTCTTGCCCTTGCCGGGTTGACGCTTTTCCTCGGTACTCTCAACCAGGGCGCCCAGGCCCAGCAAGAGGATGTTCCCGCCGGCCTGGTGTTGACCGTCAACGGCGCCATCGGCCCTGCCACCATGGATTATCTGGTTCGTGGCATCGAGCAGGCTGAGGCCGAAGGCGCAGAACTGGTGGTGGTCCGCCTGGACACGCCGGGCGGTCTGATGGAGTCCATGCGGAGCATTATCAAGAAAATGCTGGCGTCAGAGGTGCCGGTAGTGACCTGGGTGACCCCGGCTGGGGCCAGGGCCGCAAGCGCCGGTACCTATATGCTTTACGGCAGCCACGTTGCGGCCATGGCACCAGCGACTCAACTGGGCTCGGCCACGCCGGTGCAGGTGGGGAGTGCACCCGGTATGGACGATTCGCAGCCCGGGCAAACCGATGGTGATCAGAGCCAGGCCGCACCAGATTCCGGGGAAGATGCCGAAAAACGCCGGGGCGGTACCGCCATGGAGCGCAAGGTGCTGGAGGACGCGGTGAGTTACATCCGTGGCCTGGCTGAGCGCCACGGGCGCAATGCCGACTGGGCCGAGGAAGCGGTTCGCGAGGCGGTGAACCTGAACGCTGACGATGCATTGGCATCGAATGTGGTGGATGTCGTCGCGGCCAGCCTGCCCGAGCTGATGACCCAGATTAACGGACGTACCGTGGTGATGGCCGGCGGCGAACGTACCCTGAACACCGAAAACATTGAGCTGCAGCGGAGCGACCCGGACTGGCGCACCAAACTGCTTTCAGTGATTACAGACCCCAACGTCGCCTATTTTCTGATGATCATCGGTTTTTACGGCATTGTGTTCGAGCTGGCGAACCCGGGGTCAATCTTCCCCGGGGTCATTGGCGCCATCTGTCTTGTGCTTGCCCTGTTTGCTTTTCAGGTGCTTTCCGTGAACTACGCCGGCCTGGCGCTGATACTCCTTGGCCTGGGCTTTATTGTCGGCGAGGCCTTCATGCCAAGTTTTGGCATTCTGGGTATTGGCGGCATCGTGGCGTTCGTCACCGGCTCGATCATTCTGATGGACGGCAGCCACCAGGATATTTCTCTGCCGACCATTGGTGGCACGGCGGTTGTGGCTGCCGGGTTCATCCTCTGGACGGTGATACGCTTTGTAGGTCTGCGTCGGCGCCCGCCGGTCAGTGGCATGGAAAACAGTGCCCATGAGCCGGTGACGGCGCTGGACAGCTTCCAGCCAGAGGGAGACCGCTACCGCGGCCATGTTCGCTTCAGTGGTGAACGCTGGAATGCCGTCAGCGACCTGCCAGTGGATATGGGCGATCAACTCGAAGTAAGCGCCGTAAAGGGGCTTACAGTGTTTGTAACCAGGGCCAAATCCAGACAGGAGGCACTATGAACCCAGGTGAACTGATTCCCTATATTGTCCCAGCGGTGGTTCTGCTGCTCATTCTGGGCGCAGCCATCAAGATTCTGCCCGAATATGAACGTGGTGTGGTGTTCTTCCTGGGCCGGTTCCAGGGGGTGAAAGGTCCCGGCCTGATTGTCGTGATTCCCGGTATTCAACAGATTGTGCGGGTGGATCTACGGGTGATTACCCTGGATGTACCCAGCCAGGACGTGATCTCCAGGGATAACGTGACGGTTCGGGTAAATGCGGTGCTGTATTTCCGGGTGGTCGACCCGGAGCGGGCTATCATCCGTGTCGAAGACTTCGGTTCGGCAACCAGTCAGTTGGCCCAGACAACCCTGCGCTCGGTGCTGGGTAAACACGATCTGGATGAAATGCTGTCAGAGCGGGATAAGCTTAATTCAGACATTCAGGAAATCATTGATGCCCAGACCGAAGAGTGGGGTATCAAGGTCGCTAACGTGGAAATCAAGCATGTTGACCTGAATGAATCGATGATACGGGCAATTGCGCGCCAGGCGGAGGCGGAACGGGAGCGCCGGGCCAAGGTGATTCACGCTGAGGGCGAGCTGCAGGCATCGAAAAAACTGGTGGAAGCAGCTGACGTTATGTCGACAAATCCAGGCGCCATGCAACTGCGCTATATGCAGACGCTGGCGGATATGAGTAGCAGCAATTCATCGACCATCGTTTTCCCGCTGCCAATCGAGATGATGTCGACATTCATGGGAAAGCCAAAACCGGATAAGGAATAAAAAAGGCCGGCAGATGCCGGCCTTTTCGTTGCAATGCTCAGCCTTACTTCTGGCTGGCACGCTCGAGCATACGCTTGGCGCGCTCGTTGGCTTCGTTGGCAGCTTTCATAGCGGCCTCAGCCTTGGCCAGAGCTTCGTCAGCTGTCTGCTGGGCAGAGCGAGCTGCGCTGGAAGCGCTGTTTGCGGTATTCAGTGCGTTATCAGCGGTCTGCTCTGCTGACATTGCAGTTGAGTTTGCGTCTTCAATGGCGCCCTGATCAGTTGACGCACAACCTGCGGTCAGTGCGATAGCCATTGCAAACCCTGCGAGTGTAATCTTGCGCATTCGGTATTCCCCTTATTGGTCGTCTTATTTCCTGCTTTCAGAAGTCCGTGTTACATCGGTAATACAGACGTACTGTCGACACGGGTCCGACAGCGAACAGCCACCGGAGTCGTGAAACAGTGTAAAACACTCTGAGCGAAAATGTTAACTAAGGATACGTAAAATTGCGTGTCACATGACAACAACTTAATGGAACTGAAAGCTCAGGGTAAAATACGGATAGGCGTTCCGTCGGAGACCAGCGCCCAGATTTCGTCCATTTCCTGGTTGCTGACGGCAATGCATCCATCGGTCCAGTCCAGCCCAAGATAGGCGAACTCCATACCTTCGGCGTCATTGGGCAGGCCGTGAATCATGATGCTGCCGCCAGGGTTGAGTCCCCAGGCAGAGGCCAGTTCCCGGTCTTTCTCATTCGGATAGGAAATATGAATCGACTTGTAAAAATCACTGTTGGCGTTGCGCCAGTCAAGGGTGTATTCCCCTTCCGGGGTCCGCTCGTCGCCTTCGTACAGCTTGTGACCTGAGGGGTTGTCGCCCAACCCGATCCGGTAGCTGCGCAGCACCTCGTCGCCGGCCATCAGGAACATACGTCTTTCGTTTTTCCTGACCACGACCTCGCTCACTTCAGCAGTGGTTTCCTCCGGCGTCAGCGATTGCAGCATGGCCAGTTCCGTGGCAACCGCAGAACGGCTGCCGGAACATATCAGCAGCAGCACAAAAGTGACCCACAGCGTTTTCCACCGGCCCGGTAAGCAGAATCTGCAGGTTGTGACGCTGTAAGTGTTCATTGACATGATCTTAATAAATTAAATTTTTTCCATGTTATAGCACCCTCGCCGTGGGATCGAGTTGCCGTTCTGGGGGTTTTTGTTACGGTGTTTGTCCGCTATCCATTTTCAGGCCAACTTTGGTCACCCGGTCAGCTTCCGTTGCCCGTGCCACCAGAGTAACAGGGCCAAGCACGACTTTGTCACCGATAACAGGATGGCCCCGGGTCCGGCGGGCAAAACATTCTGCCAGGGACAGCTCCGGTGGCAACTCATCGAACTCTATGCCGTACACCTGTTCCACATCACCCAGCAGGGCATCGCCATTGAGCACAAAATCCCCGAAGAATGCGCGTTCCGCAAGATGGGTTGGCGTGTGCCTTCCACTCAGTGCCCGGCCCAGTTCAGGTACTATCGCAGGGGTTGCGAAGACCGCAATTACATCGCCGGTAGACACGTCCATATCCGGACTGGGGGGCAGACAGGCCCGTTTGCGGAAAACGCCGGCCAGGGCGGTGTTGTCGGGCAACCGAAGCTGGCCCAGAGGCCGGGGCGCCTGCCATGGGTCGCCCCTGAGGGGGAACAGCATCAGTTCGTGGTCACCGGCGGCTGGTACGTCCAGAGGCAGCCTTCGATAGGGCTCTTCCCCGGCAGGTACTTCCAGTCCGAGCCTGCGCGCCAGTGGCGCCATGGTGGTGCCCTGAACCATCAGTGACACGAGCACGATAAAAAAGGCTACGTGGAAGATAAGCTGGGCTGATGGCAGGTCGGCAATGACCGGAAATAGTGCCAGTACGATGGGCACTGCGCCACGCAGCCCCACCCAGCTGATAAAGCCCAGTTCCCGGCGATTGAATCCGAAGGGCCACAGGGTCATCATCACCGCGAACGGGCGAATGACAAAGATCAGTGCGAAGGCCAGTATCAGGCCACCTCCGGCCAGTGGCAGCAGTTCTGACGGTGACACCAACAGACCCAGAATCAGGAACAGGCAAAGCTGGGCCAGCCAGGCCAGACCATCATGCACCTGAAGTATCATTGGCATCATTCGTACCGGCTGGTTGCCGATCACCACGCCGGTCAGGTAGATCGCCAGAAATCCGCTGCCCCCCAGTTCGTTGGTGCCGGCAAACACCGCAAGGCCGCCGGCTACCACCAACAGTGGGTAAAGCGATGGCGTCAGCCGCGAGCGATTGGCCATGTTGACCACAATGAACCCGCCCAGCACGCCGATAACACCACCTATGCCGAACTGTTTGATCAGCATCAACAGGGCTCCCCAGCCCTCGGACGTGCCCCCGGCACTGATCATGGTGACCAGCATCAGGGTCAGGAAGATGGCCATGGGATCGTTGCTGCCGGACTCGATCTCAAGGGTTGCGCTGACCCGCTCGTTCAGGTGCAGGCCCCGTCCCTGAAGCAGCGAGAAGACCGCAGCGGCGTCGGTGGAGGAAATGATCGCGCCGACAAGCAGCGCTGTGAGCCAGTTGAGATCAAATACCCACCAGGCCACAAGCCCCGCCCCGGCGGCGGTCAGGAAAACACCCAGGCTGGCAAGCATCAGTGCTGGTCGCAGGCCGACCCGGAAGGTTTCGGCCCGGGTGCGCATGCCGCCGTCCAGCAGAATCACACCCAGTGCCAGATTGGCGATGGTGAAAGCCAGTTCGAAATTGTCGAACTGCAGGCCGCCGGGGCCGTCTTCGCCCATCATCATGCCGACAATCAGAAAGATCAGCAGCACCGGCATCCCCAGTCTGCTGGACAGGGGGCTGAGCAGGATGCTGATCACCAGCATCAGGGCGCCGATCAGGGTTAATGTCGCGTCCATGTCGGCGACGTTCAGTGCAGTTTCAGCTTCGGCTGCATGGCCCGGCTGATGCGGTCCATAAGCCAGATAATGCCCGTGCGCAGCATGCCGTGAAGGGCAACCTGATGCATACGGTAAAGCGATGTGTAGAACAGTCGGGCGACTTTGCCTTCAATATACATGCTACGCCCTGACAGGTTACCCATCAGATTGCCAACCGTGGTGTAGCGGCTGAAGTTGATCAGCGAGCCATGGTCGTTATAGACGAATGGCACTGCTTCCTTGCCGTCCAGGCGGTTGCAGAGTGTTTTGAACAATGTGTCCGCCTGCTGATGAGCGGCCTGGGCTCGCGGGGGCACCGGCATGTCCGAATCCGGCTGCGGGCATTCGGCGCAGTCGCCAAACGCGAAAACGTTATCGGAAGTGGTTGCCTGCAGGGTCTGTCTGACACGGACCTGATTGCCCTTGTTGGTGTCCAGTCCCTCGAGTTTCGACAGAAATTCCGGCGCCTTGATGCCGGCGGCCCATATGGTCATCTCGGAATCCAGCTCGGTGCCGTCTTTCATGACGACCGTCGAGTCGGTGATTTCGTTAACCGGCTGGCCGGTGAGCACTTTTACGTTCTGGTGCTCCAGCTCCCGGGTGGCTGCCGCGGAGATTCGCGGGGGCAGGGCCGGCAGAATACGGTCCGCAGCCTCTATCACGGTGATTGAGATATCTTCCGGGCGCAGATGATTCATGCCGTAAACCGGCAGTTCCCGCGACGCCAGCCGGAGTTCGGCGGCCAGCTCCACGCCAGTGGCACCGGCGCCGATAATGGTGATCGGCAGATCGTGGCTGGCGTCGCAATCGGCCTCGTAGTTTTTCCTGAGGAAGGCGTTCAGCAGCCGGTTATGGAAACGGCGGGCCTGGGGCAGACTGTCCAGAAAGATGCAGTGGTCCTGGGCACCCGGGGTGCCGAAATCATTGGCGTTACTGCCAACGGCGATCACCAGAGTGTCATAGTGAATGCGCCGCTCTGGCACCACTTCGTTGCCTTCTTGGTCCAGAAAGGGCGCAATAATCACGTTGCGGCCGATCTGGTCCAGGTCGGCCATGCGGCCCAGCTGGAATTCATAGTGATGCTTGCTGGCATGGGCCCGGTAATTGATCTCGTTGGCGCTGGCGTCCAGCGAGCCGGAAGCGACTTCGTGAAGCAGGGGTTTCCAGACGTGGGTCAGCCCGGCATCCACCAGGGTTATGCGTGCTTTGCGCTTTTTGCCGAGTTTGTTTCCAAGCCGGGTCACCAGTTCCAGGCCACCGGCGCCACCACCGACAACCACAATGTGATGAAGGTTTTCCATAACGGACGAATCCTTTTAAAAAGAAGAGGGCCGTGCAAGGCCGGAAATCAGTGAACGGCCCGGTAAGGTTCCAGCAATGCGGCCATATCGTCGGCCAGTTGCGACACCTGTTCGGCGCTGGTTTCACGTTGGGCAAAAGCACGCAGACCCATAATCTGGGCCTGAACCAGCCGGGCCAGGCGCTGGCAATCGGTATCCGGTTTCAGTTCGCCCCGGTCACGGGCCCGGGTCAGCGCGGCGGCAAAAGACTGTTCGATGCCATAGAGCAGTTCGTTGGCCTGATCGGCTATGCTGCTATGAGTGTAGCTGGCTTCCAGCAGGGTTTTTACCAACATGCAAGCCCGTGAAGGCTCGGAACTGTCCGGATGGCAGGCGATGGCAATGTTGCGCAGGTAATCCTGCAGCGCATCAATGATCGGGCCCGGTTGGTTCAGCAGTCCACCCAGTACCGTGTTGCCCCTGGCCACGTAGGCGTTTAACGCCTCACTGAACAGTTTGTCCTTGCTGCCGAAGGTGGCATAAATACTGCCGGGGCGCATGTCCAGCGCCTGCTCAATCTGTTTCATCGACGTTGCAAAATAACCGCGCTCCCAGAAAAGGTAGACAGCTTTTTCCAGCGCGGTCTGTCGATCGTAGCGTGCTTGTCTTGCCATGATACTGCCTGCCGTTGGCAAATCCTGAATGCGTAATGATAACTTGAGCAAATATTCAATAATAGGTGCGAGGCTCACTATGAAGAAGCACACCGCCTGATCAGCCTAAGCGAATCACCCTCGCCATCAGCCGCCGCCAGTCGATGGGCAATGTGTTTTCCAGTTCCGTCAGACGGGGGTCCTTGTTGGCGGGAAGCTCGATGGTCTGTTTGCTGCCGTAGATCACGGTGTTGTTGGTTTTGCTCTTGAAAGCCAGCACCACCGCGAACTCACCTTGCAACTGCCGGAAAAACACACCGTTCAGATCCGGGGTTCGATGGTAATTAAGTGCTATCCAGCCGCGATCCGACAGAACCCGACTGCATTGTTTGATAAACTCCCGCTGTACCTGGGTCGGGCTCATTCGCTCGGCGTTGTACATGTCTGCCAGAATCAGGTCGGTCTGGCCGTCGGGTAAGGTCTCGATGGCGTTGCGGGCGTCTTCCACAGTGATGCTCAGGCGCGGTGATTCCGACAGGTAAAAGTATTCGCGGGCTACGTCGACCACCGCTTCCCGCAGCTCTACCGCGTGCACACGGCATTCCGGCAACAGGTGCAGAAGCGCGTTGGCCATCACGCCACCGCCCAGGCCCAGAATGGTCGCGTGCGCGGGCCTGGCAAAGGCCACCGGCAGCAGCATGGCGCGGTTGTATTCGTGCACCGGCAAGTGGGGATGGCGCCGGGCGATCTTGCTCTGCTCAAACACCGAATCGAAGGTCATCACCCGATGCTTGCGATAATCGATCACCAGAATGCCGCCAAGATCATCCCGGGCAAAGTGAATAATGTTGCCTTTCAATGCCAGTGTCTCCGGTAAGTGTGGAGTGTGCGATGAGCGTCGAGCCCTTTTCTGCCCTTGCCTGCCCTCTGGACGGCAATCCCCTGAAGCCTGATTCGGCAAGCTGGCGCTGCCAGGCCGGGCACAGCTTTGACGTGGCCCGCCAGGGCTATATCAACCTGCTGCCGGTGCAGAATAAACGTTCCCGGCACCCGGGGGACAGCAAAGAAATGGTGGCCGCCCGCCAGCGATTCCTCAATGCCGGCTATTACCGGCCGGTAGCGGATGCCATCAGCAGAGCCGTTTTGAAGGATGCGGCCGATGAATCCACCGCGCTGTCCTGCCTGGATGCGGGGTGTGGTGAAGGTTATTACCTGCGGCAGCTGGCGGCTGCCAGTCGCGACCAGGGGCTGGGTCTGGAAGTGATCGGGCTGGATATTTCCAAATGGGCGACCCTGGCCGCGGCAAAGCAGGACAAACGTCCGCGCTGGGTCGTGGGCAGCAATGCCAGCCTGCCGGTTCTGCCGGGCAGCCTGGATCGGGTAATGTGCGTGTTCGGTTTCCCGGTTTACAGTGAATTCGCCCGGGTGCTGAAACCTGGCGGCCTGCTGGTGAAAGCCGACGCCGGTCCCGACCATCTGCGGGAACTGCGTGAGATTATCTACCCGTCGCTGAAACCTGAAAAACCGCCCGAGGCCGAGGCCCCGGACGGCTTTTCGATGGCGGCAACAGACACCCTGCGTTTCCCTCTGACCCTTGAAAGCCCGGCTGCAATCGCCGATCTGCTGGCGATGACACCGCATTTCTTTCGCGCTCCGGCTGAAGGGCGGGAAAAAGCGGCGCAGCTGGAAACATTGACCGTCACGGTTGATGTGCGCCTGACCCGACTGGAACGGGTGCTTCAGATCGTCATGTAATCACTGCTCTGCCCCTGCCTCCAGCAGGCAGTCGACCAGTTCCGTGTGCTCGGCGATGGTCGCGACCATCAAGGGTGTTTCGGACTGATGGTTGCAGGCATTGGGGTCGGCGCCGCGCTCCAGCAGCATTTCTGCGGTGTCTTTATGACCGTTCCGACAGGCCAGCATTAACAGACTGTCACCGGCGCTGGTGCGGATGTCCACCGGTACCCCGGCATCCAGCATCACGTTAAGCGGCCCGGTGCCGCCGTTGCGGGCCAGTTCGAACAGTCCCTGCAGGAAGGCGACTGCGTCTTCGTCCTGCTTGTTGCCCGGGTTTTCCGGCTTGCCGGATCTGTGGTTGCTCATACTGCTCCTTTGGTCCTTCTGGACATACCCATGATGCCGCTGTTAAAACCATGGTATCAGCCCAGTAAAAACCATTCAGGTTTCAGGAGACCCGTAACGTGGAAATCAATGTTCGAGGAATTGAAGACGGCCAGCCAATCCCGGAAGAGTTTGCTTTCGGGGTCTACAACGAACAGGACCATATGAGCTTCGGCCCCAACAAGAACCCGGAAGTAACCTGGGACAAGGTTCCGGAAGGCACCAAAAGCTTTGTGGTCATGATGTTTGATCCCGATGTCCCCAGTATTGCTGATGATGCGAACCAGGAAGGCAAAGTGGTGTCCAAGGATATTCCGAGGGTGGACTTCTTCCACTGGTTGCTGGTGGATCTGCCCGCAAGTAGCTCCCGTGTCCCCGAGGGCGTGGACAGCGACGGCGTGATTCCCAAAGGCAAAGAGCCTGGCCCCGGCCCGGTCGGCATTCGTGGGGTGAACAATTTCACCCAGTTCCTGGCAGGCAATCCGGACATGGCGGGCACCTACGGCGGTTACGACGGCCCCTGCCCACCCTGGAACGACGAAATTATCCACCACTACCATTACGAAGTGCATGCCCTGGACGTGGAAAGCCTGGGCCTGAGCGGCGAATTTGACGGCGCCGCCGTGCGCGAAGCGATGGCAGGCCATGTGCTGGCCAGCGCGCGGGTGACCGGCACCTACACGCTGAACCCGGATCTGCGCTAGACCATCGCCAGCCGCAAACAGGGGTAATCCGTAAGCGAACCTATTATTATTACGCTCTCCATTTCTCTATAATGTCTGACTTTTGCGGAGTCACGTTTCTGCATGGCCAAACATTCGAATCATCAGGAGAGCGTCCTGCCCGCTATGCAGCCCCGTTCATCTGCCAGAGGCCTGCGCATCCGGCGCCCGTCTGTCTGGGCATTCAGCACCTTTGTGATCGCGTTGCTGGTCGCTATGCCAGTGATTGTGATTCTTGCCCATGTGTTCTTCCCGTCCGGCGATGTCTGGTCTCACCTGGCCAGTACCGTGTTGGGTCGGTATCTGTCCAATACGGTGGTACTCAGCGTTTCGGTTGCCCTGGGTACCACCCTGATTGGGACGGCCTGTGCCTGGCTGGTTGTGATGTGCCGGTTCCCGGGCAAGCGGATTTTTGAATGGGCGCTTCTGCTTCCACTGGCGGTACCAACCTATGTGATTGCCTATGCCTACACCGATTTTCTGCAGTACGCCGGGCCCTTGCAGAGCATGCTGAGGGAGTGGTTTGGCTGGCAGGGCAGCGGTGACTACTATTTCCCGGAAGTCCGTTCTCTGGGCGGGGCTTCCCTGCTGATTACCATGGTTCTTTACCCCTATGTTTACCTACTGGCCCGGGCTTCGTTCATGGAGCAGTCGGTCAGCGCGCTGGACGTGGGCCGCACCCTGGGGCTGGGGCCGTGGCGGATGTTCAGGCGTGTGGCCTTGCCCCTGGCTCGCCCTGCGGTTATCGGCGGGGTTTCCCTGGTGCTGATGGAGACGCTGAACGAGTTCGGCGCCGTCCAGTTTTTCGGCGTTGATACGTTTACTACGGGGATTTACCGAACCTGGTTCGGGCTTGGAGAACAGGTTGCTGCCGCCCAGCTTGCGGCCTGCCTGCTGGTGTTTGTGTTTATTGTGGTCCTGCTGGAGCGCGCTTCCCGGGGCGGCAAGCGTTATCACGCTTCCGCCAGCTATCAGCCACTGCCCCAATACCGCTTGGGTTCCGGCAGCGCTGCGTTGGCGTTCCTTGCCTGTTTTCTGCCCATCCTGATCGGCTTTATTTTTCCGGCGCTGATCCTGCTGGAGATGGCCATCACTACCGGCGATCCTCTGTTTGGGGAACAGTTTCTTGGCTTTGCCTTCAACAGCCTGATGCTGGCAGCCGGTGCCGCCCTGGTCGCGGTTTTGCTGGCGGTGCTGCTCAGCTACAGTGCCAGGCTGAACGGCAGTCCCTGGATCAGGAGCGCCAACCGGGTTGCGGCCATGGGGTATGCGATCCCGGGCTCGGTGGTTGCGGTTGGCATCATGATACCGCTGGCCTGGCTGGATCAGCGGCTGAACCTTTTCCTGAGGGACAACTATGGATTTCTGGTGGGGCTGGTGTTCAGCGGGACCGCCTTCGTCCTGATTTACGCCTACACGGTCCGTTTTCTTGCGGTGTCTTTCAATACCGTCGAGGCAAGCCTTGGCAAGGTCACACCGTCAATGGATGCTGCCGCAAGAACACTGGGCCAGACGGCCGGCGGAGCTTTGCGCAGAGTTCATACGCCAATCATGCGCGGCAGCCTTCTGGCGGCGGGTATTCTGGTGTTTGTTGACGTGATGAAAGAGCTGCCGGCGACCATTATATTGCGGCCCTTCAACTTCGACACTCTGGCAGTCAGGGCCTACAGCCTGGCATCCGACGAGCGGCTGGCGGAATCTGCAACGTCATCGCTGTTCATTGTGGCGGTAGGTATCATTCCTGTTGTCATTCTCAGCCTGGCCATGCGCAACTCCCGCCCGGGCAGCCGCAAGCGCAGCCAGAACGGGTAACACCCTGCCGCTTACTGCCGGAACAGGAAGACCTGGGACATGTCCAGGCTCAGTGACACTGGCTGTCCCTCCCTGGGGAGGAACACACCGGGAACCCGGGCATGCAGATGCATTTCCTGATCTTCTTCACCGTGGGCGCAGATGTGAACCAGGCTGGTCGAACCGAGCAGCCGTGAAACCTGGACATGGCTGGCGTTGGCATTATCTGCGTTGTCTTCCAGCGGCCGGACCTTGACGGCCTCAGGGCGAATTAGTACCTGCACGGTGCTGTCTTCTGGAAAATTGCTGGCGTCCAGCTCGCCGAGCGGCGTTGTGACAGAGCCGTTTTTCACCTTGGCGGTGCACTCGTTCACCTGGCCGAAAAATCTCACGACGAATGGATCAACCGGGTTGCAATAGAGGTCCGTTGGCGTGCCGGTCTGCACGATTTGCCCTTCCCGCATCAGCGCGATGCGGTCAGCCATGAACATGGCTTCTTCCGGGTCGTGGGTGACCAGAAGGGTGGCTGTGCCCAGTTCTTTGAGCACGTGCAGGGTGTCGTCGCGGATCTGGTCCCGCAGGCGGGCATCCAGGCTGGAGAAAGGTTCATCCAGCAGCATCACGTTTGGCGACGGCGCCAATGCCCGTGCCAGCGCGACACGCTGCTGCTGTCCGCCTGAGAGCGTGTGCGGGTAGACCTTGGCCGACCCGGCCATCCCCAGCCGTTCCAGCAGATCGAGTGCATGAGACCTGCGTTTGCCGCGGGGCAGGGATTTGATGCCGAAGCAGACGTTTTCAAGCACCGTCAGATGCGGGAAAAGCGCGGATTCCTGAAACGCCAGGCCCAGGTTTCGCCGCTCCGGCGGCCAGTGCAGCCCGTCTGCCGCAGAAACCAGATTGCCCCCCAGAAACACGCGGCCCGCCGACGGTATCTGAAGGCCCGCGGCGATTCTCAGCAGCGTTGTTTTCCCGCACCCGGACGGACCCAGCAGGCAGACTACTTCTCCTGGCCTGATTTCCAGGCTGATGTCGTTGACCGCCTGGTGCCGGTCAAATCGGCAGTGCACATGATCCAGCACCAGGGAGAGGTCATCCGGATTGGTGTCCAGAGCCAGGTTGTCGACTGACTGTTGCTGATATGCGCCCATAGCGGTCGTCCGAATCTCCACACAAAAGTGGTCAGCGCACCGGAAGGCCGGCTCACTGATCGTCAACCTGTACTCTAAACCTAAAAAAGATTGATTTCCATTCGTTGACATCAATGCGAGGCGGGTTTAACTTAGGCCTGAATGTAAATCGTTATCAATAACACTCTGAATTACTTTAGGAGATCAGTACTGTGATAACCATCAAGGGAAAGTTGGCCGTTACCGCACTGGCCGCATCCATGGCAGCTACCAGCGTTGCTGCGAACGAAGTGAACCTTTATTCCGCCCGCCATTATGATTCAGACCAGGCGATCTACGACGCTTTCACCGAGGAGACTGGCATCGAGGTCAACCTGATTGAAGGCAAGTCAGATGCGCTGATTGAGCGGATCAAGCGCGAAGGCGTTGCCAGCCCGGCGGATGTCCTGATCACGGTGGACGCGGGCAATCTCTGGCGCGCCGACCAGGAAGGCATCTTCCAGCCGGTAGAGTCCGAAACGCTGAACAGCCGTCTGCCGGACTCCCTGCGCCATCCGGAAGGACACTGGTTCGGATTCAGCCAGCGCCTGCGGGTTATCTACTACGATCGCTCGGACTTCGACCCCTCCCGGATCAGCACCTATGAAGATCTGGCCAAGTCAGAGTTCAAAGGAGAGATCTGTATCCGGTCGTCCAACAACATCTACAACCAGTCCCTGCTGGCCAGCCTGGTTGAGTACCACGGAGAGGACGGTGCCCAGGAATGGGCCCAGGGCGTTGTCGATAACATGGCGCGGGATCCCCAGGGCGGTGACACCGACCAGATTCGCGCCGTCGCCGCAGGGGAATGTAACCTGGCGGTTGGTAACCATTACTACTATGCGCGCCTGCTGAATTCCGACGACGAGGCCGACCGCGAGGTTGCCCGTAAAGTTGGCATTATATTCCCGAACCAGGCCGAGCGTGGCGTACACGCCAACATTGGTGGTGCCGGTGTGGCTGCAAATGCCCCCAACCGCGATAACGCCGTACGCTTCCTGGAATTCCTGGCATCGGATACCGCCCAGGAAGTCTTCGCCGGTAGCAACCACGAGTTCCCCGCGGTAGAGGGTGTGCTCAAGAATCCGGTACTGGACTCCTGGGGTAACCTGAACATTGACGACATCAACGTCAGCGTTCTGGGCGAGAACAACCCTGAAGCGGTTCGTATTTTCGACCGCGTTGGATGGCGCTGAGTTCAGGGCGCGGGGCAGCCGGTTAACTGAGTATTCGGTTAATCGGTTGCCCAGGTTCCTTTCACTAGAGCTTCTGCTTCTGCAAGACGGGTAGCTCCCCCCCTCACCCGGGCCAACCAACTTAACGGGATACCCTTCTCGTCTCCAACCCCATGAATTGCCGCCATGGCAGGGCCGATAACCCAGCTGCGACCGCAGGAATCGCCGCCACAGTGAATGTTGGCGCGAACCGCCCTGGTGTAGCTGTCAGCATGGTTGACGATGTGAAAGATCACCGGCATGGCTTCATGCAGGTAGCAGGTGCGACCGAAATCGTCGCCGGCGCTCACGGCATCCAGTGAGGCGCCTGACATGGCTTTGTCCAGACTCTCCTGATTCGGTGCAAACGCTTTGGCGGCCTGCAAGGCTCCTTCCACAGGCTTGCCCTGGAAAAGCTGGTCCAGAAGCGTGGCCGCGCATTTTGCCCAGGCGACTGCTTCGTCATTGTGATTGGTAACACGAACGGCTGCTTCCACCTTTTCCAGTAACTGGTCGCTTCCGCAGTATCGGGCAACCAGTGGTGCCACTTTTGAGACCGCTGGAAGCTGCAGGTCATCGGCGCCGCTTTCGGGGTGCAGATGCTGGTCGATGGCTCTGGCGATGTGCACACCCGCTTCCTGAATCTCGGTTTCGTGATAGGTCAGATCAATTGCCCGTCGAACCGGATCCGCCAGTTGGTCGCCGCTGAGTCGACGAGTGTAGGGCATCACCTTCTGTACCAGCACGCGCTGTTGCCGGTCGGTCAGTTCGGTGGGCGCGGTGGCCAGGGCCTGGTCTATGGCGTTCTGCTCAATGCTGTTGAGGTTGTTCAGGGTAATCCGCGTGGGGTTGTCCAGAAAGCCGACCCACTGGCCACCAGGGCCAAAGAAACTGCGGAAGCGCCGCTGGTAATCGCGGATATCTAGCTCGCGCTGGCTTGCCAGCAGGCTGTCGATCAGCACACCGGTCGCTGCGCCGTAGTGGCTGACATCACCGGACTGTTTGCCTTCGTGGGCGAAATAGCCGAAGACGCCGTCAAAGTAATCGGCTTTTGGCGGCAGGAATTCCGGCGTTTCGCCGCCCACTTCCAGAATGCGCGGGCTATTGTAGAGCCAGTGCAGACCAAGACTGGCCGCATCCGCAACCCAGCCGCCGGCCAGAGCCGCGATGATGGCGGGTTTTCTCTCGCTGGGCAGATTGCTGGTCATCGGGACTCCTCGCTTGTTGGGTTCTTGGTTGAATCTCAGGAAGTGTACGCGTGATTACCATCACGAGCTCAGTCAGATCCGGACATCGAGACAGCCGCTTTGATAGGGATGTTTCCTGAGCGTGGCATGCCGGATTATTGAAGCCTGAGCCAGCGGGCGAGACGGGAATCAGGATGGCGGCTGAGGGACCAGGGCAGCCAGACCATCACCGCCAGAATCGCGAGCCCAGCGATCACCGTCAGCACCGGATTCAGCTCAAAGGTATTGCCAAGACCGGCAAACACTAACGTCATCGGGAGCATGCCAATCAGCGTGGCCAGGGCGAAACGCCAGGCATGGATGGCAGTGACGCCGGCGGCGTAGCTGATCAGGGCGAAAGAAAACACCGGCACCAGCCGGGTGATCAGAATGGTCAGGGTCAAAAATCGCTGGGAGCCGTTCCTTGCCAGTACCGGATTGTCGGGGAAGCGCTGGCATATGGCTTCCCGCCCCAGGCAACGCGCAATCCAGAAGGCCGCCATGGCGCCGATCAGGGCGCCGGTTGCCGCGATAGCCGTCCCCTTAAGCACACCAAAGGCCAGGCCCGCCGTTGCGCTGACTGGCAGGGTAGGAATCGGGCCCACTACCACCGCGATGATCATCAGCAGCATCAACAACAGTGGCCCTGTCGTGCCCTGGCTTTTAAGCCAGTTAGCCAGTGACCCCGGCGACAGCTCCGGCGGCATCCCCAGTATCTGCAATAACCACCAGGCGCCCGCCAGGGCGAGAACTACCAGCAGGACTATGGCAATTCTGAGTTTCATTCAGTCACCTTAACGGGGTCCAGGGATTCGACTAGGAGTTGCAGAAGGATAAAGCAGATTGCCTGATGCCGTCAGGGCTAAATCAGAAGAATCTGTCGATCCGAATCAGACTGATGTGTTGCGGTTCCCATTCCGTATGTTCCTCCTGGGACACAGTTATTAGAGCTCTGTGATAAAGATGTTATTGGACATCAAGGGCCGGCTATCAGATGGTATGTCCATGTCTTGCATGGGTGCTTACTGGTTTTATGAGTAAGCGTTCAAGAATTTTAATCAGAAGTCGGTGTAACATTCAGCGTCTGTGGGTGTCTTTCAGAGCGAACCGTTTCTTTTTTAACTAATGGATTAAGTTATGAATTCGAAAAAGCTCATTCTGCTGGCCGTTATTGGTGTCGTGGTGGCAGTGTTTATCGGCTTTGGCGGGCCGGAATTACTGACTCTGGAAAACCTGCAGAAGAATCAGGCTTCCCTTGAGCAGTGGATCAGCCAGAATCTGCTGGTGGCGGTGCTGGGATTTGCCGGTATTTACGTGTTGGTCACTGCGCTTTCACTGCCCGGGGCCGCCATTATGACCCTGGCCGGCGGTGCGTTTTTCGGAAACGTATTTGGTTTGATCGCCGTTTCCGTGGCGTCCACCATTGGCGCTTCCCTGGCCTTCCTGGTGGCCCGTTTCCTGATGCGGGATACTCTGCGGGAGAAGTACCGGGAGACGGTCGCCAAAATGGACCGCGGCATTCAGAAAGATGGCGCCTTTTACCTGGCAACGCTGCGGCTGGTGCCGGTATTTCCGTTCTTCCTGATCAACCTGGCCATGGGCCTGACGGCCATGAAGTTGAAGACCTATGCGTTGGTGAGCTGGGCCGCGATGCTGCCGGGCACGTTTGTTTATGTGAACGCCGGTACCCAACTGGCCCAGATTGAATCCACCGGTGACATTCTGTCTGCCGATCTGCTGTTGTCATTTGCGCTGCTTGGCCTGTTCCCGCTGATTGCCAAATTCATCGTCGGCTTTATCCGCAAGCGCCGGGTCTATGCGGGTTGGCAGAAGCCTGACTCCTTTGACTACAACCTGCTGGTCATCGGCGGCGGTTCCGCCGGGCTGGTGTCGGCCTACATTGCTTCTGCCGTGAAGGCGAAGGTGGCGCTGATTGAAAAAGACAAAATGGGCGGCGACTGCCTCAACACCGGCTGTGTGCCGTCCAAGGCCCTGATCCGTAGCGCCAAGGCCGCGGACACCCTGCGCCACGCCAACCGCTATGGCCTGGAGTCGGTGCCGGTCAAGGGCTCGTTCAAGAACATCATGAAGCGCGTTCAGGACGTGGTGGCGAAAGTGGAGCCCCACGACTCACCGGAGCGCTATCGCAAACTGGGCGTGGACTGCATCTTTGGTACTGCCAGCTTCGTCTCCCCCTGGGAGCTGGAAGTGGTTCACAACGATGGCCGCGTCGAGCGCCTGACCGCCCGCAGCATCGTGGTGGCCACCGGTGGCCGCCCCGCTGTGCCGCCGATTCCCGGCCTGGCGGACATGGAGCCGCTGACCTCGGACAACCTCTGGTCCCTGGACACCCAGCCGGGGCGCCTGCTGGTGCTTGGAGGTGGCCCGATCGGCTCGGAGCTGGCCCACGCGTTCCAGCGCCTTGGCAGCCAGGTGACCCAGGTTGAAATGGGTGACCGCTTGCTGGCCAAGGAAGATGCGGACGTGGCTGATGTGGTGATGAAGCAGTTCCGGGAAGACGGCATCGACCTGCGCCTGAACCACGCCGCCAGCGAGTTCGCCATCGAAGACGGCGAGAAAGTCGCCTACTGCGACCACAACGGCGAGCGGGTGCGGATTCCTTTCGACCAGGTTCTCGTGGCCGTGGGCCGGGCAGCCAACACCAAAGGGCTGGGACTGGAAAAAATCGGCGTCGAGCCACTGCCCAACGGCACGGTGCCGGTAGAGGAAGACATGAGCCTGCGCTTCCCTAACGTATTTGCCTGTGGCGATGTGGCTGGCCCCTATCAGTTCACCCACGCCGCCGCGCATCAGGCCTGGTATGCCGCGGTGAACGGCCTGTTCGGTCAGTTCAAGCGCTTCAAGGTGGATTACCGGGTTATGCCCTGGGTGACCTTTACCTCTCCGGAAGTGGGCCGTGTGGGCCTGAGCGAGGCCGAGGCCAAGGAAAAGGGCATCGCCTATGAAGTCACCCGCTACGGCCTGGACGATCTGGACCGTGCCATTGCCGAAAGCGCCGATTACGGCTTTATCAAGGTGCTGACGCCCCCGGGCAAGGACAAGATCCTGGGCGCCGTGGTCGTGGGCACCCACGGTGGGGAAATCCTGGCGGAATTCACCCTGGCGATGAAGCATGGCCTGGGCCTGAACAAGATTCTGGGCACGATCCACCCCTATCCGACCTGGAACGAATCCGCCAAGTACGCCGCCGGCGAGTGGAAACGCGCCCACGCGCCCCAGGGTGTTTTGAACCTGTTAGAAAAGCTCCACGGCTGGCGCCGGGGCAAGAACTCCGGCGACAAGGCTGGAAAGTATTCGACAACGTAAAGTAACCCTATGATTCCTGAACACGGAGCAGCTATGCCCCAGACCCAAACCGCCGAGAACCGCATTCCCGTTGTGGAGGTGCTGGAAGCCCGGGCCCGCGACAGCTGGACCCACACCCGCAACGGCGATCCTCGCGGCTACATCGATGCCGACCGGCTGAAAGAGCTATGGATTCACACCGGCACCGCCTGCAACCTGGCCTGTCCTTTTTGCCTGGAAGGCTCACACCCGGGTGATGGTCGCATTCCCGGAATGAAGTTGAGCGATGTAAAACCGTTCATCCACGAAGCACTGGACATGGGCGTGGAACAGTTTTCTTTCACAGGTGGTGAGCCCTTCGTGATCCGGGATTTTGTGAACATCCTGAATTACGCCAGCCAGCACCGCCCCTGCTTCGTGCTGACCAACGCCACCGACCCGCTACTGAAACGTAAGCACCAGGTGACGCCGCTGCTGAATAACCCCTATCCAATTCACTGGCGGGTGAGCCTGGACTTCCCGGACCGCGCGCGTCATGACGTTGATCGTGGTGAGGGCAGCTTCAACAAGGCGTTGGAAGGTATCCGCTGGCTAGTAGACCAGGGTTTTGAGGTGTCCATCGCCCGCCAGACCGATGAAGACGAGATTCCAGCGAACGTTGAAGCAGCTTTCCGGGAGATTTTCCGTGAATGGGGCATCCCTGAAACCCTGGCCTTCACCGCCTTCCCGGACCTGGGCACACCCGGCTCGGAAGACGGTAGCCCGGAGATCACCGAAAACTGCATGGAAAAGTACCCGACTAAAGAAGCGCGGTCGCATTTTATGTGCACTTACACGCGGATGCTGGTGAAGAGGGATGACAAAGTGCGGGTCTATGCCTGCACGCTGGTGGACGACGACCCGCAGTATGATCTGGGCGGGACGCTGGCGGAAAGCATGGATGAGCGCATCATGTTGCGGCATCACCGGTGTTTTGCCTGTTACCGGTTTGGGGCTAGTTGTTCGGCTCCGTCTTGATTTTGGAGTTGCCTTCGGTTGTAGGACTGGTTGCTGGGAGTTGGCGGCATGGGGGTAGCCACTGCAATTCGCTGGCGAAGGGTAAAGATAAAGACTTTTGACGACGCGTACGGAGTCGGGGACGGCATAGCGGGAATTGAAACAAGGGGACGGTGGGCAGGGGTTCAGAAAACGTTGAGCGCCAGGGATGGCGCGATCGAGCCCTACAGGGACGTATTTACGGGCGTTTTTCTGAACCCCTGCCCGCCGGCGCCGATAACTCCCAAACCAGCAGCAACCAAACCAGGCCCCGGACAAAAAGAACGAGGACAAGACAAAGAATGAACTTCACAGAAGCAACCCTGTTCTGGGGATTCCTGGTGGTTTATGGGGTGGTGATGTATGTGCTGTCG
This sequence comes from Marinobacter confluentis, assembly GCF_004785685.1. Classification (GTDB taxonomy): domain Bacteria; phylum Pseudomonadota; class Gammaproteobacteria; order Pseudomonadales; family Oleiphilaceae; genus Marinobacter; species Marinobacter confluentis. The sequence goes on along the minus strand of NZ_SRPF01000003.1, from coordinate 355,605 downwards.
CCCAAGAGCAAGAACGCAAATTCCTTTTACAAGGGCGCGGATGATCAGGGCAACCCGGTGGGTCAGTGGTCACTCACTGCCAGTATTTTTATCAGCTGGATTTTTGCCAAGTCGGTGACCAATGCCGCTAACCTGGGCGCGGCTTACGGGGTGACTGGCGGCCTGGCTTATGCCAGTTACTGGCTGTCGATTCCGGTGGCGGGTTACATCATCTACCTGATTCGTACCCAGACTGGCGCCCGCAGCCTGCAGGAATTTCTGACCTCACGCTTTGGCCGGCTGGCCAGTCTGGCGTTTGCGGCGGCGATTCTGATTCGGCTTTATAACGAGGTGTGGAGTAACACCGCGGTGGTGGGTGGCTATTTCGGGCTGCCCGGCGAGTGGGAATACTGGACTGCAGCCATGCTGTTTACCATGTTCACCCTGGCCTACAGTCTGAAAGGCGGGCTGCGGTCGTCGATTTTTACCGATGTGATCCAGACCTTCGTGTTCGTGTTCTTTGTGGGGGCGGTGCTGTTCCTGATTATTCCGGCCAACGACACCAGCGCCCTGCTGACCAACGGCGAGTTCAAGTTAAACGCCGGTTTTGATCTGTTGCTGGTCGCCCTGCTGCAGATGTTCAGTTACCCTTTCCACGATCCGGTGCTCACGGACCGGGGTTTTGTGAACAAAGAGAAGACCATGCTAAAGAGTTTTGTGGTCGCCGGTCTGCTGGGCTTTGTGGCGGTGTTTATCTTCAGTCTGGTGGGTGTGCACGCGCGGCTGAACGGTATCGAGGCCATGGGCAATGCGCCGGCGGCGGTTGGTCAGTCTCTGGGGCTGGCGGCGCTGTTCTTTATGAGCGTCATCATGATGACATCCGCGGGATCTACCCTGGACTCCACCTTCAGTTCCCTGGCCAAGTCCCTGGCGGTGGATCTGCCGCGTTTGGCGAGGCGGGCGAAGGACCGGTTGCCGAGTGTGCGTGTGGGAGCGGTGATCATGATCATCTTTGCCTTCCTGGGAAATATCCCGATGTTTGCCGGCACCGACATTCTTCTGGCCACAACCATTTCCGGCACCATGGTGATGGGGCTGGCGCCGGTGTTTCTATTCTATGGTTTTACCCGCTGGTCGCCGTGGAGCTTTCACCTGAGTTTCTGGACCGGGCTGGGCCTGGGTATTCTACTGTCGGCGGGGCTGATTCCGGACAGTTGGGCCATTGGCGATGGCGCCTATGCGCTACTGTTGGGCACTAATGCCTACGGCTTCCTGATCTGCACTGCCCTGTTCTTCCTGCCCCTGGCGCTGAGGCTGCTGTCCGGGCGCTCACTGGCCGCCGGTGAGGCGTGACCATGACTGAAGGCCGCAATTGCCCGCTCGCCTATCGCTACCGGCCTGAGGACCTGTGCGCCGAGCCTGAGCGGGTGGATGCGGATGTGCTTTATGTGATCGGAGGGCTCTACGGAAACCCCTACTCGCTGGATGAAATCGAACGGATGGCTGCGGAGGAGGAGCGCAACGGCCGCTCGGTGGCACTGGTGTTCAACGGTGACTTCAACTGGTTTAACGCCAGTGACAGCCTGTTCCGAAGCATGAATGAACGGGTTCTGAAACACACTGCCAGCCTGGGTAATGTGGACTATGAGCTGGCGAATCCGAATGATGGTGCGGGCTGTGGCTGCGCCTACCCGGACTTTGTCGACCAGGGCGTGGTGGAGCGCTCCAACGCCATCATGGAGCGCCTTCAGGGCATCGCCGTCGGGCATCCGGATATTCAGGAACGATTGAATGCTCTGCCGCGATTCCGGTGCTTGATGTTTGGAGGCCTAAAGGTTTTGGTGCTGCACGGTGATCCTGAGTCCCTGGCGGGCTGGGGCCTGGCTTACGAAGCCTTTGAGGGCGGAAACGAAACGGCAGTGCGAGACTGGTTCGGCCATTGTGGGGCAGACGTGATTGCCTGCACCCATACCTGTCTGCCGGTGCTCTGGTCAGGGCAGGTCGCAGGGCGCCTGCGCTTGGTGGCAAACAACGGCTCGGCGGGTATGGGAAACCTTGTTGGCGATGCCCGCGGGCTGATTACCCGGATCGCGGCAGGCGAAGAATCCGGTCTGTCAGTGGCGTCTTTCAAATCGGGCAACGTCAGCGTGTCGCTGCAGCCCGTGGCGTTTGATAACCAGGCCTGGCTGGCGGACTTTGACCGGCTATGGCCCCCCGGCTCTGCTGCTGCAGAATCCTATCGCAGACGGCTGGTGACGGGCACGTCGGTTCAGGCGACGGACGTGGTTTTTCCTCGCCAAAGCTGACTAACGGGGGCGCTGACAAACCATCGCAGAGGGGCTATTCTGAAGGCTGTCGGGACGGTTCGGTTGCCGGGCCAGGCGGGCCCACAACTTGATAAATATTTTGTGGTCTATATAATTCACTGCCTAACTTTTCAAGCGAAACTCTCACATCATGACCTCAGACAGCGCGAATTCCACCGCCATTGTGCTTCGCCCGCCGGTGAAAGACGATGGCTACAGACTGCACCAGCTAGTGGCTGAGTGCCCGCCACTCGATCCCAATTCTATCTACTGCAACCTGTTGCAGTGCAGCCATTTTGCCGCGACTGGCGTTGCTGCAGAAAAGGATGGAGATCTGGTCGGTTTCATTTCCGGGTACATTCCGCCAGAACAGCCTGAGACAGTGTTTGTCTGGCAGGTTGCGGTACACGAGAAGGGTCGTGGCGCGGGGTTGGCGAAACGCATGCTCAAAGACATTGTCGCCCGTGACGCCTGCAGGAATGTGACCCACATGGAAACCACCATTACCCAAGACAACGAAGCGTCCTGGGCGCTCTTCCGCTCATTTGCAAAGGATATGGGGGCTGAACTGACCTACCACGAGCACTTTGAGAAAGGCGTTCATTTTGGCGGTCAACACGATTCCGAATTTCTGCTGAGGATTGGGCCATTTACCCGGCAGGCATGAATGAATTCACCCATTCTGCAACAAGATTGATGGACAGATTATGAGTAGCAAACAGCACACCGTGGAGAAAATCGGCGGCACCTCAATGAGTGATTACGAGGCCGTCCGCGACAACATCATCATCGGTAACCGTGAAAAAGACGACCTTTACCAGCGTATCTTTGTGGTATCCGCCTACGGCGGTGTTACCGATGAACTGCTGGAGCACAAGAAAACCGGCGAGCCCGGGGTTTATGCCCTGTTCGCCGATGCGGAATCCGACTGGGCCTGGGGCGATGACCTGACCAAGCTGGTCAAGTTCCTCACCGATAAAAACGCTGAACTCTTCCCCGACCCGATGCTCAAGCAGCAGGCGGATCAGTTCATCACCGATCGCATCGAGGGCGTTCGCGGGTGTCTGATCGACCTTCAGCGTCTGTGCTCCTACGGCCAGTTCCAGCTTGAAGAACACCTACTGACCGTGCGTGAAATGCTGGCGGGCATCGGCGAAGCCCACAGTGCCTTCAATACGGCGCTCAAATTACAGCAGGAAGGTGTCAATGCACGGTTTGTGGACCTGACCGGCTGGCGCGATTCGGAACTGCTGCCGCTGGATGAAAAGCTGAAGCAGGCTTTCGACGCGGTGGATCTGACTCGCGAACTGCCCATCGTCACCGGCTACGCCCAGTGCCGTGAAGGCTTGATGCGCACATTTGACCGGGGCTACAGCGAGATGACTTTCAGTCGCGTTGCTGTCATCACGGATGCCCGCGAAGCCATCATTCACAAGGAATATCACCTGAGTTCCGCCGATCCGAAAATTGTCGGGGCCGACAAGGTTGTGCCCCTGGGTCGTACCAATTACGACGTGGCGGACCAGCTGGCCAACCTGGGTATGGAAGCGATTCATCCGAAGGCCGGAAAGGGCCTGCGCCAGAACGAAACGCCGCTGCGGGTGATGAATACCTTTGAGCCGGAACACACCGGCACGCTGATCACCGGCGATTACGTCAGTGAAGTGCCACAGGTAGAAATCATTGCCGGCGCCAAGGGTGTATTCGCGATCGAAGTATTTGACCAGAATATGCAGGGCGAGCCCGGTTCCGACCGTCGCATCCTGGATGTGCTCAGCCGCTTCAAGGTGCGTTTCATGGCTAAGGACACCAACGCCAACACCATCACCCATTACGTGGGCAGCACGCTGAAGCATGTGAAACGCGTGGTCAAGGCGCTGCAGGAAGAGTTCCCCAACGCCGAGCTCAGTACCCGCAAGGTCGCGCTGGTATCAGCCATTGGCAGCGATATGAAGGTGCCGGGCATCCTGGCCCGTTCGGTCAAGTCGCTGGCGGATGAAAGCATCAGCATTCTGGCCATGCACCAGTGCATGCGTCAGGTGGACATGCAGTTTGTGATCGACGAGGACGACTATGAGAAGGCCATAGTGGCACTCCATGGCGTTCTGATTGAGCCCCACAATCATGAGTATGCTATCGTAGCTGCGTGATCGCGGCCCCCGCCAAAGCAATCCAGCTCAGGTCCGTTTGCGTATTTTCAATCAGATACGTGACCGGAACCTGAGCTATGAGTGAACTGCAAAGCCTGGGACCGTCTCCGACCCAAGCCCACCCCGGCGATACCGAATCCCTTGTTGGGCTTTACTTCAGGGATGCGTCCCGTTACCAGCTGTTAACTGATGTCGCCGAGAAGAAACTCTCTCGCCGACTGTCTTTCTGTTATCGCGTTATCAGTCGTGATCTGGCACTGCCTGCCGACACCCCGCAGACGTACCGGGAGGTCGTTGGCAGCCTGGGTGATGCCTGTGCCTTCTCGACCCGCAGTCGACGGGCCTATCATCTGGCATCGGCCAGCCGGCGCTTGCTGATTCAGAGCAATCTGCGCCTGGCCGTGCATATTGCCCGACGGTACGCCAATCGCGGCATCCCGATGACGGATGTTATTCAGGACGCCAACGTAGGTCTGATCAAGGCGGTCGAACGTTTCGATCCGACCAAGGGTTTCCGTTTCTCCACCTACGCCTACTGGTGGATCAGTGAGGAGGTCAAGCGGTGCATGAAACGGGGTACCCGGCTGGTTCACACACCGGAAAATGTGGTGGACGAGATACGGATGCTTCAGAAAGCGTCCCTGGCACTGCATCAGAGCCTGGGGCGGATGCCATCGCAGTCAGAACTGGCAGAAGAAATTGAAGTGTCGCCGTCTAGAATTGGCGAACTGAGGGCCCTGGCGATTGCTGAAGTGTCGGTGGATTCGCCGGTTTCGTCAGGCGTGGATATCACCCTTGGTGACAGCTTGAGTGCTGGTGAGCAGTCGGCTCCGGATCACGATATGGCAGATCGTGATCGCAAGCGCACCCTGGCCGCATTGCTGGCCGAGCTTGATGAGCGTGAGCAGGATGTGCTGTCGCGCCGTTTCGGGCTGGGTCTGCCGGAGCCGGAGACGCTTCAGGTGATTTCCGATGATCTGGGGATCAGCAGGGAGCGGGTCCGCCAGATCGAGAAAGGAGCCATCAGAAAACTGAAAAGCCGTTTCGACAACACGGATTTCATTTACCCGTAGAAGAAAATAGCGCATGCGGCCAGCTGGCAGAGGACCACAACCGAGGTCAGCCCCAGCCGCAGGCGCAGATACCAGTCAGGCCAGTAAACCCGCATCCATCTTGCATCCACGATATACAGCCCGAGATAGGCCAGGGTGAAGAGCACGGCCTGTCCGGCAGCAGGCAGCAACAGGCCGAGACCGGCGGACACGAAGAAAAGCTGGCTGAGCAACATGGTGACCAGCGGCGACAGCGGGTAACAGCGATTGTCCAGCTGCATCGCCAGAGGCCAGTAAATTCCCGCCATGAACGCCAGAATGCCGGCGCTGTAAATATAGAAATACTGGAAAATCAGGGCGCTGTCCTGTTTCATCGCCAGCAGTGAGATGATCGCCGCGATAAACGGAATCAGCCCGGCAACGCCCACCAGAATCGCCAGTCTGGCGACAGCAATCATGAGTTGGGCCCCTGCACCCTGATTCTCATAGGTTCCACACTGGAAGGCTGCATGCCCACCATTTCGTTGTAGGCAGAGGCATGAACCACTTCTGTTGAGGAAATTCTGAAAGCTCCCAGGGTATCCTGTATCTGCCAGCTGCTGCGAAACAGTCGGGTTTTGCCCTCAGCATCGCTCAGCAGGCGGTATTCACCGTCCATCAACAGTCTGGCCATGTACTGCTGGCCCTCGATGGAAATGATCTCCAGCAGATCAATGGTCACGTCTGATGTTCGCTTAAGGTCGTTTAGGGTAATTCGCACAGGTGTGACTCCGGGAAAGTGTGCTGCCGGAAGTTTTACGACCGATAGATTATTTGAGATCAGTCAATAGTCTGAATCACTTGATTTTCTTTTTCAGCTTGGCCCAAGGGCCTTGCACTGTGCGTGCCGGGGGCAGCAGGTCAAGTGATCGTTCACCATTCCGGTGGCCTGCATGAAAGCGTATACAATGGTCGGTCCGACAAAGTTGAATCCCTCGCGCTTCAGGGCTTTGGACATGGCGACCGCCTGGTCCGTGAAAACGGGCACGTCTTCGAAAGCTACCCAGTGATTCTGAATTGGCTTCCCGCCCACAAACGACCAGAGGAATTCACTGAAGGACGTACCATCAGCGGTCAACTGCAGGTAACCCCGGGCATTGCGGATGATGGATTCGACCTTCAGCCGGTTGCGGATAATGCCGGCGTCCGCCAGCAATGACTGGATTTTGTCCTCGTCGTAGCCGGCGATACGCTGGGGGTCGAACTGGTCATAGGCAGCGCGGTAGCCGGATTGCTTCTTGAGGATGGTCAGCCAGCTCAGCCCCGCCTGCTGTCCATCCAGGCACAGCTTCTCGAACAGCGCCAAGCTGTCGTATTCGGGAACGCCCCAGACCTGATCATGGTAAGCCACATAAACAGGGTCATCGCCACACCAGGGACATCGCTGTTCTTGCATGGTGCCTCCTCAGGCCGGTTTGGTGATCGGGTGAATGATTCGGTGAAAAAGCCATCGGATGGGTTCCGGGTCTGCGATGTCGGACCCGACGTTCGCCAGATTCACTGCCCCGGGAATCATGAACCCGGAGGGCCGGTTTTCGCCCTGGTAGACAACCGTGATCAGATAACCGGCAACGCCGCCAACCGATGCCTGCCAGTTCTGTCCGGATTGATCTCCTGAAAGCCCGAAGTCACGGCTGACACAGAGCGTTCGAAGGTTGTTGGCGATACCCCGTCCTGTGGCTTTCAGCCAGGCTTCCTTGAGTGTCCATACGGTCAGGAACGCTTCGGCATCATCGTCAGGAATCAGCCAGGCCTGCTCTTGGGATGAGAACCAGCGGTTCACAACCTTCTGCCAGTGAGGTCGGCGGGTCAAGGGTTCGATGTCCAGGCCCAACGGTGTTCCGGCAGCCACTGCGCAGCCGGCCAGCCCGCCGCTGTGGCTGACAGAGAGGCACCATCCCGGAGGCCAGGCTGACAGTTCGGGGCGGCCGTCAACGGGCTGGCACTGGCTGGCTTGGTGGCCTGATGCTGCCGCCAGGGCCTGGCGGATCAGCCAGCGACTGGCCAGGAAATCACGGCGTGGTCCCTGGGTAAGCCCGGCCATCCGGTCAATCTCCCGTGCGCTCATCCAGTCGGGTGGCCTTGCTGCTGTGATGTCTGAACTGCTGCATAGCCAGACCGTTGGGCCCGCCTCAGGGTTGCAGTCGTTCAATGGACCACCCATCGCCTTTGCGAGTGTATTCAAAGCGGTCATGCAGGCGGCTTGGCCGACCCTGCCAGAACTCAATGCGTTCAGGAATCACCCGGTAGCCACCCCAGAAATCCGGCAGCGGCACCTCGCCTTCGCTGAATTTGCGTTTCATTTCAGCCACCTTCTGTTCCAACAGCCCCCGGGAGGTGATGGCCCGGCTCTGTTCGGAGACCCAGGCGCCGATCTGACTGCCTCGTGGTCGGGAGGCAAAATACCTGAGGGATTCGGTTTTGCTGACTTTTTCTACCGCACCCTGAATTTTCACCTGCCGGTTCAGGTCCAGCCAGGGGAACAGCAGCGCGGCCCTGGGATTGGCCGCCAGTTCCCGGGCCTTGCGGCTGCCATAGTTGGTGTAAAACACGAAACCGGCATTGTCGAAATATTTCAGCAGAACGGTGCGGATGTCAGGCAGGCCATCGTCGCCGGCGGTTGCCAGGGACATGGCGTTGGGCTCCAGAATGCCGGCTGCTCGTGCGTCCTCAAACCAGTGTTCAAACTGCCGGACAGGGTTGTTGTCCAGGGCTTCGCGGTCCAGGCCGGTGCTCTCAAAATCCCGGCGCATATCTCCTATATCCACAGAGTGTTTCCTTTAGCAGACAGACGTTATGTTGGCGGCAACAGCCATCAGATACTGCCTGCCAGAATATCCAGTTCACCGACGAATGTCAGTTCATGAACCACAGGCGCTCCGGTTACAAATGGTAAATATTTTTCTGTGACCCAGTTAGCGCTTTTGAGTCGTATCTCAATTCGATTTATATAGTCAGCGGCTACATGTCCGCCCAATGAGACTGAGAAGGGAATTGATGATGATGTTAGCGAATTATGATGTGTCGCTGGTGGCTGCGTCTTTCGTAGTGGCGGTATTCGCGGCGTACACCGCTCTGTATTTCGGTGCTCGCCTGACCGACACTTCCGGCAAGGCCCGTCTGGCCTGGCTCGGGTTTGGTGCTCTGGCCATGGGTACCGGTGTCTGGACCATGCACTTTGTAGGCATGCGGGCCAGCCCGATGATGTCCGAGATGACCTATGGCGCTGGCCTGACCGCCGTGTCCTGGCTGGCAGCATTGATAGCGTCGGGTATTGCGCTCCACCTGATCGGCCGGCAGACCCTGTCTGTGACAACACTGCTTTTGGCCAGCGTGGCCATGGGTGCAGGCATCGTCACCATGCATTACCTGGGCATGTACGCAATGAACATGTCCGCAGCACCCGTCTTCAACACCCTTTGGCTGGGCATTTCCATTGTTGTCGCACTGGTTGCATCGGGCGCCGCTCTGGCGATCTGCCGTCGCGTCAGTCAGGAAACCGGCAGCAAAGCGCTGGTGTTGCAACTGGTATCAGCGCTGGTTATGGCGACAGCGATCTGTGGCATGCATTACACAGGCATGTTGGGAATGACCTATCCCCAGGGAGCCGTACCGGCGGCTGATAATATCCTCGGGGGCGAGTTTCTGGGCCTGCCGCTGGCGCTGGTCTGCACCATACTGCTTGGTTTTTCAGTGTTTATTACCGGGCTGGATATCAGTTCACGCCGCCGCGCACGGCAGTCTGCCGAGCAGGAAAAGCAGTGGGTTGAATCCGCCGCTTTCACCGACAGCAGCACCGGCCTGGCGAACCGCTCGGCACTGGAGCAGCGAGTGCTGGAGCGAATCGCTGCCGAAGACGGCCCGGATTCATTTGCCCTGATCTATCTGGATATTGCCAATTATCGTGAAATGTCAGTGGATCAGGACGCCCCCGCGCTCGAAAATACCGTTCGGTTCATCGCAACGCAGCTGGCCTCTTGCCTGAGTGACAGAACCTATCTTGCCCGCTATTCCAGCAGTTCTTTCATCGTACTGGTGGACAATCATCTGAGCAGCGAGCACAGCTTTATGTATAAACGGCTGCGCAATCTGGATGGCCTCAAAACCGAAGGCGGAGTGCCCGTTCTCTGGCGCGCAGGCCAGTCTGTCTATCCGGACACCGGACATTCAAGCCGCCGCCTGATCCGGGCCGCCATGGTTGTCAATTCCCTCGATAACGTGGGCTCCTTTGACAATCTGGCGGATGATCCCAACATGATCAGAACCGGGTCCTGAGGACCGTAATGGGCCGCCACGGCTGACAAAACGGCCCGCTGAGGGCTATCCTGTAGATAAGTAAGAGGGCACCCTGGCGGTGCCCTCTCCTATCTCAGGTGCAGGAGACTCAGGTTTTGGCCCGTAAATTATCCCTTATCGCCCTGATTCTGCTGGTGCTGTACGCATTGGCCGGTTTCATTATTCTGCCCTGGTGGCTTGCAAGGGCAGTGCCGGACCGGCTGGACCAACACATGGGATGGCAGGCGACGATTGAGAAAATCGAGGTCAATCCCTTTGCAATGAGCATCCAGGCGACCGGGCTGTCTGCGAACGATAGTGGGGGCGAGCCGGTACTGGCTTTTGATCGCCTGTACGTGAATCTGGGCGTTCTGCGCCTGGCGACCGGGATAGTGGCGCTGCAGAATTTCGAGTTGGATGAACCCTTTGCCCGCCTGGATCTGCGTGAAGACTACAGCGTTAACTTTGCCCGGGACTGGCAGGCCAATAATCCCGCTGGAGAGCCGGCGCCGAAAACTGATGATCAGTCGTCAGATCCGGCGAAACTTTTCCTCGACAGGCTCAGAATTGCCGGCGGCGAAGTGCTGTTCCGGGATTTCAGCCAGTCCGAGCCCGAAGAATTCCAGATAACGCCCCTGGATCTTGCCCTGGACGATCTGGCGACCTGGCCTCGAGACGGCAGTGACAGCAGTTATTACCTGCTCGCAGCCATTGGCAGTCAGACCGTGGAATGGGAGGGAGACCTCAGCATCGCGCCGTTTTACTCAAACGGTTTTATCCGGGTGGCGGATGTCAATCACAGCACCTTGTCCCACTTTCTCAAGCCCTATCTGCCCTATACCCTGCGTGACGGTAACCTGACCATCAGCACGAATTACGAGTTGCGCTCCGGTGAGCAGTTTGCGCTATCGACGTCTGGCGGCGACCTTACGGTGACCGATCTGGCACTGGGCCTGAACCCGGACAGTGAAGCCAGCTTGCTGGAGACCCAGAGGATTCAGCTTCCGGGTATCAGTTTCGGGCTGATCAACCGGGAGCTTGCGGTCGGAAACGTGGTGATCGACGGTGCCCGGCTTGATCTGGAACGGGATGAAGATGGTCTGTTGAACCTGCTCAGGCCCTTCCAGGGCGATGAAGACACGGCAGAGAATCCATCGCAGGCGGGCGAGACAGGCTCGCCCTTCCGATGGTCCGTTGCCGGCGTAGCGCTGAATGACGGACAGGTGAACTGGCGCGACAGGCAGCCGGAGCCTGCCGTTGACCTGACCGTCGAAGAACTGAATCTGACGCTTGGGCGGCTTTCCCATGAGCTGGGAGAACCGGTGGATTACGAGGCCGCCCTGGCGCTGGCGGACGGTGGCCAGTTCAATCTGCGCGGCCAGACAACCCTGCAGCCGTTCACACTGGAGGCCGGGCTGGGCCTTACCGGGCTGAACCTGGCACAGTTGGACGGCTACCTTGGCGACGCCACCAACCTGACCCTTAGAGAAGGCCTGCTGAACCTGGATGGTAATCTTGATCTGGACAATCAGCAGGAACCCATGACCGGGACATTCAGCGGCAACGGCCAGGTTTCGTCCCTGGACCTGCGCCTCGCCGATTCGGACTCGCCCGTGCTGGCCTGGCAGAACCTGAGGCTGGAACCGCTGGAATACAACCTTGCGCCGGCACGGCTGGAAATTGGCACCCTCACCCTCTCATCTCCCAACGTGAACGTGGTCCGCGAAGCCGACGGTCTGCACAATCTCGCCCGGATTCTGTCGGCCGACCCGGCGCCGTCAGCGGCAGAAGAGCCGCCAGAAGCAGACGCTGAACCGGCCTCGGAAAGCGAAGCCTTCATTTTCCGCATTGGCCAGATCATGCTCGAAAGCGGCGAGGTGTCCTACGCTGACCGCACCCTGGAACCCGTTTTCTCAACCCGAATCGACCGTCTCAACGGTTCGGTCACGGGCCTCAGCAATGTACCGCCACAGCAGGGTAAGGTATCGATGCAGGGCCGGGTTGGCGACGTTGCCAGCCTGATGTTTGATGGCTCTATCGGCACCCTGGGCTCGGAGGATGTCAGTAACCTGACACTGAAAGTGGACGGCGTTTCCCTGCCGGCGCTATCTCCCTATCTTGGCCGCTATCTGGGATACGGTGTTCAGAGTGGCAAGCTCAACCTCGACCTGGATTATGAAATTGCCGGCTCCAGAATTGATGCTGCCAACCGTATCCGGCTTGACCGGATGGAGCTCGGGGATGCGATAGCCAGCGAGCAGGCGGTCAATGCACCGGTAAAACTGGGGCTGGCGCTGCTGCGGGATCGCAAGGGCGTTATCGATATTGATCTGCCTATTGAAGGCGACCTGGCCGACCCCCAGTTCAGTGTGGGCCCGGTGATTATGCGTACCTTCGTCAACCTGGTTGCCCGAGCGGCGACCTCACCATTCAGTGTGCTCGGCTCGCTGGCGGACATGACCGGTCTCACCGGGGAGGAACTGGGTTATGTCAGTTTTGATCCTGGCAGGGTCGACATGGTTTCCGACGGTATGGAAAAACTGGAGGTACTCTCCGGGGCTCTTGAGAAGCGACCTGACCTGTTGCTCAAAGTGCGAGGGGCCGTGTCGCCGGAGGTTGACGGTGAGTTCCTGCGCCGGCAACGGCTGGCCGAGCAGTTGGGAATCAGCCAGACCGCCTCTGCGACGGACCGCATCGCCCGCCTTGAATCCAGGTATCAGGACGCAGGCTTTGAGCAGCCGTTGGCGTCCTATCGCCAGGAAGTGGCGACAACTGGCGCCGGGGGGCCGGACGATCAGGCCTGGGAAAAGGCGCTGGTTGATCGTCTGATTTCCCGCGTGGTACTGCCGCCGGAAGTGCTGTCAAACCTTGCCAGATCAAGGGGCGTGCTTTTGACGCAGACCCTGCAGGAGGAATTTGATGTTCCCGAAAGCCAGCTGTTTCTTCTGGAGCCCCTTCAGGATGCCGGGCAGGACGATCGCGGTGCGGTGAAGGTCAATTTTGAGCTGGAAGCCCGCTAGCCGGCAACTGCAGGCCGTGCCTGGCCACCAGCTCCTGATACCGCCCGCTGGCAATCAGGGGCTGAAGCAGGCTCTCGATGGTTTCAGCATCGATCGGTCCGCCTTTACGGGTAACAACGTGCAGTTCGTAGGATTGATCCACTGTGTCGGAAACGAGCAATTCGTCGCGCTGGTCCGGAAAACGTGAAAAGTAGGCCCCGAGGAAAGACCGACTGACCACCGCCACCTCTGCAACCGACGGCCGGTCAGCCAGTATCAGATCCAGGTTGCGCTGGTGGCTGTGGGACAGCTCGACATTAAAATGTTTCTGGAGGGTTTCGCTGTCGGTTTCCAGCCCGGCAAAGCCATAGTGATAGCCGGCAATGGCAACGATGCGGCGCTCACTGACGTTGTCGAAGAAATTCTGGCCCCGGTCGGGCTTGTTCAGGGTAACGTAGACTTCTTCGTCTTTGAGAATCGGGCCAAAGATGTCTACGGGCTCAGACGTCCAGCCCCACTCTGGATGTTCAAAGAATATGACGTCGAACAGGCCGTTCCGGAAATCCAGGTGCCGGCGTTTCGGCGACGTATGAAGTATCTCGAACGAGAGTTCAGGTTTCAGGGTGCGGAATTCATCCAGCAGATCGCCCAGCAGACCCATGGCCCGGTTGTGCTGATCAACCATCGCCACCGGCGGGAAATTGTAGACTCCGACCCGGACACTGGTAGGCTCAGAGGCAAATACTGGCAGAGCACCGGTGATGACAAGGCATGCGTACAACAGGGTCGCGTGTTTCAGAGGCTTTGACATCATGGCTCCATGCAGCACATTCAAAGATTGAATGTACATTCAGAATAGCATTACCTTGTGCTGCCAAAAAGCCGAAATCTGGAACAGTTATCTCAAAGGAGCAGTTTTAATGGTTCGCCCGACCAGCCATTTCTTTGCCTACGTCTCCCGGCTTCGCTGGATAAAGCGCTGGGGTTTGATGCGCAATGCCATCGAAGAAAATGTTGCGACGCACAGCTGGGAAGTGGCCACCCTGGCCCACGCTCTGGCCATTATCCGTAACCGGCATTTTGACGGCAGCGTTAATGTCGACCGGATTGCGACAGCGGCGCTCTACCATGACGCCACCGAGGTGATTACGGGCGATATGCCGACCCCGGTCAAATACCATTCCAGGGTGATGCGGGAAGCGTTCAGCGATATTGAGCACAAGGCGGAAGGCGAACTGCTTGCTCTGTTACCGGATGATCTGAGAAAGGATTTTGCCCCTTACATTCAGGAGTCCCTCTGGTCTGGCGAGGAAAAAGAGCTGATCAAGGCCGCTGACCGGCTGTCCGCCCTGCTGAAGTGCGAGGCCGAAATACAGGCGGGTAACAAGGAATTCGAGCCCGCCGCCGGGCACATCCGGCAGAAGCTGGAAACCGATGCCCTGCCGGAAGTGATGTATTTTCTGCAAGTGTTTGCGCCCAGCTACCAGCGGCCGTTGGACAACCTGCTGGGTTAGTCGGTACCGGATCCGGCAATCATACCGCTCTTGAGTGCGTTCTGGTTCAGGTTTCTGCGAACCAGGTCCTCCGGGCTGCCGGCCAGTTCGCGGAACATGCCCATGGAGCCCAACAGAGCAGATGACTCGTAAGGCACGAATACGCGCTCGCCGTCTTTCGCCATGTTGGGAAGAACCTTGATGTAGCTCTGGCCTAACAGATAGCCAATGACCGTCTGTTTGTTTTCCTCGGATTCACCCATGGCGCTGAGCACCAGGCGAATGGATTCTTTCTCGCCTTCAGCCCGGAGGATCGCGGATTCCTTGTCGCCCTGGGCGTTAAGGATGGCAGATTCACGTTCACCCTGGGCCATGGCAATCGCCGCCGTCTTCTCGCCCTCAGCCTCGGTGACCGTGGCCCGGCGCTTACGCTCGGCGGCCATCTGCAGGCGCATGGCTTCTTCGACCTCTTCCGGCATGCTGATGTCCTGGACTTCCACCCGGGTCAGCTTTACACCCCATTTGGAAGCGGCTTCTTCCATTTCAGCCTGAATGGCGCTGTTCACTTCACTGCGGGATTCGAACAGCTTGTCCAGTTCCATTTTGCCCACCACCGAGCGCAGCGTGGTCTTGGCCAGCACTTCCACTGCCTGGGACATGTTCGCTACCTCATAGACCGCGCGGCGTGGGTCGATGATCTGATAGTAGAGGGCGCCGTTGATTTTCACGGTGACGTTGTCTGTGGTCACCACCGGCTGGCCCGGGAAGTCCATCACTGTTTCCCGGCGATCAATGCGGACTTCGTCGCTGCTGGTCGGATGATAGTCTTCACCTACCCTAACGTAGCGGATCATGGTGATTGGGCGTGGCCGGTCGATAAACGGCACGATGATGTTCACACCGCTTTCCAGCACGCGGTTGAAGGAACCCAGGCGTTCGATCACCATGACCTCGGACTGGCGCACAATAACCAGGCCCTTGGCGATGATGAAAATGCCGATGGCAACAACGATCAGGCTGATAACCAGCCCCGGTGACAACATACTCTCCATGTTCACTGCTCCTTCTGATGGTCTTTATCAACAACGGCGGTGGTGCCGTCGAAGCTTCTGAAAATAACGCGGGTGCCGTCAGGCAGTTCGGTTTCCCCGGTATCCCGGACCCGGATACGGTAGAAATCGCCGTTGACCTTTACGCCACTGGCGTTGTCAAAATCCCGTTTGATGATCTGGTAGGCGGTGCCGTTCTCGACACCGGTGCCGGTCGTGCCGTAGGCAACACCTTTCGGGGTAAACCGGGGCTTGATCCATTTGACGGCCACCGGCACCAGAACGCCGGAAAACACACCCATGCCGGCCAGTTGCCACTCAAAGGGGGCGCCGATAAAGGCCAGGACTGCAGTCAGCGCCGCCGCAATGCCCAATGCCAACAGCACCAGCACACCGGATGTCAGTTCGGCAAGACCCAGAATCAGGGCAAGAATCAGCCAGAAATGCGTGAGACTCCATTCCATAGACGCGCATCCATTATCGGTAAGTGGATCGGGCCGGTATTGTACCCCGCGGCGGCACTGGGGGTCACCGGTACTGGCTGATTTGCCCGGATTCCCGCTCAGATTTGCCATAGGTTCCGATCGGACACCTGCTAAAGTAGCTGCAACCCTACCAAACAATAAAAGGTCACCCGTTATGAAAGATCTGAACAACCGTGTAGCCGTAGTCACTGGCGCAGGATCGGGCATTGGTCGTACCCTGGCAAAGGCGCTGGCTAACAAGGGGTGCCGGCTTGCCCTGTCAGACGTGAACGAGCTGGGGCTGGCGGAAACCGCAGCTGCCTGTCACGAAACGGAAGTGCGCACCTATCTGCTGGATGTGGCTGACAGGGATGCGATATACGCCCATGCGGACCAGGTGGTCGGCGATTTTGGCGTCGTGAACCTGATCATCAATAATGCGGGCGTGGCGCTGAATGCATCCGTTCGGGAAATGACGGATGATGATTTCAAATGGGTGATGGATATTGATTTCTGGGGCGTCGCCCATGGTACCCGTGCGTTTCTGCCCCATCTGATTGCTTCCGGTGATGGCCACGTGGTGAATATCTCCAGCGTGTTCGGGCTGATTGGCGTGCCCAAACAGAGCGCTTACAACGCCGCCAAATTTGCCGTGCGCGGCTTCACCGAGGCCCTGCGCCAGGAAATGAAGCTGGAAAAGCAGCCGGTGGCGGTCAGTTGCGTGCATCCGGGGGGTATTCGTACCAATATCGCCAATTCCGCCCGCATGGGGTTGTCTGATAACGCCGAGACCTTGCGGGCAGGTTTCGACAAACTGGCTATGACCACACCGGAAAAAGCCGCTGCCACGATCGTGAAGGGCATTCTGAAAGACGAGTCACGTATTCTGGTCGGGCCGGACGCCTGGGGTATCGAGGCGTTGAACCGGGTGCTTGGTGCGTCCTATCAGCCTCTGGTTGAGCGGTTCTCCCGGAAAAACCTGTACATTTGAGGCGCTGTATTGCTGCCCTTCTGAAGGCGCTGTATATTCCCATCGATGAGGCGGTTAACTATCGCCTCTTGTTACGGAATTCAGTTTCATGACGACACCCCAGGAGACCGATCTCGGTCTCTCACTTGAGCAGAGTCGCTCAGGCCTAAGGGATGGTCACCGGCGCTCGCTGATGCGGACGCTTTTTCTGGTGACCGGCGGCGCCCTGATGGTATTCGGAACCCTGCAGTTTCTGAACAATCATCTGTTGCTGGCCTCGGCCGAGTTCCTGGTCAGTGGTCTGCTGTTTTTCGGTCGTTACCGTATCCGCAGGACCCCCAATCTTGAACGCTGGATCTATGGTTACCTGATTTCCGGCTTTTCCTTTGCCCTGCTTATCCTCATCGTGCCGGACGCGTCGATTACCGCGTATGTCTGGATTCTGATGATCCCGGTGCTGTCGTATCTGCTGCTTGGCAAAAGGGCGGGTTTCCGGCTCAGCGCGCCTTTCCTGCTGGCTGGTTGCGTTGTTTATGCCGTTTCCACCTCGCTCGGTAACGTCATTGCTGTTATCGACCTGCTGAATCTGGTTTTATGTGCGGTGTTGATGCTGGCCTTTGTTCACATCTACGAAACCCGGCGTGAAGAGGCTGAGATGAAACTGTTCACCATGGCCCAGAGTGATTTCCTGACTGGCCTCGCCAACCGTGCCAGCTTTCACAGCACCCTGACCAGAACCGTTGCCGAATGCGCCCGTAGCGGGTCCGGTTTTGCGCTGGTAATCATGGACCTGGACCACTTCAAAGTGGTGAACGACACCATGGGGCATGACGCCGGTGATCAGACCCTCACCCGAATTGGAACCTTGCTGACCGAGCGGGTGAGAACCACGGATTCGGTCGCTCGGCTGGGCGGGGAGGAATTCGGGTTGATCCTGCGGGATCTGAAGTTTGATGATTCCTACGAGCTGGTGGACGAACTGCGGGAGCGCATTGCCCGGATGGAAGTCCCTTATGGTGATGCAACCATTCGCCTGACTGCGTCTTTTGGCATTGCCCATTTTCCCGAGCATGGCCGCAGCGCTGAGACCCTGTACCGGGTAGCCGACCGCTGTCTGTACACCGGCAAACAGTCAGGTCGAAATACGGTGGTACGCGCCGGTGTATCTGCTGTCAGAGCCGCTGGCCAGCCCTCAGACAGACGAACCCAAAGCTAGACCTAACCCGGGAATGAAACCATGGCACCAAATCAGGATACCCACAGCAAACTCATCGGCTACCTACTCTGGATTTTCGGCTTTCTGGGGGCTCACCGGTTCTACTACGGAAAACCCATTACCGGCACCATCTGGTTCTTCACGCTTGGGCTGTTATTTATCGGCTGGTTGATCGACCTGTTCCTGATTCCCGCTATGGATCGGGAGGCTGACCTGCGGTTTGAAGAGGGGGAGGTCAGTTACAACATCAGCTGGATCCTGCTGACCTTCCTGGGGGTATTCGGCATCCACCGCATGTACATGGGCAAGTGGATCACCGGTATCATCTACCTTCTCACCGGCGGCCTGTTCCTGGTGGGTGTGCTTTATGATTTCTGGACCATGAACGATCAGATCTCGACCCGCAATCGCGAGATTGCCTCAGGCCTCTGAGGTCAGAGGCCCAAGGCCTTCTCAAGGTCGGTCAGCCCGTCTTCCAGATAGTCGAGCATGCGTTGGAGGCTGGGCAGGGTGCGGCGGCAGCCGATCAGGCCGAATTCGATCTGGTCGCAGTAGCTGGTCAGGGTCATGTTCAGGGCAATCCGGTCCATGGCGATGGAAACCGGGTACATGCCCTCAAGCCTCGTCCCATTCCAGTAACTGGGTTCTTTCGGCCCGGGCACGTTGGAGATCACGACATTGAAGGTCTGCCATTTCGGCGCCAGGCCGGTCAGCAGGTTGAAACCCGCCGGTGCCAGCAGCAGCGAGGTGTAGTTCAGGATTTCCTCCGAGGACATGCTGGCGTAGCGCTCTTTGGAAGCTTTCACATCCTCGCGGATATAATTCAGGCGCCCCGCCGCATCGTTCAGATGGGTGCCCAGGGAGGCCAGGATGATGCCCACCTGATTGCCTTCGGAGCTGTCATCCTTGCGCAGGGATACCGGCACCATGGCCACCAGGGGTTTTTCCGGCAGCGCGTCCTGGTTCATTAGATAGGTGCGAAGCGCCGAGGCGCACATGGCCATGACCACATCATTGACCGTGGTATCTGACGCCTTGCACACCGCCTTGATGCGTTTCAGGCAGTAGGACTGGGCGGCAAATCGGCGGGAGCCGGTGATCTTGCCGTTCAGGACACACCTGGGCGCGTGGAAGATGGAGTCGTAGGCCGGGTCCTTCCGGGCCCGGTTGACGGTGCTTAACAGCGCCTTGGTCACCGCGGGGACCGTGCCCAGCTGTTTCCCCGATTCCCCCAGCAAATGGGCTACGTTGCGCCACATGGACGGCCCGCTGTCGTCGCCATGGCCGCGGCTGCGGCGGGGCAGGCTCCAGATCGGCGGCATGTTGCGCTCGTCCGGGTCGGTCGACAGCATGCGCTGGAACAGGCGCATGGCCGACACGCCATCGACCAGGGAATGGTGCACCTTGGTGTATACCGCAAACTGCCGGTCCTTCAGGCCCTCGATCAGGTGAAATTCCCAGAGTGGCCTTTCCCGGTCCATCAGGTGGCTGTGCTCGGCGGACACAAACGCCAGCAGTTCGCGGATTCTGCCAGGCGTTGGCAGAGCTTCGAACCGGAAATGATGTTCCAGGTCCAGGTGTTCATCATCCACCCAGACCGGCTGGCCAAAACGGCTGCCCAGTCGCCGTTCGAAGGGCGCGGTGACGGCGGTCTGGCTGCGTAACTGATCCGCAAGCTGCGCGACATAATTGTCCGGTGCATCCTCGGGGAAGGAAAACAGCTGAAGCCCGCCCACGTGCATGGGTTGCTGGCGTTTTTCCAGCCACAGGAAAACCTGGTCCACCGGGCTCAGTTTTTTCATGAAAGGCACTCTTTTTGTTGTGGTACTGATTAAGGCATCAGTGTTACAGGATTTACCCACAGGGGAAAGTTGGCGCGCCCTATTTTACCGCAGCGACAGGCAAATGCCGGAAAGTCTGTCTTTGGCTTGTGCACGTAAGGTTTAAGGTCAATACCGTCGACGGATCCAGTCAAACCGATACGCAGGGACAAGAGGTGCTTCAGTGAATTCGAGAATCTGGCATTTGGCCGCCGTGGCAGGGCTATTGTGGTTTCCGCATCTGCAGGCCCAGGACCGCCCGGGCGTTGAACTGGAGCAGGTTGAAACCTCAGATATCATCAGCGAAGTCAGCCTGAATGGCACCGTCAACGCGCTACGTACCTCGCGCCTGTCTACGGCGGTTGCCGGCCTGGTGGAAGACGTGAGGGTGGAAACCGGCAACGACGTAGCGAAGGGTGACCTGCTTGTCGGACTGGACGATGAGCAGGCGGAATACGAGCTGGCCAGTGCCCGTGCCGAGGCCGCCGAAGCCCGCACCCGGCTTGAGGAAGCCCGGCGCCGACTGGCGGAAGCCCGTTCAGTGGGCGCCGGTCGCAACATTGCCGCCACTGAGGTTAGCGCCCGGGAAAGCGAAGTCGCCGCTACCGAGGCTACCCTGGCCCGCCTGCGTGCCGAAGAAAGGCGCCGGCAGGTGGTGCTTGACCGCCACCGCATCGAAGCGCCATTTGACGGCGTGGTCAGCAACCGGATCAGCGATCTCGGTGAATGGGTCACGCCCGGGGATGAATTGCTAACCCTGGTCGACACCACCAATCTGCGTCTGGACTTCCGGGTGCCCCAGAATTATTACCAGCGTATCGATGACGGCTCGGAACTCTTTCTGCACATGGGCGGGATGGATCGAGAGCGGGTTCCTGCCAGTATCGAATCACTGGTACCCGTGAGCGACCCCCAGGCAAGGACGTTTCTGATGCGGGCGACCGGTCCGGAAAAGCTGAACCTGCTGCCGGGGATGGCGGTTCAGGCCACGCTACGAGTGTCTACCGGGAAACAGGGACTGACCGTGTCCCGTGATGCCATCAACCGCTACCCCGACGGCCGCATCACCGTGTGGATTGCGGAGCCGGCGGATGACGAACTTTACGAAGTCCGGGAAAAGCGTGTGGAAGTGGGCACCAGCTTCGATAACCGGATGGAAATCCTTGGCGGGCTGGACGGTGACGAACAAATCGTGATTCGCGGCAACGAATCCCTGCAGGATGGCGCCCGGGTGAGGCTGGCTGAGCGGGGATCCAACTGATGTTTGCCGGAGTGATTCGCCACGGCACCTTGGTGACCGTGGTTACCCTGATTATCGCGATCATCGGCGCCGCCGCGGCCCTGCGCATTCCGGTACAGATGATCCCGGACCTGGAAGTGCGCACCATCACGGTAGAAACCCAGTGGCCCGGCGCCACGCCCCAGGATATCGAGAAAGAAATCCTGATTGAGCAGGAACGCTACCTGCGCAATGTGCCCAACCTCAGCGAAATGGCCGCCACCGCCTCCAGCGGCTCCGCTGAAATCGAACTGGAATTTCCCTTTGGCGTCGACATCACCGAAACCCTGATCCAGGTGAATAACGCCCTCAGCCAGGTATCCAATTACCCCACCAACGTGGATGAGCCGCGCATTGTGGCGGCTTCTTTTTCCTCCAACGCCTTCATGTATTTCCGGGTGTCCACCCTGCCGGACAACCCCCGGGAACTGGATATCGACCTGATGCGGGACTTTGTGGAAGACCGGGTCCGACCCCGCATGGAGAGCGTCGCCGGAGTATCTGAGGTGACGGTGGGCGGCGGCGCCGACCGGCAGATGCAGATCACCGTGGATGAAGCCAAACTGGCCCAGCGCGGCCTGAGCCTGCTGGACCTGCGGGATGCCATCACCAGCCGCAACCAGGACGTGTCCGGCGGCGAAGTGGATGCGGGCAAGCGCCGCTATCTGCTGCGCACTGTGGGGCGCTTCCGGGATATTGAGGAACTGCGCAACCTGGTAGTGTCCCGCACCGGCGACAGCGTGATCAGGCTCTCCGAGGTCGCGACCGTGGCCCAGGACCATTCCCGCATCCGCGAACTGTCCTTTATCAACGGTAAGCGGGTACTGGGCCTGCAGGTGCGGCGGGAAAGTGGATCCAACGTCATCGACATCAAGCGCGGGATGCTGGAGGAAGTCGACAACATCAACCGCGAAGTGCTCGAACCGGCGGGCATGCGGCTGGCACTGACCGCCGATGACGCCCGCTATGTAGAGGCGTCCGTTGCCAACGTCTGGACCAACCTGGGTATTGGCGCAGTCTTCGCTACCCTGGTGATGTTTCTGTTCCTGCGCTCGTCCCGGGCCACCTTTGTGGGCGTGGTCGGTATTCCTCTGTGTGCGATTGCCGCCTTTCTGGGGCTGATGATCACCGGTCGCACCATCAACGTGATTTCCCTGGCCGGCGTGGCCTTCGCCATCGGTATGACGGTGGACAACAGCATCGTGGTGCTGGAGAACATCGAACGCCACCGACGGCTGGGGCTGGACAAGTTTGAGTCGGCGCTCAAAGGCGTGCAGGAAGTCTGGCCGGCGGTGCTGGCCTCCACCATGACCACCATTCTGGTGTTCCTGCCGATCCTGTTTATAGAGGAAGAAGCGGGACAGCTTTATTCCGACGTGGCCATCGCCATTTCCGCGGCCATTTTCGCGTCCATGCTGATTGCGGTCACGGTGATTCCCACGCTCAGCGCGCGGCTCGACTTCGGCAACGGTAAGGGCGACATCGACCAGTATGGCAATACAGTCGCGCCGGGCTGGGCTCGCCGGGTCGTCGGGGCCGTGCGCTGGATGGTCAGTGGCACCGTCCGGCGGATCGCGGTGATTGGCGGCACGGTGTTGCTTAGCGCCTGGATCATCATGTTCCTGACGCCGCCGGCGGAATACTTGCCGGAAGGCGAGGAGCCGAAAACCTTCGCCTCCATGAATGCGCCGCCCGGCTATAACCTGACCGAGATGCAGAGCATTGCCAAACAGGTTGAGGACCACTTCCTGCCCCACGTACAGGCCGATCGCGAGGCCTACGAGAGTGGTGAAACCTCTATTCCTCCGTTGGCTTACCTGAACATGGGTGTAAGCCCGACCAATATCCGTATCATCGCGGAGACGATAAATCCCCGGGACATCGAAGTGCTGATGGAGGAAATCACCGGCTTTTACGAGCAGTTTCCGGGCATGCGGGCGTTTGCTGCCAAGGGTTCCATCATCTCCAGCAACGACGGCGGCACCCGCAGCATCAACCTGGACATCTCCGGGCCGGATCTGGTGTCCATCTACGAAGTCGCCAACACCGCCTACCGCCGCGCGGAGGAGATCTTCGACAACCCCCGCATCCAGACCCAGCCCCGAACCCTGTCCCTGGCCCAGCCCCTAATCCAGGTGAAGCCGGACTGGGACCGGGCGGCGGAACTGGGCCTGGGCACCGAAGCCATCGGCTTCACCGTGGCGTCGCTGACGGAAGGCTCCTATGTGGACGACTTCTTCCTGGATGACGACAAGATCGATATCTATGTCTACGGCAGCGAAGGGCGTAACCCGAGCCTGGACTCCTTGCCGGACGTCATGGTGCACACCCCCCAGGGCGCGACCCTGCCACTGTCCAGCCTGGCCACCATTGAGGAAACCGTCGACACCAGCACCGTCCGCCGACTGGATGGTCGTCGTACCGTTACACTCAACGTAATTCCGCCTGATGACGTCCCGCTGGAAGCGGGTGTTGAACGGGTGCGGACGGAACTGCTGGGTTATATGCGAGATAGCGGCCAGATCCCGTCGGGTGTCGCCATTGATATTTCCGGCGCCAGCGATCAGCTCAATGCCACCCGTGATGCCCTTACCGGCAACTTCATCATCGCGGTGGTGATTGTGTACCTGCTGCTGGTAGCCATCTTCGCCCACTGGGGCTTCCCATTGCTGATCCTGACGGCCATTCCATTAGGAGTCGCTGGCGGCATCGTCGGCCTGGCGCTGATGAATCTGGTGGGCGGCCTGTTGCCGAAAATCGGCCTGCTACCCCTGAGTCAGCCGTTCGACATGATCACCATGCTCGGCTTTCTGATTCTGATGGGCACGGTGGTGAACAACCCCATCCTGGTGGTGGAGCAGGCGCGGCAGAACCTGCGCCAGAGGGACATTTCCGTGGTTGATGCTGTGATTGGTGCGGTAGAAACACGCCTGCGGCCCATTGCCATGACCACGCTGACCACCATCTGTGGCCTGTCGCCGCTGGTGTTTATCCCCGGCGAAGGCACCGAGCTCTATCGCGGCGTGGGCGCCATCGTGCTGTTCGGCCTGGCCGGGGCGGCGACTGTGACGTTGACCTTCCTGCCAGCGCTCACGGTGTTTGTTCTGGGGTGGCGTCAGAGGCGGGCAGCGGCGGCCTAGGCCGCTGCTGTTCTGGACACAGAAGCCGGAACTTCGATCCGGATGTTCTGGCCATCCAACAGGACCGGGTAGGTTTTGACCTGTACGGTTTCATCCTCAAGGCATTGACCGGTTTCCAGATTGAAGTGTTGCTTGTACAACGGTGAAGCCACCACCGGCTGGCCTTTCAGATCCCCGGTAATGCCCCGCGCCAGCACGTTCTTCCCGGTAAACGGATCGGTATGGCTGATGGCAAACAGCGCCGGCAACCGATGCGGCAGATAAAACACCGCCACGGGTCCATCTTCAGTCCAGACCGCAACGCCGGATTCAGCAATCAGATCATCAACCGTACAAACAACGTCCCAACTAGCGCGTTCTCTCATAACGTTCTCCAATATCTTCAAGGTGCATCCACGCCATCAGCGTGATAACAAAACAGGTCCTTAAGCCCCGACAACTCATAGCTATGTGAGTGTGGGGGTCGGGATTTTTTCCCGCCGGGAATAAAGGTGTCTGAGCGCAGCGAGTTCTTTTTCCCAAGGGAAAACAATTCCGACCCCCGCGCTCCACCCCAAGCTATCAGTCCTGAGGCCCCGAACTCCCAAGCCGGCGACCCAGACTAGGCAGGCTCCACCTCAGATTCGAGCACAGGCCGCTTCTGATCCCGCTCCATGGTCCACTGCTGCACCGGATCTTTCTTCTCCGGCGCATTCACAAACTCACGGAACCGCTTGCGCTTCTCCGGGTCCTCAACGGCCGTTTTCCACTCGCATTGATAGGTGCCCACCAGGCTCTCCATGTGCTCTTCCAGCTCCGCGCCAATGCCCAGGCTGTCCTCCAGCACCACCTGTTTCAGATAGTCCAGACCGCCTTCCAGGTTCTCCATCCACACGCTGGTGCGCTGCAGACGGTCGGCGGTGCGCACGTAGAACATCAGCACCCGGTCGATGGTGGACACCAGCTCCTCATCGCTCAGATCCGTGGCAAACAGGTCGCCGTGGCGCGGGCGCATGCCGCCGTTGCCGCAGACATACAGGTTCCAGCCGTTTTCCGTGGCAATCACGCCAATGTCCTTGCTCTGGGCTTCCGCGCATTCGCGGGTACAGCCGGATACCGCAAACTTGATCTTGTGGGGCGCACGCAGGCCCTTGTAGCGGTCTTCCAGGTGGATCGCCATGCCCACGCTGTCCTGCACGCCGTAGCGGCACCAGGTGCTGCCAACGCAGGATTTCACCGTGCGCAGGGCCTTGCCGTAGGCGTGGCCGGTTTCGAAACCGGCGGCAATCAGCTTTTCCCAGATCTCCGGCAGCTCGCTCAGGGTCGCTCCAAACAGATCGATGCGCTGGCCGCCGGTGATCTTGGTGTACAGGTTGTATTCCTTGGCCACCTGGCCCAGCACAATCAGCTTGTCCGGGGTGATTTCACCGCCGGGTACCCGTGGCACGATGGAGTAGGTGCCGTTCTTTTGCATGTTGGCCATGAAGGTGTCGTTGGTGTCCTGCAGCGGCACATGGTCGGTGGCCAGTACGTGCTCGTTCCAGCAGGTGGCCAGAATGGAAGCCACGGCGGGCTTGCAGATGTCGCAACCATGACCCTTGCCGTGATCGCGGATCAGGGTCTGGAAGGTGCGGATACCGCTTACCTTGACCAGATGAAACAGTTCCTGGCGGCTGTAGGGAAAGTGTTCGCAGATGTCCTTGCTGACTTCCACGCCGCGC
This sequence comes from Marinobacter confluentis, assembly GCF_004785685.1. Taxonomy (GTDB): domain Bacteria; phylum Pseudomonadota; class Gammaproteobacteria; order Pseudomonadales; family Oleiphilaceae; genus Marinobacter; species Marinobacter confluentis. Next base: position 329,674 of record NZ_SRPF01000003.1, on the reverse strand, counting down.
TTTTCCAGTTCGCTGTCCACGACGGTTTTCAGCAGGGCTGCGCAGCCACCGCAGCCGGTGCTGGCCTTAGTTTCACTCTTGACCGCACCCAGGTCGGCGCAGCCCGCGTCAATCGCCCCGCAGATGTCGCCCTTGGTGACGTTGTGACAGGAGCAGATAGAGGCGGTCTCTGGTAGGGCATCCGGGCCCAAAGCAGGGGCACCGCCTTCGCTCTCAGGCAGAATCAGCGTTTCCGGACTTTCCGGCAGATCGATTTCGTTCAGCGCGTATTGCAGCAGGGTATCGTAGGGGCCGTTGTCGCCAACCAGAATAGCGCCCAGCAGCTTTTTGCCGTCTTCGCTGATCACCATGCGGCGGTAGTGCCCGGCCTGTTCGTCGTTAAAGCGGATGCTTTTGGCACCTGGGGTCTGGCCGTGTGCGTCGCCGATGGAGCCCACGTCCACGCCCAGCAGTTTGAGCTTGGTACTCATGTCCGCGCCGGTGAAGGCGGCTTCCTGATCGCCGTTCAGTACCGAGGCCATGGTGCGGGCCATGGTGTAACCGGGAGCGACCAGGCCGAAGATTTTCTCGCTCCACAGGGCGCACTCGCCGATGGCGTGAATGTGCGGGTCGGAGGTGGTGCACTGGTCGTTGATGATAATGCCGCCACGCTCGCCAATGTCCAGGCCGCAGCTTCTGGCCAGCGTATCTTGCGGGCGGATACCGGCGGAGAACACGATCAGGTCGGTTTCCAGATGGGATTCGTCACTGAAGTTCATCCTCAGACGGGCACTGTCGCCGTCCACGATCTCGGTGGTGGCTTTTTCGGTGTGAACCTGCACGCCGATCTCTTCAATCTTGTGCTTCAGCAGGGCGCCGCCGTCGCGGTCCAGCTGCACTGGCATCAGGCGCGGGGCAAACTCCACCACATGGGCTTCCAGGCCCAGACTTTTCAGGGCGTTGGCCGCTTCCAGACCCAGCAGGCCGCCGCCGACCACCACGCCGGTTTTTACGCCCTTGGCGCTGGCGCGGATATCGTCCAGATCTTCCAGGGTGCGATACACCAGGCAGTGCGGGTTGTCGTTGCCCTTGATCGGTGGCACAAATGGATAGGAGCCGGTGGCCAGTACCAGCTCGTCGTAGGGGTATTCGCCCCGGGGCGTTTTCACCACCTGGCGTTCCCGGTCTATGTCGGTAACGCCTTCGTCCAGATGCAGGTCGATCTGGTGCTCGGCGTACCACTCGGCGGTGCCCATGGCCAGGTCGCTGTGGGTGGAGCCACTGAAATACTCCGAGAGGTGAACCCGGTCATAGGCGAGCAGCTTTTCTTCACCGAACACTGTGATGTTGAAGTCGGTGACCGCGGGCGTATCCACCAGCTTCTCAAGGAAGTGGTGGCCGACCATGCCATTGCCGATAACGATCAGGTTTTTTTTGCTCATGATAGTTCCTCTCTCTTTTGCTGGCGGCTAGGCCGCTTCGCAGTAATGCTTGCCAAAGGCCAGATGATCGCGGTACGCGCTGATGTCATCGGCCTGCTGAATGCGTTCGCTGAACCAGAGGCCGTCGCTGGTGTCGCCCACCAGAACCACGCCTTTCAGACGCTGATCCCGGATCAATAGTCGGCAGTAGCGGCTGGTTTCCAGGTCCTGCCAGACCACGGACTCGGTGAATCGGTCTGGCCGAATCTCGCCGCAGGAAAAAATGGAGATGCCGCTAATTTTCAGGCGGCTTGGAATAAGGGCGGAATGAAAAGCTGTGTCGCTTGCCGGATTGGCCAGGCGTTTCGCGAGTACTTCGGCCTGTTGATAACCGGGTTCGACCAGGCCGAAGGTTTCGCCGTTGACCTGGCAACACTCGCCCAGAGCGTGAATCTTCGGGTCGCTGGTGGTCAGCTGCTCGTCCACGACAATGGCGCGCTCGCAGGTCAAACCGGCCTCCCTGGCCAGCTCGATGTTGGGGCTGATGCCGGCGGCAACCACGACTACGTCGGTGCTGATCAGGGTTTCGTCGTCCAGTTGCACGGCGCGCACCAGATTGCGGCCCAGCAGGGCAGTCGGTGAGGTGCCGGTGCGGATGCTCATGCCGCGGTCGGTCAGTGCGTCTTCCAGCAGGGCCCCGCCGGTGTCGTCCAGCTGTCGGTTCAGCAGGTGGGCGCTGCGGTGCAGAACGGTGACCGCCATGCCCCGGCTGCGCAGGCCTTCCGCCGCTTCCAGCCCGAGGAATCCGCCGCCGATGACCAGGGCGCGCCGGTGGCGCTGGCTCAGTTCTATCAGACGGCGGGTATCATCCAGATCCCGGAAGGTCATGACGTTTTTCAGGTTTTCCCCGTCGATGCCAAGCTTTGCAGAACTGGAGCCGGTCGCCATGACCAGCCGGTCGTAGGCTTCAACGTGACCACTGGCTGTGGTGATGGTCTGTTTGTCCCTGTTCAGGCTGACGACCGGATCGCCCCGGTGAACCGTAATGCCGTGCCTGGCAAACCAGTCGGCCGATGAGAGTGCCAGGCTGCGTTCGTCCGCCTCTCCTGCAAGCACTGACGAGAGCTGAATCCGGTTATAGGCGGGGGTGGCTTCGCCGTTGAACACGACGATCCTCTGGTATGGATGCCCCGGCTGCTGAACCAGCTGTTCCAGTAGCCGCTGAGCTACCATGCCGTGCCCGCAGATTACGAGGGTTTGTTCCGACCCTGCGCCCATGATTCCTGTTCCTTCTCTTTTACCGCTTCTGTCCGGTCATTTCGGGCAGAACAAAAAAAGCCGGAGTATCACCTCCCCTAAGGGGTTTGATAGTCCGGCGCCAATGCCAACAACAATGATCTGATGGTCCGGCCGAGTCCGTGGCCGGGAGGTTCTTCCCTGTCTGGACCACTGCGAAGTACGTGCCAATAATCTAATTTGTTCTAATTCATGGGGTTACTGAATTCACAGGCTGATTTCGCCCTTTGGTGGTGCGCTTTGATGGGGCGAGCTGCACCGGATGAGTGCTTTCAGGCGATTCGCAGTACCCGATCTTTCCCGGTTTCAACCGCGTTTTCGGGCTGGTCTGATGTCTCATCCCGGGCCTGTGGCTTTTGCTCTTCCGTACTTTCCCCTTTAGCCGGGAAAGTCTGTTTCTCATAGAGGAATGAGAGCACCGCCTGGCGATAGCGCACGTACTCGGGATGATCCGCCAGCGCCACCCGGTTACGGGGGCGCGGCAGTTCGATGCGCAGTTCCTCACCGATGGTCGCGGCAGGGCCGTTGGTCATCATCACAATGCGGTCGGACAGCAACACCGCCTCGTCCACATCGTGGGTGATCATGATCACGGTGCTGTTCAGGTCCTGCTGGATTTTCATCAGCGAATCCTGCAGGTGGGCGCGAGTCAGGGCGTCCAGAGCGCCGAAGGGCTCGTCCATCAGCAGTACGCTCGGCTTCATGGCCAGTGCCCGGGCAATGCCCACCCGTTGCGCCATACCGCCGGAAATCTCGCCGGGCCGCTTGTCCAGGGCGTGGTCCATATTCACCAGCTTGAGATTGTGCAGAATCCATTCTTTCCGCTCCGCTTTGCTCATGGTCTTCTTGAAGACCTGCTGTACGGCCAGTTCGACGTTCTCGTACACGGTTAGCCAGGGCATCAGTGAGTGGTTCTGGAAAACAACTGCCCGTTCGGGGCCGGGAGTGTTCACTTCGTGGCCATCCAGCACACAACCGCCTCGGGTTGCCTGAAGCAGGCCGGCGACGATGTTCAGTACGGTGGACTTACCGCAACCTGAATGGCCGATCAGCGATACAAACTCGCCTTTGCGGATCTTCAGATCAACGTTTTCCAGTGCCACAAATGGCCCGTCTTTGGTATCAAAGGCCATCTGTACATTGGTCAGTTCAAGATGTGGCTTACTCATAACATTCTCCTCTAAATTTGGAGTGCGAGCTGACGGGCAGGGTGTTCCGGGGCACGCTGTAAATACGTCCCTGTACGCTCGACAAAAACATCCATGTTTTTGACGTCCCCGGAACACCCTGCCCGCCAGCTCTCTGCCTGAAACTATTCATTCCACGCCACTTTCTTTTGAATAAGCAGCATGATTCGGTCCAGCAGAAAACCTATGAAACCGATGGCGAGGACGGCCACCATTATTCGGCTCAAGGACTCGCTACTGCCGTTCTGGAATTCGTCCCAGACGAACTTGCCGAGGCCGGGGCTCTGGGCGAGCATTTCGGCGGCGATCAGGACCATCCAGGCAATGCCCAGAGAGACTCTCAGGCCGGTAAAGATCATTGGTACGGAAGATGGTAGAACGACTTTGCGAACGTGAGTCCAGAAAGACAGGCGTAGAACCTTGGACACGTTCAGGAGATCCGGATTGACCGCCGAAACACCCACACTGGTATTGATCAATGTGGGCCATAGGCTGCAAAGGGTGACCGTGATCATCGATGTCAGAAAGGACTTCTCAAACATCGGGTCGTCGCTGACGTAGGTGGCCGAGACCACCATGGTGACCAGCGGCAGCCAGGCTAGGGGTGATACCGGCTTGAAGACCTGGATCAGCGGGTTCACCGCGGCCGAAAAGTGACGGTTCAGGCCAATGATGATGCCAAGGGGCACGGCAATGATGGTCGCCAGGATAAAGCCCGCCAGCACCGTGCCCAGACTGGTGAAAATCTGGTCAATGAACGTGGGTGCACCGGGATAGTCGCGGATCTTTGTCTCGGCATTAGGGTTCTCTGCCAGGATCCGCTCGTTGCGCTTCTCCTGCATGGTCACGAACTGTGCCGCCCGGTCGCGCTGGTTGCTGTGTTCCTGCCAGAGTTGGCCGGTCTGCTCCATTACCTGGGCCGGGCCCGGGAAGGCGCCCAGTGAAGTCTGTACCTGGGGCGCCGCAGCGTGCCAGAAGGCCAGGAACAGTACGATGCCTATGGCCGGTAGCAATAGCTGACGGCCGGCTTCCGCCAGGTTGATGCCGGAAACCTTTTCAGTCAGTGCACGGAGCCACCGTTGGCCTTGTGATAACGAGTCGGCCTGGTTGAGCGTAGTTGTGTGAGTCATGTGATGTCTCCTGACACTCAATACTTAGGGGGTTTGTGAGCCTTTCAGGCCAATCTCGAAACTGTCGATGTAGGCGTTTGGCTCTCTGGGCGTGAAGGCCACGCCGTCGATCAACTCACCCTGGTGGGGGCGGACGAAGTTTTCAGCGTCCAGGTCCGGGAAGTCCTCAGCATTTAGCGTGCCGTCTTCGATGAGCGAGGCGGCTGCCTGCTTGTAGATATCCGCGCGATAGACTTTGGCGGCGGTTTTCATGTACCAGTCGTCGGATTTGGGCTCCGGGATCTGACCCCAGCGGCGCATCTGGCTGAGGTACCAGATGGCATCAGATGGGTAGGGGTAAGTCGCGTAGTAGCGGAAAAACACATTGAAGTCTGGCACTTCCCGGACATCGCCTTTCTCGTATTCGAAGGTGCCGGTCATGGAGTTGGCGATCACTTCCTCGTCGGCACCGACATAACTTGAGCGGGAGAGAATCTTCACGGCTTCTTCGCGGTTGGCGTTGTCGTTCTCGTCCAGCCAGTGGGCAGCGCGAATCAGGGCGCGCAGCAGACGCAGATGGGTATTCGGATTCTCTTCCGCCCACTGTTCGGTCACGCCAAAGACTTTTTCCGGATTGTTCGGCCAGATTTCGTAATCGGTGATCACCGGAACACCAATCCCCTTGAATACGGCCTGCTGGTTCCACGGCTCGCCCACGCAGTAGCCCTGAATGGTGCCGGCTTCCATGGTGGCCGGCATTTGCGGTGGCGGTGTGACGGACAGATGCACATCGGCATTGATGGTACCGCTGGTGTCGCCACGCTGGGGCGCGTAAAGGCCGGGGTTCAGGCCGCCAGCAGCCAGCCAGTAGCGTAGCTCATAGTTGTGGGTGGATACCGGGAATACCATGCCCATGCGAAAGCGTTCGCCCTGATCACGATACTGCTCAATCACCGGTTTCAGGGCGGCAGCACTGATCGGATGGACCGGTTTGCCATCGGCTCTCTTGTCGATGTGCGGAGTCATCTGTTCCCAGACATTATTGGATACGGTAATGCCGTTGCCGTTCAGGTCCATGCTGAAGGCGGTGATGATGTCCGCCTGGGTGCCGTAGCCGATGGTGGCTCCCAGTGGCTGGCCGGCCAGCATGTGGGCGCCGTCCAGCGTGCCGGTGACCACCCCGTCCAGCAGGACTTTCCAGTTGGCCTGGGCTTCGAGTTCAACGAACAGCCCTTCGTCCAGGAAAAAGCCCTGCTCCCAGGCGACGGCCAGTGGGGCCATGTCGGTCAGTTTGATAAAACCCAGTTTGAGGTCCGGCTTCTCGGCCGGTCCGATTTCGGCCTGGGCATTGCCGACGCTGGCGGCTATCAACAGCACGGCGACAAGTGTTTTCAGTTTCATGATGTTCTCCTGACGTTTTAGTCAGACAAAAAAAAGCCTGCCACCCAGATCGGGGGCAGGCGCCAATGCCTGATGTTCTGTTTTCGGTTTTAATTCGCTGACTCAAAAGCCAGGGATTCAGAAAGTTCTGGGATCGTATAAGCAGATGGTATGCCAGATTTCCAAATTGCTGTTAAATAACGAAATTATCTTGGCAGCATGCTGAAGGCGAAGCTCCGGAATGCACGAAAGGCCACCGTTTTAGTGCGTAACGCTTCATTGTTGGGCGGTTTCAGTCGGCGGCTTCCGCTTTCCAGTCATGTAACTGTTCACCCAGAAGCCGGTCGCTGGCAACGCGGACTGGCCCGTACCGCCCCGAGAGTGTGAAGGGCTTCTGATGGCGCCCCTCGGTTTTGCTGTCGATCACCGGGGTGTCAATGCCCATGGACGCTGCTGCATCCCGGAACAGGTCCGGCCTGAATACCTGGCGGACCATGTCGCCGGTGACTCTGCCCAGTTGCTGCCGGGACGCCAGCCGTGAGGCCAGCCAATGACCCTGAGACACCCAGGGAAAATTGGCGGAGTGCCGGAAGAAGTGTTGGTGAAGGCGCGGGTGGAACAGGCTGTAAGGGTGGCTATCCAGTGCGTTAATGCGCTCACCCAGATATTCCGGGCGGGCAAGTATCTCGCGCAGCAGGCCGTGATTATAGTCATTATCAAGCCATTGGCATGCCGCAAGCAGTGCCCTGATCAGATGGCGGTGCATGGTGGCGTGTTGCTCAGTCCAGTCGGCCCGCATGCCCAGCACTTTTTCCGCCGCGTTCTGCCAGATCTGGTGGCCGGAATGAAGAATGCGCCCCAGCTGTTCGTATTCCAGAAGGCTATTCCAGGGTTCACCAACACAGCAGCCTTCAACCGCTTCCGCCCTGAAGGCATCAGCCATCTGCACCGGGGATACCGGGATGATCTGAACCTGCGATTGTGCGTCCGGCCCGGCGGTGGCAAGCCAGTCCCGCAGTTGCAGGTCATGGCAGGACCAGGGCGACACCGATGCCAGGCGGATGGGTTCGCCACGGGAATGGGCCAGTTGAACCAGAGCCGCCGCGGTCGCGATCGGGTCATCCGGTTCCGCGCCGGACATGATCAGATGGTTGTAGATGGTGTTATTCAGGGTGATGCCGTTGCCGTTTCGGCTCAGCACCATGCCCACTATTATCGGTACCCGAGGGCGGCCCTCCGCCAGGGACATATTCAGCGGCATGGGTGCCAGCATGTGGCCACCGTCTACAAGCCCGAAGCTCACTTTGTCCCGCAGCGATGCCCATGATTCCTCGCGTATTAACTCGACTTCCAGACCTTCTGCATCGAACAGCCCGAGTTCCCGGGCGACAATCAGAGGGGCGCTGTCCAAAAGAGGCACAAAGCCAAGCTTTACGTGAAAACCGGAATGTTTATGAAGGGGGGTGGGGTTAACCATCGGGGCTCCGTCGGGGGGAATGTCTGTTCTTAGCAGGCTCGCTGAATCGAGCCTGCTCCCTGGCGGTCCTTGCCTTCGGTCACCTGGATAACGCGCCTGGCCATTACGGCCAGGCGTTCGCTGTGTTCCATGGCCGCACTGCGCAGCATCCTGTGCGCGGCTTCCTCGTCGCATTTCTCGTGGCGCATGATCAGGCCCTTGGCCTTTTCAATGACCTTCCGATCTTCAAGAGCTGTGCGGGTTTCTTCCAGCTCGGTCCGAAGCGCCTGAAAGGATTCAAACTGGACCACTGCGGAATCGATGATTGAGCGTACCCGTTCAGGCTGGATGCCGTCGACCACGTAGGCACTGACGCCCGCCTTTACGGCAGCGTGCATAGTGGCGCGGTCGCAGGGCTCATTGGCTGAAAACACAATGGGCCGCGGGGCGTGGGTGTTGAGCGTGCTCATGTTTTCCAGGGTGTCACGATCTGGTGAGTCCATATCGATAATCACCATGTCGGGCTGGTCCTTAGCCACGGCGGCGGTCAGTCCGGAGGCATCCGGGCGCTGCCGGATCACTTCATGGCCCTCGTGGCGCAGCGCCTCACACACCTGACTGGCCCGTTCGGGGTCTTTGTCGATAAGCAGAATGCGGAGAGGGTTATGGGAACTCATGATGTCTTCCTTTAATGCGCGAACTGAATGCTGTTTCCGCAGCAATAAATCTGCCAGCCTGCCGGAACTCCCGCGTCGTGGGAGCTCGCCGGAAATGGCGGACGTTGGAAGCATCCTGCTTCCTTGAATGTCTGCCTGTTTGTGGGGCGTTTTTCCGGGTTTTGCACCTTTATGTGACTCTGGTCGAGGGTGGAAAAGGTCACTTGAAGCGCCGGTCAACCCGCCAGAGCCTTCGGAACGCCTTGTTCAGGGAGCTGGCCCTGGATTTGCACAGGTAAGGTTCAAGTAATTGAAGTCCCAGGCTGCAAGTAGAGCCGGATCACTTCAGGTATTGGCAAAGAAGCCCGCAAAGCCCCTCTCCCGGAACGATTGGGGGGCTCTGCGGGCTTTTTTTTTGGACCATTTCCGGATAAACCATGGGAGACGCTGTGGCTACCAGGGGCACTGGCGACAACAGAATTCAGACGACCTGTCCATACTGCGGCGTGGGGTGTGGCGTTCTGGCTGATCCTGCAGCGCTGCAGGGAGTGGAAGGCGACAGCCATCACCCGGCCAACCTGGGTCGGCTGTGTGTCAAAGGCGCGAGCCTGCACGAAACCACGGGCCATGCCGGCAAACTCTTGTTTCCGATGGTGCGTGGCCGCCGCCGGGAATGGCCTCAGGCGATTGACGCTGTGGCCGGGGCCATCCGCCACAGCATTGCTGACCATGGCCCCGAATCCGTGGCTTTTTATCTGTCCGGGCAGTTGCTGACAGAGGACTACTACATCGCCAACAAGCTGGCCAAAGGCTTCATCGCTACCCCTCATGTGGATACCAATTCCCGGCTTTGTATGTCGTCAGCGGTGGCTGCCCATAAGCGGGCCTTTGGCGCTGATGTTGTTCCCGGCTGCTATGAAGACCTGGAGCTGGCGGACCTGCTGGTTCTGGCTGGCAGTAACGCGGCCTGGGCCCATCCGGTGCTTTACCAGCGGATGAAAGCCTCGGCTCGTGACGGTCGCAAGGTGGTAGTAATCGACCCCCGGCGAACGGCCACATCGGAACTTGCAGACCTGCACCTGGCATTACGGCCCGGCACAGACACCATTCTGTTCAACGGCTTGCTGGTCTGGCTGGCCCATCATGATCTGCTTGATGGTCAATATATTGCGGATCACTGTCAGGATTTTGATCAGACTCTGGTCACTGCAAAGGCGGCGGCACCGTCAACGGCGTCTGTTGCTTCCGAGTGCGATCTTGATGTGGACGATGTGGAGGCCTTCTACCGATGGTTTGCCCGGACCCCCAGAACGGTAACGGGGTTTTCCCAGGGCATTAACCAGTCCGTGGCAGGCACCGATAAAGGAAATTCGATCATCAACTGCCACCTGGCAACGGGGCGCGTGGGCAAACCCGGCGCCAGTCCTTTCTCCCTGACCGGTCAGCCAAACGCCATGGGTGGCCGGGAAGTAGGCGGGTTGGCGAATACCCTGGCGGCGCATATGGATTACCACACCCCCGGCGCGCGGGAGCGGGTAAAGCGGTTCTGGGGTTCGGACGCCATAGCCGACGGGCCGGGCCTGAAAGCGGTGGATATGTTTGAAGCAATTCACCGGGGTGACATCAAGGTGCTCTGGGTAATGGGCACCAACCCGGCGGTCAGCCTGCCGGATTCCGGCCGGGTTCACGAAGCCCTGGCGCGGTGCCCGACGGTGATTGTGTCTGACTGCACAGCGTCGACCGACACTACGGCCCACGCAGATATACTGCTGCCCGCGGCAGGCTGGGGAGAAAAGGATGGCACCGTGACCAATTCGGAGCGGCGCATTTCCCGGCAGCGTTCATTCATGCCCCTGCCGGGTGAGGCGAAGCCGGACTGGTGGATCATCCGCGAGGTCGCTGCAAAGCTGGGCTTCGGGCATGCGTTCAACTATCAAGGCCCGGCGGACATCTTTCGCGAGCATGCCGCCCTGTCGGCGTTTGAGAACGATGGCAGCCGGATCTTCAATATCGGGAGGTTGGCTGAGCTGTCTGATCAACAGTATCAGGGGATGCAGCCGGTTCAGTGGCCGGTGCACAAGAGCGCCGGCGACAGTTCCCGTCTCTATGCTGATGGCCGTTTCACCACCGACAACGGACGTGCCCGTTTCGTTCCGGTCAGCACCGTATTACCCGTCCAGGTGCCGGATGCCGATGGCCCGGTGGTGGTCAATACCGGCCGAATCCGGGACCAGTGGCATACCATGACCCGCACGGCCAATACCTCCCGGCTTCTGGCCCACCGCCAGGAACCCTTCGTCGAGATGCACCCGAATGATATCCAGCGTTACGGTGTGGCGCCGGGGCATCTGGCGGTTCTGACCCGGGATGACGGGCGGTTTGTGGGTAAGGTTCGGGAAAACAGCCAGCAAAGGCCGGGTGAGGTCTTTATCCCCATCCATTGGAACCGGCAGTTTGCGTCTCACGGCATTGCTACTGTTCTGACCCAGGGCGTGACTGACCCAGTATCCGGCCAGCCGGAGGCAAAGCACGGACGGGCGGCCATCAGTCCCTTCCGGGCCGCGTGGTACGCACGGCTTCTGGTGCGTAAAGAGCGGCCAAAACGCTGGCAGGCCGATTACTGGTGTCGCGTACCGATGATGCACAGTGAAAGCTGGTGGCTGGCAGGCCTGACCCCGCTGGAATGGCCGCAGACGTTGCCGGATTGGCTTGGTGGCCAGGCCCAACTGGTCATGGCTGACCCGTCGGAGGGTCGCTACCGTGCCGCCCGGATTGTAGACGGTCGGCTTGAGGCGGTGTTGTTGCTGGATCGCGACCCCAACCGTTTGCCAGATGTTCAGTGGCTGGATACCTGCTTTGCCGAACAGACGCTTTCTGAAACCCAGCGCCGGAATCTGCTGTCTGGACGTGATGTTGACGTGGAAGACATGGGAGCAACCGTGTGCAGCTGTTTCCAGATAGGCGAAAAACAGATTGCCCGCGCCATCAGTGAGGGGCAGGTCAGCGTCGAGGCATTGGGACAGGCCCTGAAATGCGGCACCAACTGCGGCTCCTGCATTCCGGAATTACGAAGCCTGATCGACGAGGCGCAGCTGGTCGACGAAGCCGCTGCCAGCTGAATGTCAGGCTGAGGTGTTTCGCAGCAGTTGGAGGGGGACCCGGTAACGAACGCCGCGGGACGGTCCGGTGCCTTTTACGGTGCAGGTTTTGCGGTTGACTCTGAGGATTTCACCCTCTTTTTCACCACCACCCGCGGCAAAAGTGACGGTGTCTCCCACCGCCCAGTGAGTGCGCTCGCTGCCAGGGTCTGGCAGTTCGAAGCCATCGTCTGATATCGGGAGTCCATGCCTTGCGGCCAGATCGCGCAGTGCTGCCTTTGTCGCGTTTGCCTGCCCGTCAGCGTGCAGCCCATCAAGAATCCGGTAGAAATGGGGGTTATGCACGGAGCCCCGGAACCGCTTGCCGGCGTTGTGCTGAAGCAGATGGGCGAATTCGTGGCAGCAGGTGTGGGCCAGCAGATTCAGCGGGCTCAGCTGCCCGTCAAAATACCCCCGCTGCTGGATTTCCCGGCCGGACAGCCAGCCCCGGGCGGTTTCCGGGCGGTGCTTGGCCTCGATCATCCGTGCGCCATAGGTGATCTGATGCTGGCGGCTACCCGGATCAAACCGGTGATAGGTCGCCTGCCCGGATCCGACGCGGCAAATCAGTTCATTGTGGGAGGGCGACCAGAGAACCTGTTTGGTGACGGTGCACATCAGTTCGCCGAGCTGGCGGGCGTTGGTTGGTTTAGAGGTGGTCATTACGTCCAGGGTTCAAGGTTAAAGTGGCTTGCTTGGTTAGTGGGGATAAGGTTAACGATGGAATGGCCAGTTTGCTATGGCTTGATTCAGTTCCCGCCCTTTATGCAAAGCGACCCGTCAAAAAGCGCCGACGAAGCCGCCGCTTGAAACCTCAACGGTAATCAGACAAACTGTCACCATATATAAATAAGTGGTGACGGTTTGTCTGACTCCGGTTCTGCCCAATCTTCCTGGGCACAACTCCAAACCCTGTTCCGACAGCACGGCGGCCAGCTTCGCCTGAGCGAAGCGCTGGCCCGGGGCTTTAGTCGATACCAGTTCTATCAGCTCCGGGACGAAGAGCTGATTGAGCCGGTCAGCCGCGGTCTGTACCGGCTGGCGGACATGCCGCCCATTAAAAATCCGGATCTGGTGGCCGCCTCCACCCGTTTCCCCCATGCGGTGCTTTGCCTGATTTCCGCGCTGGACTGGCACGGCATCACCACGCAGATTCCCCATCAGGTGCACCTGGCGGTGGCACGGGATGCACGCCTGCCGGTGCTGGATTATCCGCCGGTGGCCGGGTACCGGTTCTCCGGGCGGGCCTTCAGTGCAGGCATAGAGCAGGTGGACGTGGATGGCATCACCCTGCAGGTCTACAACCCGGAGAAAACCCTGGCGGACTGCTTCAAGTTCCGCAACCGCATCGGCATGGATGTGGTGCTGGAGGCGCTGACGCTTTATCGCACCCGCAAAGCCTTCCTACCAGGCAAACTGATGGAATACGCCAGAATCTGCCGGGTCGCCAATGTGATGGCACCTTATGTGGAAGCCAAGCTGTGAATGGAACCAGTAGATCAACGGAATAACCAAAGTGAAAGGAGATCACGATGGCCACAAACACCGGCGCGTCTGTTCGACAGAAACTGCTTGATAAGGCTAGGGAAGAAAAGCGCCCCTTTCAGGAGCTGTTGCAGTACTACGCCATGGAGCGGTTTCTCTACCGGCTCAGTCAGTCACCCCACAGCGGTTGCTTTACCCTTAAGGGTGCGCTGATGCTCTGGGCAACGCAGGGGCCGACTAGCCGCCCGACGCGGGATATCGACATGCTGGGTCAGACCAGCAATGAGCCGGAGGCGCTTCTGGCCCAGGTGCGAGACATTATCGCGACTGAGGTGACGGATGACGGTTTGCGCTTTGATCCGGATACCCTGAAGACAGAAGCTATTACCGAAGATGCGGACTACCTGGGGTTACGGGTGACCTTCACCGCTTTTCTTGATAACGCCAGAATTCCGATGCAGCTGGACATTGGCTTTGGCGATCCAATATTTCCGTTTCCTTCCTGGCTGGAGTTTCCGGCGCTACTGGATTTTCCCGCTGCACGAATCAAGTGCTATACCCCCGAATCGTCGATTGCCGAGAAGTTCCAGGCAATGGTAAAGCTTGGCGAGCTGAACAGTCGCATGAAGGACTTTTACGATATCTGGTTGCTCTCGCGCCGGCACGAGTTCCGGTCGGAAAACCTCAAGGGGGCGGTTGATCGCACCTTCCGTAAACGCCTTGGCCAAGACCATGTGCCAAAGGCATTTTCGGAGGTCCTAGAGGCGGTAGTTGAGTTCCTCAGTCCTGTGATGACGAGCAAAGACGTAGACGCCCCCAGGGAAATCTGGCACCCACCCGGTCCATGGAGTCGGCAGGGCGATGGCTAGTTTTGTTTCGGAAGACAATCTAATGCCCCAGAATCCAGAGAGTGCAACGTCACTGCTGCCTGGGAACACTTCTTTAACGGGTTCCGGGTGAAATGTGAGAATGTTTTGAGCTTGTAGTGGAGTTTGCGGCCAGTGGCCGGAAATGGGTTGCGTGAGTAAATCTTTAATGAGGGTATGGAAACTCGTTCAGTCCGCCGAAATTGAGGAAAGAACTTCGTCGAAAAAGCTGTCCCTGACACTTATTTTTATCCAGGATTCATCTATATCTTCGGAAGCGATAAACGCAGTTGTAAAGCCCCCCATTGAAGACGAGAAACCAAAGACGCCTTCCGGTAGATCCAGTTTTCGCGTTTCCTCAGAGCTTTGGATGTTCTCTTTGAATCCCCGTTTTACTTCTTCTATGGCCGTTTGAAAATGGGTATTTGTTTTGATAATGCTGATGATGCCAACCAGTTCCGACTTCTGCCAAAGAAGTGTTTCGGAGGCTTCCAGTTCAACTGCATCAAACTGACCATTGCTTACGCGGACGCTGATATCAGCCGGTGTTCGGAATTCCGTTGCCTGATTGTTTAGCGAAGCACATCCAGTACTGAATAGAGCCAACATAAGGATTAGCGGGGCAAAATTCTTCATACAGACGGTCCCTATCGGTTTAGCGAGTCAAGGATGACTGTTTCGTCTGCAAGAGAGTTGCTCATGTTACTTCATCCGTGAAGTTAAAAAACCACACACCGAAACAATGGGTCCGGCGTGTGGCCTAGCTCTATCTCAATTCTTAAGGCTCTTACGCCTCGACCGGTGAACGCCAGTCGTCTGCACCGGAAGTGCCGGCAACGGCGTGTTCCCAGGTGACCTTGCGGTAGGACAGGGAAGCAGTCACCAGCTGGGTGAAGTCAGCGCTGGCGGCGTCCTGGCAGTGCGGCATGTTGCATTGGATGTCGATGATGGTGGCATCTTCCAGGATGGTAGAGAAGAAGTGCTCCTGCTTGCCTTCAACCGAGGTGCGGTACCACTTCAGCTCAACCTTTGGCAGCATTTCGCCGGACGCCAGTGCGTTGTACATCAGCGGGGTGGCTTTGTTCAGCGCAGAAGTGAACTTGAACGGCTTGTGAACACGCTGGCCGGAAGGCTGACCTGACTGCGGGTCAGTGGGAACGGTGACAACGTGGCTGAATTCCTGGACCAGCACTTCGTCTTCGTGACCTTCAACGTAGATGTTGCCTACGGAATCGGAAGTGAATGCGCCGGCGGTGATGTTGCCCTGAGTCTGGCCTTCGATGCTGATATAACAGGGAGTTGGCATAGTCTGCTCCATGACGTGTGAATGAGTAAGTGTCCCAAGGTTTTCCCTGGACACCTAGGGTATTACAAAGGGCGTGCCAGTTTTTAAAGTGTTTAAAAAACAATGGGTTGAAGAAATTTCTCGATATTTTCAGAAAGGCCGGGCAATGGGTTGCTGTTTTCGGGGCAAGAAGTTGCTGCGCGGGCAAGAAGTTGCTCAGCGCAGACTGAAGCGCACCGGCAGGGCGTAGGTAAAGGTTTCACCTTCCATGGATTCCGGCACTTCTGGTAGTGGTTCTGCCGACTTGAGCATATCCAGAGCGGCGTCATCCAGCAGTGAGTGGTCTGATGACCTGCTCAGCGAGTGTTTTACCAGGGTGCCATCTCGGCTGAACTCGAACACCACAACCGGGGATCCCTCCTGGCCCAGGCGCCGGGCGCGACGGGGGTATTCGTAAAACCGGCCCAGGTGACGGCTAAGTTCTGTCAGGTAGCTGTCGACCTTGGATGATTCTCCGGCGTTGAGCTCCACCTGCTGGCTTTCGTTTTCCTTTTCGACCGGATCTTCAGTGGCCTCGTCTGGGGACTGCTCGCTGTCCGAAGGGTTGGTGTCAGCAGTCTCCTGAGCAACGTTGGGCTCTTGAACGGGCTCCGGTTCGGGTTCAGGAGCTGGCTCAGGCTCTGGTTCGGGTGCAGGTTCTGGCTCTGGCTCTGGCTCAGGTGCTGGCTGTCGCTCAGGTTCGGGTTGAGGCTCAGGTTCCGGTTTCACGTCACTCGTCGGCGCCGTTGGTTGAGGCGCTGTTTTCTGCGGGCTCGCCAGCTTTATTCTGATAGCGGGCACCTGGGTGACGCTCTGATTCCCCTCCGGTTTCAGTGCTGGGGCATCAGATGGCAGTGCCAGTACCAGAGCGCTGAAGGTGATAAAGGCCGATGTTAGCAGTAACAGCCCACGAATTACGGACTCCCGTCTCATTGCCCGGGCTCCGTCAGGAGCTCTATATCCTCATATCCCGCGTCCGATAGCAGGTTGAACAGCGACTCAAGATGCGACATGGCAGTCCCTGAGGCAGCGGCAACCGTCAGGGACGACTGGCTGTCTGGTGCCGGCAGGTGCCGGACCAGACTGCCTGCATCGACGTTTTCGCCCTCCACCTGCCAGACGCCAGAGGCCTGGACGACCAGGTCGGCTTCCGACCTGGCGCTGGTTTGTTCCGCAGCGGTACCGGGTAGCGGCGGAAGCGCACGGTCCTGCATCTGCCCAGCGACGATAAAGAACATCAACAGCAGAAAAACCAGATTGATCAATGGAAGAAGGGCGTCCTCAACGCGCTCCATCAGGGATTTGCCAGAGCCGGGCGAGTGGGGAACAAAGTCTTTCATGGTTCCGCGCCCTCATAGTCACTGCGCTTGTCCTGGTTTCTTTGCCACTGGGGCTCGATGCCGTTGGCACCGAGGGTGCTGAGGGTCAGGGTAAAATCATGGACGGTAGCCTCGGGAGAGGAGGTGACGTTGACCCGATTGATGCCGGCACCAGACAGCTCGCGGACCAGTTCTTTCAGTGAATAGGACCGCTGATTCCACTCGAGATTCTGCCCCGCCAGAATCCTGACCTCGGGCACGGCCTCACCCTGCTGTGCCCCGGATTCAGACTGCACATCCGTGCTGACTTCCATCAGGTTGACTGGCAGCAGGCGCGTGGTAAGCATAAAAAACACCAGCAGAATAAAGACCACATCAATCAGGGGTGTCATTCTGATCGCCAGTGGTCGTGCCGGGCGGGGCTCAACGAACAGCATTGGCAAGAGTCTGGTGGTTCTGCCAGTCGATCTGCGAGGCGGGGTCCTTTGCCGCGGGTTGACGGCCATCCGTTGATGGCCGATTGACGGCGGGCTTGCCTGCTGCAGAGTCAGCGTGAATCGACGGCCTTTCGACGCAGAGTACATCGGCCAGGACCGCGTTAAGCATACCCTGAAGCCGACGCAGCCGGAATTCGATCCAGGCGGCAAGGGCGGCAAAAGGAATGGCCACGATGAGACCCGCGGCCGTGGTGGTCAGTGCCTGGTAGATGCCGCCGCTGAGCTGGGATGCGCTAGCTCTGCCCTCTGCTGCGGCCATGGTGCTGAACGCCTCCATCATCCCCATAACCGTTCCCAGCAGACCCAGCAGCGGTGCCAGTGCAGCGATCACTTCAATAATCTTTAACGGCGCTTCGAAAGGCGTTAGCGCACCCTGGGCCTTGCCTGACACGGATTCCCGGATCTGTTCTGAAGGTGCGTTCCTGAGTTTGCCCTCCATGGTCGCCAGAACCAGTTGGTTCAGTGGGTTAAGGCCGCTCAGTCCCCGGGTATTGGCGCGAAGGCTATCGGTAACCCCGGGCTCTGGTGCCTGCTTCCACTTATGCACTGACTGGCGGAGACGACTTGTATACCGGGGGGCGAACAGAACGCCGAACAGCATCAGGTAGACAAAGGTGACGATGCCAGCCAGTGCCATGACCATAAGCACGGCCATGACCGGGCCGCCCATATCGATGAGTTGGGAAACTGGCCCTTCCGGCGTCAGTGACTGAAACATAACGGCTCCGACCTGAACAAGGATGTCAATGATAATGATTATCAATCATTCATTCAAGCATCGTAACCTTCGCCTTTTACGCAGTCTGTTAAACTGTATCCATGTGGCTGGTTTCATAGGAATGGTTGTACACACATGCTGATCAAACGCTGGTTCGCCAGCCTGGTAAACCGTGCCGTTCTGTTCATGGTTGCCGGTATCATCCTGTCGACACTGGTGGTGGTCTTCCTGGGATCCTGGGTATCCCGTGCCGAACTTGAGGCCCAGGCACGGCAACAGGTTTCAACCATTGCAGAACTGGTTGCGGGCGACCTGGATGCCCGGTTGGCCCAACGTCGTGACACTCTTGCCCATGTGGCCGAGAACCTGACCGTGGCCGAAGAGGTGCTAAAGGGCCGGGGCGAAGTGTTTGTGCGCCGGGATATTTCGCTTCAGCACCTGTTTGATGTGGTATTTCTGTTTGACGCCGACGGCAATGCAATTGCCAGCCATCCTGAAAAATTCAGCGCAGCCGGTCTCAGCGTTGCAGACCGCGCCTACTTCACCGAAACCTCAAGTCAGTTGACGCCGGTCATCAGTGAGCCGTTTGTCTCCCGGTATCAGGACCGGCCGGCCATCATGATGACCGCCCCGGTATTTGATCATCGCAAGCGATTCATTGGTGTGATTGCCGGCGCCCTGTTTCTCAAGGGTGAAAATTTCATGACCGAACCCGGCAGCATCGATGTTGGCAAGACCGGTTATGTCACGGTTGCCACCCGCAACGGTATGGTGCTGACCCACGGTCGCACCGGCGAGTCCATGCTGCCGGTGCAGGTGGACAGCGCCGCTGTCAGATCAGCGATGGACGGTTTCGAGGGCGCAACCAGTGCCCACAGTTCCGATGGCGTGGAAACCATCATGGCGGTAAGGCAGCTGTCCCAGGTGCCCTGGTATGTGGCAGCGGTATGGCCGGCAGACGAAGCCTACGGGCCGGTTCATCGCCTGACTGACAGCCTGGTTCTTGTTCTGCTCGGCGTTCTTCTGGTGGGGTTGCCCACCGCTCTGATTGTCTTTCGCCGACTGATGGCGCCCCTGAAAATGCTCGGCGCCCAGATCAGTGACCGCCACCTGGGTGTACGCACCCAACCGGTGGACGAAGTCGGCGGCACTGAAATACGTCAGGTCGCAGAAACTTTCAACACGGTGATGGAGGAGCGGGATGAAGTCATGGCATCCCTGGCCGAGCGTGAAGCTTTCTTCCGGTCACTGACCAGAAGCGCCCCCATTGGTATTGTTCAGACCGATGTTCTGGGCCGCATTGAATTCGCCAACCCGGCCTTTGAACAGATTGTGGGAGTGCCATCAAATGATCTCCAACAGAGTATTCTGATCGAGGGCGTCTACGAAGACGACCGACCAAGCGCCCTCGAGGCCTGGTACCAGGCGCTTCACAACCGCACAATATTCCGCGCACGTTTTCGTCTGAAGAGCCTGGACAAAGGACTGGTGTGGGCGGATGTGATGACGGCGGTTATCGATACGGAAGAAAAAACCCTGGGTACCATAACGGTGGTTCGTGACATCACCCATGAACTGGAAATCGAAAGCCGGCTGGCGGAAGAGCAGGCACGGGCCAACAGCATCCTTGGGGTGTTGCAGGAGGGTGTGCTGATGACTGACGCCCAGGGCGCGATTCGCTATGCCAATGCGGCGGTGGGCGAATTCCTGGGGCTTGAAGATATTGGCGAAGGCGAGCCGTTTTTTGAGCAGGTAACGATCTCGGACAATGAGCGCACCTGGAAGGCAGAAGAACTGCTTCATGGTGATGACCGGGAGAATCTCTATGTGACGCTCAAAAACGTCCATGGCGACAGTTTCGATATTGACCTGACGGTACTTCACTTGCGGCCAGATACGGACCGTCCGCGGGTGGTTTTTGTGATCCGGGACGACAGCGAACGTCGACGGGAAGAAGAGCGTCTTTCCTGGGAGGCCACTCACGACAGCCTGACCGGCCTGCTTAACCGTCGGGCTTTTAACGCGTCACTGATTCACTGCCTGACCGAGATGTCGCCCCGCACCAACGACAGTGTTCTGATGTTGATTGACCTGGATTATTTCAAGCCGGTGAACGATGAGGGTGGTCACCTGTTGGGCGACGACCTGCTGATGCAACTTTCCGAGCTGTTGGTGAACACGGTGCGCCAGTCCGATACGGTTGCCCGGCTCGGCGGTGACGAGTTCGGTATCATCCTGCCCACCTGCGGTCTGGAGCGGGCGCAAACCCTGGCCGAGCAGATTCGGGCAGGGATAGAAGCACTGCGCCTGCAAAAGGACGGGCGTGATTTTGGCGTCACGGCCAGTATCGGCCTGACCATGTTGAACGGGTCGGATTCGGGTGTCCGGGAAGTGCTCGCCCGGGCCGACGAGGGCACCTATGCGGCAAAGGCCCAGGGCCGGAATCAGGTGATCGTGATGCCGCCATCAGCCAGACATTGATTGCCCGGCCTGCCATAGCAGCCTCAGCGCCAGCAGTGTCAGCATGATATTGAAGATCCGGTGAAAGTGCCGGTTCTGAAGGTTTTTCAGCAGATGTAGGCCGATCCAGGTACCGGCAAAGCCAAACAGGATCATTCCCAGAATAAACACCAGCCATTCGTGGAAGACAAACCCCGCCAGTCCAAACACCAGTGCTTTGGGTGCGTGTTGCAGGCTCATGGCGGTGGCAAAGGTTGCCACCGTTTTGAAGCGGTCCTCGTGCATCTGCTTGATGAACGCCGCGACCAGTGGCCCTGTGGCTCCCACGAACAGGCTGGCAAAGGTGGTTATTGCAGACGCCACGAAGATACCGGTGCGCCCAAAGGCGCCTTTCGGCAACGCCGGTCCCCAGCAAAGATAAAGCACGAAAACCGCAATGGTCAGTTGCCACAGGTGCTCTGGAAGGTCCACCAACAGCCAGGCGCCTATGCCCGCACCCACCAGGACCCCCGGGGCAAAGGCCGCCATCGCCTGCCAGTCGGTATGGCGCCAGGTCAAGGTTGCGCGCCCGGCATTGGAACCCAGTTGCACCATGCCATGAACAGGAATGATTGCCGCTGGTGGAATCCATAGTGCCATCAGAACCAGCAATAGCAGGCCGCCGCCCGCTCCCAGGCTGGCGGTGATCATGGAGGTGACGACAGACGCCAGCATCAGCGCGCCAGCCAGGGCCGGGCTGAGGCTGTCGGGCAGCAGAGTAAAATCCACGTTAGTTTGCGGCGATCAGCGCAACGCTGATGGACTTGAACGCCGGCGTTTTACTTCGGGGGTCGCGGTCCCGGCCGACCAGCACATTGGCTTCGGGATAGTAGGTCATCAGGTTGCCCGGTGGCAGGTCAAAGGTCTTCACCGCCAGGTTATGCATGGCGCCGGATTCCGATTTCAGGCTTACCCTGTCCCCTTCTTTCAGCGACAGTGCGGTCATATCTCCGGCGCTCATCAGCACGGTCGAACGTTGCTCAACACTGCGGTAGCTGTCGCTTTCTTCGTAAATGATGGAGTTGAACTGCCCTTCGGAGCGCACGGTCATCAGCTTGAAGGGGAAATCCGCTTTCTGGTCTGCGCCCCTGGTCTGATGGGTAATAAAGTGGGCCCGACCGGAAGCGGTCTTGAACTCGGGGGTGTGCATGATTCGCCGGCGGATATGGAATTCTTTTTTCGCGACCTCTATGTCTTTCAGGTCTTCCATGCCCGGGATACAGGCGGCAATGGCTTTGCGGATGCTGCTGTGGCTGGCGAATGTGGCAAAATCAAAAACAGCCCTGTCGACCAGTCGGCCCGCGAGCGCGGCCAGAATCTGCGATTCGGGCCGAACGTTGTCCAGCCGTTTTATGCCGCCATCGCTGAGCCGCACATAGTTGAACATGGATTCCTGGGTCGTGGGCTCGAACTCCTCATCCCGTGCTGTTACCGGCAGAATCAGCGATTCGCTGTGGTCGTTGCCGTACAGGTGGCCCTGGTTTAGCGTGGTGGTCATGAACAGTTTGAATCGGACACGGTCCAGCGCCTGCCCGGCCCATTGGCTGTCCGGCGTGGCGCTGTAAAGGTTGCCGCCCATGATCAGCGCGTTATCAATGTCACCGCTGTCTGCCGCTTCCAGGCATGCCATGGTGTCCATGCCTTTCGCTTCTGGCAGGGTAACCTTCAGGTGTTCCTCAAGAGCGGTGATTACTTCACCCGCGAGCACCGGCTTGACGCCAATGGTGCCAACACCCTGAACATTGCTGTGCCCCCTCAGTGGCAACAGGCCTGAGGCCTTTTTCCCGACCATGCCCCGAAGCAGCGCCAGGTTGGCAATGTATTCCACGTTCTCGGTGCCGGTCAGGTGATGGGTAATGCCCATGCCCCAGGCAAAGACCACGTTTTCAGCTTCAGCGTAGACGCGGCTGACCGCCTCGATATCTTCCCGTTTGAGCTGGGTGTGAGCTTCAATGTCAGACCAGGTAATGGATTCGATATCCTTGCGTAGCGCTTCGAAACCGTGGGTATGGGATTCGATAAACCCCCTGTTCTCGGCGCCCAGTTCCAGTATGCCTTTTGCAATGCCTTTCATCGCCCACAGGTCACTGGCGATGTTGGGTTGCAGGTAATACGAGGCGATTTCGGTGCCGCCGCTGAGCATGGAGGACGGGCTTTTGGGCACGGCGAACTTGACCAGGCCGGGTTCCCGCGCCGGGTTGATGACCACCACATCCCCACCCCGGTCACGAATGCCTTTGAGCTGGTGAACCAGGCGGGGGTGGTTGGACGCCGGATTGGCGCCAATCACGAACAGCAGGTCGCAGTGGGCCAGGTCTTCCAGTTCCACCGTGGATGTGCCCGTGCCGATGGTGGATTTCAGGCCCTCACCGGTGGCCTGATGGCAATAGTAGGAGCAGTTGTTGACGTTGTTGGTGCCGTACAGGCGGGCGAACAGTTGCAGCAGAAAACCCGCTTCGTTGGAGGAGCGCCCGGAACTGTAGAAAAAGCTTTTCTCCGGTGCGGATGCGGCAAACCGCTCAGCGGCCAGCGTGTAGGCGTCTTCCCAGGACAGGGGGCTGAAGTGGTCGCTGTCTTTGGCTTTGAAAAGCGGAAAGTTCAGCCGCCCCAGATGCTCCAGTTCCCGCGGGCTGAGCTGTTTCAGCTCGGCAATGGAATGGTCGAAAATCTCTCGCGGAATCGGCGGCTGTATATCCGTGGACTGGGCCTGAATGCTTTTGTTGCAGACCGACGGGTATTCGCGTTTTTCGTTGGTCATACCGCCCAGCTGGCCGCCCATGCCAAGGCCACAGGCTTTGCATGCGTTGCGCGCTTTCAGGGCTTTGGCGGAATTCAGCAGGCCGATCCGCCGAACCGTTGCCAGCGTGTAGAGTACCTTTTTGCTGCCGCCACCAATGACTTCAGACATGACCGCTCACCTCGGGTGACGTGTGATCACCTCATAATGAAAGCAGGCGCTAATGAATGCAATCTGTTAAATGACGTAACCAGTCGGGGCCCGACTTTATTGGCAGAAGCTCCCACCAGCCAGTTCATCGGTGGCACAGAGCGCTTCGGTGGCAAGCTGCACATCCGCCACATAATACAGCGACGCCAGCCCCAGGCGGTCCCGCCCAAGGTTGTGAAAAATCATGCCGAGCAGGATATCACCGGCGCTGAAGTTCTCGTGTTCCCGGGCAAAGTAGGCCGCGGGCCGGGACAGTTGCTCGTCGTTCAGCAGGGAAATGACCCGGCCCACGCCACCGTGATAGGCCTGAACCAGCAACAGGGTAAACAGTTGGTCCTGTTTCCCGTTGGGCAAATGCCCGAACCTTTCGGCAAAGGCCGGTTTCAGATTGCGGGCGTTCTGCTGCATCAGTTTCAGGGCGCAGTCTACCTGGGCCAGCCGGTGCCAGTGGTTTTCGGGGCTGATCCGGCAATCGCCCAGAGCAGAGGGTGATAATTGCAATATGCCCTTGGCATTGGCCGTGGAGTGGGCCCGGGTCTGGCCGCTGCTTTCGATAAGCACCTGGCCGCCAAGATATCTGGGCAGTGAATCGGGCAGGTCCAGGCGCTGCTGGCTGATGCGGGTTTGATACACATACATCAGGGCATCATGGAGTGGACGGGGCTGTTCTTTTGATGCAAAAACCAGATCGTCCCAGGTGCCCCAGAGCCGATCAGCCTCGGCACGGCCCATGTAACGGTCAACGGCGGCAGACAGATTGACGTGGGGCTGCAGGCAGGACAGCGCAAACGGATAGCCTGTTTCATTGATGCTGCCCGGAGTCCAGTCTTCGGTTTTCCCTTTTGCCGCAAGAGCTGCGCGGGTTTCGTTGAGCCGGGCCTGGGTCGCTTCGCGGGTGGTGCCATCGTCAATATAGCCAAGGAATTCGCCCCGGCGGTCAAACAGGATGTGGCGATCCTGCCTGGAGCAGAAGCCGCGTTCTTTCAGAACCCAGCGCCGGATGGTGGTCATGTTCTGATAAACGCCCTGGCTCACCCAGTAGGGCGAGTCACGAACGATGGTGACCCAGTCTTCCTCAGGCTCCGGTGTTTCGCTGGCCCGGGCAATCGGTGTAATAATGCCCGTCAGAATAAAACAAAAAACGGACGCCCACATGAAGCAAACCGAATACCTTCGATTTGATGCTGTCGCACTTGCCGACCTGATTCGCCGGAAGGAAGTGACTGCCAGCGAGGTGTGTGACGCAGCCATTGAGCGCGCGGCAGCGGTAAACGACCGGTTGAACGCCATCTGCTACTCCCAGTTTGCCGATGCAAAGAAACCGTCCTTTGAGCCCGATGGTACCTTCTGTGGCGTGCCAATGCTGCTTAAAGATCTTGCACAACAGCAGCAGGGTCACCCCTGTACCTATGGCAGCCGGGGCCTGAAGAACAACATTGCCAGCCAGGACTCTGAATACGTACGCCGGGCCCGCCAGGGTGGTCTGGTTTTTCTGGGCCGGACCGCCACCCCGGAATTTGGCCTGAAAGCGGTGACTGAGTCAGAACTCTGGGGGCCAACCCGCAATCCCTGGAACACTGAGAGAACCCCCGGCGGATCCAGTGGCGGTTCCGGTGCTGCGGTGGCGGCCGGTATCGTGCCCATGGCCGGTGCCAATGACGGCGGCGGATCGATTCGTATCCCGGCTGCCTACAACGGCCTGTTTGGCCTCAAACCCTCGCGGGGCAGGATTTCTTCAGGGCCCTTTGTGGGCGAGGCCTGGACCGGCGCTTCCATGGATCACGTCGTGACCCGCACGGTCCGCGACAGTGCCGCCATGCTGGATGTATTGTCGGGCCCGGCCGTTGGTGATCCCTTCTTGATTCCGCCACCGTCGGCACCGTTCAGCGACCTGATGCAGCAGGCCCCCAAACCCCTGCGTATCGGCGTTTTTACCTCTTCGCCCTACCATACCGATGTGGCCCAGGAATGTGTGGATGCGGTGGAGGATACGGCACGCATGCTGGAAAGCCTGGGCCACCGGGTGGAATACGCGCGGCCGGATTTCGATGGAATGGCCCTGGCCCGCTGTTATCTCGGGCTCTACTTCGGTGAAGTGTCCACTCTGGTCGATTATGCCAAAAACGAACTGGCCGCGAGGGATTCCGATTTTGAACTGGATACCCGGCTGATCGACATGTTGGGGCGCACCATGGCTTTGCCGGAATACGTTCGCCGGCGTCAGCAGTGGAATGATTTTTCCCGTGCCCTGGGGGTCTATTTCCAGAGTTACGACCTTTACCTCTGCCCCACCACGGGCCAGATGCCCGCAACAATCGGCGAACTGGATACCCCGCCCCAACTGCAGCTGGCTGCCAGGCTGATGTTGAAGCTCAAGGCCGGAAAAATCGTGCATCGAAGCGGACAGGTTGACCAGATGGCCTTGGAAAGTCTGGCAAGGACCCCATTTACCCAACTAGCGAATCTGACAGGGACACCGGCCATGTCGGTGCCACTGAACTGGAGTAATGACGGACTGCCGGTCGGCGTCCAGTTTGGTGCGCCCCATGGCGCAGAGGGGGTTCTGTTACAACTGGCGGCGCAGCTTGAGGAAGCCAGCCCCTGGTTTGGCCAGTATGAGAGGCTGGAAGCCGGTTTGTGACGGCGAATCGCCGGTGATTGTGATCCGTGCCCGTCAGTTTCACGTTTATCTTTATGGCAGGAACAGTCTATGCTGTGAGACAGGAGGACCCTTTCCTCCTGTACGACCCTGATGGCATCGAGGAGGCGAGTGACGTATGAACCAACCGATGGCAATCGATGAACTGGTGTCTGTAGCACAGGCCGAAGCCATGGGGGAGCTCGACGCCCCGATGATGGCAATCGTACTGTCCAGTGAGCAAAGCTACGATCTGCCCATTAACTCTCTTGAGACCGATGCCGATAAAGCCCGCTGGGGATTGATCCTTCGCGCGGCCCGCGAGCACGTGGAAGCCGACGCGGTCGCCGTGCTCTACCCGGCCTGGACCACCATCCGCAACAAAAAACCGGCAGCAACCGCCGTGGAGATCGATGAACCGGATCTCGTAAAAGCCGAAGAATCCGAGTCTGACTTTGATGATAGTGGCCGGGGCGAAGACCCTGGCGAGCCCATAGATACGCTGTTTGTGCAGCTTCACACCCGTGACCGGATTTACTGGCGCGGTTTCGAGCAGATCCGTGATCCCAAGCACCAGCGGATCATCGGCTTCCGCCGCATCAAGGCGCTGTCGACGGAATACGGGCGGGAAGATGCACCTTCAGTCACCTCCTGGCTGAACACGCTGTTCGAGCCTCTGCCCGATGAGGGTGAGGAAACCGAGGTGGATAGAGAACTGGCCGACATGCTGGAGGAACCAGAAGTCAGCGCAGCCCTGTACCCGCGCCAGATGCGGGCTCTTCACTAACCAGGTCTCAGATAGCTATGGCGCGCTCAGCCACCCAGTACAGGCTGAGTGCGCCGGTACCTAGCAGCATAACCGGTACTACAAAACGGCCGTAGTGACCGGCTTTACCCCACCCGTAAAGCACCGGAAACACGAGAAGCAGCAGAGCAATCTGCCCGGCTTCCACACCGATGTTGAAACCTGCCAAGGCCAGGACCGTCTGCTCCAGTCCACTGGTCAAATCCCCCAGCACACTGGCGAAGCCAAAGCCGTGAATCAGTCCGAAGCCAAAGGCCAGCTTCCAGGTTTTCTCGCCAAGTACCGGCCAGGCCACGTTCAGTGCCGCCAGGGCAATCGACAGGGCAATGACGGTCTCGACCCAGGCAATGGGAAGGCGAACAACATCCATTGCTGCCAGAGCAAGGGTGATTGAATGAGCTACTGTGAAGGCCGTGACAATGCCCGCAAGCTGCCAGATGCGTTGTTTCAGGCTGCGCTGCTCTTTGCCATTGCGCTGTCCCAGCGTCGCGGGAAGCATCAGCACCAGCAGGAACAACAGATGGTCCAGGCCGATCAGCAGGTGGAACACCCCCTCGTAGACGAAGGTTCCGAACAGAGACAGTGCCGAAGCCTGGCTTTCAGCGGTCAGTGTCACGGACTGCCGGTCCGGCGACAATACGGCCAGTGACTCGTTATCGCCGTTGGTGATGCTCACCAGTCCCCGGTGCAATGGGTCCTGCCCGAACAGCAGTTGATAATTCAGGGTGTCGGCGGGTTCACCATCGGCGCATTGCACCTGATAGCGGGCCGCAGCGTAAGGACCGTCGCTGTGGCTGGATAGGCCCCAGGTCTGCCCTTCAAGCCGGCATTCGCCGGATGAATTGGCAAGTTGGATTCCAGCTTCTGCCCAGCGTGTAATGGAATCTCTGCCAGCTCGCAGCTCTGCGCCGGTCAATTTTCGGTCCGCGTTCATGTCCAGCGGCAGCACCAGGGCCAGATCCCTCAGGGCAACATCAAACCGCAGTTCTGATTGGTCCTGGTCAAGGTAGAGAAAACTGTCACTGGCCTTGTGGGCGGCGGCCAGGGGTGACACCAGCATCAGAAAGATCAGGGTCGCGATACCGCCACTCAGTTGTAGTCGGTTCATGGGTTGATCTCCGGGTAACGCGCATCCTGCTGGCCGTTTTGCGACAGCCATGTTTTAACGCTGGCGATCTGGTCTGTATTGCCAGTCGAGATGGCGGCCCGAAGCAGTAAGCGGGTGTCTGAGGGTTCACGCTGGTCTGCCCAGTTTTCCTGAGCATTTTCCAGGGCGCTTTCGGGTTTATCCGCTAGGTCGAGCTGGAAACGGGCGAAATCCCGTTTGTGAAGCAGGTTGCCGCGCCATTGCGCTTCCGCGAATCGTTGCGTCAGAGTTGCTTTCAAAGCGCCTGCATCCGGATGTCCGGCCTGTTCCAGGGCGATGGCTCTGATAACGGCCAGTGAATCGACAGTCTCATAGCCCTCGGTGACGGACAGAACCTGATTCACCTCACCCCGGGCAAGGTACCAGTCAGCTAGCTGTGCTCGGGTATAAAGGTCATCCGGGTCGGCACTCAGAAGCGCCAGCCAATAAGTCTTGGCGGCGGGGTTGTCCAGCTGGGCGGCCAGATCGCCAAGAGTTCCAAGGGCCCATATTCGGGCCGTTTCAGTCGCGTTGCCGGCGTTGGCAAACTGCTGTTTCAGCTGTTGATAGGCGGCTACCGGCTGGCCGGTGCGGGCCTGCGCCTGGGCCTGGCAACTGGCCGCGATCAGGCCAGGTAAGCGCTGTGTCAATTCGTTGCAATGTTCTGCGGCGGCGTCATAGCGGCCCTGAACTAGCTCGATGTTGGCTAGCATCAGTCGTGCCTGAATGGCCTGTTGTGGGTCGGTGTTGCTGCCGATGAGGTCGGTAAGCCCGTTCCGCGCCTGTTCAAAGCGGTGATTGCTCTGGTCGATGGTGGCTTTCAATACTCGAAGGCGGTCGGTCATTTGGCCGTTCCACTGTTGCAGCAAACCTTCGGCATAACCGGTAAAGCGGGGATCGCCTGTGCTTCGCGCCTGCTGGATCTGAGCCTGAATCAGATCAGCCAGTCGGTTCGGATCGGCCGGGGGTGTTGTGGTAGTTAGGGCGGGTTCTGGCAATGTGACCAGAATATCCTGATCGTCAAATTGCGTATTGATGGGCGCTGGAGCTGCCGTGGCGGAACCACAAAACAGAGTCAGCAGAAGTGGTGCACCCAGCGAAAAAAGCCCGCCCCGAAGGGCGGGAAACTGCCAGCCCGACACCCGCAGTTTGCGGGGCCGGACGGAGGTTTCACTGGATGAACAGCTCATCAAAGGCCTGCTCATTAGTCTGTTCATTGAAGCTGAACTCCAATTCGTTGATGTTGACCGGTTCACGGGTGTCGTCCGTGTTCTGGATTTCGTTTGTCACGAAGGTCGAGAACTCCACCGTCGGGTCCGGTCGGTCATTACTACTACTGCTGCTGGAGCTATCAAAACAGCCCGTCATCAGCCCCGTGACCATCAGTGGTATTGCCACTTTCAGAAATCGTTTCATGCCAACCTCCTCTTAATTTACTGCGCCCGGAATCGGCGTAATCAGGTAGGGGAAGGACTCGTACTCGTCGGACAGCGTCGCCGGGTCGGCGGCCAACTGTACGCCATCAGTAAACGGCGTATTCTGATTTGGTGCGCCATCTACCAGGGCGCCCATCGCCACACGAAGCGCCACATCGACTACGTCGTCGTACGGGCGACGACCATTCGGGAAGCCAGCCGAATCACCGGCTACGAAGCCCAGGTCGTTCTGAGCATCGAGGGCAGTCGGTGCCACCGCTGTATTCAGGCGCAGCATTTCCGACGCTTGAACGCCCACCGGGCTATTGGCCGGAACGCCGGTCAGGAACGCAGCGACCAGATCGGTCCGTGGGAAGTTGTTTGGCGCTTCGGCGCCAGCGGCACTGAAGAGAATTTCGATCAGTTCCGGCAGGGTCGGATGGGTCACGTAGGTTGCGAACTGGCCATCATCTTTTGGCTCACTGGCGTTGAACAGGTCCTTGTCTTTCAGGCCGATGACCACTTCGTTGACCAGCGGCATGCCCAGACGTGAAACCTGGGTATAGGCGCCGCCTTCAACCGTTGCGCCCTTGCCGTTGGCTTGCGGCGCCGGATTCAGAACGCGTGCCTGGCGGACACTGGCCGTGGTCCAGCCGCCCACGATAGGCTGGTCGTCTGCGTTAACCGCGGTTCCGGTCAGGCAGTCTGTCGGTACTTCAAGGGCGAATGACGTGACGTTTTTATCGGCCAGGTCGTTGGTTTCGACGTTGCGATCCCCGAGTGGATTATTGACGTTCACCAGGTCGAAGATCTCGCCCAGGTTGACGGCAAACGCTTCTTTGCGCTGTCCAACAAACACCCTGCCGTTGGTGCCGCATCCGGGAATGGCCATCTCGAAGACGTGCTGATCAGCATAGGCGGCATAATCAGCGAAGGATTTCTCGCCAATGTTGTCCAAGGGTTTGTCGAAGGTGCCCATGCCTGTATCAACGTTGGTAACGGTTTCAACAGTTCCGGTGCGACGGTCACCGCGAATGACCTCAACCGTATACGACTGGCTCAGCTGCACGTTGCCAGGCGCGGTGGCGTCACCGATGTTTTTCAGTGGTACAGACACCATCTGCTCGTTGCCTGCATCGCCGACCGGGATCTGGATATCATTAAGCGTGTCAGTGAACCGGAAACGGAACGTCAGGTCTTCCTGAGCGTTGCCGGAATTGTCGATATGGATTTCATAAATAGCGTCTTCATCCAGATCAAAATAGTTGGGCCCGCCATACGCATCCTGCAACGGCAGGTAATTCGCAATCAGCGTGACGAAGTCCGCGCGGCCGGTTTCATAGCTGCGGAACATGTAGAAGTCGGTGCCGTCTACTTTCGGCATTTCGGTAATGAACGGCGCTTCCCGGTGGCTTGAAGCCTGGCTCAGGCCGGCGGTGACGCACAGTCCGGCGACAGCAACCGCAAGGCCGGAGCGTTTCAGCAGTGTATTCATGGCAAAGTCCTTCTGTTGAGTTGGTCATGCATGGCATGCAATGGAAGGAACGTATCGGTGAACAGAAAAGTTGCAGTCGCCGAAAAAATTGTTCATGTCGCTGCCAGCCTGCAACTTTTGCCGCCGGGGATCCGTAACTGGGGATGCAACTCGATAAACTGCAGATTGGATCCGGATTTATGGCCATTGAAACCAGTCAGGATGAACTTTTGGCACTGCTGCTCGCAGTGGCCCGTAAAGACCGACAGGCGTTCCAGCGCCTCTATGAGCAGATTTCAGGTCGGATGTTCGGCCTTTGCCTGAAACTGGCAAAGCAGCAGGACCTGGCAGAGGAAGCGGTGCAGGATGCCTTTGTGCAGATCTGGCACCACGCGTCCGAGTATCACAACGACAGGGGCGCGCCCCTGAGCTGGATGATGACCATCGCCCGCTACCGCACGCTGGATCTGATGAGATCCCGCAAGGCCAGAGCCACGGACGGCGACGGGCCACTGGACCGGGTGGAGGATCACCGCGAAGGGCCGCTGGACCGGTCACTGCGTTCTGCAGGGGAACAGGCTCTGACCGGTTGCATCGAAGAGCTGTCCGACGTTCAGCGCGACAGCATTCTGCTCTCTTACTATCGGGGAATGACCCATGACGAACTGGCGGTTGCCCTCAGCTCCCCCGTGGGCACGGTCAAAAGCTGGGTCCGCCGCGGCCTGATGGCGTTAAAAAGGTGCCTGGAACGATGAAAAAGACGCCTGAGAGAATCGAGTTACTGGCCGCAGAGTATGTGCTGGGTTCCCTGAAGGGCCAGGCCAGACGGCGGTTTGAACGCTGGATGATGGAATCCGCCCGCGTACGGGAAGAGGTCTGGTACTGGGAAGAAAAACTGGGGCATCTTGGGTCACAGGCGGAAGACAGACCACCGCCTGTTTCGGTCTGGCGTGGAATAGAGGCCCGTCTATGGCCAGCGAAGGCAGCCAATGACAGTGCAGGTCGCTGGTTATGGCCAGGCTGGAGCCTGGTTGCCACGGCGGCGGCACTGGTGATGGCGGTTGTTCTGGTGCAGCAACCCCAGCCACAACTTGGTGAGCGCCTGTCCGGCGCCATTGTGCAGGCCGATCTGGCTGATCCGCTCTGGCTGGTCAGCGGCTCGGATGCGGCCCGGGGCCTGAAATTGCGACCGGTGGCCGCCACAGCGGCCCAGACCGGAAAAGACTATGAACTCTGGATTGTGCCGCAGGATGGCAACCCGGTTTCTCTGGGTGTAATCCCAGAGGGCAACACCTACCAGGTCACTCTGGATGACGAGACCCGGGCGCTACTCGACCGCAGCCGGACCCTGGCGATCAGTCTTGAACCCGTGGGAGGTTCGCCCACGGGCGCGCCTACCGGGCCGATTCTCCACGTTGCCAAACTGTATGAGTTGTAAACCCGGCTGACCTTCCCTGTGCGCGGCCGCTCAGTGCTCCGCCATCAGGGTCAGGCACAGCTGGGCGTTCTGGACAAAATGAGCGAAAGCCATGAGTTGCTCCTTTGACGGAACATAGTCAGCCGCCGCATTATCCGCATAGAACAAACCAATCAGCCGGCCTTTGGCCTTGATCGGCGCGACCAGTGCCGGTACACGACCGAGCCAGCGATCGTAGGGAACCGGCTCGGTTTTCTGTTTGGGCTGATAGATGTAATGGCTGGCCTGGGGCAGCAGCGCCCCCAATTCACCAGTGCCGTCCCGGCGAATGGAAAAATTCTCCTTCCAGGCGTCCGTACCCTTACCGCCCAGTTTGCGGGGAATCAGTTCGTTACCGCTGCGGTCACTCATTAACAGGGCGACCCGCTGCATGCCCACCGCGCGATGAATGCCTTCAATCACCAGCTGACACACCTCGTTGATGTCGGGCTTTTCCGACAGAGTCTGGGTCAGGTCCCGCAGAATCTGCAATTGCAGGATCGGGTCCACTTCCGGCGCCTGATGAGCCGCAGCGTCGTCCGTCTGACTGCCAGGCATCAGGGCAGTAACCTGCGGAATACCCAGGGATACCGCTACTCTGGCCGCTTCCCCGGCGTTTACTTTCACCCGGTCGCGGACGATTGCCGGCGCTTCTCCGATATCCGCCCCCAATGCCTCCAGTGCCTTGTCCATTTCCGCGCCACGCCAGCCCTGCTCGGAGAGTTTCGCCATTTCCAC
Organism: Marinobacter confluentis; assembly: GCF_004785685.1. Lineage (GTDB taxonomy): Bacteria > Pseudomonadota > Gammaproteobacteria > Pseudomonadales > Oleiphilaceae > Marinobacter > Marinobacter confluentis. The sequence continues at coordinate 296,746 of NZ_SRPF01000003.1, read as the reverse complement.
CGAGTGACGCACCAGGCTGGCGGCTTTGGTGTTGGCTTTTCCCGCAGAGACGACTTCCTTGATAAACGGTCCCAGCGACCAGGCCTCGACCAGCCCACGGGTGATGTCTGTGAAGGTGGTGTGAAGCACACTTTTTTGGGCTTCTACCGGCGGCTGGTCCAGTTTTAGCGCCTGCTCAAGCTCAATGGCCTGCTCGGTGTCGCAGGACCAGAAGGCCAGTTCGCCGATGTTCATCAGCAGGGCGCCGATAAAGACCTCTTCCAGCGCCTGCTCATTGCGTTTTGGCAACAGGCATCGGGCCTGAACGGCCGCATGAATGGCCCGGGCCAGGCATCGCAGTAGGTGGGGTCGGTCATTGCGCTTAAGCAGGGAATCCACGATCAGTGATGAAATCGCCATGGACTTGACCGCGTCGAACCCAATCAGCGTAATCGCACGGCTGACGGTGCTTACCTGGGTGCGTGTCTGATTGTAGAAGACGGTGTTGGACAACCTGAGTACCTGGGAGGTGAGCTGGGCATCGTTCAGGATTACATTCGCCAGTTCGTTCACGGTGCTGTTGCTGCTGTCGGTCAGTTCATCAATCCGCCTCAGTGTGTTGGCGAGAACCGGCAGTTCGACCTTGCTGAGATAGGTTACCCACGCCTCAGTGGAGTTCATTCTTTGTGTTGCTGGGCCAGAGGTTTTATTCAAAGTTGCGTCCATCCTGAATCGGAAGTGAAAGCGGCGTAAACAAAAAACGTCTTTGAGAGTTTAGTTCACCTGGCAAGCGGGTGGGAGTTTCATCGTTGCATACGGGGATTTACCGAGGCCGCAAACTCGGGTTTGCCCCCTGATTGGGCTATAATCGACGGCTTTTTCTATGCACTCTCAGGGCATTGGCAGGATTCATCCGTGATTGTTTTTGACCAGGTTCAGAAATCCTATCAGGTAAAAGGGCAGGCGATTCCCGCGCTGCAACCCACCAGCATGACCATCGAGACCGGTGAAATTTTCGGGATCGTCGGGCACTCGGGTGCCGGAAAGTCGACCCTGGTAAGGCTGATCAATCTGCTGGAGCCACCTACCTCTGGTCGCATCCTGATCGACGATGAAAACATCACCGACTACAGCCCGGCAGAGCTTCGGGCCTTTCGCCGCAAGGTCGGTATGATCTTCCAGCACTTCAACCTGCTGTCGTCAAAAACCGTCGCCGATAACATCGCGTTTCCCATGAAGCTGGCAGGTATCTACTCCCAACAGGAAATCCGCGATCGGGTGGACGAACTGCTCAAGCGCGTCAGCCTGGCAGACCAGGCCAGCAAATACCCTTCCCAGCTTTCAGGGGGTCAGAAGCAGCGCGTTGGCATCGCCCGCGCCCTGGCCTGCCGCCCCACCATCCTGCTGTGTGACGAAGCCACCAGCGCCCTGGACCCGCAGACCACCCAGTCGGTGCTGCGACTGCTGGCGGACATCAACAAAGAGCTGGGCCTGACGATCGTGCTGATTACTCACGAGATGGACGTGGTACGCCGGGTCTGCGACCGGGTCGCGGTGATGGACGCCGGTGAAGTGGTTGAAATGGGTAAGGTCAGTGACGTCTTCCTGCACCCGAAACACCCCACCACCCGGGATTTTGTATTCGAGAGCGAGCACATCGACCACGAAGACATGCAGCGGGACCTGGCAAAGGCCAAAGGCCGCATTCTCCGGCTCACCTTCCGGGGCGAATCCACCTACACACCCCTGCTGGGCAGCGTGGCCCGGGAATCCGGCGTGGATTTCAGTATCCTGTCCGGGCGTATTGACCACATCAAGGACACCCCCTACGGCCAGTTGACCCTGTCGCTGGTAGGCGGTGACCTGGACCTGGCCATGAACGCCCTGAAAGCGGCCGACGTTCACGTGGAGGTTCTGCGCTGATGGAAGCTTTAATGGAAGGCCTGATGGGCAACGTCGACTGGGCCGAAATCGGCTGGGCAAGCTGGGACACCCTGATCATGGTGGGTATGTCCCTGCTGTTCAGCGTACTGATCGGCCTGCCTGTGGGCGTGCTGCTGTTCCTGTTCGGCAAACGCCAGTTGCTGGAGCAGCCAGTGGCCTATGCGGTGCTGTCGTTTGTGGTTAACGTGTTGCGGTCGGTGCCGTTCATCATCCTGCTGATCGTGATGATTCCGTTCACGGTGATGCTGATAGGCACGTCGCTTGGCGTTGCCGGTGCGATTCCGCCGCTGGTTGCAGGTGGTGCGCCCTTCTTTGCCCGTCTGGTGGAAACTTCATTGCGTGAGGTGGATCGCGGAATCATTGAAGCAACCCAGGCGATGGGTGCAAATGTTCGACAGATTGTGTTCGGTGCGCTGTTGCCCGAGGCTCTGCCAGGCCTTATCGCGGGCATCACGGTTACCGCGATCACCCTGGTTTCCTACGCAGCCATGTCCGGCGTTATTGGCGGGGGCGGTCTTGGCGACCTGGCAATCCGATTCGGTTATCAACGATTCCAGACCGATGTAATGGTCATCACCGTGGCGTTACTGGTGATTTTTGTTCAGATTCTGCAGATGGTCGGCGATCGTCTCGTTCTGTATTTCAGCCGCAAATAAGCAAAGCCAGATATAGGCACGCGGCTGGAACCACCTCCTGAAAACGTAAAGCGCCATGGATGGCGCGACCGAGCCCTACAGGGACGTATTCACGGGCGTTTTTCAGGAGGTGGTTCCAGCCGGGGGCCGTATCGAAATGTTGACTTCATTGGAAGCAATCTCTCAAAGGAGACAGGTTTATGAATATTAAGAAGACATTTACAGCGCTGGTTGCTGCGACAACCTTTTCAGGTGCCCTAGCCGCGGAAGAGCTTTCAGTGGCTGCTACACCGGTTCCCCACGCTGAAATTCTGGAACATGTAAAACCAATGCTGGCCGAACAGGGTGTTGAACTGGATGTAAAAGTCTTCACTGATTATGTTCAGCCGAATATCCAGGTGGATCAGGAACGCATGGATGCCAACTTCTTCCAGCACCAGCCGTACCTCGACGAGTTCAACGATGGCCGTGGTACCGATCTGGTAACCGTAACCGGCGTTCACGTTGAGCCGTTTGGTGCCTATTCCAACAAGATCGATTCACTGGAAGATCTGAAAGAGGGCGCCGTAGTGGCGATCCCGAACGACCCCACCAACGGTGGCCGGGCGCTGCTGCTTCTGCAGAAAGCAGGTCTGATTACCCTGGAAGACGACAGCAAAATCACCGCAACACCCCGTGATATTGCCGACAACCCCAGGAACCTGGATTTCAAGGAACTGGAAGCCGCAACCCTGCCACGGATTCTGAACCAGGTGGATATGGCGCTGATCAATACCAACTATGCGCTGGAAGCCGGCCTTAACCCGACTGAAGATGCGCTGGTCATCGAAGGGTCAGATTCACCGTACGTGAATATTCTCGTGGCTCGTCCGGACAACAAGGACAGCGATGCCATGAAGAAGCTGGCAGAAGCGCTGAATTCCGAGAGCGTCAGAAAGTTCATTCTGAACAGCTATGAAGGTGCAGTTGTTCCGGCTTTCTGAGGAGAGGAAAGGTTATTCAGGACGTAAAAAAACCGGGCCAACGGCCCGGTTTCCTGTTTTCGGCTATCCCGATTATTCACCGCCCCAATTCGTGGACGGGTCGGGTGTCATCCGCAGGTAGGGGCGAACGGCGTTGTAGCCCCGTGGGAAGCGCTTCTTGATCTCGTCCTCATCCTGCAGTGAGGGCACGATGACAACATCCTGGCCCTTCTCCCAGTTGCCCGGGGTGGCGACTTTGTGGTCGTCGGTCATCTGTAGCGAGTCGACAACGCGCAGCACCTCGTTGAAGTTACGGCCGGTGCTTGCGGGATAGGTGATCATCAGGCGAATCTTCTTGTTCGGGTCGATCACAAACAGTGACCGCACCGTCAGGCTGTTTTCTGCACTGGGCGGGATCATATCGTAAAGCTCAGACACAGAACGGTCTTCGTCGGCGATGATCGGGAAATTAACGCTGCAGCCCTGGGTTTCGTTGATGTCGTTGATCCACTGTTTATGGGATTCAACCTTATCAACGCTCAAAGCGATGGCTTTGACGTTTCTTTTCGCAAACTCGTCTTTGAGCTTGGCGGTCAGGCCCAACTCAGTGGTGCACACTGGGGTGAAATCCGCCGGGTGAGAGAACAGAATGCCCCAGCTATCGCCCAGCCATTCGTGGAATTTGATGGTGCCCTCGCTGGACGCCTGCTCGAAATCCGGTGCGGTGTCTCCAAGATGTAAACCCATGATGTTTCCTCCTTTTGCTTGAACCAAGCCTGGATGGCAGAAATACCGGCTGATCACATCCGATGGCCGGCAAGTTTATTCTATACGACTATTCATGGTGCCGGATGCATGAAAACCAAGGGGTCTGTTCTGAAGGCAGGTCAGTGCGTCTGATGTAAAAGCTCCAGAGGTGGGTTAACCTGTTTCCAGAGTTTCAAGGAGATACCGTTGATGAGCGAAACCATGGTCAGGCCATTAGAACCCGGACCCTCAGCTTCCCAGGCCGCTTCGGCCGAGCCGCAGACGTTCTACGTGAACGTTGGCGATCTGCGGTTCTGCGTGGAAACCCGAGGCGATCCGGCGGGTCAGCCGGTTGTGTTCATCATGGGCCTCGGTGCGCAGATGACCCTGTGGCCAGAGGCGCTGCTGGAGCAGTATGTGCAGGAGGGCTTCCGGGTCATCCGCTTTGATAATCGCGACATTGGCCTGTCCTCCCACCTGAAAGACCGATTGCAGGGTCACCCGGTGGCGGTGATGGCCAAGTCCCGTATGGGTATGAACATAGCGGCGCCCTACACCCTTCGCGACATGGCGGGCGATGTCTGTGGCGTGATGGATGCCCTGGGGTTGGCCAGCGCTCACCTGGTGGGTGTTTCCATGGGCGGCATGATCACCCAGCTGGTGGCGGCCACCTGGCCGGAGCGGGTGCGTTCGGCAACGCTGATCATGACCTCCACCAACAGCCCGCGCCTGCCGATGCCGAAACCGTCGCTGGTGGTGCGGCTCGCGGGCATCGGCAAGAAGGGCAGTGACGAGGAAACGGTGGTTGAACGGTCCATGGAGTTCTGGAAACTGATCCAGAGCCCGGGGTTTCCGTCCCGTGAAGAGGAGCTGCGCGAACGCATTACCTTCAATTACCGCCGTAGCTATCACCCGGCGGGGATTCTGCGCCAGACCCGGGCGATTCTGGCTACCGGCAGCCTGTCTTCCACCACCCGTCTTATTCGCCAGCCGGTGGCCGTGATCCACGGCAAGGCCGACCCACTGGTGCGCCCGGCCGCGGCAAAACAGCTTGGTTATCTTCTGCCCCATGCCCGGGTCGAGCTGATGGATGGCATGGGCCACGACCTGCCAGAGCCGCTGCTGGCGCGTTTTGCCGAAATCAGTTTCGAGACAATCCAGCGCGCAAACTGAGTTGTATTTCCAGTTTCCAGCCCTATTGCCTATGGTTAGGGTGTGCAGTCACAGAATGTCATTGTTAGTGGAGGGAGTCTGCCCATGGAATCATTGAAAGCGTCTGATGTGATGTCGAACCACATTGAACCAGTCCGTTGTGGAACACCGCTGACCAAAGTGGTCAAAACGTTGCTTCACAACCACATCACCGGCCTGCCGGTCGTGGACGAACATCGTAAAGTGATCGGTTTTATCTCCGAGCAGGACTGCATTCACGCCCTGCTGGTGAGCAATTACCACGGCGAGGGCGACCCCAAGGTAGACGATGTAATGTTCCGTAATCCGGTGACCATTTCCGCTGAGATGTCCGTGGTAGACCTGGCCCAGAACCTCGGCGCTGGCAAACCCAAGGTTTATCCGGTCACTGACCACGGCAAGCTGATTGGCATTGTTACCCGTACTGCTATTCTTGCAGAGCTGGCGAAAGTCGGATTCGGCCTTGAAGTGTCCAAAACGGCCTGATTGCTTTCCCGGCACGATCCCAATACATGCCAAACACATGAGGTTCTCATGGAACTGCTTTCGACAAATGTCTGTTTCAACGGCGAGCATCGGCGGTACCGGCACCATTCCGCAGCGCTGGACTGTGAAATGGAATTTGCCGTGTTTCTTCCACCTGCCGCCATTGGCAGTGAATCCCGCACTGTACCGGTGCTTTACTGGCTGTCTGGCCTGACCTGCACCGATCAGAACTTCATGCAGAAAGCTGGCGCTCTGAAGCGAGCGGCGGAACTGGGCCTGGCCATTGTCTGCCCGGACACCAGCCCCCGGGGCCTGGGTCTGCCCGGCGAAGACGACAGTTATGATTTCGGCAGCGGTGCCGGCTTTTACATCAATGCCACCCGCCAACCCTGGGCGCCTCATTACCGGATGTACGATTATGTGGTGAAGGAAATCCCGCAGTTGGTGGAATCCAACCTGCCGGTCACCGAAGAGCGCTCGATTAGCGGTCATTCCATGGGTGGCCACGGCGCGCTGATCGCGGCCCTGAAAAATCCTGGGCATTACCAGTCAGTATCAGCGTTCGCGCCCATTGCCCACCCTTCCGCCTGCCCCTGGGGCAAGAAAGCGTTTGAAGGCTATCTGGGCAGCGACACCGCGGCCTGGGAAGAGTGGGATACAACACTGCTGATTCCGGGGGCGAAAGAGCGTCTGCCGCTGCTGATTGATCAGGGAACGGCGGATAATTTCCTGGAGGAACAGCTGTATCCTGAAGCGCTGGCCGACGCCTGTGAAAAGGTGCATCACCCGATTCATCTGCACATGCGCCGGGGCTACGATCACAGCTATTTCTTCATTGCCTCGTTTATTGACGAACACCTGGACCACCACGCCAGGGCCCTTGGCCTGCTGCGCTAGCGGAAGCCCCAGATCTGCCCGAAATCCATGGAAGGCATGATTTCGGGCATTTCCACGTCAACAATACTGAATTCTTCCCGGCTGCAGTCCCGCTCGAAGGTGCCGTTGTAACGGTTACCCCTGGGGCCGATGATGGCTTTCGCGAAAGGGCCCCGGGCGCGTTTGGGCCTGGCCACGATCACTGCAATTTCTTCGTTCTGAAGCCTTACGAGCGTGCCCGGCGGGTATTCGGTCAGCACTTTCAGCAGGGCTTTGGGGATGGCCGGCCGGAACACGCCGCTGTCTGCCAGGCTGGTGATCAGCTTGCGGGCTTCGGTCACTTTCATGCGTTGCCGGTAGGCGCGGCGGGTAATGCTGGCGACGTATCGTTCAGCCAGAGCCAGAATTTCAGCCTCGCCCCGGATTTCGGTGCCGCTGAGGCCGTGGGGGTACCCGTTGCCATTGGCCTGCTCGTGGTGCTGTTCGATGATTTTCATCAGCAGCGGGTTGGTAATGCCGGCTTCCTGCAATGCCTGGATGCTGCGCATCGGATGTTTGCGGATCACGGCCCGCTGATCGTCGGTCAGCACCTTGTTGGAGGCGTTCAGTTTGTCGGCCACCGGCACCAGGGCCAGGTTTGCGGTCAGTGCGGCACCCACCAGAACGGCGGTGCGCTTGTTGTCCAGGCCAAACTGCCGGGCGGTGAACTGGCACAGGATGGCGTAGAACAGGATCTGTTCGTGGATTGTGGGTTCAATGGAGTACAGGTGAATCAGCGCAATACTGGCTTCCGGTGATGCCTCGCACATCTGGTCAATCATTCGGCCCAGGCCAAGCAGGCGCTTCTGGGCATTCGGGTCCTGATCGGTCACCGCTTTCAGCGCTGATTCCAGAGTCTGAAGAAGTACTGGATAGTCAGCAAAGGGATTACGAACCCGGATATCTTCGGGTTCTTCCTCAGGCGGGCGCTCGATTTTGCGGGGTTGGAAACGCCCCCGCTCGAACAGCTGCTCAAGCTGGGCATCGTTCTGTATCACATAGCCCTGGCATAACAGAACGTTGCCGTCGGCATCATAAACGGTCCAGGGAAGGGGGCGGCCGATGGTGAGTGCGCCAGGCGCGATGCGAACGAGGTTTTCCACCAGAAAAGCTTCCTGCAGTTTCTTTTAATAATAGCCAAGTCTAACCGTTTAGCGGTTATTAACTCCACAAAACCCCGGTCAACCACTGTTAAATAACGCTATTTGACCATCGCCGAGTGGTAGAGAAATGCCTGCTGTATCTGTTCCCGGATCTGCTGGTTGTCGCAGAGTTTGGTCAGGAACTTACGGATGGCGCAGTGTTTGTTAAATTTCGTTGCTATCTCCTGCAAGCTTTCGCACTTGCGGTATGATGCGTAACAATAAGACTTTTGTCGGAGCGTGTTTTTCAGCAACGGTGCTGAAGGACCCGGTTTAGCCGCTCCCGGAACCGGTAAATGCTATGTTCTATCGCCTCAAGACCGATCTCAGGTTATCCATCATCACGCTATTGGGTGTCAGTGGTCTGGTGGGCATTACTCCCTTCGCCGTCATGCGCTTCCTGCAGGGCAACATGCTGGCCGGGGTGGTTGATCTGGCCATCATGCTGTCGATATTTTCCGGCATGGTTTACGCCTGGGTCACTGGCGATACGGCCCGTAGCGGGTTTTTCATGGCGGTGGTGTCGGCCAGCGGGGCAGTGGCAGTGGGCGCGGTTGTTGGTGAGCCCGGGCTCTTCTGGCTATACCCGGTGCTGGTGACCAGCTTCTTCCTCACGGAAGCCCGATACGCCATCTTCATCAATGTTGCAGCGGTGGTTGCGCTGATTGTGCACGGTGTTGCATTCAGTTCATCGGTTCAGATGTGGTCATTCGCCACCACGGCGGTGGTGGTCAGCTGCTGCGCTTATGCGTTTGCCCACCGTAATGAAAATCAGCGTGAACGGCTGGAACATCTGGCAACCGTGGACCCGCTGACGGGCGTCAAGAACCGCCGCTCCATGGACGAAGAGCTCACAGTGGCCACGTCTGTGTCCGCACGCAATGGCATTTCCCAGGGGCTGGTATTGCTGGATATCGACCACTTCAAAAAAGTGAACGATGACTACGGCCACAGCGTGGGCGATGAAGTCCTGAAAGAACTGGTGGCTCTGGTGCAGCAGAATATCCGCCGGTCAGACCAGATGTTCCGTTTCGGCGGCGAGGAGTTCGTGCTGTTGATGTCCGGGGTGGATGAGGTGGGCCTGCGCGCGGTAATGCATAACCTGCAACAGATCATTCGCCGCTTTCTGAAACACCCGGGCGGTTCAGTAACCGCGTCTTTTGGTGTTGCCGTGCTTAAAGCCGGTGAGACTCCGGAAGACTGGTTCGGCCGGGCTGACGTGGCCCTGTACCGGGCTAAGGAAACTGGCCGGGACCGCGTGGTCTATGCCGATGATATCGATGCCCCCGCTACGTCTGGCGCCCCGGCCTGAACAGGAACAGCCGCGTACCCAGAAGTATGCTGGCGGTTGCCAGTCCGCAGGTCAGGCCCACCCAGAAGCCCGGTGCGCCCATGGCAGGCAGCAGCCAGTCTCTGAACGTCAGTACCCAGCCTAGCGTTAACCCCACACCCCAGAATGAAAACAGCATGATAAACATCGGAATGCGGGTGTCCTTGTAGCCGCGCAAGGCGCTGATACAGGTTACCTGTATCACATCAGCAATCTGGAAAATGGCGGCAAACAGCAGCAGCCGGACGGTCACTTCCCGAACCGCCGGGTCACTGGTATATAGCGCCGCAATCTGCTCTGAAAAGACATAGAGCGCCACCGCGAAAACAAAGGCAACGGCCACGGCGAGAATCAGCGAGCTGAGCGCAATGAGCCGGGCGGTCTCCGGCGTCCGGGCGCCCAGCAGGAAACTCACCCGCAGAGTCAGCGCCATACCGATACTCAATGGCAGCATGAACAGCAGTGAAACCACGTTCAGCGCAATCTGGTGGCCGGCCACAATCACCGGGCCGAGGGGTGCCAGAAACAGGGCAATCACCGAGAACAGGCTGGCCTCCACGAAGATGGTGAAGCCGATGGGAATGCCCAGCCGGAGCACGTCCCGGATGCCGTCAAGATCGGGCTTGACCCAGTCTGCCAGCAAATGGAAGCGGCGATAGGCTTCGCTGCGATTGAGATAGAGAACCAGCGCAGTGACCGCCACCATGTTCGATATCGAGGTGGCCCAGCCGCAGCCAACGCCCCCCATCGCCGGCATGCCGAACTTGCCGTAGATGAAGATATAGTTCAGCGGCAGGTTGATCAGCGTACCCAGCACCGAAAACGCCATGATCACCCGGGTGTGGCCCAGGCCGTCAGTCAGGCCCCGCAGGGACATCATGACCAGCATGAACGGGATGCCCCAGGCGAAGGCGTCCAGGTAGCCCTGGGCGATGTTGGCCGTGGTGGTCTCCAGGCGCAGCAGGTTAAGCACCGGATAGACGTTGGTCAGCAGCAGAATCATGATCACTGATCCGCCGGCGGCAATGTACAGCCCCTGCCAGGTCGCAGGCATGATTTTTTCGAAGGTGCGGGCACCGTTGTAGCCGGAAATAATGGGCTGCAGGGCACCCAGCAGGCCCATGAAAAACAGGAAAACCGGCATCCACAGGCTGCTGCCGATACCGACCGCCGCCAGGTCCTCGGCGCTGGCATGGCCCGCCATCACCGTATCGATGACGCCGTTGGCCATCTGGGCCACCTGGGCAATCAGGATCGGGCCACCCAGAATGGCCAGGGTTCGCCATTCGGTCAGCGTACGCTGAATCAGCGGTGCGCGGACTTCGGGTAACGGCTGGTGGGTTTCATCCATAGTGCTGCTGGCCGGGCCAAAAATTGAAACGGAAAACGGATCAGGGACGCGGATGTTACCCTATTACCGCCCTGACGTGGCAATTGGCCTAAGGGTTTACCGGCCTGTTGGCTGGCATATGGCTTTCACTGCTGGCAGAATCGCGCCCCATTATTTTCGGAAGCAGGATCAGACAATGACCAACGCAAAATCGACACCGATTCGTCGTGGCCTATGGTCTTCCCGTATGGCTTTTATCCTCGCGGCAACCGGCTCTGCGGTGGGCCTGGGTAATATCTGGAAGTTTCCCTATGTCACCGGCGAGAATGGCGGCGGCGCTTTCGTGCTGGTGTATCTGTTGTGCATTGCCATCGTGGGCATTCCGATCATGATGGCCGAGGTGTTCATAGGCCGGAATGGCCGCCACAACCCCATTACCAGCCTGCGGGTAGTGGCCGAGCGTAACCTTGCCTCACCGCTTTGGCGGATTGCCGCGTCTGTGGGCGTGTTGGCTGCGTTTATTATCCTTTCTTTTTATTCGGTGATCGGTGGCTGGGCCGCGTCTTACGTTGGCCATGCTGCGGCCGGCGACTTTACCGGCCAGAGCGCCGGGGCGATCAACGAGCTGTTCAGTGGCCTGCTGGCCAGCCCGCTGACCCTGCTGTTCTGGCATACGGTGTTCATGGCGCTGGTCATTTTCGTGGTGGCCCGGGGCCTGAAATCAGGCCTGGAGCGGGCGGTCACGATCCTGATGCCGACGCTGCTGGTGCTGTTACTGGTGGCGGTTGGTTATGGCACGACCACAGGGTATTTCGGTGATGCGGTCGCTTTCCTGTTTACTCCGGATTTCAGCGCCCTGACGGTAGACGGTGTTCTGATTGCGCTGGGCCACGCCTTCTTTACCCTAAGCCTGGGTATGGCGGTCATGATGGCCTATGGCTCTTATCTGGGGGATAACATCTCCATTGGCCGCACGGCCGTGACGGTGTCCATTATGGATACGGTTGTCGCATTGATGGCCGGCCTGGCGATTTTCCCGCTGGTGTTTGCCAACGGGCTGGAAGCCAGCGCGGGCCCCGGGCTGATTTTTCAGACCCTGCCCCTGGCCTTTGGTCAGCTACCGATGGGCGGTCTGTTCAGTACCCTGTTCTTCCTGCTGTTGCTGTTTGCCGCCTGGACATCGGCTATTTCGGTGCTGGAACCGGTGGTGGAATGGCTGGAAGACAAGCTCTTCATTGGCCGAATGGGAAGCACCCTCGCGGTGGGCAGTGCCTGCTGGTTGCTGGGCATTGCGTCGATTCTGTCGTTCAACGAGTGGTCGGGTTACGCGCCCCTGGGCATGTTCGAGCGGTTTGAAGGCCAAACCATTTTCGATCTGCTCGATTTCTTCACCGCAAACGTGATGCTGCCTCTTTCCGGCCTGCTGACGGCCGTGTTTGTGGGCTGGTGTGTGGCGAAAAAATCCCTGCAGAACGAGCTTGCCCTTCAGGGTGGGAGTTTTGCCCTCTGGTACACACTGATTCGCTATGTGACACCGGTGGCCGTGGCGGTTGTTTTCATCTACAACCTGGCGGCGTGACGAAGGCCGGGAACTGGTCCCGGCCTTTTTCGGGGTCAGATCCGGAAACGCGCGATCTGGTTACTGAGTCCCTCGGCAAGCCTGGCCAGTTCTTCGCTGGCTGAAGAAACCTGTTCAGCCGAGGCCGCTGACTGGTCGCCCACGTCGCGGATCTGGGTAATGTTCTGGTTGATGTCTTCCGCCACTGACGTCTGCTGTTCCGCTGCGGTGGCGATCTGGCTGTTGTACTGGCGGATTTCTTCCACGGCTTCGGCCATTTCCTGAATGGCGGTGCCTGCGGTTTCCGCGCGCTCCAGTGTCTGTGCCGCCAGCTTGTTGCCGGTTTCCATGCTGGCTACCGAAGATTCAGCGCTGGACACCAGGTTACTGATCAGGGTTTCAATCTCAGTGGCAGAACTCTGAGTCCGTTGAGCCAGTGATCGAACTTCATCAGCGACCACGGCGAAGCCACGACCCTGTTCACCGGCCCGGGCCGCCTCAATAGCAGCATTCAGCGCCAGCAGGTTGGTTTGCTCGGCAACGGATTTGATGACGTCCAGAACCGTGCCGATGTTATTGGTTTCTGCCTGCAGGCCATTGAGTTGTTTGGTCACATTGGCGTTCTGCTTGTTCAGGTCTGCCACGAAGGTGAGGGTTTCCTTCACTGCCTTTTCGCCATGGCCGGATTTCTCGCTGGCGTGGTTGGCGGCCTGGAATGCGGCTTCGGCACTCTTGGCGACATCGTTGACCGTGGCCACCATCTCGTTCATGGCAGTGGCCACCTGATCAGTCTGGGACTGCTGCTCGGCCACGCCCTGGCTGGTCTGGTTGGTCACTGTGGACAATTCTTCCGAAGATGAGGCGATGCTGGAAGCGCCGGTATTGATCTCGCGAACCAGCTCTCCGAGGTTGGTGACCATGGTGGCAAAAGCTGACTGCAACTGGCCAAACTCATCACCCCGGTCCGTTTTCACTCGCACCGTCAGGTCGCCGGAAGCCACTTTATTGGCGATTTCCACGGTTTCGTTGACCGGGCCGGTGATGCTCCGGGTCAACAGCCAGGCAATGGCGATTGCAAGCAGAATCGCAACGGCAGTAATCGCCAACAGGGTTGTGATCGCATTGCCGTATTGCTGCTCCATCCGTTCAACCTGGATTCGGCGCAACTCGCTCGCAACCGAGCCGATCTCGACCGCCACTGCCTTGACGTCGCTCTCTATTCGGTCAAGCACTTTCGGGTCTCCGTCAATGCCTGCCTCAAGCTTGTCAAGGAGCGTTTTGAACTCGCCGATGCCCGAGATGATGGTATCGACCCGTTGATCGTCAGCCGGTACAACCAGAATATCTTTCAGGGGCAGCACAGTTGCGGCGGCTTTGTCGGCCAGGAGTTTGGCCTGCTCAATACTTTTCGGGTCTTTTCTTAACAGAAACGCGATCTCTTCGATACGGGCGCTGAGGAGATTGGTTTCTGCGCTACTCGTCGCGGCAACAATCACGGATCGCTCGTGGTAAAGGCTCAGGGTGCTTATTCCCACTGCAGCAATGACTGAGGCCAGAATCACCACGAAAGCGAAAGCCGCCGCGAGTTTTTTGCCAACTGAAATACTTTTTAGTGCGTTTGCCATGTTTTGTTCCCAATCCCGACGTCGCTGAAGGCTCTAGGTGGCGCTGAACTACTTCATGCGTCACATATGCCTTTTTAACGGCGCAGTACGAGAAACCTTTATGGCGAAGCAGTGAAAAAAATCAGTATTCGCCCTTGTCCTGTGTGGCAGAACGCAGTGCTTCCATGTGTGGCCGGACTGCCTGTTTGTCGGCCTCTGGCGCCTTGGCCGCCTGATCCATGGCCGACATGGCGCCACCCATCATTTGGCGCATCTGCTGTTTCTGGGCTTCGGTCATGTTGGGGTTGTTATTGATTTCCTCCATGGCCCTGGCCATTTCCTGGTTCATTTGGCCGGACTGCTGGCCCATTTCAATAGCCGTCCAGGCGCGGAAAATGCGGTCACCGGTTTCCCCCCAGTTTTCCGGGCTGTCAAAGCCATGTTCCCGGACCACGCTCTGAAGGTCGTCATACATGCCGTGGCCTCTCATCTTTTCAACCGCGGTTGAGAAGATGCTCGACATATTTTCCATGCCGATCTCGTCCTCGTCGCTGGCAAGGTCCTGGGGAAGATCTTCGTATCTCGATTCCATACCCTGAAGGTCATTCAGGCTGCTGATGAACGACTGGACTTTCTGTTCAGTCAGCGTTTCGGCCTGGGCTGGGTAGGTAAAAAGTGCAAACAGGAAGGTCAGTGCTAACAGAATGGGGTGTTGCCGGTTCATGAGAACGTCTCCTTGCGATTGGGGACTCCCGGATCCATAAAATGGGAGTCCCCTAAAGATAGTTCTCAGTCTGGCCCTCCGCAACAAGCGTGCGTCGCCGACTCGCAGGCTTTAGCTGAAGGCCTGCAGGCCGGTCTGGCCGCGCCCGAGAATCAGCGCATGTATATCGTGGGTGCCCTCGTAGGTGTTGACGGACTCCAGGTTCATTACATGGCGGATCACATGGTATTCGTCAGAGATCCCGTTGCCGCCGTGCATGTCCCGGGCGGTCCGGGCGATGTCCAGAGCCTTTCCGCAGTTGTTGCGCTTGAGCAGGGAGATGGCTTCCGGTGAGGCTTTTCCGGTATCCATCATCCGGCCCAATTGCAGGGTGCTCTGCAGGCCCAGGGTAATGTCCGTCTGCATGTCCACGAGTTTGCGCTGCACCAGCTGATTGGCCGCCAGGGGTTTGCCGAACTGTTTGCGATCCAGCGTGTATTGCCGGGCGGCATGCCAGCAGAACTCGGCCGCGCCAAGTGAGCCCCAGCAGATGCCGTAACGGGCCTTGTTCAGGCAGCTGAACGGGCCTTTCAGGCCTTCGACGTCCAGCCGGTTTTCCTCCGGTACGAAGACCTCGTCCATGAAAATAGAGCCGGTCTCGGAGGCCCGCAGCGAGAACTTGCCATCAATTCGCGGCGTGTCCAGGCCTTTCATGCCCCGTTCCAGCACAAACCCGGTGACGGTGCCGTTCAGTTTGCCCCAGACCACATACACATCCGCAATCGGTGCATTGGTGATCCAGGTTTTGGAGCCGCTGAGCCGGTAACCACCTTCGACGGCTTCCGCCCGGGTTTCCATATTGCCGGGGTCGGAGCCATGGTTGGGCTCGGTCAGTCCAAAACAGCCGACCAGCTCACCGGAGGCAAGTTTTGGCAGTAGCCGTTGCTTTAGCGGTTCACGGCCAAAGGCGTGGATCGGGTGAATGACCAGGGACGACTGAACGCTGAGCGCAGAGCGGTAGGCGGAATCCACCCGTTCGACTTCGCGGGCAATCAGGCCGTAGCAGACATGGCTGAGCCCCGGCCCGCCGTAGGTTTCCGGCAGGGTTGCGCCGAGCATGCCCAGGCTGCCCATGTCGTTGAAGATCTGCCGGTCAAAGGTTCCGTCCCGGTTGGCCTGCAGAATGCCCGGCATCAGACGTTTGTCACAGAAGGCGCGAATTGCGTCCCTGACCTGGCGCTCGTCTTCTGCAAGCTGGCCTTCGAAATCGAGCAGGTCGTTCCAGGGTGATTGGCTCATGTGGGCTCCGAATGTGCTGACAAATGGCGTCGTGATGGAATTGTGAACTTTCGGGGTTAGACTGATTTCAGGTTTGAACCACAAGTTAACTCCGATGCGAATCCCGGCATTATGACCAGAAACGTACTGATTATTGAAGACAACCAAAGTATTGCTGACCTGGTTCGCATGCAGGTGGTGGATCTGGGTATGACGCCGCTGCTGTGTGACCGAGGCGACACCGGCCTGGCCCGCTTTCGGGAAGGCGGTATTGACCTGGTCATTCTGGACCTGATGCTACCCGGGCTGGACGGGCTTGCGGTGTGTCGCGAGATTCGCGCCGGCTCCGGCTATGTGCCGGTGCTGATGTTGACCGCCAAAACCACGGAGTTGGACCGGGTGCTGGGTCTGGAAATGGGTGCTGACGACTATCTGACCAAGCCTTTCAGCGTGGCCGAGCTGTCGGCCCGGGTGAAAGCCCTGTTTCGCCGGGTGGACGCCATGGCCGGCGCAGCAGATCAGGCCCGGGAGGAGGGGGAACTGCAGGTGCCGGGGCTGACCATGGATCCTGCCCGGCGGCGGGTGTTCGTCAAGGATCGGGAAGTGGAACTGACCGCGCGGGAATTCGACCTGCTCTGGCACTTTGCCAGCCAGCCGGGCCGTGTGTTCAGCCGCACGCAGTTACTGGACAAGGTATGGGGATACAACCACGAGGGTTACGAGCATACGGTCAATACCCACATCAACCGGCTGCGCGGGAAAATAGAAACGGACCCGTCACAACCGGAATTTATTGAGACCGTCTGGGGGGTGGGTTATCGCTTCCGGGAATGAGGTGTGGCGTGGAGCCCGGGAGGCGTCGTGCTGAAAACCCTCTACACCCGCCTGGCGCTGGGTTTGCTATTGCTGTTGCTTATGGTGGCGCTGCTTTACGGCTTTATCAGCTTCTATTCGCTGAAACAGTACAACGCCTCAGTCAACCAGGAAATCCATCGCAACCTGGCCAGTAACCTGGTGGCAGACCGTAACCTGGTCAGCGAAGGAGCGCTGGACCAGGCGGCCCTGCGGGATCTGTTCGCGCTGTATATGGCAATCAACCCCAGCATTGAGATTTACCTGCTGGATCTTGATGGCACGATTCTGTCCTACTCTGCCGACCCGGCAAAGATCAAACGTAACAACGTATCCCTTGAACCCATTCGCACTCTGCTGGCAAATCCTGAGCAGTATCCGGTACTGGGAGACGACCCCCGCAGCCACGAACGTCAAAAGGTGTTCTCGGTGACGCCGGTGCCTTCGGCGGATCAGCCGGAGGGCTACCTCTATGTGGTGCTCAGGGGCGAGGAATACGATACCGCAGAGACCATGGCCCGGGGCGGTCAACTGGTCGCCCTGAGCGCCTGGGCACTGCTGGTCGCGCTGGTGGTGGTGATGATTGCCGGCCTGCTGGTATTCCGGCTACTGACCGCCCGGCTGACCCGGCTGACCCGGCTGGTGGAAGCGTTCGAAGCCGGTGACATGAGCCAGCACCCGGAACGGACCTGGCGCAGCCAGCGGCCGGTCATCAAGGACGAGATCGACTATCTGGGCGCCACCTTCGATGACATGGCCCAGCGGATTGCCAGCCAGATTGATCTGCTCAGGGAAAAAGACGCTCAGCGGCGACAACTGGTCGCACAGGTGTCCCATGATCTGCGGACACCGCTTGCGTCCATGCAGGGCTACATCGAGACGCTCAAGCTGCGCCGTGACCGGTTAAGCGCTGAGGAACAGGCGAGTTTCCTTCAGATTGCCCTGCAGGAAGGCCAGCGGCTCAGCCGCCTGGTGGATGAACTTTTCGAGCTGGCGGCCCTCGAAGCCAGGGAGAAACAACCGGTGCTCGAACCTTTCCCGCTGGCGGAACTGGTGCATGATGTCGCCCACAAGCACATCCCTGAGGCAGAGAGAAGATCGGTCACGCTGACGGTAAGCGGCAGCCGCCAACTGCCGCTGGCGTTTGCTGACCTGTCGATGACAGAGCGGGTGCTGGATAACCTGATTGGCAATGCCATCACCTACACCCCGGAAGGCGGGCAAATCACCCTTGAACTCGGTGAGAGCGACGGTCAGCCGGAAGTGTCTGTCCGGGACAGCGGCCCGGGCATTCCGGCAAAGGATCTGCCGCATATTTTTGAGCCTTTCTACCAGGGTGATGGTGAAGGCAATGGCGGTCATGCCGGGCTGGGCCTGGCGATTGCGCGGCGGATCATGAGCCTGCAAGGCGGCGATATTCGTGCCGAAAATGTTCAGGAGGGCGGCGCCTGCTTTTCGATCCGGCTGCCCGTGGCGGCTAGCGGACATCATTGATAGAGCCGGACTGATCCTTCAGCCGTTATTGAATCGTAATAATCATGAGAACGACCTGTGACACCTCAGGTACAGACTGATCACAGGTATACACATCGAGAGGTTTGGATATGAAACGCTATCTTTTAATGGTCTCAGCGGCAGCCGCCATTGGCCTGGCCGGCCTCACGGCGGTGGCATCGGACAAGACCGACACCGAATACGCCCCGGACAATCCGGATCTTGCGGTTGCCACTTTTGCCGGCGGCTGTTTCTGGTGCGTTGAGGAAGCTTTTGAAAAGAATGCGCCGGGCGTGGTGGAAGCAGTATCCGGCTATTCCGGCGGGGACGAAGCCAACCCAACTTATCAGCAGGTAGCCGGTGGCCAGACCGATCACACGGAAGCGGTCCAGGTCTACTACGACCCGACCAAAATCACCTATGAAGGGCTGCTTCAGACACTCTGGCGCACCGCCAACCCGACAGACACCAAAGGCCAGTATGTGGATCGTGGCCAGCAATACCGCCCGGCGGTGTTCTATCACAACGAGGAAGAAAAGCGACTGGCCGAGGCGTCCGTTGCTGAACTGGAAGCTTCCGGGCGTTACGACAAGCCGGTTGCCATTGAGATAGTGCCTTTTGAAAAATTCTGGCCAGCGGAGAAATATCACCAGGATTATTACAAAAAGAACCCGGTTCGCTACCAGGTCTATACCTTCAACTCCGGCCGTTACCAGTTCATCGAGAAGGTCTGGGGTGATGATCAGAAAGTGGATTATTCCAAGTATGTTCCGGAGTCAGATATGCAATCCCAACCATCGAGTTCGACCGGCAATGGATTTGATCCGGATACCTTCACCAAGCCGGACGACCAGGCCCTGAAACAGAGGTTGACGGATGAGCAGTATTACGTGACCCAGAAAGACGGCACCGAGCCGGCTTTCAAGAATGAGTACTACGACAACAAACGCCCTGGCCTGTACGTGGATATAGTGTCCGGCGAGCCGCTGTTCTCGTCGGCCGACAAGTATAAATCCAATACGGGATGGCCCAGCTTCACCCGTCCGATCAGCCCGGATATGGTGGTTGAAAAAGAGGACAATTCGTTCTTCATGACCCGCACGGAAATCCGTAGTCGCTATGCGGATTCGCACCTTGGGCATGTTTTTAATGACGGCCCGGAGCCTACTGGCCTGCGCTACTGCATGAACTCCGCTGCCATGGACTTCATTCCCCTTGAGGAAATGGAAGCCCGGGGCTACGGCGAATACATTGATGAGGTCAGAGGCGACAGCTGAGCCCGCGCCTGTTCACAGCCAGAGATCCCCGATGGGGGTCTCTGGCGAGAAGTGATGCCGGATCTGCGCCATCAGCAGTTCGGCCGTGGCGAGGGCATCAACCAGGGCGTTGTGTGAGGTGTAGTGGGGTAGCCCATAGCGCCCGCGACTGTCCGAAAGCCGGATGGACACAGGGGTTTCACGCCGCAGTTTCTGCCAGAAAGTCAGGGTCCGGTTGGGGTTAAGGTGGCTTTCAATGGCCATGGTGTCCAGGAGGGGAAAATCCAGACCCTCGCCGGTACGCCATTGTGTCGCCACATTCAGAAAGGGCCGCTCAATGGCCCGATAGTGGACCACCGGAATCCTGCCCTGCAGATTGGCCAACACATCACCCAGCACTTCATCCAGATCCGGTGCCTTGTCGATGTCGGTGTGGGTAATACCGTGAACGGTAATCGATGTCTGATGCAGGGGTAATGGTGGTTTGACCAGCCAGTGGCGGGCACCTGCGATCTGGATGGTGTTCAGGGTAAAGGGCACCAGCCCGATGCTGACGATGGAATGCTGGTTGGGGTCCAGGCCTGTGGTTTCAAAATCCACCGCAACCATGGGCACATCTTTGATGGGGGTGTCGGCCGCCACACTCCCTGCTTCATAGAAGCGTTTAAGGCGTTCATCTTTTGCTGCCTTTGCAAGGGCCTCAAAGCGTTCTGGCCAGGGCAGTTGCTGGGGCGGATTCTGGTTGTCCGGTGCTTCAGGCATTGCGGACGGCCCCGGCGTTATAGCGGAATCGCAGGAATCGCTGGGCCTGGTTGACTACCTGGAATGCATCCTTCAGGTGGCTGCGCTCGAACGGCGACAGGTCTTCCGGGCGCACATTATTGTCGGGCTCCCGCCCGGCTTCGATTGCCAGAGCCTGGTGCCGGATTCGCACGATCGCGATAAATTCAAACGCATCCCGCAGATTGCCTACCCCGTCCTCTGGAATCAGTTCGGTTTCGCCAATGGCTTTTAGGCGGTTGAAGGTGTTCTGCGCCTTCGAGCCGCAGGCCAGGGCGTGGATCCTGATCAGGTCCGACATGGGCGCTGTGCCGCGGCGCTTCAGGTTAAACGTCTTGTTGTGTTTACCGTCTTCCTCCATCACGAACTGGCGGAAGAAGCCAAGTGGCGGCGTCCGTCCCAGGGCGTTGCGGGCCATCATCGCGAGGAACCGTGGGTTCTTGCTGGCACGCTCGGCAACAAAGCCCTGCAGTTCATCGGCGAACTGTGTCTGCCCGTGTATACCGTCCAGATCGAAAAAGATGTTGCTGTTAAGCAGGGCTTCCGCCGCGGGATTATCGATCCAGTCGGCGAAATAGTCTTTCCAGACCCGCAGTGGCTGGCGCCATTTGTTGTTGGTGGCCATGATGTCGCCGGTGCAATAGCTGTAGCCGCATTCTGCCAGGCCGTCGCTGACAAACTTTGCCAGAGCCTTGAAGTAGTCGTCATGTTCCGCCGGGTCGAAAGCGTCATCCAGCACCATGGCGTTGTCCTGGTCGGTGACCACCAGCTGTTCATCCCGGGCCATGGACCCCAGCGCCATGAAGCAGTAGGGCACCGGCGGCGGACCCAGTTTTTCTTCGCCCAGCTCCAGCAGGCGCTGGCTGAAGCTGCGGCCAATGCCGGCAATGGCACTGCCAATCATGTGGGAATTGGCGTCTTCGTTGACCATTCTTACGAACGTGTCCGGGACATCCTTGCTCAGGCGCTTCAGGCCTTTCACATCTTTCTGATGGTAAATGTTGCTGACCAGGTACAGGCTATTCTGGGATTCGTGTTTGATGATGTCAGACAGCGCAATCACGCCCCGCACGGTCTCGCCGTCCATGACCGGCAGGTGGTGCACATTGTTGTGCAGCATGGTCAGCATGGCTTCGAAAATGAACGCCGTGGACTTGGTCGTTCTGACGCCGGTGGTCATGATGTCGCTGATCGGGGTTTCCGACGGCAGGGCTTCGCTCAGTGCGCGGGTTCTCAGATCCCGGTCGGTGACGATGCCGGCAAGCAACGGTTTGTCACCGGTTTCATCCATTAATGGCAGTGCCGATACTCCATTTTCGGTCATAATCCGCGCAGCTTCCTGCAGCCTCACAGTGTTGGGCGCGGTCACCGGGGGACGGCTGATCAGGCGGGTAACCCGAGCTGTCATTAACTGGTTGGATTTCTCCCGCCGGGACAGCGCCGAGCGCAGGCGCGACCTGTCCTCTACCTCGATAAAATCGGTAAACTCGTCGTGTTCGCACAGGTACTGGAACAGCTCGAAGGGAATCAGGTAAACCAGTGTGTCTTCAATGGCCCGGGCGGGAAACCTGACGGTGCGGTTCATCAACAGGCCGTTCTGACCGAAAATTTCGCCCTCGGTTACCCGATTGTAGAGTTCGCCGGTGCGCCGGAAAATTTCCACCGCACCGCTGCGGATGTAGTGCAGGTAATTGTTATTCTGGCCGAACTCCAGAATATCGGTGCCAGCCCGGAAATAGGACACTTCAATGCCGGACGCCACCCGGTCGAGCATCTCCGGGGGAAGATCATCAAAAGGGGCGTGCTTCACCATGTGGTTTCGGATGTCGATCAGCTCTGCCTGCATTGCGTCATTCCTTGTTGCACTGGTTCAGCGTTAGCATAGCCTAGGCAATATAACAGCCCGGTGGGGTGGGGTTCCATGGCACCGGCAGATCAACCGGAACGGAGAGTGGTTTTGGTGAGGGAACGGGTATTGGTATTGGGGGGCATACGCTCTGGCAAGACGGCGCTGGCGGAATCCATGGTCAGTGAGTCCGGCTTGCCCGTGGTCTACGTAGCCACGGCCACCGCCGGTGATGAAGAAATGGCGGCTCGTATCAAACGCCACCAGGACTCCCGTCCTGCCGGCTGGGGGCTCTGCGAAGCGCCGGTTGAACTGGGCTCAGCCTTGGAGCGTCTCAACGGTGACCCGGAGCCGCCGCAGTTATTGATCGACTGTATGAGCCTGTGGCTGAGCAACCTCCTGTGTGCAGACGACGACGTATTTACCCGCGAGCGGGCGGCTTTTCTGGACGCTGTTCAAACCTACTCTGGCTCGCTGGTGATCGTCAGCAATGAAGTCGGCCTGGGCACCATCGGCATGGACCCGCTCACCCGCCGCTTTTGTGACGAATTGGGGTGGTTGAACCAGGCGCTGGCCCAGGCCTGTGACCGGGTGGTGATGAGCGTCGCCGGCCTGCCGCTGGTGCTTAAAGGCTGACAGGCCCGTGGCTTTCCAGGCAGCTCATGATGCCGTGTTCGGTATTGTCCACCCGCAGGCGGCTGCGGCAGGCGTAGGGCACCCTGATCGCGGAGAATGATCGCTCCAGCGGAATGCTCATGACTTGTGCCAGCAGCATGCCGATGACCCCGCCGTGGCAGACCAGTAGAACCCGCTTGCCTTCCGCCCGTTGTCGCCAGTCCAGCCAGCTTTCCTGGATGCGCTGACTGAAATCTGCCAGGGCTTCACCGCCGGGTGGTGGGCAGGCTACCGGGTCGCTCCAGAATCGGCTGATGGCTTCCGGAGTATGCTCGAGAATATTGGCGGCGGTGCGTCCTTCCCAGTCGCCGAAATGCAGTTCCCGGAAACCGGGCTCTACCTCCAGGGATATCCCTTTTGCGGTTGCAAGTTCCCGGGCAAACGCCTGGCAACGTTGCAACGGCGAGGTCAGCACCAGATCCCAGTGTTCATGGTCGGCAATGGCGTTGCGCATCTGCTGCCAGCCCGTGTCGCTAAGCGGGTCATCCTTGCTGCCTCGGAACATGGGACCGCCTTCCGGTTCGCCATGGCGGATCAGGTCAAAAATGGTGGTGGAGTCTTTCATTGACTAACCCCGGCATCGGCAAAGCTGGCCATGGCATTATGCAGGGCGCAGGCTGACCTCAGCAGGGGCAGTGCGACGGCTGCGCCACTGCCTTCCCCCAGCCGCATACCCAAATGCAAAAGCGGTTCTGCGTTCAGGGTTTCCAGTACCGACCGGTGCCCGGGTTCGGCGGACTGATGGGAAAAGATCAGCCAGGGCCTGGCGGAGGGCTGTTGTCGCACGGCGACAAGTGCCGCAACCGAGACGATAAACCCGTCCACCAGCACCGGCACGCCCCGGGCGGCGCAACCCAGAATGGCCCCGGTCAGGGCGGCAATTTCAAAGCCACCAAGAGAGCTCAGAATGCTTGCTGGGCTGGTGTCTGAACCGTGGCGGTGGAGCGCCCGCTGAATAATGTCCTGCTTGTGCTGGACACCGGCCGGATCCAGCCCGGTGCCCGGGCCGGTTAATCCGGCTGGAGGCCGGTTCAACAGGGCGCAGGCGATGGCGGTGGCACTGGTAGTATTGCCGATGCCCATCTCGCCGCCGATGAAGAGCTTGCAGCCACTTTTGACAGCCCGCTCCGCCGCCCGGTCGCCTGCTTGCAGGGCCGCGTGAAGGTGCTCGCTGGACATGGCGTCTGTTAGCGCGAGGTTGGCGGTGCCGGGGGCAATGGGCTCATTGCGAATGCCCGGCAGGTCCTCCACCGGCCCGACCGTGCCCAGGTTGACGACTTCAAGTGATGCACCCAACTGTTTCGCCAGTACGCTGATGGCCGCGCCACCGCTGGCGAAGTTGGCAATCATCTGCGCCGTGACTTCCTGGGGGTAGGCTGAAACGCCTTCATCGCACACACCGTGGTCGGCGGCAAAAACCGTAATCGCTACCGGGTCGGCGCTGGGCTGGTCTGTGGCCTGTAAACCGGCCAGCTCCACGGCAAGCTGTTCAAGCCGGCCGAGAGAACCCCGGGGTTTGGTCAACTGGTCCTGCCGAGCCTTCGCCCGCTCAATACAGGCCAGATCCGGTTCGGGAAGCGGTGATGACCAGCAGAGCGGTAGCGACATGTGGATATCCTGGCAACAAGGGGTAAGGGTGACCGGGTCGGGTTATGGAATCGCGATGGTCCACTGGCCGGGAATGTGTGTCAAGCGGGCGCCGGAGCGGTAGACTGTCGCCCCATGAATGCTCTGATGATTTCGGCGACAGTGTGCGCGATGGCGGTGCTGATTGATCACTGGCTGGGTGAACCCCGCCGGTGGCATCCACTTGTGGGCTTCGGTCATGCGGTGGCGGCTGCCGAGCGCTGGCTCAATAAAGTGCCTGCCGACTATGGGCAGAGTCTGATCCGGGGCGTCCTGGGCGTTGCGCTTCTGGTAATGCCGTTGATCATTGCGGCTGTCGTGCTCAGCGCTATTTTGCCGGGCTGGCTGTTGCTGATCGCTGAGGTTCTGATTCTGTATCTGGCCCTGTCGGTGCGGGGCCTGGCTGAGCATGGTGTGGCGGTGTCCGATGCACTCAAGGCAGGAGATCTGATGAGCGCCCGTGAGCAGGTAGGCCGGATAGTCAGCCGCAAAGCCCAGGAGCTGGATGAGCCCGGGGTGTCGGCCGCGGCGACTGAATCCATGCTGGAAAACGGCGCCGATGCAGTATTTGCCAGCCTGTTCTGGTTCCTGATCGCCGGGCTGCCGGGGGTGCTTCTGCATCGGCTGGTGAACACCCTGGACGCCATGTGGGGTTATCGCTCCGCGCGTTATCTTTATTTCGGGCGATTCGCGGCGAGGCTGGATGATGTTCTTAACTGGCTACCAGCCCGTCTTACCGCATTGACCTACGCCATCCTGGGTCGCACATCCACGTCACTGCGCTGCTGGCGTGATCAGGCTCCGGGGTGGGACAGCCCCAACGCCGGGCCGGTCATGGCCGCTGGCGCTGGAGCTCTGGGCGTTACACTTGGCGGTCCCGCACCCTACGCTTCCGGTATTCATGACCGCCCGATCCTGGGCGAAGGCCTGGCACCGGGTGCCGATACAATCAACGCGGCGATTCGGCTGGTAAAGCAGGGTGTCTGGCTATGGCTGTCGGTGCTGTTTGTCTTTGGCGCGCTACTGGCGCTGGTAGGTCTCCGCTGATGGTGGCCAGGCCGCACCATGGAGGTCGCCTGAACAACGCGGCCAAGCGCTGGGACATTCCTTTCGACCAGTGGCTGGATCTTTCAACCGGCATCAATCCGCTGGGCTGGCCGGTGCCAGAGGTGCCGGTTTCGGTATGGCAACGGTTACCTGATCCGGACGACGGGCTTGCCAATTTGCTGGGAGCCTGGGTTGGCGCTCCTGAAGACGCGGCCTGTGTGCCGGTGTCCGGAAGCCAGTCGGCCATTATGGCATTGCCTGGCCTGCGTGCGCCGGGCTGCGTTGGTGTACCTGTGCCCGGATATCAGGAGCATGGCCACTGGTGGAAGCGCCTGGGGCATCGGGTTCTGGGAATTCCGCCGGAGCAGATGCTGGACGATGACGAAGGCTGGCTCGATGAGCTGGATGTTCTGGTTTGCATCAATCCCAACAACCCGACGGGCGACCTGATTCCGGTAGAGCGACTGCTCACGTGGCACCGGAACCTGAGCCGCCGTGGCGGTTGGCTGATCGTGGATGAGGCCTTCATTGAAGGCTCCGATGGCCAGAGCATGGCCCGTTTTGCCGGCCAGACAGGCCTGATCGTCATGCGCTCACTGGGTAAATTCTTTGGGTTGGCCGGGTTAAGAGCGGGTGCCGTGATTACCTCTGCGCCGATGGCCGGTCTGCTGGATGACGCCCTGGGCGCCTGGCATCTGAATGGCCCTGCCCGCTACCTGATGGCTAAGGCGCTGGCGGATCAGCGCTGGCAGACGGAAGCCCGGCAAAGGCTGGCCCGGGATAGCCAGCGCCTTCACCATCTGCTTTTGCACGCGGGCCTTCCAGACAGCACGGGAACCCTGCTGTTTCGTTATCTGCCTCAGCTTTCCCTTGAACAGGTTCATGCCCTGGCAGACGGATTGGCGTCGCGGGGTATTCTGGTGCGGGTTTTCGATCAGCCGCCGGCGTTAAGGTTCGGATTGCCGGGCAGTGAATCTGATTGGCAGAAACTTGAGCAGGCCCTCGCGGACCTGACAAAACACATTGACCGGTCAGTGACCGGTTGATAGCCTTGGCCCTCGTTTTCAGGTGCTGACGCGCAACGCTGCGCGAAAGTGAAACGGGAAGCCGGTTAGAGTCCGGCGCTGCCCCCGCAACGGTAAATGAGTCAAAAGCGATCGAACGCGCCACTGTGCCACGGCATGGGAAGGCGATCGCTCAGGGTTGTTGCAACAACCCGCTCATAAGCCCGGAGACCGGCCTGTTAACACACCAGACGCTGCGGAGGGCTGCGAAGGTGGGTGAATCGGCCTGCTTGTAGTCCTCCCGTGCCCGCCTTCGTTCTACGATGTTCTGATCCGTCATGGATCACATGCTCACCTGTCCTGTTTTTACCGCAGCGAACCAGAACCGACCACACGGGTGCGTGTGGTCTGACAGTGAGTACTGATTATGAAATATCCCAGAACCCGTTTGGGCCTGCTGTGGACAGCCGTATTGTTACCGGCACTGAACCTGCCAACTGCCCTGGCTGATGACAAGAGCCAGGCCACCAATCTCGAACCTATCGTCGTTACCGCCAACCTGGGCCCGGAAACCGCCGGCGAAAGCCTGTCATCGGTGACGGTGGTCCGCGATGAAGAAATTCGCCGTCAGGAGTCCCAGGAATTCAAGGACCTGCTTCGGGGGCAGCCCGGCATCGACATTGTGTCCAACGGGTCCTTTGGCAAGAACACCTCAGTGTTTGCCCGCGGCACCTCCAACGACTCCACGGTATTTCTGGTTGATGGTGTTCGCCTGCGTTCAGCCACCAGTGGCGGCGCACCCTGGCAGTATTTTCCTCTCAAACTTGCTGAGCGCGTGGAAATTGTGCGCGGGCCCCGCAGCGCGCTTTACGGGTCGGATGCGGTTGGCAGCGTTATCCAGGCGTTCACGCTGAACCCCGCTGATGGCGGACGATCAGGCTGGATCGAGGCCGGTGCCGGAAACTTTGATACGCAGGAAGTGAGCGGCGGCGTTTCAGTCAGTGGCGACTCAACGCGGCTCAGCCTCAGCGGTCTGCACAAGGAATCCGACGGCACTTCGATTTTTGAAGACGGCGAAGACAAGGGATTCCGTAATTCGGCCGGTGTCGGCCGCCTGACCCATGAGTTTTCCCGCGGCGGCGAGGCATCCCTGGTAATGGTGCAATCGGAGGGAAATAGCCAGTTCGATGGTGGAAATACCGATTTCATGGTGCGGACCCTTGGTCTGAACCTTGAAACGCCGGTCAGTGATTACTGGCTTACAAGCATTCAATTGTCGGAATCCGCAGACGAACAGGAAAACTTCCGTGATTCCGGCGATTCGGTATTCGACACCAAAAGCCGTGATGCCCGCTGGCTGAATACGGTCACACTCGGCGTTCATGAATTCGTCATGGGCGGCGAGCTGAGGGTAGACGAGGTCGACGGTTCCATTGAATTTGTCGAAACCAGCCGCACCAACGCGGCACTGTTCGGGCAGCTGCGGCTGAACTTTGGCCCCACTGATCTAAACCTGTCGCTGCGGGGCGACGACAACGAAGCCTATGGCAAACAGGAAACCGGCGGCATTGCCCTGGGCCACTCTTTTGACCGGTCCCATCGACTGCGCCTGAGCTATGGCACGGCTTTCCGAGCGCCGACCTTTAACGATCTGTACTACCCCCTGGAAACCTTCAGTTTCGGCGGCACCTACGCGGGTAATCCCAATCTTGAGCCCGAAACATCAAGCGCGGTAGAGCTGGGGTTCGGCGGCCGTTACACGGCCTGGTACTGGGATGCGGCGATCTACCAGACCAACGTGGATGATCTGATCGAGCTGCAGACCACCGGCGGTGATACCCGCCCAGTCAACGTCAGCGAAGCTGAAATCCAGGGTTTTGAACTGGCTACCGGATTCAGCAAGGATCAGTGGGATCTTGGCTTGCGTTTGACGCTTGTGGACCCGCGCGATGAGGAAACAGACAACCGCCTGCGCCGTCGCTCCCACCAGTCCCTGCGGCTGGATGTGGATCGGGCACTTGGCGACTGGTCCGTGGGAGCTACTTTTGCTGCCAGCGGTTACCGGTATAACGACGAAGATAACGAAGAGCGGCTGCCCGGCTTCGGCACCCTGGACCTGCGGGCGGGCTGGAATTTCGCGGAAGACTGGAATGCGCGCCTGTCACTGCAGAATGTGACCGACAAACGCTACTCCACAGCGCTTCGGTTTGATGGCGAAGAGTACCTGACGGCTGGCACAACCGGTTTCTTCTCAATTCGTCGCGACTTTCACGGACCGTGATCGCTCTGGAGACTCAGCATGGCAAAATCTGACAGGGCTCCAGCGAGTGTATTCGCGTTGATGGTGTTTTCCGGATGGCTGTTGTCGCTGTCACTGAATGCGGCGACGGTTGTGGGTGTTGTTTCAGACCGTTCTGCCGCAGAAATGGCCGCCGGTGCACATCAATTTCTGGATTTCCACCCCGGGCAAACTGTCATCCTGAGAACGCCTGAGCAGCTTGCGACTATGGATAACGCTGCACTGGAATCGCTGCTCAGCAAAGCCGATGCGGTTTTGATGGCGGCGGTATTCGGTGATCAGGTGGGGCGTCTTGAAGCGGTGATAAGAGCTGAGATGAGTGAGCGTGACTTTCCGGTGCTGGCAGTGAACGGTGATCGCGCTCTGACTCGCCTGTCACGTCTGGAAAACCGGGCTGTCCTGGATGGGCTGGAAGCCACTGACCTGAACGATCTGATGAAAGCGCCAGACCCGGGAGCAGACGTGGAAGCTCACCGGGCAGGGTTGCGTGACCAGTTCCCGCAACAGGTTCCCTGGCTGGAAGGGCGCGCCCTTTATCAGGGCCGCACCCCTCAGCATCTGGATGGCTTGCTGCGCTGGCTGCTGGTGCAGGCGGGCCACGATCTGACTGTGCCAGAGCTGCCTGCCCGGGCGCTGATTCGCTATTACCGTCATGGTGAAGCCATCGAAGATCCGGTGGATCTGGGCCTGAAATCCGGTCCGGTGGTCACCCTGCTGGATCTGGACAGCGGCGACCGACCGGGTGATCGAGCTCTGCTGGATGCCACCTGCGCCGCCCTGGAAGACCGGGGCATACAATGCTTTGCCGTGCTGTCCCGATGGGGTGGTGCCAGCCTGGAAGCGGTGCGATCTCTGGGTGATACCGTCAGCCCCGCGACCCTTTCCGGCATTGTCAGCCTGCAGGATTTCACTGTTGGCGGTGGCGAGGGCCGGCGTCAGGTGACTGAAGCGCTGACCCGGCTGGATGTGCCGGTTATCAAAGGGCTGAGACTGGCTTCCCGCACGGCCAGTCAATGGAAGCTGTCAGTGGACGGCATCCCCGCAGACAAGGTGCATTATAAACTGGCGATGCCGGAGCTGCAGGGCGTCAGCCAACCCATGGTGCTTGCCGCCGCCGAACCGGAAGTGATTGACGAGCGCACTGGCGTGGCCCTGACCCTGACGCAACCGGTGAATGAGCGGGTGAACGCCATTGCCAACCGCCTCAAACGCTGGCAGACCCTGCAAACCAAGGCCGATGCTGAAAAGCGCGTGGCAATTATCTATTACAACCACCCGCCGGGCCGCCAGAACATCGGTGCGGATAATCTGGATGTGCCGGCGTCCCTCTATGAAATGCTGACCTGGCTCAGGAACGAAGGCTACGATACCGGTCCCCTTCCAGACAGCCCCGAAGCTCTCAACGACCTGATCCAGAACCAGGGTGTTAACCTGCCGGACGATCCACGCGGACTGCAGGAAATGGCTGGAAAGGCCGATTCCATGACCGCCGATACCTACCAGCGCTACCTGGAAACCCTGCCAGCAGTAGTGCAAGAGGAAATGTCCCACGGCCCCCTGGGCTATCTGCACGAACGGCTGGAACAGGCCCACGCGTTGGGCGAGAAAGAACTGGCGACCGGGCTACTGAACCGGGGAATCCGTGACCTGCGCCATCTGATCGAACATGTCCAGCATCCCAACCGCGAGCAGGCCCTGACCCGGCTCGATGAGTACGAAGCACTCTGGCAGCGTCGACTCAACGAAGGTGGCCAGCAGGACGCATTGAAATCCAGTCGGGATCGTCTTGCCGACACCGGCATTCCGGGCCTGAAAGGCTGGGGTGAGGCACCGGGCCAGTCGATGGTGGTGGATAACCGGCTGATTTTCCCCGGCCTGCGTTTTGGCAACATCTACATCGGCCCACAACCGCCCCGGGGCTGGGAAGTGGATGAGGAGCTGCTGCACGCCAACACCACCTTCCCGCCGACCCATCAGTATGTAGGTTTCTACCACTGGCTGCGGGATCACTATAAAGCCGATGCTCTGGTCTACGTGGGCCGCCATTCCACGCGGGAATTTCTGCCCCGTCGTCGTGCCGGGCTGACCGGGGACGATTACCCCGACCTGCTGGGCGGCGATCTGCCGCTGATCTATCCCTACATCGTTGACGGCGTGGGTGAAGGCATCCAGGCCAAGCGCCGAGCCCTGGGGGTAATGATCAGTCACCTGACACCGCCGTTAGCGGCGACCGAGCTCTACGATGAACTGCTGGAATTGCGGCAGCTGGTAGAAACCTGGGAATCCGCCAACGAGCCCGACAGCCCCACCCGGGAAAGGGCCCTGACGATGCTGCGGGAAAAGATTCAGGTGCTGGATATCGGCGAGGATCTGGAGCGGGAAATTGCCGGTGAAATGGGTCTGTCGGAGGATGAGGTTTCTCTGGACGAACTGTCTCCGGATCTTTTGGTTCACGAGGCGGGCCACTACGTCACTGATATGCAGGAACATTTCATGCCACTTGGCCTGCACGTGTTTGGGCGCGACTGGGACGGGGACATGGTGGATACCATGCTCGAATCCATGGCCGGTAAAGCTGGCAAACCCGAGCCGGAATGGCGCAGGAATCTGGAAGCCTCTCCGGCCGCCGAAAAACAGAGTTTTCTGGCAGCGCTTGATGGCCGTTTTGTGGCGCCGGGCCAGGGCAACGACCCCTTGCGCACCCCAGCCGTCCTGCCCACTGGCCGCAATTTCCACGCCCTGTCCGACGACCTTATTCCCACTCGGGTGGCCTGGTCCCTGGCATCAGAGCTGGCGGATGAGGCCAGGGCCGATAAGGGAAGAAAGCAGGGCGAGAGTGATGCGCTGGTGCTCTGGGCTTCGGACACGGTCAGGGATGAAGGCGTAATGATTGCCTTCGGCATGAACCTGCTGGGCATTCGCCCGGTATGGAACAGCCGGGGGATTGTGAAGGGCCTGGAGCGGCTACCGGCAGGGCCGGAGACGGATACTCCGGTGCGCCGCAATGTGGTGTTTACGACGTCCGGACTGTTCCGTGATCTGTATGAAAGCCAGCTGGAATGGCTGGACCTGGCCTCACGTTATGCCCTGGCCGGGGCAGCCGAAACCATTAAAACGGAGCATCCTGAACTGGCCGCGGCGCTGGAACAGGCCCTGTTGGTGCTGCCAGTCGAGATGCGGGAACCGGGCGATGAATCTCTCACAACCAACGAAGTAGCGGCACGCTGGGTTGCCGATACCCGTGAGCTGTTGGCTGCGGGCGCCTCTGCGAGGGATGCAGGCGCCGAAGCTGCTCATCGGGTTTTCGGAACGGCTCCCGGGGCCTACGGTGCTGGCGTTAACCGTCTGGCCACCCGCTCCGGTGCCTGGGAAGACCGGGCCCAGTTGGGGTATGCCTACCGCCGTCGCATGGGCCACGTCTATGGTAAGGGCGCACAGGGCGAGCCGGCCCACAATGCGTTTGACCGCCAGTTGGAGTCGGTGAACCATACCTACCTGGGCAGGGCCAGCCACCTTTATGGTTTGCTGGATAACGACGATGGGTTCGACTTTCAGGGCGGTCTGTCCAACGCTGTGGAACACCTGCGCGGAGAACCTCCAAAGAACCGGGTTCTGCAATATGCCGACCCGAGGGAACCAAGAATCGACTCCCTTCAGCGTGCACTGCAGGTGGAACTGCGGGCCCGTAACCTCAACCCACAATGGCTCAAGCCGCTGATGGAGCATGGTTACGCCGGGGCACGTACCATGGGCAGCGATTTCCTGGATAACCTCTGGGGCTGGCAGATCACCAGCCCGCAGGTGCTGCGTTCCAGCATGTGGGATGAGATCAACGATGTGTATTTTCAGGACCGCCACAACCTGGGGCTGGATGACTTCCTGGCAGAAGGACACAACGTGCACGTCAAGACCCACATGCAGGCCATTGCCCTGCTGGCGGCCAAGCGAGGGTTCTGGCAGACGGACGTGTTTACCCGTCGGTCCCTGGCCCGTGACTTCGCTGCTAGTATCATCGACCATGGTCTGCCCGGCAGTGGACATACCCGCCCGGATCATCCATTGATGGACTGGGTCGCAGATCAACTGGAGCCCGGGCAGCGGGAAGCCTTCGAATCGGCTCGCAAGGGCGGCTCACCGTCATACGGTGCGGCGCCTGCCGCCAACGATGACTGCCAGCAACAGGATAACCGGATGAGCTCATGCTGACTTTCTTCTGGCAACGGTCTTTCAATGGGCTGGCAATGATTGGAGCCGCCTTCGCCCTCTGGCAGACATCGGCCCTGGCCGATCAGGTCTGTGCCACCGACGACACCGGCTCGGAAATCTGCCTGGAACAACCGGCCAGCCGCGTTGCGGCGCTCTCGCCTGGCGCCACGGAACTTGTCTGGGCGGCCGGTGCCGGTGAAAAAGTGGTTGCGGTAGTGTCCTACAGTGATTACCCGGAAGCGGCCCTGGACGTCCCCTCTGTTGGCAGTCATACCCGCATGGATCTGGAACGGTTGGTGGAACTGGCTCCGGATCTGGTGATCGGCTGGGTTACCGGCAACCCGCCGGAACAACTGGAGGCGATCAGGGATCTGGGTGTACCGGTATTCTCCATCGAACCCCGAACCTTTGAAGGCGTATCCGATACCATCGAGCGGCTGTCGACGCTTGCTGGCACTGAAGGCGAAGGCTTCGCAGAGGCTGAGCGTTTCAGACAGGGCATTGCCGAACTGGCGCAACAGTACGAAACGGCCGAGCCGGTGCCGGTGTTCTATCAGGTCTGGGATGAGCCTCTGATGACGGTTAATGACGAACACCTGATCGGCAAGGTCATCACCCTCTGTGGAGGCGCCAACGTGTTTGGTGATCTCGATCGCCTGGTGCCGCGGATCAGCGCGGAATCGGTCATCGGTGCCAATCCCGAGGCTATTCTGGCCGGGGGCATGGGCGAGGAAAACCGGCACTGGCTGACCCGGTGGGAAGCGTTTCCCGGAATTGCGGCGACGGCCCGTGACAACCTCTATTTCATTCCGCCGTCCCTTGTTCAGCGCCCCACGCCGAGATTGCTGCAAGGGTCACGTCTGTTTTGCCAGAAGCTGGATGATGCCCGTGCAAAACGATAGCAGGAGTCATTTCGGGTGAGCAGGCCACTGATCATGCCGCTGGCAATACTGGCACTGGCCAGCCTCATTGCCATGGTGCTATCCGTCGGTATTGGCAGTGTCAGTGTCAGCCCCGGTGACGTTGTCGCCGTGCTCATGGGTGACGGCAGCAATCTGCAGCAGACCCTGGTACTGGAGCTGCGCCTGCCCCGAACACTGGCCGCCTTTGCCACCGGTGGATTGCTGGCAGTGGCCGGGGCATTGATGCAGGTATTGCTACGTAACCCGCTGGCGGATCCCTACGTGCTGGGCCTGTCGGGTGGCGCGGCCGTCGGTGCCCTGTTGGCAATGATGGCGGGGCTGGGCGGTTTTATCGTGTCCGGCTCGGCCTTTGCCGGTGCCCTGTTAGCCACTTTGATGGTGTTTGGCCTCGCCCACGGCACCGGCAGCTGGACCCCTTCACGTCTTCTGTTAACCGGCGTTGTGGTGGCTGCCGGCTGGGGCGCAGTGATAACCCTGATGCTGGCCATCAGCCCGGCCCAGCGCCTGCCCGGCATGCTCTACTGGCTGATGGGGGATGTGTCCTACGCCCGTTCACCCTGGCCAGCGCTGGGGCTGCTTCTGCTGGTATGCCTGTTGGTCGTGCCGCTGGGTCGCAGTCTTAACGTGCTGGCCCGTGGCCCTATGCAGGCGGCGGCTCTGGGGGTTTCGGTACGGCCGCTGGAATGGACCATCTATATTCTCGCCAGCCTGTTAACGGCCACGGCGGTGACCATGGCAGGCAGCATTGGTTTTGTCGGCCTGGTGGTACCTCATATGCTGCGCCTGGTGCTGGGTAACGACCAGCGCCTGATCTTGCCCGCCTGCGCCCTGGCCGGAGGCACCCTGCTGGTGCTGGCGGATACCCTGGCGCGGGTCGTGATTGCGCCGGAACAACTGCCGGTGGGTGTTATCACCGCCCTGCTCGGTGTGCCCACGTTTCTTTACCTGCTGTACCGGAGCCGATGATGAATCCGTTACGGGCAAAACAACTGGTGATCGACATACCCGACCGGGCCGACGGCCAGCCGCTGGATTTCACGGTCGAACCCGGGCAGGTCTGGGGTGTGCTGGGGCCAAATGGTGCGGGTAAGACCACGTTGCTGCATATACTCGCCGGATTGAGGGCACCCCGCAAAGGTACCGTTCAGCTTGGTGAACACTCTCTATCCGAGTTGAAACGGCGCCAGATATCCCAGCAACTTGGGCTGGTCTTCCAGGACAGGCAGGATGGTTTTCCCGCAACGGTTCTGGAAACAGCCCTGATTGGCCGCCACCCCTGGCTTTCGCCGTGGCAGATGGAAACGGGGGAGGACGAACGCATCGCCCGCCACGCACTCGAAAAGTTAGATGTCGCTCATTTGAGTGACCGACTTGTGAACACGCTTTCTGGTGGAGAACGTCAGCGGGTAGCCATCGCCACTGTGCTGACTCAGGCCCCCGATACCTGGCTATTGGATGAACCGACCAATCATCTGGACCTTCACCATCAGGTGGCCGTTTTGCAGCTACTGACGGAACAGGCTCGGAGTGGTCGCTCCGTTTTCATGTGCCTGCACGATCTCAACCTGGCGGCCCGTTGGTGTGACCACCTTTTGTTGCTTTTCCCCAACGGCGATGCTTGCTGGGGGCCTGCTGAACGAATGCTGGTGCCCGCCGCATTAGAACGTCTTTATAACCAGGAACTGCTGACAGTGGAGGTAGATGGTGCGCCGCTTTTCGTGCCTGTTAAACGTTGAGCTTGGGTGCAGCGACCGGTGGCAAGTACAGGCTTCCGGGACACGCTGTAAATACGTCCCTGTACGCTCGACAAAAACATCCATGTTTTTGACGGTCCCGGAAGCCTGTACTCACCCCCGGTCGCCCGAACTCTGAGTTAGGCAAACTATGGAAGTACCAACGTTATGAAAGCAACAGTTCCAGCTGCAATGATTACTGCCCCTGGCTCCGGCCAGGGAAAGTCTATGGTGACGGCCGCTCTGGCAAGGCTGCACCGGAACGCCGGGCGTAAGGTGCGGGTGTTCAAGCACGGCCCGGATTATCTGGATCCGATGGTATTGGAAGTCGCCTCTGGTCAGCCTGTGTACCAGCTGCACCCCTGGATGACCGGAGAGGATGAATGTCGGTGGCGGCTGGCCGAAGCAGCGGAGGATGCGGATCTGATTCTGGTGGAAGGGTCCATGGGGTTGTTTGATGGCGATCCTTCCAGTGCTGATTTAGCAAAGTTGATGGGCATCCCGGCGTTGCCGGTGATTGATGCTCGGGGAATGGCCCAGACGTTTGGTGCCGTGGCTCTGGGTTTGGCGAGTTTCAATCCTGGCATGCCGGTCAAGCAAGTGATTGCCAATCGCATCGGCAGTTCTCGCCACGGGGATATGCTGCGGGAAAGTCTGCCTGAAGGCATCGAGCTGCTGGGCGCAATTCCTCGCAACGAAGCGATGAACATTCCCGACCGGCATCTCGGGCTGGTTCAGGCCGGTGAACTGGGGGATCTGGATCAACGTCTGGATGCTGCGGCTGAAGTTCTTGTCGAAGCGGGGATGGATGGCCTGCCGCTTCCGGTCACGCTTGATGCTGAGAACCCGGTACCGCCGCCAGAATTGTTGCCCGGCGTCCGAATTGCCATCGCTCGGGATGCAGCATTCAGCTTTATTTATCGGGCTAACCTGGACCTGCTGCAGGCGATGGGAGCGGAACTTACGTTCTTTTCACCGCTAGCGGATTCAACTCTGCCTGAAGCTGACGCCCTCTGGCTGCCGGGCGGCTATCCGGAGCTGCACGGTGCCACCCTGGCCAAGAATCAGCCGATGCTGGAGGCCATCCGCAACCACTACAACGCCGGCCAACCCATGCTGGCAGAGTGTGGTGGGCTGATGACTTGCGTCGATGAACTGATGGATAAAGACGGCCAGATCCACAAACTGCTGGGGCTGATGCCCGGGCGGGCCAGCATGGCCGGTCGGCTTCAGGCATTGGGTCTACAGGGGCTGAATACCGAGCAGGGGCAACTGCGGGGCCACACCTATCACCATTCCACTCTGGAAACCGACTGGCAGCCTCTGGCCCGAACCCGCAAGATCGCGGGTACCGAGGCCGAGCCGGTGTATTGCCACAAGGGCCTGGTGGCCAGCTATTTTCACGGTTATTTCCCATCAGCCCCGGCGCTGGTGGCTGGGATTTTCCGCGGGCAATCTTTCCGCCCGCTTACAGACAAGGAGCCTGACCATGCGTGAACGCGCCAAAGACCCCGAACGCCATGCCCGCCGCATGGACGCCAAACAGAAAATCATGCAACAGCGCATTGCCCGCGCCCAGAAAGAGCAGGGCGTGCTGCTGGTGCTGACCGGCCCCGGCAAGGGCAAGAGCAGTTCCGGCTTCGGCATGGTGGCCCGGGCCCTCGGCCATGGCATGAAGGTCGGGATCGTCCAGTTCATCAAGGGCGCGTTCAGCACCGGTGAGGAAGCCTTTTTCCGGGATCTGCCCAACGTGGACTACCACGTGATGGGTCAGGGTTACACCTGGGAGACCAAGAACCGGGAGCAGGATGTGGAAGCCGCTAACGCCGCCTGGGACGTGGCTGCCGCCATGCTGAAAGACGACAGCTACGATCTGGTTCTGCTGGATGAGCTCAATATCGCCCTCAAGTACGATTACATCGACCTGGACCGGGTGCTGGACGACCTTCAGGGTCGACCAGAGATGCAGCATGTGGTGGTCACCGGCCGCTCGGCTCGCCAGGAACTGATCGATCTCGCCGACACGGTGACGGAAATGGGTGTGGTCAAACACGCCTTCAAGGACCAGGGCATAAAGGCCCAGAAAGGTGTCGAGCTGTAATGACCACTCTGATGGTTCAGGGCACCACATCCGACGCGGGTAAGACCACAGTGGTGGCCGCCCTGTGTCGGTGGCTCTCCCGACAGGGTGTCTCGGTGGCGCCCTTCAAGCCCCAGAATATGGCGCTTAATAGCGCGGTGACGGTGGATGGCGGTGAAATCGGGCGTTCTACCGCGCTGCAGGCGCTAGCCTGTGGGTTGGAACCCCACAGCGACATGAACCCGGTACTGCTCAAGCCCCAGAGTGATCGGCGCGCGCAGGTGATTCTGCGTGGGCAGGTGTTTGGTAATATGGATGCGCTGGACTATCATGCTTACAAAGCCGAAGCCATGGTCTCGGTGATGGAGGCCTGGCGGTCACTCAGCGAGCGTTACGATGTGATTATTGCTGAGGGCGCTGGTAGCCCGGCGGAGATCAATCTTCGGGCCAACGATATCGCCAATATGGGATTTGCTGAAGCGGCGGACTGTCCGGTGTTATTGGTAGGCGACATTGACCGGGGCGGGGTCTTCGCCCAGCTGATTGGTACCGTTGAACTGGTTTCAGAAACCGAGCGCGCACGGACCTGCGGCTTTGTCATCAACCGCTTCCGGGGCGACAAAGCCCTGCTGGACCCGGGACTGGACTGGTTGACCGAGCGAACCGGCAAACCGGTCGTCGGTGTTCTGCCCTACCTGCACGGCCTGATTATCGACGCCGAGGACAGCGTTGGTACCAGCGGTGAAAGCCAGGCAAATGCGCTTAAAGTCATTGTTCCCCTGCTGCCGCGCATCAGTAACCACAACGATTTCGACCCCTTGCGGTTGCATCCCGGTGTCGATCTGCAGTTCATCGCGCCAGATCAGGCCATTCCCCCGGCCGATCTGATTATCCTCCCCGGCAGCAAAAGTACCCGAAGTGATCTGGAATGGCTCAGAAATCAGGGTTGGCCCAAAGCTATTGATCGTCACCTGCGTTATGGCGGCAAGCTGTTCGGTATTTGCGGTGGCTTCCAGATGCTGGGGCAGGCCGTGGAAGACCCTGATGGCCTGGAAGGCGCTGTGGGTTCTACTACTGGCCTGGGCCTGCTGGACATGACGACCCGAATGGTTGCTGGCAAGCAACTCAGGAACGTCACTGGTTGTCTGACCGGTGGTCTCGGGGTTGTAAAAGACGTTTCGCTGTCCGGCTATGAAATGCATAACGGTGTTAGCGAAGGCCCGGCGCTAGATCGGTCTATGGCAACGCTGGACGTGGACGGCGATCGGCGCCCGGATGGCGCGGTCAGTGATGACGGGCAGGTCATGGGTACTTACGTTCACGGAATCTTTGATGAACCGGCGGTCTGTGATGCCATTCTTGCCTGGGCTGGCGGGGGTGAGGCGATGGAACAGAGCCATGCCGTGGACTACCGTGCGCACCGAGAAACCCAGCTCGATCGCCTGGCGGATCAGATCGAAAAACATCTGGACACTGACTGGCTGAGGCAAATGCTCGGACTTCCCGGAGACAAATCATGAAAGACAACGTCAATCGTCCGTTTTCAGAGGACGAAAAATCGGGGCTCTACCGGGCAATCTTCGAGCGGCGGGATGTGCGCTCACAGTTTCTGCCGGACCCGATTCCGGAGGACGTTCTGGCACGCCTGATCGAAGCGGCCCATCACGCGCCTTCCGTGGGCTTTATGCAGCCCTGGGATTTCATCGCCATCGACAGTGTGGCGGTGCGGGAGCAGGTGCTGCAGATCTTCGAGCAGGAAAACGAAAAAGCCGCGGGCAATTATCAGGGTGACCGACAGCAGACCTACCGCAGCCTGAAACTCCAGGGCATTCTTGAAAGCCCGATCAACCTCTGCATCACCTGCGATAGAAGCCGGGGCGGCACTCATGTGCTGGGCCGTCATTCCATTGTGGAAACCGACCTGTTCAGCACCTGCCTGGCGGTTCAGAATCTCTGGCTGGCGGCCCGTGCCGAGGGCATTGGCGTTGGCTGGGTCAGCATCCTGGATCAGGACAAACTGGCGGCAACCCTGAACCTGCCGGAACAGGTGTATCCACTGGCTTACCTGTGCCTTGGCTATGTCAGCGAATTTCTGCCCCAGCCGGAGCTTCAGGCCAAAGGTTGGCGTTCCCGCCTACCCCTGACCGAGCTTGTGCATGGAAACACCTGGGGGCAGCCGGTAGACAATATTGCCCTGAGCGAAGCGCTAAAAAAGTAACCAGTCGATTCGGTTATTCGGATTCAGCTTCGGCTTCCTGATTCAGCAGCGAGGGTTTCTTCAGGGCCCGCAGGAACAGATCCCGTTCTTCGGCAATGGCCAGTGCACACTGTTCCGCGTGTTCCTCAGAAAGGCCATCAACCTTCGATTTGAGGAACATCAGAATTTCTTCCGACAGCTCCAGCATTTTGTCCCGGGCGTCTGCATCCGCCTTGTTCGCAAACAGCATTTTTTCCGGGTTTTTCAATGCCATGTCCTGCCCGTCCCTTTCTGAAAAATAAAGTGCCTTTACAGCCATGAACCTGTTCTCCTATTAACTTCCCGTCTGGATGTATAGTGGACGGGACTCACTGGTCAGGCCAAAGCCTACCATTAATACTGTACATAAATACAGTCACAAGGAACCTGTGAAATGAAACTGATCATCGGCAACAAAAACTACTCTTCCTGGTCGCTGCGTCCCTGGCTGCTGCTGGCGACCCATAAGCTGGCCTTCGACGAAGAGCGGATCCCGCTGGACGAGCCAGACACCAAGGCCCGGATTCTTGAGGCGTCCGAAGCAGGCAAAGTACCCGTTTTAAAAGACGGTGATCTGACTGTTTGGGATTCCCTGGCGATTTGTGAGTATGTTTCCGAAAAGTATCTTGATGGCCGGGGGTGGCCGCAAGACCTTGCAGCCCGTGCCGAAGCCAGAGCCGTCAGTGCCGAAATGCATTCTGGACTGTTCGCGATCCGTGGTCAGATGCCGATGAACTGCCGCGCTACTGGCCGGAGGGTGCCAATGACGCCGGAGCTGGAAAATGAAATCGCTCGGGTGGATCGCCTCTGGTCGGACTGCAGGGCCAAATATTCGGCGGGCGGGCCCTGGTTGTTCGGCGACTTCTCGATTGCCGACTGTATGTTCGCCCCGGTCACCTCCCGGTTTGCCACCTACGGGGTATCGCTGTCGGATAGGGCTCGTGAATATCAGCAGCAGGTTCTGAACTCCGCGCCCATGCAGGATTGGATTCGGGCTGGAAGCGAAGAGACTGAGATTGTCCAGGCAGACGAAGCAGGAGCCTGAGGGATCCCCCGCACTTGCCAAGACGGGCCAAGACGAGCGCACCCAAAAACTGGATAATGGCGGTCACTGAAAACGGCGCCGCGCCACATTCTCCAATCCGGGTAGCTTGTTCATGGAAATCAACGTCAATTTTCTCGACAACCTCAGACTTGAAGCCAAGTTTGACGATTTCACCGTAGTCACGGACCAGCCCATCCGCTACAAGGGGGATGGGTCGGCGCCCAGTCCGTTCGACTATTTCCTGGCGTCCTCGGCACTGTGCGCGGCCTACTTTGTGCGGGTGTACTGCAAGGCCCGGGACATTCCTACCGAGAACATCCGGCTGTCCCAGAACAACATCGTGGACCCGGAAAACCGTTACAACCAGATCTTCAAAATCCAGGTCGAGCTTCCGGAAGACATCTCGGAAAAAGACCGCCAGGGAATCCTGCGCTCCATCGACCGCTGCACGGTCAAGAAAGTGGTTCAGACCGGCCCGACCTTCGAAATTGAGCAGGTAGAAAACCTTGCCGAGGATGCCCAGGCCCTGTTGATGGTCAAACCTGAAGATGACAG
The DNA here is from genome assembly GCF_004785685.1 of Marinobacter confluentis. GTDB lineage: Bacteria > Pseudomonadota > Gammaproteobacteria > Pseudomonadales > Oleiphilaceae > Marinobacter > Marinobacter confluentis. The sequence goes on along the minus strand of NZ_SRPF01000003.1, from coordinate 255,285 downwards.
CCGCACCTACATCGAAGGCAAGGATCTGCCCCTGGAGCAGACCATTGCCAATATGACGGCAATCCTGGCGGATCTGGGCATGAAGATCGAGATTGCCTCCTGGCGCAACATCGTGCCCCATGTGTGGTCCCTGCACATCCGCGATGCGGCCTCGCCCATGTGTTTTACCAACGGCAAGGGTGCCACCAAGGAAAGTGCCCTCTGTTCTGCGCTGGGCGAGTTTATTGAGCGCCTGAGCTGCAACTTCTTCTACAACGACCAGTTCTTCGGCGAGGAGATCGCCAACAGCGATTTCGTGCATTATCCCGATGAGAAGTGGTTCCAGCCCGGCCCTGACGACGAACTGCCGGCAGGCATTCTGGACGACTACTGCCTGGCCCTTTACAACCCGGACGGCGAAGTGCACGGCAGCCACCTGATCGATACAAACTCCGGCCGGACGGACCGGGGCATTGTGTCTTTGCCCTTCGTGCGCCGGTCCGATGGCGAGGTGGTGTATTTCCCCTCGAACCTGATTGAGAACCTCTTCCTCAGCAACGGCATGAGCGCGGGCAACACCCTGGCCGAAGCCCAGGTTCAGTGCCTGTCGGAAATCTTCGAGCGGGCGGTGAAAAAACAGATCATCGAGGAAGAACTGGCCCTGCCGGACGTGCCTCAGAGCGTGCTGGAAAAATACCCGCATATTCTTGAGGGCATCAACGCACTGGAAGCCCAGGGTTTCCCGATTCTGGTAAAAGACGCCTCACTGGGTGGGCAGTTTCCGGTGATGTGCGTCACCCTGATGAACCCGCGCAACGGCGGCGTGTTCGCGTCTTTCGGGGCGCACCCCAGCTTTGAAGTGGCGCTGGAACGCAGCCTGACCGAATTGCTGCAGGGCCGCAGCTTTGAAAACCTGAACGACGTGCCGCCGCCCACCTTCAACACCCAGGCGGTCACCGAGCCCAACAATTTCGTGGAGCACTTCATTGATTCCACCGGCATTGTCTCGTGGCGTTTCTTCAGCGCGAAGTCCGACCTGGCATTCGTGGAATGGGACTTCTCAGGCACCAACGAAGAGGAAGCGGGGAGGCTGTTCGGTATTCTGGAAGCGATGGGCAAAGAGGTCTACGTAGCGGTCCACGAAGATCTGGGCGCTCCGGTCTGCCGCATCCTGGTGCCCGGCTATTCCGAGGTTTATCCCGTGGAAGATCTGGTGTGGGATAACACCAACATGGCCCTGGACTACCGCGAGGACATCCTCAACCTGCATTCGCTGAGCGACGACCAGCTGGCGGACCTGGCCGAACGCCTGGAAGCCAGCCAGCTCGACAACTACATGACCATCATCAGCCTGACCGGCATCGAGTTTGACGAGAACACCGTTTGGGGCCAGCTCACCATTCTGGAACTGAAACTGCTGATCTGCCTGGCCCTGCAGTGGCATGAAGAAGCCTCGGAATTCGTGGACATGTTCCTGCAGTTCAACGACAACACCGTGGAACGCAACCTGTTCTACCGCGCCGTGAACGCCGTGCTGGAAATCACCCTGGACGACGATCTGGAACTGGACGACTACCTGGCCAACCTCAAGCGCATGTACGGCGACCAGACCATGGATGACGTGGTCGGCCTGGTGCAGGGCAGCGTGCGTTTCCACGGCCTGACGCCCACCAATAGGCAACTGGAAGGGCTGGAAAAGCACCAGCGGCTGATTGAAAGCTATAAGAAGTTGCATGCGGCCCGGGCAGCAAAGGCATCCGTCTAGACAGGTCAGACCCGCTCGCCCAGAGTGGGTGCCTGGGTATACAGTGCGATTGAATGAGCAAAATGTAGAAGTCGCGATATTACGTGAATTGAATCATTAAAATTCGTAAGTTGTTGGATTTTCAATGAAAATAACAGGGCTAAATTCTGTAATTTGGTGTAATAACGACGAAGTCACGTTTTTGCAATATCGGAGACTTCGGTTTAATTGCTGGTTACGTTTCGTCGTCGACAATGCTTTGAGTATTTGAATGAATTTAGAAATCATCGGTGATCGCGAATTTATCGCCTCTGTTCAGGAGCAAGATGGTGTTTGGGTGCTAATGGCAGGCCAATCACTTTATGCGTTACCAGCGGAGGGTGGCAGGGATCTTCCTGTTTGGTCGTCAGCAGAAAAAGCAGAAGTGTTCGCTGAGAATTTGAACCAAAGAGGACTGTCCCCGGTGTTCGTACCGATGAGCAATTTCCTGGGTGCTGCCTGGTTGGGTTCGTCGAGCCTACAAATTGTCGATTTCTTGGCTTCGCCCCGCTACGGCCAAGAGTCTCTCACCTACACAACTGAGGAACTCCGTGCCAGACTCAAAACGTAACAAGGCGCATCAATTCGCGGCCGGTGGCCGCCGGACGCCCTTTTCATTGCGGCTGCGCCTCCATTACAAGGGCGCCGTTGTGCGCTGGCGTTATGGCCACAAGGAAGTCGAGTGAAGCTCAAAGTTTGTTTAACAATTTTCGTCTTTTTCCTGCTCGTGAACTTGGTTGAATCTGTATTGGAAACAGGCCGAAGCGCACTTCAGGAAATGATGGAGAAAGAGATTCGCGTGAGCGTGCTTGGTCCAGAGCCTTGGGATCTTGAAACCTGGGAATTCATGTCGAAAGAGCAGCTTTCGAATCTCATGAAAAATGATGACTTCCTGAAAAAGTTCTCGTCAGCCAAACAAGAAGCCCAAGACAAATACCAGTGGTATTTTATAGCCATTAGCGTCGTCCAGATTCTATTGATGCTTTTGTTGGCTCTCGGTTGTGGCAAGTTGGTCATCGGAATCGTGAGGCGTAATGAGCAGCCATAACCAGTCGGTCAACCGGACGCCAAAAGCGTACCGCTTTTGGTTCCCTCCGCTGGCGCTCCGGCGCCGGTTACCTCAGCGTTATGGCTACAAGGAAGTCGAGTGAAGAAGAAGGTTTATCTATCCATTTTTGCTAGCCTAATTTTAGCAGTGTGTGTGAGCGCAATAGGCGGAGTTTTTGGCGAGGTGCTGGTAGAGCACGTAAACAAAGAGACTGCTGAATTGGCATTGGATGGCAGGTCAATATCAGATCTTTCCCGAGAAGAAGCCAATGCGTTGATGCGCTCTCCGGAATTTGTGGACCGCTTGGTCGCAGCTAAGAAAGAGGTATCTGGCGAGTACTGGTGGTATTTCGGCGCGAACTTCGCTATCCAAATATTACTAATTCTCGTCATTTGCTTGGTTTGCGGAAAATTTGTAATTCATAGGGTGACCAAGCATGCGAGGCCATAACCAGGCGGTCAACCGGACGCCAAAAGCGTGGCGCTTTTGGTTCCCTCCGCTGGCGCTCCGGCGCCGGTTACCTCAGCGTTATGCAGGGAGTGTCGGATGAAATTTCAGTGTGCCTGTTGTGACGAAATCGTCGAGGGCATTCCCACTTTCGGTTGGGATTATCCCATCCACTACCTGGACGTCCCTGAGGCGGAGAGACCAGAGCGTGTATTTTTAACCAGCGATCTCTGTGTAATTGACGATAAATGGTTTTTCGTCAGAGGTTGCTTGGAAATACCCGTAATAGGCCACGACGATCCATTCATCTGGGGAGTGTGGGTGTCACTAAGTGAGGACAACTTTTTTGAATTTCAGGACTTACTGGAAGTGAAAGAACGGTCGAAATTTGGTCCGTATTTCGGTTGGTTCTCTGCTTCAATAAATATCTATCCTGAAACTCTGAACCTCAGAACCAAAGTACATATCAGGGATGATGGAGTTCGGCCATACATTGAACTTGAGCCTACCGATCATCCTTTGGCCCTTGAGCAGCAACAGGGCATTTCCGTTAAGAGGGTTTCGGAAATATATGCGAACAGGGTGCATGGCAAGAAAATCGCATAACACATATGAGCCTTCTCGGATTCAATAGGCAATAGTCATTTTTTGGCCGCGCCAGCGGCCAACCTAAACCCATGAGCGAGAACGCCTGCTTCGTCAGTCTCGTTTGGCTGTCAGGCACTTACAGCAAACACATATAGGGGCTCTCTGACGTGGCTTTAGGCCACTGCCTGACCGGTTGTTCCATCGGTGGGTCAGGGGCACCAGACATTCATCGGTTAACCGGTCACTGGCGCTATTCAAGGATCTGGTTGCTGAGCTCCAGTTAGGGGCAGGCTCAGGACCGGTGTAAGCGCACTGGCTCATGGCATTAAGGCACGCCCACGGGGTGGCTAATCAAAGCGTCTGGCTTCAACATTAGTGATAGAAGGCCGGTTCGGTATCGGGTACCAGTCAGCGGACACCCGGCTTTCGGTCATCATCCTGTTTGATCCAGTTAGACGTCATGCTCACCCCGTGGCGTGACTAACCCTTCAGGAATCGTTGTTCATCGAACACCCTCTGATGCTTAAGCATGAAGTAGGCGGCACGGCCCAGCTTGTGGGCTAGCGCGGATAAGGCTTTGGCCTTGTTCATGCGTTTCTGGAGTTTCTGTAGATATCGCTGGGCTTTGTCATTGCCCCGCAAATACAGCACTGCTGCTTCCGAGAACGCCCACTTGAGATGGGCGTTGCCGATTTTATTGCCCTGGGTGCCATACACTTTGCCGGCGGATTCGGCCTTGCACTTGATGAGCCGGGCGTAGGAGGCAAATTTCTGGACGGTCTCGAAGCGCTGGATATCACCCACCTCGTAGAGAATCGTCAGGGCCAGGATGCGACCAACTCCGGGAATGGTCCGCAGTACACTCAGGGAAGTGGGGTCATGTTGTTTGGCTTGCCGCTCCAGGTGTTCTTCAAGCTTACTCAGCTCCCGGTGATAGCAATCGATGATGGCCAGGTCCAGATCGATGTTGTGTTGGACGTCCCGGTCGGCAAAGACCGCATGGACCTGTTCCCGGGCACCGATATTCTTAAGGTTGAGCTTATTCGGAGGCAGGTTGTATTGGCTGGTGGTGTTCACGACATGGGCCTTGAGCATGGCCCCGTGCTGGACGATCCGGGTGCGTCGGCGCAGCAGGTCGCGAGTGGCCCGCATCTCCTTGGGATAGGTATAGGCCAGAGGGAAGTTACCGCCCTTCATGAGCATGGCGATCTTGAACGAGTCAATACGGTCGTTCTTGGTTTTACCCCCATGGATGGCTTTCATGTATAGGGCATGGCCGAGGATGAAGTCGATGCCGTGTTCTTCACACAGATCCGAGATCCAGTACCAGCAGTGCATGCACTCGACGCCAACGACAAGGTCATCGCGAAAAGGTTCGAGCAGGGCGAGCAAGGGTTCCGGACGGGCTTTGATTTCCTTGTGCAGCAATACCTCCCCTTGCTGGTCGATGATGCAGACATACAGGCTGCGGGCGTGCAGGTCGATTCCACAATAATGACGGTGGGTGCTATGGTAAAAGTTCATTGAGTCTTCTCCCTTGTAGTGCTTGGTCGCCTTCCAGCTTAGCGGGCAACCGCTGGGCTGGGGAGAAGGCTCAATCAGTATCAGGGCAGTCAACCCGACGCCAAAAGCGTGCTGCTTTTTAACCACTCCAGGGCGAGAAGAGCACATCTGACTCCAGTGCCCTGGAATGGCCTTGCAGCTAGACCCTGAACCTTAGCTCTGTGGTTTGATCAGGAACTTCTCCCCGGTCGCCTGTTTGCCGTAAACCGAGATCGCATCCAGTTGTAGGGCACCGGCCAGGGATACTTCGTGCGTGTAGTGGCTGGCGAAGGTGGTCTTGATCTCGGCGGCTATGCGTTTGCGCATGGCGATGTTGGTTTCCTTGCCCAGCTTTCCCAATACATTGAACAGTAGAAAGCCGTTCACACCCCAGGCAAAACCAAACGTGCGGTTCAGCGTGATCGGGCCACGATCAAGGGCGCCATAGATATACACCTGCTTGTAGATGTCAGATCCATACACGCTGTATTCCGTCATGTTGCGAGAGACCGCGGCTTCCATGCTGGTGAGAATATCACTGGCCAATCTGCCGCCACCGATAGGGTCGAAGGCGATGGTAGCGCCGGTTTCGATAAGGGCTTCGGTCAGGTCGGCCATAAAGCTGTCGCTACTGGAGTTGACCACGTATTTGGCGCCCATATCGCGCAGCAATGTTTCCTGTTCCGGCTTGCGGACGATATTGACCAGGTCGATCCCGTCGGCGATGCAGATGCGGTTGAGCATTTGTCCGAGGTTAGAGGCGGCGGCCGCGTGAACGATAGCCTTGTGGCCTTCAGCTCGCATGGTTTCTACCATGGCCAATGCCGTCAGCGGATTCACAAAGCTTGAAGCGCCTTCGGCGGCAGTCGTGCCCGGCTCCAGTTCCAGACAGTTTTGAACATTGGCGCAGAGATATTTGCGGTAGCTACCACCGCCAATGACCGCGACGGTTTTGCCCATCAGGCTTTGTGCAGCGGCTGATGAGCCAGCAGCGACGACTGTACCGGCGCCTTCGTTGCCGACGGGAATGGGCTTGCCAACCCGCTTTTTAACGGCACCCATGAACTTGGCCGGGACATCGGCACTGATGACCGGGCGATCGGCGCTACCGGACTGGCTGGCCGTCGTCATATCGGCCGCGCTGAACATCACGCCCAGGTCAGACGGGTTGATGGGAGCGGCTTCGATGCGGATGACCACTTGGTTGTCGCCCGGCTGCGGGATCTCGATCTCGCGCAGGGCAACTTCCAGTTTGTTGTCTTCGCTAATGGTGGAAGTAAGTTCGATGTTGGTGTCCGACATTTTTTCTCCTGAAAAAGTTAGGTGGGCCGCATCGCTGGACTACCTGATCGCAGCGGAAAACTGGGGTCAGGTTAGCATTTCACCGGGCATTAATGTTCATCTAACCTAATAACACTGACAATGAGCTGGCTGCCGACCAGAAGCGAGTCCGAATCGTTTGCTGGCGCTCCGGCGCCGGTTGCCTCAGCGTTAAACACAGGGATCACTATGAGTCTGCTTGAAATATTAGCTCTTTTTGGAGCAATGGCCGCTTTAGCGCTAGTTCCAAGCACGAGTGTCGCGTTAGTCGTTGCTCGCTCCTCCTCTGCGGGGTTCTTAAACGGTAGTGCTGTTGCGGCGGGTATTGTCGCCGGTGATCTTGTTTTCGTGTTTCTGGCTGTTTTAGGAATGGCTGCGCTGGCAGAAGTTGCGGGCAGCTTTTTCTTGATCCTGAGATATCTAGCAGGCGCGTATCTCATCTGGTTTGGTATAAGCCTCATCAGATCGAAAGCGTCATTGCAGTTAGAGGATTCTGGTCGGTCAGCGTCGAAACTATCAGCGAGCTTCCTCTCTGGATTATTCCTCACCCTCGGTGATTTAAAGGCTATATTTTTCTATGCGAGTTTGTTTCCCGCTTTCGTTGATCTGGCCACTATCGGGGCAATGGATATAGCGATAATTGCGGTGATAACCATCGTCGCAGTTGGTGGTGTCAAATTGGGCTACGCCTATTTTGCAGGGGTCGTTGCGTCCTTCGTCATCAATCATCGGGCAGAACATGCAGTTAAAGTTGCGGCTGGTGGTTTGATGGTCGGAGCAGGATCCTATCTGATAGCAAACGCTTAAAAATCGGCGGCGATCTTTAGTATCTCACGGCCAGGGCTTCCGGACGTCCCTGTCGGGACGCCGCAGTGCTCCGCGCAAGGCAAAAGGAGGCATGGTGTATACAGGCAATTGTTTATGCGGCGGGGTCCACTTTCAGATCCAGGCCGAACTGGAACCCATTCAGGTGTGTCATTGCTCTCAATGCCGCAAAGCCCAGGGCACGCCGTTCGCAACAAATATCCCTGTGAAAGAATCTGCTTTCCAGTTGGATAGCGGCGCCGAGTTACTCAAATCCTTTGAGGCGTCGCCTGGCAAGCAGAGAGTTTTTTGTCGTAATTGCGGATCGCCGATCTACAGCAGAAAAGACGCTCTGCCGGGTGTGCTTCGAATTCGCGCAGGGCTGATCAATGAGTCGTTGTCGTCAAAGCCGGTAGCTCATTCCTACACGGGATCAAAAGCCAATTGGTGGCCCATCAACGACGACCTGCCTCAATTCGAGGCCGCGTATGCCCCTAAAAGCGGCAAATAAGATGATGGATTTGGACGATACAGGGGAGGTATCCGGCATTGCTGCATGGTTGTTTGTTTGAGATCTCGCTAAAACAAGTATTGAAGCTATACTTAGTGCGCTGATCCATCAGTGTCCATTTATCGCAGGAGGCGCCAAATGACTGATGTAAATAGTCCCTCAAAGAATCCAGAAGAAGATCTGGTCACACGATTCCCTACCGCGTATACCATTCTGTTTTTACTCATTATTCTGGTTGCTGCTCTGACCTGGATAATCCCCGCTGGGCAATATGAGCGCGCCATGAATGAGGAGGTGGGGCGGGAAGTTGCCGTGCCCGGTACCTATCAGGAAGTTGATCCCAACCCCCAGGGCTTCGTAGATGTGATGCTGGCGCCCACGGAGGGCTTCTATGATCCGCACAGCTACGCGGCCAACGCCATTGATGTCGCTCTGTTTGTTCTGTTCCTGGGTGGTTTCCTTGGTGTGATGAACGCGACGGGCGCCATCGATACAGGTATCCGCAGCGCCATGCACCGGCTGGAAGGGCGCGAGATATGGATGATCCCGATATTGATGACGCTGTTCGCTCTCGGGGGCACAACCTACGGCATGGCGGAAGAGACCCTGGCGTTCTACGCCATCCTGATTCCCGTGATGATCTCGGCGGGGTATGACGCAGTGACAGGGGTGGCGATCATTCTGGTGGGTGCCGGTATCGGTGTGCTGGGTTCTACCATCAATCCGTTTGCCACTGTGATTGCGTCCAACGCCGCTGATATTCCCTTTACTGACGGAATCGTGCTGCGATTCGTGCTTCTCATTGGTGGTCTTATCATCTGTGCGGCTTACGTTATGCGGTATGCCCATCGGGTCAAGGGGGACCCGTCCCGCTCGGTGGTTGCCAGCCAGAGAGATGCCCATCGTAAACTGTTCCTTCAGGGCCACGACGAGCTGGATAATTTCGAGCTGACGGGCACCCAGAAAATCGCCCTGGTGATCTTTGCGCTCACGTTCATCGTGATGATCTGGGGCGTGTCCTCCCAGGGCTGGTGGATGGCGCAGATGGGTTCGTTATTCTTCGGAGCGGCCATCGTGATCGGCTTGATCGCGAGGCTGGGGGAGAAGAGGCTGACCGGAAGCTTTGTCGACGGTGCCCGGGATTTGCTCGGTGTCGCCCTGGTCGTGGGGCTGGCTCGCGGCATCGTGGTGATCATGGAGCAGGGCATGATTGCCGACACCATTCTGCACAGTGCTGAAACCACCCTGGGCGGCTTGCCGGAACTGGCGTTTATCAACCTGATGTTCTGGATCGAAGTGGGCATGAGCTTCTTTGTGCCGTCTTCCTCCGGCCTGGCGGTCCTTTCCATGCCCATTCTCGCGCCATTGGCCGACTTTGCCAACGTGGGTCGGGATCTGGTGGTCACTGCCTATCAGTCCGCTAATGGACTGGTGAACCTGATTAATCCGACCTTTGCCGTCGTGGTTGGCGGCCTGGCGATCGGCCGTGTGTCCTACGACCGCTGGTTGGCCTTCATCTGGCCGCTGCTGCTGATTCTCACCGTGTTCATCACGGTGGTGATCAGTGTCGGCGCCTTTCTCTAGGTCTCTCCAAAATCCCGGGCAAAGGAGCATGCGATATGGCCGAGCAACCACTGGGTGTTCATTCTGAAACCGGAACCCTGCGGCAGGTCATGGTTTGCCGCCCGGGGCTGGCCCACCGGAGGCTGACCCCCTCCAACTGCGATGCGCTGCTGTTTGACGACGTATTCTGGGTCAAACAAGCCCAGAAAGATCACGATGTGTTCGCCGAAGTGATGCGTGCCCGGGGTGTCGAGGTGCTGGACGTTAACGAACTGCTTGCAGACACCCTGGATATCCCCGAGGCGAGAGCCTGGGTTCTGGATAATCGAATTACCTGGAACCACATCGGCGTCGGCATGATTTCCGACCTGCGTGCCTGGATGGACGAGCTTCCGGGCCAGACCCTGGCTCAGTTTCTGATCGGCGGACTGGAAGTGGGGGACCTGCCCTTCAAGCCCGACGGGCTTTTCGGGAATCATCTCGGAACACACGGGTTTGTGTTGCCACCGCTGCCAAATTTCCTGTTTACCCGGGACAACAGCGCCTGGATCTACGGCGGCGTCACCCTGAACCCTATGTACTGGCCGGCCCGTAAACCGGAAACCTTGCTGATGAGCGCCATCTACCAGTTCCATCCGGCGTTCGCCGGCAAGGTCAACGTCCATTGGGGCGACCCTCTGGTCGACCATGCCCTGGCAACCCTGGAAGGGGGTGACATTATGCCGGTGGGTAATGGCACCGTGCTGGTGGGCATGGGCGAGCGTTCGTCCCCTCAGGCCATTGGCCAGCTTGCCAGGGCCCTGTTTGCCAATGGCACCGCTGACCGGGTGATTGCCTGCCAGATTCCCAAAACCCGCTCCGCGATGCATCTGGATACCGTGTTTACCTTCTGTGGCGGCAATGTGGTCACCACCTTCAAGGAAATGGCAGACCAGATGGTGTGCTACGACCTTCGTCCCGGCAAGGACGGCAAACACCTGTGGTTCCGGCAGGACCCGCGGCCGCTGTTTGAGGTCGTTGCGGAGGTACTGGGCTACCCGTCCCTGGAGGTTATTGCCACCGGTGGTGAAACTCCCGCAGAGCGCGAACGGGAACAATGGAACGATGGTAATAACGTATTGGCCTTGAGCCCGGGCGTGGTGATTGGCTACGACCGCAATGATGACACCAATGCCGCTCTGGAGGCCGCCGGCATAGAAGTGCTTGCGATTCCCGGCGCAGAACTGGGCCGGGGAAGGGGCGGCGGGCGCTGCATGAGTTGCCCGACCATACGGGATGCAGTCTGACACGCAAGGAGCAAAGACATGGCTTTCAATCTCAAAAACCGGCATTTCCTGACCCTGCGGGATTTCACTCCCCGCGAAATCACCTTTTTGCTGAAGCTTTCCGCCGATCTGAAAACCGCGAAATACGCCGGCACCGAGGTGCCGCAGCTCATGGGCAAGGACATTGCCCTGATCTTCGAAAAGAACTCCACCCGAACCCGGGTGGGCTTCGAGGTTGCGGCGTTTGACCAGGGCGCCCGGGTGACCTATCTGGGACCAACGGGTACCCATATCGGCCATAAGGAATCCGTCAAAGACACGGCTCGCGTGCTGGGCCGGGTGTACGATGCCATTGAATATCGGGGCTTCGGCCAGGCGGTTGTCGAGGAACTGGCACAATATGCCGGTGTGCCGGTCTACAACGGGCTGACCAATGAATTCCACCCTACCCAGATCCTGGCGGACTTCCTGACCATGCAGGAAAACGTGGAAAAGCCGCTGCGGGATGTGGCCTTCGTGTTTATCGGGGACGCGGCCAACAATATGGGGGACAGCCTGTTGATCGGCGGCGCCAAGATGGGCATGGATGTACGCCTGTGTGCACCGAAGGCCTGTTGGCCCAGTGAGGCCATCCAGAAGGAAGCCCGGGCCATCGCTAATGACACCGGCGCGCGGATCATGATCACCGAGGATATCGATGCCGCCGTGGCGGCCGTGGATTTCGTCTACACCGATGTCTGGGTGTCCATGGGCGAACCGAAGGAGAAGTGGGCAGAGCGGATCGAGTTGTTGCTGCCCTATCAGGTCAATGCCGCCCTGATGAAGAAAGCCGGCAACCCACGGGCAAGGTTCATGCATTGTCTTCCGGCGTTCCACAATGCCGAAACGACCCTTGGCAGAGAGATCCAGGCGGAGTTTGGTATCGATGCCATGGAAGTCACCGAGGAGGTCTTTGAAAGCCCGGCCTCGATTGTGTTTGATCAGGCCGAGAACCGGATGCACACCATCAAGGCCGTGCTCGTTGCCACGCTGGGAACCTGATACAGGGAGTCTGAAATGCTTGTGGTTGCAGCCCTTGGAGGCAATGCCCTGTTGCGGCGCGGGGAACCGCTGACCGCCGAGTCCCAGCGCGCCAACGTGAAGATCGCCGCGCAATCGCTGGCGGGCATTGTCCGCGCCGGACATCAACTGGTGATCACCCATGGCAACGGCCCACAGGTCGGCCTGCTGGCGCTGCAGGGCGCCGCCTACAAGCCGGATGAGGCCTATCCGCTGGACGTGCTGGGTGCCGAAACCGAAGGCATGATCGGCTATATCATCGAGCAGGAACTGGAAAACGCCCTTGACCATGACCGCCCCGTCGCGACCCTGCTAACGCAGGTGCTGGTGGACAAGGACGACCCTGCGTTCCGGAAACCCACAAAGTTCGTCGGTCCGGTATACGACCGTGAAGAGGCCGAAACCCGGGCCAAAGCCGCAGGCTGGCACATAGCGCAGGATGGTGACAAATGGCGGCGGGTCGTCCCCTCGCCCAAACCCCTGGAGATTCCGGATATGCGGGTGCTCCAGCTGTTGCTGGAGCAGGGTGTTGTGGTGATCTGCGCCGGGGGCGGTGGCATTCCCGTTCTTCGTCGAGACGATGGCAGCCTGATCGGCGTGGAAGCGGTGATCGACAAGGATGCTGCCAGTGCCCTTCTGGCTCGCCAACTTGGCGCTGATGCACTTCTGCTTCTAACCGATGTCGACGCCATTTATCGCGATTTTGGTAAAGACACGGCTGAATCCATCCATGAGCTGACGGTCGATGAGGCCCGCAGCCTGGACCTTCCTGCAGGTTCCATGGGGCCCAAGTTGGAAGCAGCGGGCAACTTTGCCCAAAGCGGGGGTATCAGCGGTATTGGCAGGCTGGAAGATGCCTTGGCCATTCTGGAACGTAGGGCGGGCACCTGTGTCATCAATTGATCTACCACAGAAAGACTCCAGCGAGTTGCGATGGCATACACTGGCAGCCGCCCAGGCCAGGGAAAAGGTTAAGGCTACTTCGCCCCTGAGCCTGGAGGAAGCCTCCGCCCGTCTCGTCGAATATGGCCCTAACAGACTGCCAGAAGGCCGAACCAGCGGAACTTTGGCCCGGCTTGGGCGCCAGTTCCGCAACTTTCTGATCTACGTGTTGCTGGCAGCGGTCGCGATCACCGCGGCCCTGGGCCATTGGGTCGACGCCGGGGTCATTATGGCGGTGGTGGTCATTCAGACGATGGTGGGTTTTATCCAGGAGGGCAAGGCCGAGCAGGCTCTGGCTGCCATCAGCCACATGCTGGCCCCTATGGCCCGGGTAATCCGTGAAGACGGTCAGCACAAGATCGAGGCTGCCAACCTGGTGCCCGGCGACACGGTGCTGCTGGAACCGGGCGACCGGGTGCCTGCGGATATCCGGCTGGAGAAGTGCCATAACCTGAAACTGGAAGAAGCGATACTGACCGGCGAGTCCGAAGCCGTTGAGAAATCACCGGAAGTCGTAGCAGACGACGCAGCGCTGGGTGATCAGGCCGGTATGGCGTTTTCCGGCACCATGGTGTCTACCGGAACAGGCCGCGGGGTCGTGGTTCGCACCGGAACAGCAACGGAGATTGGTCGCATTTCCGGTCTGCTGGCCCGGACCAGTTCCCTGAAAACGCCGTTGCTTGAGCAGATGGATCGTTTTGCTCGCATCCTCTCGATGATCGTGATTATCGCCGGCGTGGCGATTTTTGTTGGGGGCCTGGTGTTCAGTGGCCTGCCATTCCGGGAGCTGTTCATGGCCGTGGTGGGCCTGACTGTGGCGGCCATTCCGGAAGGGCTGCCGGCTATCATGACCATTACCCTGGCCATCGGCGTTCGTCAGATGGCGCGTCGTCACGCCGTGGTCCGGCGAATGCCGGTGATCGAATCCCTCGGGGCGGTCTCGGTGATCTGCTCCGATAAGACCGGCACCCTGACCCGCAACGAAATGATGGTCACAACGGCGGTGCAGGGTAGGCAGCGGTTGGAAGTGACCGGTGAGGGCTATGAACTGGATGGCCTCGTATGCCAGCAAAATCGGCCGGTAGAGGTTTCCGGGGCGCTAGCGGAAATGGCCCGGGCTGCCGCCCTGTGTAACGATGCCCATCTTGATTTCCGGCAACCCCAACCGCGGATTCAGGGCGACCCGATGGAGGCCGCCCTCAAGGTTTTTGCCCACAAGGCGGAGTTCGATATCGAAACCGGTATCGGCGATTGGCCCCGCAAGGATGAGATCCCCTTCGATACCCAGACCCGGTTCATGGCGACTCTTAACCATGACCACCATGGCCATGACGTGGTGTACGTGAAGGGTGCCCCGGAGCGGATCCTGGACATGTGCGAGGCGGAGCTGAGTGACAAGGGTGACAGTGTTCCGCTGGAGCGGGCCCGGTGGGATCAGGCCATAGCCGACCTTGCCTCGGAAGGTCTGAGGGTTCTGGCCCTGGCCCGCAAACCGGTTGCCCGCGGCTCATCAGAGCTGGTTGTGGAAGATCTGGCATCGGGTCTGGAGTTGCTTGGCCTTGTGGGGTTGCTGGACCCTCCCCGCCAGGAGGCCATTCGCGCGATTTCCGACTGCCACGCCGCGGGTATTCGGGTAAAGATGATTACCGGCGATCATGCCCTGACTGCCGGCGCCATTGCCCGCAAACTGGGGCTGAATAACAGTGATCGGGTACTGACCGGAAAAGAGCTGGATGGCCTGAGCGATGAAGAGCTGCGGAAACTGGCCACCGACGTCGATGTGTTTGCCCGCACCAGCCCCGAGCACAAACTGAGACTGGTAGAAGCACTGCAGGCAGAACACGGCGTTGTAGCCATGACCGGGGACGGCGTGAACGATGCGCCGGCCCTGAAACGGGCGGATGTCGGCATTGCCATGGGCGTGAAAGGCTCGGAAGCTGCCCGCCAGGCATCCTCTGTCGTCCTGCTGGATGACAATTTTGCCAGCATCGTAGCGGCCGTTCGTGAGGGGCGCACGGTTTACGCCAATCTGAAAAAGGCCATTGCGTTTATTCTGCCCATGAACGGCGGCGAATCCATCAGCCTGATCACGGCATTGCTGCTGGGCCTGGCACTGCCTATTTCGGCGTTGCAGATTCTGTGGGTCAATATGATCAGTTCCATTGTTCTGGCCATGACCCTGGCCTTCGAACCGCCAGAGCCCGACGTGATGAAAAATCCGCCGAGGCCCCGGGAAGCCTCCCTATTGCAGGGGTTTCTGGTCTGGCGGGTGTTATTCGTGTCGCTGCTGTTTCTGACCGGTATCTTCGCTGCGTGGTACTGGGCCATGCACCACCATGGCGATGACGCTACGGCCCGGACGCTTGCGGTCAATACTCTGGTCGCCATGGAGGTTTTTTACCTGTTCGCGGTGCGCTATCTCGACACTGCCTCCATCACCCTGCGGGGCGTGCTGGGGACCCCGATCGTGCTGGGGACCGTGGCAGCCGTGATTGGTCTGCAACTGCTGTTCACTTACCTGCCGTGGTTCCAGGGTACGTTTGATACCCGTGCCCTGCCCCTCGAGATGCTGGCTTTCGCCTTTAGCGCCGGCGTGACGGTGCTGGTGATTCTGGAGATCGAGACCTGGGTGCGCGGTCGCTTATGGCCAGTCAGGGCTGATTCCCGGTAATGACTGAGGGCGACCCCCGTCCTTTCACCGCGGCCAGTTCATCATCAGACAGCCAGTCTTTGACTGGCCTGTCCAGAAGCCGGGCGCAGGCCGTCAGGGCATGAGCCCAGGAGCACCCGTTCGCAAACAGCATGCCGGCCTCGTTCAGGGTGCCGCCGCGGTTGCCGTATCCCATAACCCGGGCCCGAGTGACATCCGGAAACAGGCTCGGCAGGTGTCCCCGGAACACTTCCGGGCGCATATGGGTAAGCGCGATCCGGTGATGAACGCGCCGGGGAAGCAGTCGTTCCTGTTCCAGATCCGAAAGACAGGCCGCCGCTTCCATGGCGTCCCGCGGCTGGCGGAAGCGCCCCGGCTCCTGCAGGTAGACCAGGCGGAAAGGGATACCGGTTTCCTTCAGCCGCTGAGACGCACGGATAAGCTCTGACAACTGGTAGGCACCGTTGCCGATCAGCAACAGGGGTTCACCTTTGCATGTGTGCTCATCCACAACGATGGCACCGGCCTTTGCCAGGGTGTCTGCGTCGGAGCGGGAAAAGATGCAGGGCCTGTCGCGTTTGGGGATCACCATGCAGCTCAGTCTGCCCCGCTGCTGGAATACGCTGGGCAGAACCGCCAGTGTGCTGTTGTAGTCGGCGGGAAACAGCACGCGGCTGACGTCGCTCATCTCGCCAAGCAGGCTTTCACAGAAGGTGGTGTCCTGGTGGGATTGTTCGTTTTTGCCGTTTTCCCAGGTATGGGAGGTGGCAATAATCGGAAATCCCAGCCACTGGGCGGGCCGGCCCACCTCTTTCTGGTGCCGGGCAAAAATCAGTTCCTGGCGAATCGCGCCCAGCATTTTCGGACAGAAGGCCTCGTAGCTTGCCACCAGGTTCAGCCCGGCCTTGTTGGCCAGGCAGGCTGAGACAATGGCTTCCTCGTTGAGCGCGGTGATGATGTGGCCGTGCACGGATTCAAGGTCATTTTCCGGGTCGGTCACCCGATGTCGGAGTGCCTTCAATACACCGCTAAGCCGGTTGCTGGCCAGCTCATCCGGGTTACCGACCCGTGGCCGAAGTGTAGGGTTGGATGCGACCAGTCCCTGAAAGAAACGATCCACCGCCAGCATGGGGGAACAGGCCGTATGGGCGGGTGCCACTTCTGGAATGACCGGCGTTGCTGGCTGGCGATGTGCAAGGGGGTGGTCCCGTTCCAGCGGTCGCTGTTGTTTCCCGTGCTGGCAAAGTAGCTGGACCGAGCTGGCCAGAAGATCCGGTGCTACCCAGATCCTTCCGGCATGCTCGTTGAACAGCTCTCGGGCCTCGGTATCGGTGCGGGGGTTGCCTGGCAGCGGAAGGTTGTGGGCGGCGTTGCTGCCTGCGCCATAGAAACCAAAGCCCTTGAGTGATTCCGCAATGCCGTAGGGAATCCGGGCCGGGTAAGCCAGCTCTCCGCGGTGGGCTAGCTGGCTCTGTTCGGTAAGCCTCTGCTCCATGTCGTAAAGCATGCAGACAAAGGCGGCCGGGTCGCAGCCGTCAAAGCGCCTGGGCTCGAATCCCTGGGCAGATAATCGTTCGGCGAATCTTTCCAGACCTTCCCGGGTGCCCAGTTCGGTCCGTTGCTCTATACGGCGGCCGTTGGCAATCATGATCGGCATCACCAGGCCACAATCCTCGGCCCGCCACCAGCGGGGCACCCAGTCGCTGCCGCGTTGTTCCTCGGCGGCTCCATCCGACAGGAAGGCAACCAGGGATTCCCCGGGCAGGGGCATATGGGCGTACTGCAGTTCAGCGAACCCCAGGTAACCGCCTTCGATAATGCCGCCAGCGGTGAAGGGATTAACGTGGCTTCCAAGCGGCGCCGCGTTGCTGCCGTCGGGCCCCTGTCGGTAGCTGTAGAAATCGCAGACCAGATGGTTCAGGCCTTCTTCGGTGTCCCGGTATCGGGCGTTCTGTTCCGGGTGGAGGTTGCCGGTCAGTACGTTCAGGGCGTCAATTGCGGCTACGCAGTGCCCCTGGCCCATCAGCCAGCTTCGTGTGGTTCCTGTCAGGCTATTGAGCGACAGATAGGCGGCGTAGGCAGGCACCATATTGAGTGCGCCGCCGGTATGGCCTTCCGGGTTGACCTTGAAGTCTTCAGCCTTCAGGGGCACGCCGTCGGCGCGGACCCGGTTGGTGTAGGTCATGTGAACCACCAGCCACAGGCCGGCGCTGGTCAGTCGGTCCAGAGCACTAAGCTGGCGGAATACGTCGGCGAGATCCGCTTGCTGCCCTTTTGCCACTAGCTGTTTCGCCAGTTGTAGTGCCTGCTCCTGGGTTTCGGGTTTGTGAAAGATAACGCCATAACCCTGGCGCCAGGCAGCAAACTCAGGGTGCAATTGCGCCTGTTCATCAAGAAATTCCTGATCGGACTGCTGTGTTGCCATGAATCCTTTCCTCCTGGCTTCTCTGCCCGCTCTCCGGCCGATAATACTAGTGTAATCCAGTTCCCGGAAAGCGCTGATGAACCAGACCCTGGGAGATTTGTGGACAAGCCCAATACCGGGAGTAGACTGAATTCCAGTAGCTATCGAAACATTGGGGGCAGGGATGAAATTACGTTTTCTGGGTGGAGTGGGTACGGTGACCGGGTCCCGGCATCTGTTGTCAGATGATAATCACCGGTTATTGGTCGACTGTGGCATGTATCAGGGTGTGAAGAATCTTCGTCGCCGGAACTGGGCGCCTTTCCCTGTAGAGCCAGGCACTATCAATGCCGTTGTTCTGACCCATGCTCACATAGATCATAGCGGGTATCTGCCGGCTCTGGTCAAGAACGGCTTCAAGGGCAAAATTTACTGCACCAATGCCACCCATGAACTCTGTAAGGTGCTGCTTCCGGATGCCGGTTACCTGCAGGAAGAAGATGCTAAATATGCCTTCCGCAAAGGTTTTTCGAAACACGACCATCCGGAACCCCTGTTCACCGAGAAAGACGCCCACGAAGCTCTTAAACATTTTGAATCCGTGCACTATCACGAGACCATTGAGCCGGTAAAAGGCTTTGAGGTCACCTTCACCCCCGCCGGGCACATCCTTGGTTCGTCCTGTGTGCACGTTCATCACAGGGGCAGTGACCGTACTGTGGTGTTTTCAGGAGACGTCGGCCGCCAGAACGATGTGATCATGCGCCCGCCGGAGCCGATCCAGAAAGCCGACGTACTGGTGTGTGAGTCCACCTATGGCGATCGCCTTCACGAGGACAGCGATCCAGACGACGAACTGGCAGAGATAATCAGCAAAACCGCCGCCCGGGGCGGCATTGTGCTGATGCCCGCGTTCGCGGTGGGCCGTGCCCAGACGCTTCTGTACCTGGTGCAAAGGCTGATGGCACAACACAAAATCCCGAAGATGCCGGTGTACCTCAACAGCCCCATGGCCATCCGCGCGACCGAGATATTTGTTCGCCACCACAAGGAACACAGGCTCGACCAGGCCCAGTGCCAGCTGATTGACGACAACACCGAATACGTCCGCACCGTGGACGAGTCCATCGAGCTGAACGCCAAACGCTATCCCTGCATCATTGTGTCAGCCAGCGGTATGGCCAGCGGAGGGAGGGTGCTTCATCACCTGAAAACGCTGTTGCCCAACAATCGCAACAGCGTCGTGTTTGCCGGCTTTCAGGCGCCGGGCACACGCGGTGATTCGCTGGTTAACGGTGCCGGAGAGGTGAAAATTCACGGCGAGTACTGGCCTGTCAAAGCGGAGATCTACAACATCGGTTCGCTTTCTGCGCACGGCGATTACCGGGAAATCCTGGACTGGCTGAGCCAGGGCAAACTCAGCCCGCAGAAAGTCTATATCAGCCACGGTGAAAGTGTAGCCAGTGACGAAATGCGAAAACGCCTCCGCGAACGCTTCGGCTGGGATACCGAAGTGCCCGATCTGTTTGAGGAAGTGGACGTTTAAATCTTCGTTTCATCGCAACGAACATAATCAACCGTTCAAACCGGGCGATAGCCCGAAGAGGTCATTTATGCCGTACGTCAATATCAAGATCACCAAGGAAGGCGCAACCGCTGAGCAAAAGGGAGAGCTTATTTCCGGGGTGACTGAGTTACTTGAGAAAGTGTTGAATAAGAACCCGGCCACCACCGTCGTCGTCATTGACGAGGTGGAGACCGATAATTGGGGTATCGCTGGCGAGCAGGTTACCCATCGCAGGAAGAAGGGGATTTGATGGCGACACCTGGCACTCGGATGAGTGCCAGGCCCGCCATTAACAGAAGAAATAGCCAGGAGGCCGAACCACCGCCACCACTTTCACTCTTTTTCCCTTTACCGGAACTTTGAACAGCAACACTGTCGTCAATCATCAGGACGGTCATTGCCTCAAGGTTCCAGTCAGGTTGGGCCGAATGATAAATTTCTCCGATTCCCTCTGCGTACCCGCGTAACACCGGAACACTGTTAGTCGTACCATCTTCGAAATCGTAGGTGAATTCTTCCAGTATCACGATGACCCGACGTTCCTGGCCTTCGAATTCAATGGAGGATTCTTCCACCATTTGCAGGCGAGTGGTGACCGTAAATTCCAGTTCCAGTCTACCGTCGCGATAGAATTTCGCCGGTGTGCTGTGCTGCCTGGTTTCGCCTAATTGCATTTCGGCGGGAAGAAACATCAGTCCGTCCGGAAACTCAATGCGAGACTCATATTCGGCATTACTGGTTTCAGACAGTGAGCCTTCTTCCATCATAAAGATGCCCCCAGGCCGACGCTCAAAAACCCTGACCAGGTCGCCCTCTCGGATTATATTGCGTCCCGGCTGGTTCATGTTTGTGCTTCTGACGAATATGGGGCCATCACTGTTCGAGAACTGCCACACGATGTCCCCCAGGGGAAAGTAGGCCTCCATCATTGGTCTGATGGGAAACTCATCTGGTTGATCAGGGTTGTACCCGGAGAGAACTTCCGAGTAGTTATCAGCCCCGTCCCCATCATAATCCTGGAAAGCATCAGAGGGGTCGTTCGGATCAAGGGCCAGATACTGTTCTTCAACATCATTGGGGATTCCGTCGCCATCCCAATCCAGGTTTGGCGGCTCTACCGAGGGCGAGAATTGAAGATCATCAATCCAGACTGCATCGCTGCCTGAACTTACGGACCCATCCTTTCGGTACACAAAGGATATGGAAAGAGTTCCTTCAGGCACCTGAACGGAATTGGAAACCCAGTCACCGTTGCTGCTTGAAAGATTCCAGGATCTGCTGCCGTCGATCAGGATCTGCAGGTGGTCGCAGCAACTCTCGGCTGACCGCAGATGGTCGAAGGAAAGGGTTCCTGCAGGTAATGGTTCCTGGAAGTTCCAGGTCACTCGGCTTTGTTCACTGTTTCCGATGTCACCGGAGCGCAAGCTGTATTGACCGCGGGTATTGATCGTACTGATCGACCAGTTTCCGTCATCCAGCGGATCGTGGCTAAAGGCACTGGGGAAGATTCCGAGCTCGAAATCCTGGAGGTAGATGTCTGTTTGCTCCGGGTAGTCGTCAGGGTCATTCAAGCCGGTGCCCTGCAGGTGCTCAGTGAGATTGCTGAAGCCATCGCCATCGATGTCCTGGTTGGCATCGGTGGCGTCCATTGGGTTGAGGCCTGCGTCTACTTCGGTTGCGTTTGGAATGCCATCGCCGTCTACGTCATTGTCGCAGGCATCCCCTTTGCCGTCCTGATCAATGTCGCTCTGGGTATCATTGGATATGTCAGGGCAGTTGTCCTGGAGGTCCGAGATACTGTCCGTATCTGAATCGCTGTTGGGAGCCACGACAGAAAATTGTGGGCCGGAATCTTCCTGTTCGATAATGATCAGTTGATCGTTATAGGCCAGAAGCTGATAACTGGCGTTGCCATCAAGAGGAATGTTGTTCAGGCGTTCATAGCCACTGCTCCACTGCTGGAGGAAAAGCGCACTGTCAATTTCGCCGATTGTGAAAAGTTGCCCTTGGACCCAGGCCGCGTCCGTAATTGTGTTGGAAAGATAGTTGACCTCGGAGAGTGTCGTGGCGTCGTGAAACTTGCCACCGCCTGAGAGGAGCCATTGTCCAGTCGGGTCAATGTGCAAAGGGGCCGCCGCGTACTCGCTGGAATGGTAAGGGGAGTCACCCTCGGCGCCCAGAAGACCGGTGCTGACATCGAGCTCGGCCCATTCGATGTCATTGGGCGACGTGCCATTGCGGAAGTGGTAAATCCGCTCTGTTATGGGGTTCCAGACATACTCCACGCTTGGGTTGCGCCATTCTTCCGAGTCAACAATCGTGCCGTTCGCATCAATGCTGTAATGGCTGCTCCATGCGCCTGAGGGATCTACGGCAAAGAGATAATCACCTGCGGCTTTGAGTCCCTGAATGCCGGACGGCAGATTGACCAGCGCCGATTCCATAATTTCAGGGGCGGCGAGATCGATATAGGTGATGGCACCGCTGCTGTATCCCAGGTAAAGGCGGTTGTGTGCCTGAGAAAACGTCATCCAGTCTGGCGGGGAAAGCAGGCCCATGCTTCTGGTGTAGGTCCTGGACTCTGCCGACCATACAAAAAGGCCCAGAGTTTCCCGGTCCAGCAGGAAAATATCACCCGTGGTTTCGTCAATTTCGGTGAACTCAGGAGCATAGGGCAAGGAGTCCGGCGAGGGCGGTGCGTCCGGCTCCGGCTGGGTCAGCCCTGTAAGATCCAGTTTCTGAACACTGACCTGGTCGCCCGTGTCGGTAAAGGCCAGAACCTTTTCGCCGTAGCTGAGGAGTTTGGTGGGTGTAGTTTGTAGCGGCATCTGGCCCAGTTCCAGAAGTTGACTGTTGTACTGGTGAAGAATACTACCGCGTCTGACCAGCAAGTGATCCTGCCAGAAAGTCATGTCATCGAAGCCGCCTGCAATACTTCCGCTGTAGGTCAGGTCGCTCGTGAAATAGGCGATTCCAGCGTTATCGATCAGTCGGTTTTCGTTCGGGAAAAGATAGAGCTGATCTGATCGGGGGTAGTCGCCGTGATACGGGCTGTTCTGTAACGATTGAAAAGTACCATCGAGGGCTAACGGGATTTTCTGTAAGTCTGCGGGCGACACGCCCGTGTCCCGGAAAAAGATGGCGCTTTGACTGCTCGAGCTGATGGCGCCGGTGCCGCTGTAAAAGAACGTCTCCTCCTCAATCAAAGAAAAATCCGTTAGGGCTCGAGCCATCACCCGGTCAAAGTTCTGAACCAGGTACAGTGCATCGCCCACGATCATCAGGTCTGAAATTGGCTCGCTGGTGTTGGATATAAATGTAGCTGTCAGGTTGCTCAGGTTGATGGCATAGGCGCTGCGGCCATAGGCCACATAGAGAGACTCTCCGTAAGGCTGAGTAGCACTGGGGGTGCCCGATAATGGTATTTCGGGAAGAAAGGACTCGCTGGCCATGTCATATCGAATGACTTTATTGGGCAATGTGAAGGTGAAGTAGGCAACACCACCCGACTCATCAATATCGACCAGACCAGCGTGGGTCGAACTCACAAATAGAAAAACGACGAGCGTTAGCACTCTTTTCAATGAAACAGTCATACTGACAGTCCTTGTCTGGTCCGTTGAACATCCTTGGTAAAACCCGGCGGCGCTTACACAAAGAATCGAAGACACGAGTCTAACCAATTCAACGTGTAGCCGTAGTGTCCTGGTTCTCGAAAAGCTACTTTTAAAATATAGAGATGCTGACCAGTGGCGGGGAGGTTATCCCCGCGCGACTGTCACCCGCGTTCCATTGAACGCTGCGTTGCCCGTCAATGCGTCCACCCGCTGTGAATCCGTTACATCGTTCATGCTGACGCCAGGCTGGGTTTTGGCTACGTTCATGGCGGTGTCCTCACGATTATGACCCCAGCCCTGGGGAATACTGACCACGCCGGCAAACATGTCTTCGTCCAGTTCAACCGGCAAACGGACATGGCCCACGGGTGATGACACCACCGCTGTCTGGCCGTCCTCCAGGCCAAGCTTTTGGGCATCGTCCGGGTTGATCTGCAGAGTGCAGGGGTCTTTGCCCTTCACCAGCCGGTGGCTGTTCTGGGTCCAGGTGTTGTGGCTGCGGGGCAGGCGGCGGCTGATCATGGCGAAGGGGTAGTCGCCGGTACCGTCTGCCAGGGCAAACTCGTTGAGGCGTTTCAGGTCGTCCAGGTACAGCTGTGGCGCGATATGAAGCTTGCCGTCTTCGGTCTGGATGCGCTCTTCCAGGCAGGGCTGAAGCGGGCCCAGGTCCACGCCGTGGGGGTTGGCCTTCAGCTGTTCCAGGCTCATGCCCTGGTCGGCATAGATGCTCTGTTTCAGGCCGCCGTCCAGCATCATTTCCGGGGTAATGCCGTCGTCTTCCCGGCCGGTCAGGTGCAGGGACAGGTCCCGCAGGATCTCCCAGTCGTGTTTCTGGTCCGCGGTTTTCTCGAACATGGGTTCGGAGAACTTGGCGGTATTGCGCACCGCGAAGGAGTTGAAAAACACATCAAAGTGGGACACTTCCAGACCGGTGGTGGCAGGCAGGATGATGTCCGCGTGGCGGGTGGTTTCATTCAGATAGATATCCACCGACACCATAAAATCCAGTGACTCAAAGGCTTCGTCCAGACCGGTGCCACCGGGGCTGGACAGCACCGGGTTGCCAGCAATGGTGATCATGGCGCGAATCTGGCCGTCACCCGGGGTGAGGATTTCTTCGGCCAGGGTCGCCACCGGGAATTCGCTGTTATAGAACGGCAGCTTCCGCACCCGGGATTCATAGCGGCCGTAGGAGCTGATTTTGCCTTTTCGGCCCTGCAACAGGTCGAAGGCAGGCTGCGGGAACATGGCGCCGCCACGGCGATCGAAGTTGCCGGTCAGAATATTCAGTGTGTTGTTCAGCCACTGGCAAAGGCCGCCGAAAGACTGGGTGGAGGCTCCCATACGGCTGTAACACACGGCGCTTTTGGCATCGGCCATATCCCGGGCCAGCTGGCGGATGGTCTGGGCATCAATGCCGCAGGCGTCGGCCACAGTTTCTGGCGAATAGGCTTTTACGGCCTCGGCAAGCTGGTCCAGGCCTTCAATCATGGGTGTCAGGTGGCCGGTGTTGACGCGGTTTTCATCGAACAGGGTATGGGCCAGGGCCAGCATCAGCAGGGCGTCGGCTTCCGGTTTGATGAACAGGTGTTGATCGGCCTTTTTGGCGGTTTCGGTGCGGCGCGGATCCACCACAACCACTTTACCGCCTCTTTCCTGAATCGCTTTCAGCCGCTTGCCCACACCCGGCGCGGTCATCAGGCTGCCGTTGGAGACAATGGGGTTGCCGCCGATGATCAGCATGAAGTCGGTATGGTCGATGTCCGGCACCGGAATCAGCATGCCGGCACCGAGCATGTAATTGGACGCCACATGGTGGGGAAGCTGGTCAGCGGAGGCGGAGCTGAACCGGCTGTTGGTGCCCAGGGCCTTGAAAAACCGGGGCAGCATGATGGCGTTGCCGAAATTGTGGGCGTTGGGGTTGCCCAGATAGACCCCGACCGCGTCCTGGCCGTGGCTTTCCTGGATGCCACGGAAACGGGTAGCGATTTCTTCCAGGGCGTCGTCCCAGCTGATTTCTTTCCAGCCGTCGGCGGTTTTTCTCAGCGGCGTTTTAAGGCGGTCCTTGTCGTTGTAGAAATCCTGAAGGGCAACGGCCTTGGGGCAGATATGGCCGCGACTGAACGGGTCGTTCTTGTCCCCTTTGATGGATAGAATCTCCTTACCCCGGTGTTTGATCTCAAGACCGCACATGGCCTCACAGATGTTGCAGGTGCGGAAGTGGGTCTTGGGCTCGGTCAGGGTAGCTGTGTCGCTCATAGCAAAGGGCTCGGTCGCTGGTCTTGTGATTATTTGTGGATCTGAGTATGGCAGTAATGCCAGAAAAATCAGATTGTCTAAAATGACATAAAATTGGGGAATCTCGCCATTTCGGTGGTCAGTTTTTGGGCGTCAACGCCTTAAGGCGAGGTCAACTGCCCTCGCGCATCCAGGTAGTGCGCCCACAGCAGCCTTGCCGCCACCGCGCGCCAGGGTGCCCAGGTTTCGCTGATGCGTGCCTGATCGTCCCGGGTCGGTATCGAGTCCAGGCCTTTCACCTCAGCCATGGCGTCGGCCAGTGCCAGATCGCCAAACGGCCACACGTCCGGTTTTCTCAGGGCGGTCATGTAATACACGTCAACGCTCCACGGGCCCAGGCCGGGGACTTTTAGCAGTGCCTGTCGCCCTTCTTCTGTCGGTAAGGATGGCAGGTTTTCCAGTACCAGCTCGCCGGAATCCACACGGCTTGCCAGCTCGAGGCAGTACCGGCTTTTCTGGCGGGTAAGACCCATTCCGCGCAGGGAATCGTCGCCCGCATTTAATACGGTTGAGGGCGTTAGTTCACCCAGATGATTTTCCAGCCTGCCCAGCATGGTGAGCGCCGCTTTCAGGGAAATCTGCTGTTCCAGAATGATATGAACGAGCGTGGCAAAACCTGGCTCGCGGGGCCAGAGCGGTGGGACCCCCAGGCGTTTGACGATGTCTGCCAGGTCGGCGTCCCTGGATGCAAGTTCCATGGCGCCCTGTTCCAGGGTTTTCTGAGTCAGTGGTTCCGGTGTTTCAGTCATGTCTTTTTATGTGTTTTTGTAACCTATCGGTCATTTGCGTTGCATATCTCGCTGTCGGTTCTAAAGTTCTCTCAATGTTTGCCGCAATACATGATAACAACTACAAAAACGAGACATCGATGACGTTAAGAAAGCGATTACTCATAACCCTGTTATTGGTCGGGCTGATACCGGCCCTGGCATTGACCCTCTTTAGCGCGGAAGTGACACGGCAGACCCTGAAGGAACAGGCCCTGTCGAGGCTCGAGGTGGCGGCCAATCTGAAGACAAACACCATCGACCGCTATCTGGAACGTATTCAGAAGCAGATCAAGGCGATGGCTTCCAATGGTGGTACACAAACGTCCGCGGAGACCTTTGGCCGGGTGTTCGGAAATTTTGCCCAGGGCGTTATGGTCGAGCCGGCGGAGATGCGAAAACGGCTGGAGGAACACTACCGGAAGCACTTTCTTCCGGCCCTGCAGGCAAATGGAGGCGGCCAGAACCGCTCGCTTGAAGACTATGTGCCGTCGCTGGATGACAGCGGTCTGGCTCTGCAGTTTGAGTACATTGTCGAAAACCCCAACCCGGTGGGAGAAAAAGACGAACTGGCGGCAGCCCCCGGTTTCCAGATCTATAACCGTATTCACGGCGAGTGGCACCCTTACTTCAAGGAATTTCTCGAGCGTTTCGGCTATTACGATATTTTCCTGATTGACGATGAAACCGGCCGAGTCATGTATTCGGTATTCAAGGAAGTGGATTTTGGTACCTCGTTGAAAGACGGGCCCTATGCGGATTCCGGTCTTGCCGCTGCCTACCGTCTTGCCCTGTCGGACACCGAGGAATCCGAACCCCGGTTTGTTGACCTGAGCCCATACGAGCCCTCGTACAATGCCCCTGCCGGGTTTATCGCCACGCCGGTCTATTCCAAGGGTAAAAGGGTCGGCGTACTGGCTTTCCAGTTTCCGATTGACCGCCTGAATGATGTGATGCTGGAACGCGGTGGCCTGGGCGAAACCGGCGAAACCTATCTGGTCGGCGAGGACCTTCTGATGAGGTCTGACTCCTATCTCAATCCCGAGCAAATGAGCGTGGTAGCCTCGTTTGCCTATCCTGAGACCGGTACTGTCGACACCTACGCGGTGCAGCAGGCGCTCGCTGGCAATTCCGGCCAGGCCGTTATTGAGGATTACCGGGGTCAGCGGGTATTTTCAGCCTACCGCCCGATAACAGTGGGTGGCCTGAACTGGGCATTGCTCGCCGAGATCGATCAGCAGGAGGCGCTGGCGCCCGTGCGTCAGCTATGGTGGATGACGGCCATTGGCATTGCGGTGGTGCTTGTCGTGGTGCTTGTTGTCGCGTTCTGGACTGCCCGCCGGATCATGTTACCACTGGGCAAGGAACCGGTAGAGCTTCAGGCCCTGGCGGAGCAGGTCGCATCGGGCAATCTGGTTATTGATGAGGCGGACCGGAACAAGGCGACGGGGGTTTATGGATCCATGCTCACCATGGTGGCCAACCTGAAAGAGGTGATCTTCAGCATTGATGAGGCATCCCAGCGCCAGGCCAGTGCCTCGGAACAGCTGTCTGGCACCACGGCGCAGACCCTGGAGAACGTGAATCAGCAGGCCGAGCAGACTGAGCAGATGGCATCGGCTATTGAAGAGATGTCTGCCGCCATCAGCGAGGTGTCGCAGAGCACGTCCGAATCAGCCGCCGGCGCCCGACGCACCGATGAGGCGGTCAGTCGCAGCGCAACGGAGGTGGAATCGTCCGCAACGGATACCCAGGCCATGGCAGCGGAACTCCGGGAAGCCGAGGCCGGCATTGACGAGCTTCGCCAGAACATGCAGTCGATCACCAGTGTGCTGGATACCATCAAATCCATCGCTGACCAGACCAACCTGCTGGCCCTGAATGCTGCCATTGAAGCGGCCAGGGCGGGGGAGCAGGGCCGGGGTTTCGCGGTTGTGGCTGATGAGGTCCGAAGCCTGGCCCAGAATACCCAGAAAGCGACCGAGGAAATCAGCAGCTCCATTGAGACTCTGGTGAATTCGTCAGAGCGGGCTTCGGCCGTGGTCACCAAGTGCAGTACCCGGGCCAGCGGAATCTCGGAACGGGCCAGCAGCGTTGTTCTGCAGCTGCGCGAGGCAGTGGACGAAGTGGCGAGGATG
The DNA here is from genome assembly GCF_004785685.1 of Marinobacter confluentis. Classification (GTDB taxonomy): domain Bacteria; phylum Pseudomonadota; class Gammaproteobacteria; order Pseudomonadales; family Oleiphilaceae; genus Marinobacter; species Marinobacter confluentis. Next base: position 226,993 of record NZ_SRPF01000003.1, on the reverse strand, counting down.
TCCGGCATGGCCGAGCAGATCGCCACCGCATCCGAAGAGCAGTCCGCTACGGCGGAAGAAGTCACTCGCAATGTGTCGGCCATTTCCGAGCGTTCTTCTGAGACCCGGCAGGCGATGCAGCAGATATCCAGTGCCAGTGGCGACCTGGCCGAACTGTCCAGCCAGTTGAAGGATTTATTGTCGCGGTTCAGGGTCAGGTAGCCGCCGGCGCGGTTGGGATTTTTTAGAGGGTTAGGGTATCTTTCCACCTCGAAACTTAAAGGAGCTTTCCGGTGTTCGAGGTGATTGTCCTGGCGTTGGCGCTCAGCATGGACGCCTTTGCCGTATCCATCGGCCTGGGCGCAAAAAATACCGGCCGGGTGCCAGTGCTGGCGTTCAAATCCGCAGTCTATTTTGGCGTGTTCCAGGCCCTGATGCCGATGATCGGTTATGCCGGTGGTAAAGGCGTGATGGGCTGGGTTGAGTCCTACGCGCCCTGGATTGCGTTTGTGCTTCTGATGCTGATTGGCGGCAAGATGATTCATGAATCCATGTCCGAAGGTATCGAAGAAGACATCGCGGTTATCACTCACCGGGTCATGGTGTTGCTGGCCATTGCCACCAGTATCGATGCCATGGCCGCTGGCTTTTCTCTGACACTCCTTGGCGTCGCCCCCTTACTTGCCTGTGCCATTATCGGCGCTGTGACCTTTGTGTTCAGCGGCGTCGGAGTTTATGTGGGTGCCCACAGCGGTACCTGGCTTGAAAGCAAGGCCGAGCTGTTCGGTGGTACCGTGCTGATACTGATCGGTATCAAAATCCTGCTTGCCTGAGGCCACCATGGATATTCCGTCTTTCGCCAGAATTCACGAATTTGCCTGTTTCCATAAAGGCGATGCAGCAGCCGTAGAAGCGGGTCTGCCCAGGGTCGCAGCGCCAGGTGATCTGGAAGCACTGGGGGATGATCGTTTCCTGTCTGAAATTACCCGCTGCATTTTCAAGGCAGGTTTTGTCTGGCGGGTGATCGAGCGTAAATGGCCGGATTTCGAGGCGGCGTTCGAAGGCTTCGTGCCGCTGTACTGGCAGCAGGTGCCGCCGGATGTGTTGGAAAACCTGGCTCGGGATGAGCGGATTGTGCGTAACATGCAGAAGATCCGTACCGTGCCGGAAAACGCCCGGATGATTGTGGATGCCTCCCAGGAATACGGCGGCTTTGGCCGGTTTCTGGCACAGTGGCCAAGCGATGATCAGGTGGGACTGCTGATCTGGCTCAAGCGCAATGGTGAACGTCTTGGCGGCGCCAGCGCCCAGTATTTTCTGCGCCGGGTCGGCTGGGACGGATTTATCCTGTCAACGGATGTGATCATTGCGCTGCGTCGGGAAGGACTGCTGGATGCCACGCCTGGCAGCAAGAAAGCTCTGAACCAGGCCCAGGCTGCGTTCAATGCCTGGCATCAGGAAACCGGCCTGCCTTACAGCCATCTTTCCCGGATTCTGTCGTTTTCGGTGGGTGATTAGGCTGCCAACATCAGCAACAGGGCAAGTTCTGTCAGCACGACGCTGGCCCCCAGCGCATCGCCGGTGTAACCGCCCAGGTCACGTTTGAGCTGCCAACCCCAAAGCAGGCTTACCAACGCCACGCAGAGGGCGGCCCATAGTATGATCATCGGTACCCAGGCACTGGCGAAAATACAGGTAACCAGCACGAAGACCATCGCAATCATCAGCCGTCCGGTAGAAAACCCACTCGCCACGGGCTTGCTCTTGCTGGTGTCAGGATCGCTAACATAGTCCAGCGCCCGCATCAGGATAAGCGGTGTCAGCCTTGCAATGCAGGGCGTGATGGCCAGCGCCAGCCAGACATATTGGTTTTCAGCCAGCAGCGCAACCTTCAAAAGCAGGGCCATTACCAGCGCGCATGCCCCATAGGTACCAATGCGGCTGTCTTTCATGATCGTCAGGCGGGCGCCGACGGAATAACCGCCGCCGAGGGCATCAACGCTGTCGGCCAGGCCGTCTTCGTGGAATGCGCCGGTAATCCAAAGGTGAAAGCCGGTCACCAGAATTACGCAGATCCACGGGGTCCACAGGCCATTCAACACGGCAAACAAGACCGCATAAATGATCCCGAGCAGCAGCCCCACAAGCGGAAAATACAGGCTGCTCTGGTTCATCAACTGCGCCGAGTAATCGATCCGCACCAGCATGGGAATGCGGCTCAGGAAGCCAACGGCAAGCCAGAAGGCCTGCCATTCGCGGCGTAGCGAGGTGCGAAGAGCGGAAGACTGCGCCATGTGTTCAGAGCGTCCATACTGGTCAGGGAAAGCGCCATTGTAGCCGTTCGATGGCGTGACGCCACCGGACGCCGCGGAACTACTTATTGCAAGCCGGGTGTGTTGGTCGGTATATTTCGGAATGGTATATCGTTATAACCAAAAAGTGAGGGGAAATATGACATCTCCCATGGTTCAGCCATTCTTTGACGAGCCCACAAACACCTTCAGCTATGTGGTCCGTGACCCTGACAGCGCATCCTGCGCCATTATCGACTCGGTGCTGGATTTCGATTACGCAGCCGGGCGGACGGATGTTCGTTCCGCCGACCAGATCATTGCCTATATCCACCGTGAACAGCTGACCGTTGAGTGGATTCTGGAAACCCACGTTCACGCCGATCATCTGTCCGCCGCGCCCTACCTGCATGAAAAACTGGGCGGAAAAACCGGCATTGGCGCCAGGATTGTCCAGGTCCAGGAAATTTTTGGAAAAGCCTTTAATGCCGGAACCGAATTTTCCCGGGATGGCAGCCAGTTCGACGCCCTGTTTGAAGAAGGTGACACCCTGTCCATAGGCGGGCTGGAAGGTCGCATTCTGCACACGCCCGGCCATACGCCGGCCTGCCTGACCTACGTTTTTGGTGACGCCGCGTTTGTGGGCGACACCCTGTTCATGCCGGATTACGGCACCGCCCGCTGTGACTTCCCCGGGGGCGATGCCCGGGTGCTGTATCAGTCCATCCAGAAGGTGCTGTCGCTGCCGTCCGACACGAGGCTGTTCCTCTGCCACGATTACAAGGCACCGGACCGGGAGGAATTTCATTCGGAAACCACGGTGGCTGAGCAGCGCCGCGCAAATATCCATGTTCATGACGGCATTACCGAGGACGAGTTTGTGTCCATGCGCCAGAAGCGCGATGCCACGCTTGGCATGCCGAGGCTGATACTGCCTTCTGTTCAGGTAAACATGCGCGCGGGTGAGATGCCCCCGGCAGAAGACAATGGCCAGGTGTACCTGAAAGTGCCGCTGAATTTTTTATAGGACACTGACGGCTGATGAAACTGGAGCGGATACTACCCGTGATTGGCTGGCTTCCCGGTTACCGACGGGGTGATGCCGGCCGTGATCTGGTCGCAGCGGTTCTGGTCACTATCATGCTGATTCCCCAGTCCCTGGCCTATGCGCTGCTGGCGGGGCTGCCGCCCCAGGTCGGGCTTTACGCCAGCATTCTGCCGCTGGTGCTCTACGCCCTTTTTGGCTCCAGCGGCAGTCTCTCCGTTGGCCCCATGGCCATTCTGGCGCTGATGACCGCGGCCGTTCTGACACCACTGTTTGAGCCCGGTAGCCAGGCGTACATCACTGGCGCGGTTATTCTGGCCGTTCTGTCCGGGTTAATGCTGGTCCTGATGGGCTTTCTGCGACTGGGCTTTCTGGCCAACTTTCTCAGCCATCCGGTTATTTCCGGCTTTATCAGCGCGTCCTCGCTGGTGATCATCGCCAGTCAGGTCAAGCACCTCCTGGGCATTCCGGCATCCGGCCAGAATCTTCTGGAGCTGATGATGTCGATGCTGCCCAATCTGGGGAGTATCAGTCTGCTGTCCATGTTGACGGGGTTCGGGGTATTGCTGTTCCTGTTGGCGGCACGACGGCTGTTGCCAGGCGTGCCGGGCAAGATTGTGCCGATTGTGGCGGTGGCCCTGACCGTTGCCCTGACCTGGTGGCTGGGCCTCGATAAACAGGGCCTGGCGGTGGTTGGCGAGATTCCTTCCGGCTTGCCGGCGCTGTCGTTTCCAGCGTTCGATGTGGGCCTCTGGCAACCCTTGGTGATGGGCGCACTGCTGATCAGCGTGGTGGGATTCGTGGAATCGGTGTCCATTGCCCAGACTCTGGCGGCCCGTCGTCGCCAGCGCATTGATCCCAATCAGGAGCTGATCGCCCTCGGCGCCGCAAACCTGGGAGCCGGTGTGTCATCGGGGATGCCGGTCACTGGTGGGCTGTCACGCTCAGTGGTGAATTTTGACGCCGGTGCCAGCACTCCGGCGTCCAGTCTCTATGCGGCCGTGGGGATTACGCTGGCGACGCTGACACTGACACCGCTGATTGCTTATCTGCCCAAGGCAACCCTGGCGGCTGCCATTATCGTGGCGGTGGCAGGGTTGATAGATCTGCCCGCTTTAAAGCGGACCTGGCGTTACTCAAAACCGGATTTTGGCGCCATGCTGGCCACTATTGTCCTGACCCTGGTTCACAGCGTTGAAAGCGGTATTCTGGCGGGTGTCGGCCTGTCTGTCGGGCTGTTCCTGTACCGGACCAGCCAGCCCCACAGTGCCGTTATCGGGCTGGTGCCGGGCACAGAGCACTTCCGTAATGTACAGCGCCACCAGGTATCGGTGTGCCCCAGGGTGACATTCCTGCGGATTGACGAGAGTCTGTATTTTGCCAATGCCCGCTTTCTGGAAGATCGGGTCATGGAACTGGTCGCCAGTCAGCCCGAAATGACCGATCTGGTGCTGGTCTGCCCTGCCGTGAATCAGGTGGATGCATCGGCGATGGAAAGCCTGGAAGCCATCAACGAGCGAATGATCGATGCTGGGGTGCGACTGCACCTGTCGGATGTGAAAGGGCCGGTGATGGATCAGCTGGAGGGCACACCACTGCTGACCGGGCTCAGTGGTCGGGTGTTTCTGAGTGCGTTTGATGCCTGGAAGTCGCTTCAGGCTGCGCCAGTGGATCAGGGCTGAGCTCAGCGGATGGCGGCAGCATCACCTGATTGCGGCCGGCAGCCTTGGCTTCGTACATGCGGTTGTCGGCTTCCCTGAGCAGGGATCTGAGGCTGTCACCGTCAACCCCGAGCTCGGCAATGCCGCCACTGACGGTGACTTTAAGGGCCTGCCCCTCGAAACCGACTTCCATGGATTCGATGCGCGAGCGGATTTTCTCCGATACTTCTGCGGCCTGGGCCGTGTTGGTATTGGTCAGTAACACCCCAAATTCTTCACCACCCAGTCGTGCAGGCAGGTCGCTGGCCCGCAGACATTGCCGGAGCGTATCCGCGACCCGTCGAAGCAACAGGTCACCGGCTTCATGGCCATAGTCATCGTTGATGGTCTTGAAGTGGTCCAGGTCCAGCACAATCAGTGAAAACGGTGTCCTGTCACGGGAAGCCCGTTTGCACTCCCTCTCAAACGATTCCTTCAGTCGGATACGGTTGGGCAGGCCGGTCAGTGCGTCGGTCTGTGCCAGTTCCAGTAGCCGCAGCTCCGAACGCTCACGGGTAACCTCGTACACGTGGGAGAATGCCAGGATGCAGATGCCGATCAACACCGTGTTGGCGATGGGCAGTGCCGCCAGCATCTCTGGCTGATCCTGGTGTTTGTAAAGGAACAGGGCAGCGGTCAGCGTCATGAAGATTCCGGATAGGATAAGCCCCAGATGGCGCCCCAGCAGCAGATGGCTGAGTATGGGAATGATCAGAACCCAGCCGAAGACCGTAACAGATGAAGTGGGCAGCATCATTGAGAACAGCATGGTTGCGCAGAAAGGCAAAAGGAAAATGATTGCCCAGCGCTCCAGATGTTCGGTTTTACGAATGGCCTGCATTACAAAAATGGCAAACAGAACCATACCGATCTCGGCCAGGGCCAGTTCCCATCGCCCCTTCTGGAGATTAAGTGCTGAAAATAACACGCCCGCGAATATGGTCAGGTTCAGAAGCGCTTTGAGCACCGCTTTTCGGTAAGGTCGACCCAGAGAACGGGTGGAGTCTTTCTGCAATTCCATGTGCTTTAATCTTGTGTGGCGTGGCGAGAGCTTCTGGTTCCGGTGTGGCCAGATATGTATGGTTTTTGAGCATATGATGATCTCAAGGAACAGGTCCTGTTTCACGCTGGAAATAGGCCTTTAAGACTAAAGTACTAACAGGCAGGCTCCATGGTGCGACGTTTCATCCCCCTGATTATTCTGGCCATTGGGATTGGTGGCTTCCTGGTGCTCAAGGCGTCAAGGCCTGAGCCGGAGTCGGTCAGCGTCGAGGAGCGAGCCTGGCTGGTTGAGACCATGCCGATAGAATTGTCGGAACAGGTGCCCGTGTTGCCGCTCTACGGTGAGCTGGTGGCTCCGGAGCAGTTACGCATTACCGCCTCGCTGGCAGGCCGGGTAGCGGCGCTTCCGGTTCGGGAAGGGCAACAGGTTGCCCCTGGCGATCTGCTGGTTGCCATGGACAAAGCCGACGTTCAGCCGATGCTGGATCAGGCCCTGGCTGACGTATCCGACCTGCAGGCCCAGGTGTCTGCTGAAACCATTCGCGCGGCCAATGATCGCAAGGCGCTGGCCAGTGAACAGGCGATACTGGAGAGCGCGGAACGGCAATACCAGCGCACCCGGTCACTGGTGGACCGGAACCTGGCCTCGAGGGAAGATCTTGACGCGGTGACCGATGCCCTGGCTCGGGCCCGGCTCACGGTGACGGTCAGGGAACGGGCCATCGCTGAGCACCTGCCGCGCCTGAATAGTCTGAATGCCCGTCTGGCAAGGGCTGATGCTGCACTGGCCAGTACCCGCCTCAACGTCGCGCGCGCGACAGTGACCTCGCCCTTCGAAGGCGTGGTGACCGACCTGCAGGTGGCCCCCGGTGATCGGGTAAACCAGAATGCGCCGCTGCTGTCTGTCTACCCGCTTCAGGGGCTGGAGCTTCGGGCCTCGGTACCTGACCGATATCTGGCCGAGCTGATGTCGGCGCTGCGAGAGGGTCAGCGCCTTGAAGCCAGAACCGTTGATGGCCAGCATGTGTTTAACCTGCAGCGCTTCGCCGGGACCAGCGACCCTTCAGGCACCGAGGTTATTCTGGTACTGCAATCCCCTGGCTCTGCCGATCATGGCCTGCGCCCCGGTGGTCTGCTGCCGGTAATGTTGCAGCGCCCCCCTGCGGACAATGCCGCTGTGATTCCTCACAGCGCACTTTACGGCAGTGACAGTGTTTATCTGATGACCGAAGCCAACCGCATGCGCCGGGTGCGGGTAGAGCGGCTGGGCGAGATTGCCGCCGCCAACGGTGAACGGCAGCTGCTGATTGCCAGCCCGGAACTGGCGAACGGCCAGTCACTGATAACCACCCATCTTCCAAATGCCATGAGCGGCCTCAGGGTCCAGCTTGCAGGCAGCGATGACGGAGCCCCCGAATGAGGCGGCGCAAAGGCGTCATCGGTTTTTTCGTTCACCACCGGGTGGCCGCCAACCTGGTCATGCTGATGATGCTGTTGGGCGGGTCTCTGGCGCTGTCCCGTATGAACATTCAGTTCTTTCCAACGTTTGCACTGGATGTGGTCAGCGTTAGGGTGGTCTGGAGCGGTGCCTCCGCAGAGGACGTCGAGCAGGGCATCACCAATCCCCTTGAGCAGCGGTTCCGCAGTATCCAGGGGCTGAAGAAGATGACCTCTACATCAGCCCAGGGCGTGTCGTCCATCACCCTGGAGTTTGTTGAAGGCAGCAACCCGATTCAGGCTCTGGACGATGTGCGCCAGCAGGTGGACGAGTTCAATAACTTTCCCGCCGATGCCGAAGAGCCACAGGTGACGCGGGTTGAGCGATACGAGCCGGTGGGCCGGCTGCTGGTCTATGGTGAGCTGGACCGGGACGAGCTGCGAAAGCTGGCTTACCGGTTTGAGGACGAGTTGCTCACCCGGGGCATTGACCGAATATCCATGACCGGCTTGCCGGAGCAGCAGATCAGCATCGACGTGCCGGTCGAAAGGCTGGAAACCCTGGGCCTGACACTGCAACAGGTTGCGGACCAGGTTCAGGCGATTTCCCGGGACCTGCCGGCCGGCATGATGGGGCAGCAGGACTCGACCCGGGAACTGCGATCGGTTCAGCAACGCCGCAGCCCTCAGGACTTTGAAACCATCCCGGTAGATGTGGATGAGCGCACAAGGCTGGCTCTGGGCGATATGGCCTATATCCGCCAGGAAGCGAGGGACAGCCAGGTCACTATGAGTCACAAGGGGCTGCCGGCCATCGAGCTGCAGTTACAGCGGGCGGAAGATGGTAACTCGCTGGAAGCCGCCGATGTGCTGGACCAGTGGCTGGCGGAGACGCGCCCCACTCTTTCGCCCTCGGTTTCCATTGAGGTTTATGACGAAACCTGGCAACTGATCGACGACCGGATCACTCTGCTGATCAAGAACGGGTTTGGCGGCCTGGTACTTGTGGTCCTTCTGCTGTACCTGTTTTTGCCGGGGCGGGTGGCTTTCTGGGTCGCGGTGGGGATTCCTACCGCTTTTCTGGCGGCCATGGCCGTGCTTTGGGGGATTGGCGGTTCGATCAACATGATCTCACTGTTTGCGCTGATCATGGCGCTGGGGGTGATCGTGGATGACGCCATTGTGGTGGGGGAAGATGCCGACGCCCACGCCAGAATGGGCGAGGCGTCCATTTACGCCTCGGAAGGCGCGGCCAGGCGGATGGTATGGCCAGTGCTGGCCTCGTCCCTGACCACCGTCGCTGCATTCATGCCCCTGTTGGTGGTGGGCGGCGTTATCGGCAATATTCTGGGCGACATTCCTCTGGTGATGATCTGCGTTCTGGTTGCGTCCCTGCTGGAATGTTTTATCGTGTTGCCGGCACACCTTCGCCATGCCTTCATTCCCCGCAAACCCCATGGAGCAGAAGCCCCTTCACCGGGCCCGGTCGACCGGGTGCGCGCCGGTTTCGAACGGCGCTTCGACCGGTTCCGCAACGGTCGCTTCCGGGCCTTTTCAAAGCTTACCCTTGAACACCGCGGGACTACTCTGGCCTGCGCCCTGGCACTGGCGTTTCTGACGGCAGGCCTGCTGGCCGGTGGTCGGCTGGGGTTCAATTTCTTCCCCACGCCCGAGCCTTCCATACTCTACGCCAACGCCAGCTTTGTTGCCGGCACCAGTGAAGAAACCGTGGACGATTTCCTGGGGGAGATGCAGCAGGCGCTGAATGAAACCGAAGCTGCCCTGGGCGATGGCCTGGTGCTTCATGCCATGACCAGCCATGGCGCCACCCGCGGCGCTCCGGGCAGTAGTCGAAACGGCGATGAACTGGGCTCGATGCTGGTTGAACTGATGCCCTCGGATCAGCGTTCCGTGCGCAACCCTGAATTCATACGGCAATGGCGCAGCAGGCTTGAGCTTCCGGCCGGCCTGAACAACCTGAATATAACGGAACGCCAGTCCGGTCCGCCCGGTCGTGATCTGAACGTAAGGTTGACCGGCGAGGATGCCATTGCACTGAAACGCGCGGCCGAGTCGCTTGCCGGGTCCATTGCTTCCCTGCCGGGTGTGCTGGATACCGAAGACGATATGCCCTGGGGCCGGGAACAGCTGATTTACCAGGTAAGCGCACAGGGCGAGGCTTTGGGGCTGACCACCAACGAGCTGGGCCGACAGTTGCGCGCGGCATTTGATGGTCAGATTGCCCAGATTTACCAGGATGGCCGTGATGAAGTGGAAGTGCGGGTGCAATTGCCCGAATACCAGCGGGAACGAATGTCCACGCTTGCCCAGTTGAGCATTCGGGTGCCGGACGGTCGCTTCGTGCCCCTGTCCCAGGTGATGAACCTGGACCACCAGCAGGGCTTTCAGGCCCTGCGCCACGCCGATGGTCAGTTAGCGGTCGAAGTGACTGCTTCCCTGAACACCCGCATCAGCACCACCGATGACATTATCGCCAGCCTTGAGGAATCGGTGCTGCCGTCGCTGGCAAAGCAGTACAACCTGCGATACAGCTTCGAAGGTCGTTCCGCCGACCAGCGAGAAACCCTGAACGATATGCGTACCGGGCTGATTATTGGTTTGGGGCTGATGTATGTGGTGCTGGCCTGGGTGTTCGCGTCCTGGAGCCTGCCGCTGATCGTAATGGCAATTATCCCCTTTGCGCTGATTGGGGCATTGATAGGCCACTGGCTGATGGGTTTGCAGCTGACCATTCTCTCTCTGTTTGGACTGTTCGGGCTTTCCGGCATTGTGGTGAACAACGCCATAATTCTGGTGGCTTTCTACAATCAGCAGCGCAGCAAAGGCCTGGGTATCAATGAGGCGCTCAACGAGGCAGCGGTACAGCGAGTTCGCGCCGTGCTTCTGACATCGCTGACGACCATTGGCGGGCTTCTGCCACTGCTGTTTGAAACTTCTTTGCAGGCCCAGTTCCTGATTCCGATGGCAACATCCATTGCCTTTGGTCTCGGCCTGTCTACCCTGCTGGTGCTGGCAGTGATTCCAGCGCTGCTGTCCTGTCTGGAGCAGTTCCGGGAACGGAGGGCACGGCAATCAGGCCGTTCACTGGATAATGGGCCGAACAACGACCAGGAGACAAGCCATGTCTGAAACAGTGCTGGCCGCCGCCGCACTCAGCAAAGGATTCCGGAGTGGTGAGGACACGGTTCGGGTAATTGATCGCCTTTCCTTTACGCTGTCAGCGGGCCAGTCAATGGCGGTTATTGGCCGCTCCGGGTCGGGTAAGAGCACCCTGCTGAATCTGTTGTGCGGGCTGGAAACGGCTGATGCTGGCGACATTACTGTTGCTGATCAGAACTTTGAGGTTAAGCAGGGAGTTGCTTCCCCCGCTGCCACTTGTCAATGGGCCCTGCTACGAAAACGCACCATTGGCGTGGTGTTTCAGGAAGCCAACCTGATGCCCGCCATGACCCTGCTGGAGAACGTCCAGTTGCGGGCAAGCCTGGCCGGGCATCGTGCTGGTGGCGAGATGCACTGGCTGGAACAACTGGGTGTCGGCGCAGAGGCCCACCGGTTCCCGGACCAGGTATCCGGCGGCCAGCGTCAGCGGGCCGCCCTGGCCATGGTGTTTGCCATGCACCCTGAGATCACACTGGCGGACGAACCCACAGGCAGTCTGGACCGGCAGACCGCGGAAGAAGTGGCAGACCGACTGTTTGAGGTTCAGCGGCAAACCGGCTGCGCGCTGGTGATGGCGACCCACGACCAGGCGTTGGCCAGTCGCTGTGATCACTGCCTTGATCTGGGCGAGGGTGGTTAGCCGCATGCTGATCAGGGCGATGACCAGCCATTACCGGCGCCACCCGCTGCAATTGCTGGCGCTGGCGCTGATGATTGTGGTGGCTACCATGCTCTGGACCGGGGTGTCGGTACTGACAGGCCAGGCCCGGGAGAGCCTGGCGGTCAGTGAAGAGTCCGTTGCTGCCCGCGAAGCGGTGGTTCGGGCCGATGGTCAACCGGTAACGGTTGAGGATTTTGTGACCCTGCGTCGGGCTGGCGTCTGCGTTGCTCCCTGGCTGGAAACCGCCCTTGGCGATCCGGCGCGCCGGGTGATTGGCATTGACCCCTTGGCCATGGCCTGTTTCGACGTGCCGCCAGCAGGTGATAGCGCCGTCGGCGTTGCGGGCGAGCTCACCGGCGACCCCTTCGTGGATATCAGCGAAGTGACCGGTGGATCTGGCCGGGCGGAACAATCTGGTCAGCTTTCTCTGCTTATCAGCCCGGATACCGAATTCCTTCCCGAAGGCTATCAGCGACGAAGTTTCCAGCTAGGCCCGGCCACCGGCGAGCTGGCCGACAGCTTCCTGCTCAATCTGGATGCGCTCAGCCTGCTGGTGCTGTTCATCACCGGTCTGCTGGTGCGCAGCGTCTACCACCTGGGGTTGGCGCAGAGGCGCAGCAGCTTCGCCCTGCTGGAAAGATTCGGGGTGACAAAATCCCGGCTGCAGCGTTTGTTGGCGATGGAGCTCACGCTTCTCACGCTGATCTGTGTGGTGCCCGGTGTCTGGCTGGGGCAGGCGCTGGCGAACCGCTTGGGCCAGGGGTTCGGCCTGGCGTTGGACAGCCTGTTTGATCTGTCGCTTTATGCCGGTGAGGACACCCCGGTGCCCTGGCAGGCCGGCCTTGTGATGCTGGTCCTGGTGCTGGGTGTGTGCCTGGTGGATCGGCTGATCCCAGAGCGTACTGGGTATCAGTCCAAGCCGTCCGAGCCGGCTGTTCTGCCCTGGTGGGTCTGGGCCCTGATGGTCGCTATCGGCGTTGAAATGGTTATCTGGGCTTTCTCACTGGTGTGGGTATTTGTCGGCACGGCGCTGGTGTTTACCGGTATCGGCGGCCTGATGCCCGGCCTGCTGGCCCGGTCTGCCGATGCTGTGGCAAGGCGGCAGTCCCCCGGCGCTCCACTGGGCCGCTGGCGGTATCGGGAACTGGCGGTGATGTTCCGCCAGTTGGCACTGCCGGTGGTGGCCCTGCAGTTTGCCATGGCCACGGTGCTGGCGGTGCAGGCGCTGGTGACCACGTTCGAGGATACATTCGAGCAGTGGCTGGCGCAGCGGTTGTCCGCTGAGCTCTATGTGGAAATACCTGAATCGGCCAGCGCCGAAGGCGGTTCCAGGACGCTTGCAGACCTGAACGGCCTCGGCGACTGGCACCATGTCCGTCGGGGCAAGGTGCAGTTGCCGGACATCAACGCTGAGGGTGAGCCGGTTACCACTGATCTGATGGCGCTGTCGCCGATCACATCGCTGGTCACTGACTGGACCCTGCTGGAATCGGTAGAGGAACCCTGGACGGCGCTCTCGTCCGGCGGTGTGATGGTGAACGAACAACTCGCCCGCCGTCAGGGCCTTTCGCTGGGGCAGCGGCTCACAGTGGGAATTGGTAGCGCGTCCCTGACAATGCCAGTGGTGGGCGTTTATGCGGATTACGGTCGCCCTGCGGCGGAACTGCTGATTGATGGCGCGGGTTTGCCCGATGATTTCACGCCCTCATTCCAGAGCTTCTCGGTCAATCCCGGCGAACGCTCAGTCAAGGACATCGGCCAGCGCCTTAAAGATGAATGGCAGGTGGCGGACCTGGTCATCCGGGATAACGCCAGTATTCAGGCCCTGGCCAGCCAGGTGTTTCAACAGACCTTTCTGTTAACTCGCGCCATCAGCGTGCTGACTCTGGTGCTGGCGTCGCTGTCCTTGCTGGTCATGGGCTGGGTATTCTTCTCCACGCGGTCCTGGTATTTCCATCTGCTGGGCATCTGGGGATTGCAGCCCGATGCGGTGCGTGCCCAACTCCGGCGTCTGGCGCTGTTGCTCACATCCGGGGTTACTCTGGTGGCTTTGCCGCTTGGAGTCTGGCTTACCTGGGTGCTGGTCAGCAGGATCAACCCGCTGGCGTTCGGCTGGTCATTGCCTATGGCAGTCTATCCGGGGTTCTGGGTGGAGCTGGGCGTAGTGATGGCCCTGATCGGCCTGGTGATTGCCTGGCTGATCGGGCGGCAGTTGAACGGGCAGGTATCTTTAAGACCCGGTGCAAGCCTGGCTGGCGGAGGTGAGCGATGAGTAAAATCCGGACTCTGATGCTGCTGGTCATCACCCTGATGCTAGCGGCTTGCTCCGAGCTCTCAGGAAATCAGGGTTTTGCCGGCCTGGCGGCGTCGGTGGATAACACAAGCGACGACGAATTCCTGCAGCCGGGTCCGGGCGACCCGCTGACTTTTCCCGGGGATTTTGGCCCCCACCCCCAGCACCGCATCGAGTGGTGGTATCTGACCGCCAATCTGGAGACGGCAGAAGGTGAACCCCTCGGCCTGCAATGGACCCAGTTCCGCCAGGCGATCAAGCCAAGGCCTGCGGATGCAGTGGCACCGCCACCGGAAAACTGGCCACTCGAGGCCGCCTGGATGGCCCACGCGGCGGTTTCCTTTGACGGCCAGCACCAGTTTGCCGAACGGTTGGCGCGGGGCGATGTGGGCCACGCAGGTGCCACGTTTGCGCCCCTGCAGGTGTGGCTGGATGACTGGTTGCTGTCGGAGCCTTCCACCGGTGAACCCTGGCGCCTTACCGTGGAAGCAGACGGCTGGGGTTATGACCTGCAACTGGCCAATACCAGTGAGCGCGTGGCCCACGGCGATAACGGTTTCAGTGCCAAGTCTTTCGACGGCCAGGGTTCCATGTACTTCAGCCTGACCGACCTGGACATCAGCGGCACCGTGACGATGGATGGCACCACCCATCAGGTTCGGGGCAAGGGCTGGTTTGACCGGGAATGGAGCAGCCAGCTTCTGAAAACCGGCCAGCAGGGCTGGGACTGGTTTGCCCTGCATCTGGACGATGGCCACAAGCTGATGGCGTTCCGTTTGAGGGAAGACGAAGGTGGACGCGATTTCCGCTCCGGTACCTGGATCGCGCCGGATGGCACCGCCACCTCACTGGGGCCTGATCAGATCGAGCTGTCCGGCGAGGGCTGGCGAGAGTCTGAAACCGGCCGCGTACCAGAGCGTTTCCGATTGCAGATTCCGGACGCGGAGCTGGATATAGAGGTTGTTGCGCCCGAGGGCCAGTACTGGAATGCCGGGCTTTACCCTTACTGGGAAAGCCCGGTCACCGTGGAAGGCTCCCACACGGGGGTGGGCTATATGGAACTGACCGGCTACAGTAAATGAACCGCTCGCCTCGGCGAGTGTTCAGCGAATGTTCGGCGGGACCAGATCGTTGAAAAGTGACTGTATGCCCTTGTGCCACTTGGTGCGAAGCTGATGGAAGTAATCGTTGTGCTCATCAACCTGTTCGATAAAGCAGGGCTTGAGTTCATCGTTGCGGTAAATAGCGACATCCAATGGCATGCCGACAGACAGATTGCTCTTCATGGTGGAGTCAAAGGAAATCAGGGCGCACTCATAGGCGCGATCAAGGTCGGTATCAAACTTCATGATCCGGTCCAGAATCGGTTTTCCATACTTGGATTCACCAATCTGGAAATAGGGCGTTTCCCGGGTGGCTTCGATAAAGTTGCCTTCCGCGTAGATGTTGAACAGGCGCGGATTCTCGCCGCGAATCTGCCCGCCCAGGATCATGGAACAGCTGAAATCCACGTGGCTGATCTTGCCGTCCGGGTTATCCCGGCGAATCACTTCCCGCATGGTCTGCCCGACCAGCTCCGCTGCCTCGAACATGGAGGGTGCGTTCAGCAGGTTCAGCTCCTCGGTGCCGCATCGCTTTTCCAGCAGGCTGATTACGCTCTGGCTGGTGGCCAGGTTACCGGCGGACAGAATGACCAGTTCCCGCTCGCCTTCCTGATCGAAGACATGCATCTTGCGGAAGGTGGAAATCTGGTCAAAGCCGGCGTTGGTGCGGGAGTCGGACGCGAACACAAGGCCATTGGCCAGACGCATCGCCACACAATAGGTCATAAGCGGGTTTCCTCGGGAACAGACTGAACGGCGTCAGTTTACCGGGTTTTTCGCAGAAAGCATGTTGTGTTTTATTGATTTTCCCCGGCCTTTTCTCCCGCCAGGGTCACCCAGGCTTTGGTGTGAAGCCGCTCTGTGCCACCGCCACTGCGCATTCCTCGCACCGGCGCTGCGTCCAGGTAATCCAGCCCGGTGGCCAGCTTGATATGGCTTTCGGCCACGTTCAGCAGGTTCACCACATCAAACGTGTGCCAGTTTCGGCCCAGCCAGACTTCCGCCCAGGCGTGAGTAGCCAGGTGGTCTTCGCTATTGGTGTGGATGTAACCGCTGACGTAACGCACGGGTACACCAATATAGCGGCAGCAGGCGATAAACACATGGGTGTGGTCCTGGCAGACGCCCCGTTTCTGATCAAAGGCTTCGGCCGCTGTGTGGGTGACGGTGGTGGCGCCCGGCATGAACTCGATACGCTCCAGAATCCGGTTCATCATCCGCACCAGACTGCGCTTGTTGGCCGAAAACTGCTTGGCAAACTGCTTGATGGGTTTGTTGGCTTCGGTCAGCAGTGTCGGCCGCAGGAAAACTTCTGGTGGAAACGGGGAGTCATCCTTGGTCAGGGGTTTGCCGGTCAGGTCCACTACGCCCTCTGCGGTCAGGGTAATTTCGGTCACGGGCTTGTCCATGGTCATCACTGTAACCTGGTTGCCGAAGCCGTCAGTCATCATGCTGGTATCGCCCGGTGTACGCAGGTTCCAGGACAGAATTCGCTGTTGGGGCGTATTGCGCGGGGTCAGCCGCAGATACTGGATGCTGGTCTGCGTAGGTTCTTCGTAGGTGTAGGTTGTGTCGTGGCGAATCTTCAGTTTCATACCTGCCACCCCATATAGTCTTTCTGGATCTGTCCTGAAATGGCCTGAATCCGCTCGAGAAAATCGGTCAGATATTCGTGCAGGCCGCGCTCCGCGATGTAATCCCGATCGCCGAAGTGGATATTGGCGTACAGGCTGTTGGCCATTCGCCTGGCTTTGCGGGCATCGCCGCTTTCAACCAGTTCCAGCAGCGCCACGATTTCATGCAGGCAGGCGTGAAGCGAACGGGGCACGTCCAGCTCCAGTATCAACAGCTCGGCCACGTTCAGCGGCAGAATGTTGTGGCCATAGATCTGCTGGTAGGCTTCGAATGCTGCCAGTGAATGCAGCAGCGCCGTCCACTCGAAGAAGGAGCGGGTGGCGTGTTCGTCCTGGGAGGCGCTGGCCATTTTATGGCGGATATCCAGAACCCTGGCTGTTGTGTCCGCCCTTTCGATAAAGGTGCCCAGACGCATGAAATGGAAGGCGTCGGTTCGCAGCAGCGTACCGTATGCGGCACCCCGGAAGATGTGGGAGCGGGCGCGGGTCCAGTCGAAGATCTGGCTGGCATTGGATTCGGTCACGCCGGTTTTGCGCAGCTCCTTCATTTCAATGTATGACAGGTTAATGCTGTCCCAGACGTCCGCCGACAGGTTGCCCCGAACATGGAGCGCGTTATCCCTGGCACTTTGAATGATGTTGAATACGCTGGCGGGATGGCGGTCATCCAGCAGCATGAAATCGATCAGATTCTGGGGCGTGACATCGCCATAGAGTTCCTTGAATTCCTCGGCAGTGCCGGTGACCAGCAGAGGCACGGATAGTTGCTCTTCCCGGTCTTCCGGAACATCGATCAGTGCCATGGTCAGGCTGATGTCCAGCAGGCGGGCCTGGGACTCGGCGCGCTCAAGGTAACGGGCCATCCAGAACAGGCTGGCGGCGTCGCGGCTCAGCATAAGTCGTCCTCCAGCACCCAGGTGTCTTTGGTTCCGCCGCCCTGGGACGAGTTCACCACCAGTGAACCCTCCTTCAATGCGACCCGCGTCAGCCCGCCGGGCACCATCTGGACTTTCTTGCCGCTCAGTACAAATGGCCGCAGGTCCAGGTGTCGGGGTGCGATCCCCTCGTCCACGAAGGTGGGGCAGGTAGAAAGGCTAAGCGTGGGCTGGGCGATATAGTGATGGGGCTTGGCCTTCAACAGATCACGGAAATGGCTGATTTCCTTTTTCGATGCCCGTGGGCCTATCAGCATCCCATAGCCGCCGGCACCCTGGGCTTCTTTCACCACCAGTTCCGGCAGGTGTTCCAGCACGTATTTCAGGTCCTTGGGCAGGCGGCATTGCCAGGTTGGCACGTTTTTCAGAATCGGCTCCTCGTTCAGGTAGAAGCGGATCATATCCGGCACGTAGGGGTAGATGGATTTGTCGTCGGCTACGCCGGTACCCATGGCATTGGCCAGCACCACATTGCCACTGCGATAGGCGCCGTAAAGGCCGGGCACACCCAGCATCGACTGTGGGTTACCGGCCAGCGGATCGAGGAAATCGTCGTCGATCCGGCGATAGATGACGTCAACCTGTTGAGGGCCAATGGTGGTCTTCATGAACACCTTGTTCTTGCGTACGAACAGGTCGGCGCCTTCTACCAGCTCCACGCCCATCTGGCGCGCCAGGAACGCATGTTCAAAATAGGCACTGTTAAAACGACCGGGTGTGAGAATGACCACGGTCGGGTTGGGTTTGAGTGATGCTGCCCGCAGGGTCTCGCCAAGCAAAGCCGGGTAATGGTCTACCGGTGCCACCGGCGCTTCCGCAAACAGTTCCGGGAACAGACGCATCATCATGCGGCGGTTTTCCAGCATGTAGGACACGCCACTGGGGCAGCGGAGGTTGTCTTCCAGCACGTAAAAGTCGCCGTCGTTGTTGCGAATCAGGTCGATGCCGGCGATGTGGGAATACAGATTGCGGGGCAGCTTCAGGTTCTGCATGCCGGGCTGGTACTGGGGATTGGCAAACACCTGCTCGGCGTTGATAACGCCCGCTCTCACAATGTCAAAGTTATGGTAGATGTCGTGGAGGAAGCGGTTAAGTGCGTTCACCCGCTGGCGCAGGCCGCTCTGCAGCTTCTGCCAGTCCGAGGCGGAGATAACCCTGGGGATCAGGTCAAAGGGAATCAGTCTGTCGGTTCCCTCATCCTGACCATACACGTTAAAAGTGATGCCCAGGCGCTGGAACAGCACATTGGCTTCCCGGCGTTTTTCGGCGATCAGGTCCTCATCGGAATTGATCAGCCAGTTTTCAAGGGTTCGGTAGTGGGGGCGTACGCGATTGTTCAGGTCGAACAGTTCGTCGTACAGGCCTTCCTCCGGAGTTTTTATCAGCATGGTTAGCTACTTCTCCCTGGGCGGCGTCAGGAACGCCGTGTCTGGTCGCCGGTTTTATAGTTGGGTTTTTACCAAGAGCAGGCAGCAAACGGCGGGCCAGTTCTTCCCGCCTGGCTGGAATTAGCCCTTTATCAGTAAAGGAGTCGGGATGAGGTTTGTCAAAAGCGTTGACGATGCCAATGAATTGGCGTCAGGCCGGCGGCGCAGTGCGTCAAACTGGTGCAGAGAGAGACGCAGGGGGCGCTGAACGCGCCCCTGCCTGGTCTTACTCAGTGGCGTTGGCGCCAATGCGGTGAATGCTCAGGTCAGCACCGTTGAATTCTTCTTCCTCGGTCAGACGGATGCCGGATACAGCTTTCACGACGCCGTAAACCACCAGGCCGCCAATGAAGGCCACGGCAACCCCGGCAACCGAACCGATGATCTGCGACACCAGGCTGACGCCGCCCAGACCGCCAAAGGCTTCCTGGCCAAAGATACCGCAGGCGATGGCACCCCAGACGCCGCAGACGCCGTGCAGTGGCCAGACGCCCAGTACGTCGTCCAGGCGCTCGATGCGGTCCTGGGCCCAGTCGAACAGGAAGACAAAAATGGCGCCGGCAATACCCCCGGTGACCAGTGCGCCCACCGGGTGCATCAGATCAGAGCCGGCGCATACCGCCACCAGTCCGGCCAGCGGGCCGTTGTGAATAAAGCCCGGATCCTTGCGGCCAACGAACATCGCCATCAAAACACCGCCAACCATGGCCATCAGGCTGTTCACCGCCACCAGGCCGCTGATGCCGTCCATGGTCTGGGCCGACATGACGTTAAAGCCGAACCAGCCAACGGTCAGAATCCAGGCGCCCAGGGCCAGAAACGGGATGCTGGAGGGGGCGAAGGCGACAACCCGGCCGTTACGATAGCGACCGTTTCGCGCACCCAGAAGCAGCACGGCGGCAAGTGCGATCCAGCCACCAACGGCGTGCACCACAACGGAGCCTGCGAAGTCATGGAAGGATGCACCAAACTGGCTCTCGAGCCAGGCCTGGAAACCATAGTTGCCGTTCCAGATCAGGCCTTCGAAGAAGGGATAAACCAGGCCTACGATCACCGCAGAGGCGATCAGCATGGGGTAGAAGCGGGCGCGTTCTGCCACGCCGCCGGAGACAATGGCGGGAATGGCTGCGGCAAAAGTCATTAGAAAGAAGAACTTGACCAGTTCATAGCCGTTGCTGGCGGTGAGTTCGCTGGCGCCGGTCATGAAGTGGCTGCCGTAGGCGACGTAGTAACCGACGAAGAAATACATCACCGCGGATACGCCAAAGTCGGTCATGATTTTCACCAGGGCGTTGACCTGGTTCTTGTGGCGCACGGTGCCGACTTCGAGGAAGGCAAAACCGGCATGCATGGCCAGTACCATAATGGCACCGATGAGGATGAACAGCGTGTTGGCGCTCTCGGTCAACGTGTGAACTGCACTGGTGATATCCACTGGATAATCTCTCCTGAATGGGTTAACGGGTAGCCGTTAGGGCGACAATGCATTCAAAGAGGGCAGTTAAAGCAAGAGATGTTCCAAAATAATGCATATGTAGATGCATCGGGAGCTAAGCAGGGTTAAGGCAGGCCGTGCGGGGGAAATTTGAGATAAAAAGGCACAGAAATAGTGCGCCTTACTCATTAATGACTGATTTTGGTGCGTTACTTGTCAAGGCCGTCACTAGCGGGGCCGGGTTCAATGGTGGGTTCCAGAAAAGGTTGGTCGTCGACAGGGTTGGCGCCCATGAGCTCACGCAGGCGGATGACTTCTTCATCGATATCGTCAGCCAGGTCGATAATGATTTCTACGCGGCGGTTTTTGGCCCTGTTGGCCGTTGAAGTGTTTGGAACCCTGGGTTCGGTATCGGCCATGCCGGTGACCCTGATGCGCTCGGCACCAAGCTGTTCCGGTGCCAGAAGCACGTTTGCCACTGCCGCTGCGCGGGCCGCAGACAGGTTCCAGTTGCTGGCGAACTGACTGGTGTTGATGGGCAGATCGTCAGTGTGGCCTTCGATGGTGATATTGCCAGGCATGTCCGCCAGTATTGGCGCCATATCCAGCAGCAGCCCCTCAAACTCATAGGTGACGTCAGCGGAGGCTGACGGGAACGAACCCTTTTCTTCAATGCGGATAATGATGCGGGCCTGTTCCTGTGACACGTTGATGCGGCCGTCTACCACTGCCGGTTCCAGCACCGTCAGGATGCGGTCAACGCGTTCGTCCATCTGTTCCTGAACGGCGTCCGCCACTGCGGATGCTTCCGGGCTTTTGAGAGTTTCCAACCTCGGGTCTTCGGTGGTTGTGGTCTGGCGGACCTGTTCCAGCACTGTTGGCTCCGGTGGTGCGGGGGAAAACCGGTCAAAAATCGGGCTGGTGCCCTGAGGAATCTCCAGGGCCGGGACTTCCCGCTGCACACCAAAGGCCTTGGAGAGTTCGCCGGCGATCTGTTTGAACTTCTGGGCGTCAATTTCCGAAAACGACAGCAGCAGCACAAAAAAGCACATCAACAGCGACATCAGGTCGGCAAAGGTTACCACCCAGCCGGGGATGCCCGGTTTTTCATCTTCCGGCAGGTCGTCCATGCGCGTTAGCCCGTTGCCTCTTCCGTCTGTTCCTGCTTCTGTCGCTGTTTCGGAGTAAGGTAGCTGGACAGCATCTGTTCAATGATCCGGGGGTTGGTGCCTTCCTGAATCGCGGCCAGGGCATCAATGTAGAGCGCCTGCAAACGCGCCTCTTCGGTCATGCGCAGGGACAGTTTGTCGGCAATCGGCGTGGCAATCATGGTCGCAATCATGGCGCCGTAAAGGGTGGTTAGCAGGGCGACTGCCATCGCTGGACCAATGGATTTGGGATCTTCCATATTCGACAGCATCTGCACCAGACCGATGAGTGTGCCGATCATACCCATTGCCGGGGCAACATCCGCCAGCGCGGTGAAGACCTTGGCTCCAGTGCGGTTATGTTCAAGAGTCATCAGGCGTTCTTTGTTCAGCAGATTTCTGATGGTTTCGGCATTGTGGCCATCCACCAGCATCTGTATGCCCTGGCCCAGAAACCGGCTGGACACGTCGCGGCCTTCGAGCCCCAGCACGCCCTGCTTGCGGGCCACCTGGGCAACCTCCACCAGTTCTTCAATGCTGCTGATCATGTCCGGCAGCTTGAATTTGAACGCCCGGGCGGCCGTGCGGAAAGCATCGAAAAACTGATAGAAACTGAATTTTGCCAGCACCACCAGAAGGCTGCCGCCAACGACAATGAGCAATGACGCCGAGTTGATAAAGACATCGGGTGATACGCCAAGAATAACCGCCGAGGTGATAAGGAGAAGCGCACCGAACAGACCTATCAGGGTTGCGAAGTCCAAGACTCCTCCTTTTGTTCTTTCCAGGCGGCGTAACGAATCAGATCGGATTCGACCATCGTGAGGCAAAGGGCAACCACGCCCGCATCATCAATAAAACCGAACCCCAGGATCAGATCGGGGATTACATCCAACGGGTTCAGGACATACAACAGCGCGCCGGCGATGGCAGCAACGCTTTTCCAGGGTACCTCCCGGTAATTGCCCTGCCAGTAATCACGCAGCATCGAAAACATCAGCCTGATGTCCGAGCTGAATCGCTTTAGCTTACCGCTGTTCCGGACCTTTTCTTCAATGGCCTTCTGCCGTGACAGCAGATCACCCAAGTCCGTGTCGTGAACCCTGCCGGCTTCCCGGTCTAGCTGCTGCTTTGCCTTGCGATCACTGAATAGGGCCATGGGACTTTCCTGTCTGGCTTGGTTTGGTGAACTGGAGGCTTATACTAATGCCATGCCTGAATTTATTAAACACAATGCGACTTCCTACCCTGATGCATTGATTCGGGAAGCCGAGGGGCTGGGCCTGCTGGCGGCTGTGCTTGAAGAGGCCGGTGTTGAAGGGCCGCGAGCCCTGCGTGTTCCCGAGGTTCGGCGCGTAACGGCATCCGAGCTGGTGATTCCCCGAATCGACCCGGCCCCGGCAACGGAAGAAGGCATGGCCGCTCTGGGTGAGGGCCTGGCACGTATGCATGGGCAGGTCATGCCGGATTACGGGTTTGAAGTGGATAATCTGATTGGCCTCTCGCCGCAAAGAAATACCGTGATGGACGACTGGGGGCGTTTCTACCTGGGCTATCGGCTCAGGCCCCAGATTGCGATGATCAAGGACGACCGGGTAAGGGATGAATTCGAATCGCGGCTGGAATCGGCAGAGATCCCACTGAGGGAGTTCCTCAACCGTCACTGCCAGCATCCGAGTCTGCTCCATGGCGATCTCTGGTCCGGGAATGTGCTGTTTGATCGCTCTGGCCCCTGGCTGATTGATCCGGCGGTTTACCGGGGCGATCGCGAAGCAGACCTGGCCATGACGGAGCTGTTTGGCGGTTTCTCGCCGGCCTTCTATAAAGCCTACGATTCGGTGTTTCCCCGAACCGACGTCTACGATCTGAAGGTGCCGATCTATAACCTCTACCACACCCTCAATCACTACAACCTCTTCGGTGCCTCATACCTTGGAGCCTGCCGCCGTAACCTGCAGGTTCTGGAGCGGCTCTAACGCTTGTACTGGGTCGGACAGTAGGCCCGGATCACGCCTTCCGGGCGCAACTCCTGATGCTTGGTTTTGCGACCGGTCACCCGCTTGCGCCAGAGCCGGAAGCTGGAAGGCTTGAGCTCTCGCCGCATTACCTTGATGACTTCCTTTTCCGGCAGACCGTAAAGCGCTTCGATGGCCTCGAACGGGGTTCGATCTTCCCAGGCCATTTCGATGATTCGGGAAAGTTCTGGTTCTTTGGGGTCAGTACTGCTCATAATTTACGCTCAGCCTACAAAAATCCGCTTCGCCAGCCCGGCTCCCCGCAAACCCTGAATCGACAGCGTGGTCATCAGGCCGCCAATCATGGCGCCCACCACACCACAGGTCAGAATGTCCTGGCCGGTCAGGTAGAGCCCGGGAATGTCGGTTTTGGGTCTGAGCCATTGCTGTTCGAAACGTTCGGGGGTGTGGTCCAGTCCGTAAAGCTCGCCGCGCTCATAGCGGCAGAACCAGGCGGTGGACAGGGGCGTGGAGGTTTCCAGGTAATCCACCTTGCCCCGCAGGTGGGGCAGTTTGTCGTAGACCACTTCCATGATGCGGTCGGTGATTTCGGTTTTCAGGGCTTCGTAATCTTCACCGCGCTTGCCCCAGGTGGTGTCTTTCCAGGCTTCAAACATCTCCCAGGTGGTGGGTGCGACAACTTCAATAGTCGACGTGCCCGGCCAGCGGTTCTGGTAGTCCGGGTCCTTGGCAGCCGGAAAGGACACGTAAACCACCGGGAAGTCGGTGCTGGTGTCTTCCAGAAAGGCCTCGACATTGTCGTCGTGACGGGCGCTGGGATAAATCCAGAAGTTGGTGCGTGGCAGCCCCAGTTCTTCCGGCGTGCCCTTCAGGCCCAGGTATAGCCCGATGTGGGGCATGGACTGCTGAATATGTTCACGTTTTTTCTGATAGCCGCATTTTTCAGCAATTTCCGGCGGTAGCAGCTTTTCGAAAGTATTTATGACCCCGGCGTTGCTGATCACCATGGGAGCTTTTATCTCCTCGCCGTCCGCCATGTGAACGCCGACCGCCTTACCTTTGTGAATCAGAATATCGGTGACGTCGGCGTAGGTGAACACCTCGCCCCCGGACTGCTGGATGACCGGAATGATGGTTTTGGCCATTTCCGAAGCGCCACCAACAGGATAATAGCCGCCGTGGATATAGTGCTTGGCGATCAGCGCGTGGACCATAAAGCTGGACTGCTTCGGCGTAACGCCGCAGTCACCCCACTGCCCGGTGATGGCGCCGATCAGTTCTTCATTATCGGTCAACTCCCGCAGGACTTCGTAGGTGGTCTTGTTAAAACAGTCTGGCAGGGTCATGTCCAGCCCCTTGCCGATCAGCGGCGAAAGCAGGCTGGGGGAAATTTTGGACAGGGTGTACCACTGCATGCCGCCCGCGACTTTGCCCAGCAAGGAAATGTAGCGGTCGATGGCCTCTTCTTCCTCGGGGAAGGCGCTGACCAGGGAATAGCGGAATCCGGCCTTGCCCGCCCGCAGGTTGACCACCTTGTCCCCCAGGAAAAAGCGGTCGTAGTTTTCGTCCATTGGCGCCCAGTGGAGTTCACCATCGGTAATGTAATCGAACAGCCGGCGCCCCAGGGTGTGGGGGCTGCCCATGTCGCCGATGTAGTGAACCCCCACATCCCATTCATAGCCGTTGCGGGCGTAGCTGTGGGTGTAACCACCGGCGGTGTAATGCTGCTCCAGCACCAGCACCTTTTTGCCGGCTTTCGACAGGCAGGCGGCGGTCGTCAGCCCGCCGATACCGGAGCCGATCACAATAGCGTCATAGGAGCCTTCAAGCCGGCTGGCGCGATAACGGCGACCGATGCGGATGGTGCTGGGTTTCATATGCGGATTTTCCTGGGTGTGTTCACCACCACGCCTTGCCCCACATTTCCGGGTTGGCCCAGTTTTTCGGGTTGTTCCAGGCGCGTTTATGGTTGTAGTTGTCGATGTTGTAGGTGTAGAGCGCTCGTTTAATGCCATCGTCATCCAGTTCCGCCTGGCGACGAAACCCCAGCCCGATGAAGTCCTTGAAGTCCCAGCCTTGTTCCGGGTCTACAACAACGGCGATCTGATGGGTGCCGTAGTTGCGCAGATGCCCCAACAATATACCACCTTCCTCATGGGAGATATTTTCCAGGGTGCCGGTCACCAGCGCAAGATCCTGGGTAGCTGCCAGCGGAAAGGCCGCGTTGGGTGCATAGACGTCCATGGAAATCACCGTGGACGACGGATGGTGTTTATACCAATGCTGACCTACTTCGCCTGCAGTTTCCCCACAGACTACCAGGCTATTGGGCTGGCAGGTGTCGACAATGCGGGCGAGGGCCTGATGGCTGGTAGTCATGGTCTGAGTATCCTCGTAGCGACCGCGAGTTCAGTGAAGAGGCAAGTGGATGGGCCTTTCCAGAACACGCTGTAAATACGTCCCTGTACGCTCGGCCTCCGCCATCCATGGCTCCGGACGGTTCTGGAAAGGTCCATCCGTTTGCCTCCTACTCCGAAGTATCGTGGACGACCAAGCGAGTATTACACCGGCCAGTCAGCAGCATCAACCAGATGCAGGCCAACCGGCTGATCGGATTTGCCGTTCCAGCGGGCCACAAACTCTCCGTCTGGATCATACTGCTCCGCCTGCTTTTTCAGATTGAACTGGCGCAATCCACGGGGATCGGCGCCTACGCCTGCCAGATACTGCCAGTTGCCCCAGTTGCTGGCCACGTCATAGTCGATCAGCTGCTCCTGAAACCAGGCGGCGCCATAACGCCAGTCCAGTTCCAGTTCATTGACAAAACAGCTGGCCACAAGCTGGCGGCCTCGGTTGCTCATATAGCCGGTTTCCCGTAGCTGGTTCATCGCTGCATTCACCAGTGGGTATTCGGTATTGCCCTGGGTCCACGCCATGAATCTATGGCCGTAGAAGGTCCCGTTCCGCCGCTTGCCCTGCACCCCGTCGCGGCGGAACAGGTTGGCGCCGTGTTTCAGGGCATACCAGTAATAGTATTCCCGCCACAGTAGCTCAAACCACAGCCAATAAGTGGATTCGTTGCTGGTTTCGGTGCGCTCGTATTCGTCGATGGTTTCCGCCACTTCCTTCACCGACAGTGAGCCATTGGCCAGCCAGGGCGAGAATTTGGAAGAGGCATCCCAGGTATCCAGGGCGTTGCGGGTCTGTTTGTAGTCCGCAATACCGTGATTCTCGAACAGAAATTCATTCAGCCGTGCCAGGCCCGCATCTTCCCCACCCCTGAACTGAAGCGGATGCCGTGGGTCGGCAATGGCCGGGCACAGTCCCCGGGTGTCTTCCGGAAATCCCGGCGGTGGTGGCAGCGCCGTCAGGGTGCGGATACGTATGGCGCCGGAGTGGCGCTGACCGGTTTTCTCAACCTGTTTTCGGAACTGGGAAAAAGTGCCCGGCAGATCTGCCAGCGCCATGGGCAGGGTGCCTTCAGTGAAGAGGCTGTGAGTTTCGAACTGCTGAAACACCACCTTTGGCAGACGCGTCTGCAGTGTCTGCCATTGGCCTGCTTCCTCGGTACCGGGTTGGCGCGTGCGGACAACCCTGTCTACCGAATATTGTTGGGCCAGGTCCGCAATCACCGTTTCCGGCTCGCCATAGGCAATGTGCAGCCTTTGCCCCATGGGCCGCAGGCTTTTCTCCAGGGCCATCAGGCTTTGCCAGAGAAAACGCCAGCGGTGATCCCCCATGGCACGACACTGCAGCGGGCCGGGCCTGAACCAGCGCGGGTCCACCACATACGCCAGCAGCAGCATGTCCGACTGCGAGGCGGCCAGCATGGCGGGGTTGTCGTGTAACCGGAGATCCCGGGTCATCCAATAGAGTGTCTTCACCGCAAAACCCTTACTTCGTCTGATCAGACCTAGTGATACGACTCAAGTCTGGAACAGATCGAAGCGGGCCCTGGGATGAAGCAATCAAGTGCCTGATAAGGCTGTGGCTGATTACAGCTCCTGGGCCGTGGGCCGCAGGATGATTTCGTTGATGTCCACGTCGGCCGGTTGCTCGATGGCATAGACAATGGCCCGGGCGACTGCGTCGGCATCGATGGCCACTTCGTAGAGTTCGGCGGCGGCCTTCTGGGCCGTCGGATCGGTGATGGTGCTGGTCAGCTCGGTGGCAACCGCGCCTGGCGAGATGTTGGTGCTGCGAATCTCGTCACCGGCTTCCATACGCAGGCCTTCGGACAGCGCCTTGACCGCGTATTTGGTGGCACAGTAAACCGCCGCGCCCGGAAACAGCTTGTGACCGGCAACGGACGACAGGTTGATCACGTGTCCGCTGTGCTGCTCGCGCATGGTGGGCAGTACCGCGGCTATGCCGTACATCACGCCTTTGATGTTTACATCCACCATCTGATCCCACTCGTCGACCTTGAGCGCGTCCAGCGGCGCCAGCGGCATCAGGCCGGCGTTGTTGACCAGCACATCGATGCGGCCAAAGGCCTTCTTGGCCGCGGCGGCCAGGGCTTCGACCTGGGCCCGGTCGGTGACGTCGGTGACCTGCCAGATCACCTCGGCGCCCTTGGCTTTGAGGTCCTCGGTCAGGGCCTTGAGGCGGTCTTCCCGGCGCGCCGCGAGTACCAGTTTGGCACCCCGGTCCGCCAGACGGCGGGCGGTGGCTTCGCCCAGGCCACTGCTGGCACCGGTGATGATCACAACCTTGCTGTTAATGATGTCGTTGGTGTTGCTCATAAAGGTTCTCTTTCTGGAATAAATGAATGGTTCAGGCGCTGATTTCGAGTTCCTTCAGCGTCGGGTAATCGGTATAGCCGCGCTCGTCGCCGCCATAGAAAGTGCTGTCGTCCCATTTGTTCAGCTCGGCGTGCTGGCGCAGGCGCTCCGGCAGGTCCGGGTTGGCAATAAACGGACGACCAAAGGTCACCAGGTCGCAGCGGCCGGCGCCGATGCGCTGACGGGCTTCTTCGGCGGTATAGGCGCCGTTGGCAATGTAAGTGCCCTTGAATCCGGCCTGGATGGCATCGATGGCCTGTTCCGGGCGGCCCTTGGCGTGATTGCCCTGGAACGAATCTTCCACCACTTCCAGGTAGGCAATGCCCAGGTCGTTCAGGCGCGAGGCAAAGGCACCAAAGGTTGCCACCGGATCTTCGTCATACATGGCGTTGAAACTGCCGGTGGGACTGATGCGCACTCCCACCTTGTCCTTGCCCCAGACGTCGATCACCGCTTCCACCACCATCAGGGGCAGGCGCATGCGATTTTCCAACGAACCGCCAAACTCGTCGGTGCGGTGGTTGCTGCCGCTCTTGAGGAACTGGTCCAGCAGATAGCCGTTGGCGGCGTGGATTTGAACACCGTCAAAGCCCGCAGTCTTGGCGTTCAGGGCGCCCTGGCGGAACTGCTCGACAATGTCCGCCATCTCGCTGGCTTCCAGAGCCCTGGGCTCGGGGGCGTCCACCATGCCGGAATCGGCACTGATAAAGGTTTTCGCGCCCTCCGGCTGGATTGCCGACGGCGCTACCGGCTTGTGGCCGTCCGGCTGCAGGGCGGTGTGGGAGATACGGCCCACGTGCCAGAGCTGGGCATGGATACGCCCGCCGGCCATATGCACGGCGCTGGTGACTTTCTTCCAGCCCACCACCTGTTCCGGGGAGTGAATGCCGGGGGTAAAGGCGTACCCCTTGCCCTGGGGCGATACCTGGGTGGCCTCGCTGAAAATCAGCCCGGCGCTGGCCCGCTGCTGATAATAGTGGGCGTTCAGGTCGCTGGGAATATCGCCGGGCTGGGTCGAGCGGGCCCGGGTCAGCGGCGACATCAGCACCCGGTTGGGCAGTTTAAGATCGCCCATCAGGTAGGGTTGGAAAAGGTGATCGTTTGGGTTGTTCATTGAACATCCTCCTTCAGGATTAACTGGAATTAAATAGACCAGTCTACTAGTAAATAAACGAAAAAAAGGTTCGACTAAAAGCGGTGCGCCGAGGTCAGTCAGTACCCAGGCATTGGCGGAAAAACACCCGCACAAATCGCTCCATGGGCTCGGTGCTTTTCAGGACCTTGGCTCTGAGAATGGCGCCTTCCCAGCCCGACAACAGGAAGCTGGCCACATCCGCGGGGCTGATGGAGCTGTCCACATCTCCCACCCGTTGCGCTTCCTCGATACAGCGCTCGAAGCGTTTTTCCCAGCCCTGGAACACCGTATCCAGGCGTTTGCGGAACACCTCGTTCTGCCCCGCCAGCTCTTGGCCGAGATTGCCAATCAAGCAGCCGCGGGTGAACTCACAGCTGGTCATGGTTTCGAGGCCGGAGTCGAAATAGGCTCGCAGCCGGTCCAGGCAGGAACGGCTGGCATCGTTGAGAATCCGATCCAGTTTGGCGTCGTATTCCTCGGCAAAGGTATCGATGACCGCCAGCCCGAAATCGTTTTTGCTACTAAAATAGTGATAGAACGACCCTTTTGGCACGCCAGCCGTGGTCAGCACGCCGTTGATACCGGTGGCGCCAAAGCCTTTCTGGCCGATCAGATCGGCGCCGGTCTGGATAATATGGCTGCGGGTGTCGGTTGAGGTCATGGTTGCTATATTAGACCGGTCGTCTACAATGAGTCAACTCTGTACAACCACAGACACCTCGAATCATCTTTAAGGAGTTTGCCCGTGATTAAATCCCGTGCCGCCGTGGCGTTCGCGCCCAACCAGCCGCTGGAAATCGTAGAAGTGGATGTGGAAGCGCCAAAAAAAGGCGAGGTTCTGGTTCGCATAGTCGCCACCGGTGTCTGCCACACCGACGCCTACACTCTGTCAGGCGCCGATTCCGAAGGTATCTTCCCGGCGATTCTGGGCCATGAAGGCGGCGGCATCGTTGAGGCCATCGGCGAGGGCGTGACCTCCGTGGAAGTGGGGGATCACGTGATCCCGCTTTACACAGCCGAGTGCGGCAAATGTAAATTCTGCACCTCCGGCAAGACCAACCTCTGCGGCTCCGTGCGTGAGACCCAGGGCAAGGGTGTGATGCCCGACGGCACCTCCCGTTTTTCCTACAAGGGCGAGCCCGTCTACCACTACATGGGTTGCTCCACCTTCTCCGAATACACCGTGCTGCCGGAAGTGTCCCTGGCAAAAATCCCCAAGGAAGCACCGCTGGACAAAGTCTGTCTGCTGGGCTGTGGCGTGACTACCGGCATTGGTGCCGTGCTGAACACCGCCAAAGTGGAAGAAGGCGCAACCGTGGCCATCTTTGGCCTGGGCGGTATCGGCCTGGCGGCGATTATTGGCGCGGCCATGGCCAAGGCCAGCCGGATCATTGCCATCGACATCAATCCTGGCAAGTTCGACATCGCCAAACAGCTGGGTGCCACCGATGTGGTCAACCCGAAGGATTACGACAAGCCAATCCAGGAAGTGATTGTTGAAATGACCGACGGCGGCGTGGACTACTCCTTTGAATGCATTGGTAACGTGCAGGTCATGCGCTCAGCCCTTGAGTGCTGCCACAAGGGCTGGGGCGAATCCATTATTATCGGCGTCGCCGGTGCCGGTGAAGAAATCAGCACCCGGCCGTTCCAATTGGTCACTGGCCGGGTCTGGAAAGGTTCTGCGTTTGGCGGCGTGAAAGGCCGCACCGAACTGCCGGGCTATGTGGAAAAAGCCAAGACCGGTGAAATTCCGCTCGATGTGTTTATCACCCACGAAATGCCGCTGGAAAAAATCAACGAAGCCTTTGATTTGATGCACGAAGGCAAGAGCATTCGCTCTGTGATTCACTACTGAGACTTATCGCATGGACAAAACAGGCGAAGCAAGGCCGCCGTTTCCGCCCTTCACCGAGGAAACGGCCAGGCAGAAAGTCCGTATGGCGGAAGACGGCTGGAACGGCCGCAATCCGGCTAAAGTCGCGATGGCCTATACCGTCGACAGCCAGTGGCGCAACCGATCCGAGTTCCCCCGTGGCCGGGCGGAAATCGAAGCTTTTCTGACCCGCAAATGGCAGAAAGAACACGAGTACCGGCTGATCAAGGAACTATGGGCTTTCCGGGAAAACCGGATTGCGGTTCGTTTTGCCTATGAATGGCACGACCATACGGGGCAATGGTACCGGTCATACGGCAATGAAAACTGGGAGTTCGATGAACAGGGCCTGATGGCGAAGCGCTATGCCAGCATCAATGACCTGGCCATCGAGGAATCCGAGCGGAAATTCCGTTGGCCCCAGGGTCGCCGGCCTGATGACCGTCCCGAGCTGAGCGACCTGGGCTTATGACAGACGCCGAAAGCCAGCTTTTCCGTTTCCGCTTTCGTGTTCGTTACGGGGAATGTGACGCCCAGAGCGTCGTATTCAACGCCCGCTACGCCGATTACGTGGATATCTCGGTGAACGAATACATCCGCACTCTGTTCGGCGATTACCAGCGTCTGCTGGATCAGGATCTGGACATTCAGGTGGTCAGCCTGAACATGAACTATCGGGCACCGGCGAAGTTTGATGACGTGCTGGAAGCGCGAATTGCAGCGGGGCGTATTGGCAACACCTCGTTTACGCTGCATCTGGAATTCAATCGTTTCGGAAATGAAACACTTGTTGCTGAAGCGGACATCACCTACGTGCTGATTCAGCCGTCGAAAATGGCGAAAACGCCGGTGCCGGATTCCATCCGTGAATTGCTTGAGAGGGGAGCGCCCGGCGTGCTCATCAGCCACGCCGGGGAGTCAACTGCCTGATCAGGCTTCTTGCAGAGCCTGTAGGACAGCCTTGGCCGTGCCTTCAGAGGAAGGCGGGTTCTGGCCGGTAATCAATTTGCCATCAACCACAATGTGCGGTGTGAAGTCATCGCCGCAGGTGTAACTGCCGGTCTTTTCTTTCAGCATGTCTTCCACCAGGAAAGGCACAATGTTGGTCAGGCCGACGGTTTCCTCTTCGCTGTTGCTGAAACCGGTGACGTTGCGACCGCCGACCAGATTCTGGCCCGGTTTAATCTCGACGTCGCGGAATACGGCGGGTGCGTGGCAGACGGCGCCGATCACCTTGTCCTGCTCGTAGGCGGATTTGATCAGGTCGACCGACTTCTGATCGTTTGCCAGGTCCCACAGCGGGCCGTGGCCGCCGGGATAGAAGATGGCATCGAAGTCGACCATGTTTACATCTTCCAGCTTCTTGGTGCTGGCCAGTGATTCCTTGGCGTGGGCATCCTTCTGGAAGCGCCGGGTCGTTTCGGTCAACGCATCTTCGCCTTCACTGTTCGGGTCCACCGGTGGCTGGCCGCCTTTGGGTGATGCAAGCGTGATGTTGGCGCCAGCATCCTTGAACACGTAGTAGGGCGCGGTGAACTCTTCCAGCCAGAAACCGGTTTTGTGGCCGGTATCGCCCATCTGGTCATGTGAGGTAAGAACCATCAGTATGTTCATATGCCTGCTCCTTTTAGAATCAGCTTACGTACTTGAATCAACGAACTTGTCTTCATAGGTGGAGCCGGCACCGCCGACTTCAACCGCAAGAGCACAGGAATACGTGACATCCATGACCCCAGATGAACACGACCTCTGGTTTCTGCCTCTGGGCGGAACCGGTGAAATTGGTATGAACCTCAACCTCTACGGCCACGACGGCCAGTGGCTGATGGTGGATTGCGGCGTGACTTTCCCCAAGCCGGGAAGAGTGTCGGCGGATGGCACTGTGCATCATTCCGGTGAACCTCCGGTGCAGATGGCGGATCCGGCTTTTATTGCCGACCGACGGGACCAGTTGGCCGGGCTGATCATTACCCACGCCCACGAGGACCACATCGGCGCCGTGCCTTACCTGTGGCCGCTGCTCCAGTGCCCCATCTACACCAGCCGTTTTACGGCCGAAATTCTGCGCCGCAAGCTGGCGGAGTTTGATCTACTGCACCTGGTGCCGATTTTTGTGGTAGATGTCGGTGACCGGAAGACGATCGGGCCATTTCAGGTGGAATGGCTGGCCCTGACCCACTCCATCCCTGACCCCAATGCGCTGATGATTCGAACGTCGGCGGGCAATATCTTCCACAGCGGCGACTGGAAACTGGACGACCAGCCGCTGGTCGGCCACGGCTATTCCAAAGCCACTTTCACCGACCTTGCAGAGGAAGGCGTGGCGGCCATGGTCTGCGATTCCACCAACGCCACGGTGGAGGGCCATTCGATGTCCGAATCCCGCCTGTATCAAGGCCTGTTAGAGGCCGTTCGCCCGGCAAAGGGCCGTGTTATCGTGGCCTGTTTCGGCAGTAACATTGCCCGCCTGCACACCCTGACTGCGGTTGCCCGCGCCACTGGCCGCTACATGGGGCTGATGGGGCGTTCACTGATTAATATGAGCAGTGCCGCCAAAGCCGCCGGCCTGTGGGACACAGCGGACTCACTGATCCAGTCCAGCCACTTCGGTTACCTGCCCCGGGAAGAGGTGCTGGCGGTGGCCACCGGCAGCCAGGGTGAACCCCGAACCGCGCTCAGGCGCCTGGCCTCGGGCAACCATCCGGATTTTGAACTGGAAGCAGGGGACCGGGTGATCTTCAGCGCTCGAGCGATCCCCGGAAACGAAGAGCTGATTGATGCATTGATCAGTCAGCTTAAAGGCCTGGGTGTGGAGGTTCTGACCGCCGAATCCGCCGGCCTGCCCATTCATGCCTCCGGCCACCCTGCGCAGGATGAGCTCCGGGCCATGTATCAGTGGGTGCAACCAGCGGTAGCCATTCCGGTTCACGGGGAAGAGCAGCACATGCAGGCCCATGCCGACATCGCCCGGGACACCGGCGTGCCAAAGCGGCTGGTGGGCCGCAACGGCGACCTGTTCATGATCCGCCCGGTGCCGGGCATGCGCCGTCAGATGGTGGAAACCGGGCGCCTGGGGTGGTTGAAGCAGGAACTGGTCAGGGTGTTCTGAGTGCGGTCGCCTTATTGGCAAACAGTAAAGCGGCGATACAGCAGGCAATAACTGTTACGACAATGGCCGGGCCAGCCGGGATGTCGTGATTCGCGGACAGCCATAGCCCCAGTCCATGCCCGGTGAAACAGAACCCTGCGGCCATCAATAGGCTGCGTTCCAGCAGGTGGCAAAGCATCAGCGGCGCGGCAATCAATGTTGCGAACACCACATAAATACCGGCCATGTCCACCGTCAGGGTGACTGCCACCGCAAAAAGGGGCAGGAACAGGGTCGAGCGGATTCGAGTAGTTCCAAGGGTCTGCCAGAGCAAAACGGCCAGAGTGATGATCGCAAGCGGTATCAGCGATTGGCCGGTCACCCATAGCAGATCGCCGTTGAGGGTTCGGGCGAGTTGCTGTGCGCCGTGGGGATCATTGCTAACCGTCAGCGTGGCCAAGCTGGCACCCAGCACATAGAGAGTTCCGATCATCGCCTCCCGGTAATCCGGCACCAGCTTCAGAATCAGGGAAACCAGCCCTACGGCCAGAAGTGCAAACAGCAGACCGCTGATTGGCAGGCCCGCAATGATGTGGTTGGGCATCAGGGATGAACCCGTCAGCGTGCCCAATGCCGCCCACTGGGCAATGGCCAGGTCGGCAAACACCACGCCCCGAGCCAGAACCCGGTGCCCCAGTGGCACCAGGCAAAGAGCCATCATCAGGCTTGCTGCCAATGGCGTCAGCAGCCAGAACCAGTCAACCATGCTCCGCCGTCCTGTGATGATGCTCCAGACGATCAATAATGTGGCTGATCAGCTTTGCCAGAGTGTCCGTTTCCGGCTGGTCGGTTACGGTACCCGGCAGGATCTCGACAGGAAGCTCCGTTTTGCTTGCAAGCCACTGGGCAGGTCGTTCGCCCTGATAGCTGGCGATCAGTATCAGCCGGACCCGGTCCAGTGCCGGGTCGGCCAACGCCTCACTCAAATGCGACGCACTGGGTGGCAGCCCCGGCTTTGGTTCCAGGTCAATGGATGGTTCCACGCCCAGCCAACGCAGCAGATAACCGAAGTTGGAATGCTGAACCGCCACCGACAGACCTTCCAGACTGGTCGCAGCTTCTCGCCATTTGGCGGTTTCGAGTTTCCAGCGTACCTGCCATTGCCTCTGACGCAGACGGATGGCGTGCTCATCATCCGGTGCCAGTGCTGCCAGTCGATCCGCCAGGGCATTGACAATCGAGGGAAGCCTGTCCGGGTCCAGATGAATATGCGGGTCACCCTCTGGATGGACGTCGCCCATACTACGGTCAACGTGGTTGTGGGGTTGGTGCAGGCTAACCTGCTCGGCCGCGAAGAACAGCCCTGGCTTTCCCGGCTGTATTTCCCGGTTGGACGCACGGCTGATCAGCGCTGGCAGCCAGCCCGCTTCCAGTGATGCCCCTGTACACACGGCAATGTGTGCCCGCCGCATAGCCGAAATCAGGCTGGGTCTGGCTTCAATGTAATGCGGGTCCTGGCGGGCACTGGTGGCGGTATGAATATCCGCATCCGGAACCAGTGCCCGGGTCAGGTCGGCCCACTCGGGTTCGCAGGCAAACACTTTAATGGCGGCTTGAGCTGGCAGCGCCGCCAGCCCAAGCAGGGTTGCTGCAAAGAGTCGTTTAAAATCCATGGGCACCGTGGGCTCCGAAACTCATCACATATTGCAGCATCACGGTATTGTCCGCTTTTTCGAAACCGTCGGCTTCCTGATGGGTGTACTGCAGGCGTACGGTTGAAAAGTGTGAGCGGGACCAACCCAGCATCACGTCTGTTTCTTCCAGGTTCTGGTCGTCAAAGTGATCGCCATGTGCCTCCTTAAGTTCTACCTGGCCGTGCCGGACACCAACTGACCATTGGGGCGCAAACTGGTAAACCGCAGAGGCATACCAGCCCTCGTGGCGATCATCGGAAGACGCATGTTCACCCAGTTCATCGGCGTACAGGTACTCGCCGCTCAGAGTCAGTTGCTGGCTACGGTTGTTGCCGTCCGGTGCCCATTTCCATACCAGGTCCGCCATATAAAGGTTCTCGCCAAGGTATTCCGCGCCATGGCCGCCGTGGCCGTGCTCTTCATGTTCCTCGTGCTCGCCGCCATGTTCCTCCTCGTGTTCACCATCGTGTAGCTGGCGGTTCCTGAGGTAGGAAAGGCCAGCCTGCCAGCTTTGTGATGTTGAGATATCGCTGCCGATACGGGTATTTATGGTGTAAACGCCGATGTCTTCATCGCCCTCGGACAGGCCGTTACCATTGAATGCCTCGGCGCCGATTTGCCAGTACACGGGTGTCGGCAGCAGCAGGTTCAGGCGCAAACCGTCATCGAAATAGTGACTACCGAGCAGGGCCCGGTAGGCCGCCGGCCGTTCAACGAAATCGTCCTCGTGAAGGTGGCGACCGTTCAGGTAGCCCACCTGTGAGAAAAATCGTCCGCCACGGACGCTCAGGTTGTAGGGCATTCCGGTGGTCTGCAGGAAGGCCTCTTCCAGCCCCACCTCGGTTTCACCTTCGTGGCTCTCCAGGGCCGCGGTCAGCCGGCCCTCAAACAGGTCATCAATCGGCGCCGACAGGGACAGCTCGGAATGGCCCAGGCCGATGCCTTTCTCCCGGTGTGACAGAGCAGTGTGGTTCTGCTTGTAAAAGCCATCCAGAACAACGCTGACATCCGGGTTCATTTCGTTGGCCTGCGCCATCGAAAGTGGCAGCAATGTAAGAACAGCAAAGCCTGTGCGGGTATAGAGGTTATACATAATCGTCCTTCTGTTTTGTTTTGAGTAAACGTTATAACATTTCATTTATGGCTGAAATTAAAGCCAGTCCAGGGCCAGTACCAGCCGTGACTGATTCCCGGGTGCCGGTGATCGGTGAACCAGGCCGCGGCCTTCGTTACCTTCCCAGGCTTCGCCTTTCAGCAGGCCAACGGCGCCAGTCGACAAACGCCGGACTGCGCGGTCCGTCACGGACTGGTCCGGTAGCGGTCCCGGGCCTTGGGGGCGCGTAACCTGTGATTCCTCAAGCCATTCCGTGCCGATGCCGCGATAGGTGCAGAGCAGGCGAACCGGTACCCGATCGACGTGAAACCTGGGGCACATGGTGCCCCTGAGAACATGCAGGCGAAGGCCGACAGCCTCCGGCTCGAACAGGCATCGGTACATATCGATAATTTCGTCCGCATCAGCAATCCAGGAACGTGCCCCTTCCTCTGCCAGCGCCCATTGCGGCAGCACCAGTGCCGCACTGTCGCCCTGTTTCAGGGTGACAAACCGCTCCAGCTTTCCCTCCCAGGCGGCCAGCGCATCGGCAAAGCGCACGACCTGTGGCCGAAGCGCCCGATTCCAGACGGTGAGGTTGACCTCATCCCGGAAGATCTGGGTGAGGCACTCGGGCTGATCACCGGTAACGGCAACCGGTTTTTCCAATGCGGCTGGGTTCAGTGTCATGGTCCACTCCTGAGGCTTGTCATCGATTTCCGTATTAATGTTATGTTATAACATAATTAAAGTGAACCCCTGAACTCTAACGATTTGCGAGTCGTCATCAGGAAGATCTGAAAATGCGCAATGAAAACAGAGAATTACCGGTCACTGTTCTGTCCGGTTTTCTGGGCGCGGGAAAGACCACGGTGCTCAACCATATCCTGAACAATCGCGAGGGCCGCCGGGTGGCGGTCATTGTCAACGACATGAGCGAGGTCAACATTGATGCCGCCCAGGTTTAGAAAGAGGTGCAGCTTAACCGGGCGGAAGAGAAGCGGGTGGAGATGAGCAACCGCTGCATCTGTTGCACCCTGCGGTAGGATCTGCTGCTTGAGGTGCGCCGCCTGGCAGAAGAAGGCCGGTTCGATTGCCTGGTGATAGAGTCCACCGGAATCTCGGCGCCCTTGGACCGGGTGCTTGGTACGGGCCTGTTCAGTTTCGACAAAGCTCAGCAGGCTCCCGGTTGGCTATGTGAGATGCGCGGTGAGCACATTCCTGAAACCGAAGAGTTTCCCCCGATGGGAATAGAGGAATCTTGCCACGCCTGAAGGCTGCTGTGGTCGTTCGTTACCTATCTGTATAAACTTGGTGAACCCAAGCCTGCGGATATTCGTGGGTAGTCAATAACAAGAGGTAGCAGTAAATGGCAATCTGGACCCGCGCACTCCCCACTCTCGAGCAGATGGCAGAAACCAGCAAAAACACCGCGGTCACGGCACTGGGTATTGAGTATGTGGAGGTGGGTGACGACTACGTTACCGGCCGGATACCGGTGGATGAACGCACGGTTCAGCCTTTTGGCATCCTTCACGGCGGTGCGTCCGTGCTGTTGGCGGAAACCCTGGGCAGCATGGCGGCGAACTACTGCCTGCGGGAAGAAAACCAGATAGCCGTGGGGTTGGACATTAACGCCAACCACGTGCGATCAGTCTCCAAAGGTTGGGTCTACGGCACGGCTCGTCCCGTTCACCTGGGTGGAACCACGCAGGTCTGGGAAATTCGCCTGGAAAACGAGGAGGGTAAGCTTACCTGTATTTCACGGCTCACCATGGCGGTCATCAACCGGGGGTGAGTCACCGTCGGGGCGGGTGCTGAGGAATCCCTTCTCAACAAAGTCGCTCATCACAATACCGTAGGTGCCGTCGGGCACCTCATGGGTGATTTTGTAAGCCTTGCCGGCGGTGTCGATGACACCGGTAGACAGGTCTATCTGACGGTAGGGCGTAATCGGGTTCTTGTCGCCATCCCGTACCAACAGCACCACCGGTTTCAGTTTGCTGGACTTGCGATTCGCCACCACAATGCCGACCTCGCCATTTTCGAATTCGATGATCGAACCGGGCGGGTAAACGCCGATCATCCGGATAAACTCGACCGCTAGGTCGGCATCAAACTGGGTGCCCTTGTTGCGGTGGATAATCTGCAGTGCCTGCATGGAGGCTCGGCCCTTGTCATACACCCGGGAACTGGTGATGGCGTCGTAGGTATCCACCAGCCCGATCATTTTTGCAAATAGCGGTATCTGCTGGCTGGGCAGGCCACGGGGGTAGCCCTTGCCGTCCATGCGTTCATGGTGGGAATAGGCAACATCAACCGCTGCGTGTTCCAGCGTTGGCAATGCTGCCAGAAGGTTCCGGCCGTAGGTGGTGTGTTTTTTCATGATGTCGAATTCTTCCGGGGTCAGGGCACCCGGTTTGTTCAGAATCGCATCGTCGATCTTCATCTTGCCCACATCGTGCATCATGCCACTGAGAGCCAGTACCCGTATTTCATCTTCGAGCAGCCCCAGGTGCTTGCCGAAGGCTGCCGCCAGAATCGACACGTTGATGCAGTGTTCGGCGGTGTAATCGTCCTTGTTCTTGATCTTGCTCAGCAACAACAGGGCATTTTCATTGCGCAGAACGCTGTCCACCGTGCTGTCCACGGTCTGGCGGATCTGGTGCATATCCAGCATTCGTCCGAGGCGTATGCCCGACATGATGTTTTTTGCGGTTTCCCTGGCCTGGCCGTAATGGGCACGTGCCCGCGCCATCTCCCGGCCCGTATCGACCTTGTTGATGTAGGTAACCCGTTTTTCGGGGAGCGAGCCGGGTTTACGGGGGGTGGCAGTTTTGCGCAAACCGGAGGCATTCCCTGAGGCGCCCCTTGCAGCCATGACGTCAACGCGGCCTTCTACATACACGGTCTGGCACTGGGTTTGTACGGCAAGCAGGTCATCTTCATTCTGGATGATAAAACCCTGCAACAGAAAATCCGTCTCTTCCCATGGCCTGTCCAGGCGGACGACATGCATGCCGATGGCCAACTGAGACACCGGAATTTCGGTTTCGACGATGTCCTGGCGAGAGGAACTCATGTTTCACTTCCTGAGTGTGATTCTGGCACCCGGCCACTTCTCGTCAGTATGCCCTGACTGATAGCGTCTTGTGCAGGTGATTGGTTGATATATTGTCAAACGTTGTAACCAGAAATGCGACAGGTATCTCTCCGATACTCAGCCGTTAGCGGCCCTGCAACATGAAAGTCTCGTATTCCAGCTTCTCAAATTTTCGTGACAGCAGCCAGAGCCCGGTAAGGGCAGAAATCAGCGTTGCCGCCGCAAATCCGTAACCGTAGAAAGAGGCGCCCATCTCAATGGTGATAAAGGTGAAAATGATATTGCCGAAGAAAAACAGGGCGCAAAGAATCACGTTTATGCCCCGGGCATCCAGATAGAAGAGCACGTTCTGGATGGCCAGCAACAGCAACTGGATGCTTACCGCCACCAGGTCAATGTGAAACAGCGGTATATACAGCGGCGAAATGCCGATGGCCGCCAGTATCTCCTCGCTCCAGAGGAAAATGACGATCACGGTCAGCCCCTGAACCTTGAAAATCTCGTAGATACCGTTGCGGGCGACGATCACCATCTGGTCCCGGAAGCGGTTGATGCGGTCCAGAGTGTCGCCTTCCCGCACGGCGTTGTAGAAACGCTCGTAAGCCTCCGCAAAGTCGGTTTCCATGCGAACCAGGAAGACCGCCATGCCTGGGATAATCGACAGGTAGGCCAGGAAAATGGGCAGGTCATAAATCACCGACGCCCGCAGGCTGGCGATGATGGGTTGCGAGGTGTCGGGATGGAACCAGAAGATGAATTTGTCCGCCCAGACCGCCGCATTGAACAGTAGCCCGGTGAGGATCAGGGCCGGGAAAATCTGCTTGCGTTGGGTAAAATCGAAGCGGATGAAATAGTCGCCGGGATACTGGCGGATGATGGTGTAAAAAAAGCTGAAGAAAAGCAGGCTATGGCCCAGCAGCAGCCCGGCCAGAAGGCCCTCAAGGCCGAACCGGG
The DNA here is from genome assembly GCF_004785685.1 of Marinobacter confluentis. Classification (GTDB taxonomy): domain Bacteria; phylum Pseudomonadota; class Gammaproteobacteria; order Pseudomonadales; family Oleiphilaceae; genus Marinobacter; species Marinobacter confluentis. Next base: position 186,020 of record NZ_SRPF01000003.1, on the reverse strand, counting down.
ACATCAGCATGGCGCCGACAACCGCCGTGGCATAACCCAGGGCGAACACCACCACAATACGCCGGTAGGATTTCATACTGGACAGGAAGATGGTGACCGGCCAGAGGTTACACAGCACCACAAAGTTGGCCAGCATCAGCAGGCGGTAAAGCACGGTGGTGTCGCTGAAAAACAGCACCATACACATCAGGCCCAGACCCAGCGACAGTAAAGTAGTCACCCATATCAGTCCCATCAGGTTGGGCAGGATCAGGTCGCTGCGTTTTCCGTACAGCCGGTCCGCCACCCAACGGGTGAACACATGCTGGAACAGCCCCGACAGGGTCAGGGATACTGCCATCAGGTAGGTCACCGACACCAGGAACTGCACCACCTGGGTGTCGGATACTTTCAGGGTAAAGCTGATAATGCCGATCAGCATCACGCCCAGCACCGACAGTACCCAGGGGCCGGAACTGATGATGCCGGCCAGGCCGTAGGCCTCGAACAGGTTCAGGAAGCTGTCCCGCTTCAGGATGCGGCGTATTTCGAATCCGATACCGGCCATCAGGCACTCCGCCCCTGTTGATGGATGGCGTTGTGATAGATCGATTCATAAGCCGAGAACATACTGTCGAGGGTGTAGAACCTCTGCACCCGTTCAAGCCCGGCTTTCTGGGCCTTGTGCCACTTTTGCGGATTTGACAGCAGGCGCACTGCTTCCCGTGCGGTCGCCTCCGGGTCGGCGATGGGAACTACGGCACCGCTGGTACCCAGGGCCCGATCTTCCTCGCCGGCGCCTTCCAGCAGTTCGCGGCAGGCGCCAACGTCCGTGGCCAGGCAGGGCAGGCCGGCCGCGTGGGCTTCCAGAATAACAAGGGGCAGCGCCTCGGAAATGGACGTTAATACCATCAGCCCCAGTTGCGGCAGTATGTCGTTGACGTTCTGGAATCCCAGGAATTTCACCTGTTTGCTCAGCCCCAGGCTATCCACCAGCTCTTTGCATTCGCGTACGTAGGTTTCGTCTTCATCCTCCGGGCCCACTATCCAGCCTTCCGCGTCGGGAATGACGCTGGTGACCGAACGCATGGCCCGGATAAAGGTCTTGATGTCTTTGATCGGCACCACACGCCCCACCAGCCCCAAAACCTTTGGAATGTCGCCGGTGCGGGCAGCCCTGGCCTCCTCGAAGCGGGCCGGGTCTATGCCGTTGGGAATGATCCGGGTGCGTTCTTCCGGCGCACCATCCTGTAACTGCCGTTCCCGGTTGCCGCGGTACAGCGAGACGATCGGACCTGCCTGCTGGTAGGTCAGGCGCCCCAGGGCCTCGAAAAAGCGAATCCATAGCCGGCGGATGTAGCCCAGCTGTTCATTCAGCGTGCCACTGACCTGGTCGGTCGGGTCCTGGATCCACTGGGCCTGGGACAGGTCGATTTTGCGTTCCTTGGTGTAGATCCCGTGTTCACTCAGGGCGAACGGGATGCCCCTCTGTTCACTGGTAATCGCGCCCAGCAGGCCCGCGTAACCGGTGGAAATGGAATGCAGCATGCGAACTTCCGGCAGATTCCGGGCTACCTCCGCAAGCTGGAACAGTGGCGCATGCATAATTCGAACGGACCAGAAATAGTCGACAAAGGATGGTTCGGTACAGTACGTGCGATAGTGCTCGTCGATCATCTCCCAGCTTTCCTCGCTGTAGAGAAAATCCTCCCGACTGATGCCCCGCTTCTGGCCCAGGTCGGCAAAGACCTTGTGCAGAATGTCTGGCTCTACCGGTGTGCCGGATTTGAACTGCTCGTGCAGGCATTTCTGGGCTGCAAAAGCGGATTTGTTTCCCTTTCGCGGGCGCGGTTTGCCCACCATTTCGGTGTCCATCAGGTAATGGCATTCCAGATGGGTCACATTGTCCGGCAGGGTGTACTGTTGCTTGCCGTAATGCGTGCGATCGCCACCCAGAAAGATCAGGGCGAAGGTGTATTGCGGCAGCCCGGTGATAATCTGGTGCACCCAGGATGATACCCCGCCGCGGATAAACGGGTAGGTGCCCTCCAGAAGCAGGGCAATGTCTGCCTTGGGTGCTTTCTGGCGCTGCTTCAGATTCATAGCCAGGCCTCAATGATCGGGCGGTTAGCGGGGTGATATCGCTCAGGCGGGCAGGCAGACAGGCGCTCCCGTACTTTGACAAAGTCTCTCTGCAGAAAGGCCACCTCACCCAGATAAGGCATGATCATTTCCGGAGCGGAACCGCCGTCCAGGGCTGCGTTAAAAGCTTCCTCGGCCTGATCAACGTTCCCAAGGGCCAGTTCCACCCGGCCAAGCAGGCGCCAGTCGTTGTGCTGGGACCGGCGGTTGACCAGGCGCAGCAGGAGTTTGCGGGCGCTGGTCAGGTAATACTCCCGCAGGCTGCCCTGGGCCAGGCCGAGATAGGCCATTTCCCACCACACCTGGGCCAGCCGCCGCTGTAGCAGAACACTTTCCATGTCCCCGGCTTTCTGCAATGACTGTTGCAGCAAGCCAGCCCTGTGGGTCAGGGTTTTTTCTTTCTGTTCCAGCATGGAGTAGGCCAGCAGCCGTACGTCGTCTGCCGGGTCTTTCAGGGCTTCGCGCAGTATGTCGATGGCATCCCGGTCGTTCATCTGGCGGGTGGCCATCATCGCTCTCAGGCGTTTGTCAGTACTGCTGGCTTCCCGTAGCACCTGGCGCAGGCCGCCCTGGCTGTAAATCACCTGCAGGTTCATATCGATCGGCTGGAAGGGTAGCTCCGGAATGTCCACTTCCTGCCAGGGAATTTCCCGCTGTGACCGGGGAAGATACAGCGCCAGCAGTATGCCCAGCAGCAACCCGACGCTGCCGATAAAAGGTATGGCGAACTGCAGGGTGAACAGGAAAACTCCGGCCCTGACCGGTTGGCCGCGATAACGGGCCGGTAACAGTGGCAGCAGAACAATGGCCAGGATTGCGCAGGCAATGGCATGGGCGAACAGATAGGCGGCCAGGTGCAGATCGCCGGCCTCTGGTGATAGCAGGCCGACCATGCCGCTGGTTTCCAGGATCAGGGCCAGGGTTACAAGCCAGTTATTCAGCATGGCCGATGGCCTCCCGGTTTGCCGATAGGGCATTGTTCAACCATTCGTCTGCCTGGGCGCGGCTGCGGATCTGCAGGGTATGGGGAGTGGCAAGCTGGCTGCCGTGCAGTCCCAGCTGCTCCCGCAACCCGTCATCCAGGCGCTGAACGTAGCCGGCCAGGCCCAGTTCATCGGTCAGCGGCATCAGCACCAGAATGTCTCTCTGGCCGTTGTTGTGCATTTCGGTGACGACATCCAGGCCCCGACGTATCTTCTGGATATAGTCTGCGATAAGGCGACCGGTCTGGTCCTCAGCAACCGGCAGCCGCAGGATCGCGCCCGGTAGATCAAAGGTTTCGGCATCGCGGCCAACGCGGTCCAGCTGTTGCCGAAAGGAATGCCATTCCAGCGAGCGATCGGTGGTGTTTATCGCCTGCTGATGAACCAGGTCTGCCATATGCCCTGCCAGAATCGCCAGCAGCCGCAGCGAGCGGGCTTCGAAGCTGAAAAATGGCATTGCTTCAACCACACAGATGCCGATAAAGCGGTCTTCGGAATCGATCATCGGGATTGCAGCCAGCAGGTCGGTGTCCAGCTCGTCCATGCGTTTGCGGAATTCGGTCTGCACCGATACGAGAGTGCGCTCTTCCAGAGCGTGCCGAAGCAGGGGGTCGCCCGAATCCACCTTGCGGAAGCGTCCGACCGTTGCCGTTGGTTCTTTTCCCAGCCGACCTTCTGACACCGGATAGATGCCCGCGATCTGCAACTGGCCGTAGCGCACCAGCAACTGCAGCATCAGGTTGGCGGTATCGGGGTTCAGCCCGGATTGGCCAGTTGCGCTCATCTGCGCATACAGCCGCCGAAGCGCCTCCCGCAGGCTACTGGAACTGCCTGCCAGCTGTTGCTCCAGCCTGTCGTGGGAAACCTTCAGCAGGTAATAGTTGCGGGTGAACTCTTCCAGGCGTGAGCCCCGGTATTCATTGCTGGCTTCCAGTTTCTGCCGCTGCCGGTCCCAGTAGTCCCGGAACTCTCCGGCCAGCAGGCTGATGCCCAGAACGCCGATGGTCCACACGTAGGGAAACTCCCGGGCATCCGGAATATTCTGGCGCAGCTGAAAGCCCAGGGTGGCAATCAGGATCAGTGCCGAGATCAGCGCCATGAAGAATCCGTAGCGCAGCCCCACCAGTAGAGGCGCCAGCGCAGGCCAGGGGAAATTACCATTGAGGTAGAACGGATCCTCCGGCCGGTGCCAGTAGCTGAAGGCCAGGAAGAACGCGGTAATCAGCAGGGTTTCCAGCCATTTCAACGCAATGGGAACCCGCGCCTGCTTATCCGTTCTGTGCTCTGTTTCGTCCATAGTGAACTCTTTAGTGAACCCGTTCGCTCAGTCGACGTTAGCGGCTATTGGTTAGTTACTGGCATGGCGTCGACCAGTTCGTCCAGCACCTTGTGGGCGGCCACGCTGACGCTTTCGCGGCCCCAGCCGGTGCGGGCCGCGGTGCCGGACCAGACCACCCGGTTATCGTCGGCACTGCGCACTTCCAGGGTGATGCCAACGGCAGGCTCGCCGTCCAGTCCGCTTTTATAGCGCCATTCTTCCACCGTGCCGGTGACCAGGTATTCGGCGCCATCATTACGGGCAGAATTCATGGCGGTCTGCTGGCGTTCGCTGCTTTCATACAGCAATGGATTACGGTCGTCCGGCAGATACAGGGTCACGTTGTCGCGGCCCTTGGCGCGCAGAATGGCAGAGACCACGCTGGCCGCCTGATCCCCAGCCTGGGGTGTCTGCGACAGGTTGATCAAAGGTAATACGGCAAACTGAGCATTGCCCGGTACCGGTGAGCCCTGCTGGCTCTGCATAACCGAACAGCCGGCCAGCAGCAGAAGCGATAGCCATAGTGGCAGTGATAGCGGTCGGGATAGCGAATGTGCCAGAAAGCGGCCCAGTGTTTTCATAACGGTCTCCTTTAGCGACCCAGATAAATCGTGTAGGTGAGATTGAATTCAGTCCGGCCTTCGCCGTCCAGCCCTTCGGATGATCGTCGCCCGGACAGCGCCAGTTCATCGTCGCCCAGAATGCGCCAGCCCAACCCGAGCTCTACCCCAACTTCCGCCGTTAAAGTAGATAGTACATAACCGGCGTCCAGTCCGAGAAATGCCCGGGGCGATGGTGTGGTGCGATAGAGCGCGTGTGGTTCGCCGTGGAACCAGCGGGTGCTGACGCCAATGCGTTCGTATTCGTCAGTCAACAGGCCACTGGTTGCAAGCGGCTGGTCCAGCGCTTCAAGGGTGGCGGCCGGCAGTTCGTCTTCCAGTGAAAGCTGCTGATTGCGATAGCCGGCGCTGACGGTCCAGGCCGGGTCATTGCGGAAGATGGTATAGGTGGCGTTCAGATCCAGCCCGTAGCCGTCTGCCAGGCGGTCGTTCTCCAGGCTGTTAATGGTCAGTTGTTCTACCTGCGCGTTCAGGTTCAGCCGGGAAAAGGGTGTGTAGCTGGTGTTCAGGTAAGCGCGATTGCGGCGTGTCAGCCACCAGGCTTCGGCGCTGTCGGTGGTGCGTTCCTGAAAATCATAGCCGGCGCCCAGACCGATTCGGTCGGTCCATTGCCGGTTATAGCTGGCGGCCAACGCCAGGTCGTCGGTCTCGTATCGGGGCAGGTGGCTGGCAGACAAGGACCAGATGCTGTTTCCGTCGCGCCGGTCCAGGGTAAGGGTCGCTTCGCTGCCGTGGTCGGGGGTGTCGTTAAGGCGGCCCGCCCCGTCTGCCTTTACGTTGCTGGCAGAGACTCGCCAACGGAATTCGTCATGGGCGAACTGCCCGGTGACCCCTGTGCGCTGAACGGTAAAATTACCCAGATTCCGCCAACGGGCGTCCATCTGGACAGCGCGGTTCATGGTCTGGTGGATATTCACGGTATCCCGGGTTAGCTGTTGGCTCTGTTCGGCCACCATCGGCCTGTTGATCTGCTCGATCTGTCTCAGATACCGATCAGCCAGTTGCGATCGGTTCTCCGGATCGTTGTACAGGCCTGCAACCTCAGGCCTGCTGGGAGGAGTGGGTTGCTGTTCCGACAGCAGCGCTGCCGCCTGTTCACGCAGATTTGCAGCGGTGCCAGGGGAGCCCGTCTGTTCCATCAGATTCGCAGTGGCAAGCAGCCATTGCGGGTCGTCACTTTTCGAGCTGAGGCCTTCACGGAACCAGTGAAGCGCCTGCCGTTGCTGGCCCAGCGCACTGTGGCCATAAGCCAGCACCGGCAGAGCCAGCGGGGATGGGTTGTCGCCAAGCCGTGCCAACAGGGCCTGGAGGGAATCGGCATATCGGTCTGCGTTGGCCAGCTTCAGCCAGGCCCAGCTGATCATCAGGCTTTCGTCATCCGGGGCCAGTTCCCAGGCGGTGCGATAGGCATCGTCGGCGGCACCGACCTGGCCGTTGCGTTGCTGGATCAGCCCCAGCAATGACCAGTAACGCGGGTTCTGCCGGGCATCGGGCACCTGGTCTTGCCAGCGATCAAGGGTGGTTTCCAGCTCCTGCCACTGTTCCAGGGCCAACTGATACTCAGCAACGGAGGCGAGATAGCTGGGGTCTCCGGTCTCCTGGTAACGGTTCTGGCTTAATTGCAGTGCCCGCGGGTAATCCTCGAAAAGCACGGCCAGGTTAAGCAGGGTTTCCTGAAGGGCTGGTGTCAGGTCGCTTTCGTCCCGGGCGAGGAGTCGGTCGTAGTCCTGGCGTAACAGATCGGTCCGACCGAGGGTTGTGGCCAACTGCAGCCGCATCGCCTGAACGGAGTCGGCCAGCTGTGGGTCCGCCGGTTCGAAATCCAGCACGGCCAGTGCCCGTTCCGGCTCCCGGGTGCGCCAGTAAAGTGAGGCAAGCTGTAAACGGTCAGCGTCGGAAATAGCCGGCTGCTTCTCTAACAGGCCTATCGCGGCAGGATAATCACGCAGGTTGATGAGCAGAGCCAGTAGACGTTCTTGCAGCGCCTCGGAGCGCGGGTACGCGATGCGGCCTTCCTCCAGTCGCGCTCTGGCCTGGTTGAACTGCCCGCCCCTTATCAGCGCGTCGGCCAGGGTGATGTAGCCGTCGGGCTGAAGTCGTTCCTGTTCGGCACCGGCGCTTAGCAATTCCAGCAGGGTATCCCACTGAAACAGGCCTCGCGCCAGGTCGATGGCGCGCTGGAAGGCCTGGCTGGAACCGGTTTCCCGATATAGCGCGACCCAGACGGGCAATGCCTGCTCCGGCCGATTATTCCATTCCAGTACCTGGGCGATGGTCTGCCGATCCTGGCGATTCAGTTTTCCGGGGGCACTCTGCAGGCGGCGAACCGTGTTCAGGGCGTCAGCGGTGTTACCGGCGGCAAGCTGGAAAGCCAGCAGCTCGCGCTGGTATTCGACATTGCCCGGATTATTGTCGGCCCGTTGTTGCACCCAGGCCGCTTCGTCGGTTGCGGAACCGGCCAGCCGGGCCAGCCGAATGCCCGTTGCCAATGCGTCCTCTGACAGATTCCTGACCGGCCACACCTGTTTGAAAAGCGCCAGTGCAGCTTCGGGGTTGCCGCTGGCGAGCTCAAGGCGAATCAGGTTATTGATATAGTCAACGCGATTGGCCGGGTCTACAGTTTCAAGGTGTGGCCGCAGCGTATCGGCGGCGGCACCGGGCCTTGCCTCGGCTTCCTGCAGCCGGGCGATTTCCCGGGCGAGCTGAAGTTGCTGTTGGGGGCTGGTCAACCGGTCTTCTGTGCTTTGCAGCAGCGACAGGTAACGGGGCTGGCTCATCCAGTCAGCCATGGGGGTTATCAGCTCGAGGATTCTGGTCGGCTCGAAGGGCTGGCGGACAAGCTTCTGGGCAGAGATGAATAGCTGGTCTTTCAGGGCTTCCCGGTCAGGACCCTCGGGCGCTGCGAACAGGCGTTCTGCCAGCAGCTCAAGGTGCAACTCGAGCGCTTCCTCTGATATCGGTTGCTGTTCAAGCAGAGGGGCAAGCACTTCGCTGGCCCTTGACGGCTGGCTGGTTGCGCCCAGTGCCCTGGCCAGACTGAGTCGCAGGGCCTCGTTGTCCGAGTCTGAACGAAGCAGTACTTCCAGATAGGCAATGGACAGGGCGTCCGGTTTCTCCAGGTAGCCCGGGTTTTCAAACACCGACTGCCGGGGAAACAGCAGATACAGGGCCAGCGCAATCAGCGCCCCCATCAGGATCAGCGCCGGCAGGCTAAAAAACGATTCGCGCCTACGACCCATAAGCCTACTGGCACTCCAGAGTCAGCTTGTCGATCCGTCGGGCGGGGAGTGTGATCCGCAGGTTGCTGCCATTGCGGGTCATCCGTGCCGCTGTGTTATCAATCCTGCACTGCGTGGTGCCTGCCAGGGAAAACTCTATGGCCTGATGACTGTTCAGACCCAGGGTGATCTGCCAGCGTCCACCTGAATCCTCACGTTTCCATTGGGTCAAGGTCCCGTTTGCCTGAACCAGCCGCGGACCTTCCGGAAGCTCTGATCTCAGGAACAGACGAGGCGCTACACCGGTCAGATGAACGTAGCGGTTGCCGGCAACATCGTGATAGCCCGCGACCCCCGTGCTTTTTTCCAGATCCGGATACTGGTCCTGGCCTATGGTGACGGTTCGCGGCTGCCCGATGCCACGCCAGCTCCAGGCCCCATTCTCGCTGCGCATCATCGCCGAGTAATACAGGGTCTGCACGCGTTTCGCATAGTCACTCAGATAGAGAGGAATGACAGGCTGGCTTGTGGCGTAGCGATAGACTTCATGCAGGGCATTCAGCGCCTCGGGCTTGGTGCCGGAATAGAAGTGGTAGTAAATGCCCATTGGTTTTACGCGGCCTTTTTCTTCCAGAATACGGAAGGTGTCGATCACGTCGCGGAAGCCGTAGAAGGGCCCGGTCCACTCATTGGTGTAGACGTTTTCATTCATTACCGGTGCGTACACCTGAAGTTCATCGCCCACGGGCCGCGCATCTGGCCAGGTTGCCGTCAGTTCTGACGCGTAGGGCAAGGGGCGGGTATTGCCGCCGTTGATGTTTACCAGCCCTGCCTCGCGAACCCGACGGAGGGCCTCGGTGCCGGGCCGGGCGTCACCGGTCCACAGGAAAACGGAAACGGGTTTGTCAGCCGGAGCCAGGCGCTGGTTGATGTAGCTGACGGAGCCACCGATCTCACGGGCAAGCGACGCCTGATAGTCGGGAATGTTCATAAAGTAGCCATACAGGGTGTTTTCCAGCCGGGGCGCGGGGCCACCTTCCATGGACTGCCAGAAGAAGGGGTGGCTGTAGGTGTGGGACGCCACTTCTACTGAATCCATCTGGAAAATGGATCGGGCGAGGCGTTCAGCGGCTTCGCTTGCGCCAGGGTAGAGTCCCCTGGGGGAGGTTTCCGCCTCGATCACCGAGACCGTATGGGGAATCTCATAGCGGGACAGAATCTCATCCTGAATGATTTCTGCGCTCAACGGACTACCCGGAAATTCGCCACGGGACACAAACCCGTCGCCATCAAGGTGCGCGGTCAGGATCCGGCGGCCATTTTCTGTGGTGGTATCAATGGCTGGCAGTTGCTGCCCGCCAAATGCCTGCCGGAAGAAAGCAAAAGGGTCGAACAGCCATAGGGCCTGATCGTCCGGGCCGGGTTCAAATATATAGGGCGCGGCGGCCACACCGCCACCGCTGTGGGTATAAACCGGGTCAAACTGCTGGTCCTGATCGTCAATGATGGTCAACCAGGGTGTGTGATTGCTTGCCTGAGGCATGGGGCGAGCGGTCAGTGAGGGCAGGCGTTTGCCTTCGTAGCTTCCCACCGATGCATGTCCCGTGCTGTAGGTCAGCGGCGCCACCGGCAGGGCGGGAATGCCTGAGGAGAGCACCCCAGCACATGAGGCATTGCCGGGCACCTGCCCCATCAGAACCACGGGCACGCCTTTCTGCTGTTGCTGGGCCAGCCAGTTGCACAGACCGCTCGGCCGATCCCCGGCTTCCCACCACACCAGGATACCAGCATAGCGATCATCCACTGGTTCCTGTGGCAGCGGGTTGAGGGATGAGTGATAGTGGGGCACATAGCCCGAACGCTCGAGCACAATGCCGGCGAAGCGGTGCGCCGCGCTGCGGTCCATATTGTGCTCAGGCAGATCATGAATCACCAGCAGGTGACGTTTGATCTGTGCGGGCTGCGATGGGCTTAGCCGTGTCAGTGACGGGTTGGCAACCCAGGGCACAAACCCTTCGTCTCGAAGTTGATCAGCCAGTTCACCGGCCCGGGCAGGATCCGCTACATAATCAATGGCGATCAATGGCATACCGGGTCGGGCTTCGCGCCAGCGTTTTAACTGCGAATCCAGCCACTGCCGGTCGTTGTCGGGAATCTGATAGTAGGTCCGGTTTTCGGCGTTATAGCCATTGCGCCAGGACTCCAGCGCCAGCCCATCAACCTGGTTCATAACGCTGTCTGGCAGGTGGAAGCCCCGGTTGAGAATAATTTTGCTTGCAGGATGGCGTTGGCGAATGGCTGAGATCAACTGCCGTTGGGCCTCGGCGAAGGCCCCGGTTTGTTCTGCGATATCAGGCGCCAGAACGAAGCTGTCCAGCGTATCCAGAAAGACGCCCTGAAAATCACGCTCGAAGGCCGGGTCGATCAGTTTGTCGAGCAGGAAGTTGCGCACCTCTGGCAGCCGCAGATCCAGCACCACACTGGACCAGGACGGGTTTTTGCCAATCAGCCATGACGGTTTCAAATCGCGGAAATATCGGTGGCTGCGGGCCATTTCGCCGATGCTGACGTAAGCGATGGGCAGGCTGCCGGCCTGATCTAGCAGGTCAATCCGCGCATCGCTTGCCTGATCCTGTTGCAGTACCACCCAGTCATAGGCCATCAGGCTGCCAATGGGCGCCTCGTTGCCGTAGTAGAAAGCAATATTGGGTTGCTGAACCGCGGCACTGCCCCATTGTGAAAGCAGCAACAGTGTCAGTGCAATTATCAGCTTTTGAGCTTTTGTCATTCAGAGCCAGAAGTAGATACAGCAACCGCTGGGGTGTGTATGCAGATTCGTTGATGGTGTTTTTACGCTCTCATCCTAGTATAGATGATGGTCGCCAGACACCAGTTTTTACGGGGATTTTTGCCGGGAAGGGCCAGACATCACAGTGACATCAACCCGCGCGCCAGCGCAGCCGTCCCTGCAACGGCTGCAATCGCCAGAATCAAAGGTCGCAGCCCGTCAAACGGCATGCGGTTGACCAGCTTCCCAGACAGCCAGAAGCCGGTCAGTACCCCCGGAAAAGTCACTGCAAACAGCTGTAGTTCCTGTTGTCCCAGATAGCCTGCCGCAACCAGCGCGGCCAGGCTGAAAAAGCTGGCGACCAGAAAAAAGGCGGACATGTTGGCCCTTACCAGGGGGCCTTTCTGGTTCTGGTAAATCATGGCAATGGGCGGACCACCGACAGCGGTAATGGTGCCCATATAGGTGGAGGCCGCTCCGGCCAGAATGCTGTTGCGGGCATTGAGCGCCGGGCGGATTCCCCCGACACTGAGCGCAACGCCGATCAGGATCAGGACGCCAAAGGCCAGCTCAAACCCCTTCGGCGAGATCAGCATCAGCGTTATCCAGGCCAGAACCGTCCCGCCGACTCCGCCGCCAATAGCAAACCGTACTTCGCGGACCTGCAGTGCGGCGCGGTTCCTCAAAAGCATGAACACCGTCAATACCGTTGCGTTGAGAACAAGTGGGGCAGGCACCAGGGCCGGGTTGATCAGGAACAGCAGCGGTGCTGCCAGAGTGCCGATACCGTAACCTGCTACGCCCTGCAAACAGGCGCCCGCCAGCAGGGCAAGATTGGCAAGGATGATCTGCAGCAGGGAGAGGTCAGTCACCGATAGATTACTCGACTAATTACTGAAAGGGGCAGGCAGTATAACGCCTGCTGTCCCCGATCCAATGTGCTAGATTGGTGCATCGGATAATGAGGAAGCTATGCAAACAAAAACGCCCGAAGCAGCGATACCCAGAGCCGCTATGCCCGAAGCTACAAAGGGCGTTCTGTTTGGCCTGTCCGCTTACACCCTCTGGGGGTGCTTTCCCCTGTATTTTGCCCTGTTTGCAGGCGTGCCCTCTTATGAAGTGCTGATTCACCGGGTTGTCTGGTCCTGCCTGTTTCTGGCCATTGTGGTGTCGGTCATGGGCCGATGGGCGCCGATTAAAGCGGCGCTTTCCGAGCCGAAGAACCTCGGGTTTGTGCTTGGTTGTGCGCTGTTCATCGGGCTTAACTGGGGTATCTATATCTATGCGGTGGAAAGCCGTCAGGTGCTTCAGGCCAGCCTCGGTTACTTTCTGACGCCACTGGTAAACGTTGCCCTTGGTCTGCTGGTTCTGCGAGAGAGTATTTCGCGCCTGCAGGCGGTGGCGGTTGTGCTGGCGGCGGTGGCCATTGTCTACCAGTTGGTTCTGCTGGGAGTCGTGCCTTGGATTTCGCTTTTATTGGCGTTCAGTTTTGGCACCTACGGCCTGCTGCGGAAAAAGGTGGCGCTGGATGGGCTGTCCGGGCTGTTCGTGGAAACGCTGCTGTTACTGCCTGTGGGACTGCTTGCCCTGGGCTGGTTGTCCATGATCGAACAATCACACTTCACCGATACCCCGGTCATGGCATTGTTACTTATGTCCAGTGGCATTGTAACCGCCATTCCCCTGCTGTTTTTCGCCGGTGCGGCCAGGCGGCTGAGGTTGTCGACCATCGGGTTCCTGATGTACGTCAACCCGACTCTGCAGTTTGTGCTGGCGCTGTTGGTGTTCAATGAACCCCTGAGTGATGAAAAACTGCTCAGTTTCGTGATGATCTGGCTGGCCCTGGGGCTTTACTCCTGGTCTGCCTGGCGGGGTCGGAAACCGCCTGAAAGAGTCTAGGATTCCACGCCACAGACACCGCATTCGTATTTGCGCTGGTAGCGACGATCCGCCCAGCGGGCATAGACCCTGGATGCCAGTGGGTAAACCATCGGCCACAGCAGGGGTTTGAAGATAAAGCCAAATCTGGTGTGTGACCAGGCTCTTACGGTTGCATGCAGCCCGATGACCCAGTCGCCTTCACCGGTTAGCAGATGCAGCCGGCGTAATAACGCTTCACGTTCCGGCAGAAGGCCTTTGCGGTTCTGCTGGGCATGAACGTCCGCAAAAATCAGATTGCCGGTTTCCAGTTTTTTGAGGGTTGCGATTTCCCTGGCACAAAGCGGGCATTGGCCATCGTAAAATAGCGTATCCATGATCGACTCCCGGCAGAATGGCTGCGCATTCTGATTCGCTGATGATTCAAGTGTATTCCGGGCTTTTTATACGCTGGAACTACTCATTTCGGATGCTTGAGGGCTCAAAATAGGGTAATTTCTGCGGTACACCTGCCGCTTCTGATTTCCGACCCCAAAAGGAGGGCGCCTAACGATGCCCAAACTGACCAGAATCCGTTTTTTGATTGCTGTTCTGGCTTTCACCTGCTCAATCACCGCAATGGCACAGGAAACCTATCGGCTCAAACTGGCTGAAACCTGGGGGCCCAATTCGCCCATTCTGGGCGAAACTACCCGCAATATGGCGGCGATGGCAGAGAAGATGTCGGCAGGCAGGCTGCAGATCCGCATTGATTCCTCCAACAAGCACAAAGCGCCTTTTGGTATCTTTGAGATGGTCAAAGCCGGCCAGTACGACATGGGGCACACCGCTTCTTACTATTACAAAGGGCTGATTCCGAACGCTATGTACTTTACTACAGTGCCGTTCGGCATGATCGCGCCGGAGCAGTACGCCTGGTTCTATTACGGCGACGGCATGGCGCTGATGGAGAAGGTCTATCGCCCCCACGGTCTGCTTTCTTTCCCGGGCGGGAACACCGGGAACCAGATGGGCGGCTGGTTCCGTGAACAGATAAACAGCCTGGAGGATCTTCAGGGCCTGAAAATGCGTACTCCGGGTTTTGCTGGTGAAGTCATGGCTGAACTGGGCGTGGCGGTCACTAATATTCCCCCCGGTGAGCTTTACACGGCACTGGAGCGCGGCACCATCGACGCTCTGGAGTGGGTAGGCCCGGCGCTTGACTTCCAGATGGGGTTCCACCAGATCGCCGAATATTATTATTCCGGCTGGCAGGAGCCTGGCGCGGAAGTGCAGTTTCTGATTAACGAAAAAACCTGGGCCAAGCTGCCAGAGGACCTGCAGGAAATCCTGCGCGTGTCCATGCGGACAGCGGCTTACGACATGTACGCACAGAGCACGCATCTGAGCGGTGAAGCCTGGGCCAGAATGAAGCAGGATTATCCCGAGGTGAGCCACGAAACCTTTCCGCCGGAAGTGATTGACGCCCTGCGTACGGCTACCAGGAAATTGCTGGCGGAAGCGGCGGAAGAAGACCCGCTGGCGAAAGAGATTATCAGTTCCCAGGCGGCCTATCTGGAGCAGGTCCGGCAGTGGACCAACATATCAGACCGGGCATACCTGAACACCGTGTCACCTGAGACAGGTGACTGAACTATACTTTGCACTATGTAAACTCAAGCGGCAGGTGTCGGAACCTATGCAGACATGGACTTGCTCATGTAGTGGGCGTCTGGCACTGGCAGTGCTTGTCTGTCTGTTTCTCTTTGCGCCTGCACATGCCAAGACGGATCTTGAATCCGGGTGGGAGTACCGCTGGGGTGACTCCCCGCCAGACAGCAAAGGGATGCCGGTGTGGATCAGGGGCGATGATCCGGAGCAATGGAGCGCTATTGGTTTTCCGTCCAATCCCCCTGACCGGCAGGGCCGCGATCAGGTCTGGTATCGGGTAAACCTGCCTGACGGCCCCTGGCGAGAACCCGTGCTGTACATCTACAGCGTGGACCTGATTGTGCAGGTCTGGCTGGATGGCGAACAGATCTATCAGTACGGCGAGTTTGACGAACATGGCCGGGGCCGATTTGAAGGGTGGCCATGGCATTCGATCCCCTTGCCTGATGGTTTTCAGGGCAAGGATATCTATTTCCGCATTTTCTCCAACTACACCGACATTGGTCTCTGGGGTGAAGTAGCGATCATGGAGCGGTCAGAGCTGACGCTCTTTATCCTGCAGAATTCTCTGAAAGCCCTGGTGATTGCCGGCTTTTCCGCGCTGATCGCGATACTTTCCATTATTTTTTCCCTGCTTCAGGCCCGCAAGAAGAGTTTTGCCAGCCTCGCCCTGTTTGCGATTTCGTCATCAGTGCTGCTGGTTGCCGAGAGTCAGGCACGCCAGCTTATCTGGAATGCGCCGCTGGCGTGGGACTATATGGCGGCCGGCTCTTATTTCATGCTGCCGGTGGCTATGGCGCTGCTTCTGGAGCAATGGTTTGAGGACCAGCGGCCCTGGCTGATCAACCTGGTCTGGAAAATCCATCTGGGCTATTTCGTTGTGGCCTTAACGCTGGCCGCGACGGGCCTGGTCAATCTGTCGTCCACCTTTCCGGTATTCGATGCGTTGCTGCTAGCGACCCTGACTACCATCACGATTCTGGTAGCACGGCGTTTCCGGCACCTGGCCCGGCAGCAACAGATGATTCTGCTGGCCTATGGTCTGTTTTGCACCCTGCTGGTTCTGGATATGGCGGTGGCGCACGGCTTCCTGCCCTGGTGGCGTGTTCCGGTCAGCCTCGGAGCACTGGCCTTTTCGCTGTCAGTGGTGGTTATCGCGCTGATTCATTACGCCAGTACCCAGGAGGCTCTGCATCAGTTGAATCTGTCTCTGGAACAGCAGGTGGCTGACCGTACCGCCCGGGCCGAGTCTCTGGCCAGGCGGGAACAGGCGCGGGTGCGGTTATTGACCTTTGAAAATGAAAAAACCCGGGTGCTGAACGATATCATTGCTGATCTACAGGACTGCATCAGCCTGAGCCAGACCTTCCCGGTACTGGCGCAGCGCCTGCCGGACCTGTGCAGCCCGATGAAAGGAATGCTTTACCAGCGGATTGAAAACGGCGCCGCCTATCGTCTGCTAAATCGCTGGGGCTATGCCGGTGAGCCACCGTCTCCTGGCCGCCTCGAGACGCCGGACGGCCCGCCCCCAAACAGTGATTTTGCGGCCCTGTTTCTGGAGGATGCGGACGTTTCCGATCAGGACCCTGCGGAAGCTGTGGCGGGAACCCTTTGCCTCTGGATCAATATTCAGACTGCCACGGACGGTTCAGTGCCCGTTGCCCTGTTGTTTGTCGAGGTGCCTGACGAAATCATCGAAAGCGAGTCCCAGTTCGGGACCGCGAAGCTGCTTCAGGCTCTTAAACAGGGCGTCCAGAAAATCGGTATTACCATTTCCGGCATCAATCTGCGGGAAGAACTTCAGAAATACTCCTACGAGGATGCCCTGACCGGCCTGAAAAACCGACGCTATTTTGATCAGCTCTTTGAACACGAGACCGCCGTGGCACTGCGCAGTGACAAGCCGCTGTCACTGCTGATGCTGGATATCGACCACTTCAAGCAGTTCAACGACGCCCACGGCCATGAAGCCGGGGATTCAGCATTGCGGAGTGTGGCCTCACTTCTTACCCGGCATTTCCGGGACAGCGACGTGGTATGCCGATTCGGCGGGGAGGAATTCGTGGTGATCATGGCGGGGACGGATCTGCGGGCAGCGCTGGATAAAGCATCGGAGCTGGTCAGAGAGATAAGAGCCTATCCGATTGTCCATCGCGGTCAGGAACTGGTGGGGGTTACTTTGTCTGTGGGGGTATCAAGCTGGCCGGAATGTACAGAAACGCCCGACAGCCTGTTGGGTCAGGCTGACCGGGCGCTGTATCGTGCCAAGGAAGCAGGGCGGGATCGGGTGGAAGTCGACTGACGGGCCGTCCTAAACCACCAGGACCGGGCACTTTGCCTTGGAGGCAACCCGGTGAGAAACACTGCCTAGCAGCATGCCGTCCTTGTCGCTGTGGGTACCCCGGGAGCCAACCACGATCAGGTCTGCTTCCTTGTCTTTGGCAAACTTGATGATGACCGTGGACGGGCGCCCGGCCTTGACGAACCCGCGGATTTTCACCGCGCCCTTCTCCTTTGCCTTTTCCTTGGCATGGTTAACAATTCCTTTCGCGTAGTCTGACAGCACCTTATCCGGTATATCCATTCCCTCTGGGCGCCCGATCGATAGCGACGCCTCGAACAGACTGTGATGCTTGTAAACACAGAGCAGATAGATTTCCGCGTCCGTGAGCTTCTGTAGCTCGATGGCCTTGTCCATGGCCTTGAATGAGGAAAGGGAACCATCAACCGCCACCAGAATCCGTTTGAACATGTTGTTCTCCTTTTTGTTCAGCCTTCAGGTGTTCAGGTCACCTGAAGGCCAGGTCCCGCAGGAACAGGGCAATCTGCGGGAAGGCGATGATCAGACCGGCTGAAGCCACAAGCATGATGATGAACGGTGGCGTTCCGCGAATCACCTCCCAGTAGGGGCGCTTGAAAATGGCAATGGCTGTAAAGATGTCGCAGCCAAAGGGCGGCGTTGCCGAGCCAATCGCCACCTGCAGAGTTATCAGTACACCAACCAGTACCGGGTCCAGACCAGTGGCTTCAATGGCTGGCGCGAATATTGGCGTCAGCACCAGAATCACCACGATCGGGTCAACGAACATGCAACCGATAAAGAAGGCAATACAGATGGCAATCAGTACGCCCACCGGACCCATCTCGCTGATACCGATAGATTCAAGAATGGCCTGGGGAATCTGCGCGAACGAGATAATCCAGGAGAAACCGTTGCCGACCGCCACCAGAATGAAGACCACGGCGGTAATCAGGCCGGTGGATTTGGCAATCCGGTAAATGTCCGGAAGCTTGAGCGACCGGAACACCACGAACTCCAACAGGAACGCGTAGAGCACGCAGACGGCAGCGGCCTCTGTGGGGCTGAAAATACCGCCATAGATACCGCCCACAATGATCACCGGGAAAAAGAGCGGCCACAGGGCTTCGCGCACTGCCACGCCTCGCTGGCCCCAGCTGGCTTTTTCCTCCGTGGGTACCTTGTTGACGTGGGCGTAAATCAGGCAGTAGATCGAGAACATCATCAGGATCATCACACCCGGACCGATACCGGCAATGAACAGTTCGGCGATGGAGGTCTCGGAGATAACCCCGTAGATAATGAAACCGATACTCGGTGGTATCAGAAACGCGATGTCACTGGCATTGATGATCAGTGCCAGCGAGAAAGAGTCAGAGTAACCGGCTTTCAGCAGCTTCGGACGCAAGGGCGAACCCACCGCTACAACGGTGGCCTGGGTTGAGCCGGAAACGGCGCCAAACAGGGTGCAGGAGGTGGCCGTACTGATGGCAAGGCCGCCTTTTACGTGGCCGATGAACGACATCACCATGTTAATCAGCCGATCTGCGGACTGACCGCGGGTCATGATGTCTGCCGCCAGAATGAACATGGGAACCGCAATAAGCGATGCCGGGCGAATGCCGCCCATCATCTGCTGAATGAAGGTTCCCATTTGCCCGAAGCCATCGAACATCATCACGAAGCCGACAACGGCACCGGTGATCAAGGGAACCATCATCGGGAAGCCCAGCAGAAGCAGCCCGATCATGATCACCATCATTATAGTTGCCATGATTTGTTTCCTTTATTAGTGCAGCTTCAAAGCGTCAGACTTCAGACTCGGTATCCGCATAACCATCGACCACACCGGTCGACAGATACACGTCCTTGCTGGTGAAGTTCTTGATGGCGGTCAGGAAGTACTGAATGCCGGTAATGGCAAAGCCGACCGGAGCCCAGATGTATATCCACCATATCTCGAACCCGAGCGCAGGCAGAATCCGCCCACGGTCGTAAAGGGTTTCGATATACCCATAGGAGTGATAGCAGAGGAAAAACATCACCACAGACGTGAACAGGGCGATGAAAATCATCAGTGCCTTACGGGCTTTGGGCGGGAATGCATCGTAAATCGCTGACATGCGGATATGCCGACCGTGGCGGGCCGCATAGCCGATGCCGGCGAAGGTAATCAGGATGATCAATATGCGGTTGATTTCGCCTGAAAAGAACAGGCCTTCACCGAATACGAATCGTGCGATCACGTTAACGCAGGTGTTAACGGCCATTAGAATCACGCCCATGGCGAGCATGACTGCTTCTACTTTACTGATGAAGACATCAATGGTTCCCAGAAATCCGGGTAGTCCGGACTCGAAGGTGCCGGTGTCGTCATCTAGATCCGGGGAATTCTCGGACATGGGAACACTCCGTGGCGTTCCGCTCCCGACCGGTGGAGAGGGCCCCGGCGGGGCGGGGTAAATACGAAATCCCCGCCGGCGTACCGGCGGAGATGATCCTGGCCGCTATCAGTCGTTCTGAACGTTTTCCAGGTCCTGCTTGAACTGGTTCAACAGTTCTTCGCCGGATTCACCGGTCATTTCAATGAACTTCTTCTCGACCTGCGGCGAACGCTTCTTGAACGCGGCAATCTGCTCCTCGTTCAGACGGGTGACGGTCACCTCGTCACTGGCTTCCTGGATCTTGGCCAGTGCTTCGTCTGCCAGGCCATCGATATGCTCGATGATCTCCTCAAAAGCGAAATCAGCAGCGTCTTGTACCAGTTTCTTGTCGGCGTCAGAAAGACCGTTATAGAAGTTCTGGTTGGCCATCATCGCGGTGGTGAACCATCCGTGACCAGTGAAAATCAGGTTGGGTGATACTTCATAGAGACCGCCGGATTCAATCCAGAAAATCGGGTTTTCCTGGCCCTGAATCATGTTGGTCTGCAGCGCGCCATAAACCTCGCCCCAGGGCAGGGGAGTCGGCGTTGCGCCGAAGGCATCGTAGGTTTCAGACAGCAGCGGGTTGGTCATCACCCGGATCTTCTTGTTGTTGAAGCCTTCGGGCGAGGTCACTGGCTCGTCCGCGGTCACAACCATTTCGCCTTCCGGGTACATCTGCAGCAGTTCCAGGCCGTTCTGTGCGTACAGCTCCGGGAACATTTCATTGATGGCCTTACTTTCGCGGAAGAACTCGATCACCGTGTCCATATCGGTAGGCATCAGATAGGGGATAAAGAAAATCTGGGCCTCGGGGATCAGCGAGCCGGTAAAGCCGGGTGACTGGTTTACAAACTGGAGGATGCCCGCCTGGGTCTGCTCCATGATGTCGTCTGATTCGCCCAGTTCACCAAAACGGTAAACCTGAATCGTATGGTCGGAATTTTCTTCGATGTATTCTTTGAATTTGTACGCGTAGACGTCCTGAACGTCGCCTTCATACTCTTCGTGGGCATAGCGCCAGTTGGCGGCATTCACTGAGTTCGCTGCCGTCATCGCCGCAAAAGCGACTGCCGAAAATCCGGCCAGTTTCTTGAATTTGCTTATGCTGCTCATCGCATTGTCTCCACTTTTTTGTCACTGAAATGATTTGTTACATTAATTAAGACTGGCAAAACAATCAGGGTTTCGCAAGAAAATGTCTGATCTGCAACAACTTTGAGCGTGGTACTTTCGTCTGCCGGTCCTGCAGTTATGATAGGGTTCAACTCACGGTTTTACCGTTTCCAGCAACCCGACAAGAGCCGGCATGTCCCACACAACCCCCACTCTGACTGGCTTTCACGCCATCCACGCCAACCATCTGGAGGACCTGCGTCGGGCCGTGGTGTGGATCTGCAGGCAGCATCCGATGCCTCCGCTGGCCAGCGAAACTTTTCTGGTCCAGAGCAACGGTATTGCCCAGTGGCTCAAGCTTGCGCTAGCGGAAGACCCCGCCGGGGAGTCGGATGGCGGTCTTGGCATCGCCGCCGGTATGGACTTCCTGTTCCCCTCACGATTTATCTGGCAGGCCTATCGCGCTGTGCTTCCGGCAGAAGACGTCCCGGAGCAATCGCCTTTCGACAAATCCCGGCTGGTGTGGCGGCTTTTCCGTTTGTTACCGACCCTGGTGCGTCAGCAGGATGTGTTCTCGCCCCTCAGGCGTTTTCTGGAGGGCTCGGACGCCGACACTCGCTGCTACCAGCTGGCTGGCCAGATTGCGGATCTGTTCGACCAGTACCAGGTGTTCCGGGCTGACTGGCTGACCGGCTGGGAAAATGGCCGGAATACCATTGAGCTCGCCCGCGGTGAGGTAAAAGAGCTCAACGACGATCAGCGCTGGCAGCCGGTGCTATGGCGGGCATTGGTGGACGATGTTGCCGAACTGTCCACGACCAGCCGGTCACGGATTCATACCCGCTTCATGGAATACGGGCAGCGACTGACTGCTAGCGACCGGCCACCGGGACTGCCCCAGAGGATTATTGTGTTCGGCGTTTCCTCGCTGCCACGGCAGGCCCTGGAAGCCCTGTCTGTGCTCAGCCGGATCAGCCAGGTGGTGTTGTGTGTACATAACCCCTGCGAGTTTTTCTGGGCCGACATCATCAGTGATCGCGATTTGCTGACGGCCAGCCGCAGGCGCGGCAAAGAACACGAAAAACTGGCCAGCCTGATCGACCCGGACTCTCTTCATCAGCACGCTAACCCTCTGCTGGCAGCCTGGGGCAAGCAGGGCCGGGATTACATCAGGCTGCTGGATGAGTTTGATAACCCGGACGACTATCAGGGCGCTGTGACCACGCCGGACGGCCGCATCGATATTTTTTCCGAGCATGGCGATAGCGGGAAGCCCCGGGTGCTGCACCAGATCCAGGACGACATCCGCACCCTGACCTCCCAGCAGGAAATGCTGGCCCAAAAGCGGAAGCTGAATCCGGCGCAGGATGATTCCATCGTCTTCCACCGCACCCACAGCCCTCAGCGGGAAGTAGAAGTGCTGCATGACCAGCTGCTGGCAGCCTTCAGCGCCGACGATTCCCTGCGGCCCCGGGATGTGATCGTGATGGTGCCGGATGTGAATGCCTACGCGCCCCATATCCAGGCGGTGTTCGGGCGTTATTCCCCGGGCTCGCGCCACTATATTCCGTTCACCATTTCCGACCAGCAACAGCGCCATCGCCAGCCGGTGCTGATTGCGCTGGATACCCTGATGGCGCTGCCGGAACATCGCTTTGGCGCCAGTGAAGTAATCAGTCTCCTGGATGTGCCTGCGGTGCGGCGGCGCTTCGGTATCGATGAGGCCGACCTGCCGCTGATCCGTCAGTGGGTGGAAGGGGCGAATATCCGCTGGGGTCTGCACGCCGGGCACCGGCAAAGCTTTGACCTGCCGGATGGCCTGTCCCGCAACACCTGGCAGGAAGGCTTGCGGCGAATGCTGCTGGGCTACGGCACCGGCCCGGACGATGCCTGGCAGGGCATTGAGCCCTATGGCGAAATTGGCGGGTTGCAGGCAGCGCTGGCGGGCAATCTGGTCCGGTTTGTGGAGCGCATGGAGCAGCTCTGGAAGAAACTGGCAGAGCCTTACACGCCTGCCCAGTGGCTGGAGCTGATCCAGTCCATGCTGGCGCAGTTTTTCGACGAATTCACCGATGACGAACTGCTGCTGGTTAACCGCCTGCGGCGCCAGGCCGAGCAGTGGTTTGAGGATTGCACCAGTGGCGGCATGGCATCCGAAACCCTGCCGCTGTCCATTGTCCGGGAAGAACTGCTGGAAGGCCTGGAAGAGGGCGGCCTGAACCAGCGGTTCCTGGCCGGCAAAGTGAATTTCGCCACCCTGATGCCGATGCGGGCGATTCCGTTCAAGCGGGTGTGCCTGTTGGGTATGAACGACGGCGATTACCCCCGTTCCCGTCCGCCAGTGGATTTCGATCTGATGGCCCAGGACAGCCGCCCCGGCGACCGCTCCCGGCGCGAGGACGACCGCTACCTGTTTCTGGAAGCCCTGCTGTCGGCCCGGGAGCAGCTTTACATCAGCTGGGTCGGCCACAGTATCCGTGATGATTCCGAGCGGCCGCCTTCGGTGCTGGTGGCCCAGTTACGGGACCATCTGGACGCGGTCTGGTCGACGAAGTCCGGAGGCAAGGCTTCTGGCGCCCTGACCACCGGGCACCCGCTGCAACCTTTCAGCCGTGAGTATTTTCCTGTTGAGGGAACGGGTCGGGCCGGACTGTTCAGCTACGACCACGAATGGCTACAGGCCCATCAGGCCGTCGAAGCCGACGAAAACCGGCCGCTGGACTACCTGGCACCGGCGGCACCGTTGACCCTGTCGGAACTGGCCGTGTTTTTGAAAGCTCCGGTGGATACCTTCTACCGGCGCCGTTTGCAGGTTCAGTTCATCAACGTTCAGGCCCAGGACACCGACAACGAAACCTTCAGGCTGGATGGTTTGCAACACTGGGCGCTGGAACGGGAACTGATTGATCAGGCAGTGGTAAAAGCCACCGACGAGTCGAATCTGGAGGAGCGCCTGCAGGACCGGCTTCAGCGTATGCGAGCCAGGGGCGATCTGGGCATGGCATCAACCGAGCAGGTAGCCGAACAGCAGATTGTCAGCCGCATGCCGGACCTGTTCCGCCGTTACCGGGAAGCCCTGCAGGACTGGCCGGAAGAGCTGGGCCAGGCCTGGAATTTCCGACGGTCATTCAAAAGCGAACAGCATCATGAAGTGGCGGTGGCCGATCGAATTGGTCAGCTCCGGACCCGTCCGGACGGCGCTGCCTGCCGGGTGGTCATTGCCAGTAGCAGCCTGCTGGAGAAGAACGGCGGCGCCAAAGCGCTGAAGTACGCCTCGTTACTGGAAGACTGGGTAATTCACCTGGCCGGATGCAGTCTCCATGAGGATTTTCATACTCTGGTTCTGGGCAAAGAGGAAAACCGTAAAGTGCTGTTGCCACCCGTTGGGCGGGAACAGGCGAGGGCATTAATGGATGGAATCCTGAACTACTGGATCGCGGGCCAGACCACGCCCTTACCAGTCGAACCCGGCACCGCCTACGCCTACCTGCGCGGCCTGCATCCGCCCAAAAAAGAGGGCAGTGAAGAGTTGGGTCTGGAAAGGGCCGAACAGGCATTCGATGCCACCCTGGCCTATCGCGGCGCCTACCTTGGCCGGGCCTTTCCGGATTTTGAAGCCCTGATCGGTGCCGGTGATTTTCCTGCGCTGGTCCGTGATCTGTATGAACCTCTCTGGCAATGTGAGCACGGGGGGCGCGGCTGATGATAGAACCGATGAGCGAACAGGTGCGCACCCTCGACCCGCTGACCTTGCCGCTGAAAGGCAGCCGGCTGATTGAAGCCAGTGCCGGTACCGGCAAGACCTTCACCCTGGCATTGCTGTATGTGCGCCTGGTGCTGGGCCATCGGGAATCAGAACAGCCGCTCACTGACGGCGTGATGCCGCCAAACCTGCTGGTGGTGACCTTCACCGAAGCCGCCACCAAGGAGCTGCGGGACCGCATCCGCGCCCGTCTGACCGAGGCCGCCGCGCTGTTCGGTAAGGAGCCGGACCTGGCGGATATCGCCACCGACACCAGCGATCCGCTAATCAATCTGCGCAACCAGTGCCCAACGGCCGACTGGCCGGCCTGCCAGCGCAAGCTATTATTAGCGGCCGAATGGATGGACGAAGCGGCAGTATCCACCATCCACGGCTGGTGCAACCGCATGCTCAGCGAGCACGCCTTCGACAGCGGCAGCCTGTTCCGCCAGACCCTGGAAACCGACCAGACCGAACTGCTGGATGAAGTGGCGCGGGATTACTGGCGCACCTTTGTTTACCCCACACCGCCGGAAATGATCGACGCGGTGCTGGAAAACTGGACAGACCCGGAAAGCCTGCGCAAAGCCGTGCGCAACCTGCTGCCCCATGTGGACGGGTTGCCGGACAATCCCTTGTCGCCGGAACAGGCAGTGGGGCAGGCGCTGGAGGAAAAGCGCCGGGTGCTCGGGGAACTGAAGCAGCCCTGGGCCCAGTGGTGTGACGAGCTGACCGAACTGCTGGAAAATACCGCAAAACCCAAGCCCAAACCTCTCCACGGCGGCACCAAAAACACCATCCAGAGCGCCGTAAACTACCTGCGGGACTGGGCCACCTCGGATGCGGACGAACCCAAAGGCCTGGTGAAAAGTGAGCTGAAAGGCTACGAGTATCTAGATGCTGAAGGCTTCGCCAGCAAGTGGACCGGGGACGAACCGCCGCCCCATCATCCGGCCATGGATGAAATCAACGCCCTGAAACAGGCGCTGGCGGATCTGCCCAAACCTGGCCCGGCCATGCTCAATCACGCCGTGCGCTGGATTGCCCGGCGCCTGCACGCCGAGAAACAGCGCCTGGCCACCATGGGTTTCGATGACCTGCTGACCCGGTTGGATGAAGCTTTGGGCGGTCCCCAGGGCGAGCGGCTGGCGGCCACCATCGCCCGCCAGTTCCCGGTCGCGATGATCGACGAATTCCAGGACACGGACCCGGTACAGTACCGAATCTTCGACCGCATCTATCAGGTGGCGGCGAACAATCCCGATTCCACCCTATTGATGATCGGTGACCCCAAACAGGCCATCTACAAGTTCCGGGGCGCGGACATCTACACCTACCTGGACGCCCGGCATTCGGTCAGCGACCGCACCTACACTCTGGGCACCAACTTCCGCTCGTCCAAAGCCATGGTGGCGGGGGTGAACCAGGTCTTCGCCCATGGGGACCAGGCCAAGGCCGAGGGCGCCTTCCTGTTCCGCACCGACGCCGGAAATCCGTTGCCCTTCACACCGGTGAACGCCAAAGGCAGCGACCGTGACTGGTGGGTGGATGGCGAGGCGACCACACCACTGACTTTCTGGACCCTGGGCGGCGATGAGGGTTCTGACAAAGGCGTCACCAAGGGCGATGCCAAATCCCAACTTTCCGGCGCCTGCGCGACGGAAATCGCCCGGTTACTGACTCTGGGACAGCAGGGTAGAGCCGGTTTTCGCTCTCAATCGGACATTGGCGATCTTGAGCCTCTGCGCCCGGAGCACGTGGCCATTCTGGTCAACAAGCGTGACGAGGCCGAAGCGGTTCGCCGGGCCCTGGCTGAAAGGGGCATTCGCAGCGTCTATCTGTCCGACCGCAATTCAGTGCTGAACTCACCGGAAGCGGTCGAGCTGCTGCAATGGCTTCACGCCTGCGCCGAACCCGGTCAGCTCTCGCTGCTTCGCGGCGCCCTGGCCACGCCGTCCCTCGGTTTGTCCCATAGCCAACTGGACCGGCTGCTAAGCGATGAAAACGCCCTGGACCGGGAAATCGAGCGGTTCCAGCACTATCGCGAACTCTGGCAGAACCAGGGCGTACTGCCCATGCTGCGCCGCTTCCTGATGGACTTCGAAGTACCCGCCAAGCTGCTGGCAAGCCAGGGCGGTGAGCGGGCGCTGACTGACATCCTGCACCTGGCTGAACTGCTGCAGGCAGACAGCCAACAACTGGACGGCGAGCACGCGCTGGTTCACCACTTCACCGAGCTGCTGCAGCAGTCTGATGACGAAAGCGAACACCGCACCATGCGCCTGGAAAGCGATTCCGGCCTGGTGAAAGTGGTCACCGTGCACAAGTCCAAGGGTCTGGAATACCCGCTGGTGTTTCTGCCCTTCGCCACCGAACATCGACGGGAAAAAGTCGGGCAGAACTACCTGGCCTACCATGACGAACAGGGCCGGTTGCGAATTTCTCTGGAGCCGGACGAACAGAGCCTGCAGATGGCGGATCGCGAACGCCTGGGCGAGGACATCCGTAAACTCTATGTAGCCCTGACCCGCGCCCGCCACGCCACCTGGGTGGGCGCTGCCGGCATCAAGAACTGGCACTTAAGCGGCCTTGGCCACCTGATCAGCGATTCCGGCGAGCCCAACGAGGGCGATCTGACGCCGCTGCTGCAGGCCATGGCCGCTGAACAGCCGGACATCCGCATTATTCCTGCGCCGGAGCCGGACGATATCGCCTACGCCGGTGAACCGGAGCCGCCCCTGGGCCCGGCCCTGGAACCCAAAAGGGAAGCCCGGGAAAACTGGTGGATTGCCAGCTACTCCGCCATCACTTACGGCGCCCTGAGCGGCTTCAGCGGGGATTTCCAGCCCGCCAGTGAAGATGCGGAACAGGAAAACCTGCGGGAAGAAGAGGAACGATCCTTCCCTGCAGAGGTTTTATCCCCCGCGATTCAGCCCGAAGGCAAACACGCCTTCCCCAAAGGCTCCGGCCCCGGCACCTTCCTTCACGACATTCTTGAGTGGTGTGCCACCAAAGGCTTTGATCGAGTTGTCGCGCAGCCGGATGAGTTGCACGCTTTGCTGGTTCGCCGCTGCCAGCTTCGCCATTGGGATGACTGGGTAGACGTGCTGCATGACTGGGTACTGAAGTTGCTTACCATGGACATTCCACTGCCGGATTCTGACCAGACTTGCGCATTGGCGACGCTGGCCGATCCGCGCCCGGAACTGGAATTCTGGTTCGAAAGCCGCCAGGTCAACACCGTAAAACTGGACCGGCTGGTGCAGCAGGGCACCCTGAACGGGGAACCCCGTCCCCGTGCTCACGACACCACCTTCAACGGCATGCTCAAAGGCTTTATCGACCTGGTGTTCGAGCATCAGGGCCGGTATTACGTCCTGGACTACAAATCCAACACCCTGGGGGACGACGACAGTGCTTATGTGCCGGCTGCCATGCGGGCCAAAATTCTGGAATCCCGCTACGACCTGCAATACGTGATCTATCTGCTGGCCCTGCACCGTCTGCTGAAAGCCCGGCTACCGGACTACGACTACGACACCCACGTGGGCGGTGCGGTCTACCTGTTCCTGCGGGGCTGCGACTCACCAGGCGCCGGAGGCTTCACCGAGCGCCCGGCCAAGGCCCTGATCGAATCTCTGGACCGTCTGTTCTGCGGCCAGCCGGAGGTGGCGGTATGAACCTCGATTCCGCTCTGAAAATGCTGGATTACTGGGTCGAACTGGGCTGGCTAAGGGCGCTTGATCACGCCTTTGCTGAATTTGTCTGCACGATTTCGGCCGAAAACAACGATGCCCCGACCGGGCAGCTGGCCGTACTCGCCGCTATGGTGTCCCACCAGGTCGGCCGTGGCCATGTGTGCCTTGACCTTAGTCACCTGTGCGCCGATGCCGAAGCCACCCTGGTAATGCCACCAGAGGGCGCGGCGAAACTGGCCGAAGCGCCGGACAGCCTGTGGCGACCGGCGGATCTGTTCCAGAATACGACCGCTGACCAGTTGATCGAGTCCATCCGCAACAGCAATGCCGTCAGCGATGGCAGCCATTCCACACCCCTGGTTCTGGAGGGTACCCGGCTCTACCTGCGCCGCTTCTGGCGCTACGAACAGGCGATCGCCGCTGGCATCCGGCTTCGGTTCAGCCCCGGCGCCAGGGAAAATGACCAGCAGCTTTCCCGGGCCCTGGACGCACTTTTCGGAAAGAAAGGCGAAGTCGATTATCAAAAAGTTGCCTGTGCCCTGGCCGCCCGCAACCGCTTCAGCGTGATCACCGGCGGCCCGGGTACCGGCAAGACCACCACCGTTCTGAACCTGCTGGCCGCCCTTCAATCCATGGCCAGCCAGAGCCCGAACGCGGATCCGGAAGATCCATATTTGCGAATTCGCCTGTCGGCCCCCACAGGCAAAGCCGCCGCCCGGCTCAGCGAATCCATCGGTGGTGCGCTGAGCAAGGTACCGCTGAATTCACTGCCCGGCGCGCCGGATGCATCTGCCATTCCCACGGAAGTCACCACCCTGCACCGCCTGCTGGGCAGCCGACCGGGTTCGCGCCAGTTCCGCTACAACGAAGACAACCCGCTACCGCTGGACATCCTGGTGATCGACGAAGCCTCCATGGTGGACGTGGACCTGATGGCATCGGTGTTCAGCGCCCTGCCGGAAACCGCCCGCCTGATCATGCTGGGGGACAAGGACCAGCTGGCGTCCGTGGATGCCGGTGCCGTACTGGGCGAACTCTGCCAGCGGGCCAACGACGGCCACTACCGCCCGGAAACCCTGGACTGGCTGAAGACAGTCACCGGTTACCAACTGCCCGATGAACTGGCTGACACCGAAGGCCAACCCCTGGACCAGGCCGTCGGCATGCTGCGCAAAAGCTACCGCTTCGACGAACACAGCGGCATCGGCGTGCTGGCCATGGCCACTAACGAAGGGCGATTTGATAAGCATCTGATAAAGCAGTGTCAGTCCCAGGATTTTCCGGACGTAGCCTGGCTCGGCCGGTCCGCCTTGATGTCCGATCCAGCGGAAAGCCCCTCTGTACCGGATGCCCTGATACCGCTTGCCCGCCATGCCCGCAGCGGCAGCGCCCGGGCCTTCGCCAATGCCGGTGAAGGCCGCGTTGTGAACGGCGAAGCAGTGGCCGCCCCCGTGGGTTACGGACACTATTTGCGAATCATGTCTGAGCAACGTCCAGAGGCCACCGATTCAGAGGCTGACCGTCCAAAATGGGATTTCTGGGCCGCCAATGTGCTGAGTGCTTTTAGTCAGTTCCAGGTACTCTGCGCCTTGCGCAAAGGTCCCTTTGGTGTGGATGGCTTGAATCGCCAGGTAGCCGCTGAACTGCGAGCGTCAGGACTCATCGATAAAACCGAAGGCTGGTACGCCGGCCGACCAGTGCTGGTCACCGGCAATGATTACAACCTTGGATTGATGAATGGCGATATCGGCGTAACGCTAAGCGTTCCGTGGGATCGCGATGAACAGGGAGATCCGGTCCAGACCTTGAGGGTCGCATTTCCGTCCAGCGACGGCAGCGGCACCATCCGTTGGATATCTCCCAGCCGTTTGCAGTCCCTGGAAACCGTCTACGCCATGACGGTGCATAAATCCCAGGGCTCCGAATTCACCCATGCCTGTTTGGTTATTACCGATCGCCTCACTCCGGTCCTGACCAGGGAGTTGATCTACACAGGAATCACTCGTGCCCGGCACTGGTTAAGCCTGGCTGTCCCACAGGAAGCTGTTCTTAGAGAAGCGGTTGGTCGAAGTGTTGTGAGGGCTTCCGGATTGGCGCGTTTACTGTCCTAATCCTGATGCCTGTAAGAGTTCACGGGTGAGCAAGCGGGTAGAGCTTTGCAGAACCGTCCGGAGCCATGGATGGCGGAGGCCGAGCGTACAGGGGTGAGGCCGAGCGTTTATGAAGCGAAGCTTCATGCGACAGACTCACGACCGCAATCTGTGATTGCGGGCCGGACCCCGCAGGGGTATTTACAGCGTGTTCTGCAAAGCCCTACCTGCTTGCTCGCTACACCCTCAGTCGGACAGGCAATCAGTTAAAAAGCGGCGGAACTCCAACACTACCCGGGGCAAACTCTCCTGCAACCGGTGACCATCAGGTAGGGCGAGCAGCGGCAAATCCTGATCCATTGCCAGTTCGATGACCGGCATCGGGAGCACCACATCATCATGCCAGCCATGAATAATCTGCGTATGCCGAGCCTGAATGGTCGGGCTGGAACCGGGATAGTCCTTCATGTTCAGCGCCGGGGCCATCAGAAAGCAGCCCAGAACTGGTGTATCCGCACTGGTCTGCGCGCAGACCCAGCCGCCCATGCTGGAGCCTGCCAGAATAATGTTCTCAGGCTTAGCACCGGACTCGTCTATCGCCGCCCGCATCTGCTTCAATCGGGTGGACGGATCATTCGTGCTGCGATGGTCCAGCGCAATAGCCGTGACGCCCTCAAAGGTCTCGGCTTCGGCCTTCAAAGCTGTCACCTTGGTACTGTTCGGCCCGCTTTCCAGGCCGTGAGACAGGAATAGATGTATCTGGCGTGTCATGAAAGGCTCCTGTTTTTCTCCCGGTCCTCGGGGCGGGTAGCGGCAAGAATATCCAGAGCGTGTCGACGCTTCTCCGGATCGTAAAGATCAATGGTGAACATCAGCTCGTCCACTTCAACCGACGCCAGCAAACGATCCAGCTGCTTGCGAATCGTTTCCGCGCTGCCCAACAGCTGCAACGACAGAAAATCCTGAACCCCCGCTTTTTCACCACTGTTCCACAGCCCGTTCATGGATTCGACCGGTGGCCTCATCCACAGCGGCTGGCCACGGAACAGGGACAGAATACGCTGATAGCTGGTGGTGGCCAGGAACCGCGCCTCCTCGTCTGTATCCGCAGGAATCGCCGGTACCGCCAGCATGGCGTACGGCTTTTTCAGGGTCTCGGATGGCTGAAACTGATTGCGGTAAAGGCTGATTGCTTCCCGATACAGGCGCGGCGCAAAGTGCCCGGCAAAGGCGTAGGGCAATCCCCGCTGGGCCGCCAGTTGCGCGCTGTAGAGGCTTGAACCCAACAGCCAGATCGGTACATTGGTGCCGGCACCGGGAATCGCTTTCACCTGCTGGCCGGGCTTGAGGGGGCCAAGCAGCGTCTGCAGCTTTGCCACATCGTCCGGAAACTGTTCCGCGCCCAGATGTTCCCGTCGCAGCGCTCGGCTGGTAATGGGGTCAGTGCCCGGCGCGCGGCCCAGGCCCAGGTCGATCCGTCCCGGATACAGGCTTTCCAGGGTGCCAAACTGCTCGGCCACCACCAGCGGCGGATGGTTGGGCAGCATGATGCCGCCGGAACCTACCCGGAGCGTCTTCGTTGCACCTGCCACGTGCCCGATCAGTACCGAGGTTGCCGAACTGCTGATGCCCTCCATATTATGGTGCTCAGCCAGCCAGAAACGATTGAACCCCAACTGTTCGCCGTGTTTCGCGTAGGCCACGCTGTTGGCAAGGGTCTGGCCAACAGAGTCGCCCTCCCTGACTGAGGCCAGCTCCAGTAGTGAATAGGGAACAGCCCGACTCGATGACGAGCCGTCGGGCTCGGGGGATGAATGCAACATTAAAGACTCCGGTTTGGGAATAGCTGCAAGGATAACAAATTCGGTTGCCGTTTCCTTGCAGGTCCAATGATGAGTTCTTTCGCGTAAAGTACAAGAAAGTGAATTGTAATGATCCGCGACAAAAATAACGAAACACAGGGTGACTGCGGTAATTCCTGTAAAACCTGATCGTTTGATTATGCTGGCGCTGGCGGCGTTCCTGCTCTCCCATGCCGGTTTGATGACGGCTGCTGCAAAGCCTGATCAGCCTGCTCTTTCCATCGTTTATGACTCCTTTGCGCGTTTCATCTACACCGAGGACGGGCAAGCCAGGGGCCTTTATGTGGATATCATGAACGAAGCGCTGGGCGCCCGGCTTGATGTGCCCGTCGACTTTGTCTGGGAGCCGTGGCAGCGGGCTCAGTTTTCGGTGGAGAGCGGCTCTAGCGATGCCATGATCACGTTTTCTACGCCCACACGCAGGGCCTATGCAGACGCTGGCGAGGTGCCTGTGGCATTTTCACCGGTTGGCCTGTTTACGGTGGCGGGGCGACCTGTTCCCGCAGGTTGTGGATGTGACCAGACACTATATTTCCGAGCTGGGTTACGGTGACAGGATTGTTGAGGTGCCGGATGTCGGGCTAGGTTACATTGAGTTCCGATTGATGATCAGCAAAAAATCAGAGTTTACCGACCTGCTTCCCCGAATTGATGAGACCCTGCGTGAGATGTGGGACGACGGAACCATTGACCGGATGGAGGCCAGATACCGGCCAGACTGATCTGTACCGGTGTCAGTGGTTTGCTTGCCACCAGCCGGGCAGCAATGAGCGTACGCCAGACTGCAGAAAACGGTCGTCCACCAGCCAGATTACCCCTTGATCCTCCTGGGTGCGGATGACCCGGCCGGCTGCCTGCACGACTTTCTGCATGCCCGGTATGAGATAGGTATAGGCCTGTCCCGCCTGAAAACGCTGGTCCAGCCGCTGGCGCAGGATTTCGTGCCAGTTGTCGAAGGGCGGCAGGCCCAGTGTGGCCACAAAGGCGCCGATCAGTCTATTGCCGGGCAGGTCGATGCCCTCGCTGAAAATGCCGCCAAGCACCGCAAAGGCAACCCCGCTGCTGTCTTCCGCAAACGCCTCCAGAAACTCCTGCCTCTCCTGGGCCGACATGCCCGGACGCTGGACCCGCTGGGGAATATCCGGTGCAGATTGCGCCAGGGTCTCGCTGACCTGGTTGAGATAGGCAAAGCTGCTGAAAAAGGCCAGATAGTTGCCCGGTTTTTCCCGGTACTGCCGGGCGATCAGCTGTGCGATGGGGCCAAGAGACCCCTGTCGGTCCAGTTTGCGGGTACTGATGTGAGGGGTGAAATGCACCTGAAGCTGGTCGGCGCTGAACGGCCCAGGCAGCGATCGGAACAGGGTCTCTTCCGGCAGGCCCAGCAGGTCCCGGTAATATTCCCCCGGTGACAGGGTGGCGGAAAACAGCAGGACGCTATGCGCGGCCGCAAAGCGCGGCGCCAGAAAGTCCGCCGGAATCAGGTTCTGGATCGACAGTCGGGCATCGCCTCGCCCGGGCCTCGCCAGTTCGCATAGGGAGTGGTCGCCGAAAACATCCGCCAGTTTCGAAAAAGCCAGACACTCGAACAGCAGCTCCTGCAGAGCCAGGTCCGGCGGATTGTCCGCCAGGTAATCGCTGATGGCGGAGACCAGCCGGTTCAGGGCACCGGTCAGGCTGGCGGGCAGGTTGGTCAGATTGACCGGCGGTTCGCCAATGTCCGGCGCTTCTTCGCGGATCAATGCCTGCCAGGCCCGGGCCACGCCGTCCATGCCGGCTTTCAGGCTTTTCGGCGCCTGCTTTTTGATTCTCAGCAGGCGGCGCTGGCTCAGGGTGACGGAATACATGCCCCGGGCCCGGTCCACCAGGTTGTGGGCTTCGTCAATCAGCAGCCCGGCGTTCCAGTCATTCTGGCGGACCAGCGCATGCAGCAGAGCTGACTGGTCGAACATCCGGTTTACATCGGCGACGACCAGATCGCACCAGCGCGCCATCTCCTGAGCCAGAAAGTAAGGGCAGATCCGGAAATCTGAGGCGATGCCGGCCATGGCCTCGCGGCTCAGAATGCCCGGGTGATTGGCGGCAGCCTGTCGTGCCTCTGGCAGCCGGTCAAAAAAGCCTTTGGCCAGCGGGCAGGAGTCGCCGTGGCAGGCCTTGTCCGGGTGTTCACAGGCGTGATCCTTGGCCACCAGTTCCAGGGTGCGGATTTTGAGCGGTTCCGCCTGGGCATCGGCAAGTTTCCCCACCGCTTCGATGGCGACCTGGCGGGCGGTGTTGCGGCTGGTCAGATAAAACAGCCGGTCCTGCCTGGCGACCGGCATCGCTTTCAGTGCGGGAAACAGGGTGCCCATGGTTTTGCCCAGCCCGGTTGGGGCTTCCAGTAGCAGGGACTGGTCGCGCACACTGTTGACGTAAACGGTTTCCGACAGCGCCCGCTGTTGGGGTCGGAAATCGGGAAAGGGAAAGCGCAAAGCGCTAAGAGACTCGTTTCTTGCCTGTTCATGAGCCTGTTCCTGTTCGGCCCAGCCAGCATAAAGGGCGCAGAGCTGTTCCAGTTCCTGCCAAAGCACGTCGGCAGTGGCCGATTCGGTAACGGGTGTTTCCTTGTCTTTGCCCACATCGTAATAGATCAGAGTCAGCTCAATGTCCTTGCGCTTTTCCTCCCGGCACAGCAAGGCGCCGTAGACCCGAAGCTGGGCGCGGTGAAGATGTCGCTGGGCTTCGCGCACCCGGGACAGGTCGCCACGATGGGTCTTGATTTCTTCAAGGCGGCCCCTGGTCGGATCCCAGCCGTCGGCGCGTCCGCTGACCCGCAAATTGCCGCACTGGCCTGCCAGGGGTTTTTCACTCTGATAGCGCGGGCCGCGTCGGGCCTGAACAGCGCTGTGGCCGGCAATGCCTTCTTCGGAGGTGGGTGCCGGGGTGTAGCGCAGGTCCAGATCGCCCTGGCGCGCGGCGAATTCGCACAGGGTTCTGACGGAGACCTTGTAAGCGGTCAACGCTATGCCTCCTGCCAGCGCACATAGCAAACGGACACCGGTATGGCATGCTCAACGCAGTATTCCAGCCAGCGGGTCTGGTGGTCCTGCAAGCGGTCGCCGGGGCCTTTTACTTCAATCATTTCATAGCGCCGATCGGGATCGTCATGGTCCGGCTCAAAGCGGATCAGATCCGGGAAGCCGCTGCGATGAATACGCAGATCCGCCATCAGGCGCTCAAACATCTTGGCTAGATGACTGGCTGGAATACACCCCAGCGCGAGCTCCAGCAGTGATTCGCTCAGCACCGGCCAGATCACAAAAGGCGAGGCTATACCGTATTTCCGCTTCCAGGTGGAGCGGATGACGTCCGGGTAGGTTCCCTTCTCCAGATGCGCGAGGCAGTCGGCAAACAGCGCCTCCCGGCGGCTCAGAAAATCCTCCCGATATAAATCCACGGGGCCAGTGTGAAACGGGTGAAAGAAGGCACCGGGTATCGGGGCAAAAATCGCGGGCCAGCAAAGAAGGCCGAACAGGCCGTTAATCAGGGTGTTTTCCACATAGGCGACTGGCGCTTCCGGCGCATGGAGATGTTCCATGGACCGCCATTCCACGGAATGCCCGGAGGGGTTGTCCAGGGTCAGGCTGAAACGGGGAATGTCGGGTCTGGGTTTCGGGGTCGGGACTGGCCGATCCAGCTTTCGGGCCAGCCGCGACATCAGCCGTTTCAGGCCCTGGACTTCGGCGTCGTTGCGGGGTCTTTCCGCGGCCTGCTCTGCCTTTTGCCAGGCCTCGCCGAAGCGTTTCTGACGCTCCAGCAGTCGCAGCTGGCGCAGCCTGGCTTCCCGGTGGCGGCTTTGCTCATAGGCTTCCAGCGCAAGATTGGTATTCCCTTTGCGCTCGGCCTGCCGGGCCAGCTCAAACAGCAGTCGCCCGCGACGGCTTTCCAGCCAGGCGTTGTCGGAAGCTGCCGGTATATCCTCCGCTATCGAGTCTGGCGGCTCGCCCTGATCCAGCCGTTCCCGGCACTGGTGCAGTAGCAGGTAGCGGTCTACTTCCTCGCGGGTGCCGAAAGCCCGGGCTTCGGGGGTGAAGGGCACCTGCTCATATTGGGAATGCCCCAGCTCCACCAGCACAAAGTCCGACCAACTCTGGCGCAGGTTGCCGAAAAACATCAGCCGCAGCCGGTCGAACAGGGCCATATGGCGAAGCCTGACCACCTGTGTTTCCAGGGCAGGCAACCACTCGCTGACAGGTTCAGGATCCGGGTAGGCTTCAAGCACGGCCTCTTTTAGCTGGCTTTTGGGCGCCGAAGGTTTCAGGCCCAATGCTGCAATCCGGTCAGCCATGGCCAGCCTTAGCTCGGCCAGCGTATACAGACGAAACAGATCTGTGGTCGGGATGTCCGGCGCGGGGTCGACCCAGTCGGCTTTTACCAGCCATGCCATGGCCTCTGGCACGGGCTGGGTCAGTTCCGGATAGTGGAGCTTTTCCACCCGGAAGACCTCGCCGGTGCGCATGACCATTCGCGCGAGCAAAGCCCTGGCATCGGGAGACAGAGCCATCAGCCTGTCGATCAGTCGCTGTTCGGTGTTCAGCAGCAGGTCACTGTGATGCTGACGCACCCAGCGAATCACCGTCTCGAAATTCGTACGGTAGTACAGCGGATCGTTCAGGTCCGCCGTGCCCGGCGGCGAGTTCGGTTGCTGTGAGGGATTGGCATCAGCCGTCATGTCGTCAACGTGTTTTAGCGCCTGGGCGCTGGGGCGGGTGAAACTGTTTACCGGTTCAGAGCGTAACTTATCTTACGACA
The DNA here is from genome assembly GCF_004785685.1 of Marinobacter confluentis. Classification (GTDB taxonomy): domain Bacteria; phylum Pseudomonadota; class Gammaproteobacteria; order Pseudomonadales; family Oleiphilaceae; genus Marinobacter; species Marinobacter confluentis. Next base: position 149,426 of record NZ_SRPF01000003.1, on the reverse strand, counting down.
GTTTGCTTCCCGGAGACGTGGCCATGCGAGCCCTGATTGCCCTTTTTTCGACCCTTCTGATGCTTCTCTCATCACCGGTCCTGGCGGCGGAATGCCCGGCCTATCTCAACCATGATCTGCGCAAGCTGCACTCGTCGGATTCCGTCAATCTGTGCGAGATCGCCGGCAATAAACCCATGCTGGTGGTCAACACCGCCAGTCGCTGTGGCTTTACGGGTCAGTTCGACGGCCTGGAATCCCTGCACAAGGAGTACAGCGGCAAAGGCCTGGTGGTGGTTGGCTTCGCCAGCGATGATTTCCGCCAGGAAGCAGACAGCGAGGCCGAAGCGGCCAGCGTCTGTTTCAAGAATTACGGTGTGACTTTCACCATGATTGCGCCCACCGCGGTCACCGGAAGCGAGGCCAATCCGGTGTTCCAGGCCATCAACAGCCAGAGCACTCAGCCCCGCTGGAATTTCCACAAATATGTGCTGAATGCCCGGGGCGAGGTTGTTGAGACCTTTCCCAGCCAGGTAAAACCGGAATCCCCTGAACTTCGCGGTGCGATTGAACGCGTGGTTGCAGACCGCTGAAGGGGACGGCCTACAGATCGACCACAATTGCCGGGTTCAGCGGCCTGAAGCTGCCATTGCAGGTGCTGGCGTTAACGAACAGGCAGTCATCGATTTTTTGCTGGCCATGGCCTTCATGAATATGTCCGAACACATGTATTTTCAGCCGTAAGCGTTCCAGTTCCCGGGTCAGATCGTCGCATCCGACCGACTGGACATGGGTATCTGTCATAACCTGGTCGAGAATGCCCGCGGGTGGGCCATGGGTAATCAGGACATCGGTGTCCGCCGGAATCTGCTCCCAGCGCTCGGCAATGGCCGGGCCTCGCGTCAGGTTGAAGGCCCAGTCAAAAAATATCGGTGTCCAGGGACTTCCCCAGAATTTGAGGCCCTCGATGTCAATGCCAAAGTCGCGAAGATAAGTCGCATTCCTGATTAAACCTTCCGCGTCTGCTGGCTCATCCTGCAGGCACCAGTCGTGATTGCCCGCGATCAGGATTTTATGCCGGTGGGGCTGCTCGGAAAACCAGTTGTCCAGGTCTTCCAGTTCCTCAAGGGTGCCCACCCCCAGACAGTCCCCGGCGTGGATCAGTATGTCACCGTCCGGCACCTGTATCTCGCGATGCATGCTGTGGGTATCTGATATGCAGACCAGTCTCATAGGGGCTCGCCGGGGTTATTGTCGGGGTTATTAAAAGCTCCGTGCCGACCGGCACCGCCGGCGAACCGGCGCGCACCCTCGATCGCTTCTTCAAAGACTACAGGGTAGCCGCCGGCGCCTTCTGCAACCAGGGCGTCACCCAGTGTCAGGCCCCATTGGTTAAGCGCCGACGCCCGATCCGCGCGCAAACATCGCTGGGGAAAGCCTGCAATCTGTCGGGCCAGGGATTCGGCTGCCTCCCGGGCCTCGCCGTCCGGTACGATCCGGTTCGCCAGCCCCATGGCCAGGGCTTCATCGGCGGCGACTGGTCGGCCGGTCAGGATCATGTCCATGGCCTGGCCGTGGCCGACAATTCTTGGCAGCCGCACGGTGCCTCCGTCGATCAATGGAACGCCCCAGCGGCGGCAGAAAACCCCGAACACGGCGGACTTTTCGGCAACCCGCATATCGCACATCAGCGCCAGCTCCAGGCCTCCCGCAACCGCATAGCCGGAAACCGCCGCGATCACCGGCTTGGTAAAGGCCATTCTGGACGGGCCCATGGGGCCGGGAGCGGTGCCGGTGGGTTCCAGGTGGTTGCGGCGTGCCGGGTCGCCTACGGCTTCCAGGTCGGCTCCGGCACAGAAGTTTCCGCCTTTACCCCAGAGCACGGCTACTTTCAGGGAGTCGTTGTTTTCGAAGGCTTCAAAGGCGTCGCGTAGGGCATCGGCGGTCGCCCGGTCAACGGCATTTCGGCGGTGTTCTCGATTGATCACAATTGTAGCGATGTCGCCGGCAATGTCGGTGTAGACGGGGGAGGTGTCTGCGGTGGGCGTCGTTGTTGTCATCAACAATCTCCACCGGCGGGGTTGCGGAGGTTACACCACCGCCGGCTGTTCTGTGTTTTCCGGAAATTCGGCCCGGTTGCGGCCCTTGTTTTTGGCAGTATACAAAGCAATGTCCGCCTCTTGCAGCATATCAGCGAGGGAGCGGTGTTTTGGACTCATCAGGATGCCGCCGAGACTTGCCGACAGTGCCATGTGGCGCCCGCGGATTTCAGAGCCGTGGCGGGAAATGGCGCCAAGCAGGCGATTGGCAATGTGGGTGAAGTCTTCACCCGGGGCGAGGGGCAAAACCGCAATGAACTCTTCGCCGCCAACCCGGCCGACAATATCGTTATCCCGCAATTCATCTTCAAGTGTGCGTGCCACGAAGCGCAGCACCTCATCCCCAATGGAGTGTCCCCACTGATCGTTAATACGCTTGAAGTGGTCCAGGTCCAGCATCAGAACCGCCAGGGCTGAATTCCCTGCTCTCGCCTTGCTGAAAGCGCGTGCGCCCTCCCGCAGGACGGATCGCCGGTTGTATAGCCCGGTGAGGCTGTCCCGCTCTGCCAGGGCCCGCAAACGGTTCTCGGATACCGAAAAAGCCATCAGTGGCAGCGCCAGGGCGGTGCCCGTGGCCAGCAGTATATGGTTGATCAGAATCACCCGAAGCAGGGTATCCAGACCCGGTACGCCGCTGCCGAGAAAGTCCACGGTTATGACCAGGGCCTGACTCATCATCAGAATGCCATGAACCGTGAAAAGTACCTGCAACACGCGAACGGGCAGTTGAATCTGTGTGGCGATCACTGATAGACGATAGACTGCAATGCTGAACACCAGTGCGGAAAAAAGCGCCGTTACGCCTCTTGATAGTGTGGGCGCTGGCAAGAAGGTCGCCCCGATAAGTAACAGATAGACGGCAAAAGCGCCCAGTGCGGCGCGCCGGAACAGCCGCTGTCGACGCAGCGGTAGCCGGGCGAAACTTTGTAGGCCCATTAATACCAGCAGAGGCGAAAGGCCCAGGAAAGCGAGGGCGACAAAACCGGTCACAAACGGAGCATCCACCAACTCGCGGGCAGCAGCAAGCAGGCTGCCTCCGGCGAAGGCTGCACAGGCCAGGGCCCACAACCTGAAACAGGGCTGTTGGCCGCGCAAATGATAAATCCACCACAACAGGGCCCCAATCAGGACGTTCAGTGCGACGGACAGCATCAGCAGTGTCGGTAGGTGGATACCGGTGTTCACGTGTTCCTCAGATGTTTGTATCCCAGGCTTTCAGGCTAAAACAACTGCGGGTAACGCTCCACGGGCTTTCTGTAGCGATTGGTGTCGGCAGAAGGGAAAAGCAAAGCCGCCGGAGAGCATCCGGCGGCGGGGTCATCAACCGTTTTTCAGAGTGTTCATATCAATCACGAAGCGGTACTTCACGTCGCCTTTTTTCATGCGTTCATAGGCTTCGTTGATGTTTTTGATATCCAGCATCTCAACGTCGCAGGTGATGTCGTGCTTGGCGCAGAAATCCAGCACTTCCTGGGTTTCCGGCATGCCGCCGATCAGCGAACCGGCCAGTACCCGGCGCTTGCCCACCAGAGCGCCGGCCTGCACGGCTGGCTCGATGGGGTCCAGCAGTCCCACAAGAATGTGCGCGCCATCCACCTTCAGGCTGTTCAGGTAGGGATTGACGTCGTGCTGAACCGGGATTGTGTCCAGCATAAAGTCGAACGTTTCCCTGACGGCTTTCATCTGGTTCTTGTCGGTCGAGATCACAACGTGGTCTGCGCCCTGCTTCTTGGCTTCGGACACCTTGCTCTCAGAGCGGGTGAAAATAGTGACTTCCGCGCCCAGAGCCTTGGCGAATTTGACGCCCATGTGGCCGAGGCCACCCATGCCGATTACGCCCACTTTATCGCCAGCCTTCACGCCATAGTGGCGCAGGGGCGAGTAGGTGGTGATGCCCGCGCAGAGAATGGGGGCTGCGGCAGCCGGGTCGAGCTTTTCGGGCACCTTCACCACGAAGCGTTCACTGACGACCACTTTGTCGGAGTAGCCACCATAGGTAATGCTGCCATCGTGGCGGTCAACGCCGTTGTAGGTCCCGGTCATGCCTTCGGCGCAATACTGCTCGAGACCGGATTCGCAGGATGAACAGCTACGGCAGGAATCCACCATGCAGCCGACACCAACCATGTCGCCCACTTTATAGCTTTTCACCTCAGGACCGACGGCGGTCACCCGGCCAATAATTTCGTGGCCAGGTACCACCGGGAACTGGCTTACGCCCCAATCGTTCTGGGCAAAGTGAATGTCGGTGTGGCATACGCCGCAGTAATCGATGTCAATCGATACGTCGTCAGGGCGCGGTTCACGGCGGTCAAAGCTGATGGGCGCCAGTGGGGAATTGGCTGATTCAGCTGCGTAACCTTTTGCGTTCGCCATGTTTTATGTCCTTTGTCATCGGTGAGTGTTCGTAGACTTACCCGTCTGTGTACGTCATGGGTTGGGGTTGGATTGTGTTTTCCAACCGCCAGGCGTGTTAGCGCTGGTTAATGTCGACCAAAGTCTAAGGCCGGTTCCAGGGATGCTCAGTGCCGGTGGCTGTGACGGTAGTCGCTGGGTGCCTGCCCCATTACTTTCTTGAACAGCCGCGAGAAATAATAGCTGTCATCATAGCCCAGCATCCGGCTGATGCTGGCAAAAGAGTGGTCGGAGCTATCCAGCAGCTGGCAGGCGCGCTCTACTTTTAAATGCAGAAAGTGCTGAATGGGGGACACGCCCGTGGCTTCCCGGTAGCAGGTGGCGAAATGGGTAGGGGAAAGGCCGGTCATCTCCGCGAGCTGGCCCAGGGTGATGCGTTCGTTCAGATTTTCCCGCATGAAGCTGTCGATCAGCTCCAGGTCCGGTTGGCGGGTGTCGGCCATCTGATCCACCGCAAGAGGCACGCCCGCCAGCAACTGGCGTAGCCGGTTGGCTACGTGCACCAGCCCTGCGGTGCGGAAGCCGGTCTGCTGCACCGACAGCAGACCGTTAAAATCCACCAGCAGCCGGGGTTGCCGCCCGATGGCCTGGATATGGCAGTCGGCGCTGAAGCCCATGTAATCCCGGAAGGAATCAGCCAGCGGGCCGGTGTAGTGCACCCAGTGGATTGTCCATGGGTTGTCCGGGGCGGCCGTGTAGCGATGGGTCGACCCGGCAGGAATCAGTACCAGGTCGCCGGCGTTTACCGTAAAGGGCCGGTCTTCAATGTTCAGGAACGCCTGGCCATCGGTGCAGTAGATCAGCAGGTGATCATTATGCTGTTCCCGATGCATGTGGTGGCCCGCAGCGCGGCGGTAGTGGCCGAAGGCAAGCGGATAAAGATCGCGAGTCAGTGGGTGTCGGGACAGGGTGCCAATGGTGGGGCCGGGGATAACGTAGCGAATGCTGTCCGGCGGCACCGGCCACTGTGAGGTTCTGGTCATGGCGCCCCTGATGCTGGCTACAGAATCGTAAGATAATCCATTATGGACGAAACTTAGTCAATCATGCCGCCGGAAAACGCTGTGCTAGCATCAAGGCATGACTCTCCCCATACCAACAACAACTAAGGGCTACACATTATGAAAAACGTACCGCTTTACCTGGAGGGCGAATTCGTCCAGAGCCAGACCGACCAGTGGATTGATGTGACCGATCCCGCCACCAACGAAGTGATTGCAAAAGCACCCTGCACCACCGCTGACGAGATGACCCGCGCCATCGAAAGCGCCCGTAAGATGTTCCATATCTGGAAAGAGACCCCGGTTTCAGAACGCGCGCGAGTGATGATGCGCTATCAGGCGCTGCTTAAAGAAAACCATGACCAGATTGCCGAAATTCTCTCCAGCGAGACGGGTAAAACCTTCGAAGACGCCAAGGGCGATGTCTGGCGCGGCATCGAAGTGGTGGAGCACGCCGCCAATATTCCCTCCATGATGATGGGGGAGACGGTCGAGAACGTCGCCCGCGACATCGATACCTATTCCATTACCCAGCCCCTGGGTGTCTGCGCCGGTATTACGCCCTTTAACTTCCCGGCCATGATCCCCCTGTGGATGTTCCCTCTGGCCATTGCCTGCGGTAATACCTTCATCCTCAAGCCCTCCGAACAGGACCCGCTGACCCCCATGCGCCTGGCGAAACTGTTTGAAGAAGCCGGTGCCCCCAAGGGCGTGCTGCAGGTGGTTCACGGAGCAAAAGAACAGGTTGACCGGCTGCTGACCGACCCGGTCATCAAGGCGGTGTCTTTCGTCGGTTCTGTGCCTGTGGGGCGTTATATCTATGAAACCGGCACCCGCCACATGAAACGGGTGCAGAGCCTGGCCGGGGCCAAGAACCACATGGTGATTCTGCCGGACGCGGACAAGCAGCAGGTAATCAATGCCCTGGTGGGTGCTTCCGTAGGCGCCGCCGGACAGCGCTGCATGGCCATTTCCGTGGCGGTGTTTGTGGGCGAAGCCCAACGGTGGATACCGGAGCTGAAACAGGCTATGGCCGCTGCCAGGCCCGGCGCCTGGAACGAAGCGGGTGCCAGCTATGGCCCCATTATCAGCCGGAAAGCCAAGGAAAAAATCGAACACCTGATCGGCCGCGGTGAAGCCGAAGGCGCCAACCTGCTGCTGGACGGCCGAGGTTGCAAAGTCGACGGCCTGCCCAACGGCAACTGGGTAGGGCCAACGCTTTTCTCCGGGGTGACGGAAGACATGGAAATCTACAAGGAGGAAATCTTCGGTCCGGTGCTGTCCTGCATGGAAGTGGACACTCTGGGCGACGCCATTGAACTGGTGAATCGCAGCCCCTACGGCAACGGCACCTCCCTGTTTACCAGCTCCGGCGGCGCCGCCCGGCGCTACCAGCACGAGATCGACGTGGGCCAGGTGGGGATCAACGTGCCGATTCCGGTGCCCCTGCCGTTCTTTTCCTTCACCGGTTGGAAAGGCTCTTTCTACGGCGACCAGCACGCTTATGGCAAACAGGCGGTACGTTTCTACACCGAAACCAAAACCGTGACTGCCCGCTGGTTCAGCAGCGATGCCCAGGCCGAAACCAATTTCTCCATCCGTATGCGATGAGGTAAGCCCATGAATTTTGACCTGACAGACGACCAGCTGGCATTCCGCCAGGCCGCACGGTCCTTTGCTGAGAAAGCGATGGCGCCCCATGCGGCCAAATGGGACGCGGAGCATACCTTTCCGGTAGAGGTCATCCGCGAAGGTGCCAAACTGGGCTTCTGTGGAATCTACACTCCCGAGGCCCAGGGTGGGCTGGGCCTGTCCCGGCTGGATACCAGCGTGATTGTGGAGGAACTGGCCGCAGCCTGTCCGTCTACCGCCGCGTTTTTTACCATCCACAACATGGCAACCTGGATGGTAGCCAGTTTTGGTAGTGAACCGGTGAAGGACAAGATCGCCCCCCGCATGACCAGCGGCGAATGGCTGGGCTCCTATTGCCTGACTGAGCCCGGCGCCGGGTCCGATGCCGGTAATCTGCGCACCCGCGCGGAAAAAGACGGCGACAGCTACCTGATCAGCGGCAGCAAGGTGTTTATCTCCGGCGCCGGCGCTACCCAGATGCTGGTGGTGATGGCCCGGACCGGTAGCCAGGAAAGCGGGAGTAAAGGCGTCAGCGCTTTTGTGGTGCCCGCCGATGCCGACGGCATTCACTACGGCAAGTGCGAGGAGAAAATGGGCTGGCACAGTCAGCCTACCCGGCAGGTGACCTTTGAGAATGTCCGCGTGCCAGAGGCTAACCGCCTTGGCGAAGAGGGCGAAGGCTTTCGAATCGCCATGAAAGGCCTGGACGGCGGCCGACTGAACATCGCCACCTGTTCTCTCGGTGGCGCCCAGGCGGCACTGCTGAGGGCCCGCAATTACCTGCATGAGCGGGAGCAGTTCGGCCAGCCCCTGGCCAGCTTCCAGGCTCTGCAGTTCAAGCTCGCGGACATGGCGACGCAACTGGTGGCAGCCCGGCAGATGGTAAGGCTTGGCGCCTTCAAGCTGGATACCGGCGACCCGGAAGCCACGCTGCATTGCGCCATGGCCAAGCAGTTCGCCACCGATGCATGCTTTGAAGTCTGCAACCAGGCCCTGCAGCTACACGGCGGTTATGGCTACATTCGCGAGTACCCGCTGGAACGCTATGTGCGGGATCTGCGGGTACACCAGATCCTGGAAGGCACCAACGAAATCATGCGGCTGATTGTCGCCCGCCGCCTGCTGATGGACGGCGTAGCGGAAGCGATTCAATAGCGGCTGCGTTCCAACAACGGAGAAAAATCCATGAGTGAACTGATTCAGATGGAAAAACGCGGCCACGTCGCGGTGATCACCATCAGCAATCCGCCGGCCAATACCTGGACTCTGGCCTCCCTGGGCCGCCTGCAGGAAATCGTTGAAGGCCTGAGCGACGACCGGGACATCTACGCCCTGGTGATCACCGGCGAAGGCGAGAAATTTTTCTCTGCCGGCGCCGATCTGAAAACCTTTGCCGATGGCGATGCCGGCAATGCCAACGCCATGGCCCAGGCCTTCGGGCAGGCCTTTGATGCCCTGACCCGGTTCCGCGGTGTGTCCATTGCGGCGATCAACGGCTACGCCATGGGCGGCGGCCTGGAATGCGCTCTTTCCTGCGACATCCGCATCGCCGAAGAGCAGGCCCAGATGGCCCTGCCGGAAGCGACGGTCGGCCTGCTGCCCTGTGCCGGCGGCACCCAGAACCTGCCCTGGCTGGTGGGCGAAGGCTGGGCCAAGCGTATGATCCTGTGTGGTGAACGGGTGAAAGCCGACAAGGCGCTGGAAATCGGCCTTGTGGAAGAAGTTGTCGCCAATGGGCAATCCCTCGAAAAAGCCCTTCTGCTAGCGGAGATGACCGGCAAACAGAGCCCGTCCTCTGTAGCCCGCTGCAAAACCCTGATCATGAGCGCCCGCAATGGCCGCAGCCACGATGACGGCTGGCGGATGGAGCGTGAGCTGTTTGTGGACCTGTTCAGCACCGAAGACCAGCGCGAAGGCGTCAACGCTTTCCTGGAGAAACGAACCCCGGAATGGAAGAACCGGTGAGCCGATAAGCTATGAGCGATGAATCTGTAATCTTTGAAGAACACCTGGCTCACGGCGGCTGGACGATTGGGGTCGCCCGGCTGAACGCGGCCCAGTCCATGAACGCCTTGTCGCTGGATATGATTCACCGGCTGCAGCCGCAGTTGGAACAGTGGGCACAGGACGACCGGATTGCCGCCGTCTGGCTGGAAGGGTCCGGCGACAAGGCTTTCTGCGCCGGTGGCGATATAGTGGCGCTTTACCGTTCCATGACCGAATCGGTCAAGGCGGGTGGGGTGAAATCCGAGGGCGAGCAATTCTTTGAAGACGAATACCGCCTCGACTACCTGATCCACACCTTCCCCAAGCCCATCGTGATCTGGGGGCACGGCATCGTGATGGGCGGCGGGCTTGGCTTGATGGCCGGGGGCTCCCATCGCGTGGTCACCGAGCAGTCCCGGCTGGCCATGCCGGAAGTGGGCATCGGCCTGTATCCGGACGTTGGCGCGGGGTGGTTTCTCAACCGCATGCCGGGCCGCACCGGGCTGTTTCTGGGGCTGACCGGTATGGCCATGAACGCCGCTGACGCGATTTACCTGGGGCTGGCGGACCGCTTCATTCCCCAGGAACAGCGCCGTAACGTGCAAAGCGCCATTATCGCCAAAGACCTGAGGCACGATCCCCATGGCTGCGTCAGCCAGGTGCTGCGGCGCTTTGAGCGGGCCGGCCAGCCCCGGAAACCGCCGTCGCCAGTGAGAGAGCATTTCGATGTGATTCAGGCGATGACGGACGCTGATTCCCTGGCCGAGGTGGTGAATAACCTGGTGGATTACGCTGGTAACGACGACTGGCTGAACAAAGCCGTCAAAACCGTCGAGCGGGCTTCCCCGGCTTCACTCACTCTGCACTGGAAACACTACTACCGGAGCGCGCATGACAGCCTGTCGCAAGTGTTTGATAACGAATTGCGGATGTCCCGGCGTTGCCTGGTGATGGGGGAATTCGCTGAAGGTGTCCGGGCACTGCTGATCGACAAGGACCGGCAGCCCCGCTGGCATTTCCCGAGGCTGGATCAGGTGGATCCGGACTGGATCGAACCGTTTTTTACCGACTGAATCACGCCGAACAGAACAACAACAAGGAGCACATCATGGCAACAATCACATTCATCGGCCTCGGCAACATGGGTGGCCCCATGGCCAGCAATCTGCTCAAGGCAGGTCACGACCTGACCGTATTCGACCTTTCCGAAACTGCCGTCAGGGCGCTGGTCGACGAGGGTGCCAATACCGCTGACACGGTTCTGGAAGCGGTCAAAAACGCCGAGGTGGTGATCTCCATGCTGCCGGCCGGCCAGCATGTGGAAACCGTGTATCTGGGGGAAAACGGCCTGCTGGCGCACCTGCCCGCCGCTACCCTGGTGATTGATTCTTCCACCATTGCGCCGGAAACTTCCCGCAAGGTTGCAGATACCGCCCGTTCGGCCGAGATTACCTTCCTGGACGCCCCGGTGTCCGGCGGCGTCGGCGGTGCCAAAGCAGGGACTCTGACCTTCATCTGCGGCGGCGAGCCCGATGCCTTCGAGCGGGCGCGACCCATCCTGGAAGGCATGGGCAAGAACATCTTCCACGCCGGGCCAAGCGGCGCCGGCCAGATCGCTAAGATCTGCAACAACATGCTGCTGGCCATCCAGATGGCAGGCACCAGCGAAGCACTGGCACTGGGCGTGAAAAACGGGTTAGACCCGGCGGTACTGTCGGAAATCATGAAGCAGAGTTCCGGCGGCAACTGGGCCCTGAACGGCTACAACCCCTGGCCCGGCGTGATGGAAGGTGTGCCGGCCTCAAGGGATTACGCCGGTGGATTTCTGGTCAACCTGATGACCAAGGATCTGGGCCTGGCCATGGACAACGCCACCGCCAACCACTCGCCGGTGCCCTTGGGCGCCCTGGCCCGCAACCTTTACGAGTTGCATGCGGGGCAGGGTAATGGTCAACTAGATTTCTCAAGCATTCAGCGGTTTTACCGACCAGACCCCGAGTAAATCACCATGGCCATTTTTCCTTCAGACGACGGCGAAAACGATCTGTTCACCTCCCGAACCGATCCGGAAAGCGAGTTCAGTACCTACGCGCCTTACCGCTTTCATCTGGAGGGCAGGGAATGGCCAACCGTGGAACACTATTTCCAGGGCATGAAGTTCACCGATCAGGTTATGCAGGAAAAAGTCCGGCAGGCCGGGTCGCCGGCCGAGGCGCGTAAGCTGGGCCGCAAGCGCCATCAAAGCTTCCGCAAGGACTGGAAGCAGGTGCGTGAAACCATCATGACCCGGGGCGTTTACACCCGCTGCCGCACCCACCCGGACCTGGCTAAAGCCCTGCTGGGCACTGGCGACCAGAAGATTGTGGAGAACAGCAACTTCGACTATTTCTGGGGTTGCGGCCGCGACCGGCGCGGCGAGAACCGTTATGGGCGGGTGTTGATGAATGTTCGGGCGAAGCTGCGGGAGGAACAGGGTTAACGCGCCGGCGTTTCTCCCAACCTGGTCAGGTAAAGATCGGCAACGCCATCCATCACTGAGGGCCGCTTGACGTCCACAAGGTGCGGCTTTCGCCTGCCTTCACTGGCCGCGTTTTCAACTTCCCGCTCCCAGATCAGATGCCAGAGGTAAAGTTCAGCAACAAACATCTGCTCAAGAAACAGCGCGAAGCTCCAGGCGAAGGCGCAGTAAATCATGGTTCCGAACCAGACGGCGTCAGGAAAGCTGACGTCGAATTCCCGGGATATGTAAAACAGAATAGCCGGCGGGATAAACACAATCAGCGCTGCAAGTTCGGTCAGGACGAAGCCTGCCGCAAATTCCGATTTATGGGTTCGGGCAATGCCCAGGCCTTTTTTGATCGAGGCAAAGGTACCCAGCCGTTCCCAGGCAATGGCCGGGAAAATCAAAAAGGCGAGCATGCGAACGCCCTTTTGCAGGGCTTCGAAGAAGGCACTGGACAGTGAGAACTGTCCGTAACCGGCAACGGTTTTTGCGATGTTTTCGGGGTTGTAGGCGGTATCGGAATCATCTGACCGTTTCTTGCTGAAGATCGCTTCCAGGATCAGCAGTAACAACCAGATGACGGCCCAGGCCAGGACAATAGGGAGGGCCATAATCGTGTTCGCAACTGCTTTGGCAAGGGCCTGGTACAGCCTGGGTTCTTCGTCCATTTCAATCTGACGTATCAGTTCAATCAGAACAAACGCCGACCAGGCGAAGGCAAGGGACAGCAGAAGGACGCCAGAAAAAGCGATGAGTATCTGCATCCACTGCTCATAGGCGCCCCAATCTATGTGAAACCTGAAAGCCACGACCAGTGGCGCATAGGCGAGCCAGCAAAGAATTAGTGGTACCAGCATCCGGGGGTGCTTGGCTAACGCCCGAACCGCGCTTTTGATCAGGCTTGCGCCATTTTTCATTCCCTGAAACATTCTTGCTTTCCCTGAACTTCCTAATCTTTTTTAACGGAATAATCCGTATCCGCAAACATTTCCGACAGAATTGCCTGTTCGATGTGACTTCGCTGCCCTGGCCTGGTGGGTAGCCGAACCGTCAAGTGAATCTCACCGGCGGAGGGCGCCTGGATCGTCACTCGTGGGTCAACGGAGGGCACTTCCAGGCCCCTGGAAACGCCGACCTTTTTCATGTGTTTTCGCGCAGCTTCCAGATAGGGCTCGCAATGGCGGTTAGCCGCTGCCAGCAGTGATGTCTTCGCGGTCTGCCAGTCGTCTTCCCGCTTGAAGGGCACGGTGAACACGTGAAAGTCCCAGTGGTCGGTGAAGCTTTCATTGGTGACCGGTTCAGATACAAACAGCGAGTTGGGTATCACGATCATCCGGCCGGTGCGCTGGTGGCCGGTCTTGCCCGGACCAACTTCCAGTACGGTGGTCGAGAGCAGCGTCTGGTCGATCACATCGCCCCGGAAATCCTTAACCTGGATACGATCCCCCAGGTTGAAAGACCCGGCGCTGCCTTTGAGGATGGCGCCCGAAAGGCAGAGGATCAGCTCCTTGGTGGCAACCACAAATGCGACGGCAATGGCGACAATGGAAAGCGCCAGAGAGCGGATCTGGTCGCCCCAGATCAGCGCCAGGCCAAGAATGCCCAGCAACAGAAAACCATTTCGGAAATTCACCAGCAGCCGCCCGCGCAGTTCTGCCGACGCCACATTCTTGCGTATAACGCCGGCAGTCAGCGAGCGCAGTATGAAAATGGCCAGTATCAGCAGGCCGGTACTGATCAACAGCCGGAGCATGTTATCCGGCAGGGCCAGATTTTCGGGCATGAAGGCCAGACTTTCGAACATGTATCAGTCCCGTGACAAGTTTCCTGAAGGGTGCATTGTCACGGGAAAGCGTAAATGTCACAAGCGTGACGGCCCGATTCTAGTGCAGACCGAAAGCCACCATGGCATCGGCCAGACGCCGGAACCCGTACAGGTTGGCTCCCCTGCTGTAGGGATAAACCCCTGCCTTGTTTTTGCTGACATGTTCGATGCAGCGATCGTGGATCGCCGCCATGATGTCTTTCAACTGGCGGTCTACCTCCTCTGAAGTCCAGCTCTGCATGATGGCGTTCTGGGACCGCTCCAGACTTGATACCGCGACACCGCCTGCGTTGGCGGCTTTGCCCGGACCGTAGAGGGAGTTGCTGGCGATCAGTTTTTCCTGGGCCTCGGCGGTCAGTGGCATATTGGCGCCCTCGCAGACTGCGACCAGTTCGTTCTTGAGCATCGTATCCACCGCATCGCCGTCGACTTCGTTTTGTATAGCGCAGGGCAGCAGCACGGCGGCTTTGGTCACCTGCCAGGGCTTCTGGCCTTGATGGAACTTGCCGCTGGATGACTCTGCCAGTGGCTTTCCCTCTTCCTGTTTCAGTCGCTTCAGGTAGTCCATGTCGTCGCCGGTCATGCCGTCCTTGAACTCGATGGTGCCGCCGGAATCCGATAGCGTCAGCACCTTGGCGCCTTCCTGAATGGCTTTTTCCGCCGCATGCAGGGCCACGTTGCCAGAGCCGGTGATCATCACAGAGGTTCCCTCAAGTTCCCGGTCGTGTGCGTTCAGCATGTTTTCCAGGAAATAGACCACGCCATAACCGGTAGCCTCCACACGCCCGCAGCTGCCGCCGAAGTTCGGTGACTTGCCGGTCAACACGCCTTCCCAGCGGTTGGTCAGTTTGACGTAGTGGCCGTAAAGAAAGCCGATCTCCCGCGGCCCAACGTTAATGTCCCCGGCGGGCACGTCCATATCCGGCCCGATGTGGCGATAAAGCTCCTGCATAAAGGCCTGGCAGAAGCGCATCACTTCCCGTTCACTGCGCCCCTTGGGATTGAAATCCGAACCGCCTTTACCGCCGCCCATGGGTAGGCCAGTCAGGGCATTCTTGAAGCACTGCTCGAACGCCAGGAATTTCAGCACGCTTTCTGACACGCTGGGGTCGAACCTCAGTCCACCTTTGTAGGCCCCCAGCATGTGGTTGTGCTGTACCCGCCATCCACGGTTCACCTGCACATGGCCATCGTCGTCTTCCCAGCACACCCGGAACCGTAAAACCCGGTCCGGCTCGATCAGGCGTTCAAGCACATTCCAGCGGGCGTAGTCGGGGTTCTCCTCGTACAGATCGGCGATGTCGTCGATGATCTCGGTGACGGCCTGGTGGAATTCGGTGTCTCGCGGGTGGGTTTTCTGAAGTATCGATTGGATGTGAGAAGCGATCGACGCCATGGCGCGGGTCCTGTTCCTGCTGAAAGTATGTCCACCCCTTTACGTGCGGCAGGCCGGATAGGATTGTCTCGGCAACATAGTGCATTTGCAGGACACCGGTGCACAGGGCCCTCCCGGTACCATTAACCATCTCTACATCTGTGGCATTTGACTGGATTTACGACAACGAGGTGGACGATGATTTCGAAAGCAAAGATCGCTGGACTATTTATTCTGGTGCTCGCAGGAGCTTCTATCGGGGGCTGTGGTGGCGGTTCTGGGGGTGGCGACAGTGGCGGTGACAGTTCATCCGGTAGTGACATAGAGTTGCCCCCGTTATTCGGACTGCCACAGTTATCTGGCCTTGATGGCGATGCCGGCAACCAGGACATTCTTTACTTCAGTGGCAGCTATGAGGAAGGTGGTAGCACGGTTTCTTCTCTCTATGGGTTGAGCCCTGCAAACCCAGGCAGTGTTTTCCAGCAGCACCTGAATACGGTCGAGCAGGACAACCCGAGAACACCCCAGGAGCTTGCCGAGGCATTATACCGGCCTCTCTACGAATCAGAGATTGACCCTGATGACAAAAGCGTTTTGGGCTACCGTGTTTCAGATGTGGTTTTTGGACATAACCGGGAAGCCGGTAATGCCACTTCTGAGGGCTTCGCGCGGGCAAGTACGGATGGCCTGCTGTCGGACCAGAAGGGGGAAAGAGTTTCCTCGGAAAGCTACGCCAACGTTCCGGACCTTAATGATGGTAACCCGGTGCTCTGGGAAAACTACGTAGACGCGGACCAGGCTGAGATCAGTTATGGCCGGGGTTCTTCGATCGCGCGAGTGCGAATGAATTACGCGGCAGATGATTTTGCGAGGTTTTTTCCCAATACGATTATCAAGAATATCGTCCCGTTCTTTAACGTAGGCAGTGATCAAGACAGGCATAACTATCTGGCGCTCAGGAGTGACGAGTCCACCCAGTGTGGCGGATACTTCGTGACTCGCGCCAGTGCCTCTACAGGCAGCAGCGGGTCATTTGTGGACAATTCACTGCCAGATGGACTGGAAGCGATTGACGCTGTCGCAGTGGGGGAACCTCTGGCAGATGGAACCCGATACCTGGTAATCAATGTTCGGAACCAGGCCGATTGCACAGCCGAAGCCACGCTCTGGCGATTTGTCCCTTCCGATCCATACGCAACGGCTTTGACTCAGGTATTGAATGATGACGATGAACCCATTGTCTTTCCCACTGCCATAGGCGGTGTGCCATACGTTCCGCAAGATCGTCACCTGGCGCGCCAGGGCAATGTGCTTTACTTCGGCGTCACTTTTCCAATGGACGACGGACCTCAGCTTTTATACCGCATTGAAGATGGCAATTGGACATCGTTCCCCGGGCTCGAGCAGAACCTCGGATACGAAACCGGATTCCTGATCGCCGATGGCACCCGGGTCGCGGCTTCGGTGGGTAATGAAGTCGTCAGCTGGGATCTTGAAGGCAATGACCGGCAGATACTGGACGAAAGCCCCCTGGGCTTATTCGAATATGGCATTACCAGCGAGGTGCTTGGCAGCCGTGACGGCTGGATCTTCTATAATCGCGAAAATAACGAAGGGCAAATCACGGCCGTTGCGATGAAAGTGGATGGCAGTGATTCACTGGAAATTTCCGATGCCCAGTGGTCTGGCGCCTCTGGTACCGGCAGCGGCGAATCCATCGGGCAGGTGACTGAGCTTAGTGAAGTTTTCTTCTGGCGTGGTGAGGATATCGGTGCAGTCAGTGCAGCGGACCCCGCTGCAGGCCTGGTATTACTTGGAAAGCTGGATTCAGTACCCGACGACGTCGTCATGTATGGCCTGGCACCAGGCCCACATCGGCTTGTGCAGGTTTTTCCTGCCGGGCAGGATGATGGCAGGGTCTATTACCTGAACACCCGGAATACAAATTCTCTGCGTGCTCTTGCGGTAGGAAGCCCAATTGGCCATCAACGGCCCGTGGACGGTTTCTAAAAAGGACCCGAACTTAGCTGGCCCTGCCCCTGCTGCCATGGCATGAGGGGCAGGTGTCAGATTAGCTGCCTTTGGCGTTGACCTGCTTCGGACCAGTAGCGGCGAACTGCCCACTCTTGCCTTTTCCCACATACTCCACAGAACCGCCGGATTTCAGGAAAGCAGCTGTCTGCTCTTCAATCTGGGCTCTGGTGATGGTTTCTTTGGCGGGTTTCTTGCTCATGATGCTCTCCGGTTTAGCTGCTGGCCTACTTGCCAGAGTCAACCTCCTATGATACGCCAAATCGCAACAAATTGTTGGAATGAATCACGGGTGGGGTTCACTTCGCATGGACCGGGCTGGTTAGTCCGGCGGGGGTAGTCCGGGTAGCATGGCCCCCGCGTCAACGATGTGGGTAGCGAAAAAAGCTTCAGCCGCTTTGATCAGAGCCGCCTCGGTTTTGAGGATACCCAGATAGACCGGCCATTCTGCATCGATCAACTCCGTGCTGTAACGCTCCGGATCGACCTTCAACAGCCGTGCCAGAAACCGGAACTCCATTTCTTTCATCACAATGTAATCGCACCGTTTGTTCAAAAACATGCCCAGCATCTGCTCGGCATCGTACCCGTCATGGCGGACCAGGTCTGTACCGACCCGATGCTCGAGTCGATCACTGTAGACAAACCATCGACGCAGACAGATGCTGCCCTGAAGGTCATCGAATGAGTCCGGTTGTCGGTCAGATTGCGCGAACACACGGTCACGCCAGGTCAACACCGGACCGACGGCCTGCATTCGGTCCGGCAGCGGCATCCACCGCGGGTTGGCGAAAACCGCGTTGGCTCGTCCTGTTTCCAGGGCCCAGGTCTGACGTTTGCGTGGCGTTGGAAGGAAGTCGGTTGGAATACCGGTCTTCTGAGTGAACTCATCCATCACCTCGACCAAAATGCCTTTGTTAAGGCTGTTACCGTAATAAAACGGCAGAAAGCCCTCGTCCGAACCCATAATCTTGAGTGTTTGGGAGGAAGCTGGAAGGAGCCAGAATGCTGTGATGATTAGCAGGGCTACTCTCATTGGGTGCTTGCCCCGGTGATCGATCGGGGTAGGCCGTCGCTTGTTCCCGAAATAATCAAAAGGGCGCATACGAAAATGGCGTAGCGAATCAGTCTTGTTACAACCTCCAGCAGATCACGTTGAGAGTCCAGCAGGCAAACTGCAACACGGCAATATCTCTCATACCAGGCAGGATCCGAAAGGATGGCGGTCGATAGGTCCTGCCAGCGGGGCGCGAGAAGCAATCCCGACTGGTACCTCAGATTGGTTAGCCAGGTGGTATCGATATACATCATGAGGTAAGCCCATGGCTGGTTGTCGATGGGGTTACACGCATGTACCCATTCCGGGTTCACAAGCACAAGATCGCCGGCAGCCACCATATATTCGTCGTCACGATAATGAAAAGTGCTCTTGCCTTCCGTAATAGCACCCAGCGACCACTCTGAGTTCCACATGCGGCATGCGCGAATCGCGCCAGAAGACGGGTTTGGATGCAGTCGTCATGATTTAACCTCCGCCTGGTTTGAACGCGTCCACAGTATTCCGGCCAACCAGATGCCAAGCGTCACGTCGATCGCCAGGCAAAAGCCCGGCCACCAGTCTGGTACTGCTGAATTATCTATGAAGGCGTGGTGGTAAAAATCAAAAATTCCGTGCGCAATCAGAGCAACTGCGATAATCCAGAGACCTTTATGAAACCCCAGCATAGCGGAAAGGAAAAATCCTGCAGCGACCAACAGCTCAATTAATAGGCCTTCGTATGAATCACCCATCAAGGCAAAAAGAATGTAGTAGGTCGCAATGACGATCAGTACAGTAGGGTAAAAAGATCTATCGCGGTCGAAGCCGGTTAATGTTGCCGCTCCGCCAATCGCCACGCCGAGAGTAGCTCCGATAAGATATTCCACTATTCTTCCCTCTAGTTTCCTGTCTTTAGGTTAGCGTTAGTCTCCATGGACCGAGCGGGACCGTCTGGATGCTTGCCGTTAGGCAGCACCCGTTCGCTGGCCTAACGCCTGGCCAACTTTGGACCCATTCGTCCGCCCCAGCTTTTTGCTAATCCAGGCCCCGGTCGCAATCAGCTTTTTCAGGTCGACCCCGGTTTCGATGCCCAATCCTTCCAACAGATACAGCACATCTTCGGTGGCGACATTGCCGGATGCGCCGTTGGCGTAGGGACAACCGCCAAGGCCAGCAACAGAGGAATCGATAACCGACATGCCTTCTTCCAGCACCGCGTAAAGGTTTGCCAATGCCTGGCCGTAGGTGTCGTGGAAGTGCGCGGCCAGTTTTTCTACCGGGACTTCGGCGGCAACGGCCTCGAGCATGCGTTTAGCTTTCAATGGGGTGCCAACGCCGATGGTGTCGCCGAGTGATATTTCGTAGCAGCCCATGTCGGCCAGGGCTTTGGCGACGTTTGCGACTTGCGCCGGGGCTATGTCGCCCTCGTAGGGGCAGCCGAGGACGGTGGAGACGTAGCCCCGCACTGGAATCTTGTGCTGTTTTGCCGCTTCCATCACTGGCATGAAGCGTTCCAGGCTTTCGGCGATGGAGCAGTTTATGTTTTTCTGGCTGAAGGTTTCGGAGGCGGCGCCGAACACGGCCACTTCGCTGACCCCGGCGGCCAGCGCATTCTCGAAGCCTTTCAGGTTGGGGGTTAAGGCGGTGTAGCGTACGCCGGGCTTGCGTCGGATACCGGCCATTACCTCGGCGGCATCGGCCATCTGGGGCACCCATTTGGGTGACACAAAGCTGGCGGCTTCGATGTGGATCAGGCCGCAGTCTGCCAGCCGTTCAATCAGTTCCGTTTTCAGAGTGGTGCTGATCACCGGGCCGGGTTCGTTCTGCAGGCCGTCCCGGGGGCTCATTTCGGCCAGGCGAACCTGTTTGGGAAAGCTCATGGTCACGTCTCCGTTTCCGTCACATCGTCGGTCACATCAATGGCGATCAGTTCGGCGCCTTCGGCGACCTGGTCGCCCTCCGCGTAGAACACCTCGCTGACGATGCCGTCGGCAGGGGCCTTGATGGCGTGTTCCATCTTCATGGCTTCCATAATCACCAGGGTCTGGCCGGCGGTTACGCGGTCGCCCTTGCGGGTCTGAACGGCGATGACGGCGCCGTTCATTGGGGCTTCCAGGCTGCCTTCGGTGGCCAGGTCGTCGCTGGTAAAGGTTTCCCGGTGGATTGTGCTGCGCAGGGTTTTGCCCCGGTCGAACAGGGTGATGTCCTGGCCGTGAATCTGGCCGAACAGCTGTCTGCGGTGGCCGTCGATGACGATGTCCAGCCGGTCATCCAACAGGTCGGCTTCCACCCAATGGCTCCGGCCTGCCGTGGTGACGCGGTATCCCCGGGGCTGAGTAGTCACTTGCAGTTCGTGAACGGTGCCATTCAGTGCCAGTTTCAGGGTTTCGGCGCTAACCGCATTCAGCCGCCAGTGTCCCGGCTTGGCAAAGGGGGACCAGGGGTCGGGATCGGTTGGGTCCTTGCTGAGCGTTGCCTGGGCTTGGCGGTGGGCCATAACAAAAGTCGCGGCCAGCACCAGTGATTCCTCGCTGTTCTGCGTCTGATCGCCAAACAGCAGTTGGTGATGGTCTTCGATAAATCCAGTGGTCAGTTCGGCATCCCGGAACGGCTTAGAATCGGCCAGGGCATGCAGGAACGACAGGTTGTTGCGTACCCCGGCAATCCGGTACTGCTCCAGCGCGGTCACCAGGCGGTTGATGGCCTGGGGCCGGTCTTCGGCCCAGACCACCAGCTTGGCAATCATGGGATCGTAGTGGACGCTGATGTCGTCGCCTTCGCGAACGCCGGTATCGATTCGTACCTGAGGCGTTTCTTCAGGCGTTCGCAGGTAGCGAAGGCGGCCGGTGGCGGGTAGGAAGTCGTGGTCCGGGTCTTCGGCATAGACCCGGACTTCCAGAGCGTGGCCATAAATCTGTACTTGTGATTGGGTCAGAGGTAGCGGCTCGCCGTTGGCAATTTTAAGCTGCCATGCCACCAGGTCCTGCCCGGTGATCATTTCGGTAACCGGGTGTTCCACCTGCAGGCGGGTGTTCATTTCCATGAAGAAGAAGGAACCGTCCACGTCGTAGAGGAATTCCACGGTGCCGGCGCCTACATAATCAATGGCCTGGGCGGCGCGGACGGCGGCTTCGCCCATGGCTTTGCGGGTGTCTTCCGGCAGGCCGGGCGCGGGGGCCTCTTCCAGCACTTTCTGATGGCGGCGCTGGACGGAGCAGTCCCGCTCCGCCAGGTAAATGCCCTGGCCCTGCCGGTCGCAGAATACCTGGATTTCCACGTGGCGTGGCTGAGTCAGGTAGCGTTCGATCAGCATGTCGGGGTTGCCAAAGGCGTTCTGGGCCTCGCGTTTTGCTGCGGCCAGGGCGTCATCGAATTCGTCAATGGATTTCACCACCCGCATGCCTTTGCCGCCGCCCCCGGCTACCGCTTTCAGCAGCAGGGGGAAGCCGCATTTTTCGGCTTCGGTGCGCAGGGTGCCCGGGGACTGGTCATCGCCGTGGTAGCCGGGCACCAGGGGCACGCCGGCTTTTTCCATGATCGCCTTGGCGGCGGATTTGGAGCCCATGGCGGCGATGGCGGCAGACGGCGGGCCGATAAACACGATGCCGGCGGCTTCGCTGGCTTCGGCGAAGCCGGTGTTTTCCGACAGGAATCCGTAGCCGGGGTGAATGGCTTCGGCGCCGCTTTGTCTGGCCACCTCGATAATTCGGTCAACGCACAGATAGCTTTCGGAACTGGCGGCGGGGCCGATGTGAAAGGCGTCGTCGGCCAGGGCTACGTGGCGTGCGTTGGCATCGGCGTCGGAATAGACGGCCACGCAGCGGATGCCCATCTGACGGGCGGTCTGGATAACGCGGCAGGCAATCTCACCGCGGTTGGCGATCAGAATCTTACGAAACATCAGTCCTCGTCCTCCGGCGCTCTCTCAGGCATCCAGCGTGCATTCCGTTTTTCCAGAAAGGCGTTCAGGCCTTCCTGGCCTTCATCGCTGACGCGGATACTGGCGATGCGCTTGGAGGTATCTTCAATCAGCTCGGGGGTAATGGGCTGATGGCTCACCGCAAAGATCAGTTCCTTGGAAGCGGCAAGGGCCGAGGGGCCGTTCATCATCAACTGTTCAATCAATTCGTCGCAGCGGCTCTGAAGGGCATCGGCGTCCTCGCAGAGAATATGCACCAGACCCAGTTCCTGTGCCTTGGCGGCGGTAAAGACTTCCGCGGTCAGGAAGTAGCGGCGAGCCTGGCGTTCGCCTATAGCGCGCACCACATAGGGGCTGATGGTGGCGGGGATCAAGCCCAGTTTCACTTCGCTCAGGCAAAAGGTGGCGTTGTCGGTGGCCAGCACCATGTCGCAACAGGCGGCCAGGCCCACGGCACCACCAAAAGCCGCGCCCTGAACCAGCCCGATGACCGGTTTGGGCAACTGGTTCAGGGTGGACATCAGGCGGGCCAGCTGGCGCGCGTCCGCCAGGTTTTCTTCCCGGCTGTTGCCCGCCATCCGGCGCATCCAGGACAGGTCGGCGCCGGCGGAAAAGTGCTTACCCTCCGAACGTACGATCACCACGCGGGTGTTCTCGTCCCTGGCCACCTGTTCCAGGGCGTCGATCAGCCGGCGGATGATCAGGTCGTCAAAGGCGTTGCGCTTTTCCGGGTAGTTGAGGACCACTTCGGTCACGCCTCTGGTGCGCTGGTTCAGCACCACGGCGGGGGTCTGATCGGTCATGAAGTTCTCCTCGGTTACATCCGGAACACGCCGAAGCGTGTCGGCCGGGCGGGTCGGTTAAAGGTGGCGGACAGGCTCAGGGCAACCACCTGTCGGGTCTGTGCCGGGTCGATCACGCCGTCGTCCCACAGCCGCGCGCTGGCGTAGTAGGGGTGGCCCTGTTCTTCGTATTTGTCGATGATCGGCTGTTTGAACTCGGCTTCTTCGCCGTCGCTCCAGCTTTCACCCTTGCGCTCCATGCCCTCCCGTTTAACGGTAGCCATCACCCCGGCGGCCTGTTCGCCGCCCATGACGGAGATACGGGCGTTGGGCCACATCCACAGAAAGTCCGGGCTGTAGGCGCGGCCGCACATGCCGTAATTGCCCGCGCCAAAGCTGCCGCCGATCAGCACGGTGATTTTCGGCACGTTGGCGCAGGCTACCGCCATCACCATCTTGGCGCCGTGTTTGGCAATGCCCTCGGCCTCGTGCCGCTGGCCCACCATAAAACCGGTGATGTTCTGCAGGAACAGCAGGGGAATGTTGCGCTGGCAGCAGAGCTCGACGAAGTGTGCGCCTTTCAGGGCAGATTCGCTGAATAGAATGCCATTGTTGGCAATGATGCCCACCGGGTAGCCGTGAATATGGGCAAAGCCGGTGACCAGGGTCTGGCCGTAGTAGCGTTTGAATTCGTCAAATTCGGAGCCGTCCACCATGCGGGCGATGACGTCGCGAACGTCAAACGGCTTGCGCAGATCGGTGCCGACGATGCCGTAGATTTCTTCGGCGCTGTAAAGCGGTTCTTTGGGTTCGCGCACTTCCACCGGCATAGGTTTGCGGCGATTCAGATTGCCGATGCAGCGGCGGGCGATGTCCAGGGCGTGGGCGTCGTTTTCGGCGTAGTGGTCGGCCACGCCGGAGGTTTTGCAGTGGACATCGGCACCGCCCAGGTCCTCGGCCGAGACGACTTCGCCGGTGGCGGCTTTAACCAGCGGCGGCCCCGCCAGAAAGATGGTGCCCTGGTTGCGAACGATGATGGATTCATCCGCCATGGCCGGTACATAGGCGCCACCGGCGGTACAAAGCCCCATCACCACGGCGATCTGGGGGATGTCGTCGGCGGACATGCGGGCCTGATTGTAGAAGATGCGGCCAAAGTGTTCCTTGTCCGGGAAGACCTCGTCCTGCCGGGGCAGATTGGCGCCGCCGGAGTCCACCAGGTAGATGCAGGGCAGGCGGTTTTCCAGGGCGATTTCCTGGGCGCGAAGGTGTTTTTTCACCGTCAGCGGGTAGTAGCTGCCGCCTTTGACGGTGGCGTCGTTGGCAATAATCATGCACTCGGCGCCGTTGACCCGGCCAATGCCGGCGATGGTGCCGGCGGCGGGGACGTCTTCGCCGTAGACGTTGTAGGCGGCCAGTTGGCCGATTTCCAGAAACGGCGAGCCGTCATCCAGCAGGTAGTCAATGCGGTCCCGTGGGAGCATTTTGCCCCGTTCAATGTGGCGTTCCTGATAGCTGGGGCCGCCGCCCTGTTGAATGGTGGCAACCTTATCGTTCAAGTCCGCGACTGCTGCTGCCATGGCCGTGTGTTTGGCTTGGAATTCCGGGTCCCGGGGATTGATCTTGCTCTGGAGTACGGTCATTTTTGAGTCCGCTGCTCTGGATTTTGGAGTGTCGGGGCTGTTGGAAGGGTTTGTTCAGGAAACGCTACGAGCACATCCATGTGCGCTTGTCTTCGGCCATCCTTGGCCGAAGACATTCCTGAACAAACCCTTCCAACATCCCCTCGTCAATCTTTGTGCCGGCCCGCCCCGTGCTTCTGTTTGACGGAATGAAGGCACGTTGCTCGAAGCGGACGGTGTGATGGTCTTTCCAGGAATGTCGTAGGCCATGGATGGCCTACGCCAAGCGCACATGGATGTGCTTGTAGCGGTTCCTGGGAAGCCCATCACATCGTCCGCCTCCCCCCAATGCCTAATTGTTCAAATACAACTCCCGACCAATAAGCATCCGCCGAATCTCAGAAGTACCGGCGCCGATCTCATAAAGCTTGGCATCACGAAGTAAGCGACCAGTAGGATACTCGTTGATGTAGCCGTTGCCGCCCAGCAACTGGATAGCATCCAACGCCAGTTTGGTGGCCATTTCGGCGGAGTACAGAATCGCCCCGGCGGCGTCCTTACGGGTGGTTTCGCCGCGGTCGGCGGACATGGCAACCATGTAAACGTAGGACTTGGCGGTGTTCATCCAGGTGTACATGTCAGCGACTTTGCCCTGTACCAGCTCGAATTCGCCGATGGCCTGGCCGAACTGCTTGCGTTCGCGGATGTAAGGCACGGTCACGTCCATGGCGGCCTGCATGATGCCCAGCGGGCCGCCGGCCAGCACCAGGCGCTCGTAGTCCAGGCCGCTCATCAGGACCCTGGCGCCATTGCCTTCACCACCAAGGACGTTCTCTTTGGGTACCTTGCAGTCTTCGAACACCAGCTCGCAGGTGTTGGAGCCGCGCATGCCGAGTTTGTCCAGCTTTTGGTGGCGGCTGAAGCCCGGGTAATCCCGTTCCACGATGAAGGCGGTGACGCCTTTGGAACCGGCGTGCACGTCGGTCTTGGCGTAGATCACGTAGGTGCTGGCGTCGGGGCCGTTGGTGATCCACATTTTGGTGCCGTTGAGGACGTAGTGATCGCCGCCGTCTTTGGCGCTGAGCTTCATGGAGATAACGTCGGACCCAGCGTTCGGTTCGGACATGGCCAGGGCGCCTACGTGTTCGCCACTGATCAGTTTCGGCAGGTATTTGCGTTTCTGCTCTTCGGTGCCGTTGCGGTAGATCTGGTTTACGCACAGATTCGAATGGGCGCCGTAGCTCAGGCCAACTGAAGCAGAGGCGCGGCTGATTTCCTCCATGGCGATCACGTGGGCCAGGTAGCCCATTCCAGCGCCACCATATTCTTCGCTGACGGTGATGCCCAGCAGGCCCATGTCGCCCATTTTCTGCCACAGGTCCATGGGGAACTGGTTGGACTGGTCGATGTCGGCGGCGCGGGAAGCAATTTCAGCCTCTGCAAAGCGGTTGATCTGTTCCCGCAGGCTGTCGAGGGTTTCGCCGAGGCCGAAGTTGAGTTCTGTGTACTGGGATTTCATCGTCACTACCTTCTATTAATGTCTGCCAGGTCGGTTCAGGCGGTTCTTTGCTGGGGCTGTTTGCGCTGGCGGATGTCTTCCAGGGCGTCGCGGCAGCGGTTTTCGTGGGCGTCCAGTTCCATTTCCATCATCGCTATGTCGTTCTTCTGCTGGGCCAGCTGGGCGCGGCGATGCTCCACCACTTCCAGGGTTTTCAGCAGCTGTTTCTCGCTGCCGGTCAGGGTTTCGTCCCACAGGTCGAACAGTTCCCGGGTTTCCGCCAGGGAGAAGCCCATGCGTTTACCGCGCAGGATAAGTTTCAGCCGCGCCCGGTCCTTGCTGCTGAAGATTCGGGTCTGGCCCTGGCGGCTGGGGTGCAGCAGGCCTTCGTCTTCATAGAAGCGGATGCTTCGGGTGGTGACATCGAACTCTCTGGCCAGTTCGCTGATGCTGAACTGCTTTTTCTCGGACATGATGAGACCCGGTCAGAATCTAGGTATTTCCGGATAGCTTAGTTAAAGTTTACGTAAACGTAAAGATATGCGCCAAACCAGGGTGACTGTTTGGCTTGCTATGAATGCCTCAAATCAAATGGTTCCGGGAGCTTCTCTGAGCGCTACGCCGCCAATGCGCCACTGGTCATCATTCTTGACCATGCGGTAGGCTGCTCGCCAGCGCTTGCCTTCCGGGCCAACCAGGCGGACGACCTGTATCTGGAATCCGGGGTGGGGAATGCGCTCCCTGAATTCGAGGGAGGTCGCCTGATAAACCGGCCCATAGGACAGTCTTACCATGTTATAGAACGTATCGACGGAGCCGGATTGGCGCTTGATTCCGTCAGACGCGAAAGACCATGCGGCGTCTTTGTCGTCGTTGGCGAAGGCTTCAATCTGGGACAGAATGATGTTCTGTATGGCGTCATCGGTTTCGTCGGCGGTCGCGGGCATTGCCATTAAAGCCAGGGCGATTACAGCCGCTAAGATAGATGTGGTCAAAGTGAGCGATTTCATGGCCCGGTCTCCGAGAATGTTCTGTACAAGATTTACGCAATCTGCAGGTGGCCGGATTCAAAAATTGATACTGCTATAGTATGTGATGACTTTTTAACAGGAAGGTTCCAGATGGCCGAGGGCAAATCCCATCCCCAGAAATTGCTGCTTTTTTATCTGAACGATCAGCGGTTGTTCGGTCTGGGCACCCTGAAAATCCGGGAGATCATGCCCTATACGCCGCTGTCCCGGCTGCCGAAAAGCCATGGGGCGGTGGTTGGCGCAATGAATTTCCGGGGCTCGACGGTTCCGGTCATCGATATGGCCTATGCCGTGGGATACCCCGCCATGAGTCAGGAAGACCGGAAGACGGCTTCGATTATCGTGACCGACGTTCAGCGTCAGGAAATCGGTTTTCTGGTTCGCAATGTCCGCAAGATTATCGAGACCCAGTGGAAAGATGTGATGCCGCCGCCAAAAAGCCTTGGGGATCGTGCCTTCATCACCGGGCTGCTTCATCTGGACAACGAGATCATCCAGCTTCTGGACGTTGAGCTTTTGTTGGCAAGGGTGTATCCGGAATCGATCAACCCGTCCGAGGTGGTGTTGACTGACGTCCAGCGGGAAATTCTCAAAGGACTGAACATTCTGCTGGTAGACGATTCACAGGTAGCTCGCAAGCAGCTGTCCGACGCGCTGGACAGCAAGAACGTGTCCTACTCGGTCACCACCAATGGGCAGGATGCACTGGATCGGCTGTTGAAGGCGGATGGCGATGGCAGGCCCGTTGATATCCTGGTCAGCGATATCGAAATGCCGGGGCTGGACGGCTATGAGCTGACGTTCAATGTCCGTGATCACAACTCGCTGAAGCAACCCTATATTATTCTCCACACGTCACTGAACAGTGAGATGAGCGTGAGCTACGCCACTCAGGTCGGCGCCGACGAGGCGTTGACCAAGTTTGATGCCGAAGAACTGATGCATGCCATCCTCCGGGGTGCGGAAAAGCGCTAGTTCAGGAGCCTTACCCTTGAAGCTGATTCTCAGCCGCAAAGGCTTCGATTCTTCCGCCGGTGGCTGCCCAAGCCCGGTATTTCCGGACGGCAGCTTCTACGCGCTCCCGATACCCGATCCGCGTTCACGCGTTGCCTACCGCGATATCCAGTATCGGGACGCGAATGTGGGCGCACTGGTGCGGAATCTGACCGGCGACCGTCGGGCCGGAAATCGAAAAGCACACCTTGACCCGGATCTGATCCCGCATGTGAAACCTCGAACCCAGGGATGGACGCCCTGCCTGGGCCAGAGCGGCAGTGCCCAGAGCCATCTGGCCCGACAGGGAGTGGGGGCCGGGGACCTGTTTCTGTTCTTCGGCCTTTTCCGGCGGGTTCTGAAAAGCCAGGGCCGCTGGCGTTTCCGGCCTGATTCAAAGGCGTTCCACGGGCTTTGGGGCTGGCTCCAGATTGGCCATGTCCATACCATTGATGAACTGGCGCCGGGACAGCTGCCATGGGCTTCCGATCATCCACATTTCCATGGGGAGCCGGATCAGCGGAACACACTCTACGTAGCTGCAAAGAACCTGATCCTTCAGGGACAGGACACCGGCTACGCCGGTGCCGGAGTCTTCCCGGAGATGACAGATCGACACAGGTTGACTGCGCCGGATGCCCGAATGACAACACAGTGGCGTTTGCCTGAATTCTTCTATCCGGCTTCGGAGGAGACGGCGATGACCTATCATCAGAAGATGGAGCGGTGGTCTATGTCGGATTCCGGCTGTTATCTGAAAAGCGCTGCCCGGGGGCAGGAATTTGTGCTTGAAGTTGCTCATCGGCCGGCCGCGATGGACTGGGTCAATTCTCTTCTGAAAGGAGTGAGTGCATGAAGGTTTTGCTTCTGGGTGCAACAGGCCTGACCGGGGGGATGGTGCTGGAGAATCTGCTGGCCATGGATGAGGTTTCACAGGTGGTGGCGCCGACCCGACGGGCGCTGACGATTGAACACTATAAACTCAAGCCCGCCGCCGTGGATTTCGCGCATCTGGAGGATCAGTCCGATCTGTTCGCTGTGGATGTCATCATCTGTTGCCTTGGCACAACCATAAAGAAAGCCGGTTCCCGCAGAAGGTTCCGGGAAGTGGATTATGGCTACGCCATCAAAGCAGCCGAAATCGGGCGTCAGCAGGGCGCCTGGGCGTTTATTCTGATGTCGGCCGTCGGCGCATCGCCGTCATCGCCCGTGTTCTACAACCGGATAAAAGGCGAGCTGGAGCATGATCTGAAAGGGCTGGGCTATCCCTGCCTCTCGATCTATCAACCTGGCCTGTTGCTGGGCGAGCGTTCAGAGCACCGCAAAGCCGAGGCTCTGGGCATAAAAGCCATGCCCGCTATCAATGCGTTGCTCCACGGGCCACTCAGGCAGTATCGGGGGATTGAAGCGGCTACCGTTGCCTGTGCAATGGCCAATGAAGCGTTAAAGCTGTCGGAAAACCGAGAAGCCATGGCCGGCGTTCACTACCGGCGTTACGAGGACATGGTGGCGCTGGCTAATTCCCGGTAAAGCGCCCTGCCCAGCGCCTGAAAATAGCGTTGAAACGCCGTGTTGATTCCGGATCGCTGCTGCCCCTGGGGATAGAGCCCGGCTTTGGCTTCGTCGGAATGGCGGCTGCCGCGCACCAGAAAGCTGCTCATGGGCCGGGCATCTTCGATAAAAGCTTCAAATGCTCTGGCGCACATTTCTTCCGGTTTCGCGTAGTAAAGCACGCCCATGGCCTGGTCAGCCTTGCGAGAGTGCTGGAACAGCTCGCTGGGTTCGGTGCCGTTTTCGTTCAGCATCACTGCTTTGAAACAGTCAGCCAGCAGGCCATTGAGCGGGTGGGGTTTCAGCGGGATGCTTTCCAGCCAGCCTTTTGAGGCAAACAACCCCTTTTCAGGTTTCTGGAACAGTCGGCTGCCCATGTAATGGTCGAAGGCGTGAAACCATTCATGGGCCAGGCTGCCGGCCCCGGCATTTTTCGCCAGCGCCAGTTGCCGTGTGGTCGGAATGTAGTGTGCCGCCACACCGGGGCGGCCGCCGATGCCGTACTGCAGCCCCAGGGTGTGGCGCAGTGAGATCAGATGCTCCGGGCCGCCCAGAACGTCCATCAGGTCGTTCAGTGCCTGCTGGAAACGGATGGCCGCCCGGTCTTTCTCGGGTTCTGACACCCATCGCCCGATTTCGATGCTGCGAAATTCAAAGCGCCGCCTGATGCTGGCAAAGTTCGCCGGCTGGGTTTCTGGTCTCATGGGTCTCATCCGGTGACGTCGGTGAGTGGCTGTTACCAGGAAACATACGACAAAACTGTATAGATGTACAGTTATTGGCCGTCAGTGCTGATTCGCTCAAGAGCCTTGCGAATGTTGGCCGGAATCGGGGTCGAACGGTTGCTGGCGCGATCCACGAATACGTGCACCATTTCTCCCACGGCAGCGGCGTCGGTGTCTCCGTCCCTGAAAATCGCGGCTTCATAGGTGACAGACTTGTTCCCGGTTTTGAGCACGCGCAGGCCAGCTTGCAGGGCTTCCGGGTAGGCTACCGGCTTTCTGAACTGGCAGCTGGAACTGACCATGAAACCGACCACCGGTGCGTTATGGATATCCAGACCGCCCTCGTCGATCAGATAACGGTTGATGACGGAATCGAAATAGGAATAGTAGGTCACGTTGTTTACGTGGCCGTAAATATCGTTGTCCATCCAGCGGGTGATGATGGGATAGAACACGGGGTAGTGGGATCGATCCATGGGTCAGAACCGCGGTCAGTTTGTGTCGAAAAGAATGACCTGGCGAATGGCTTTGCCGGCAGCCAGGCGCTCGAAGCCTTCGTTGATCTGGTCAAGCGTCAGGGTGTCGCTCAGCAGCCTGTCCACGGGCAACCGGCCCTGACGGAACAGGCTGACGTAGCGGGCGACGTCCCGCACGGGTACACAGCTGCCCACGTAGCTGCCTTTCAGTGTGCGTTCCTCGGCCACCAGGCTGACCTGCTGGATCGATACTTTGCGGTCCGGGTGCGCCAGCCCGCCGGTCACGGTGATGCCACCGCGTCGGGTGATCTGGTAAGCCAGTTCCAGCGCCTTTTCCGAGCCTGCCATTTCAATGGCGCAATCCACACCGCCGCTGGTCAGCGCCTTGATCTTGTCCCGGCACTCCGGATCAGAAGGGTTGAAGCCCTCGCTCGCGCCGAGGGATTTCGCCATGGCCAGCTTGTCGTCGTCCAGGTCCACGGCTATGACCTGGCCCGCCCCGGCAACCAGGGCGCCGAGAACGCTGTTCAGCCCAACGCCGCCCAGGCCAATGACGGCCACTGTCTGCCCTGGCCGGATGTCGGCCGAATTGATCGCAGCGCCAACCCCTGTCAGCACCGCACAGCCGAATAATGCGGCGTGTTGGAACGGCAGGGATCTATCCACCTTGACCAGCGAGTTCCGGGAAACCACGGCGTGGTCGGCAAAGGCGGACACCCCAAGGTGATGGTTAATGGGGGTGCCGTCAGCACGATGCAGGCGATGGCCGCCGTCAATCAGGGTGCCGGCGTTGTTGGCCACGGCGGCCGGTTCACATAACGCGGGCCTGCCCTCGGCGCAGGGGCCGCAATGGCCGCAACTTGGCACAAAGACGGTGACCACATGGTCGCCGGGCGCCAGGTCCGTCACCCCAGCTCCAACGGTCTTCACGATCCCCGCTGCTTCGTGCCCCAGCGCCATGGGCAAAGGCCGCGGCCGGTTGCCATCAATGACCGAGAGGTCAGAGTGACACAAGCCCGCGGCTTTGATTTCAACCAGCACCTCGTGATTGCCGGGCCCATCCAGTTCCAGCTCTTCAATTACCAGCGGCCGGGTTTCATGGTAGGGGCGGGCGCTGTCTCTGTTCTGAAGAACGGCGGCCATAACTTTCATAAGGCACTCCTGATGAGCCACTCGAAAATCCTGTTTGCACTAGCGATGCATTGCATTCGGGTTAGCGGTTGTTCTAAAAGTTCTTCGAGGCGGTGTATGACGACTGGCCAGGCTGGCTGATCCGGCGCACTGTCAAAGAAACCGAGGTGATTGATCGCAGGCGTCCCGATAAGACTTGTTTGAAGCTGTTTTTTGATCATCTTGCTGCCCAGCTCCGAACCTTTCATCACGTAAGCCAGCCCCTCCCAGCTGCCGCTGGCCCCGGGAATATCGGGTTCCGGCCAGGAATCGTAATCATTGTCGTCAGGCGGCAGGTTCAATAAACCGGCCAGTGCCTGAATATCGGCCTCGGCCTTTGCCGACCGGCGCTGCGGTATCAGCAGGGTATCCGCATGATCGGGCCGTAACCGACGTTCCAGGTGTTCCAGAACCTTCCAGTGCCGGTGCCACCATTTCAGTAGTTCAAGGTACTCAGCCGGTTGCAGCAAGGGATTCATAATGGCCAACGCGCACTGTGTATCTTCAAGCTTCTGATGCAAAGGCCTGGTGCTGGTTCGCAATTCGGCGACGTGATTCAGCATGGCCGGGAGTCGACCGTTTTGGCCTGGGGTCTTCCAAAATGGTAACCCTGGAAATAATGACAGCCGAGCTGTTTGAGTAGTCCCCATTCCTCTCGGCTTTCGACCCCTTCCGCAACCACTCGAAGCTCAAGCGTCTGCGCCAGGCTGATGATCAGCTTGACGATGGCTTCGGCATTGGGGTCTGTGCGCATGGCCTGGACAAACTGCAGGTCTATTTTTACTTCGTCAATCGGCAGTTTTTGCAGATAGGACAGGGAGGAAAACCCGGTACCAAAGTCATCGAGTGAACACTGTAGCCCCGCTTCTTTCAGCTGTCGCATCTTTTCGATTGTGTCATCCAGATCGTACTGTAACAGGGTTTCTGTTATCTCCAGCTTCAGGTTTTGAGGCCGCACGTCCGCCTGTCTCAGACATGCCAGAACCTGATCGACAAATGTTGGCTGTTGAATCTGCAGGGCACTGATATTGATGGATAAAACCAGATGTTTGTTGGCCGGTATGCGGCTCCACTCTGCCAGGGTTGCGCAGGCTTTTGCCAGGACCCAGTTGCCCAGCTCAACGATCAGGCTGCTTTGTTCGGCAACAGGGATAAAGTCCGCTGGAGAAATTGGCCCGAAATCGCAGTGGTTCCATCTGATCAGTGCTTCGTAACCAACGATTTCTTCGACGTCCTTCACGATGGGTTGGTAGTGTAACTCAAGTCCTTCGCTATCCGTTCTCAAGGTATTGCTCAGGTCTGTTTCCAGGCGGTGGTGCTGCTGGGCAATTTCATGCATGGAACGCTCAAAGATCTGTATGCGCCCGCCGCCTTCCTTCTTGGCGGTGTACATAGCCAGGTCAGAACAGGCCATCAGATCCAGGTGGTAATCCGGCACGTCGTCGGAAACCGCGATACCGATGCTGCAGTCAATCTCGTAGCTGATGCCGCCCAGCCAGTAGGGTGCTGCAATAGCAGATCTGATGGATATCGCGCATGTTTCAGCCTTCCTCACAGCCTCAGAATGGTTGGCCTGGGCGGTCACCAAAACAATGAATTCGTCGCCACCTATTCGGGAAATGATATGGCTCTTTGCCGCCGAGGAGCGGATTCGGGAGGCCACTTCGCAGAGTATTGAATCCCCGATTTTATGGCCGTGGACATCATTGATCGTTTTAAATCTATCGAGGTCAATAAACAGGGCTGCCACGTGCTGATCGCTGATCAAGGACAGTTCATCCAGGTGTTTTTTCAGACCCGCCCGATTCAATAATCCTGTCAGGCTGTCATGCTCTGATCGGTACTGAGCCTGCTCCTGCGCTTTTCGACGTTCGCTGATGTTGGTCAATGAGCAGACATAACCGGCATGCTGATTGGAACTGCCGGTTTTCTTCGCCGCGATTCTGGCAAGATAGAAGCCATAGTCGCCGGGGGCATCGAACTCCAGATCCTGCTTTTGCGCCTGCTCGACGGAAGCCAATAACTGATCGCTGATTTCCGGAGTCAGCGCTTCCGCCAGCGTTTTACCGGTAAAGGCATTCAGAGGTTGACCGAAAAGGTTATGGTTACCGGAGTAGACCGTGTTGATCAACCCGTTTGGGTCAAGATCCACCAGGATTTCCGGGATGGTGTCCAGGATCGCCGTCATGGCCCGCTCGCGGTCCAGCACCTGTGCTTCCAGAGCCCGCTGTTCCGTAATGTCCCGCTGGACACTGACAAAGTGGGTGGCCTCCCCCGCTTTGCCAAAAATCGGAACGATCTTGATTTCGATCCAGTAGGGCGAACCGCTTTTGGTGTAGTTTTTAAGTGTTGCGACGACAGGTTTGAACTCTTTCAGCGCCGCCGAAATTCGGGCCAGCTCGGTCCGGTCTGTTCCCTCGCCTTGAAAAATATCGGCAGACTGACCCAACAGCTCTTTTTCGGTGTAGCCAGTTGCATCACAAAGGGCGGGATTGGCATAGGTTATAGGCCGATGGCCCGACGGGGCCAGTTTTTCAGCCCAGGTTATCAAGACAA
Source organism: Marinobacter confluentis (assembly GCF_004785685.1). GTDB lineage: Bacteria > Pseudomonadota > Gammaproteobacteria > Pseudomonadales > Oleiphilaceae > Marinobacter > Marinobacter confluentis. The sequence continues at coordinate 115,218 of NZ_SRPF01000003.1, read as the reverse complement.
AATCAGGCATGGTTTCAAGGGCTTTCCCTACTATTTTGGCCTGCTCCTGCTGATTGCTGATCCTGATTCGGTAGTAATGGTTGGTAATGGCGTTGGATGCGCCCTCCAGGCATTTTTCCCAGCCTTCCGGCCAGGGTGCCGACTGGTCCTGCACCTCCTCGCGCCAGAGGGCGAAGGAGCGCCTGGCGCCCAGAACCTGGTCGCCGCTTCGTGTCTGCAGGGTGGTGTAGCTGTCAGGACGTCCAGCCCAGACCCGACTGAACTTCAGCATGGGGCGGGCCATTATCAGGCAGCAGCTGGCGAAATTCTTGATCGGGCCAAAGGCAACGCCGCCAATGCTGCTGGTATCGACCAGGCCCCGGCATTCCGGCCAGAGGCTTGCTTTGCAGGTTGACTGGGGGCCGGTGCCGTCATTGGCTTTACGGACCAGCCAGCCTTCTGCCTCCGGCGTCAAAGCGTCCCCGAATCGCGCGCCCGCCATGAACAGGGTGGCGTGGCTTGCATCAAACCACTGTTTCAGAAATTCAAGCAGAATCAGGTAACCGTTTTCATCGACGTTGTCCTGTTTTTCCAGGCCAACCTCAATCTTTTTTAGCCTCTGAACAAAATCAAGCTGGTTCTCTGCAGTCTGAATCCGGGACAGATTCTCGACCTGCCTGGCAATCATTCGCCCCAGTACTTCCATGGCCATCAACAGGGTGTAACGTACGTGATACGGGGGTGTTCTGGGCGTTCCATGATGGCAGGAGAGCATTCCCCAAAGCTTTCCGTCGACAATGATTGAAACGGTCAGCGTTGCGCCTACCCCCATGTTTTTAAGGTAGTCGAGGTGAAAGGGCGAGGGCGCACGCAGTAAACAGAAGGACTGATCCAGGTGCTGTTTTTCAGGCTTTGTCGGCAGCAGCCTGGCCGGGTCAGCGTTCACGTCGCCGATGATTCTGAGCAAGTTGCGCTCGTAGAGTGTCCGCGCCTGGGCTGGAATGTCACTGGCCGGAAAATGCTGCCCCAGAAACCGGAGGCTCTGGCTCGGCTCGCAGGCTTCGGCAACGATTTCACCGTGCCAGTCATCGTCGAACCGATACAGCATGACCCGATCGTACTTTGAGAATGCCTGAACGGCAGTGGCACTTTTTTGTAACAGGTCATCCAGGTGGGTGGTTGCCTCGATCACACGAATGGCTTCCAGCAAGGGTTCGATTTGACCGTTTTCTGAATTGCTCGAGTCATCCAGCGGCAGGCATTCAATGATTCGGCAGCGTGTCCCGGATGTGGCGAAATGCTCCAGTAGTTCAACCCGGCTTGATAAACCGCCGGAGTCGCCCCGGCCGGAAGTTTCGATCGTTCCGATGTGTCTGGGTTTTTCCGATGGATAATGGGACCTGGACGACGCCGAGAGGGCGGCACCAATGGCGGGCATGGCCTGGCTGAGGTTGAGCCCTTCTTTCAACCCTTTAAGGCCCAGTAGCTGCTCTGTGTTTTCCGACCAGCGCAGCAGATAGCCGGTCTGGCAATCGACCACCAGGACAGCGCCGATCGCCTGGACCATCTCCGGGTGTCGGATGTCTTCGCTTTCGCAGTGCTGAAGCTGGTCAGCAGACGTCAGGATGACCTGCTCTGAAACGCGACTGGGCTTATCCACTGTAATTTTACGATCCAATACTGATTATTGTTGGGTTGGCGCATTGCCCACTGGTTCTTGGATACGGTCGCTACGGTATTACCGGGAATCTGGTAAGTATAGACGCTCAGTCCGGACTGCGCTTTTGTGGTGCAGAATAAATGTCACAGTCAAATATATGTTTAAAAGCGACTCAAGGGTATCGTTGTTTTGCCGTTAACTATACTGGCAATTTCAGCGGTTGTTTCCGTTTTTAATAAGGACCTTGGCGATGCGTAAAAACCTTCCCGTAACCAACAACGAGCGTACGTTTCCGGAATCCCAGAAACTGATCTCGTCGACGGACCTCAGAGGCAAGATTCAGCACTGTAATGATGCGTTTGTTGAGATTAGCGGTTTTACCCGGGAAGAGCTGATTGGCCAGCCCCACAATATTGTTCGGCATCCGGACATGCCGCCGGAAGCCTATGAGAACATGTGGTCGCACCTCAAGGCCCGGCGGCCGTGGATGGGTCTGGTAAAGAACCGTCGCAAGAACGGGGATTTTTACTGGGTCAGCGCTTACGTTACGCCGGTGACGGAAAACGGTGAAGTGGTGGGCTATGAATCCGTGCGTTCCTGCCCGAATCGGGCTGACGTTGAACGGGCCGACAGACTCTACGCAAAAATACGTAACGGGAAATCCGGTCTTCCGATCTGGAAAAAATTCAGTCCCAGTGCTGTGCTTCTGGCACTGGTGTTTCTGGTGGCCGGCGGTCTGTTTTTTCTGGATTATCAGGTTGCTTCGGAAATTGTGCTGTCGCTGGGCGTGGTCGCCTATGCGGTCTGGATGAACCTGTCCAAGCGGCACCTGATCAAATCGATTACCGGGCTGATGGACAAGTCGTTCACTGATGATCTTGCTGCCATGAGCTACACCGATGATGACCTCCAGCTGGGGCGCATCAAGGTGGCCGTTCGGGCCCAGCAGTCGCACCTGGATGCGGTGCTGACCCGCCTCGAGGATTCTGCAGACAAGGCGAAAACCGGTGCCATGCACGGTCTGGAAATCATGTACGAGGCCCAGGAGACACTTCGCAAACAGCAGGCGGAAACGGAACAGGTGGCGGCGGCGGTTCACGAAATGTCCCAGACCATCGCCGAGGTATCCTCCAACGTTCAGGAAACGGCGTCGAAGGCAGAAGGTGCGCGGGAATTTGCGACCCAGGGTTCGTCAGTTGTGGCGGCCACCCGGGTTTCCATCGAAAACCTGAAATCGACCGTGCACAACATCAGCGAGTCGGTGCAGGAACTGGCGTCTGAAACCAGCAAAATTGCCGGCGCGGCCAAGATCATCGAGGAAATTGCAGAGCAGACCAACCTTCTGGCGTTGAACGCCGCCATTGAAGCGGCGCGTGCGGGCGAGCATGGCCGCGGCTTCGCGGTGGTTGCGGACGAAGTGCGTAACCTGGCCCGTCGGACCCAGGATTCCACCAGCGAAATCCACGGCATTATCGACACGCTCCAGTCCCGCTCTACGAATTCGGTGAAAATCGCCAAAGAGGGCAATGCTGCGGCAGACAGTGGCCTGGCGAAAATGCTGGAAGCGGAGCAGACTCTTGGCGAAATCGCGGAATCGGTCAATGTCATCGCCGAAATGGCCACCCAGATGGCGGCGTCTGTGGAAGAGCAGGCCCAGGTGGCGGATCAGATCAACGAGCAGGTGGAACAGATTTCTACCCTGGCCTCCGAGAACCTGGCCAAGGGCGAAGAATCCACTGAGAGTTCGAAAGAAATGGACCGTATCGCCAGCGACCTGCACGAGCTCGTCGTAAGGTTCAAGTAACTGGTATGACGAAAAAAGCACCCTGGTTGTCAGTTATTGCAGTGTCACTCTGGTGCTTTTGTTCGTCAGCGTTGGCAGACCAATCATTGAGACTGGTCACCGAAGAATGGCCCGGACTGATTGACAACAACCCGTCGGGGCCCGAGGGGGTTCTCTGGGAGCTGACCCGTTCGACCCTGGAGGATATGGGGTATTCGGTTGAGCTTGAATTCATGCCGTGGAAGCGGGCCCTGCAGTTGGTCAGGCTGGGCCAGCGGGACGGCATCATCGGTATCGGCTTCAATCGCGAGCGCGCAGAAATTTACCGATTTCCTGATCACCCGCTGCTATTAAGCCGCACCGTGGTGGTGTCTCCGGCGGGCTCCGGCTTCGACTTTCAGGGTATTGAGTCCCTGAGTGGCTTGCAGGTAGGTGTGTCTCCCGGCTATTCCTATTCCCAGGAAATCCGGGAATCCACAAATTTCGACAAAGTCGACATGCCGTCCATTCAGGCCGGGTTGGGCATGCTCTTGCTCGGTCGAATCGATGTGATGCTGGCCAATTACCATGCAGCGGTCAGCCAGGCGGTAGAGCTTAACATCACTGATCAGATTGAATACTCCGATAAGGCCATCAGCAGTGGGCCTGTTTACCTGGCTTTCCGACCCGAAATGGACCAGTCGGTGATTGACGAATTTTCCCGAAAACTCCCTCAGTGATTGGTCAGTGTCCCGGGAATTACATGGCCCTGGCGAACAGGCCGAACGGCATGGCTTTGAGTACGTGGCTAAGCGGCGTCCAGGGCCACCAGGGCACGTAGGCACAGCGTTTTTCGGCGTCAATGGCTTTGACCAGAGCCTTGACGCCGGTGTCCAGATCCACCCGGAAAGGCGCGTTTTTGGTGCTCCGGTTTATGTCCGTCAGGATGTAGCCGGGCATGATGTTGCTGACGTTGATCGGCTTGCCCCGGGTATCCAGTTGCAGGCCTTCGGCCAGTGACGCCACTGCCGCCTTGGTCGCGGCATAGACATTCAGTGGGCCGCGGAACCCGCGCACCCCGCTGACGGATGACATCAACACCAGGTGGCCGCTGTTCTGCTCCCGGAAAATTTCCATGGCCGCTTCACTCTGCGCAATCGCGCCGATCACATTGGTTTCCACGGTCTGGCGGTTGGCCTCGAAATGGCCGCGTCCGATGGGTTGCGAGCTGCCAATGCCGGCGTTGACCACGACCCGGTCCAGGCTGCCCAGTTCTTCCCTGAACCCGCGAAACACCTCGAATACCTGCTCGTAGTTGCACACGTCCAGGCCGCGAACCAGCACCCGGATCTCTGGATAGGCTTGCTGTAATTCCCGCTGCAGGGCTTCAAGTTTATCCGCACGGCGGGCACAGAGCGCCAGGTTGCAGCCTCTGGCCGCCCATTCCCTGGCCATGCCCTCGCCCAGGCCGGAGCTGGCGCCGGTGATCAGAATATTTTTTCGCATGATTTGGCCTTTGCATCGTTGAACGATGAGACTAGCACGATTGCCACCGATTGGAATCGCGGGTATCCAATTGCCGTTTGCTGACGTAAACCCCAAACAGAAACAATGAGATCGCCGAGAAAACCCCTGAGAAATTCGCGAGACAGACGCTATGCCCGAAGGCCCCGAAATTCGCCGTATGGTGGACGATATTGATAAAGCAGTCGGCGGCAGGACCGCAGAGCAGGTGTTCTTCGCATTCGAGCGTTTCAAGGAGTTCGAACAGTTGCTGGCGGGCCGGACAGTCACCAGCGTAGAGGCACGGGGCAAGGCGGTGCTGGTGTTTTTCTCCGCCACGGACACTGATGGCCCCTGGTGTGTATACAGCCATAACCAGCTTTACGGCAAATGGCGCATGGGCTCAGCGGACCGGGAGCCGAGCACCAATCGCCAGCTGCGCTTTGCGGTGTTTGGCGGGAAAAAGGCGGCCCGTCTGTACAGTGCGTCAGATATTCAGCTGGTGAGGCCAGAAAATCTGGGTCAGGTCGAGTACCTGGGTCGTTTGGGTCCCGATCCGTTGAATCAGCCGGTTGGCGTTCAGGACGTGTTGGCGGTATTTAACGACAAACGATTCGCCGGGCGCGCCCTGGGTGGCCTGTTGCTTGATCAGGGTTTTGTGGCAGGGATAGGCAACTACCTGCGTTCCGAAATCCTGTTTGAGACCAGGCTTGCGCCGTCCACAAGGCCAAAGGACCTGAGTGCCATCGACCAGGAACGGCTGGCGGAGGCCATCCTGGAAATGCTTCAGCGGGGCTATCGGCTAAAGGGCGTGACCAACGATCCGGAACGGGCAGAACGCCTGAAACAGGCGGGCTGGACCTTTGGCCAGCGCCGCCACATGGTGTTCAACCGCGACGGCCAGGCCTGCCACGAGTGTGATGGCCCGATTGAGAAAGTGCGTGTTGCCAGCCGTCGTCTGTATTTCTGCCGTCTGTGCCAGGCTAGCCGGGCGTGATCGTCAGACCCTGTTTGCCCAGTTCCTCGGTAATCTGGCTCGCCGGGCAGGGGCGGCTGAACAGGTAACCCTGGAAGCCCTCGCAGCCCAGTGTCTTGAGCTCCTGCCATTGCGGCTGTTCTTCGATGCCTTCGGCAACCACCGAAAGCTTCAGGCTGTGGGCGAGACTGAGTATGGCTCTGACGATGGCGTAACCTTCCTCGTCGTGAAGCAAACTGTCGACGAAGGTTTTGTCGATCTTGAGCTCATCGATGGGCAGTTGGCGCAGGTAGGACAGCGACGAATAGCCGGTGCCGAAATCGTCCAGAGAGAACTGTACGCCCAGAGCCCTGATCAGCTCCATCTGGCGGATGCTGTGGTAGATGTTTTCCGCCACCACAGTCTCGGTAATCTCCAGCAACAGGGCGCGCGCCGGCAGGCCAGTGGCAGCCAGCACCTTCTCCACTTTTTCAGGAAAATCCCGCATTGCCAGCTGGCTCTGGCTGATGTTTACCGACACCGTCCAGCTGTCGATGTCGAACTGCCGGCGCCAGTCGCTCATCTGCTGACAGGCGTGGCGCAGAACGTGGTCGCTCAGCGGTATGATCAGGTTTTTTCTTTCGGCCAGATCGATGAAGTCACCGGGGTTCATCAGCCCGCGCTCCGGGTGGTTCCACCGCACCAGCGCTTCGAAGCCGGTGAAACGGCCTAGCTGGTCAACTTTTGGCTGGAACCAGGGCTCGATTTCGTGGGTGCGGCCCAGGGCAATGTTCAGGTCCGCGGTCAGGGTATGCTCGTCAAGCAGGCTTTGCTGCATCGCGTTATCAAAAATGCTGAAGCTGTTCTTGCCCTTGCGCTTGGCGTCGTACATGGCGATGTCTGCTCTGCGCATCAATTCGCTGGCGGATACCGATGTATCGTCAAACAGAACAATCCCGATGCTGGTGGAAACCGGCCGGGCGCTGCCCAGTGTTTCTGTGGCCTGGACCGACGCCGCAAGGAGTTGCCGCCCAACGTCGGTGACCTGCTGGATCGCGGCGCTGCGGTCCTGCTGATCCGTATTGAGTACGATCAGGAACTCATCACCACCGAGTCTCGACAGGGACTTGTCCTGCCCCAGCACGGCGGAGAAACGGCTGGAAATTTCCACCAGAAAATCGTCGCCATGGCGGTGGCCAAGGGTGTCATTGATGTTCTTGAAGTCGTCCAGGTCTGATAGCAGAACGGCCCCAAAGCAACCGGACTCGGAACTGGTTTCCATGGATTCTTTGAGACGCTGGCGAATGAGCCGTCGGTTAGGCAGATTGGTCAGCGGGTCAAAATAGGCCAGGTGTTCAATCTCCTTCTGATGACGCTGCTGCTCGGAAACATCCCGGACAATGGCAATAAAGCGTGGCGGTTCGTTCTTCAGCCTGATGTATTGCAGAGAAACGTCCACCGGTATGTCATGGCCATCCTTGTGTCTGTGCACTGTCTGGAAATTGAGCCGGGGCACCTTACCGTTGACCAGTGGCGCCACCATTTTCCGGAAGGTTTTCTCCGGAAAATGAGGCTTGATGTCATAAGGGTGCATGTTCAGCAGTTCTTTACGGGTGTAGCCCAGCTGGTTGACGGCGCCCCGGTTCAGATAAAAGAACTTTAGGCTGTCAGCCTCGAACATGAAGACACAGTCTAGCGTGCTGTCGAGGGTTTTTCTGAACCGCTGGAGGTCTGCTTTGGCTTCTTCGCTTGCGCTGATGTCGTGGATGGCCGCAATTAACAGGCGTTCGTGATTTACGGTCGTTTCGGTAACGGCAATGCGCAGAGGAAAGCGGGAGCCATCTTTCCTGAGTCCCTGAACCGCTCTGGCGTTGCCCATGATTTCAATGGATTTTGACTGGCCGGCCGCATAGGTTTTCATGTAGCCGGAGTGGTGGCTGGCGACGTCCGGAGGCATGAGCTTTGAGATGGGTTTACCGATCAGGTCTTTTTCCGGATAGCCGAACATGGTCTCCAGCGCTGGATTGGCCGTGCGGATCTTTCCGCGGATGTCGGTGGTGATAACAGCATCGTACAGGGTTTCCAGTATGGCGCGGTTGAGCCTGAGACTGTGTTCGAATCGTTCCTGGTTGTGCTTCTCGGCGTTGATATCTGTCTGAATCGCGATAAAGCCTCTCTGGGCGCCGTTGCCGGATTCCAGGGGCTGGCACTGAATCCGGACCCAGTAGGCAGTCCGGTTCCTGTGGTAGTTGATCAGGTCTACGGTGAAAGGTTTTCTTTCCGCCAGGCACTTGCCCATCCAGGCAATGGTTTCGGGGTCTGTCAGTTCACCCTGAAGCACGGTGCCGGGTTTCTTTCCGACCATTTCATCAAAAAGGTAACCGCTGATTTTCTCGAAGCCGCGGTTGACCCACGTAACCAGGCCGTTTTCATCGGTGACGACAACACCGTTGCTGATCTGCCGGGCGATTTCTGACAGGAACGCGACCTGGCTGCTCTGGCTCAGTAGCTGTTGGTTCAGGTCTTCAATGGCGCCAGCTTCAATGTGTGTTTCCGCAAGCCTGGCAATCCGCGCAATGGCCGTTTTCTGGCGTTCGCTCAGCTCTTTAGGGCTGCTATCAAGGGCAATCAGCGAGCCCTGCCTGTTACCGGCCTTATCGAAAAGCCCAATGGCCGTAAAAAACCCCGGCTGGAAGCTGTCTGTGCCCGGCTGGTCGGCGTGAAGCCCGGTTGCAGGAATCAGCGTACCAAGGTCAACGGGCTCGTCGGCCGCGTGATTCAGGAACTCTTTCCGCGCATTCAGGTAAGGGCTGATTCGACCGTGATCTTCCGGAGGGTGTACGACAGCGTCGGGGGACAGGTCCGCAAGAACCGCCATCCAGCGATAACCTCCGGCACTGGCGGACAGGTCCAGGAGGTCGGATATTGCTTGTCGGACATTCGCGTTCATTACTGACACCTGATCACACATGCCTGCCTGTCAACAACACCACGAATCCAGTTTCAGCCTGGCCGCGACTTCATGAAGCCAATCCATGGCGGATCGATCCAGTATAGTCCAGAAGTCTCTCCCCGGTCTGATTAAAAATAAGCCGATTTCCGCTTATGCCTTTTTACACTGATAGGCGAATTCTTGCCGATCAAAAGCGGTTTGATGGTTTCATTCGCTGATTTGATGGACTTTTCCGCGTTGGCACATAAGCTGCAAAGACCTGAGCACGTCGTTGACGTCCTCCGGGCATCAATGTCATTCAAAATAATAACGAGGTGATCAACATGCGAAAGTTGCTAATAGCAGCCAGTGCGTCCCTGCTGATGGGTGCTGTATCGGCCCAGGCAGAAACCAACCTATCGATTGCAACCGGCGGCACCGGCGGTACCTACTACCCACTGGGCGGAGGCCTGGCCGAGCTGATCAGTACCGAGATTGACGGCTACAAAGCGGTGGCAGAGGTAACCGGCGCGTCGGTGGAAAACATGGGCCTGGTTCATCGCCAGGATTCTGATCTTGCCATCGCACTTGCCGATACCGTGCATCAGGCGTATCACGGCGGTGAGCGCTTCAACGGCAACAAACTGGATGTGGCCGCCATTGCCTCGCTTTATCCAAACGCGGTTCAGATTGTCACCCTGGCAGATTCCGGCATCACGTCGCTGTCTGACCTGGCGGGCAAGCGGGTTTCTGTGGGCGCGCCGGGTAGCGGCACCGAAGTAAACGCCAAGGCGCTGCTGGAATCCAACGGAATGAGCTTCGAGGATTTCGATGTTCGCAGCCTGAACTTCAACGAATCCGCAGACGCCCTGCGTGATGGTGATATTGATGCCGGTTTCTGGAGCGTTGGCCCGCCAACAAGCTCGATTGTAAGCCTGGCAAACACCCGCGATATCGCGCTGATCTCCCTGTCGGAAGAAGAAGTGGCAAACGCACGGGAAGCGGTTCCTGTGTTTGCACCTTACGAACTTCGCAAGGGCATTTACGAAGGTCTGGACCAGCCAACGGCTTCCATTGGCATCCCTAACGTGCTGACCGTGAATACCGCGATGTCTGAGGATCTGGCTTACAAAATCACCAAACTGCTGTTCGACAAGGTAGAGGATCTGCGGGCCATCCACCCGGCCGCTGACGACACCACCGTCGAGTTCAGCCTGCAATCAACCCCGATTCCCCTGCACCCCGGTGCTATCCGGTACTACGAAGAAATCGGCGCAACCATTCCTGACAATCTGCGCCCATAAACCGGGCCCAGGCCAGGATGTCCTCGGGTCTGAGAATGGCAGCCCGCTGGCTGGTCGGGCTGCTGACATGGGGATGCGTCTCCATGTCGGCAACCGCCGAAAGCGCAGCCGCCTGGGAACTGGCCGTGACTGGCCATTCCCAGGCGCCACTGACCCGGGTCAGCCTTCCGGCCACTGGCCGCTGGTGTCTGGTCTGGAACCACTCGGTGCAGGGCTTTCCGGTTATCGACTGTTTCAGGGTTGACGGCGAACAGCTGATCCTGGACAGCAGTCAGACTCCGGATTTTGCTGCAGGCCTTGGCTACACCGCAGGGCGCGGTACGCTCGAATCAGATGATCAGCACGGGTATCGGATTGTCGACATGAACGTGCCGATATCTCAGAACACACTTCGGCTGCGGGTTGGTTCCGAGTCTGTCAATCACCGCATCAGGGTCGATTCGCACACGGTCAGCCTCAGCCAGCTGGCGGCTAACGAGCCTGTGGAAATTCGCCTGATTCCCGCCGGCGAAAAAGGAATTGAGCTTAAATGAGTCAACTTACGGCTATCCCATTTCAGACCACCGGCGACTGGCAGCCGACACCCATGAGTGGCCCGCGGCCGCTGGTCTGGTTTATTGCCCTGGTCGGTATCGGGCTGTCACTTTTCCAGTTATACAGCGCGGGCATTCAACCGCTCGGCCTGTTCTACCAGCGCGGCATTCACCTGGCTCTGGTGTTGATGCTGTGTTTCCTGATTTTTGGGCCAAGGCCCGGTAAACCTCGTGGCCCCATCGCCGCCATCTTAGACACGGTACTGTTTTTCGCTTCTGCCGCGTCCGGGCTTTATCTTGTGTATTTCCTGGACGAGATCATGGGTCGCGCCGGTTTCTGGAGCGATACCGATATTGTCATGGCCTGGGTATGCACCCTGACCCTGCTGGAGGCCAGCCGCCGGGCCGTTGGAACCGGGCTGACCGTTATCGGCATTGTCGCGATTCTTTACGCGGTGATTGGTTCCCGCGGGCCTCTGTCTGAGTTTGGCGAGTGGATGCCGGGCATTCTTAATCACCGGGGTTATTCCTTTGACCGTGTTGGCGCCCAGCTTTTCCTGGGGCAGGAAGGCATCTTTGGCCTGCCTCTGGGCGTGGCCGCCACCTTCGTATTCATCTTTGTACTGTTTGGCGCCATGCTGGAAGTGACTGGTGCTGGCCGTTTCTTCATCGATCTTGCGTTTGCGGCCACGGGGCGCCAGCGCGGTGGCCCCGCCAAGGCAGCGGTTCTGGCGTCCGCCAGTATGGGTTCCATTTCGGGCAGTTCTATCGCCAACGTGGTGACCACCGGCGCCTTTACCATTCCGCTGATGAAGAAGCTGGGCTATCGTCCGGCCCAGGCCGGCGGCATTGAAGCGGCCGCCAGTACCGGTGGCCAGATCATGCCGCCGCTGATGGGCGCTGGCGCCTTCCTGATTGCGGAATACACCCGGGTGCCTTACCTGGACATCGTCAAAGTCAGCATTTTCCCGGCGCTTCTTTATTTCGCGACCGTTTACCTTCTTGTTCACATCATCGCCATCAAGCAGGGCATGAAGGGCCTGCCATCCAGTGATCTGCCACAGGTGAAGGATGTACTGGCCAGCGGCTGGTATTTCCTGCTGCCCATCATCATGCTGGTTTATTTGCTGGTGATCGGTATCTCGCCGATGCGGGTGGGCTTCTACGCGGTGGTCGGCATTGTCGGGATTGCAGGCATCAATGGACTGTTTGTGGCCTACCAGAAAGGCATGGCCAACAACGATCTGGCCACGGCGCTCAAAGACGCAGCCCGTTCCGGCGCTATCAAACTGCTGCAGGGCCTGGACCTCGGTGCCCGCAACGCGGTGTCAGTCAGTATTGCCTGTGCCATTGCCGGCATTGTGGTGGCCGTAGTGGGGCTGACCGGCCTGGGCCTCAAGTTTTCCGCCATGATGATTGCCTTCGCAGACGGCAATATCCTGCTGGCGATTCTGTTGGTTGCGGTTGCCAGTCTGATTCTCGGCCTGGGCCTGCCAGTCACGGCCAGCTACATCGTGTTGATCGTTCTGGTCGGCCCGGCGCTGACCAACGAATTCGGCATACCACTGCTGGTCGCTCACCTGCTGGTGTTCTGGTACTCCCAGGATTCCAATGTAACACCGCCCGTTGCGCTGGCGGCCTATGCCGCCGCGGCGATAGCAGGTAGTAAAACCATGGAAACCAGTGTCCAGGCCTGGAAATTCGCCAAGGGCCTGTATCTGATTCCACTGTTCATGGTGTTCAACCCGGTCATTATTCAGGGCGGGCCCCTTCCCATTGTGCTCTGGAACGGGTTTATCGCGATACTGGCCCTTGCGGCTTTCGCAGCGGCGCTCGAGGGATACCTGTTCACGGCCATGAAGGCCTGGATGAGGCTGGGCCTGAGCGGTGCGGTTATCGCGATTTTCTATCCTGACCTTACCGCCGAGATTGCCGGAGCAGTAACGATCATTCTGTTGCTGGGGCTGAACCTCTGGCAACACCGGCGTAACCCGGGGCATTGATATGCCCCGGCGTGAGCCGGTTGCGCGCCGGAATTCGTTGCCACTGAAATCCCTGCCGTTCTGGCTGGTGTTGGGGCTGGTGGGCGTTATTCTTGCCATCCTGGCCACGGACAGCTGGCTGATGCGCTATGAGATCAATCAGGCTAAGGCCGATTCGCTACAGCGGTTAGGGGCATACCGCACATCCCTGCTGGCGACCATTGACCGGCATCTTTATCTGCCGCAGGTTCTTGCCTCGGATCCCCGGATTGTGAGTTCCCTGCAAAGCCTTCCGGACCAGCCCGTCACCGGTTACTCCCAGGGGTCGGGTCTGTTGGCAAGGATCAATCGCCAGGCGGAATCTGACGAAATCTTTCTGATGAATCCCGAGGGGGTGACCTACTACTCCAGTAACTACAACGCAGACACCAGTTTCGTGGGCAAGAACTACGGCTTCCGCCCCTATTTTCTGGATGCCATGGCCGGTGATGCTGGTTTTTATTTTGCGGTAGGTGCCACTTCCGGTATTCCGGGGCTGTTCCTGTCGGCGCCGGTTAGAGAGGAAGGCGGGGCTACCCTTGGGGTCATCGTGATAAAAATTGACCTGGCCCGGCTGGAGCAGAGCTGGGCCAGCTCCGGCGACCCGGTCTGGGTCACGGATGAGAACGGTATTATTTTCCTGGCGGCTGATTCCCAGTGGCATTATTTTTCACTGCGCCCGATTTCCAGCGCCCTGGAATCCAGGCTTGCAAGAACACAGCAGTACGGTAAGGGTCGGGTGGAACCACTGGAAAAAGTCACCCAGTGGCAATCCACTGAATGGACGACCCTGGAACTGAAAAACGCCGGGCCCCAGGTGGTGTTTGCCTCGGCGATTGACGATTATCCCTGGCGGATGCACCTGCGGGTACCCTTGGAGAGGATCAGGGCCCGGGTGTTTTCGAAGCAGGTGTTGATGGTTCTGATCTACGCGAGCTTTGCGGTTGGCAGTCTGTTCTACCGGGAGCGTCGACGGCGCACTGAAGCTCAGGAATCGCTGGTGCGGTTGACGGCTGAGCGCGAGTCCCATCAACGGGCGATTATCCAGAATACCGATGTGGGTCTGCTTAACCTGGATTCCCGGTTCCGGCCAATATTTTTGAACGAGCAGGCACGGACGTTGTTCGGGTTGGAGGAGCCGGACCAGAACTATGCCCCAACGGACCTGATTGATCCTTGGAGCCCCGAGGCCGCTGGTCAGGGTGCCTGCCGGGCGGAAGGGGTGCGCTCCGATGGCAGCCGCTTCCCGGTGATCTACACCCTGAACCCGATCCGCGCCGGGGAAAAAGACGAGTTCATACTGACGGTACAGGACATAACGGAACTGACCGCCGCCCAGCAGGCGCTGCAGAAAATCAACAAGGCACTGGAGCGGCGGGTCAGAGAGCGAACCCGGGATCTGGAGCAGGCTCAGGCGGCGCTGGCCCAGAACCAGAAACTGGCCGCCCTGGGCCGGATGTCCGCCGCCATCGCCCATGAAATCAACCAGCCCATCACCGCGCTTTCAAACTTTGTCGCCAGCAGCCAGGTGCTGCTGGAGCGCGACAAGCCTGAGGCGGTCAGCGAAAATCTGGTAAAGATCGAATCCCTGGTGCAGCGGTTGTCAAAGCTGTCACGGCAGCTGCGGATTTTCTCGGGCAAGCGCAACTCCGGCAGCGCCTTCGTGTCAGTTCAGGCGCCGATTCACTATGCCATGGAACTACTGGGGCCCAGGCTAGAGGAGGAACAGGTAAAATGTATTGTGGATCTGCCCCGGGATTACTCGGTTCAGGCCAATGCCATGGTTCTGGAGCAGATTGTGGTCAACCTGCTGACCAATGCCATTGATGCCCTTGCGGGCCAGCCGGATGGGCGCATAACGATCCATGTAAAAGAGCTTGATGAGCCGGCTGAACAGGTTGCCCTCAGTATTGAAGACAACGGCCCCGGCATGTCAGACGAAGAGCTTGCGCGGGTGTTCGAGCCCTTTTTTACCACCAAGCCGATGGGGCAGGGTGTCGGGCTGGGACTTGCCATCAGCTACAGCCTTGCCTGTGATATCGGCGCCGAACTGACGGTCAGCAGCGAGACAGGCAAGGGCACCTGTTTTATGCTGATATTGCCAATAACGAATAATAAGAATGCGGAGTCGGTTTGATGGATGAAATCATGCATGCGGTGGTCATTGATGACGAGCCCACGGTGCTGGAATCGGTGGCCCAGTGCCTGACCCTGGCGGGCATCGAGGCCAGAACTTTCACCAGTGCGCTGGAAGCGCTTCCGTTACTGGACAGCGATTTCCGTGGGGTGGTGGTCAGCGATATACGGATGCCAGGGATGGACGGTATGAGCCTGTTGCAGGCCATTGACCCCGGCATACCGGTGATTCTGATTACCGGCCATGGCGGTATCGCCCAGGCAGTGGAGGCCATGAAGCTGGGGGCCTATGATTTTATCGAGAAACCCTACAAGCAGGACCGACTGATTGATGTGATCAAACGGGCCTGCCAGCAACGGCAGGTAACTCTGGCGACCCAGCCGCAGCTGGTGACGGCCGATAACGAGGACTGGCTGGCGTCGGTGATTATCGGTGAATCAGAGCCCACCCGGCGATTGCGACAGCATGTTCAGGCCCTGGCCAGGGTCAACGCCGATGTGGTGATTGCCGGCGAAACCGGCACCGGAAAAGAGCTGGTGGCCCGCAGCCTGCACGCCCTGAGCATAAGGTGTGATCAGCCGTTTGTCCCCATCAACGTGGGTGCCATTCCCGAAAGCCTGCTGGAGAGTGAACTGTTCGGGCATGAGGCCGGCGCCTTTACCGGCGCCCAGAAACGGCGGATTGGCCTGCTGGAAGCGGCGCATCAGGGCACTCTGTTTCTGGATGAAATTGAAAGCATGCCCATGTCCTTCCAGATCAAACTGCTCAGGGTACTGCAGGAGCGGGAAGTCGTCAGGGTGGGTTCCAATACCCCGGTGCCGATCAACGTTCGCATTATCTCCGCAACCAAGGAAGACCTGCGTGAAGCGGCCAATGAAGGACGTTTCCGGGAAGATCTTTACTACCGGCTGATGGTTGCGGATATACATCTTCCCGCGCTTCGAAACCGCATTGACGACGTTCCCGCCCTGTTCAGTCATTTCCTGCGAGAGGCTGGCCGAAACAACAACCTGGAAGCGCCAAAGCTGGAGTATGAGGATGTTCTGGCGCTGGAAATGCACGACTGGCCCGGCAATGTGCGCGAGTTGAAACATACCGCTGAACGGTTCCTGCTATCCCGCAGCATCAGTGGCATATCGGTATCGGACCTGATGCGGCTTGGCCTGGGTAGCCAGACCTCGACACTGTCCGGGGAGCGCTCGCTGAATGACCGCATTGACCAGTTCGAAAGGGCGTTGATCAGCGCTGAGCTGGCCCAGCATCACGGCAATATCAAGGAGGTGATGTCGGTGCTGGGGCTTCCCCGCCGGACACTGAACGAAAAGATGCAGAAATACGGGCTGAAGCGGGAGACCTTTGTGGCCGGTAAAAGCCAGTAAAGGTCACAATGAGCCGAAATTCGCCGATCGACCCGGCGGGTTCTGGCGGGAATCCGCCGATTGCCAGTCCCTGCCTTTCACTAACAATTTGTAATCTCATGGAGTTCTGAAACTGGAGAGCTAATTGCTACTGGTTTTACCCGGCTGCGTGTGGCAGCCACTCGACAACGAGAAAAAAAGAATAATGATCGGGAAGAGGTAAACCATGAGAATACATTTCGGGGCGATTCTGCTTGCGGCAAGCGTGAGCTTTTCTTCAGGGGCACAGGCGGAAGCCCAGCAACTCATTTTTTCCCATGTGGTTAGTCCGGATACGCCGAAAGGCAAAATGGCGCTGATGTTCAAGGACATCGTTGAGGAAAAGATGCCGGGCCGCTTTGAAGTGGTGGTCTACGACAGCGCCGAACTGATGTCCGATGAAGAGTCGGTGGATGCGATCTCCGAAGGCCGGATTCACTTTGCAGCGCCTGCCCTGTCCAAGTTTGACGGATACACTTCAAGCCTCAAGGTGTTTGACCTTCCCTTCCTGTTCCCGAATATGGAAAAGGTGAATGAGTTCCAGTCCAGTGACACTGGCAAGCGCCTGCTGAACAGCATGACCGGCGACAACGTATTGGGTCTTGGTTACCTGCACAATGGCCTGAAACAGCTGTCGGCGGATCGCCGCTTTGAAAGCCCCCAGGACCTGGCGGGACTTCGTTTCCGGGTGATCAATTCAGACGTTCTCAAAGATCAGTTCCAGGCGGTAAATGCGGAGCCTGTGCCGATGTCTTTCCCGGCCACTTTCCCAGCACTGAGGGACGGGGTGGTGGACGGTCAGGAAAACACCTGGTCCAACATCTATTCGATGAATTTCTACCAGTACCAGCCTTACATGATGGAGTCGAACCACGGTGTGCTGGGCTATATGTTCATCACCAATAACGAGTTCTGGTCTGAACTGACGGAAGAAGAGCGACGTCTGTTCCGGCACGCCGCCAGCGTGTCCCTGCGTTACGGAAACGCCGTCGCCGTTGCCAAGAGCCGTAATGACAAGGCGGCGATCAAACGGATGAAGAGCGTGGCGCTTCTTGAACCGACGCCGGAGCAACTGGCGCGTTGGCAGACGGTGATGCGCCCCATCTGGGCCAAATACGAACCTGAAATCGGTAAAACCATCGTCGACGAGGCGATCAAGATTTCAAGCCGTTAACCAGACCCTTTGCATCTTCCAGCACCAGGTATAGGCAGGGCACCAGAAACAGGATCAGCGCGGTGGCAAACACGATGCCGAAGCCCAGGGATACCGCCATGGGAATCAGGTAGATTGCCTGCAGGGACGTTTCCGCGATGATTGGTGCCAGGCCACCAAAGGTAGTGAGCGTCGTCAGCACAATAGGACGGAACCGGCGCAGGCCAGCTTCATAAATGGCCTCCGCCGGGCCCAACCGGTCCCTTTGCCGGTTGGCGTAGGTCACCATGATCAGCGAGTCGTTCACCACCACCCCAGACAGGGCAACAATGCCCATAATGCTGACCAGCGACAGCTCCATCCCCAGAATCATGTGGCCGATAATCGCACCCACCGCGCCGAACGGAATCGCCAGCATCACGACCAGCGGCTGCAGGTAGCTGCCAAAGGCGATGGCCAGCAGCGCGAAGATCGCGAACATGGCCAGACCAAAGCCACCCCAGAGTGCAGAGGTGGACTCCCGCAGATCGGCCTGGCTGCCCTGGAAGGTCCAGGTCAGGCCGGGGAAGTCGGCTCTCAGTTGCGGCAATATCTCGGTCTGGGTCAGTTCCAGCACCTGGCTGATGGCGGATTTGGGTTGCACATCGGTACCCACGGTGATGACCCGCCTGCCGTCCCGCCGGTCGATGGAACGAAAGGATTCACTGATGGTGACTTCGGCCACGTCCATCAGGGGTACTTCCTGGCCTTCGCTGGTCCGGACGACGAAGTTCTCCAGGTAGTGCACGTCCTGCCGCTGATATTCCGGCAGCATTACCCGCACTTCGTTTTCGTTGATGCCCCGCAGCTGGCGAAGGGCAATGCTGCCGTAAAAGGCATCCCGTAGCTGGCGCCCCACTTCGGCTCCGGACAGCCCCAGGGCCCGTCCTTCACCGGTCAGGCTGATGTCGAACTGGGGTTTGCCGGTGCTGTAGTTGTCGTTGACGTTGCGGGTCTGGCTGATCTGCTTCATTTCTTCGACGAAGCGCTGGCTGGCCCGGGCCAGGGTGTCGATGTCGGTGTGGCTCAGATCCACGCTGATGTCGTCCCGCCAACTGCCGGGGCCCTGTTCCGATTCAAAAGTGATCTGGTCAACGCCCTTGAAATCCCCCAGTTCATTGCGCCAGAGATCAATGATTTCCTGGACCGACATGTCCCGCTGCTCTTCAGGGAGTAGCACGAGTTCCACATCAATGAACTCCTGGCCCCGCACGTTGGTCTTGATGCCTTCGACGTTGCGCCCCAGGTTGTTTTCCTCGAACAGCCGCTGGGTATCTCGGGTAATGGTCATCGCCATTTCGCCAGCGCGTCGGGCTGTGGTGCCCACAGGCAGGCGCAGGCCGGCCTCGATTTCATCCGCCGGTGCTTCCGGCATCATGATCATGCCCATATGGTCACTGACGGCATAGGCCCCGGATACCACCATGATGGTCACTGCGGCGGACAGGGTGATGTAGCGGAACCGCAGGGCCAGATCCAGCAGTGGCCGGTAGCCCCGGTCTACCACCGCCTGGAATCCGCGGGAAAACACGCGCTGGATAGCGTGCATCCAGTGGCCATAGATAGTGACTTTGCCCTTGCCGCTGTGAGCCAGGTGGGCGGGCAGAATGAACAGCGCCTCGATCAGCGAAATGGCCAACACCAGAATCACCACCACGCCCAGGGGCCACCAGAACTTGCCGGTCACCCCGGGAATGAACAGCAGTGGCAGGAAAGCGACGATGTTGGTCAGGATGCTGAAGGTGACCGGCCCGGCAATGTCCTTGGCGCCCTGTATCGCGGCGTCCATGAAGTTCATGCCTTTTTCCCGGTATTCGTAGATGTTCTCGCCCACCACTATGGCGTCGTCCACGACTATCCCCAGCACCATCAGAAACCCGAACATGGAAATCATGTTGATGCTGACGTCCATCACCGGCAGAAAAAGCACACTGCCCACAAACGAGATGGTCATGCCCATCATGATCCAGAACGCCAGCCGGTACTCCAGGAACAGGCTCAGGATCACCAGCACGATCAGCATGGCCATGACGCCGTTTTCCAGCAGCATATCCATGCGGTCTTCAAAGTCTTCGGCACGGTTACTGTCGATTCTCAGTTTGACCGCGTCGGGCAGAGTAACTTCCATCTCCGCCATCACGGTCTCGACCGCGGCGGCGATGTCCAGGGGCGATTGCGCGCCGGTGCGGAAGATCTCGATTTCAACGGAGGGTACGCCGTTGAAGCGGGAGTGAAAGCCGCTTTCCTCAAAACCGTCTCTAACCGTGGCGATGTCGCCCAGAGTCACTGCGCCGCCGGATTCGGCGTTGAGAATCACAATGCTTTCAAAGGCGTCAGCCCATTGTTTGCGGTCTTTCAACCGCAGCAGAATGTCGCCGGTGCCGGTTGCCATGGAACCGGCGGGAATGTCCTCGCTGGACTGTTCGATGCGGCTGGCCACTTCCGACAGGGTCAGGTTGTATTTGCGCAGGGTTTCCTGGGGAATCTCAACGCTGGTGAGGTAAGTGGGCACGTCGTTGATGACCGCCTGGGTAATGGCGTCTTCGACCAGTAGCCGGTTGCGAAGCTGTTCACCCAACTGGCGCAGGGTCCAGATATCCACGTCGCCATACAGGGTCAGTTCCATCACGTCCCGGGTGGGGGTGATCAGTCTGACCCGGGGTTCTTCTGCCTGCTCGGGAAAGGTGCGGATGCGGTCAACCGCCTGCTCTATGTCCTGCAGGGCCTGCATGCGGTTGGTGCCCACCACCAGCTCCAGCTGGATATTGCCGCTGCCTTCCCGGGCTGTAGATGTCATCTCCTCGATGCTCTGGATGCCCTGGACCG
Source organism: Marinobacter confluentis (assembly GCF_004785685.1). Taxonomy (GTDB): domain Bacteria; phylum Pseudomonadota; class Gammaproteobacteria; order Pseudomonadales; family Oleiphilaceae; genus Marinobacter; species Marinobacter confluentis. The sequence goes on along the minus strand of NZ_SRPF01000003.1, from coordinate 95,017 downwards.
CCTCTTCGACCGGCAGCAGGATGCCCTGTTCCACTTCCTCTGGCGATGCACCGGGATAGCTGACCGATACCTGAACCATGTCCAGTTGGAACTGCGGAAAGACTTCTTTCTGGACTTCGGTAGCCATCCAGAAACCGCCGGCCAGCAGCATGATCATGATCAGGTTGGCGGCGATGGAATTGCGGGCCATCCATTCAATAGGCCCGACCCAGCCCTGTTTTCGGGGTGACTCACTCATTGTTGTCGCCTTCCAGCCGCAGACGGGCGCCGCCAACCACTGAGGCAAGCTCGTTCGTGATTAACTGGTCGCCGTCTTCGAGCCCGTTGCGGATATAGGCGTATTCCTGATCCTGGAAGACGATGTCCAGGTCCCGGATGGCCAGCTTGCGGTCTTCCATCACCCAGACCGTGTTGTTGCGGCGCACCAGGCCCCGCTCGATTCTGACTACGTCTTCCAGGGTCTGGCCGTCTATTTCAGCGCGGACAAAGGACCCGAGTATCAGTGGTGGCTGGCCAGCGGCCTGGTCGAGGGCGAGGGGATCTTCAACCGTAATCAGCACCCGGGCCATGCGGGCGTTGTCGTCCAGTTCGCCGACCAGTTGCGTCAGCCTGCCTTCACGGTTCTGCCCACTGGGCCAGACCGTATCATGGCGCAGTCTCACCGGCGCGGTCGCTGCATCCGGGTTGGCATCAAAGCTCAGCCAGCGCAGTTTTGACAGTGGTACGGTAGCCTCTACCCAGTATTCGTCGGTGCCAACCAGTCGGCCCAGGGACTGGCCGGAACTGACCTGAGAGCCCAGGGTCACTTCCCGGCTGAGCACCTGCGCTGGAAAGGGCGCGCGAATGCGGGTTCGGGCCAGGTTCAGTTCCGCCTGTTTGACCGCTGCTTCGGCAATGGCAACACGGGCCTTCGCCTGGTTCAGCTGGGGCTTGCGTAGTATCAGTGCATCGTTAACCGCTTCAATACTTTCCCCAAGCAGCTCGAATTCCTGCCGGGCAACGGTCTGTTGGCCCTGTTCAATCTCAAGATCCGCCTGCGCCTGCATCAGTTCGCTCCGCCTTTGCAGCAGCGCGGCCTCGTAATCAGCCGGGTCTATTCGAAGCAGCTCTTCGTCTTTGTCGACCTGCCGGCCCGGTGAAAATACCTCTGCCTGACTCACAACTTCGCCGCTGACCCGTGAGCCCAGGGTAACTTCGCGGGCGGGCATCACCTGTCCCATGGCTTCCACCGTGGGCGTGAAGTCGCCGCGGCTTATGGTTCGCACGTCCACCAGCATGGCGGTTTCCCGGGCGGCGTCTTTGCGGGTGGCGGTGGGTTCGGTCTTGAAGATTAGCCAGATCAGAGCGGCGCCAACCAGCACGATCATCAGGGACACGAACAGGGTTTTCAGCGGGCCGGCCCTGCCACGTTCGGGGCGGGCGGCGTTTTCGTTGATCGGTTGGCTCATGCCTCGTTGCTCTCTTTTCGATCTTTGTCTTGGCTATCTTCGATTCGCCCGGCCAGGGCCCGGTAAAGTGCCACGCGGGTGGTGAGCAGCTGCTGGCGGGTGTTGAGGATATTGCGCTGAAGATCCTGCTTCTCCTGCAAAGCGTTCAGTACTTCGATGTAGCTGACTGCACCGTTCAGATATTGATTACGCAGTTGCCGATAGGCTGTATCCGCATACCCGATCCGCTGTTCCAGGCTTGCCAGTCGCTGTTTCTGTTGCTGCTCCCGGGCCAGGGCATCCTCCACTTCGCGGATCGCGGTCAGCACCGACTGGCCGTATTCCTGAATCAGGGCTTCCAGCACGGCTTCGGAACGGCGAACGTCGGCGCGGCGCTCGCCACCGTCTATCAGGGGCACCAACAGGTTGCCCGCCAGGGTGGCCAGCCAGTTATCGAACAGATCGCTGGCGTCGTTGGCCTGGGAACTGACGGAGGCTTCAATGGAAATTCTGGGGAAACGGTTGCTGATGGCCGCTGCCAGGTCCTGGTCCGCGGCCTGAACCACCCGCCAGGCCTGCTGGAGATCCGGACGGCGTTGAACCAGCTCGGCAGGGACGCCGGTATCCGGCAGGGGTGGAAGTGCGGGAAGGGACTGCTCATCGGGCAGGTTGGCCTTGCCCGGAGATTGCCCGAGAAGTACTGCAAGCTGGTTCTGCAGCACACTGATTTCGCCCTGAATGTTGATCAGGCGTTCCGTTGACGCGCTGACAAGTTGACGCTGGCGCAGCACATCGGCGCTGCCACTCTGGCCCATGGAAAATCGGGATTCGATGACCGTCAATACATTCTGGTTGGTCTCCAACTGAGATCGGGCCAGTGCAAGCTGCGCTCGTTGTTCCACCAGCTGGAACCAGGTGCTGGCGATTTCGCCGCTCAGGGATACCGCAGCGGCCTGGTAGTCCGCCTGACTGGCGGCAGCCCGCAGTTCCTCTGCTTCGGTGAGTGACTGCACTCGGCCCCACAGATCCAGCTCATAGCTGGCATTGAGACCGGCGCTGAAACTGTCAGTTTGGGCGGTGTCAGATTCCCGGGTTTCAGCGCTTGCGGTGGCATCCAGGGATGGCAGCAGGCCCGCGCCCTGACGGTCGGCCAGGGCCCGGGCCTGAAGCAGTCGCTGGTAACTGGCGCGCAGGCTGAGATTACCGTTCAGAGCAGTTTCCACAAGCTGGTTCAACTCGCCGTCGTCAAAGGCGGTCCACCAGGCGTCTGGCAATTCGGGGTTGGCGCTGCCGCTAGCACTGAACTGGTCTGGCAGTTCCACGGGTTCGGGCGGATTTTCCGGCACTGACGCACAGGCGGCGAGAAGCAAAACACACAGAAATAGTCCCGGCCTGGCGTAATGCTTGTTGATAACTGCCGTCATGGACAATGGGTTTCCATCGGTTGCAGAAAGTTCGGATGCTCCTCAACATACCACGCGTGATCCGGACTGGTTTACCGTAAACCCCGAGATTGTCTGGATTTACATGATTTTGACAAAGGCTGGTTCCGGTCTGCCGTGGCAAATACCGGGAATCAGGGGATGAGAAAAAGCAATTCGGGCTCGAGTTCAGGTTTCGATCATCGGAATTATTTGGTATTTTGCAGGTTCATCTGGCCTGAAACCCGGCCAGACGTGCCAGCGGGAGAGACTGAAACACGAACCTGTTCGTGAGTTCGGCGCCGAAGGAGCAACTGCCCCGGAAACTCTCAGGCAAAAGGACCGCTGATACGACGACTTTCCGAAGAGCTGCCGACGACTGCGTCAGTCGGCACACCGAAGGAGCAAGCCGCCGATTTCATTCTGACTGGAAACGGCGCGTGAATCTCTCAGGTACATAGACGGAAGGGGTGCTTTCTACCGACTTGCGTAGAAAGGAAACCCTGGGCGCGTCTGGACAACCTGAAGGAGATCGATATGGCAAATCCGATGAAGCGGATTGCAGTAATTGGCGGCGGTATCACCGGTATCACCACAGCCTACACCCTGGCCAAGCGCGGCCTCGACGTTACCGTCTATGAAAAACACCGCTACGCCGCAATGGAGACTTCCTTTGCCAACGGCGGCCAGTTGTCGGCCTCCAACGCCGAGGTCTGGAACAACTGGCAGACCATTGCCAAGGGCATCAAGTGGATGTTCCGCAACGATGCGCCCCTGCTGGTCAACCCGAAGCCGTCCCTGCACAAGCTCAGCTGGTTTGCAGAGTTCATGGCGGCCATCCCCCAGTACGAGAAGAACACCACGGAAACCGCCCGCCTGGCCATTGCCGCCCGGGATTATCTGTTCCAGTGGGCGCAGGAAGAGAACATCGATTTTGACCTGAAAAAGCAGGGCATTCTGCACATCTACCGCGACAAGGCCGGTTTTGATCACGCCGCCCATGTTTCGAAGCTGCTGGCCGCAGGGGGGCTCGAGCGCCGTGCGGTTACCCCGGATGAAATGAAAACCATTGAGCCCACACTGGCCGGAACCTATTACGGGGGTTTCTTCACCGAAAGCGATTCCACCGGTGACATCCACAAGTTTACCAACGGCCTGGCCGACGCCATTGTGCGCCTTGGCGTCAAAACCCGTTACGGGAATACGGTGACCGAACTCAGCGCCGACGAGAGGCACGCCTGGGTAACCGCTTTTGACGGCGAGCAGCAGAACCGCGACACCTTCGATGGCGTGGTTATCTGTGCCGGTGTTGGCAGCCGATCACTGGCCGCCAAGCTGGGTGATCGGGTGAACGTCTATCCGGTGAAGGGCTATTCCATCACGGTTGAGCTGGACGACGAGGCCTCTCAGAAGGCAGCGCCGACCGTCAGCCTGCTGGATGATGCCACCAAGCTGGTGACCAGTCGCCTCGGTGACGGCCGCTTCCGGGTTGCCGGAACCGCCGAGTTCAACGGTTACAACCGCAACATCCGCGATGACCGGATCAAGCCCCTGACCCGCTGGGTGGAAGAGTGTTTCCCCGGTGTCTGCACCCGTCGCGTTGTGCCCTGGGCCGGGCTGCGCCCGATGATGCCGAACATGATGCCCCGGGTGGGAAAGGGCAAGTTGCCTACGGTGTTCTACAACACCGGCCACGGCCACCTGGGCTGGACGCTGTCGGCGATTACCGCGGAAATGCTGGCGGCATCGGTTACCGGCTCATAACGGCTGGCGCCTCGGGAGAGTTTGATGTCAGGCCCCCTGTCTCACCTGCGAATTCTCGACCTTTCGCGAATTCTGGCCGGCCCCTGGGCCAGCCAGGTTCTTGGGGATCTGGGTGCCGAGGTGATCAAGGTCGAGCGCCCGGGAATCGGCGATGATACCCGCTCCTGGGGCCCGCCCTATCTGCAGGGTGCGAACGGCAATAACGATCTTTCCGCCTACTTCCTGACCGCCAACCGGAACAAACAGTCCCTGGCGATCGACATTACCCATCCTGAGGGTCAGGAACTGGTTCGTAAGCTGGTGGCAGAATCGGACGTGGTGCTCGAAAACTTCAAGGTAGGCGGGCTCAAACGCTACGGTCTGGATTATGACAGCCTGAAGCAGATCAATCCGAAGCTCATCTATTGCTCGATTACCGGGTTCGGCCTCGATGGCCCTTATGCCAACCGGCCCGGCTATGATTTCCTGATTCAGGCCATGGGCGGGCTGATGAGTATCACCGGGCACCCGGACGACGAACCGGGCGGCGGGCCTATGAAGGTGGGGGTTGCGCTGACGGACATAATAACCGGTCTTTACGCTACTATTGGCGTGCTCGCGGCGCTAAGCCATCGGGACCGCACCGGTGAGGGCCAGCATGTGGAAACCGCCCTGCTGGACGTGCAAGTAGCCTGCCTGGCCAATCAGGCAATGAACTACCTGACCACTGGAAAGGCCCCGACCCGGATGGGCAATTCCCACCCCAATATCGTGCCCTACCAGGATTTCCCGACGGCCGACGGCAATATGGTTCTGACGGTGGGCAACGACCAGCAGTTCGCCCGGCTTTGCAAAGCCCTTGGCCATGAGGACTGGGCCAGTGACGAGCGCTTTGCCACCAACCGCGCCCGGGTGGCCAACCGCAGGGAATTGATTCCCCGACTACGGCAGGCCACTGTGATGCGCTCCACCCGGGAGTGGGTCGAGATCCTGGACTCTTCGGGGGTTCCCTGCGGGCCGGTAAACACCCTCGATGAAGTATTCGACGACCCTCAGGTGCTGGCACGGGGCATGAAGCAGACCATTGCCCACCCGGAACTGGGCGAAGTGCCCATGGTCGGCAACCCGATCAAGCTGAAACTGACACCAGTGACCTATCGAACCGCGCCACCGCTTCTGGGCGAACAGTCAACTTCCGTCCTCGGCCGAATCGCTGGTCTGTCGCAAGCGCAGATTCAGGACCTCCGGGATCGCGGTGTTATCTCGTGAGCAGGGGAAGAAAGCGGTTGATGAGAAATTGGTCCGTATAATGCAGAGCTAATCAGACAGATGTTTTGAGGAGCCACTCATGCAAATTCTGTCTGTCCTGGGACCCATCCGTTCGATACTGATCAGCGTGGCCCTTCTACTCCTTGGTAACGGCCTGATCAACACCCTGCTCGCCTTACGGGGCACGGCGGAGGGCTTTTCCACGCCGTTCCTGGGCCTGATTATGTCAGGCTACTTTGCAGGCTTTATATGCGGCAGTTTTGCCGGTCGACACCTGATCCGGCGCATGCGCCATATTCGAACATTTGCCTTCTGCGCGGCCATTTGTGCCAGCGCAGCTCTTCTGCATCTGGTGTTTATCGACCCCTGGGTCTGGTTGGGGCTCAGGTTTGTTTATGGGCTGTCCTACATCACCCTGATTACGGTGATCGAAAGCTGGCTCAACAGCCAGGCAGTGCCGTCGGAGCGGGGCCGGATTTTCGCGATCTATATGGCGGTCAATCTGGGTGCTTTGGCACTGGCGCAGCAGATTCTCAGGCTTGGCAGTACGGACGGCCCGCTGCTGTTTTTGCTGGTGTCGATCCTGATCTGCTGGGCCCTGCTGCCGATTACCCTGACCAGCAAGCCGGAGCCCGAGGTTTCCGGCAGGCCAAGGGCGAATCTGCGGGCGCTGGCAAGCCACGCGCCACTGCCGGTGGCCGCGGCCCTGCTTTCCGGCCTGGCGATGGGCGCTTTCTGGGCAATGACCCCGGTGTATACGGTCAAACTGGGCCTGGATAACGCCGGGGTGGCGCTGGTGATGAGCCTGGCCATTGTCGGCGGTGCAATTTTCCAGATTCCGGTGGGGCGTTATTCAGATCGCCATGACCGGCCACGGGTGCTTAACTGGATTGTGCTGTTGGCTGCCGGTACTGCTGCGCTTATGCCTCTGGCGCCGTCGCCTGAGGTACTGACAGGCCTGTATTTTCTCTGGGGTGGGCTGGCGTTTACGCTTTACCCCCTGTCGGTGGCACAGATGGTGGATCAGTTACCCCGGGATGAAATGGTTGCGGGGTCTTCCGCCATGTTGATGCTCCACGGAGCTGGCTGCGCGTTGGCGCCAGTTTTGGCGGGTTCCCTGATGGGCGTATTAGGCATTCACGCTTTGCCGATTTATATCGCTCTGGTGCTTGCCGGGCTTGGTGGGTTTATCTTCTATCGCCGTCGGCGCGTCACCGACCTGACCCGAGGCACCGCCGGTCATTTTGAGCCCATGGTTCAGGCAGGGCCTGAATCCCTGGACCTGGCCTTTGAGGATCAGAAGCCAAATGCTGACACCTAAATCAGGCCCAGTTGGCTGGACTCGGTCACGCCATTCCTGATGGCATGAACTCGGCGCCTTGCAATTTTCGCGGTGGCTTTTGGGTCGACCACCGGCGCCGGGTATCTCTCAAAGGTCTGGATATACTGCCGCCGCCAGTTCAGCCGATCCAGAAAGAACCTGGCCTGATCCTGCAGGCGCTGGAACTGCACGCTGTTCTGCTTTTCGTGCCCACTTGAAACAACCCGATCCACGGCCTGAAACACTTCCCGGTCCGAAACTATGCCGTAAGCCAGATAGGTTGAAATCCGCGAGCAGCCATCCCAGGCAGTGTTGGGGCTGGAGATCCGCGACGGGTAGCGGCTGATGTTGCGGACGTTGAAAAACTGATCGAGAATTTTCTTCCCGGCCTTGCGTCCCCCTTTTTGACGCAGGGGTTTGTCAGCGCCTCGGGCCAGTGGGATCTCACTCTCACAGCAGGAGGGGAAGGGTAATGGCGCGAATCGCTTGGACAGATCAGTACCGGTAGGGTCCTTCAGTGTGAGGTTGATTGAGGCTGAAAAATACTCGGGGAAGGAAAGCGCTTTCTGGCTTCCACGGGCAATGCCGTTCTGCTCGACTTCTACCAGTTCCACTCCCCGGGCGTTGCACCAGACTCTTACCTGTTTGTCTCGCTGATACTCGCTTTGCTGGCTGGTTTCCCGGTGCGTCCAGATGCGTTTGATGGGGGACAGTTGATGGATTTTATCCAGTACCGCAGTCGATTCCCCAACGGCTTGTAGCAAGCCACCACCCAGAGCCTCAAGCTCCTTGGCAAGTTCGGTCAGGGTTTCCTGAATAAAAGCCTGATGTTGGCGTGAGACGTCTGGCTGGCGGATCAGGTCGGGATCGTGAATGTACAGCGGCAGGACGCCGCCATAGTGTCTGTAATCCCTCATGCTGCAATAGAAAGGCTCGGAGTCCTGCAGCCGAAGGTTACGTTTGAGCCAGAAAATTTGCATGAAGTTGCTCCCGATTCTTTTAGCTTACGGGCGCGAACCCAAACGGTTCACGCCCTGTCGGGAGCAGGTCGTTTTCAATTTTTCAATACTGGATCAGGCGGCGTTCTGTTTCCGCCACGCCAGCTCGTTGGAGATGGTGGCTTTGGGCTGAAGCATTTCAAAGTTGATGTCGGCAATTTCCTTGCCGTCTTTCAGGCGCTGCACAAAGTCCGGATTGGCCAGTGCCTTTTTGCCCACCGCGAGCAGGGCACCGGGGAACTGGTTGGCAATATTCTGGCAGTTGGTTTCATCAATGTTGCCGTTGATGATCAGGTCAATACCCTGTACCTCAGCGGCAACGCCTGCCAGGGTCTGGTCGCCATCCACAAAATGCTGCCTGTTAACGTCGCCGTCGGTGGTGTGAACAAAATCTGCACCGGCGTCACGCACCGCCTCCACGATTTTGCGGAAGCCCGCTGCGCCCTCAGGTAACTGGTAGTCCGGGTCCGTGACTGTTCCCTGTGAAAGCCGGATGCCGACGGGGAAATCCTCACCAACGGCCTTACGCACCGCGCGTGTAACGTCGACGGCCAGGCGCATGCGGTTTTCCAGCGAACCACCGTAGTTATCGTCACGCTTGTTGAAATGCGTGCTCAGGAACTGGTTGATCAGGTAGCCATTGGCGCCGTGAATCTCGATACCGTCGAATCCCGCCGCTTTAGCATTCACCGCAGATTGAGCAAAACCATTGATGGCGACCTGAATGTCGGCGCTGTTCATTGCGCTGGGCACCTGCCAGACTTTCTGGTCGCCGTAAAAACCGAGAGGCGCACCTTTGGGTGCTATTTCGCTTGGGCCCAGGGGCTGGTCTGTGTATCGGTTGGCCTGGAACTGGGCGCCGGCGTGCATCAACTGGGTGAAAATCTTGCTGCCTGCGGCATGGACCCGGTCGACAATGGTCCTCCAGCCCTGGATCTGGGCTTCATTGATAATGCCGGGCTGGTTGGCGTAACCCTGGCTGGCCTTGTTGTCGGTGTAGGTGCCTTCGGTGATCACCAGGCCAAAGCCGCCTCTTGCGTAGCGCTCGTAGTGATCTGCCATTAGCAGATTTGGTGTGCCGTCGGCTTCAGCACTGGTGCGGGTCATCGGAGCCAGCGCAAAGCGGTTTGGTAGGTCAATGTTCTGAAACTTCAAAGCTTGCATTAGGTCGCTCATGGATACCCCTCGCTGGTTAATTTTGACGCCTCAGTATCAGCAGAAACCGCGGCGTCGAAAAGCGGAGAATATCGACCTATGACGTCAGTATTTTTGAATGACTGTTCACATCACGCTTGTTGAAGATGTTATTTATTCTGATGCCGACGCCTCGTGTTCCTGGATCATTTGGAACAACTGGTCCTTGAGGTGAAGGCGCTGCTTTTTCAGGTCTTCCAGGTGTTCGTCGGAGGTGTTCTCAGCGCCCGTTTCGAACCGGTGCACGTCGGTTTCCACCTCATGATACTCGTGATACAGCTTTGCAAAGTGGTTGTTGCTGGTTTTCAGATGATGGATGGTGTCTTTTGACTCGGGCAGTTCATGGATCAGGTCGTGCTTTTCTACTGGCATTTGGCTATTCCCTGAATGTCGGATGAATTTCACGTTTCAGTTGATCACCCCTCAGGCTACGCCGTTTGTAATACGCGTCAATGATTCACAGGCCCCGGGCGGTTACATGTGATTAAGGTGCTTTCAGTCAGGAAATCCAGGTAGAGGTGGGAACAGGAAGGCCCGTATCTTCGCGCGGGCCCAGCTGATTTATGATCCGCCAGAAGCTTCAAGGGTGAAGGCTTCGGCGAACCGGTTTCTGGCCTGCTGCCCTTTTTCCATCTGTTCCGTGAGGGTCCGCTGTTCATCGGATAAATGCTGAAGTTCATCGATGGTTTTACGCATTGTCGGCAAGGCATCGCGACGGAAACTGTTGATGTCGTCCCAGGCGGCAAGGCTGTTGGCAAAGGTCTGTTTCAGCTTTTCCATGTCCAGAGATGCGCTGGCGGCATCCTTATGGATCGCCACGCCCTGATCCTTCAGACGTTCGGAGGTTTGCAGCAGAAGATCAGATGCAGTCCGGTTGGTCTCCTGCAGGGCTTCCAGCTGTTTCTGTTGACGGGCGAGCCCCATCGCGATCGTGGATGCAACGGACAGCGCCTCAACGGTGACATCGAGCGCCCGCTTGATGCCGCGAATCAGCTCCTTGTTGTTCCCGATCAACAGGTCAGCGGACTGAACGCCCTGCTGGTTCACCGCCAGGCGTTGCTGCAGGTCCAGGACTCGCTGCCGCAATGCGAACAGGATTTCCTCCTGCAGAAACTTTTTCCTGTCGGCGTCGGGCTCGTTTTCTATTAACGCGACGACTTCTTCATCCAGTACTTCGCCGAATGCGACATAGTCTTCCAGCTCGAATGTCAGTGTACGCATACGGTCACGGTCGTCTGCGAGGGTTTTGTTATCTTCGGCCAGTTGCTGCATGCCCAGCCTCAGGCCGTTGGCAATGTCATCGATAACGGAACTGACTTGCTGGTATCGGGCCGCCCATTTCGATATGGGCGATCCTACAAATGGCAGTCGTGACAGCATCCGGCGAACAAATCCCATGGAAAAATCAACCTCATTGGGATTTACCTCCCGGACCTTGCCCTGCAGGGCAAGCAGCGCCTGGTCAACATCGCTGCCATCCTCCGCTGCGGCTGCCAGTTCGTGAATGGGTTTTCTGAGGAGGGCACTGGTTTTCGACAGCTTGTGCTCGACGTCTTTGCCCAGTGTTTCTACTTCGGCCACCATGTCCCGGCGTTCTTCCAGATCCCGGGCGCCCACCGCTGCGAGCTGCTGCACCACAGAGGCCGCTTTGGCTCTCAGTTCCGGCATCCTTTCCGTGACTGTGACGGCGGCTGGTGCCTGATTTGCGGACGAGATCTCCGTTTTGCTCTTCTGTTTGTCCACTTCTGACATGTGTCACTTCCTGTCGCTGTGTGAATATCGTAAGCTCTCCCTGATTACGAAAATATAATATATGGATCGGGTTGGTTACACCAACCGCGTATAAAGGATGTGACGGGCGACAGGTTAAATGTTCCACGCCGGTCCGCAGGGATAGCTCAACGTATGGAAGCGTTTTTTACGATTACCTTCTCATTCCCGACACTTTTCTGGACGGGCCTGCTGCTCTTCTGCCTGCTTTACTGGGCTGTTGCCCTGATGGGGCTGGCGGACCTTGATACTCCTGACATCGATGCGGACCTTCCTGACGGCGGCCTTGAGGGCATAGCCGGTGTAATGGCATCGCTTGGCCTGGGCGAGGTGCCGCTGTCTGTTGCATTAACCGCCGTAAGCCTTTGCGGCTGGACCATCAGCTACTTCGGTGACCTGCTGGTACTGAGCATGTTTGCCAGTGGTTTTCCCTCAATCATTGGTGGCGCCCTGGTACTGCTGGTCTCGGCTGCTCTGTCCATCAAGTCTGCCGCCATCGTGATTGGCCCTTTAAAACCCCTTTTTCGCAATTCCCGAGCGTGCAATAACGATGTACTGGGTAAAACCGGGGTTGCCATCTACGCAATTTCTGACACGACGGGCGTTCTTGACTGCATGGTCAATGGCGCTCATCTGCGCCTTGAAGCCCGAAGCCATTCAGAGATAGCTCCGGGGGAAAAAGCTGTGGTTATCAAGTACCACAAACATGATGCGGTTTATCAGGTTGTCCCTGAAGCCGATTTTCTGACGGGGATGACCCGCTAAACCAAGGAACTGAGGTGATACCAATGCTTGACTGGATTATGCCGGTGCTGACGATCGTGGGGGTGAGCTTCATCGCCATTCTGGGCATTCTGGCGCTGTTCAATGCGTTCTACAAAAAAGTGGATCAGGGCGAAGCGCTGATCGTCAACAACATGAGCAAGATACCCAGTGTGCATTTCACAGGTTCCATGGTGTTGCCGGTTATCCATCGCGCCGAAAAAATGCGTATCAGCGTTATCCCGCTTCAGATTGACCGCCGAGGCAAAAACGGTCTGATCTGTAAAGATAACTACCGTGCTGACATTTCCCTCGGGCTCTATTTGCGCGTGAACGAGACCCCGGATGACGTGCTTCGGGTTGCCAAGTCCGTCGGTGTCGCCCGGGCTTCAGACAAGGCCGCGGTTGATGAGCTGTTTAACGCGAAATTCTCGGAAGCGTTGAAGACGGTGGGCAAAAAGTTCAACTTTGTGGAACTGTTCGAGCAGCGCCAGCAATTCCGGCAGGCCATTGTCGATCTGATCGGGGCGGACCTGAACGGCTATGTGCTGGAAGACGTCGCCATCGATTTCCTTGAGCAGACGCCGGTCAGCGAGCTTGACCCCCATAACATCATGGATTCCGACGGTATCCGCCGGATCAAGGAAATCACCGAAGCCAACCGCGTCGCTACAAACGTGCTGGAACGGGACGCCGAAGTCGCCATTGGTGAGCGAAATACTGCGGCCTTCGAGCAACAGGAAGCACTTCGTAAAACCCAGGCGGAAACCCAGGCCCGCACAGACCGGGAAATTGCCGAGCTGACTTCCCGGGAGCTGGCGCGGGAAAATGCCGCCCATGAAGAACAGCGCCGTGCTTCCGAGCTCGCCCGTACAGAGGCCCAGAAGGCGATCGACATCGCCGAGGAAGAGCGGGAGCGCGAGAAGCAGCTGGCCGGCAAAGCCCGTGAGAAAGCCATTGCGGTTGAAGAAGTGGCGATTCAGTCTGCCACGGAGCTTGAGCACATCAACCGAGAGCGCCGCGTTGAAGAGCAGCGCATCGAGAAGGACAAGGTTCTTGAGGTCAAGCAGAAAGAAATCGCTGACATCCAGGCTGAACGCATTCAGGTAGAGGCGCGCGTTGCGGAGGAAGAGGAAAATATCCTCAGCATGCGTAATCGCGAGGATGCCAAGCGCAACAAGGAAACAGTGGTTATTTCCGCTGAGGCTAAAGCCGACCAGCTTCGCATTGAGCAGGTCGAGGGCGCGAAAGCCGAGCAGCAATCCGCCGAGCTCCGAAAAGCCGCCATGGTTGAGCTGGCTGAAGGCGAGAAGGCCAAGGCTGCCTCCCATGGCCTGGCTCAAGCGCAGATTCGCGAAGCCAATGCTGTTGCTTCCCGCTCTGAAGCCGAGGCCGAAGCCTTTGCCCGCAGCGAGGCCGCCAGAGCCGAGCGCCTGGAGGGCGAAACCCGCGCCAGGAACGAAGAAGACATGCTGCTTGCCCAGGCCAAGGGTCAGGAAGAGCTGGGCAACGCCAAAGCCGCAGCCGCACTGAAGATGGCCGAAGCCGAGGCCGAGGGTATCACCAGGAAGGCTGAAGCCTACGAGCGTATGGACGAGTCCAGCCGCGAGTTCGAGGTAATGAACCGCAATCTGGATATCCACCGCGACGAGACCATGTCCCGTATTGACGCCAATGTTCGCATCAGTGAAGCCCAGGCCAAGGCCATGGGCGATGCTCTGGCCAATGCCAAGATGGAGTTCATTGGTGGCGACGGAGACGTGTTCAACAAGGTTGCCCAGGGCATCGGCTTTGGTCGCGCCGCAGACCACTTCATGAAGAATGCATCCAGCATGACGCCGTTCGTCAGTTCCATCATGGAAAAGATCATGAATGGTGGGGGCTCTTCGGCTCGCGTGGAGTCAGGCACTTCGTCAACTGATAAAACCGAGTAAGCTTTAAGGATCGATAGCCATGGCCCACACTGCCTCTCTGTCAACTGAAGATATTATTCGTGAGGGTGGTACCTTTGCCACTCTGAAGAAGCGTCTGACCGACCACGCTCAATCGCTTCGAGGCACGGTTAAATCGCTCAACGAGGAGCGAGAGGTCCAGTTTGGCGCCTCCAGCATGGACGTGCTGGGGCGGGTGCGGGCCAGAACGCCCCACAACTGCATTGCACGGGATGTGGTTCGCCTGGGTGAGTTTCTGCTGTTCGGATTCAATGTCGAACATGGCCTGAAACAGACAGTCGAACTGCCCGATGTTTTCAGTCTTTACCGGCTTGAGGAAAGTGACGGTAGCTGGGAGATTACCCAGTCTGCGGTTGCGGGCTCTTTCCTCGAGAATGAAAAGTTCCAGACCGATTTCACATCACTCTTTCGCTTCCACAAGGAAGCCCGACTGATCCAGCTGGTGACTATGGAAGGTCGCCTGCTTATGGTGTTCCAGGTGGGTGATCGGGGTGACCACCTCAAGGTATTCCGTTGGTCGCTTAATCACGATGGCACGGTCCGGTCCTATATCGATGATCGTGGCGCGGACGATTTTCGATTGCCGGAGCGATTTGATTTCTCCTGGTCGCAGCTTTCGCGCGAGCATATGGTGCAGGGAGTATCGCCCCACTATTCCATCGAAGACCGTTTGTTTGTAGACAACACCGGCGGCGCGATCACCTTCAAGATTGAAAACAACACCAGCTCTGGCGAAGGCATTTTCGAGGACCCCGTCGAGGTTGCAAGTCAATCACTGAGCGACGGTGTGTTCGAGTACGCCAGGCGTGGCGAGATCTATCTCATCCGGGTGACGCCCTATGGGGAGAAGCATACCCGTTATTACGTGTTCAATCCGGCTGAAAAGGCGCTGCACCGAATTGATGGCCTGGCCGGCTCGGTTCGCACACTGCCAGAGGATCATGGCCTGATCTTCCCGGGCGGGATTTACCTGTACAGCAATAATCTGAAAACCGTGGATGTGCCTGAGGGCCTGCGCTTCAAGCGCATGGTGCAGGCACCCAACGGTGAAGATGTGCTGATCATATTTTATGCGCCCGAGTCCGGCGCGGTCTCGCTGGTGCGCTACAACCTGATTACCCGAACCACTGCCCCGCCGATTACCGGCCATGGCTATGCTTTATTCGAGGGTGGGGAGCTTGCGGTGTTCACCGCTGACGATAAACCGTCCCAGGTTCATCCGGTTCAGCTCTGGCAGACCCCCTTCGAATCACAGGCATTCTACGCGGACAAATCCACCGCTGATGACTCAGAACTGGGGCTGATCGGCAACCCTGAGCTGGTCAGCGGCATTGCCGATCTATATGAAGTGGTCAAACTTGCCAACCTGGAGGATGCCGGCCTAAGGCATTTCGATACCGTCATCAAGCGCATCGACAAACTGCTCGACCAGCGCTTCTGGCTTCATGACGACCATTTTGCTGGTATCAATGCGGCACTTCATAAGGTGCGCTCGACGGCCGAACTGGTGGTTGATGAGTATGAGAAGGTTGAGTCCGTTCGAGACCAGTCCAACAAGGCTCTCAACGAGGCAGACTCAACCCTGATCGTACTTGTTCAGGAAACCCGCCCCGAATCCTGGCGTGAGCCCCATCAGTTCGTTGCGCACCTCAAGAAGCTGCAGGATCACCGTGGCCTGATTCGCTCGCTGTCAGAGCGCCGCTATATTGATCGCCCGCGTCTGGATTCAATAGACAAAAAAGCCGCCGATGCCGTAGACAAGCTCGCGGACAGGACCCTGGCCTTTCTTGCCAAACCGGAAGCTCTCTCGAAATACACGGAGCAGGTGGACGGGCTTCGCCGCCAGGTAGAAGAATCAGAGGATCGCAAGGAGCTTCAGGGCCTGGTGGCTGAATATCATGAGATCACCGAGGGACTGGATTTTGTTCAGGAGCTGCTGTCCTCTCTGGCGACAGAGGATACCGAACAGCAGACGGTGATAGCGGATAACCTGTCATCACTGTATTCCCGGGTGAATCAGGACCGATCACGAGCAGAGATCAAGCTCAATGACTGCGGCCGGGAAGAGGCCAAGGTGCAGTTTGCTTCCAAGCTGCGTTTGTACGAGCAAAGCCTGGCCAACGGTGTCCATACGGTGGCAACGCCGGACGAATGCGATGGCCTGCTTGCCCGCATGCTCAATCAGCTTCAGGAGATTGAAAGCCAGTTCGGCGAATACGACGAATTTCTGAATGCGTTGATAGAGCAGCGCGAGACCACCCAGGAAACCATCGAGTCCCGGCGTCAGCAACTGTCCCAGGAACGTCAGCGCAAAGCATCTTCTTTGAAAGAGGCGGGCCAGCGCATTCTGAACAACCTGACCAAGCGCTCAGACCAATTTGAGGAGGTAGCCCAGGTTCACGCTTTCTTCGCCAGCGACGTCATGGTAGCGAAGGTCCGGGATCTGTCCGAGCGCCTGCGGGAACTGGATTCACCGCTTGAGGCAGACGACCTGGATGCCCAGTTAAAAGCCGCCCAGGACAATGCCCAGAGAGCAGTCAGGGATCGCGCGGACATTTATGAAGACGGTGGTGCCATCATCAAGCTGGGGCCAAGGCACCGGTTCTCGGTGAATCGTCAGGAGCCAGCATTGACCCTGGTGCCTGCGGATGAGGGTTTGCGGCTGCATATTTCCGGCACCCAGTTCTACGAAACCGTCAGGGATGAGCGCCTGGCCAACCTGGATGACTGCTGGAACCTGCACGCCCCTTCCGAGGCGCCGGACGTCTACAAGGGCGAGTATCTGGCCTATCGGTTCCTCGAGGCCGTTGACGGTGGCGCGATCAACCCGCCCGACTGGGCCGATACCGACGCGCTGGAAAAGTCCGTACGCCAGTTTGCCGGGCCACGCTACCGGGATGGCTACGAAAAGGGAATCCACGACCACGACGCAACCAGAATCCTGGTCCAGCTTGGTCCCGCCAAGGCTCGCGCCGGGCTGTTGCGGTTTGCTCCCATGGTCCGCGCTGCCAGTGTCCTGTTCTGGTGTTTTCAGGATGAGTCATATCGTCAGCGGTTGCAGGCTGAAACCACCAGCGCCGGTGTGCTGCAGACGCTGATGCGCGCGGGGGACCTTATGCAGCAGTTGCAGCAATCGGTGCGTGTCGATATGGCCCGTTTCTTTGCGGCCCATGACTTGCCGTTCGAGGACTGGGTGCTTGACCAGGGCTCGGATTATCTGTGCCTTGCGCTGGCTGAAAATCACGAACAGTTTGAGGTTTCCACGGTCGGTCACGACCTGAAGAAGCGGTTCAGGGACTACGTAGCCGCGCAGAAACAGCAAAAGACTCTGGATAAGGTGCTGTCTGAAGCCCGGGACCATGCCGCCCGGCTATGGCAGACCAGTCTTGCTTGGCTGAATGGCTTTGCCGCTCAGGAGAAAAATTCACTCAGTGGCCATTTCTGCCCCGAGGCGGCGGCCATGATGGCATCAGAATTCTCGCCCGCTTCTGTAAAGTTCGAACCCCGCGCGGCGGAGCTGACCTTTCAGATTGACCACCTGCTGGGGCAGCACCCGCAGCTGCACAATCAAAGCCTGGCGCTGGCACTGGACGAGTTTGAAACCCGCCTTAGGCGCCACATCAATGACCGGCTTCCACGCTGGGAGTCGTTGCAGAGAATCCGTCATCAGATGCTTGAGGAGCAACAGGACCGGTTGCGAATTGAAGAATTCATCGCCAGGCCGCTGACGTCCTTTGTCCGCAACAAACTGATTTCCCGTGTATACCTGCCATTGGTAGGGGACAACCTCGCCAAACAGATGGGCACGGTGGGCGATGACCGCCGGACCGATCTGTCCGGCCTGTTGATCATGATTTCGCCGCCCGGCTACGGCAAGACCACGCTGATGGAATACGTGGCCAGTCGCCTGGGGCTGATTTTCATGAAGATCAACTGCCCCTCACTGGGCCATGACGTGACCTCACTGGACCCGGAGAAAGCGCCCAACTCGACGGCCAGAACCGAAATCATCAAGCTCAACCTTGCATTCGAGATGGGCAACAATGTGATGCTGTATCTTGATGACATCCAGCACACCCACCCGGAGTTCCTGCAGAAATTCATTTCACTGTGCGACGGCACCCGCCGGGTTGAAGGGATCTGGAATGGGCGCTCGAAAACCTATGACATGCGTGGCAAGCGCTTCGCGATCTGTATGGGGGGCAACCCTTACACCGAGTCCGGTGATGTGTTCCAGATCCCGGATATGCTGGCCAACCGTGCGGATGTTCGCAACCTCGGTGACCAGCTCAGCGGCATGGAAGAGGTGTTTGCGCTGTCCTACCTCGAAAACAGCATGAGTTCGAACAGTGTCACTGCTCCGCTCGCGTCGAGAAGCATGGATGACTTCTACAGGTTTGCTGACCTTGCCGCCGGCAAGGAGGTCAACTCGGCGGATTTCGATCATGATTACAGCGCCGCCGAGCGGGAAGAGGTGGTCAGCGTGCTGGAACGCCTTCTGCGGGTGCGTGACGTCATTCTTGCGGTCAACGAAACCTATATTGCTTCAAGTGGACAGGATGACGCCTACCGCACCGAGCCGCCTTTCAAGCTGCAGGGCAGCTACCGGAATATGAACAAGCTGGCCGAAAAAGTAACGCCGGTGATGTCTCCGGAGGAGCTGGAGCAGTTGATTGATGACCACTATCAGGGAGAGGCGCAGCTGCTGACCCAGGGCGCGGAAGAGAATCTGCTTAAACTCGGGGAGCTTCGCGGCACCCTGACGGCAGAGGAACAGGCCAGGTGGGAATTGATCAAGACCAGCTACAGCGCCAGAGTGCAGGCAGGCGGTGATGGCGACGCCGGTGAGAAAGTAGTCCGCCAGCTCGTCGGTATTGGCAGCCATCTTGAACAACTGGCCACTTCAATTGCTCAGTCGTCCGATGAACGAGCGTCCGGCATTGACTGGGAGCCTCTGGTTAAAGGGCTGGAGAAAGCGTTCGGTAAAGTTGAGCTGTCACCGCAGATTACCTTTCAGGGGCCTGATGGTATGCGTGATGCGCTTCTCTCGCTGGCCGACGTTTATCGTGGGTCGATAACGCCACTGGTAAAAGTTTTGCGCAGCAAGACGGGACTGGAACTTCGTTCTTACCGTATGCTGGAGCAGTTGCACGAGCAGCTGGAGTCCATGGAGAAAAACCTTCGGCATCAGGCGAGCGAGGTGTAAACCACAGAATGAATGTTTTCGGATATTGCGCGGCTAACGTAACAGGAGGCTGTCAAGCCAGACAGATACGGTAGCGCAACACCCCCGCCTCTTCCTCGCGGACCCATTCAATGCGGTGACCGGTTAGGTCGCAAAGCGTCTGTAAGTCCTTGCGCCCGCTCGGATCATCGGCCAGAAAATCGACCAGTGTGCCGCTTGGCAGGTCGCGGGTGCGCTTTTTCAAGCGAAGAATGGGAAGAGGGCACACCAGGCCGACAGCGTCGACCTGGTGAACCTCTTTGTGTGCGTTTGATTGTTCAGTCAAGGCGCACACTGTCGTCACTGCTGTACTGCTCGGCTGTCGACCAGCCGAACTGGTTCAGAACCAGCGGTGCGCAGAAAGCAATCACCAGAGCTGCCACAAATCCAGTAATCATGACCTTCATGACGAACCTCTCTTGCCCTGTTTCGCCTCAACTTCTTCGACCCACAGATCGTGGTGCTGGCGGGCCCATTCAAGATCAACCTGGCCGTTACCCATGGCGTCGAATGCCCCTTCCATACCGACTGAGCCAATATAGATGTGAGCCATGATGGCCACCATCATCACGAAGGCCACAATCGAGTGCCAGATATTGGCGTACTGCATCTCTTCATGGGGCGCCAGAACCGTCGGGAAGTCGGTTCCGAGAATGCTGTTGAAGAATCCGAAAGTGTCGGAGAACATCGGCATCTGAAACGGAAACAGCAGTGACAGGCCAGACAGCGATACCGAGAAGCCCAGGATCATCACCATCCAGAACACAATTTTCTGGCCGGCGTTGAACTTCTTGGCCGAGGGGTGACCCTTGCCAATGAACCCGCCGCCCTGCTTGATCCACTGCCAGTCGAGTTTGTTGGGGATGTTGTGGGCAATCCACATTACAAACGTCAGTACCAGTCCCAGCATAAAGGCCCATGCGACGTTGTTGTGAACCCACTTGGAGCCGATCGCCAACGCCGAGAAAGCGTCTGGTCCCAGAACCGGGATCAGGAAGCTGCGGCCCATCAGTGTGATCAGACCGGTTATGCCCAAAGCGACAAACGAACCGGCCAACAGCCAGTGACCGAAACGCTCAACCGGTTTGAACCGTTCAATGGTGGTGCCGGCCGGTCCGCCATCAATCATGATCTTGCCGCGGACAAAGTAGAACACTGCCAGCAGTACGATGATGGCAATGAGTGCACCGCCACCGTAAGTAATCATGGGTCCTTCCCGCAACTTGTACCAGGGCATGCCGCCGTCCTGAATCAGGACATCGACCGCCGGCCCGCGGGTGACCGTCTGGATATCGGCCTCGTTGTAGCGTATGCCTCGCCACTGGTCCGACTGAGAGCTTCCACCAAGGGTGCCAAGCGGCTCGTCAATGGCGGCTGCGTTTTCAGGATTGCCCAGGTTTTCTGACCGGAACGACTCGTCAACTTCCAGTTGCTTTTGACGGGCCATGATGTCTTCAAGGGTCTGAGCGCCCCCGGTAGCGGTTCTGTCAACCTCCGGGGCTTCTTGAGCCAGGGCAGGGTTGAACATCAATGCCGTCAACGTAAGGATGACGGCACCGAATACTTTTAGATTCATGCGAGCACTCCAACGGAATCAACAAAAAGAATTCGTGACCTGAACCAATTCCGGGGCCCGAAGGCCCCGGAATCATCAGGCGGGTTTAAGCGCCCTTCTTCTCGTAGGCTGTGCCCCATCCCCAGGCGCCGGAACCGAAACCACGGTTCACAATACGCTGGCGATAGATGTCCGCCACTTCGTTGCCATCACCGGCCAACAGAGCTTTGGTCGAGCACATTTCCGCACAGATCGGCAGCTTGCCTTCAGCAATACGGTTGCGACCGTATTTGTTGAATTCGGCTGTCGAGTTGTCTTCTTCAGGACCGCCTGCACAGAAAGTGCATTTGTCCATCTTGCCACGGCTGCCAAAGTTGCCCGCTTGCGGGAACTGGGGCGCGCCAAAGGGGCAAGCATAGAAGCAATAACCACAACCGATACACAGGTCCTTGGAGTGCAGCACCACACCGTCTTCGGTCTGGTAGAAGCAGTCCGTCGGACAGACGGCCATACAAGGCGCGTCTGAACAGTGCATGCAGGCTACGGAGATCGAACGTTCGCCCGGTTTACCATCTTCAATGGTAACCACGCGGCGACGGTTGATGCCCCAGGGTACTTCATGCTCATTTTTACAGGCCGTTACGCAGGCATTACATTCGATGCAGCGCTCGGCGTCGCAAAGGAATTTTGCGCGTGCTTGTCCTTCAAGTGCCATGGTCTACACCTCTTGTTATGCCGGCATGATCGAACATAGGGTGGCTTTGGTCTCTTGCATCTGCGTGACCGAGTCATACCCGTATGTCTGAACTACGTTAGTGGATTCACCCAGGACAATTGGATCGGCGCCTTGAGGATACTTTGTCCTCAGAGACTTGCCTTCCAGATGTCCGCCGAAGTGGAACGGCATGAAGGCAACACCTTCGCCGACCCGCTCGGTAACCATTGCTTTTACCTTGATGCGACCGCCCTCAGGCCCCGCGACCCAGACGTCATTGCCGTCACGGATGTTCAGGTTGTTCGCATCGCGCGGATTCACCTCAATGAACATATCCTGCTGCAATTCGGCCAGCCAGGGGTTGGAGCGGGTCTCGTCACCACCACCTTCATATTCGACCAGACGGCCAGAGGTGAGGATGATCGGGAACTCCTTGCTGAAGTCGTCTTTCTGGATCGACTTGTACATGGTCGGTACGCGCCAGAACACCTTGTCCTCGTAGGTCGGATAGTCTTCGACCAGATCGCGACGGTTGGAGTACAGGGGCTCGCGGTGGGTTGGCACCGGATCCGGGAAGTTCCAGACCACGGTACGCGCCTTGGCGTTACCGAAGGGCGCACATTCGTGCTTGATGGCCACGCGCTGGATACCGCCGGATAGGTCGGTTTTCCAGTTGGTGTTGGGGCCTGCCACTGCCTCGATGCTTGCGCGTTCTTCGGCAGTCAGGTCGCCGTCCCAGCCCAGATCCATCAGCATCTGCATGGTGAATTCCGGGTAGCCGTCCTTGATCTCCGAATTCTTGGAGTAGACGCCCTCGGCCAGCAGATTGTCGCCATCCCGCTCTACGCCGAAGCGCGCGCGGAAGGTAAGACCGCCTTCAGACACCGGCAACGACATATCGTACAGGTTCGGTGTGCCCGGGTGGTTCATCTCTGGAGTGCCCCAGCAAGGCCATGGCATACCATAGATATCTCCATCACAGGGACCGCCAACTGCGCGAAGCGAGGTTCTGTCGAAGTGATGCTGGTTCGCCATGTGTTTCTTGAGGCGCTCTGGCGACTGGCCGGTATAGCCGATCGTCCACATGCCGCGGTTGAATTCGCGGGTAATGTCTTCGATGACTGGCTCGTCACCCTCAATGGCAATGTTCTTGAACATGCGATCAGTGAAACCGAACTTGTCCGCGAACAGCTTGATGATTTCGTGGTCAACCTTGGAGTCAAACAGCGGCTCAACCACTTTCTCACGCCACTGCAACGAACGGTTTGAGGCGGTTACTGAACCGCGGGTCTCGAACTGAGTGGTCGTTGGCAGCAGGTAGGCACCGTCTTTGCGATCGTGGAGCACGGCGGAAACGGTCGGGAACGGATCCACTACGACCAGCAGGTCGAGCTTTTCCATCGCTTCCTTCATTTCCAGCATACGGGTCTGCGAGTTGGGCGCGTGGCCCCACAGGACCATGGCACGGGTGTTGTCAGGCTGCTCAAGGTTTTCCTTGGCTTCCAGAACACCGTCGATCCAGCGTGACACCGGAATGCCGTTCTCGTTCATCATGGCTTTGGTCTTGCCATTTCTGTCGAGGGTGGCAAAACGGCCCTTCAGCCAGTCGAGATCTTCTTCCCAGACGCGGGCCCAGTGAGCCCAGGAACCGGCGGCAAGGCCGTAATAGCCCGGCAGGGTGTTGGCGAGAACGCCAAGGTCAGTCGCGCCCTGAACGTTGTCGTGGCCACGGAAGATGTTGGTACCGCCACCGGAAACGCCCATGTTGCCCAGTGCAAGCTGCAGGATGCAGTAAGCGCGGGTGTTGTTGTTACCGTTGGTGTGCTGGGTACCACCCATACACCAGATTACTGTACCCGGACGGTTGTTTGCCATGGTACGTGCAACGCGCTCAAGTTGGGCGCCTGGTGCGCCGGTGACGCGCTCGACTTCTTCCGGATTCCAGCGCTTAACTTCTTCGCGGATCTGATCCATACCCCAGACACGGGTGCGGATAAACTCTTTGTCTTCCCATCCGTTCTCGAAAATGTGCCAGAGAATGCCCCATACCAGCGCAACGTCAGAGCCTGGACGGAACCGTACAAACTCATCGGCGTGAGCGGCCGTACGCGTGAAACGCGGATCGCAGACAATCAGCGGCGCGTTGTTCTCTTCCTTCGCCTTGAGGATGTGCAGCAGCGAGACCGGGTGAGCCTCGGCAGGGTTGCCGCCGATCAGGAAGATCGCTTTGGACTTGTGGATGTCGTTGTACGAGTTGGTCATCGCACCGTAGCCCCAGGTATTGGCTACGCCGGCTACCGTGGTGGAGTGACAGATACGGGCCTGGTGGTCAACGTTGTTGGTGCCCCAGTAGGCTGCAAACTTCCGGAACAGGTACGCCTGTTCGTTATTGTGCTTGGCACTTCCCAGCCAGTAGACCGAATCGGGTCCGCTCTCTTCGCGGATCTGCAGCATCTTGTCGCCGATTTCGTTGATCGCCTGGTCCCAGGGAATCTTCTGCCATTCGCCGTTTACCAGCTTCATGGGGGATTTCAGTCGACGCTCGCCATGGGCATGTTCACGTACAGCAGCGCCCTTGGCACAGTGAGCGCCCAGGTTGAACGGGCTGTCCCATCCAGGTTCCTGGCCGGTCCATACGCCGTTCTGGACTTCCGCTTCTACCGTACAACCGACTGAACAGTGTGTGCAGACTGATTTCTTGATTTCAACGGAGCCACCCTCGGAGGAAGGTGTGGCCGCCTGAACACGATTGGACGTCAGGGATAGTGCTGCGAGGCCGCCCACTGTAATACCTGAAGCCGCCAGAAATCCCCGGCGATCCATGGTTTTAGCAGCGAGGGAGGAAAGCAAAGATCCCGCACGGGAGCCTTTCGCTACCCCGTTGGTTTTCTTTCTTAACATTTGGAATACCTCTCTCTTTTTTTATTCTCGTTTTTTAGAACTGCGGCTATTCAAGAGCGTCACGCAACCTTGAACACCGCGCAGCCGTTAAAAGCGAGCCGATTCCATATATTTACGCGTGTGCTCCGTCTCACGCATGCCACGGCTTTTCTTCGGGGCAGGTTTTGCCACTTCTGCTGCGGCGTTTGGTGCAATGGCCATGGCAATTGCAGCCGGACCGGCAACGGCTGCCAGACGCAAGAAGCGACGACGGCTTTCACCCTTCGGATTGTCCATAGGACTCCTCCACTTTGTGCTGGGATCGGGTCGATCCCGGTTATTGAATCGCAAATGCTTCGGCTTCGATGGCCATGAAGGTTTTCCCGAGGGAACCCACAGGCGCATAGAAAACGGCAGATTGCGCTCCTTCCAGATCACTGAAAAACAGCTCTGCCCACTTCTTGATGTGGGCGTCAAAAAATGCTTTTTGCGATGTTACGTCGCTATCACACGGGAATTCCCCGGTAATGATGCCCGCCATGATTTCGCAAAGGGTCCCTATGTGGTCTTCAGGCTCTTTGACGTCGCTGTTGCGTTGAATGCCGCGCTTCATAAGATCGGATCTTAGTTGCGCTAGCGGCTTCTCATTAAGAAATCCGGTCAGGTAGTAGCTGGTGTAGGGCAGGAGTTCACCGCGCCCGAGACCCACGAAAAGATTGTGGTATTCCCGCTCGGCGCTCTGGGGGGACGTTCTTGCCGCAAGGGTGGCCAGCTGTTTTGACGCAGTGCCAAGGGCCGAATCATCGCCTTTCAATCCGGCAAGGCCGGATAAAAGCTCAGCCGAAGGCGGGGCACCAAGCAATGCGCCTAGCAACTGATAGATCTGAGCCCGGCCACGATCTTCTTCGGTGATCGATTTCGGGCAATGGACTTCTGCGGTGTTGGCCAAAATGCTGTTCCTGATTGTTATTATAGTGGCGACTACTTATGTATATAGTCGATACAGTGTTCCGGATCAATTCGACGTTAGGTTACTGGCTCTCGAACTGCATCCTCGGGCGGAAGCGCGGTGCCGGATTTTCAGGCTCTGCTTCTACCCCACCCCCCTTATTGTGTGGCGGTGCCTCGGACTGCTCCGATTCCGCGGTTACTTCGACCGCTTCTGGCGCCTGTTGTTCTTCGTCGGTAACGGATTCTTCAGGATCCTGGGGCTGTTCGGGTTCAGACAGCCTGACGGTGTCTTGACTTGTTTCCGCCTCGAGGGCGCGTTCCTGACGCTCTCTTTCGCGTTTTTCGAGGTCAAGGAACCCACCTTTGCCCACCTTGTAAGCTGTTTTTACCCCACCTTCGGGTATGAAGGCTTTTGAATAATCTTCATCGTATTCATTAAGTCTGTCTAATACGCCAAAAATCGGATTCGATCGCCACAACGCCCGCAGGGCCTTGCGCCTCAGAAATTCGGGGATTTCCTGGCGTAGAAAGCCTTTGATATCAGTGCCCTGTTCCAGGGCGTCCGGGTCAGGAAGATTGTATTTCGCGAGAATCTCCCGCTCCGCCAACTGCTCGTTGATGGCCAGTTCCTGCTCAACCGGATCTGTTTCAGGGGCTGTATCAACTTCCTGCGCCGGAGCCTGAGGCTGTGTCTGGACCTCCTGTTGGGTCTCGGCCTTCATTCTTGCCCAGCGCTGCAGGCGTGATTCAGTCATCAGTGCACCCCGGGTTTACTGCTGTTGGCGGGAGGGCGGAAGACATCGCTCACCTGGCGGATACGCGGGTCGCCTTTGCCACCTTCAATGCCATCAATGTCGTGCTTGTTGCGTTTGCGCTTCTTGAACGGCTCTTCAACGTAGTGCATGTCCACGAATTCTTTGATCCAGGCTGCCAGGGATTCGGGAATGGGAACGGCTTCGACGATGTTCTCCCCACTGTCCAACGCATCCTGCGCCTCATAGGCACTGGCAGTGATGGCGCTGACGACCCAACCGGAAGGGGACTGCTGTGATTCGTCCTGGTCAAGAATGACCCATACTGAAGGTACAGTCAGGTTCAGGGACACCAGGTAGGCTTCAACGTCGGCGCGATACAGCTCCAGGGTGACGGTGCCGGCGTGGTAATCGACGACATCGCCGTCGCGAACCAGTTCCTTCCAGAAAGCATCCGGAGCGCCGGGAATGATGGCGACGGGTTTATAAACGTGCTTTGCCCACCGGGTGGCGCCCGGCTTACGGCGCACGACCGCACCCACCTGTAATTCTCGTTTCCAGCTTTCAGTGCGATTGCTCATAGGTATTCTCTAATTATTGTTTGCTGAAGCTAGCAGGACTATCGGAATTATCCAATCATCCAATTGTCCAATCCTCAGCGGCTGTGGCATGCTCGCTAAACATGAATCCCCGTTCATACGTATAAGAACAAATAAAAGAGCTAAAGTTCCGATGACTGCAAACAAGACGTTACTACTGTGCTCGTGCGATAAAACCCAGGCCATCGATCCGGAATCACTCCGGACCGCTGCGGCTGCCGATCAGGTTTTTGCTGTAGACCAGCTATGCGTTGGTGAGATGAGCAAAGCGGTAGAGCATCTCAGCGGCAATACCGAAGTACTGATTGCCTGCGGTCAGCAGGCGGCGCTGTTCGAGAGACTAGGCGAAGAAATCCACGCCGAAACCGGGCGTTCGGCCCCTTTGAATACCATCGATATCCGCGACCGCGCAGGCTGGAGTTCGCCTGATGCAGATCCGCGGCGACTGAATGGCAAGCAGGCCGCTCTGCTTGCCGCATCGCGGTTACCTGCGCCCATGGCCCCGGCCAAAACCATCCAGTCTGACGGTGTCTGCTGTATTGTCGGCCCCACTGAGCAGGCGGTTCGGATGGCCGAACTGGTCCAGGATGAGCTGGGCGTTACCTGTGTCGTCAGTGATGCTGGCCCGATTCATCTGCCGTCTGACCAGTACGATATGGCCAAGGGCAAACTCGCATCGGCCCGCGGTGCCCTGGGCAACTTCAAGCTGGAATTCGAGCAGCTTCAGGCGCTCAAGCCGGCGGGGCGGGGAACACTGGGTTTTGGCGAAGTTCAGGCTACTGCGCGCAGTGAGTGCGACGTGTTTATTGATTTGCGTGGCGGCGAGCCAGCATTTCCCAGCCATGAGAAACGCAACGGCTATTTCTGGGCGGATCCGGCGAAATCCGGCGAACTGGAGCGCATCGCCCTGACCGCCCGGGAGCGGGTCGGCGAATTCGAAAAAACGGTCTATTTCAACCTGGAAGAATCCCTGTGTGCGCATTCGCGCGCCAACAAGCCCGGTTGTACCCGGTGTCTTGATGTGTGCCCGACAGAGGCCATTTTCTCGTTCGGCGACACGGTCCAGATTGATTCCGACGTCTGTGCCGGCTGTGGCTCCTGTGCTGCCGTTTGCCCGACATCAGCGGTGACCATGAATGAAACGCCGTTTGAAGCCATTACCAAAGCGGTAGACGTTCTGGCTCGGACCTATCGCGAGCACACCCAGGAATCTCCGCGGCTGGTGTTCCACACCATGGCTGCTGGCGGCGACGCGATTGCTGAACTGGCGCGTTTCGGCGACGGGCTGGCGGACGATCTGATCCCGCTTGGCATTGAACACGTTGATCGTATCGGCCATGCCGAGATGATGGCGGCCTTTGGCGCCGGTTTTGCAGAAGTGCTGATTCTGGCCGACCGGGATACTGACCGGGAGGCGCTCGCCTCTGAAGTCGAGCTGGCTCAGGCGATGCTTCGTGGTGCCCATCATTCATCAAGTCGGGTAAGAGTGGTCGGCGCCGATGAGCTCAGCGCAGCGGGCGAGAATGCTGCGCGGGTGAGCGAGCCTGTACTGCTGGTGGGTGGACGTCGGGACATCACACGGGTGGCCGTTGCGGCCATGGCCGGCAAGGTGGATGAGCCTATTGCTCTGCCGCTGGGCGCGCCTTACGGTGAAATCAGTATCGACTCTGACAAATGCACGCTCTGCCTGGCCTGTGTGTCCTTGTGCCCGACGGGCGCTCTGACCGACCACCCGGACCGTCCGGAAGTCCAGTTTACGGAAAATGCCTGTGTTCAGTGCGGCGTATGCGAAAGTACCTGCCCTGAAACGGCAATCAGCCTGGTTTCGCAGCTAAATCTGTCGAAAGAGGCATTGAGTCCCAGGACGCTGCACGGTGAAGATCCCTTCGAATGCATAGGCTGTGGTCGCCCCTTCGGTGTAGCAAGCACGATTAACAAGATTGTCGAGAAGTTGGAAAACCAGCACTGGATGTACACAAACTCTGATAATGTTCAGCTGATCAAAATGTGCGATGACTGTCGCGTCAAGGCCCAGTACCACGGTGACAAAGCGCCGATGGCTGCCGGCCAGCGCCCGCGGGTTCGTACCAGCGACGATTATCTGGACAGTTAAAATCAAGCAGGAACAAACATGGTAGAAATCGTTGATGCCGGAAAATCCAATCTGATCGGCACAGATGCGCCCCGGCCTTCCGACAAGAACCCGCGAGGCATTGACCGGATTATTGCCATCGCCTCGGGTAAGGGTGGCGTTGGAAAATCCACCGTGTCGTCCAATCTGGCCGTTGCGATGGCTTCGAAAGGCCTGAAAGTCGGTCTGCTTGATGCAGACGTATACGGCCCCAGTCAGCCCAGAATGCTGGGCGTATCCGGCAGGCCCTCCAGCCCGGACGGCAGCACCATTCTGCCCCTGCGTAATCACGGTGTAACGCTGATGTCGCTGGGTCTGATGGCGCCTGAGGGTGAAGCCATTGTCTGGCGTGGACCGATGCTGATGGGTGCGCTGGAGCAGATGATGAATCAGGTGGACTGGGGCAGGCTGGACGTCCTGCTGGTGGATCTGCCGCCCGGTACCGGTGATGTCCAGATGACCCTGAGCCAGAAATTCTTTGTGGCCGGTGCGGTTATCGTCTCGACACCCCAGGACATTGCGCTGATGGACGCCCGCAAGGGCATCGATATGTTCAAGCGCATGGAGGTTCCGCTGTTCGGTCTGGTTGAGAACATGGCGTCCTTTGTGTGTGACGGCTGTGGCAAGGTGCATCATCTGTTTGGCCACGGCGGCGCCCGCAAAGAGGCTGAAAAGCTGGGATCTCCCTTCCTGGGAGAAATTCCTCTGGATCTGGATATTCGCATCGGTTCAGACGGTGGCGTACCGATTGTAGTGTCAAAGCCAGATAGCCCTCAGGCTCAGGCTTTCCAGCAGATCGCTGACAAGATTATCGCTTCTGACGTTTACGCTAAGGCCATGAAATGATCGAGACACCTTCGTTCCCGCCGCTGTTGGCGGGAGAAGTGGTGCCCAACAATATGGACCCGTTTGAAAAAGCGGTCAGCCGCGCCATTGCCGGCGTGGACTCGGGCACGGTTTTTTATTCCGAAGCCGGCGATAACCTTCGGGCGGCGCTGGTTCTTGCACCTGAAACCCCGCTGGAGCAGGCAATCCAGGCGGTTTATGTGGCCCAGATCGGGTTGGCCGAAAGCCTGGGCGCGCTGGCCCCGCCGGAGGTGCCCGTGCACTTTCAATGGCCGGACCGGATCAAGGTCAATGGGGCTATTTGTGGCAAGATCCGCTATGCCGCCGATGTGTCGGACCCCGGCGCCGAACCCAAATGGCTGGTGGTGGGTATAGAAATTCCGTTTATTCCTCACGGCGACGACCCGGGTGCCAACCCCAATGAAACCTGTCTGCTGGAAGAAGGCTGCAGCGAAGTGACGCCCATGGCCTTGCTGGAAAGCTGGTCCAAGCATACCTTGTTGTGGCTGACCTATTTTCTGGACGACGGCGCTGAGCGCGTTCATAGAGAATGGCGCCCACGCTGCGACACCCTGGGTGAAACCGTTGAGAAGCCCAAACATGGTGTGTTTGTTGGCCTGGATGAAAAAGGCCGGATGCTACTGCGTGACGGCCCCATGACCGAAACCATCAGCCTAATTCAATTCGCGGAGCAAGTATGAAACTGGCCCGAACCCTGCGCCTGGATGTATCAGATGACAACGTCTATGAGAACCCTGCCCTGAGCGGAGAGTGGGCTATTTCTGGCGGATTCGAGTTTTCCAACTGGACCGAGGCGGACCTGAAAGGCAAGGCTCGTCAGGCGTTTACCAACGGCTGGTACAGCATTGAATACGGCGGTCGCGCCAGCTTTGTGGGCGTCTGCCAGATTACCGATTCAGAGCTGGAACATCTGCGCCGGACCCTGGCACAGACGTTTGTGGATGGATACGGCGCGCCGGATTTCGATGCCGCCTACGCTGTGGCCTGCGAAGAAATCGATCAGATGCGTCATATGTGTGAAGACTTCGAGGAGAATACTCTGCTGATGGTCAGCCGCACGCTGACCGATCTTGGGGTAGAAGAAACCTACCGCTCCCGCGCACCGCAGGACGCTTCCCTGGAAGCCTTTGCGGTGCACGGTCAGGTTGACTGATCAGAGCCCGAAACTGCCGTAGGGAATAAATCGCACGGGGGTGCCGGGCTCGATCTGTTGGGCGTGCTCGTCCAACTCAACCATGCCTTCTGACCAGGCCAGGCCGGTTACCCGGCCGGAACCTTCCGAGCCGAATACTTCAACCTGGCCTTCACGAACCCGGGCACGCAGCATCTCGCTGCGTCCGGGTTTCTTGTTTTTGGTAAAGTTGGCGGGCAGAACGTAGCTCTGCGGTTCAAACCATTTCCCACCTGCCAGCAGTGCCATTGCCGGTGCACCAAAGCGCAGGGCGCAGACCCAGGCCGCTACCGGGTTGCCCGGCAGACCCACCACCGGTGTACCCTGGAACATGGCAAGCGCCAGAGGCCGGCCGGGTTTGATGGCAATACGCCAGTTGCTGATCTCGCCATGGGCTTTCAGGGTTTTCGACACATGGTCCTCGTCGCCTGCGGACACCCCGCCACTGGTCAGGATCAGGTCGCACTGCTTGGCACCGCGATCCAGTGCCGCTTTCACATCGTCGGCCCGGTCCAGTACATGGCCCAGATCCACCAGTTCATAGCCAAGCTGGCTGACCAGGGCACCCAGCATGGGCCGGTTGGCGTCGTAAATCTGCCAGTCGGTCACCGCTGAGCCGACAGGTTTCACTTCATCGCCTGTGGACAGTACGCCAACGCGAAGCGGCTGATACACGTCCACCGATGCAACGCCAACGCTGGCGAGTACGGAAATCTGGGTTGGGGTCAGGCGGGTGGACGCTGCCAGGATCCGGTCCTGCGACTTTATGTCTTCGCCGGCTTTGCGGGCGTTGGCGCCGGCTTTCAGCGTGCCGTTAAGAACCAGTTGCCCGTCCCTTATCTCGCAGTCCTCCTCGAGCACCACGGTATCAGTGCCGGCCGGAATCACGGCGCCGGTCAGAATCCGGATAGCGTGGCCTTCGGGTACCCGTTCTGCGTAGGGCTCACCAGCAGCGCTGCGGCCTTCGATTAAAGGCAAAATGCAGGGTACCCGTGAAACGGGACCGGCGAGGGCATAGCCATCCACAGCGGAATTGTTACTGGGCGGATGGGCACGGGGTGCAAACACATCGCTTGCCAGTATCCGGCCATTGGCCTGTGCCAACGGAATTGCCCGATCCACACCCACCACCGGGTGCAGGCGCGAACGTAACCGCTCCAGCGCTTCCTCCACCGGGGTCCAGTTCACACCCGGGGGCAAGGCAAAACAGTCGTTGCGAAGCTCGTTCATGGCTCTCTCATCTACTGCGATTTTCGGTTCAGAATGTAGTTTGTAATGCCGGATACATCGTTCAGATCAAAGCCCGGCCCTGAAAAATCTGAAGCATAATCTGTCGCTACGGCAATAATGCTGTCGTCATTCGGGAATAGCGGTGCCTGCTTGCACGTTTGCCGGTGTACTTCGATCTTGGGGTGGTTGTGGGCTTTGTAGCCTTCCACCACAACCCAGTCGCAGGGTTCGAGCCTTGCTAACAGTTGATCCAGGGTTGGCTCCGGGGCACCACGAAGTTCATGCATAATGGCAACGCGTTGACCGCCGGCCAGAATGACTTCCCGGGCGCCGGCGCTGCGGTGGTGATAGCTGTCAGTGCCGGGCTGGTCGACGTCCACCCGGTGATGGGCGTGTTTGATCGAGCTGACCGTTAGCCCCCGGGCGCATAATTCACTGATCAGGGCACTGGCCAGGGTGGTTTTGCCACAGTTCTTCCAGCCTACAATTCCAATAACATTCACGTCAGGTTCTGCTCCGCCCAGGCCAGGTCTTCCGGCGTATTGATATTGAAAAAGTCGTCCTCGGCAAACAGCACCAGGGATTCGCCCTGGGCCTGGGTCCATTGGCGAATCTTGCGTACACCGTCATTCAGTGCGGCCCTGAGGTCATGGCGTAACGCTACTTTCCAGCGGCCAAAGGTGGGCTGGGGCAGCCTGCCACGCTCAGGGTCCGGCGTTGCGGCCAGCACAACCGGGGTATCAGAACCCGCCAGGCGTTCGGCCAGATCCAGGGGAAAGGACGGCGTATCGGCGGCGACACTGATCAGCCATTCATGGCCCTGCCCGGCAGCCCAGTCCATGCCCGCAAGAATGCCGGCCAGAGGGCCGGGAAAATCCGCGACCGAATCCGCCACCACAGGCAGCCCGATATCATCAAACCGGCTCAGATCACCGTTGGCGTTCAGTACCACCGCGTCGACCTGTGGGGTGATCCGCTCGACAACGCGCTGTATCAACGACTGGTCTCCCAGCATCAGTCGGCCTTTATCGCCACCGCCCATGCGGCGGGCCTGACCGCCGGCCAGAATCACCGCACATTCAGTCATGGCTTGCTCCTTTGCGCCGCATTTTCTTATCGTCGTCCGGTACCTGCGACAGGTCCTGATCGAACACCAGGCGATGCTGGCCGCTGAGACAGGTGAACTTCTTGCCCCGCATCCGACCAATCAGCGTCAGCCCGACCTGCTGGGCTATATCCACGCCCCAGGCGGTAAAACCGGACCGGCTGATCAGGGTGGGAATCCCCATCAGCGACGTCTTGATGACCATTTCCGAGGTCAGTCGGCCTGTGGTGTAAAGAACCTTGTCGGCCGCCGGGATGCCATTCAGGTGCATCCAGCCGGCAATCTTGTCCACAGCATTGTGGCGTCCTACATCTTCCATGTAGGCCAATACTTCAAGCCCCTGGCACAGTGCCGTGCCGTGAATGGCACCGGTTTCCATGTAAAGGCTCGGGGTGTGGTTGATCTGATAGGAAAGGTCGTAAAAGGTGCTGGTGTGCACCGGTGTGTCAGGTAGTTGCAGCCCTTCCAGTCCGGCCATCATGTCACCGAATACCGTGCCCACGGCACAACCGGAGGTACGGGTTTTCTTTTCCAGTTTGTCCTCGACATCGGTGACGCCGGCAGTGCGGACCACCACCACTTCCAGTTCCTCGTCAAAATCAATGCCGGTAACCTGGTCACTGGCGCGCAGCATGCCCTGGTTGAGCAGAAAACCCAGGGCCAGGTATTCGGGGTGATCGCCGATGGTCATGGCGGTGACAATTTCCTGGCTGTTCAGATAGATGGTCAGCGGGCGCTCTTCGATAACGCTGATCGACTTTACCTGGCCGTTTTCGTCGACGCCCTCAACCGTGCGGGATAGCCGGGGGTCTTTTGGATTCGGTAGAAGCGTGTCCATGGTCATTTCAGCTCAGTTATCCGGTTTGGTCTGATTGGCGTTCGGGAAAAACAGCTGTTTGCCATTGAGCTGATAGGCAGCAATGGCGGATTGCCCAGCGACAGACACCAGCCATTGTGTAAACGCCTGTGCGGCCTGCCGGTTCACTGTCGGACATTTATCGACACTGACGGGGGTAACACCGTACTGATTGAACAGCGCGGGGTTTCCCTCATACACAATGGTGGCGTCCTGTTTGTTGGCGAAGGAAATCCAGGTGGCTCTGTCAGACAGGATATAGGCTCCAAGACTCACGCCGGTATTCAGGGTTGCGCCCATTCCGCTGCCGGTTTCCAGATACCAGCGGCCCGATCCGCCCTCAGGATCAATGCCGGCTTCGCGCCACAACGCGAGTTCTTTTTTGTGGGTTCCGGAATCATCACCTCTTGACGCGAATTTCGCGCCAGTCTGCTGGATTCGCTGCAGTGCCTCGACCACGTCAGGGGCGCTGGCCACATCTGCGGGATCGGATTCGGGGCCGATGATGACAAAATCGTTGTACATCAGGTCATAGCGTTTTTCGCCAAAGCCTTCAGCAACAAAGGCTTCCTCATCGGGCTTTGAATGCACCAGCAGCACATCGCCATCGCAGCGCATGGCATTCTTGATCGCCTGCCCGGTTCCCACGGCCACAATGTTGACCTTTACACCGGTGGCTTCTTCGGCCATCGGCAACAGGTAGTCGTAAAGGCCACTGTTCTGGGTCGAGGTGGTGGACTGAACGATGATGGTATCTGCCAGCGTATGCGTACTAAGGGCGAGGGTAACGCAAATAATCAGGTGTTTCATAATGCTCTCTAAAACGGACTAAAACAGTATTTTGCCGGCCAGATAGGCTTCAGCAACTGGCGTTCGGGGCTCGGTAAAAAATTGATCGGCCGGGCTCTGCTCGGCTACCTGCCCACCTGACATAAATACGACTTCATCGGCCAGACGTCGACCCTGACCTTGGTCGTGGCTGATCAGAATAACCTTGGTACCCCGTTTGCTCTGGGCTTTGACCAGGGATTCGATCAACAGAACAGACGCCGGGTCCAGGCTTGCGGTTGCCTCATCCAGTAGAAGCAGGGCAGGTTTGCTGAGTAGTGCCCGGGCAAGGGCCAGTCGTTGTTGTTCTCCGCCGGATAACATACGAGCAGGCTGGTTTGCCCGATCAGCCAGGTGTACCGAATCCAGTGCCGCCAGAAGCTGCTGCGGGTCGGCTTTGGCGATGTCGGGGACCGCGAAAGCCAGATTCTGCAGTACTGTCCGGCGCAGCAGTACCGGATGCTGGAAAACCATGGCCTGTTGATCACGGCTGTCTGCCACCGTCAGGTTGCCCAGGGTGATCTGCCCCTGGTCTGGTTCGATCAGCCCGTGCAGGCACCGCAAAAGCAACGTCTTGCCGGCGCCGTTCGAACCCATGATGACGGTGATTCCGAGCTCTTCAATGGTCAGGTTTACGCCGTCCAGCACGGCCCGGTCGCCCTTGATCAGGCGCAGGTTGCGAATGCGGATCGGTAACAGTGAATCAGGCATATTGACGTTTCGCAGCGTATTCGCGGACACCGATCACCAGCGCGTTGACCAGCAGGGAAAGCGTCAGCAGCACCGCCCCCAGGGCAAGGGCAAGGGTCAGGTTGCCTTTGGAAGTTTCGAGGGCAATGGCGGTGGTCATTACCCGGGTCAGGTGGTCAATGTTACCGCCGACGATAATGACCGCGCCAACTTCGGCGATTGCCCGGCCGAAACCGGCCAGGATGCAGGTGGTCAGCGCAAAACGTGCATCCACCAGGTAGGCAACGATTGCGCGACGCCCGGTAACCCCCATGGAATAGAAGGTATCGCGATATTCCTGGTGCAGGTTCTCGATTACCTGATGGGACAGAGCGGCAATGATGGGTGTGATCAGCACAACCTGGGCGATGATCATGGCGGTCGGTGTGTAAAGCAGGCCCATCCAGCCCAGTGGGCCGGACCTGGAGAGCAGAAGATATACCATCAGGCCGACCACCACCGGGGGCATGCCCATCAGGGCATTCAGCACCAGGATCACGACTTTACGCCCGGGAAACCGAGTGATTGCCAGCCAGGTGCCCAGCGGCAGACTGATGACTGCGGAAATTGCCAGAGCGATCAGGCTGACGCGGATGGACAGCCAGAGAATTTCAAACAGATCAGCATCAAGGGTGACAATAAGACGTAAGGCTTCAGCCAAAGCATTCATTTTTATTATTGGAGTCCTGCGATAGTGAAGCGGAGATTGAACGCTGTTTCACCGAGATTCGCAAGGCTTTAAGGCGGAGTCAAGCCGGGGCCGTGCCCCGGTCATAACTCTGGGTTGCTCAGATTACTAAACGGCGAGGATCGGCAAGCAAGGCGCAATAGCGGGCGCTGAAGCGTGCGGCGTCGGCGCCATTGATAACGCGATGGTCGTAGCTGAGGTCCAGTGGCACCCTGGGCACCGGCTGGAAGGTTTCACCGTCCCAGACTGGCACGGTTTCCGGCGGGGTAAGGCCCAGTATTGCCACTTCGGGCGGATTGACGATCGGGGTAAATCCAACGCCGCCAATGCCACCCAGATTGGTAATGGTCATGGACGCGCCACCCATTTCTTCGCCGCTGATTTTCCGGTCCTGGGCGCGAGCCGCCAGATCAGCAATTTCTTCTGCAATCTGCCATAGCCCCTTCAAATGGGCATCGCGAATCACCGGAACCATGAGCCCGTGGGGGGTATCCACGGCGATGCCAATGTGCACATATTCCTTCAGAAAAAGTGTTTTTCCATCTTCTGAAAGCGAGGCATTGAAGCGCGGGAATTCCTCCAGGCAACGTGCCAGGGCGACCACATGGAACGCCAGCGCGGTCAGCTTCACGCCACGGGCCTTCGCTTCCGGTTTGAGCTGCTGGCGCCAATCCTCGATCGCGTTGATATCCGCACGATCATGATGCGTTACCGCTGGAATATGGGCCTGCGCAGCGGCCAGGTTGGCGGCGGTGACCTGTGCAAAACGGCTGGTAGGCTGTTCAGTGACCTGGCCGTACCGGGCGTGGTCAACCTGCCAGTATGATGTGTCGCCAGCCGGACTTCTGGTGGCGGCAGGTGTTCCGTTTTCGAGGTCGTCTCGCACAATATTCTTCCGTTGCAGGTCGCGGGCCAGCTCTTCCAGATCAATTCCCTTTTCCCGGGCCAGCGCCCTGACCGAAGGCGATGCAATGATGTCTGTCATGATGGGCTTCTGCTCCATGGCTCAGAGCAGGTGGCGGAGCGGTTGCTCCAGCCGGCCTGCGAAATCGGAAAGAAGGGCAATGGCTGCGGATGCATCGAGATGCTCGGCAGCGCATTCCAGCGTCAGCGTCAGGTTTTCACCTTTGGCCAGAACACTCAGCACCGGAATCTCTTCCGGGCCGGTCTGAAGGCTGTTCAGGTGGCCGAACCTGAGGTCGCGCAGCTTGAGATCGGGCGCCGGGCCGGATTCAGGATCGACTTCAACCAGGCTGCCCAGGCGTCGACCGCGAACTTCAAAGAGCCTGGTTTTACCGAAAGTTTCCAGTGCCACGGTGATACCCGTGTGACTCAGGCTTACCCCTGCAAACCCTGCCAACAGAGCGCCGGGATTGGTCAGGCCGGCCTCTTCGGCGGCCCAGGCTGCAAACTGGTCAAAGCCATGAGCAGCCACGTCGGCGGACAGGTAACGGCTGGGCGCTGCACCGGACAGTGCAGGCGTCTTCGCGTCCGGCAGTTGCGCGAGAGTGTCCAGATCCTTGACGTGATAGGGCTGCGGGTAACCGTTTTCGGCCAGCCTTGCCAGGTCCAGACCTCGCTCGAGGGCCAGGCGTCGGGCTTTCGGTGATGCCAGGATGCGTCCTTCCCGCGCCGCACCGGGCGCTTTTGGTGTAGCTGCCGGTTTCCGGGACGCAGGGGCTGGTTTGTTAGCGGGCGCAGGCTCGGCTGACTTTGTGGCTTCTGCCGGCTGCGGCGATTTCCCGGCGGCACTCAGGCTCTGCTGGAAGGGAGATTCCGGTTTTTCGCGGGTAATGATGGCAATGACATGGCCCACCGGCGCGTCTTCGCCTTTTTCTGCCAGCAGGGCGGCAACGAAGCCATCGTGCCCGGCCTCGACTTCCACAACGGATTTATCCGTTTCCACCTCAAACAGAATGTCGCTGGCGGTGACGGCATCACCGGGCGCTTTGCGCCAGGCCACGATCTGCCCCGCGTCCTGGGCCATGCCCAGTGCAGGCATGATGACCTGCTCGCCTTCAGGCATGGCCGGGCTGGCCTGATGATCATCGGACGTTGGCGTTTCTTCGTCTGATGGGCTGTCCTGGGCGGTTCCTGAGGTGGTTCCAGTGTCTTCCGCCGTTTCTGAAATACGTGCAACGGTCTGGCCGACCGGTATTTCATCGCCGGCAGAGGCAGTTACATCGGTTAGGAAACCGGAGCCCTGTGCTTCCACTTCCATGGTGGCTTTGTCGGTTTCCACCTCAAACAGGGGATCCCCTTCGGCGACCGGGTCGCCCGGTGATTTGTGCCAGGCAAGAAGGACGCCCTTGTCCTGAGCCATCCCCAATGCTGGCATGATGACGTCAAGCGGCATGAATCATCTCCCCCGCGCAGAGTCTGCGAGCGTTTTCGGCGACGCCTTCCGGTGTGGGTACCGTCAGGTCCTCAAGCACCGGGCTGAAGGGCACCGGTACGTCCATGGCGCCCATGCGCAACACGGGGGCGTCCAGGTAATAGAAGGCTTTTTCGTTGAGGCGGCTGGCAATTTCGCCGGTGATGCCGTAGTTCTGGTGGCCTTCATCAATCACGATAGCGCGGCTGGTCTTCTTGACGCTTTCAATTAAGGTCTTCTCGTCCAGCGGCACGATGGTGCGGGGGTCAATTACCTCGGCACTGATGCCTTCCTTTTCCAGGATGCTGGCAGCAGCTTCGGCGACCTGTACCATGGAGGAGGTGGCGACCAGGGTAATGTCGCTGCCCTCGCGCTTTATATTGGCCTCACCGAAAGGAATCAGGTATTCCTCTTCCGGCACCGGAGCCTTGTCCTGGTACATCAGCTTGTCTTCGATGATGACGACCGGGTTGTTGTCCCGAATGGCCGTTTTCATCAGGCCCTTGGCTTCATAGGCCGAGGAGGGTAAAGCCACCTTGATTCCCGGAATGTGGGCAACCAGTGCCTGCAATGACTGACTGTGCTGGGCGCCAGATCGACGGGTAGCGCCCAGGTTGGTGCGCAGAACCATGGGCACGCTCAGTTTTCCGCCGGACATGTAA
The DNA here is from genome assembly GCF_004785685.1 of Marinobacter confluentis. Lineage (GTDB taxonomy): Bacteria > Pseudomonadota > Gammaproteobacteria > Pseudomonadales > Oleiphilaceae > Marinobacter > Marinobacter confluentis. The sequence goes on along the minus strand of NZ_SRPF01000003.1, from coordinate 55,843 downwards.
TGCTGTTTCGCGGCCTGGTTACAAAGCTGATCCATTACCAGGTAGATAAAATCGCCGAACATCAGGTCCACAATCGGGCGCGCGCCGGTCAGGGCAGCACCCACGCCGATGCCGACGAATCCCGGTTCCGAGATAGGCGTATCGATCACCCGGCTGGTGCCGAATTCTTCAACCAGCCCGGACAGTACCTTGAAAGGTGTACCAGCTTCGGCCACGTCCTCACCGATGATGAATGTGGTGGGATCGCGGCGCATTTCCTCAACCAGCGCTTCGTTGACGGCCTGGGACAGTGTGATTTCTCTCATTAGGGCGATCTCCTTCACTTCCCGGCCCGCAGCGTGGCGGGGTCGGTTTCAGCGTAAACGTGCATGTCCACCTCTTCGACGCCCGGATAGGCGGCGGCTTCGGCATAGGCGACAGCTTCTTTGGCGTCCTGTTTGATCTGGGCATTCAGGGCGTCGATTTCGCTTTCTTCGGCAATGCCCTGTTCCACAAGCCAGGCACGGAAGCGGATGATCGGGTCGCGGTTTTCCTTCCAGTCGGCTTCTTCTTTTTTGGAGCGGTAGTACTCGCGATTAATGTCGCCAACATGATGGCCGTGGTAGCGATAGGTCAGCAGTTCCAGGAAAAAAGGTCCGTCACCGTCACGGCAGCGCGCGACCAGTTTCTTGCTGAGTTCGTTAACGCCAAGAACGTCCTGGCCATCAACCTGGAATGCTTCGATGCCGAAGGCCTCAGCTCGTGCGGTTATAGAGCCCGCAGCGATTTCCTCGGTTTTGGTGTACTCGGAATAACCATTGTTCTCACAGGCGAAGATAACCGGAAGCTTCCACAGCGCGGCCATATTCATGACTTCGTAAAGCAGACCCTGAGCGGTGGCGCCGTCGCCGAAGAAGCAGACGGTGACGTCGTCCTGCCCCAGCAGCTTTGCCCGCAGTGCAGAACCGGTGGCGATGCCCATGGAGCCGCCAACAATGGCATTGGCCCCCAGATTGCCGTGGTTCTGATCGGCAATATGCATGGATCCGCCCTTGCCGCGGCAGTAGCCTTCCTGCTTGCCCAGCAATTCGCAGAACATCTCTTTGTAGTTGGCACCCTTGGCTACGCAGTGCCCGTGGCCCCGGTGGGTTGAGGTGATTCGGTCGCTGTCGGTCAGCGCTTCACAGATGCCCACTGCTACCGCTTCCTCACCGGAATACATGTGGGTCAGGCCCTGCATCTTGCCGGAGAGGTAAAGCTGGTTTGCGTTGTCTTCGAAGGTACGGATTCGGACCATCTGGGTGTACATCCGAAGGGCTTCTTCTTTACTGGGACCTGATGCGGTTTTCGCTCGGGTCCTGGTTTTGGTTTTTGAGGTCATGACAGTTATCCAGAGTTCATCGGTTGGGAATTCTGCAATCTCGGGAAACACCGTATTTGATAAGTAGTGGCAGTCCTTTGCCCTGGACAGGTTCCGAGAGATTGATCAGAAATAAAGCGCGCCGGTGACCGTGAACTGGGTGTTCCATGTGTCGTCATCAGGCCCGCCGTTCGCAAAATCAGCGTTCTTGGACGTGTACACACTGACCCAGGTGTTAAAGGCACCCCTTGAGAGGTGAACGCCGGCAATGCTGAACTGCGTGTCGTCAGCGGAAATGGTGTCGTCGCTGCCACTGTCGAGAAAATCGTAGTCGTGATAGAACTTGACGGTGTCAAAGACGCCAACAGACGTCGGCATTGTGTAGGAGATCCGGGTTGAGTAGACATTGCCGCTCGCCGGAATCGGTTTGCCTTGTGACAGATAAACGGTGTCGGTGGTGGCCGGGCCGCCGACGGGCGCTTTTTCCAGGTTGTAGTCGTAGGTCATGCCCTGGAGTGTCAAGGCAAAGCCGCCGACGTTGTAGTTGGCAAATGCAGTCGCCGCCCAATGCTCGCCCCCGCTCTCATTTGTCAAGGTGTTGTACAGGTCGCCGTATTGACCGTTGGAACCCAGTTGCAGGCTCGCCCCATCCAGATCAATGGTGTAAGCGCCGCCACCGTGAAAGGTGTTGGTTACTTCCACGTCCGAAAGACCGACCTGGGAAATCAGATCAGGGCGGAATCGCGCAGTGGGCTTACTGCTCAGTTCAGCGTTTTTGGTGAAGGCGAACACCCAGTCCATGTTGCCCTGCTTGAATTTGGTTTTGATGCCCGGCTCGGAATTGTTTGCCAGGCCAAGCCACAGAGGCACGTCACTCAAAAAGCTGTTGTCATAGTAGGAGCCGTCCACGCCCGCTCCCAGTGGTTGAATAATGACGCCGACTTCTGTCGCCCAGTTGTCATTGTGCTTGAGGCCGGCGTAAGTCCAGGCCGGGAAAAAGGCCTGCTGGGTTACCTGGTAATCCCATCTGGACCGGTAATAGAGTCCGCCGTCGAAATCGCCATTGATGGCCAACTCGAACTTGTCGAGAAAATAGTTGCCGGTCTTTTCACGGCTGGACTCGCTGCTGTCTGCAAGGATGTAGAGCGTCTCAACGCCGATCCCGACTCTGAGAGGTACATTATTCTCAAGGTCTGTGATCCGCCGCTGTATATCTTCCATGGCGCTATCAGTTGAACCCTGTGCGATAGCCGTTGGAGTGCAAAGCATTGCAGCTGCGCCGGCAGCTGCAACCAGGCACTGAAAATTGGATCTAACCTTCGGTATTACACTATTCATAGTAATCTCCGCGTTCTTGTTGTTTAGGTGAATTGTGCAGTGGCACACTCACTGTTTAGCAAAACCTTAAATATAATGCAAACGTTTGCATCGTAATCTGTACGCTTTGGCTGCGTTTGGCTTCACTTTGAAATAGGGGGATCGACCTCTTGATTCGAAGCTGCTGGCGCTTAAACAAAAAAGCGCCAGCAAGACGCTGGCGCAAACTCCCACGACAAATGGGGTAGGAAAACAACAATGCAATGCCGGTTTAGCGTCAGGGCATTATCGACGACTGCTTCGCTCCAGACGGCCTCAGCAGAGGGTGCGGGTTACTGCATTATCATACCGCCGTCAATCATCAGCAGCTGACCTGTCATGTAGTCAGAGTCGCTGCTCGCCAGGAACGCGGCCGTTCCGACGACGTCTTCCGGGTAGGAGTAGCGCTTCATGAGTATCATGCTCTCCGCCAGTTGATCCATGGACTGCCCGGCCTTATCGAATTTGCCGATGGCGACCAGGTCTTTATCAAGCTGTTCCCAAAGCTCTGTTCGAACAACACCTGGGCCATAGCCGTTTACGGTGATGTTGTGATCGACCAGGGCTTTTGCACCACCATTGATCATGGCCTGAACAGCGTGTTTGCTGCATGAATAGGGAACGACGTCATCGAAGGCCTGGCGACTGAGAATAGAGCCGACGTTGATAATCTTGTAGGGGCCATTCTCCTTACCCTGGGCAATCATCTGCTTCGCTGCTTCCTGCATGCCAACCAGGCAGCCCCAGGCGTTCACATCCATGATCTGGCGCCAGTTCTCCTCGGTGATGTCAAGAAACATCAGAGGTTTGTTGATGCCGGCGTTGTTGAGCATGACGTTGAGGCTGCCGAATGCGTCGACAGTGGCTTTGACCGCCGCTTTCATCTGGTCCCGGTTGGTTACATCCAGGCTGACTGCAATCGCCTCTCCGCCTTTTTCTTTAATGCGGGCGACGACTTCCTGGCAGCCCTCGAGATTGATATCTGCCACGCAGACCTTCGCACCCTGCTCGGCGTAGTGCTCTGCAACAGCGGCACCCATACCTCTTGCCGCGCCGGTGATCAGGCAGTTTTTGTCTTTCAATCGCGTCTTATCCATCGTTCCCCTCATATTTTGTCTTTGTTTAGGTTTCGGGTGATGAACTGAGTCTAGCCAAGTGGTTTTACAAATGCAAACGATTGCGCTACATTGATTTGAGGAATTATTGTTGTGTGCAATAAATATAAGTAATAACAAAGAAAATACCAGCCGGAGAAATTTTTATGACGCTGCATCCCGCACCCGACCGCATTATTTTGGAACTGATCGAGCAACGCCAGGAATCTGCCCAGGGCATTGTTATGTCGAACAGAAGCTCTGGAGAATCTCCGAAAGGACGAGTGGTCGAGATTGGCTACGACGCCCGGTCCCGCCTTGAAGGCCTTCAGCAAGGCGACACTCTCTTCTTTGCAGCAGGCCGCGGTGAAATCATTGCAGACGCCGGCAGCAGCCGGATCATCGTTCATGTCGGCGATGTCCTTGCGTGGGCAAACAGCCAGTAAAAACGTTCATTGCCAATTTCAGGAACCTTTTTCTTATGTCAGCCAAGCATATTCAGTTCAATCAGGAAGCCCGGAATTCTTTACTGCGAGGAATCAACACGCTGGGGGATGCGGTTAAAGCAACACTCGGTCCGTGTGGACGACACGTGGTGATCAGTAAGAAGGATCGCCTGCCTTATGTGACCAAGGATGGCGTGTCGGTTGCCAAGGAGACGGAGCTGCCCGATGAAATCGAAGATACGGGAGCGCGCCTTGCACGCAATGTCGCATCAAGGGTCAATGAAGAGGTCGGTGATGGCACCACGACGGCTACGGTTCTTGCCCAGGCACTGATGAACGAGGGAATGAGAGCGGTTGCGGCCAATATGAGCCCGGTCGCGATCAAGCGGGGTATAGAGTGGGCAACGAAAGATGCCGTCAGCGCCCTGAACGGAATGTCGAGGCCCTGTGATGAGCCTGAATCAATCCGCCGTATCGCGACAATTTCGGCCAATGGTGATACCGCCGTTGGTGAAATGATTGCTGAAGCCATGAACGAAATTGGCTCGGAGGGGGTCATTACCGTTGAGGATGGAACCAGCCTGGATCTCGAACTGAAGCTGGTCAAAGGCATGCAGTTTGATCGTGGCTACGCCTCCCCTCACTTTATCAACGATCACAAAAGCATGACGGTGGATCTCGAGGATCCATTGATTTTGCCAATCGATGGTAAATTTGATTCATTCAACGATCTGGTGCCTCTGCTGGAGGCGGTAGGCAAGGGGCGTCGCCCGTTGCTGGTTATTGCCGAGGAGTTCGAGCACGACACTCTGCCGACCCTGATCGTGAACCATATGAAGGGCCGGGTAAAAGTTGCCGCAGTGAAGTCACCGGGTTTCGGCGAACGGCGTAAAAACATGATTGCCGATATTGCGGTATTGACGGGTGCGGAGCTGGTGTCTGCGGAGCTTGGGGTCGCCATCGCCGATCTTCAGGAGCCGGACCTGGGCAGCGCCAGGCGGGTAGTGATAAGCCAGGATACCTGCACCATTATTGATGGCGCCGGTGATAGCGAGGCCATCTCAGACCGGATCGATCAGATCAGGCAGCAGATACCGGACGCCTTTTCCGACTATGATCGGGAAAAATTAATGCAGCGAAAAGCACGGCTTTCCGGTGGTATAGGCGTCATTAAAGTAGGGGCTGCAACCGAGGTAGAGCTTGAGGAGCGCAAAGACCGGATTGGTGATGCGATTCAGGCCACGCGGGCAGCGGTGGAAGAGGGCTATGTACCCGGGGGCGGCGTGGCGTTGATCAGGGTGATCGAAAAAATGCGACCACCGACTCAGCTGACGCCCGATGAGGCTGCCGGATATGCGCTGACCATCAGGGCCCTGGAAGCTCCGCTGTCGACCATTGCTGAAAATGCGGGCCTGGTTCCCGGGGTCATCATCGAGAATATCCGCGGCGGGGAGCTTGATTATGGCCTGAATGCTGCGACGGGGAACATCGAATCCCTGTTTGACGCCGGGATCATTGATCCGACAAAGGTTACAAGGTTGGCGTTACAGACCGCTTCTTCGCTGGCAACTCTTCTGATAACAACTGAGGTTTTGCTGGTTGAACATGGGCAGGTGGAAGAAGGCCACCAGCATGCCCATTAAAAAGTAGGAAAAAATGAATGCAAACGTTTGCATTATTATCTGTACTCTGCAACGATTGTTCATGAGGTTCTCATTAACCTTCATGTCCGTAAAAAAACAAGCAACGGAGTCAAAACAATGAAAGTTCAGATCAGTTCAATTCGTACCATCCGCTCTTTTGGCAAAACATCACTGATTGCCGGGTCGCTTGCCCTGGGTCTGTCATCCATGGCGCAGGCAGAAACCTTCAGGATCGGTATTACCCAGAACAACGTCGGCGTCGACAGCTATCAGACGACTTATGAGCAGGCATTTGAAGAGGCCGCTGAAGCGGCGGATAACGTGGATGCCGTGGTGCTTGATGCCGGTGGTGATGTGGCCCGCCAGATTTCACAGGTCCGCGACCTGATCCAGCAGCAGGTTGACGTCATCATCATCTGGCCGACTGACGGTCAGGCGGTAGTGCCCGCTGTCAAGCGCGCCAAAGACGCAGGTATTCCGGTTGTTGTCACCAATTCCAATATTGCTGAAGCGGGCCAGCCGCTGATTGCCTCTTTCTCTGGCCCCAACAATATACAGCAGGGCGCTTACGCGGCGGAAATGATGTGCGACCAGCTGGGTGGCAAGGGCGATATTGTCCAGATTACCGGCCAACCAGGTTACACCACAGCGATCGAACGGCAAAAAGGCTTTGAAGATCGGCTGCCGGAAGTCTGCCCGGATGTGACCATTCTGGATTCACAGCCTGGTGACTGGAACCGTGAAAAAGCCCAGCGCACCATGGAAGGCTTCCTCACCCGCTACGACAATATCGATGGCGTATACGCCGCAGACGATAACATGGGCGTTGGCGCCCTGAACGCTGCGAAATCCGAGGACCGCGCTGACGAGATTATCTTCATTGGCGCAACCAACTTCGCGGTGGGCTATGAGGCCATGGAGCGGGGTGAATATCATGGATCGGTCTATCAGTCACCGGCAGAGGACGCGCGCAACGCTTTGAACATTGCGATTGCTGTTGCCAAGGGTGAAGAAGTGGAGAAGATGAGCTATTTCGACACACCAAAGATCACCCGCGAAAACATGGATGAATTTGAAAAGCCTGTTTTCTGAGTTGGTTGATCTGACGTTCAAAAGGGGCCCTTGCGAAAGGGCCCCTGTTGGTGGAGTCAAATAATGAAAGCTTTACTGGGTTCTTTCAGGCCGGGTTCAAAAAACAGCGAGCTATCGCCGCTTCAGTTCTTTGGCAAGCACGGTATTTCGGTCGCGTTTGTCCTTTGCGTGGTTATCTTTTCCCTGGCGACGGACCGCTTCCTGAGCGCTGACAACTTTTTCACGGTGGTGATGCAGGCATCCATCATCGGGACCATTGCTCTGGGCGTAACGTTCGTGGTCATTGGCGGGAATCTGGATCTGTCTGTCGGTTCCCTGCTGTCGTTTGCGACCGTTTTGGTGGTCGACCTTCACGACAAGGTGGGGCCGGGAACCGCCATCATCCTGATGTTTGTATTCACCCTGCTGATAGGCGCGGTAAACGGATATCTGATTGGTTATCTGCGGCTCAACTCCCTGATCGTCACCCTCGGCATGCTCTCAGCCATTCAGGGCATTACGCTGGTCTACAGCGGCGGCAAGAACGTCGATATATCCGATCAGGAAAACACCTGGTTTGCGTTTTTCGGAAGAGAAGAATTCCTTGGTATCCCCATACCGGCACTCATCTTCATTGTACTGGGCATTGCATTGCAGATTGTGCTGCTGAAAAGCGGCTTCGGGCGAAAGATCTTCGCCATTGGCGGTAATGGAACCGCTGCGCTGTTCTCCGGGCTGCGTCGAAATCGCCTGGTCTTCAGTACCTATTTACTGTCCGCCTTTACCACTGGCTGCGCGGCTCTCATTCTGGGCTCCCGTGTGATGGGGTCACAGAACAACGTTGGCGAAGGTTACGAGTTGCTGGTTCTGGCCGGCGTCATCCTGGGCGGAACCAGCCTGCTTGGTGGCTCGGGGAGTATCATCAGAACCGTGATCGGGGTGCTTATTCTGGCGATGATCCAGAATGGCCTGTTACTGCTGGGCTACCCCTATTACACCCAGTGGCTGGTGACCTGGGTGGTGATTATCGTGGCCGTCTGGCTCGATATCGCAGCCAAGCGCGGCAAGTTGCTCAGCACCTATTAAAACCCGAAATATGACGGGGATAACGACAATGAATCGTATAGTTGATCTGATAAAAAAGCAGCCGATCTGGATATTTGTTCTTGTCTGCATTGTCTTTTTCAGCGTGTCTTCACCTTATTTTTTCGATCTCAACAACTTCAGTAATATTCTGGTTCAGGCCTCGACCATCGGCCTGATTGCTCTTGGCATGACGTTTGTGATGATCAACGGCAACATCGACCTGTCGGTTGGCGCTACCGTCGCTCTGGCGGCCAGTCTTGCCGTCGGTCTGCAGTCCGAGTTAGGCATCATTGGCGCCGTGGCGGTTGGCCTGATGTCCGGAATCATGATTGGCGCGCTCAACGGCATTATCGCCTGGAAAACCGGTGTTGACGCATTCATCGTGACGCTGGGTGCAATGATCGGGGTCAGGGGGCTGGTCTTTATCTATACCGACGAACAGTCTTTCTACGCCTATGATCTGGCGTACTCCGATTTCGGTGCCAGTGAAATATTCTCGATTCCCGTACTGGCGCTGATTTTTATACTCCTGACGATCGTCGCCCATCTGATTCTGAAATACACCATTCACGGACGAAATGTGTTTGCGGTGGGCGGCAATAGAGTGGCGGCCAAAGAAGCAGGGATCCGGGTTGGCCCGCATATGCTGATCAACTTCATTCTGGTGGGTTTCCTGGCGGCGCTGTCCGGTATCCTGTTGTCCACCCAGATGGGTGCATCAACGCCCAATCTCGGCCGCAATTACGAACTCTGGACGATTACCGCTGTGGTGCTTGGGGGCACCCGCCTGACCGGGGGGTTTGGCAGCATAATCGGCACACTGGGTGGCGTTCTGGCGATTGCGATTCTCCGAAACGGTATGAACCTGCTTCAGGTGCCTTCGTTCTACGTGCTGATCATTCTGGGCTCCATTCTGATCATCGTTCTGTTTATTGATAAGCGCTTTGCGGAGCAGCAGGGGCAAGGAGTCGGGGCATGACGAGTCAGGTTGAAACAGCAGCGAACGAGTCCGTGAACCTGCAGCCAGCGCAGGAAACGCTACTGAAACTTCAGAACGTGAGCAAAACGTTTCCGGGTGTAAAGGCTCTGGACGGTGTCGATCTGGATGTCCGCGCCGGGGAGGTACACGCTCTGCTCGGCGAGAATGGCGCCGGCAAATCCACCCTGATGAAGATCCTGGCCGGTATCTACCAGCCGGATGGCGGTGAGGTGATTCTCGAAGGTCAGCGGGTGCAGATGACCAGCCCGATCGAAGCCCGTGATCATGGTGTGTTGCTGATCCATCAGGAGCTGTCGTTGGTGCCCGATATGACGGTGGCGGAAAACGTGTTTCTCGGAAACATGCCCCGCTTTGCCAATATGTTCGTTAATAACCGGCACCTGAACGACCGGTGTGGCGAAATACTCACTCGACTGAATTGCAAATTCGAACCGACGGAGCGCCTTGGCAACCTGTCGATTGCCAACCAGCAGATGGTCGAAATCGCCCGCGCCCTGGTGTTCCAGCCCAAGGTGGTGGTGTTTGATGAACCCACAGCTTCGCTCACAGACTATGAAAAAGTGGTGCTGTTCGGTGTCATCCGGGAGTTGCGGGAAAGTGGCACCGGTATCGTGTATATCTCCCACAGGATGGATGAGATTTTCGAGCTTTCTGACCGCATCTCTGTGCTGCGTGACGGTACCTACCAGGGCACCTTTGAAACTGCCCAGACCAATGAAGACGAAGTGACCCAGCGCATGATCGGCCGCGATCTGGACGCCGATATCCAACATCAGCCGCCGGAGCTGGGGCCGACCGCTCTGGCGGTGCAGGGGCTGGCTATCGAAGGCTTGTACTCGGATATTTCCTTTGATGTCCGGGCCGGCGAAGTGGTTGGTTTCTATGGCCTGGTGGGAGCCGGCCGGACTGAAGTCATGGAAACCATCTTCGGCCTGCGTAAAGCGGACGCCGGCAGTGTTCAGGTTCAGGGTGAAGACCTGCCGATCAGTTCACCGTCCGATGCCATTGACCAGGGTCTTGGCCTGGTGCCGGAAAGCCGCAAGGAACAGGGTCTGGTACTCGGCATGAGCTGTAAGGACAACACGACCCTGGCAAACATCAGCAAATTCACCAAGTACGGGTGGATCGACACCGCCGCTGAAAGAACCATTTTTGAAGAGTATATGGAAAAGCTTCGGATCAAATGTCCGGGCTGGGAGTATGAAACGCTTAACCTGAGTGGGGGTAATCAGCAGAAAGTGGTCATCGGCAAGTGGTTGAGCACCTCGCCGAAAATACTGATTCTCGACGAGCCGACCAGAGGCATTGATGTTGGCTCCAAATCAGAGATTCATCATCTGATCAGGGAGCTGGCCAAGACCGGACTTGCGGTTATTGTTGTCAGCTCTGAAATGCCCGAGGTGCTGACCGTCAGCGACCGCATCGTTGCGATGTACGACGGCCGCATCACCCAGTGCTTTGACCGCAGTGAGGTCACCGAGGATTCGCTGATCAGGGCCATCACTGGCCAGAATACCTGAGGCTTTCACGGGATATGACTGTTGAGCGACGCTAGCTGGCGTCGCTTTTTTTCTTGCGGCGGACAACCGGGGCGGTCGAGCCACGGATCACCAGTTTGGGCTTGAGCAGGACTTCCTCATTGAAGTCGAGATTGCCGGATTTAATCCGCTTGAGCAGCAATTCCGCAGATCGCTCCCCCATCTGGAAGTGGGGAATGGACACCGTGGTCAGAGGGGTCGCGAACCAGTCGAGGTAGGGCATGTTGTTGAACCCGACAATCGACAACCTCTTCGGGCAGGTGTAACCGAATTGCCTCAGTGCGGTATAACAACCGAGCGCGATCAGGTCGTTGGATGCAATGATTGCTGTGGCGTCTGAGTTCTGCCCGAGGAAGACCGACATCGCTTTTTCGCCAGCGTCTTCTGACAGGGCATGGGCTTCAACGATGCGGTGGGGCTCTACCTCAAGGTCATGCTCTGCCATGGTCTGGGTAAAGGCGCGAAGTCTTATGTAGGAAACTGAAATGTTCTTGGGGCCGGCAATAAAGCCGATTTTGCGATGACCCAGCTCTAGCAGATGGTCCACCGCCATTTTTATGCCCAGCGAGTCGTCTACTTTTACCGTGTCGACATCGCCCTGATCGACCACCCGGTTGACCAGTACCAGCGGTACACCCTGGCTTTTGCACAGATCAACGACGCTGTCTGTTCGAAAAGCGGCCGCGTAGATGATGCCATCAACCCCCCGGCTGATCAGCCGTTCCACTTCGGTGTGTGCGGTTATTTCGTTGTTTTCACTGTAGGCCAGAAATGCGGTGTAGCCATAACGGTCAAGCACGCTTTGAATGCCGCGGATGATGGGCGGGAACACCGGGTTCATCAGGTCCGGAATAATCATGCCAATGGTCTTGGTGCTTCCCATCTTGAGGGCGTAGGCGGCGGCATTCTGCTTGTAGCCCATCTCCAGGGCCGCTTTTTTCACGCGTTTCACAACATCAGGCGAAATCATCTCGCTGGATTTCTCGCTCAGAGCGCGGGAAACCGTGGAAGTGTTGATGTTCAGGTGTTCTGCCAGATCGCGAAGTGTTACCCGTTTCCTTTGCACCAAAACCAGAGTCCAGTATCCGATAGAAATTGATAGCGTGAATTATACACCAACTTGTTCGACCTGGAGTTGCCTGCGGCCTTTTTAATTGATTAACGCAAACGTTTGCACTAAAGTGTGTTCATCGTTAGTGAGAAGCTTCAAAACAAGAACAGGCTTATCTTTTGCCGCCGTATCTAGGAGGAGTCATGGCCAAGACCGTAAAACCGAGCGAGCCAACCATTGTCCGTTCCGAGGATGTTGATCCGCACTGGGTGTGGGGGCGTCCCATTCCCGCTCCGGGGCGGATGCACGTGGATTTTGAGGAGCGGGTCAATTACGACCGCCTGCATCGTTACCGCACAGGCAGGGCACGGGAAGCGCTTGCCGGCTCTGACCTTGGTGCCATTCTCTGTTTTGATAACAACAACATCCGTTATCTCACCAGCTCTGTCATCGGCGAGTGGACTCGAGACAAATTCTGTCGCTATGCCCTGTTTACCGGCAACTCTGATCCTTACCTCTGGGATTTCGGTTCAGCCGCTGCCCATCACCGGATTTATGCGCCCTGGCTGAAGCAGGAACGGTGTCGTGCAGGCATGCTGGGTCTGAGAGGGTCCATTGGTAAGGAGGCTGGGCTTTTCAAGCGCGCTGCCGAAGAGATCCGGGATATCCTGAAAGCCGAGGGCGTTGCCGACATGCCGGTTGGTGTGGATGTTTGCGAACCACCCATGTTATTCGCGCTTCAGGAAGCGGGTCTGGAAATCAGAGATGTGCAGCAGGTCATGCTTGATGCCCGTCAGATCAAGAGCCAGGATGAAATCACCCTGCTGAATATGGCCGCTACCATGGTGGATGGCGCCTATGACCACCTGGCGGAAAAGCTTCGCCCGGGCGCCCGTGAAAACGAGATGGTCGCCCTGGTGAACAAGTTCCTCTACGACAACGGCTCTGACGATGTAGAGGCGATCAACGCCGTATCCGGCGAGCGCTGCTGTCCCCACCCGCACAACTTTACTGACCGCATGTACCGGCCCGGGGATCAGGCATTCTTCGACGTGATCCAGGCGTTCATGGGGTACCGCACCTGTTATTACCGCACCCTGAACATCGGCAGTTCCACAAAATCTCAGGAAGATGCCTACAAGCAGGCGCGGGAATGGATCGATTCAGCCATCGAGCTGGTCAGGCCGGGTATGACAACCGACAAGATTGCAGCGGTCTGGCCCAAGGCGACTGACTTTGGCTTCGCCAACGAAATGGAAGCCTTTGGCCTGCAGTTTGGCCACGGCCTTGGTATGGCACTGCACGAGCGGCCAATTATCAGCCGACTGGTGTCGTTCGACAGCCCCTTCGAACTGCAGGAAGGCATGGTGTTCGCGCTGGAAACTTATTGCCCTGCCGCTGATGGCAACGGTGCCGCCCGTATCGAGGAGGAAGTCGTTGTCACGCCCGATGGCTGCCAGGTGATCACGCTGTTCCCGTCCAAGGAACTGTTCATCGCCAACAAGTACTAGTTTTTGGTAACCGGCACCAGCTGACGGCCAATCCATTGGCAGTTCCAGAATCAGGGAGTCTGTGGTTTGAAAGAATACATTGAAGCAATCGGACAAAGCATACCCAACGGGTTGTTCATCAACGGTGAGTGGATTACCGAAACCAGTGGCAAGTTTGATGTGGTTAACCCGGCCACCGAGAACCTTATTGCTACGGTTCCCAGCTGCACGCCCGAGCATGCAAAGCGGGCGCTGGATGCCTGCGAGGGAGCCGCGAAGGAGTGGATGGCGCTGACCCCGCGAGAGCGGTCAGAGGTATTGCGAGCCGTGTTCGATACCATGCAGAAGGAGAAGGATACCATTGCAAGGCTGATCACCCTTGAGGAGGGAAAAACCCTCAAGGAATCCACTGGCGAAGTTGATTATGCGTCGGAATTCTTTCGCTGGTATGGCGAGGAATCCCTTCGCCTGGGCGGCGAAATGCGGCCATCCCCCAGTGGTAAACACACGATCGTAGTGACCCATCAGCCGGTGGGCACTGCGTTGCTGATCACGCCCTGGAATTTTCCTGCGGCGATGATCACCCGCAAAATTGCACCGGCGATTGCCGCGGGCTGCGGGGTGATCGTCAAGCCGCCAAAGGAGACACCGTTTACCTCCATGTATCTGGCAGATCTGATGCAGCGGTGTGGTGTTCCCGACGGCCTTGTGAACATCCTGACAACGGATGATGCGGCGACGCTTACCGACAGCCTGGTCAAGGATGAGCGGCTCCGCAAGATTTCTTTCACCGGCAGCACCGGGGTTGGAAGGGTGCTGTTGAGCGCTGCCTCCGAGCGGATCCTTAATACCTCAATGGAACTTGGCGGAAACGCCCCATTGATCGTCTGCGATGACGCCAATATCGACACCGCCATCGAAGGCGCCTTTCTCGCCAAGATGCGTAATGCCGGTGAATCCTGCATTGCCGCCAACCGACTGTATGTTCACGACTCGATCTATGATGAGTTCTGCAGCCGTCTGGTGGAGCGATTTGCAGGGCTGAAGGTAGGCAATGGCCTGGAGCCTGATGTGGACGTAGGCCCGATCATTTCCCGCAAGGAACTGGAAAAACTGCAGGCGATCATTGCCGAGGCGGTCAGCGACGGCGCCAAGATTGAAACCGGCGGAACCACGCTTCACGCCGAAGGTTTTTTCTTCGCGCCAACCGTACTGAGCAATGTAAAACCGGATGCCCGCATTCTCGGCCAGGAGGTGTTCGGGCCGATTGCACCGCTGGTGCGCTTCCAGGATCTGGAATCTGTAATACAGCAGGCCAACGACACACCCTATGGCCTGGCCGCCTATGTGTTCAGCCAGGACGTAGGCAAGGCCATGCGAATCGCGCAGAGGATCAACGCCGGTATCGTGGGCGTGAACCGGGGCTTTGTTTCCGACCCGGCGGCTCCTTTCGGCGGCATGAAAGAGAGCGGAATCGGACGGGAAGGCGCACAGGACGGCATAAAAGAGTTTCTGGAAACCCAGTATATTGCTACATCCTGGTGACAGGCCCGGCCAATCCGGGCCGGTTTCCGAGGTTCTTCTTGATGCGCGGGTTCAGGGCGGCGATGGCCGGCCCTGGATCGCGCATCAGCCCGCAAGATGAATCCGTACAATTAATTACAATTAAACTCTTCTTCAGCAAATCCTTACGTCCACAGCCTCGTATTTTTACCCCAATAACTGGTGAGTAAAAATAATGAGACGTGGCCCGGATTCCCGAGGCATCTTCCGCTGATGCTGTCGGTTCATAACTGCACTGCTTTGCTGCAGCATCTGATTGCCGCCGCTCTGGCACCGTCCCGGGCGGTGTCTACCCGTGAACTGCTCACAGACCTGGAAAGTAACGACGATCTTAGGGCCGGACCGGCTGCGCTGGGTTCGCTGGATCAACTCACCGTGGCCCGGAATGTCGCTGAATTCTTTGAGCTGGACAAAGCCGGGATTGAAGAAGTGCTGTTGCGGCGCGTTCGTTTGAGTCAGTGGAGCGAGGCCATTGTTGAAAGCCTGGATGAGGGTTTGCTGACCCAGCTATGGTTCCGTTCAGGGGGTACGACGGGCGAGCCGACGCTGGTTCCCCAGACCCTAGCCCGATTGCAGTCGGAAGTGAGTGAGATAAGCACGCTTGTTGAAGGTACCACCCGCGTTGTTTCCCTGGTTCCCCTGCACCATATTTATGGCTTTATCTGGGGCCCGCTTCTAAGCGACCGGTTACGGGTGCCGCTTATTCACGGGGAAGAGGCGGTCGCTGTCGCGCACAGAGGCCTTCGCCCCGGGGACCTGGTTCTGGGTGTGCCAGAGTGGTGGCAGTATTTCCACGGCAGCCACCGTCGCTTTCCAGTCGGGGTTGTGGGGGTGACCTCCACTGCGCCCTGTTCGCCTGAAGTGATCAAGTCAGCCATTGAAAAAGGGCTCGCTTCCATGATCGAAGTCTACGGTTCCAGCGAAACTGCAGGCATTGGCTGGCGTACTGATCCACAGCGTGCATTCCACCTGTTCGGGTACTGGACGAAATTTGACGATGATCAGTTGATCTCGACTACGGGCGCCGTTCATTTCCTGCCTGACATCGTTGAATGGCAGACAGACCGTTCGCTGATTCCGCGTAAACGACGAGACGGCGCTGTTCAGGTGGGTGGCGTGAATGTCTGGCCTGAGCGGGTGAGGGATTTTATCGGGCGTCACCCCCAGGTTCAGGAATGCGCTGTTCGCCCGTTCGAGACAGGCCAGGGCCTTCGACTCAAAGCCTTCATAGTGCCGGTTTCAGGAGTTTCGGCCACAGCAACGGTTGACGGACATCTGGAAGCGGAACTCAGGGATTGGTTGAGCGCCAGCCTGCCCGCGCCGGAGCGCCCAACCCACCTGTCTCTGGGCGACAGGCTGCCCCGCAATGAGATGGGGAAACTCTGTGACTGGTAACCGCGTCGAGCTCAGATCAGAGGGGTTGTCTCTTGCCGACCTGGAAGCGGTTGCCCACGGTTTGCCGCTGATCCTGTCGGCGGAGGTGTGCCAAAGGGTTGAGCAAAGCCATGAACGCCTGGCTCGTTATCTGAAGGAGAACCGGCGTATTTATGGCGTGACCACCGGTTATGGGCCGCTGGCGGATACCCTCGTTGGCAGCGACTTTTCCCTCGACCTGCAAAAGAACCTGATCGCGCACCTGAGCACCGGCGTCGGCGCGCCATTAAGCCGCATTCACACCCGCGCGACCATGGCAGCCCGCATCAGCGCACTGGCCCGGGGCTATTCGGGGATATCGCTCGATGCCCTGGACATGCTTACAAAGTGCCTCAATCTTGACGCCATTCCGGTGGTTCCATCTATGGGCACGGTTGGTGCGAGCGGTGACCTGACGCCAATGGCCCACATTGTTGGCGCGATGATGGGCGAGGGCGAGATCGGCCTGGGTGGCTTCGAACCGGGGCCTGCGAAGGAGGTTCTTGCGGCACTCGGCCTATCACTGTTCAGGCCCGGCGGCAAGGATGCGCTGGCACTGGTCAATGGCACCTCAGCGATGACGGGTATCGCCGGGATTAACGGCGCAGCAGCGGGGCGAGCTCTGCGTTGGAGCGCCCTGCTGTGTGCAGGTCACGCCGAAGTGCTCAATGGTCGCCGGGAAGCCTGGGATTTTGCTTTTGGCGAGGTTCGTCCGCATCCGGGACAGCAGCGGCTGCATCGCTGGTTGAACCGACTGGTCCAGAAAACAGAGACGGCGCTGGACGATTCACACGGGGTCGAACCGGGTCAACTGGTGTACCTGGGTGAGTCTTTTCAGGATCCCTACAGTCTTCGTTGTGCGCCGCAGTTGCTGGGCGCCGTCAGTGATCAGATCGACTGGCACGATCAGACCGTCGGTATCGAGCTGAACAGTGCCACCGACAACCCGATTCTCCCGGATAACCAGGACAGGGTGCTCCACGGCGGTAATTTCTATGGCCAACACGTCGCCTTTGCGTCGGACGCCCTGGCAAATGCGGTTATTACCATGGGCGTACACGCTGAACGACGCATTGCGCGCTTGTGCAATCCACGGCTGAACAAGGGGCTGCCAGCGTTCCTTCAGCCGGAGCAGCCCGGGCTTCAGAGCGGCTTTATGGGGGCCCAGGTCACCGCCAGTGCCTTGCTGGCGGAGATGCGTATAAAAGCAACACCCGCATCGATCCAGTCGATACCCACCAATGGCGACAATCAGGATGTGGTCACCATGGGCACGATTGGCGCCCGCCGCACTGGCGAGCTCCTGGACCTGCTCAGTTCCCTGCTTGCCATTGATGCCCTGATGGTCGCTCAGGCATTGGATTTAAGGATTGAGGAAAACGCCGGCGTATCAGCTGGCAACGCGGTCAACGAACTGCTGGCCTGGGTGCGCAAGAGGGCGCCAAGACTGACCAACGACCGACCCCTGAGCGAGGAAATTGCCCGGGTAGCCAGAGCAGTGGCGTTGCCCGGAACATTGGTTGATGGACTTGCCGGCTTTGATTGAGAGAAACGGCCAAGGAAGGTCTGATTGTGTGGTTTCAATTTGACTGCTATTTCCAGAGGTATGACACATGAAAAGGGTACGCTTCGAGCCAGATGATCTGCAGAACGAGATGGCCAACATCAGCGATGAAGAGGTCAATAACCTCATGTACGGGGCCATTGAACTGGACGCCGAGGGAACCATCCTGAGATACAACCAGGCCGAAACCGAGCTGACCGGGCGCAAGGCGGAGGATGTGATAGGCCGGAACTTCTTCAACGATGTCGCGCCCTGCACCCGTAGTAACGAATTCTCAGGACGGTTTTTCGAAGGTGTGAAAACCGGGGAATTCAACGCCGCCTTCGAGTATCTGTTCGATCACGAGATGGAGCCGACCAAGGTCAGGATTATCATGATCAGATCTGCCGCCAAGGATACCTACTGGCTGCTGATCAAACGGAAACTGTTGAAAGACTGAGCGACGTCTTTGTGCTATCAGTAGTTCTGTAATGAGTGCAGGGCTTCTGATGCGTTGGAAAGAGGTATGTCTTGAAAACAATAAAAGGTTATCGGTCGGTAAAGTCGTCGCAGATCGTTCTGAAAGAATTAATGATTCCATCCTATGAGAATTTTGGTGGGAAAGTGCACGGTGGCATCGTGCTATCCCTGATGGATAAAATTGCCTATGCCTGTGCGGCCTCGCATTCAAAGGCGTATTGCGTTACCGCATCGGTGGACAAGGTGGATTTTCTGAACCCGGTGGAAGTGGGCGAGATACTCACGCTTTCCTCCTCCGTGAACTATACCGGCCGGTCGTCGATGGAGGTGGGGATACGAGTGGTGTCGGAGAACTTCACCACCGGGTCTGTCAGGCACACCAATACGTCCTATTTCACCATGGTTGCGCTAAATCCCGACACCAAAAAACCTGAACCGGTGCCTGGTTTGCTGCTTGAAGACGCTCAGGAGATCAAGCGATTTCTTGAGGGCCGACTCAGAAAGAAATTGAGAAAACAGCATGATATTGACCTCGACAGAGCCAGAAAGGAAATACCCGGGGCAGACGGCCTGGAGGCGCTGAAAGAGGAGAACTGCAAGGTGGGCTTTTGATAGGAAATGTGGCGGGACAGAGAGGATTCGAACGTCTGACATGTGCCTGACTGCACGTGTTCCCGGATAACTGGTTGATGTTTCAGAGCTACTTACACAACTCAAGCGCTCCGCTCACCTTATCAAAAGCAGACTGTACCTCCGACAAGGCTTCTCGGGCGGCATCAACATGACCTTGTTGGTATTGATGTCTTACAGATTCCGCAACAATGTGAACGTTTTCATGTGCCTCTGCCAGACGATCTAATCTATCGCTTGTAAACAATGTCCCTTTTCTTTCCCGCCTTATCCAATGGCCACAGGGGTCCTGTTTACTTTTCATGATAGGCCAGTGTTTCATATCTTGCGGTGCAGCATATATGTTCGTCGTAAAGGCGGCTAACCAATGTTCGCTAACCAGCCTGAATAGCATTAATCTTTCTTCTTTCACTGAGTGAGGTTTACTGCCGTATTCCTGCCACTCTTGATTGGGAGTGTAATCCCTGATCCATTGAGGAAGTTCATTGGCAGGCATGGGTTTGGCAATGCTATAACCCTGCGCTTCTTTACAACCCATAATAAGTAACATTATCCCGTGTGCTGTCGTTTCAACGCCTTCAGCAATTACTTCACGGTCAAAGGACTCGGCCAGGCCGATGACACCATCAATAATGTTGTAATCACCTGGATCGTCGAGCATGTCCCTGACGAAGCTCTGGTCAATTTTAATAATGTTTGCGGATAAATTACGTAAATGAGTGAGCGAGGAGTAGCCGGTGCCAAAATCATCCAGCGCGATATTAACGCCCAGAGCATCCTGACAGGTTTTAATGATCGTACTGATTACATTGAGATCGCCGAGCGCACTGCTTTCCAATATCTCCAGCTGCAAGCAACTGGGGTCAACCATCGGATATCGAGCTAAAGCGGCTTCCAGATTTCCAAGGAAAGTCTGTGACTGTAGATGATGAGAAGCGATATTGACACTGACTTCCAGTTTCAGACCTTGAGCCCGCCACCTATCCAACTGCCGCAAGGCTTCATTGATCACCCAATCACCAATTTGAAGCTCTAAATCAGTACCATCAAGCAGGGGTAAAAAGTCTAAGGGGGCAATAATTCCTTTTTCAGGATGAATCCAGCGAATCAAGGCCTCAGCGCCCTGGACACCACCTGTCACCATATTGACCTTCGGCTGGTAATACAGACTCAATTCATTGTTGTTCAGAGCTTGTTGGATTTCACCGAGCTTGTGATGCTTTTGTATTAGCCGCTCATCCTGTTTGCTATCAAAGAAGTGATAACGATTCCTGCCGGATAGCTTGGCTTGATACATCGCGTTATCGGCATGGCGAATGAGGGTATCGATATCTTCATCGTCATCGGGGTACAAGGTGACGCCGATAGATGTTGTGATGTTATGAAGTGTGCCATCAATTAAATAGGGTTGTGAAAAAGCATGAAGAATGCGATTCAAGCTGTTCTGACATTGGCCATAGGAGTGAATGTCATTGAGTAACAGAGTGAATTCATCGCCGCCTTGACGGGAAACTGTATCTTCTTCCCGGATAGAGGCTGTAATGCGTTTCGCCACTTCAATCAGTAATTGATCACCAACATCATGGCCGTAGTTATCATTTACTGGCTTGAAGTTATCCAGATCAAGAAAACAAATGGCCAGTTTATGGTCCGTACGCTTGTTGTGAGCGATCGCCTGAGAAAAGCGATCCGCAAATAACGTGCGATTGGGCAGTCCTGTCAGGGCATCGTAATACGCCATCAGGTTCAGTTTTTCTTGTTGCTGTTTGCTGCTGGTGATGTCGGTCGAGATCCCCACGTAGTTGGTGACTTCATTCTGCTCGTTTTTTAGCACAGAGACAGTGAGTGACTCGGCATACAGTTCCCCCGATTTGGTACGGTTCCACAATTCACCACGCCAGTAACCCTGTTTATCAACTTCCTGCCACATCGCTTCGTAAAACTCAGGAGTTTGTCTGCCAGAACTTAAGATCTCAGGCTTCTTACCGATGATATCTTCACGGCTATAGCCAGTAATGGCACTAAACGCGGGGTTAACGTCTATGATCTCTTTTTCGGCGTTGGTAATCATGATGCTTTCGAGCGAGCTCTCAAAGATGCGAGCAGATAACTTGAGTTTTTCGTCCGCCCGCTTGCGCTCGGTGATGTCCATAGACACACCTTGAAGCCCAACAGTTACGCCGCTTTCATCCTCCAGCCGTTCACCTCGCACCCACATCCATCCATTGCTTCCATCCTTGCGCACAGTCTGCAACTCCAGCTCGTAAGGGACGCCGGTTTCCCTCATTTTTGCCAGGGAAGACATTAATAAGTCCGCGCTTTTGGGCGTAAATAGCTTTTTGTGCTCGCTGTAGGATGGCACGGGCAGTGCTGGATCGAACTCATACATGCGATAGAGTTCTTCAGTCCAGGTCATTTGATTTGTATTCACATCCAGGTACCAACCACCCACTTTTGCAATTCTCTGGGCTTCTTCTAACCGTTCTCTGGCTTCCTCGGCGGCACGGTTGGAAATTGTGAGGTCCTGCGTCTGTTCTGCCACTTGCTCTTTCAATGACTCGCGGATCCTGATCAACGCGTTTATTGACCATGCCAGACCAATGATTAACAACAATCCTGACGTGAACAGGGCGATTAACCAGGGCGGTGTTCCGCTGGCTATTTGATCGGAGGGGTAGTATTGGATTGACCACTCGCGACCCGCAAACTGAAAGTTATCTGTTCTGCGAGGGTCATTCCCGTTGGGCGCATAACCGTGAAAGATGATCGTCTTTTCATCGGATACGTCGACAATATTGGCCTCAAACAGCCGGCTGCCCTGGCTTGAAATTATCTGGTCGATGGCAGCACTGGGGGTAAAGCTGACGGCGAAAATCAGGATTGGTTCGAAATCGATCGACGGCTTTGTCAGATATTCAATCTTGGCATCTTCAGAACTGCCAATCAGCAACACGGATGGATAGGCGTCGGATGGATCTTGGGACAAGTTCACAGGCGGAGTCATAACGATGCTGCCGCTGTTGATACTTTGCCTGGCGGTTTTGAGTCTGGCCTCGTTTGAGGCCATGTCGAACCCGACAATTCCCTCTCTTCCACCCGGTGATTCAACCAAAGCCAGTGGAATAGCAACATCACGGGATTGCAGTGACACGGGACTGAATTCAGGGTATCCGAGCGCTTGTCTTGTCGCCGAGTTGCCGCTGAGGGCGATGTTAAAGGTTTCTACCTGATCGCTCTCTAATATCGGCCCGATGGCAATCGCTCTGATATTCGGATTCAGTTGAAAAAACTGGCTTTCCTGAATGAATTGCTGAAATTCCAGTTCATTTACGTGATTACTGCTGGCAAACAGCGCGATGACATTGAGAAGGCTGTCTTTCGCTTTATTCAGAACACGGGCAATCTCTGAACTGGTAGCGCTGGCTTCGGTCTCGAAAGCCTCAAAGGCCTCTGCTTCGATGGATCTCGCAACGTTCAGGAAAAAATAGAAATAAATAACCAGAAGGACGCTCAAGGTGAGCAACAGGGCGGCGCGGGGGTTGAGTGATTGCATAATCAAAAACTTGATAGCATCAAACGTTGAGCTTAAAACAAAAAGTGACGTGGTCAAGCTTTTTAATAGGCAGTGGTCAACTAATCCCGGCCAGAATTTTAGGTTTTCCTCAGCTTCAACGAGAGACCGCCGCTGATTAGAGTTTTCCGACGGTTAGGGCTTTCGCCGTAAATCTTTTGTTTTTTCTCAAGTGACAAAGCCTATGGCCGTTATAGGGACTGGTCGTCTCAATGCTTTAAGGAAGGTAAGTCATGAGCATCTCAGGCTTTAAATCGGTGGAACGCAGATTAGGTGTGACTGGAAAGCTCTTGATTGCACCCGTTTTCATACTGCTTTTGTTTGCCCTCGTTACGTTCATCAGCGTCCGCGGTTTTCAGAGCCTCGATGACCGGATGTATACCGTCGCAAGAGATTTGGCGCCTGATACGGCCGTGGCAACTGGGGTGCTCACCGATATATACCGAATGCGTTTGAGAGTGTTTGATTTCTACTCCAGTGGGAACGAAGCCGTCATTGCTGAATTTGAAGACCTGAATTCCGAATTCGCAGAAACGATCGGGAAAGCTCAAAATGTCATTGAGGCGCCAGACCGCGCTGTGCTGGTTGACGAAATTGAAGAAATGACGGGCAACTATGTCGATGTATTCAAAAATGAGCTGGTGCCATTAAAAAGGCGTGTTGCTGACATCACACAGAATGAACTGGATGTATCAGGTCCGGCGGCGACGAAAGCCTTCCAGCTATCCCTTAATGGTGTTGCTGATCGAACACCGATGAGCTCCCTCCGCGTTGATATTGAGGAGCTTCTAACCGGTGCGGTCATGATGCGAATGAAAGCGCAGCGCTTCTTGGCGACAGGTAATGAAGACGTCAGGAAGGATCTTGAGTACGCCATTCAGGATCTAACCGAAGCAGTGCAGGGTTTGGACACGGACCGAGGTCCACAGTTCATCAAAACTTATCTGGACACGGCAGTGAGCGAGCTCAATAGCTACAAAGTTTCTGTTCAAACTCTTGTTGAGGTCATGCGCGAACTTGAACAGACGAAGACAGACAAGCTCGACGTTATTGGGCCTCAGATTGCCGACAAGGCGAGGAGTCTGGAAGAAAGCATTCACCGCTCTCTGGAGGTCGCGGCTGATAAGGCAGATGCAGAATCGGATCTTGCGCTCAAATTTACCTTAATTGCGTTTGGTATCTCTCTGGTCCTCGGGCTAATGGTCGCAACGTTGATGAGCAGAATGATGGGCGCCAGCGTTAAAAGGGCAAAAGGCGAGATCCTGTCTTATCTTGATGACATCAGCCAGGACAATGGAGATCTTTCGACCCGTCTGACAACCGGAAGAGCCGATGAAATCGGCGACTTTATTGAGGCAGTTAATCAGTTTCTGGGGACCCTGGAAGACACGATTTCCAAAATCGTTTCCTCGGCGCGTCAGCTCAATACCGAGTCCGAAGCTCTCTCCGGAATCACCGAGAGAACCCGGGCGAATTCTGAACAGCAGCGGGATCAGATAACCCAGGTTTCTGCAGCCATGCAGGAGATGGTGTCAACCTGCGAAGAGATCGCGTCCAACACCAACGATACGGATGAGTCGGCGCGCAAAGCCTCTTCTCTGGCGGACAGCGCGCAAGAGACTGTCAGCAGAGCCATCAAATCAGTGAATGAACTGGCCGAACAGATAGGGGCTGGATCGCTGCGGATTCAAAAGCTTGAGG
This sequence comes from Marinobacter confluentis, assembly GCF_004785685.1. GTDB lineage: Bacteria > Pseudomonadota > Gammaproteobacteria > Pseudomonadales > Oleiphilaceae > Marinobacter > Marinobacter confluentis. The sequence continues at coordinate 31,828 of NZ_SRPF01000003.1, read as the reverse complement.
CAGAGTCCGGTGAAATTGGCAGCGTTCTGGAAGTCATTCATAACATCGCCGAGCAAACCAATTTGCTCGCACTGAACGCGGCCATTGAGGCCGCCCGGGCAGGCGAGGCAGGCCGTGGCTTTGCCGTTGTCGCAGATGAGGTCCGTGGCCTGGCCAAACGCGTTCAGGAGTCGACGGTCAACATCGAGCGCATTGTCTCCAACCTGCAAAGCGGGGCAGCTGGAGCCGTGGTGGACATGAGCAAAGCAAAGCAGATGGCGGGCGAGGCGAGCGAAGAAGCTGGTCAGTCCGGCTCTGCCCTGTCCGAAATTCTGGCCGCCGTAAATGTCATAGCGGAAATGACAACCCAGGTCGCGAGCGCGACCGAGCAACAGCGGGCGACTGCGGCTGAAATGACGCAAAACATCGAGGTAAGCAGCAATGCCATCGATGACTTGGCGGGTGATGTAAACCAGGTGAATCGATCCAGTCGTTCGCTTTCAGAAATGGCTGACGATCTCAATCAGTTGGTCAGAAAATTCCGTAGCGACTGAGACCATCACCCCGGGATGAGAGGATTCGAACCTCTGATCTCTGACCTCTGACCTCTGCCTCCGGAGGACACGACCCTATCCCCGATTCAGCTCATATACCGCCATATTTACAGCAGAGGCCAGGTTCAGGGATTCAATGGTGTCGGAGCCTGGGATGGTGAACCTTCGGCTGTCGAGTCTGGTCACGGCCTCGGTGGGTACACCGCGGGCTTCGTTGCCGAACAGGTAGCAGTCATGGTTCTGGAAATCAGGGCTGGTGATGGCATCACCGTTTATATCCAGGCAGGCAATGTCAGGGTAACGGCTGGCCAGAGTGGCCAGAGTGACCTCGGTTTCCACCGTTACGTGGAACAGCGCCCCCATGCTCGATCGCACGACTTTCGGATTGTAGGGGTCGACGCTGCCAGGGCTGAGCAGGCAGCGATAGTTTCCGAACCACGCAAGGGTGCGCAGAATGGTACCCAGGTTGCCCGGGTCCTGCACTTCATGGAGGTAGATGGCTTTTTCCCCCAAAACTGGGGCGATTGCGGCGGCCGTTGGCAAGGGCGCGACTGCGAGTATGCCTTGCGGGCTTTTGGTGTCTGTCAGCTGTGCTAGCTGCCGCTCGCTGATCACCTGCATGGGCCAGGGGCTTGACCAGTCCTGATAAGCGCTGGTGACAAACAGTTGGGCCTGTTGCCAGTGAGGATTGGCGGCTGCTGCCTTTTCCAGTTCCACCACCAGATGCTCGCCCTCCACCAGGAAGTGGCCGAAGGATTGGCGGTACTTCTTCTGATGAAGCTTTTTGATGTCGTCCAGCTTCACACCGTGGTTCCTGAATGGATTTCCCGGGCGGATTCAAGGTCCGCCAGCATGGCTTTGGCAACGGCCTCTGCCACTTTGATGCCGTCCACACCGGCCGACAGAATGCCGCCGGCATAGCCCGCGCCTTCACCCGCCGGATACAGGCCGCGGGTGTTCAGGCTTTGCAAACTTTCACGATCGCGGGTTAGCCGGACCGGGGCCGAGGTGCGGGTTTCCACGCCCGTAAGTAGAGCATCTGGCCGGTCAAATCCCCGGATCTGTCGGCCGAAAGCGGGCAGGGCCTCGCGGATAGCGTCGATGGCGTAAGCGGGCAGGGTGGAGGCCAGGTCGCCCAGGCGGATGCCGGGCTGGTAAGACGGCTCCACCTCGCCCAGTTTGTCTGACGGTTTACCCGCAATAAAGTCCCCCACCAGTTGCGCCGGTGCGCAGTAGTCGCTGCCCCCCAGAACGTAGGCATGGGATTCCAGTTTTTCCTGAAGCTCCATGCCGGCCAATGGGTCGCCGGGGAAGTCTTGCTCCGGCTCAATATTCACCACAATACCGGAGTTGGCATTGCGCTCGTTGCGGGAGTACTGGCTCATGCCATTGGTCACGACCCGCTCGGGTTCAGACGTCGCGGCCACCACGGTGCCGCCCGGGCACATGCAGAAACTGTACACCGCCCGGCCGTTGCTGGCGTGATGCACCAGTTTGTAATCAGCGGCGCCCAGGGCCGGGTGGCCGGCGTATTTGCCCAGTCGGGCGTGGTCGATCAGGCCTTGCGGGTGCTCGATCCGAAAGCCGATGGCAAAGGGCTTGGCTTCCAGGAACACGCCGCGCCGGTGCAGCATGCGGAAGCTGTCCCGGGCGCTGTGACCAAGTGCCATCACCACGTGGCGGCTCATCAGCTGTTCGCCACTGGCCAGTTCCACGCCCCGGACCTGACCGTCTTCCCGCAGCAGGTCGGTGACCTTCTGTTCAAAACGGATTTCGCCGCCCAGCCTGATAATTTCTTCCCGCATGCTGGACACTATGCCGGTCAGCCGAAAGGTGCCGATGTGGGGTTTGCTGACAAACAGGATCTCTTCCGGGGCACCGGCTTTGACAAACTCGGCCATGACCTTGCGGCCATAGAACTTTGGGTCCTTGATCTGACTCCAGAGTTTGCCGTCTGAGAACAGCCCCGCACCGCCCTCACCGAACTGCACATTGGACTCCGGCGACAGCCGTTTGTTACGCCACAGCGCCCAGGTGTCCTTGGTACGGCGTCGCACGTCCTTGCCCCGTTCCAGCACAATAGGCCGGAACCCCATCTGGGCCAGCAGTAAAGTGGCGAACAACCCGCAGGGTCCGAGTCCGACCACAATCGGGCGCTCACGCAGGTGTGCAGGCGCTTGTGCCACCGGGTAGTAGGCGGTATCCGGCGCCGGGCGAACATGGGTATCGTTGACAAACCGGCCGAGCACCGCAGCTTCGTCCTGTGCGGTCAGGTCGACGATATAGACGAATTTGATCTCGCTGTTCTTTTTTCGGGCGTCGTAGCTGCGTTTGAAAACAGTGAAGTGCAGCAGGTCAGCATCCCGGAGTTGCAGGCGCTGCAAGATTGCGGCTCGCAGAGCGTCCTCTGGGTGATCAAGGGGTAGTGCCAACTCGGTAATGCGAATCATGATATTTCCTGACTGCCAGACAATGTCCCGGCGGGTTGATTCTGGAAAAGTGACGCCATTGTACTGCCGGGCGGCGGCCTTGTCAGCGGAGGAGCGGAGCGGCTTTTGCGGTAGAACCTGCAGCGGCGTAGACTATGGCCTTTCCCGCAGTAAACAGAAGACACCCCATGGCCCGTTCTAAAAGCAGTAACCGCTGGCTCGAAGAGCACGTCAATGATCCCTTCGTGAAACAGGCACAGCAGGACGGCTACCGCTCCCGCGCCAGTTACAAATTGCTGGAGATCAACAACAAGGATCGCCTGATCCAACCCAATGCGCTGGTGGTGGATCTGGGCTCTGCACCCGGGGGCTGGTCCCAGGTGGCCTCGAAACTGGTGGGTCACAGGGGGCGTGTTGTGGCCTCAGATATCCTCGCGATGGATGCCATCGCGGGCGTTGAGTTCATTCAGGGGGATTTCACCGAGCAGGAGGTGTTTGACCAGATCATGGCCACTCTGGATGGCGCCCTCGCAGACGTTGTCATCTCCGACATGTCCCCCAACATCAGTGGTGTGAATGTGGCTGACCAGGCGGCCTCTATGTATCTGGTTGAACTGGCACTGGACATGGCGTGCCAGGTTCTCAAGCCAAAAGGCAGTTTTGTGGCCAAGGTTTTCCAGGGGGAGGGCCATGACGAGTTTGTCAAAGCTGTGCGAGAGTCTTTCGACAAGGTGGCGGTCCGGAAGCCGGATTCATCGAGAGCAAGGTCCCGGGAAGTGTATCTGGTGGCCAAGGGATTTCGGGGGAGCTGAGGGCTGTCTGACGGGCGTCGCTTGAACCTCCGACCTCTGCCTCCGGAGGGCATACCCTGACATGGATGAAACGCTAATGATCGGGGTCCCAATCGGGTAACTGATCAAAGAAGCTGTCCATGAACTCGATGAACGCGCGCACTTTGCTTGCCACCAGCTGGCGATGGGCGTACACGGCGTAAAGCGCCATGGGCTCTGGTTCGTAATCCTGCAGAATGACTTTCAGTCTGCCTTGCCGAATCGCCGGGCCTGTCAGGAAGGTCGGCTGCAGTGCAATGCCGGCGCCGGATAGGGCTGCCGATACAAGCACGTCGCCATTATTGCTCATCATTACACGCCTGGCGCCGTTGGCGCCGGTAAACCATTTCTGCAGTTCCGGGATCGCGTTCGAATCCAGATAGCTGTAGTGCAGGTAGTGATGGTGTTGGAGGTCTTCGGGGCGATGTGGTTCTCCGTGTCGGTCCAGGTAATCGGGCGAGGCGCAGAACGCCAGCCGAACCGGCGCAATTCGTCTGGCGATTAGCGACGAACTTCTCAGCCGACCAATCCGCAGGGCAATGTCAAACCCCTCTTCAATAATATCCACCTTACGGTCGTTCAGCTGTAAATCGACCTCTACGCCCGGATGGGCTTGCCGGAAGCCTCTGAGCAACGGCTCCATGTGATGGATGGCAAAGGACACAGGCGCGCTGATTCGAAGCAGGCCCGAGGCCTCCGGCTGTAGATCCCCAATCTGATTTTCAAGGTCCTCAATGTCGGCCAGCACTTGCCGGGCGCTCTCGAAGTAGCGAGAGCCGGCCTCGGTCAGGTTGACCCGTCGAGTGGTGCGGTTCATCAAACGAACCCCGAGATGCTGTTCCAGCTGGGAGACGTGCTTACTGACGAGTTGCGGGGAAGTGTCCAGACGCTCGGCGGCCCTGGTAAAGGATCCATCCTGCACCACGTGAACAAATGCGCGCATTGCACTGATTCGATCCACGGTTTGTTGACCTCTTTTCGTTCCTGGCAATTATCAAAAATATGTTGATAGTAAAACAATAATTTCCATCTTAATCCAACGATTTGGTGATAGTACAGTGGGTTCATACGCCGGGCACCCGCCTCGGTCATCCACAGACCAATCATTTAAGGTGACTATCATGAACACGAACATTGCGAACACACTGCTTTCTTCAAGCGCTGGGGTTGCTGCCCTGATCCTTCGGGTTCCGGTCGGCCTGATCCTGGCAGCGCACGGCGCCCAGAAACTGTTTGGCTGGTTTGGCGGTTATGGGTTGGACGGCACCGGCCAGTGGATGGCCAGTATCGGGCTTGAGCCGGGTTATCTGATGGCATTGCTTGCTGGCGGCGCCGAGTTTTTTGGCGGGCTGGCGCTGGCACTGGGTCTCATGACCCGACCGGCAGCCTTCGTCAACGCCATTGCCATGCTGGTGGCCATTTTCGCAGTTCATATCGGGAACGGTCTTTTTATGGCCAACAACGGCTACGAATACGCACTGACTCTGTTTGTCATCAACGTGGCGTTTGTGATTCAGGGTGGCGGGCGTTTTGCCCTGGATAATGCGCTGCTCCGTTACCTCAGCGGCGGTGCTGCTGGCCAGCGGGTGGTTGCCTGAACTTCACATTTGTTCCAACGTGAAACGGAAACATGCCTTCTCCATCGGAGAAGGCATGAAACGAGGCGCGATTATGAATAAGGATATTGATGCTCTGTTTCTGTCCCACGGTGGTGGACCTTTACCTCTACTTGGCGATCCGGGTCACCGCGACATGGTTGACCAACTCACCGCAATAGCGGCCAGAATCAGCAGACCGTCTGCGATTCTGGTGATCAGCGCGCACTGGGAAACATCGGTTCCGATGGTGACGGCCCATCCCACCCCATCGCTGATCTACGACTATTCGGGATTTCCGGCAGAGGCGTACCGGATCGACTATTCCTGTCCCGGGGAACCAGTGCTCGCCGGCCAGATGGTTCGGGCTCTGGAGCAGGCCGGGATCCCGGCACAACTTGACGATCAACGTGGATTTGATCACGGCCTGTTCGTCCCATTGAAACTGATGTATCCGGATGCCGGTATTCCCTGCGTGCAGTTATCACTGAAAAGGAGTCTGGATGCCCATGAGCACATAGCGATAGGCCGGGCGTTACAAGCGTTGGATTATGACGGCTTGCTGGTGATTGGCTCCGGATTTTCCTTTCATAACATGCCGGAATTTTTCAGAGCAGGTTCGCCGCAGGCGGCGGACGCCCGTAATCAGGCTTTTCAAGAATGGCTTTTCCAGACCTGCACCGACCCGCAGCTATCGGAACCTCAGCGCGCTGATCGCCTGGTCCATTGGGCGCAGGCTCCGCACGCGAGGTTCTGTCACCCGCGGGAAGAGCACCTGTTGCCGTTGCACGTGTGTTATGGGCTGGCTGAAAAGCCGAGTGAAACTTACCTGTCTGCGCGCATACTTGGAAAGGCTTCCGGCCTTTTCTACTGGCCATCAAATCGAACAGCGGAGTGTGTATGACTCAAACGATCAATACCATTGTTAACGCCAGGCTCCACGGAGTCGAGGGGCTCCAGAGCATCGCCATTGTGGATGGACGGTTCAACAGGATTTCGCTCCAGCATGGTCAAGTAGAATCTGGCGCCGGTGATCTCGATGCAGCGGGCAACCTTGTTGTGCCGCCTTTTGTGGAGCCACACATTCACCTGGACGCCGCCATGACCGCGGGTGAACCGCGCTGGAACCAGAGCGGAACGCTGTTTGAGGGGATTGAGTGTTGGTCTGAGCGCAAAGCGAGCCTTACCCGGGACGACGTGATCAAGAGGGCCGAGCAGACACTGAGTCTCTTTGCAGACAACGGCATCCAGCACGTAAGGACCCATGTCGACGTGACCGACCCGACACTGACCGGGCTTAAAGCCATGCTGGAAGTACGTGAGCGCGTTGCGGCCACCGTGGACCTGCAGATTGTGGCCTTCCCGCAGGAGGGTTTATGGTCATTCCCGCAGGGCAAGGAACTGATGGAGGAGTCCGTGCGCCTTGGCTCTGGCCCACAAGCACGACCTTCTGGTTGATGTGCATTGTGACGAGATTGATGATCCCGAGTCCCGCTTTCTGGAAGTTCTGGCCGCCGAAGCACTGAAGCTCGATTATGGTTCGCGGGTAACCGCCAGTCATACCTGCGCCATGGGGTCATACAACGACCATTATTGCAGCCGGCTATTCCGGCTGTTGAAGAAATCAGGTCTGCGGTTTCTCTCCATGCCTACGGAGAGCCTTCATTTACAGGGCCGGTTCGACGGTTTTCCTAAACGCCGTGGCCTGACCCGGGTGCCTGAACTTCTCGACGCTGGTTTGAAGGTGGCGTTTGGCCAGGACTCCATTCGTGATCCCTGGTATCCCCTGGGTAATGGCAACCTGCTACGCACCCTGGACGTGGGCTTGCATGCCTGCCATATGCTGGGCATGGGCTGGATAGAACGGTCACTGGAATTGATTACCGATAACGGCGCTGCGGCACTTGATCTGAAAGCGTATGGCATTGAGGAAGGGTTGCCGGCCCGCTGTGTGGTTCTTCAGGGCCAGTCCCCCTACGAAGTGTTATTGGGGCAGTTGCCGGTCATGGCCTCGGTTCGTGATGGCCGGGTGTTGATCAACCGGCAGGGTTAACGACTGTCTGACATAAAAAGGGGCCCGCAAAGCGGGCCCAAAAGTGGAGCAACAACCCATGCGGAATCAGCTACCCGTGGCTCGAAGGTACTGAACGTTTCTCCGTTATTCTGACGCTTGGTGAAGACGAGGGGGCATATCAAAGACTCAGAACCGCACGTCGCGTATCGCATCGAGAGCTTGCTGTTTCATTTCCCCGTCACGCCGCTGCTCAAGGCTTTGGGATAGCCTGGGAGGAAAGTCACACCATCCAGGCAGTTCTACTGCACTCTGATCGTTCCGCTTAAATATCTAACCGCATCACCAGAAATCGTTACCCTGGTATCCGATACTGAGCAATAAAGCACACCGCCTCGCTTTGACGCTTGATGAGCAACAAGGCTCGTTTTGCCAAGCCACTCGGCCCAAAGAGGAGCGAGACCGGTGTGAATGGAGCCAGTCACGGGGTCCTCATCGCCGCCGTTCGCAGGCCAAAAATACCTTGAGATGAAGTCGTATTTCTCAGTTTCTGATCGGCATGTAACAACAACGTCAAGGGGTTTGAGCTGTTTCAAAAGTTCGTTGTTACGCTGCACGCTTAACACCTCAGATTCGGATTGGTAAATCACGAAATAGGCCTGAGAATTGCGATAAACGTCTACTGGCGGTATCGACAGGCCCGATACCAACTCGTCCGGTATTTTTTCGACTTTATCTGGCTTGGTATTCGGGAAATCCATTTGGATCCTACCGGATTCGGTCTTTTCCACTGATAGTAGACCAACTGCTTTTGCCCAGAACTTAATGGTGGTCTCGCCCGGATCTCTATCAAACAAGACGAAAGCGGACGCCAGCGTTGCGTGCCCACAAAATGCAATCTCTGTTAGCGGCGAGAACCAACGAATATGGTAAGTTGCCGCATCAACTTTCACTAAAAATGCCGTTTCCGACAGGTTGTTTTCTGTCGCTATTGATTGCATTAAATCTTCGGAAAGCCATTCGTCGGTGATGACCACGGCTGCAGGGTTTCCGCCGAAAATAGTGTCCGTAAAAGCGTCCACAAAAACGATTTTCAGTTCCATTTGGTTCTCCTGATAGGGCGAAATAAAATTCAGTAAGCAACGATTTCGCATGCTATGGCTTAATGTTTTGGAAGCTTCCCTGTTTCAGTTTTATCGCGGATTAAAGCTTTGGGGGGGGGCAAATCAGCGCGAATCTGTGGATCCAAGCAACTTCTTCACCCTCAGGGGCAGATTCGCGAACTGGGTTTCATCAGCCAGTTTTTTAACTGCGGGTCCTGGGCAGTTCTCAATTTCCGACGGATGCAACGGAACTCCACACTGGTCACAACAGTAATGCGGGCGCATCAGCTCACCGCAAACTTTGTGTCGGTAGCGCACGGGCTCTCCATATTGGCCGCTTTCCCAGCGATCGCCCCATTGGACAAGGCCAATCAGCACGGGGTAGAGATCCAGACCTTTCTCAGTCAAAAAATACTCAAATCGTTTACCTGATGGGTCAACGGTTCGTTTTTCAATAATCCCGCCCTGCTGCAATTTGTGCAGACGGTCAGAGAGTCGGTGTTTGGTAATTTCCAGAGAAGATTGGATCTCTGAAAATCGCCGTAAGCCCATAAAAATGTCCCGAATGATCAGTAAGGTCCAACGATCGCCAACGATGGATAGAGTTCGAGCAATCGAGCAAATCTGTGTATTGATCTCTTCCCACTTCATATCGCGTGAGCTCCGCTGTGCAAAGAAGGGTTCGCCCGTAAATTAATGAGTTCCATTGTGGAACCTTACCACTTTTGGTTCTATTATGGAACCAATTGCGTTATCGCACAGCAGGTTTAAATGGAGCGAGTCACATGAAGAGATCCTCAATGAGCGGCCTTGAACAGATGTCACTTCTTGCTGCAGGGAAGGTTCCGCCACCTTCCATCGCGCTCATGCCCGGGGAGAGCTATGGAACGGTCGATCTGTCAGTTAAGTTGGTTCGACCAATACCCACCGGCGTGAGATTAAGGGGAGAGGGCAAACTGATGAACTTATCGAGGTCGGTCGCAATTTCACAAGGACGTATCGTGGATGATTCTGGGAAGTTATACGCACATGCGACTTGCACTTGTATGATTCTGAGGCCGTCTTAAGAGGGCCGTGGGCCTTTGACCTCGTAAATGATGCATCCGCTAAGCCCGCTTCCGGTCGATTTCATCCGCAAACGCTCTCTTAAGCGCTAGTCCTTCCAAAAGGCTTTGCTCGCTTCGTGTTCCGCGTCAATGCGCGACACACCGATATCTTTCAGCATGAAATCCGGCAAACGGGCAAGTTGCTGTCTTGTCCGATAGTTGGCGTACCAACGGTTGAGTCGCTGAATCCAACTTTCCTTTGGAGTGTTTGCCAGGGCTGAAACATTAGCCCGGGTCCTGAAGATCGATAGTGCCGACATCGCTTTTCTCCGTTTCTGTTAAGTTCAAGCTAATTCTCTTGTCTGGTAGCTCTATCAACAAACGGGTTAAAGCGTGCAATAATTTAGTAAAACTTAACCATGGATAGTCAGGATGCAAGCACTACGGCCGCTCAGAGGTCTGCAGGCTTTTCAGGAGCTTTACCGCGGTATGGCGGTGTTTGCATCGAATTCAGATCCGACAAACCTGAAAGTGGCAGCCTTGCCGTGCTTTGCGAACCGCTGGGTGATGCCCAAAAATCGGCCAGTTTCAGAGCCAGTATCCGAATCTGAAGATAAGTGATGCCGGGATTTCATCTGGTCGATTTCCAAGGGGGGGGGCGGAGTGGATTTGGCCATCAGGTACGGCAGAAGCGAGTATTCGGGTCCCGAAACTCGGTTCCTGATGGCGGAATCGCTGGTCATTGTTTGTCATCCGTCTAACCAAGCAAGTCGGGCGGGTTGAAAATGTTTGCTGTTTATCTCAAGGCGCTTAACGCGTGTCATAGGGAGTTGCCTGTTGCCGGCTATGAGATCTGACCATGGCTCAAAGGCTGGGCACTCTGTTCTACCAACTCGACAAGAAAGTCTGCGACTGCCCGTATTCTTCGCGACTTGGCTAGATCTGACTGTATAACGAGATAAATTGGCTGGTCGATTCCAAGGTCTGCTTGCTCGCAGATCAAGCCAGCATTGGCAGCCACAAAATGGGGCAGAACCGCTAATCCTAAACCTGCTTTGGTGGCTGCTACCTGTGAAGCAAGAGAGGTCGTAGTTAGTGCAGGTTCGCGGCCTCTCAGAACTCTTTCAATCCATTGTGCCGCAGGAAGGTCAGCCTGCCTTTCATTCCAGGTGATGAAATCAGCCCAATCAAAGAGGCTGGAGTCAGGACTAGCGCTCGTCTCGGGCGAGTAGGTTGAGCTGCGGTAAAGGCCATATCCTAAATTTCCGAGACGGCGAAGCGTTACGTTGCCGCGTTCTGGCCTGACCATCCTTAATGCAAGATCCGCATCACGCCGGTGCAAGTTAACGGTATGTATATCGGTGATCAATTCAATCGTGATACCGGGATATTGCTCACGAAAAGCTGGCAGCGCTGGCACAATAAGTTCGTTCGCCAGGTTTTCCGCCGTGGCTAGTCTTACTTTGCCAGTGGGTTGCGCCTGGCCTGAAATTCCGGATGAGAATGCAGTTGCCGCTGCTTCCATCGCCTCGGCTCTATCCACCATAGCAGAGCCTTCTTCGGTCAAAAGATAGCCCGATTGCTGCCGGATAAACAGAGGTAAGCCCAGCGCTTTCTCAAGCCGCTCAATTCTGCGTGAAAGTGTTGCAATGCCGACTTTAAGGTCTGAAGCAGCGCCGCTCAGCGTTCCTCGACGCGCAATGGCCAGAAAGGCGCGAGTATCATCCCAAACCCATTGTTGGTGTTCGGCCGAATATCCGTTTTCGGAAACCCGGTTATCAATATCGGCTCTATTTTCCATAAATGGATAGTGACACTGTGTCTTCTTTGAAAGCAAGGAGACATCGGATGCAACAGAGAACACTAGGCGCAGACTTTCTTACTTCAGCTATCGGACTGGGGTGCATGGGGATGAGCGAGTTCTATGGCCCTAGAGAAGATTCTGAGTCATTGCGGGTTCTATCGCGTGCTGTCGAGCTTGGCATCAACTTTCTCGACACTGCGGATATGTATGGACCGCATCATAATGAGGAGCTGATCGGCCGTTTTCTCGCGGACCAAAAGCCAGACCTAAAGATAGCTACAAAGTTCGGCATTGTTCGCAACCCTGGCGAATACTCTCGCAGCCTAAACAACTCCGCCGCTTATGCCCGAGAGGCTTGCGAGGCGTCTTTGCGCCGGCTTGGTGTTGAACAGATCGATCTATATTACGCCCATCGGATCAATCCTGATCAGCCGATAGAGGAAACCATCGAAGGCATGTCCAGGCTTGTTAAGGATGGAAAAGTTGCCCGCATCGGATTGTGTGAAGTCAGCGCCGAGACACTGCGACGGGCTCATGCAGTGCACCCAATCACAGCGGTTCAGACCGAGTACTCCCTTTGGACCCGCGATGTAGAGAGAGATGTGCTTCCGACCTGCCGCGAGCTGGGTATTGGTTTTGTACCGTATGCACCGCTTGGCCGTGGATTCCTGACGGGGCGTTTCCAAAGTGCGCAAGACTTCGGTGCTGAAGATATGAGAAGCAACTTACCCAGGTTCGAGTCAGAGGCCATTAGAACGAATGGTCGCATCGCGGAGGTCATTGCAGAAATGGCCGATAGAAAAGGCTGTACCTCTGCTCAGCTCTGCCTGGCGTGGCTCTTGTCAAAAGGGCCGGACATCGTACCGATACCTGGCACAAAGCAACTTCGATATCTTGAAGAGAACGCGGCTGCTGTAGCCATCAAACTTACTTCGGGAGAACAGCAAGAGCTTGAAGCATCGACTGCTCGGCTATCAGTCATTGGTGAAAGATACACGGCTGAGGGAATGAAAGGGGTCAACGCATGAAAAGCCAAAATCTGGATCGTCGGAAGAAAGCTCTTCAGCTTTTGGAATCATTGGAATCCGGCGCGTCAGCCCGTGTTTCCCAGAACATTGATGAGTTCCACCCTGAAGCGTTGGAGATACTGCTCGGTTTTGCATTCCACGATGTGGTATCCAGAGATGGAATCGACCTGCGAACACGCGAGATGCTTACAGTGGCCATGCTGGCCGCAATGGGAACGGCCCAATCTCAGCTCGAATTTCACATGCGAGCGGCTCTGAATACAGGAGTCTCTCCAGAGGAACTGGTTGAGATAGTGTTACAGGTCTCGGTGTACGCAGGCATTCCGGCCTCGATGAATGCTATGACAGCCGCAAAAGCTGCTATTGTTTGATCTTCGATTGGGCGGCATTTCCGTGTATCCAACTCATTTTTTCTTCGGAGTTGATCTGCAAATCAGCAGAGAAAGCTGTCCGCAGTTTTAAAACGGTCGGTACCAGAGGAGTGAGACTTTTGTGAATATTCGGAAGGCTTCAGTGGAGGATGCGAGTGAAATTAAAGAGCTAGTATCCTCTCTTTCTCACTTTTATTTAAAAGATGAGAATTCTTTGTTGCCGGAATGGTTTTCAAAAACACTGGAGCTATCCGAATTTGAGTTGCGGTTGTCGAGTGAAGATTTTTCTAGTTTTGTCTATTCCATAAACGACGTAATCGTCGGATATATTTCGATCAAGGAAAGTAGTCATTTATATCACTTGTTTGTCGCTGAGAATTACCAGGGCAAAGGAATAGCAAAAGAACTATGGAATTACGCCACCTCTGACTCAGGCATTGATATCTATACGGTTCGCTCATCCATTTTCGCTGTGCCTGTGTACAGGCGGTTCGGATTTAAAGAATCGGAAGAGGCTACTAGCAAAGATGGAATCAGTTTCCAGTCTATGGTCTTGGTGCGCTCATAGTTGGTGGCCTCTCGTATCAATAGGTGACGTGTTATCTTGAGAGACAATGGATATTTGGCCTACGAGAGCCTGATAGTGCTCCTATCCAGCGTAACCGTTTTCAGCTTGAAGGGTTACCTGAGAGGGACCAGACGTTTAACAAGCTAAGAAACATGGTGGTTGCCAGTAACGGGCCCCTTACATAGACCTTAAGTATTATTCAGGCCGTTGTTCTCTTTCCGCGCCTAGTAATGCCCGTTTTCGCTCCAATCCCCAGCGGTATCCGCCAAGACTGCCGTCACCCCTTAAGACCCGGTGGCAAGGAATGAGCACGCCTATACGGTTTTTTGCACACGCCGAAGCAACTGCCCTGACCGCTTTTGGCTTGTCGATTTGCTGAGCCACCTCGCTATAGCTGAGAACGTCACCTTCTCGGATGCTCAACAGGAATTGCCATACCGTCATTTGAAACGCGGTTCCCCGCATATCAAGCGGTAAGTCAGGCCTTGGGGCACCTTTGCTGATGTGCTGATCCAAGGCTTCCATCCAGGCATCAAGTTCGGGCGCGTCTTGCGCAGGTGAAATGCTCAGTTCAGCACTAGGGAATTCCCCTTTCAGGTTGGCGACCAGTGACGCTTCATTGTCACCGAATTGGACAAAACAAACTCCCTTATCCGTCGCTGCCATGGCCATCAGGCCAAGAGCGGTGTTTCGGCAAGCGAAGGTGATGACTTCACCAGCACCGCCTGCTCGGTAGGCTTTGGGCGTCATCCCGATATTGCGTGTCGCTTCACCGTAGACGCGGCTAATGGAGCCAAATCCCGAAGAAAAAATTGCATCGGTTATGCTGTCGGCTTCTTTCAAGGATTGCTTGAAATGCCGCATGCGAACCGCATCTTGATAGGCTTTAGGTGAGACGCCAAAGGCTTCTTTGAATATTCTTTGTAGCCTTGAAGGAGACAGCCCTGCTATCTCAGCCAAGTTAACCAGTGTTAGCCGCTCGTCGGCATATTCCTCAATGTGACGGGCTACCGCCACCAATCGAGCTACTCGTGGAGTGCCTTCCGTCGCTTGGCAACGCTTGCAAGGCCTGAAACCAGCCAGCACGGCGCTTGCAATAGATGGGAAAAATCTCAGGTTTTCGGGCTTTGCTGGGCGAGCGGAGCAGGATGGTTGGCAGAATACGCCCGTCGTGATAACGCCATAGAAAAACTGTCCATCGAAGGATTTATCCCTTACCTGTATTGCTACTCGCATTAGCTGTTCGGATGGCATCGACATGACGTAACCTTTTGCTCGAATTTGACAATATGCAGTAGAACTGACTTTGCGAGGCGTATCTATCCGATTATTGCTGAGTAATTTCAAATCGAGCGATTTATTGCGTTAGGTCTCACTGAGCAAGACAGAGCAGCGCAAGTGAATTAGAACGCAATAATCGGATGTTTTGAGTTTTGATCACACCCTAAGCTGGTTACAACATGTATTAACTTGGACCGGCCTCACTATGACATCTTCAATAAATACCGCTATGGGCCCTCGTGAATGGGTCATGTTAATCGTTCTGTCCGTCCTGTGGGGAGGATCATTTTTCTTCGTCGGTGTAGCTGTTGCAGACCTGCCGCCACTCACAATTGTTACGCTCAGGGTAGGAGTCGCTGCCATAGCGTTATGGAGCTTCGCGTTGGTCGCGGGGTGGGGCCCGCCAAAGAGCTTGGGGGTTTGGACGGCATTTCTGGGAATGGGGTTGTTGAATAATGTTATCCCCTTTGTCTTCATTGTTTGGGGGCAAACTCAAATTGCGTCTGGACTGGCATCGATCCTTAACGCGGCGACTCCGATATTCACTGTAGTTGTCGCGAGCATGTTCCTACCTGACGAGCGTGCCACGCCCTAGCCTTGAAATATGTGGCCAAACTGGACATCCAACTTTTAAGTCTATGCTTGGTTTAACCACTGGACAAAACGCTAAGAATTGCCTCGGGCGCATCCTCATGAACGGCGTGGGCGGCATTAGGGACCGGGGTGAAACTTCGAGCTTTGAGCTTCTCGGCAAGCTCTTTCCCTTTTGCCATGGGAATATTGCGGTCATGCTCGCCCCAAATGATATCGACGGGAAACGGCAGTGGTTGCAACAAATCTTGAATTTCTTCGAGCTCTGCAACGGTTGACTGCTCGATTTGGTCGTAAAACGCGTTCTTACCCTCCTGACCAGACCAAGGGTCAAAATACAGGTTGCAGACCGAGGTCGGCAGCCCTCTGAGAGATCCATAATTGATAAAAGCGTGGAAAACGGCTTCGTGTACGAACTCAGGAAGACCGCGCATGGCCTCTGCATGCTTCTGAGCGTGGGCGAAAAATGGAGAACCCGACGGAAGCATGGCGACGCTGTCGACAAGCGTCAGCTGGGAGTAGTCGCATCCGTCGATTAAATGGGCGCGCAACGAGGCCAGCCCGCCGAAATCGTGGCCAACAACATGAGGGCAATTTAGTTGCCAATGATCAATCAAGGCGGCGAGCAACTTGTTCTGAATGTCCGGCTGCACCGATGAGGTTTTGCGTTTTTCGGATTCGCCGCACCCCAGCATGTCAAAGTAGTAAACGGTGTAAGTGCGTGAGAGCCACGGAGCAATTCGCCGCCAGGCTTGAGACGACCAGGGAAACCCGTGAACCAGAACAATCGGGGGGCCTTCCCCCATGCAACCCCAGGCCACGCGCCGGTCATCGAATTCGAAATGCTTGTCCAGAATCAGAGTTTCTTCTTCAGCGGACTCGTGCATTGCTAAACCCCTGGTCGCTGTTGAAGATGTTTCAGATGCTTTTGAATTTTGGTTCCTGCCCTTTCCGCGGAACAATGAAACCAGCCCGCGAAAAGCCTTTCTGCGATGGTTGAGGTTCTGTCGCTCGAGTTTTCTCAGTTCTGGCAATGAGGTGTAAAACATCAAATCGCTTCCTGATGGCACCCTGGGAAATGACGAGCCAGAGTCAATTATGGTCTCCAGCGCATCGGATGGTCGTGCCTTAACACGCCATCCTCATTCCAATCAGACCAGCCGGTGAATGGAATCGGTGTCTCTTGTTCAATGTCTCGAAGTCGAGATGCCCAGTCTGTTTTCTGTGTTTCCAGATGTGCCTCGAATGCGGCTTTCTCTTGGTATTGAATACCGCCCGCCTGAACGCCGTAACTGACGTTAGGTGGTAAAACGTTAAAGCCGATGTAATTCAGGGAGGAGTGAAAAGGCCAGAGCCACTCAACCATGTTGCCCGCGCGTCCAAAGGGCATGAACGTCTGTGCCGGCGAACCGGTGGTGACAGAGCACATGGCCTTCTTGCCTCTGAAGTAGCCATGGTCATAACGCATGCGGCCGCTATAGAGCCCTCCGTAAACCAATACGCGATCAAACCAGCCTTTTAAAATGGCGGGCTGCGCATGCCACCACAGCGGAAATTGAAAAATCACAAGATCCGCCCAGTCCAGCCGGGAAATCTCCCGGTTCACGTCTTCGGGAAGCTGTTTGGCCTTGAAGTGATTCGACTGTTCCGTCAAAGCAGCGAAATATTCATTGTTGTTGTGGTTCGCGTACCACTCAGCACGTTCGACTGGGTCGAAATTTTCAGCATAGAGATCGTCGATCTGAACCTCGTGGCCTGCTCGTTCCAGAGTCCCTTTGGCTGTATCGACCAAGGCGCCATTAAATGACTTCCTTTCTGGGTGGGCCAAAACGATAAGAATATTCATGTCGTCCTCTTAAAGAGAGATTGTTTTCTAGCCTAGCCTGTGCGTATTTGATAAAACATCCCTAAAATTTGAAAACGGCATTTGCATGAACAAACAGAAGATCCGTTGGGACGACCTTCAAATCGTGCTGGCAATCGCGAGAACCGGCTCGCTGTCGGGAGCCAGCCGCACGTTGGGCGTCAGCCACGCCACTGTGTTCAGGCGTCTCAACGACATGGAGCGAGACCTGGGGGTGACGTTGTTTCACCGAGGACGGAATGGATATGAAGCGACGCCCCTCGGAGAGGACCTGGCGGGGTCCGCTGAGAAAGTGGAAGGTGAAATTCTAGGTGCTGAACGGCGCGTTGCCGGAAACGACCTACAATTGGCCGGCACTATCCGATTGACGACCACTGATACCCTATTTTCAGGCCTTCTAGCCGACATTCTGGCGAGTTTTCGCCAACGACATCCTGCAATACAGCTCGAAGTTGTCATTTCAAATCAGCAGCAGAGCCTGTCAAAGCGCGAGGCGGATATAGCAGTGCGCCCAACCAATTCTCCCCCCGAGACATTGGTTGGGCGCTGCATTGGCACGATTAAACAGGCTGTCTATGGTGAGCAAACGCAGTGGGGCCACATAAAAGGGGAGGTGGCAATTTCAGACATAATCAATGACCAATGGATAACGCCTGATGCTCAGATGGGTGACACGCCGATGGAAAACTGGCTGGCCAGGAATGTGCCGGAAAGCAGCTGCCGATACCGAATCGATTCGGTTCTGGCAATGCAGACGGCGGTTAGTCGAGGCAATGGCCTTGCGATCTTACCGTGCTATATCGGGGACAATGATGAACGCCTCCGACGGCTGACACCGCCGATCGTAGAATTGGAAACCGGACTCTGGCTGCTCACCCACATGGACTCAAAGCGAGTGAGTCGCATCAAACAGTTAATGAAAGAACTGTCCGAAACGATCCAATTGAAGTGATTCGCGGCGTAAGGTTCAATCAGAAGGGCACTGCCACTGCTGGACAATCAGATCGAACAGGGCGGTAACACTGCCGTTTCTATAGGCTTCAGAGCCGCAGATAAGGCTGACGTTAGTGCTCAAGTGAGGCTCATCGAACATGCGGAACGCATCGTTCCCCCTCAAGTCAACGCCATAATTGTGTTCGACGAGCCCAAAACCTAGCCCGGTCTTCACCATGACCACTGTGGAGTATTCGTCATCGGAGGTAATGACGGCATCCGATGCCTGTGACTCTGGGCCAAGAATTTCCTTCATAAAACTGGCGAAGGGGCATTGGGGGTTAGGCCAGACCCAGGGCAGCTGTTGCCTGTCTTCAAATGACTCAGGCAAAGAGTCTAGTGAGTAGTCATTGGGGCCAATCACAGAAACTTTTATCGGTGATAGGGGCACAATGTGAAGCCTTGGGTCATCCCACTCGCCGAATACATAGCCCAAATCAAGCTTACCGGATAGCACCTCCTCAACGACTAGCGGTGATGAGCGAGTCCGCATTTCCAGATTAACGTAGGGAAGGTCAGCGGCTTTTTGTTTCAAGATGCGGTCCATCCGCAGATATTCCGGTGGTGAATTCAGGCCTATGCTCAAATCAGCTTTAGGCGTTTCGAGAATTGAAAGCGCCGTATTTCGAACACCCTCAACGGAAGAGAAGACGCGGCTGACCGGAATTAGTAGCCGTTCGCCAGCCCCTGTAAGTGCCATGCCCTGTTTGCTTCTCTCGAAAAGTGCGAGTCCTAATTCTGCTTCCAGATTCCGAATGTGTTCACTCACAGCGGAAGGCGTCGAATGACGTCGGGCAGCGGCACGAGTGAGGTTTGATTCCTCAGCCACGAGTAAGAACGACTTCAATTGATCAAGCTTAATGTTCATTTTTTCCGAATACCTGTTCAGGAATTTCAGATAGACGCCGGGTTAGACGGTCTATAACGTCCTTTCTATAGAATAACCGTTCGGATTTTTAAAATCCTCCTGGCCAAAAGCAAAAGCACTTGGTTGGTGAAAGTGTTTTCAAAACCTGGGAACCCAATGGGGAGGGATCGATAAATGAGAGCGGCACGGAAAATCATTAACACCACCTATTCATCAGATTAGACCCAACTTACTCTCAGTCGTATTAGGTATTATATGCATCCCACGTATTTATCTCGCTTTAAACCGTTTATCTGTCTTGTAATCCTATTATTTCTCCAGGCTTGTGGTGGCGGGGGTGGTGGTGATTCATCTAGCGCTCGCAATTCAGCGCCAGTGGGTACAGTGCCCTTTATCACCGTCTGGAAAACAGACAACCCGGGTCTTGGTGACAACAATCAAATTGTCATTCAAACGGTTGGAAATGGGTATGACTATACCGTGGATTGGGGTGATGGAAATGTTGATGCAAATGTAACCGGAGGCATTACTCATACCTATGCAGTTGCCGGAACGTACACTGTCGCGATAACAGGGGATTTTCCGCAAATCACTACGTATGACATCGCCGGTTCAGGTGATGAGGAAAATAGTAAGCTACTGTCCATAGAGCAGTGGGGAAATATCCGCTGGCGGTCAATGGAAGGGGCATTCCAAGACAGCAACAACTTGGTCATAAATGCTACCGATGCACCTGATTTGAGCGAGGTAACCTCGACAAGCCGGATGTTTTTTGGCGCAACTAATCTCACCGGAGATCTCAGTAGGTGGGACGTAAGTAATGTAACCGACATGGGCCTGATGTTCACCGACGCAACACGGTTCAATAGCGACCTCGGCGCTTGGGATGTGTCGTCTGTCACTAATATGTATGCACTATTCGACAGTTGTGAGGTGTTTAATTCTGATATTGGAAACTGGAATACGTCCTCTGTCACCAATATGGAGTATATGTTTTCAAGCGCTTCTTCGTTTAATCAAGACATAGGAGGCTGGAATGTTTCATCTGTCGTGAACATGGAGCGTATGTTCTCCGGTGCAGATTCTTTTAATCAAAATCTAAACGCATGGGATGTTTCGTCTGTAACTAACATGGGGGGCATGTTTGCCCAGGCAGGTTCTTTTAATGGGAATATTTCAAATTGGGACGTGTCCTCTGTTTTAATAATGAGAAGCATGTTTTTGAACGCGGATGGCTTTAATCGAGATATCGGTCCATGGGACGTTTCTGATGTTTCAATAATGAATTTGATGTTTGCGGGAGCAGATCGTTTCAACCAGGATCTCAGCGCCTGGGATGTGTCCTCGGTGACGAATATGGATCAAATGTTCGCCTCATCCCAGGCGTTTGATCAAGATCTTGGTCTCTGGAACATTGCTCAAGTCACCAGTATGGGTGGGATGTTTGAAAACGCGTTTCTTTCGTTGGAGAACTATTCCAGCACGCTCCAGGGATGGGCGGCGCAGAGCGTCCAAAACAACGTCGTATTTGATGGCGGTGAAAGTTATTACTTAGCCAGCGCCCAATCTCAAAGAGATGTGCTGACTGATGCCTTTGGCTGGACAATTCGGGATCAAGGCCAGTTTGTTCCTACTCCGGACGCAACAGTTCCTTTTATTACCATCTGGAAAACTGATAACACAGGAATTAGTGAGGATAATCAGATCACCATTCATACTAAGGGGCCGGGTTACGAGTACTCGGTTGATTGGGGCGATGGCGAGGTCCAAGCGGGAATTACAGGCGACGTCACTCATACCTACGCAACGCCTGGTACCTATACCGTTGAGATCACCGGAAAATTTCCACAAATGTTGTTTGACGCAACTTCCATCGCCACGGCCACGGTTGGGTCAGAGACAGACTCTCTCAAGTTGATTTCTGTCGAACAATGGGGCGATACACAATGGCGGTCGATGTATCGCATGTTTTACGGTTCACGGAACTTTACGTTGAACGCCACCGATTCTCCGAACCTGTCACAACTGAAAAATATGGATGAGACATTTCTTGATGCGAGAATATTTAACGGCGATATTAGTTCCTGGAATGTTTCTTCTGTTGAAACGATGAATTCAACATTCACTAACGCAGTTTCGTTTAATCAGGATATCAGTGCATGGGACGTTTCTTCTGTCCGAAGTATGAATGCCACATTTTCGAATGCTTTAAGTTTTGATCAAGACATAAGTTCTTGGGATGTGTCTGCAGTCGAGATGATGAATTCTATGTTTTCGGGTGCACGTTCGTTTAATCAGAATATAAATTCTTGGGATGTCAGGTCTGTTACCAATATGTCTTTTATGTTTGCGGGAGCTCGTTCGTTTAATCATAATATAGATGCTTGGGATGTCAGTTCTGTTATTGATATGTCCTTTATGTTTTCCGGTGCAAGGCTATTCAACCAACCGCTTAATAATTGGAATGTTTCTTCTGTTACTTCGATGTCAGGAATGTTTCAAAACGCTGAGGCGTTTGATAGGTCGTTGAATCGATGGGATGTGTCTAGTGTAACTCTAATGAGTGCGATGTTCTCATCCGCATCTGCGTTTAACAGCGATATCACTACATGGGATCTTGGTTCGGTAATTGGCACCGCCCGAATGTTCTCTTATGCGAGATCGTTTAACCAAAATATTGGTGGCTGGAACGTTTCTTCCGTAAGGGGAATGAATAGCATGTTCCGTGGAGCTGAATC
This sequence comes from Marinobacter confluentis, assembly GCF_004785685.1. Taxonomy (GTDB): domain Bacteria; phylum Pseudomonadota; class Gammaproteobacteria; order Pseudomonadales; family Oleiphilaceae; genus Marinobacter; species Marinobacter confluentis. Next base: position 10,175 of record NZ_SRPF01000003.1, on the reverse strand, counting down.
ATTTAATCAGAATATCGGCACCTGGGATGTGTCTTCAGTTGCCGATATGGGGTACATGTTTTCGGGTGCTAATAATTTTAATCGAGATATAAGTGCTTGGGATGTGTCGTCCGTGAGGAATATGGAATATATGTTCTATAGATCCGGTGGAACCATGGCTTTTGATCAGAACCTTGGCGACTGGGATGTATCTTCCGTGAGTGGAATGCAAGCAATGTTCGACGGCGTCGCGCTCTCAGTCGGCAACTACGATGGCTTATTGAATGGCTGGAGTTCTCAAACACTAACGACCGGTGTGACGTTTGATGCAGGTGATAGCCAATATTCGAGCAGTGCTCAAGATGCCCGTGATGTATTGACCGATACTTACAACTGGTCTGTCACTGATGGTGGCGTTGTGCCGAATTAACCCGCCGGCTCTGATTAGCCCAGTCTTTGCCGGTCCCGGAGAGCGTCAGGAGTTGAATCAGAATGAAAGGGTCATGTTTGTGTGGTGATGTACGTTTTGAGGTGAGCCTTGAAAGACTCGGGATGTTTCAATGCCACTGTCAACTGTGCCGGAAACAAGCTGGAACAGCGTCCAGTTGCGGCGCGATTGTCGAGACATGTGACTTTCACTGGCTAAGCGGCGAATCACGCATCGGTAAATGGGAAAAAGAATCTGGCTTCAGCTCTCATTTCTGCAAGCGGTGTGGGTCTTCTGTACCGAATCAATTCAGAGATAGCGGCTTGTACTGGATACCCGTTGGATTACTTGATGATTCGACGATGGTTACAGTGGCCAATCTTTTTGTGGACGAAAAAGTCAGCTGGAGCAATGTTGATTCCTCTGTGAATCCACATCAAACAAAGCCGAGAGTCGATAGCTTGATTAGGTCCGTTTTGAAGGAAAATCATTAGCAAGCCCCGGGGTTGAGAGCGAGTCCCAGCTTGACCGACCCCTTAAATCAAAGGCACAACACTGCATACATTCACAATGTAAAGATGGAGCTAAAGTGGCTAATACCGCGCTTAAGTGGATTTCAGACCTTCTTAATGAGAGAGACATCCCCTTCGTCATTTGCGGCGGTCTTGCAGCGATCGCTTATGGTTCGACTCGCGCGCTCAACGACATTGACCTGCTGGTTCCTTCCCAGCATTTTCAGTCGGTCATTGATGCTGGAAAAGAGCATATTTCAAAACCGGCCAAACGCGGTCGTGAAGAAGGTTGGCACCTGGAATATGTCCAGTTCATCTATGACGGAACCAAGGTGGAAGTGGGCAACGCAAACCGAGCGGAGGTCCTCGACTCCGGCTCCAATGAGTGGAAAGAGCTAGTCATCGATTTCTCGCGGGTCAGGAAGATCAATGTTCTGGGAGTGACAGTCCCGGTCATGAGAGCGGAGGATTTGATCCAATACAAAGAAATCCTCGACCGAGCAGTGGATCGCGAAGATATATCGCAGATCGAGCGTCATGGATAGCGCTGATAAACTCTTTAGAATTTAAGCTTTTCGTTATCTTGGAGGTGGCGGTGATTGCTGCAGGCCTTTCAGCGATTGATGGAAGAATTTGGAGCGAAAAATGACCTCTGGGAGGAATCTATGAGTCGCTACTACATCGCCCAACTCAACATCGCACAGCTGAAAGCGCCGATAGACTCGCCGCAGCTCTCAGATTTCGTCAACAATCTAGACAGGATCAACGCGTTGGCAGACGATTCACCTGGTTTTGTCTGGCGATTACAGACCGAAGAGGGTAACGCGACCGATATTGATTACTTTGGTTCAGATACGATCATGAATCTGTCTGTCTGGGACTCCGTTGAGGCTTTGCACAGGTTTGTGTATCGGACTGCTCACGTTGAGATTATGAGCCGTAAGAAGGAGTGGTTTCATTCAATGAACGAAGCCCACATGGTGCTGTGGTGGGTGCCCGCCGGTCACATGCCTTCGCTGTATGAGGCCGCAGAAAAACTGAACGCGTTTCGACAGCAAGGCCCATCTCCAAACGCATTTACTTTCAAAAAAGCCTATCCGCCTCCCGGCGAGGCAATTGCTGATAAGAGGCGGCATTGTTAAAAAAATCCAGCATTTGGCTTATCGCTCCCGCCCTTGTCTTGGCTGTGGTGGCAGTTATCTCTTATCCAATCTGGCGCCCGATTGGGGTTATCGTTCTCGAGGGCCATGGCGGTGTTTTGTCCTCAGAAGAAGGCGATATCGCGGCTGATATTCCGGTTGAAGTTAGAGCCTATCTGACAGGGTGGGTCAAAGCGCCGGCCAATATCCTGATTGATCAAAGAGATCCTAGAACACCTGAGGAGATAACCCGACCGATTTGGGTGCCCTCCCTCGCTTATGTCGTTAAACACCCCAAGTCAGGAGTCGCTGTTCTCGATACTGGATTACGCGCCGGTCAATGTGATTATGGATTTCAGCCTTTTTACTGGGTGCCATGTCGTAATGAGCGGGGAGCAGATCTTGTGTCGCAGCTGAAGTCGGACGGAGTGGAGCCGGAAGAAATCCGCTTTGTTGTGCCCTCTCATTTGCATGGAGACCACATCAGTGGAATGGACAGCTTGCTCGACTACACAAATGCTCCCGTCCTCATGACACATGCAACCCTCCGGAGTTTAAAGTCGCCTGGACGAGTCGCCAAAGGTATACCGACTTCAATGCTGTCTTCGAACCTTCGTGTCCGAATCATTGATGAAGGCTTCAGGAGAAGTCGGCTTGGTATCGACGTCTACGATGTATTCGGCGACGGATCTTTAAGACTGTTCCCCACTCCCGGGCACACCGAAGGGCACATTTCGGCGCTCGCTAGAGGTACCGAGGGGGATATCCTTTTTACCTTCGATGCATCGCATTTGGCGGCTAACCTTCATCTCGGGATTCCATCAGGGGCAGTGAGCTCCGAGGAAGCAGCGATCATGAGCCTTAAAAAAATCGCGTCGCTTGACGATCAGGCTGAGTCTATACAAATCATTTATGGCCACGAGCCTGGCCAGTGGGATTGCGTCAAAAAAACTGCGCTTCTCGACGGAGCAACCGACCTTTGCGGACGTAACTGACCTCTTCATCCGAATCAAACGGTGTTTCAATAGCGACCTGTATAGGGTAAGGAAATCTAATGAATTACCAGGCAGTTAACTTTAAAAACAAACTGGGCCTTTTCGATGAACAGTGGTCCCCTAAGGTGATTGCTGAAATGAATGACTACCAGTTCAAAGTCGTGAAAATCCAGGGGCAGTTTGTGTGGCACGACCACAAAGACACAGATGAAACGTTCATTGTGCTAGAGGGCAGCTTAACAATTGATTTCAGAGACGGGCACGTGAAGCTCTCTGAGGGAGAAATGTTCGTTGTGCCCAAAGGCGTAGAGCACAAACCCTATGCGAAAAAGGAAGCAAAAATTCTGATTATCGAGCCGAAAGGGGTCGTGAATACTGGTGATGTGACCAGCGGTCAAACAGCCGAAAATGATGTTTGGATCTAACCGTTGCCCTGCCGCGCGCAAGGCTAGCTTTTTAGAGACTGCCCTATGTCATTAGAATCCTGGTTGGCATTCGTCGTCGCATCGACGGTTCTACTCGTAATACCCGGTCCCACGATTTTCGCCGTCATTAGCTATTCAGTTACTCACGGTCGTCAAGCTAATGTTCCTTTAGTGGTTGCCGTTACGCTCGGCGACTGCAGCGCTCTGGTTGCTTCACTGGTCGGCTTGGGAGCGTTACTTGCGGTATCTACTTTTTGGTTCACAGCCGTCAAGGTAGTCGGCGGAGTGTACTTGCTTTATCTCGGCATTAAGCTGTTTCGAGCAGGCATCGTGCCTTCTGGAACGTCGGAAACCATGCCAGAAGCTTCAAAGTTGAGATTATTCACCAACACCTATTTGGTGACAGCGCTCAATCCCAAGGGCATCGTTTTCTTTGTGGCATTTCTACCCCAATTCATTACACCGGGTGAGAATGTCGTTTTCCAAATGTGGTTGCTATCAGTCACCTTTGTTGCCTTGGCCGCTGTTAATGCCACGCTTTACACAATTTTCGCATCGTCTGCTCGTCGTATGCTCAAGTCAGCCAAGGCGCAGCGAAGGTTTAACTTTACTGGTGGAGCCCTACTTTTAACGGCCGGTGTGTGGGCATTGCTAGCAAAGCGTCCGGCTGTGTAGAAGCTAATTTTACAAGCGAAGTCGATGCGATATTTTTAAGAGGGATACCTTGGAGGCAATCGAGTTGTCCTCTGCTTTAGTCTAGGAAGGTTCAAAAGCACACGGTGACCCCATTTACTTTGTGGGCCCATAACTAAGCACTTTTGGGAAACCGAAAGTGGAAACTGCTAGTCCGCACAATATCAAAAACGAACCAATCCACTGTGACATCGAAAGCTCTTCACTGAGAGCCACGCTCGCTGTTAGGAGGCCTGTTACAGGAACCAGTAGAGAGAGCGGCGCGACCTGACTCGCCGGATATCTTGAAAGCAAACTACTCCATACGCCGAAGCCAAAGAGTGTTGCCGCAAATGCGAGATAGGCAATGGCGAATACTGATATTCCGTCCAAGTTCGTGACAACTTCTACCATGGATTCTTGTGGGTTCAGTACCGAAGCAAACAAAAAGAGAGGAATTGGAGGAACCAGGCTCGACCAGACGACGAAACTGAACATATCTAATCGGTCTCCCTTTTGAGCAGCCTCTGCGGATGCTTTGCGAACAATGATATTCGATAGACCCCATGAAGCGGCACCGGCAAGTGTGAATAGGAAAGCAGGCAATGGAATGGGTACCAGACCTGTTCCGACGGACCGATAGCCGATGAGAAGCAAACCGCTAACCGCAAGCCATAGTCCTGCTAGCTGTGCTCCCGACACTCGCTCTCGCAATGTGATCGCGGCAAAGATAAGCGTGAAAAACACTTGAGATTGGAGTAACACGGAAGCCAATCCTGCCGGCATCCCAATGTGCATCGCGTAAAAAAGGCAACCAAACTGCCCAACACCGACCGCAATTCCATACCAAAATAAATAACGCACTCTGACTATGGGTAGGCGAAGAAAGAATACTGCGGGAAGCGCGGCAAGAGCGTAACGCATCGCAACCAATAACATTGGTGGCACGCCATCCAGGCCAAGCTTAATGACCGTAAAATTGGCCCCCCAAACGCTCACCACGACCAGTGCCAGCGCGGTGTCCCTATGATTCAGCAAAACAGAGCCTGATTTCTGTCAGCGTTCTCAGAGACGGGGGGAACATACCCCGACTCCTGGATTGCGATTTCAGACGGGTGCCTCAAGCGTTTGTAGACGGGTATCATTTGTTAAAACCGAACAATGATTTGGTTTAGCTAAGTTAAAGCGCGTCTGCTGCAGCGTCCATCTGTATATTATGAATAGCCGTGCAGAAATCCTGAACATAGATGGTATTCAAAGCCGAAGGCCTTCGTAATTCCATTTGTCTTCGTCCGAAACCAAGGAGATCGGGGTAAGCTGGATGAGCGCCAACTGAAATCATACGGGCAGTTGCTTGCCGGACAGTCCGATCCATCATCAAAATCTCCTCGTGATAAATTACTTCAGGTGCTCACTGGCTCATCGTTCTTGGTAGGAAGGTGACAATCTGGGGGAACCAGCTAATTGTGATCAAAGCCGCTGTTATCAGAAGGAAGAAAGGCAGTGCAGCTTTAGCTACGTATAGGATATTTTTACCAGTCAATGCTTGAATAACGAATAAGTTAAAGCCAACCGGTGGGGTGATCTGTGCCATTTCAACCACAAGCACAATAAAGATTCCAAACCAAAGCAGGTCTATTCCCGCCTGTTGGACCACGGGCATTACAACCGCAACCGTCAGCACCACGACCGAAATCCCGTCAAGGAAGCAGCCCAGAATGACGAACAGGGCGGTAAGCCCAATTAATAGTTCGAAGGGTGATAAAGACATCCCACCGATCCATGCGGCCAGTTCCCTCGGTATACCCAGGAATCCCATGGACAGGGTCAAAAAATGGGCTCCCACCAGGATTAAGCCGATCATGCATGAGCTTTTTACAGCGCCCAACAAGCTTTCTTTAAAGCTACTCAGGCTGAGAGACCCGGTAGCAGCCGCCAGGACAAGAGCGCCAAAAACGCCAAGCGCGGCTGCTTCAGTTGGCGTCGCGAAACCGGTGTAAATGGACCCGAGAACGAAAATGATAAGACCAACAATCGGGAGCAATAGTTTCAGCGCTTTCAATTTTACCAGCAAGCCTAGATTCTGCTCTCGCGTCTTGGGGAGTTCGTCTTTGAATATTGTCGCCCACACCATGGTGTAGCCCATGAACATGGCAACCAACAACAAGCCCGGCAGAGCACCCGCAATGAACAACCTTGCAATGGAAACCTCGGCTGCCACGCCATAGACGATCAGAATGATTGATGGTGGTATGAGAAGGCCAAGTGTGCCGGACCCGGCAAGTGTGCCCACTGACATGCGCTCGCTGTAGCCCTGTGCCTTGAGTTCCGGTAGCGTCATGCGGCCTATTGTGGCTGCGGTTGCAGCAGACGAGCCGGAGACAGCTGCAAAGATCCCGCAGCTTAGAATATTTACATGAAGTAGCTTGCCAGGCATTCCTTCCATCCATGGAGCCAAACCTTTAAACAAGTCCTCAGAGAGCCTGGTCTTAAAAAGAATCTCACCCATCCAGATGAACATGGGCAGCGCGGTAAGCGACCAACTGGTGCTTGCCCCCCAGCTAGAGGTACCAAATAGCAAGCCGATCTGATCGTTTCCGGATATTAAAAGTCCCAGTGCGCCTACGCCCACCAGAGTTAATGCCACCCAGACGCCCAGTGACAGCATCAGTATCATGGACGCTGCCAATACTAATGAGAGAACAGTTAATTCCATTAGAGTTCCTCCAGACTGGATTCGTCTTCCTGATGCTGATAGGCCGGCTTTTGCTTACGAATAACGGCAATTAGGCTGTCCAGGAGGGCAATGTTCAGTGCCAGCAAACCGATCGCCACGGAGCTCTGCGGAATCCAGATTGGGATAGGGATGTATCCGTGGGAAACCTCCTCGAAAACGTAGGATTCCCATACCATTTGGAAACAGTAAAAAGTCATAAAGCACGCGAGGCCAAAACTGAAAATCAGAACGATCAATTCTTGAATCTGTCGTGCTCTGCCCGACAATTTCTGAATAACGAGGGTCACTCTTACGTGCCCCCCGTTGTGCAAGGTGTAGGCGAGGCCAAAGAAGGTAGATGCGGCCAGCGCATAACCCGAAACATCTTCAGCCGAAGGAATGATAAACCCGAGGAGGCGACCAATTACCTGGGCCAGGATGATTATCATGATCATTACGACACAAACGCCGGCCGAGTAGCCAGACAGTTGATAAAACTTCTCGCGGAGAGTGTTCATAGGAAGTCTCGTGCAAAATCACCCTCCGTTTACACGGAGGGCTTCGTCGCAGTGGTGTATTAACGGTAGTTAGATAGAATCTTGCCGACCTCGTTGGGCGCTTCTTGCTCCCATTCTTTGATCATGATGTCGCCGATCTTCTGTAAGTCATTCATGAGCTCTTCTGAGGGTTGACTGACTTCGATGCCATTTTGGGCAAGCTTTGCAGTATCTTTCTCCGCAGTCGCTCGAACGCCTTTCCAGCCTTTAGCCTCAGCCTTAGCGGCGGCATCGAAAATGACCTGTCTCTGGTCGTCCGTCAGGCGACGTAAAGCCCGGTCGTTAATGACAACGACGTTTTTGGGAATCCAGGCTTTGATATCCGTGTAATGAGACAGGTAGTCCCACGCTTGACCATTTGCGCCAGTGGAGGGGGACGTGATCATTGCATCGATAATCCCCGTGCTGAAGGCTTGTGGGATCTCCGGAACCTGGACTGTTGTCGGAGTGGTGTTCATGAGGTCGGCGAGGCGAGAAGTGGACGGGCTGTAGGCTCTCATTTTTAGCCCTTCGAGATCCTTAAGCGAGTTCACCGGGGTTTTTGTGTAAAGACTTTGAGCAGGCCATGGAACGGTATAAAGAAGCGCCATTCCCTCTTTCTTAAGTTGTTTTTCAACTTCGGGCTTTGCTGCCTCCCAAAGTTCGCGAGCTTGCTCGTAACTTGTTGCCAAGAAGGGGATGTTGTCGTGCTTAAAAACCGGATGAGTGTTGCCCATGATACCGATAAAAATTTCTCCAAGTTGGACCTGGCCAGTCCTAACTGCCCTCGGAATTTCCGGATGTTTAACGAGCGAGGCGCCGGAATGAACTGTGATATCAATGTCACCATCTGTTCCCTGTTTTATATCTTCGGCAAAATCATAGGCAATCTGGGTCGGTAGATTTGCATCGCCGTAGGGCGTTGGCATGTGCCATTGTTCGGCCATAACTGCAGGGGTTGTGAAGGCTCCAATCGCCAGAGCGCAAGCTAGTTTTTTGAGCATGATGTAACTCCCATTTGTGCGTTTTTGCTTGGTATTTTGAACCCCGATACTCACTGCACCGACAGTTCTTCGTTTAGCCGCTCCGTAAGCAGCATCTTTCCTGGAACACGCGAGATAGCGAATTGAAAGCCCAGCTCTAGCGAGCGCATCCTTAGAAGAGAAGAAACAGCCGAGCACGAAAGTAACAAGGTCGTCTCGCCACAGGTCTTTTAAGTGATGCGTTTTTTCGGCTCGCTGCCCGTTGCGAAAGACTTGATACTCAGGGCCGTCGGTACGAACGTCGAGGGCACTACCCAAGTTCGGAAGCGTTGGATCTTCAGGTGCAGATACGCTGATAAGGGGGCAGGCAACTGGATTGCGCTGGCAGTACTCGAGAAATTGGTGTGACCACTCGACGGGCAAGATAACGACGTTGCCCTGAACAAAACTCCTGGCCAGTCCACTGGTAGGTCCAGTGAATTCGCCTGCGCGAATCTGGGAGCGCAACGCTAAACTGTCTTCGAGCAGCTGCCGTTTAGCAGAAGAGTAGTCCTGACGTTTCATTACGGGAATTCCTGACTAGACAATCACAAATCATTCAGTCCGAGGTTAAGTTTTTAAGAAAAAATGTCGAATTATCGTTTTTTACCTCTTTCGATAACTTTCCATGATGTCTTCGCTCTTCAAACAGGCTGGAAACCTGGACAGCAAGATTTGAAGCCATGTTCGCGACCGGATTTCGGGGATGTTTGGGGAACGAAGCAGTGAAAGCTAATTCGGAGGGCGTCCATGATGTTTGCAGTCGAACGAGGCATCCAGAGTTTAATTCCTGGTCCACGACACCTTCAGGAAGCGTTGAAATGCCGATGCCGTCAAGAGTGAGCTGACGACATGCTGAAAGCGAACTGGATGAATAGAAGCGGACCGGCGAATCATCCAATTCTCTGAACTTTCGACTAATTTCTGAAAAAGGCTTGGTATTTCTGGCATAAGTGATGATCGGCCAAACAGCCAACTCTTCCAGAGTAAGAGCTCGATCAGGCAGCCCCAATGATGGACTGGCGACCCAAATGAGCGGGAAGCTGCAAAGGTTAGTGTTTTCAATATGAGGTTCCGGGACCGGCCCCATCAAAAATGCGACGTCCAGAGAGCGGTTTAACAAGCCTTCACGCAAGCTTCCCGATGCATCGACGGTGATTTCCACATCCAGGTTAGGCGCCTTGTCGTGGAGCTCACAGAAGAAACTCGGGATCCAGGAATGGACGATTGTTTCGGAGACTCCTAAACGGAGCAGGCCCGAAAGCGAGGCCGAGTGATCGGCCCTTTCCTTCAGTTGTTGAGCAATGCCAACTATTTTTTCTGCGTATGGGATGAGCTCGTATCCCTTTCGGGTGAGATAGACATGCCCTGACTCTCGCTCGAACAGGCGCACGCCTAACTCTTCCTCTAAAGCCGCTATACGATTTGAAATGGCGGGCTGAGTGGTATGTTGACGCTCGGCGGTTTTCCGAAAGCTGCCAAGGGTTGCGACCCAAATAAATGTTTCTAAGCGTTTAAAGTTCATTTTGACCCCACGGCATTACCTTTGGACATGAGCCAATAATCAGCCCTAAAGACCCACCACAAATCGGGCGATTTGGCCACCTCAATATGAGGAACGCCGCTCCCATTGTAAACATCCCTGTTTTAGTTGCACCGCTGATTAGAGCTTTCCGCCTGTTGGTATTTCGCCAGATATTCCCATGGCGTCAGGTCTTCCAATGAATCGTGGGGACGTTCATCGTTGTATTC
>NZ_SRPF01000016.1 GCF_004785685.1 Marinobacter confluentis | reverse complement strand
AGTGGTTAGTCTAACCTTCGGGAGGACGATCACCACGGTGTGGTTCATGACTGGGGTGAAGTCGTAACAAGGTAGCCGTAGGGGAACCTGCGGCTGGATCACCTCCTTAAACGAAGCCGAACGCTTCGGTCAGAGTCCACACGAATTACTTGGTTAGCTTGAGAAGAGAGCAAAGGGTCTTGCAGGCCCGCACTTTCGGGTCTGTAGCTCAGTTGGTTAGAGCGCACCCCTGATAAGGGTGAGGTCGGTGGTTCAAATCCACCCAGACCCACCAGAATTTCACTGCTCGTCGTTGTCGAAGCACTTGCATAGCAGGCTATGCGGCGCGCTTCGACGCCTAGATCAGTAAAATCCTGGTCACCATGCGACGTAAGCAGAGGCGCCGGACAGATTTCGTTAATCTAGGCGCAGCGAGAGTGAGTGAAGGAGTAACCCTCGATGGGTTATGACTGAGGCGAACGAGCGCTGCAACGACGAGTAACGGAAGCTGGACAAGCATCTGGGGCTATAGCTCAGCTGGGAGAGCGCCTGCCTTGCACGCAGGAGGTCAGCGGTTCGATCCCGCTTAGCTCCACCAAAAACTTTTACTGACTAACTTCGGGTTAGCAGTGTGCAGAAACAA
>NZ_SRPF01000015.1 GCF_004785685.1 Marinobacter confluentis | reverse complement strand
TTGTTTCTGCACACTGCTAACCCGAAGTTAGTCAGTAAAAGTTTTTGGTGGAGCTAAGCGGGATCGAACCGCTGACCTCCTGCGTGCAAGGCAGGCGCTCTCCCAGCTGAGCTATAGCCCCTAGACTTATCACCTAAGCCCGGCCGCGCACGGAGTCTCAGGCTATAAAATTGTTCAGATCTAGGCATCGAAGTCCGCCGCATAGCCTGCTATGCAAGGTCTTCGATAACGACGAGCTGGACAATTTTGGTGGGTCTGGGTGGATTTGAACCACCGACCTCACCCTTATCAGGGGTGCGCTCTAACCAACTGAGCTACAGACCCGGTTTCGCTTGTCTTCGCACCACCTGATCTGCGTTGCAGTCTTCGTTCACTCGGTCACGTACCTAAGTACGCTTCCTCACTCTCTCAGCCTGCGCCTGGCCAGCTGGCGCGAATCCGGCGCCAAACCCCGAGATCGTCCCGTTGAATGACTCAAACCGATATCGGGTCTGTATAGACCCTTTGCTCTCTTCTCAAGCTAACCAAGTAATTCGTGTGGACTCTGACCGAAGCATTCGGCTTCGTTTAAGGAGGTGATCCAGCCGCAGGTTCCCCTACGGCTACCTTGTTACGACTTCACCCCAGTCATGAACCACACCGTGGTGATCGTCCTCCCGAAGGTTAGACTAACCACT
>NZ_SRPF01000014.1 GCF_004785685.1 Marinobacter confluentis | reverse complement strand
CTCGGGGCCGGGAGGTTCAGATCAACCTCTATGGCCAGGATCTCCCGGTTAAAGTCGTCCACCACGTTAAACGTCCGGAAGCGGCGACCACAGAACAGGCTGTCACTCATAAAATCCATCGACCAGCAGAGATTAGCGGTTGCTGGCACGGTCAAGGGCTCCGGGTTTCTTGTTGGAAGCCGCTTCTTGCCCCTTCGACGCATATTCAGGTTGAGCGCACAATACAGTCGGTGCACCCGTTTGTGGTTCCAGCCATGACCCCATCGCCTCAATACCTTGAACAGTTTGCTGAATCCGTAAGCTGGGTAACGTTCAGCAGCGCTCTGAAGCGCTGCAATCACGGGTGTATCTCTCGACGTATCTGGCCGATAGCGATACACAGAGTCACTGATGCCAGCGATCCGGCAGGCTCGGCGGGTGCTGATGCCATGAGCCTGCTTGAGGTAATCCACCAGTTCTCGTCGAACGGCTGGCCTTACAGCTTTTTTTCGATGACGTCCTTTAGCAGCTTATGGTCCAGGCTCAGCTCAGCGTACATCTGCTTCAGACGACGGTTTTCCTCTTCAAGCTCCTTGAGCCGCTTCACATCAGAGGCTTCCATACCGCCGTATTTGGACTTCCAGTTGTAGTAGGTCGCATCGGAGATGCCGTACTCCCGGCATACCTCCTTGACCAGTCTGCCGCCTT